>JAAUZV010000007.1 GCA_014804425.1 Lachnospiraceae bacterium
AGAAACTAGGATGGATGAGCCCTGTACAATACAGGCTCCGCCTCTTGGCTGCATAAAAACAGCGTAGCAGCCATTAAGCTGCTACGCTTAAAAAGTCTAACTTCTTGGGGTCACCTCACCGTGTTCGCCCCCTCTTTTTATACATTAATCACGACACGCCTGCCTGTCTCTGCGTGTTGCGGTTTTTTGCAGCTAATCGAAACGCTTTTTCCATTGCCGGTGTCAGTTCCGGTGAATCCTCATCAAAAACAATTTCTCTCTTTGCCGCTTCTTTTATCTGTTTTATCTGCTCATCCGTGGGTTTCTGATTTCTATCCAAAGTAACTTTCCGTATCATAGTAAATACTCCTTTCTGTTTTCGTGGCAAGTCTTGCCGATATTAAACGGATATATTCTTTTCGCTCTGTATATACAACAAACAGCACATCGTTAACCATTCCAATTGTATTATATCGATCTTCTTCTATACTATGTTCCACATCATATATTTCAATGCGCTGTGAATCATTAAAAACCAGTATTGCTGTCTCAAAATCAATTCCGTGTTTTTCCAAATTCAATTGATTTTTATCTTCATCCCATTCAAATTTCAATAAAGCATCTCCCCCTCCATAACGGATATATTCTACGATTATTTTTATCATAGCATAAATCTAATCATAAGTATATCAAATTTGAAGTTGCCGTATTACGTCCCCTTTATTTTCTATTTCATCACCCCCTCAAACGCCATGCTGTGACGAGCCTCATCATGTGCAATCCCCTGAACCGTATCATGGGTCATAACAAGTTTAGTAAAGCAGTTGCCATTTTCCAATTATTTCAGTACACTACTGATAGATATATTTTTAGTAAAAGGAGGCATACATGTGGGAAAGAAAACAAACAAACTGATCTATGTCATTCTCGGCATTCTCGCAATACTGTTCTTTGCCCTCATCCCGTTTTCGGTATTTCGAAGAAAGCAGCTTTTGGCTGAGGGCGATATGGAGTTGGCGGACTTCAGCGTGACAATGGGGATCATTGGTTTGGTCGGCGGTCTTATCTTTTGCGGGATTATTTTTCTGCTGTTGATGAAAGACAGGAAAACGGCATCCAGACAAAAGCTTTTTCAGCAGGAGCTTGGACGCACGCCGGCGTTTGCGCGCTGGCTCTCAAACGAGGAGGCACAATTGAAAGCGAAACTTCGTGTTCCCCGTACGTTTACCGGCGTGTTAAGCGTTTCCATGATCTGGGGCATGCTGCTCATGCTCTATTTGATCTTGGATGAAACCGACGGTGTCCTCGGTGTTTACCAGTGGATCGCATTCCTGTTTTGCCTCTTTGTTTTTTGTTTTACATGGTGGATCTCAGATTATCGGAAACAATATATGCGTTCTGTTTTACGCTCTGTTTCTGAACAATTACCATCAGACGCGGAGAAAGACGCCTTTGGCGCGCAGCTTTCGAAAATCGGAGTCGTTAATTTCTCTTATTTGGCAGATCCGCAGTCCGGCGCTTCCACGGCATGGGTAACGGAAGAATATTCCTATTACCGTCAGTTTCGAAAATGCCGGATCATCAAAAACAGATACATAAACAAAGTGACATTAAAAAAAGCTCCTTATATGATCGGTCTTCGTCCTCATTTTCGAACCTGCTATACCATGGAAATCGCCGTAAACGGCGGGTGTGAAAAGGCTTGGTGCGGATATTTTCGCCGGCAGGAGGATTTATACTATGCTCTAAACGCATTCAGGAGATACGGGCTGGCAGATGAGAAAATAGAAGATCAATTGCAGAAAAACGCGCGGTAAGCGAGGCATAGTTTTGGCATTATCACAGTGAACTGCAAATGTGATTCTGATGAAACAACGGCAGAAGCGTGATGTGCAAATACGATTCTGCCGCTGTTTTCGATTTTGAGGATATGTTAAGTGCGATTGGTGATCATGTCTGTTTGCCGCTCAACATCCAATCAGGAATGAAGGATTTTTAATATGGCTTCTCCGTATTTCTCTACTTTCGCAGCGCCAAAACCAGATACATTCAAAAGCTCCTCCGCATTCTTGGGCATCTTATTTATCAAATCCTTCATCTGCTCATCGTTGAATATGTAATAAGGCTTTATGTGGTTCTGTCTGCTTTCCTGAAGACGATATGCTTTTAGCCTTTTTATCATCTCCTCCTGTTTCTCCCCTTGCAATTCCGTACTCTTCGATAAAGGCACTTCTTTCGCCATCTCCCTATCCGTATGCTTTTTCTTCTCGGAATCAGGGGGATTTGCTTTTTCCTCCTTCACGGATGTACCCTCTTTGGAGGAGCGCTCCGCAAGCTGCTGAAACTTTTTTGTATAATCCGATTTGCTGGGTATCGCGCTTTTCAAAAAGAATTCAGCCATTTCCTTCATATCATCTGCAGACAAAACCGGCTGACTGCTTTCTTCATTTGCCTTCCTGATATATCCGGTCAATTGGTCATACCGGATCACTTTTTCCTTCACTTCCTTCGGCGCTTCCCGATCTTTTAGAACCGTCTGAGGATTAGCAAGCACAACAACTGATTTATATCTGCTGTCAAAATTTTTGTTAAATATCCGCTTTTGAAGCATATTCATGGAATCCAGTCTAATCTTCCTGATTAGCTGCAAATGCCTTTCGTTCTGCCTAATCGGAGAGTAAATACCTATCTCTTCTCTCCCACCGGAAAGCCTTATGAATGTTCCACGATTATCAATTTTAATATTCCCATAAAGGTTCTTACATTCTATAACAAATATTATTTTTCTTGTTATCACAATATAATCTATTTGTGCTGTCAAATCCCCCGATTCAAAATATAAATCATGAAGAATCAACATATCCATGTCGCTGTTTTTCAGTTCAAAAGCAATATTCTTTTCCCCTGCTTCGCCGTATTTTGCATATTTGATCTGCTTATCAATTTCTTGCTTCAAATTCTCATCAACACGATCCTTTAATCCCTCCAGTTTTCTAATATACTCTGTCAAATCGCTGTTCTCTTTCACAAAAACCGGTCCTATTTTTTTACGAAAAAGTTCCATCTTTATCCCCCTTCATCTCATTCCTGATGTGGCGACTGTATTATCTTTGTCTATCATATCATACTAACAATGGTGTTGCAACGCAGAGAATTGCCACTGTTTCAAAATAAAAAAGAGGGAACCGGTGCCATAGCACCCGTTCCCTCTGTAAACGCTTATTTCCTGCGCCTGTCCTTAGTTAAAATATCTCTTCAGCAGACCCTCAAACGCCTTGCCGTGACGGGCCTCATCACGTGCCATCTCATGAACCGTATCATGGATCGCGTCGAGATTTAACGCCTTTGCGCGCTTTGCAAGATCTGTCTTGCCCGCGGTCGCGCCGTTCTCAGCCTCGACACGCATCTGCAAGTTCTTCTTGGTGGAATCGGTCACAACCTCGCCGAGCAGCTCCGCAAATTTTGCCGCATGCTCCGCTTCCTCCCAAGCTGCTTTCTCATAATAAAGACCAACTTCAGGATAGCCCTCGCGATATGCGACTCTCGCCATTGCAAGATACATGCCGACCTCGGAGCACTCTCCGTTAAAGTTTGCTCTCAAGTCAGCGATAATATCCTCGGGAACGCCCTGCGCAACACCTACAACGTGCTCTGCCGCCCATGTTAAATCCGATCCCTGCGCAACAAACTTATCCGCCGGAGCCTTACATACCGGACATGCCTCCGGAGCCGCATCGCCCTCATGTACATAACCACATACAGAACATACAAATTTCATAGTCTTTTCTCCTTTTCCTGTTAAAAAATTATTTTGATATGAGCGTCACGCTCATGATCATTCCTTTTTCTTACTGCCGTTTCTGGGTGCTGCATTCTCCGCACACACCGTAAAAATAAGTAATATGCCCGGCGATCTGCCCGTCAAATCCGACGCCCGCAAGGTCGTTGATCTTCTCAATGCTCTCCATCTGCAGATCCATCACCCTGCCGCATTTCTGACAGATAAAATGGTAATGCTCCGACGTGTCCGCATCAAAATGATCCTGACCGTCCCCGAGATGCAGCCGGCGGATCTCACCCATATCCGCTAACAGCGTTAGATTGCGGTATACCGTTCCGAGACTGATATTCGGATATTGCCTGCTCACATTTGCATACACAACATCTGCCGTCGGATGGTCTTTTCTCGTACAGAGAAATTCTTTAATTGCTTCACGCTGTCTGCTGTACTTTAACGCCATCAAGCATCCCCTTCTTCATATGCTTTCACAATATTAGTAATGATTACTGTTTTATTATATATTTTTTTAGTATAATGTCAATAGTCTTTTGTAAAAAACAAGGATTCGTGCTATACTGGTGCTGGGATACACGGTCAGACATTATAATATGTCTGGCTACGCTCTATGATTTTTTTAGAAAGGATGCTTTTTTATGGAAAAAATAACAAGCTTTACGATCGACCATCTGAAATTGCAGCCGGGTGTGTATGTTTCCCGAAAAGACCATGTTGGCAATGAAACACTCACCACCTTTGACCTGCGCATGACTTCTCCCAATGACGAACCGGTTATGAATACGGCGGAGGTTCACACGATCGAGCACCTTGGTGCAACTTTTCTCCGCAATCATGCAGAGTACAAGGACAGGGTTGTGTATTTCGGTCCCATGGGCTGCCGGACGGGCTTTTATCTCATTCTCGCGGGCGATCTGACTTCCAAAGAGATCGTTCCTCTCATGCAAGAGATGTATGAGTTTATCCGCGACTACAAGGATGAAGTTCCGGGCGCAAGTCCGAAAGACTGCGGCAACTATCTTGATATGAACCTCGGCATGGCAAACTACCTCGCGGCACGCTATCTTGACAATGTGCTTTATCAGATTGACGACGCACATTTGGTTTATCCGCAATAAAAAAGATTGGCGCGAGTGCGCCAATCTTTCAAAGAAATGCCTTCGGCATTTCTTTTGGAATTTGCTTACGCGATTCTTCCGGGATTGAGATATATGATTATGAATATAGAAAGGAAACACTCAGATGAAAATAGGAATTATCGGAGCGATGGATTTAGAGATCGCCACCCTCAAAGAGAAAATGACAGATATGTCAAGCAAGACCGTCGCTTCTATGGAATTTTTCGACGGTTCCTTAAACAACGTTCCCGTCGTGATCGTGAAATGCGGCATCGGCAAGGTCAATGCCGGTATCTGCGTCCAGATCCTGCATGATCTTTTTTCTGTCACGCATGTCATTAATACCGGTGTTGCCGGCTCTCTGCGCGCAGAGATCAATATCGGCGACATTGTGGTTTCCACGGATGCCGCGCAGCACGATATAGATGTAACCGCACTCGGCTATCAGGTCGGACAGATCCCTCAGATCCCCGTTTTTACTTTTGAAGCGGACAAATCCCTTGCAGATACCGCAGTGACGGTATGCCGTGAGGTGAACACGGATATTCAGGTATTCCGAGGACGCGTTGTGAGCGGCGATCAATTTATTTCTTCAAAAGAAAAGAAAAAGTTTCTCATTCAGACCTTCGACGGCTGCTGCACCGAAATGGAGGGCGCGGCAATCGCGCAGGCCGCTTACTTAAACGGGCTGCCGTTCGTCATCATCCGTGCGATCTCCGACAAGGCCGACGACAGCGCCGAAGTGGATTATCCGATGTTCGAGCACGGTGCTGCGCTGCATTCCGCAAAGCTTGTTGAGGCGATGCTGGAACGGCTTTAAGTCCTGCATTTCGCATTAGCACATACGCAGAGATCTCACACAGATATAAAACGCCCCATTTTTCAAATTCATGCCGACTCCCATTAATTTGGGGGTTGGCATTTTTTTGTTATGTGTTATACTAATGGAGCAACCTATTTCATGATTTAGTACGTTGAAGCGTTACACTTTAACGTGCGATTGACTATCGACCAACAGAAAGGCAGGTACCTATTATTATGAAAGAAATCTCAAAACTCCTTGATTATCGTCCCGAGATACGCGTGCTCGATGCAACCTTGCGCGACGGCGGTCTTGTCAATAATTTCTTTTTTACGGATGAATTCGTAAAGGATCTCTACCGCGCGAACATCAAGGCGGGTGTGGACTATATGGAGTTTGGATATAAAGCATCGACGGAGATGTTCAAGGAATCCGAATTCGGCAAATGGAAATTCTGTAAGGATGAGGATATCCGCGCGATCGTCGGCGACAACGACAGCGACTTAAAAATCTCAGTCATGGCGGACGTCGGACGCTGCGATTACAAGCATGACATTGTTAACCGCTCAGACAGCCCCATCGACATGATCCGCGTCGCGACATACATTCATCAGATCCCCGCCGCCGTCGATATGATCGAGGACGCCAACCGCAAGGGCTACGAAACAACCTGCAATATTATGGCGATCTCCACGAGCGGCGAACAGGATTGGAGAGCTGCCCTTGAGATCATTGCGCGCTCCAGCGTGGACGCAATCTATATTGTGGACAGCTACGGTTCCCTTTACCCGGAACAGATTGCCCGCATCTGCGACCTCTATATGGAGATCGGCGCAAAATACGGAAAAGAGATCGGCATCCATGCGCATAATAATCAGCAGCTTGCGTTTGCCAACACGATCGAAGCGGTCGGCGACGGTGTGAACTATCTCGACGCTACCTATGGCTGCCTCGGCAGGGGCGCAGGCAACTGTGCGATGGAGCTTTTGCTCGGTTTTCTCAAAAATCCGAAGTACAATTTATATCCCGCCCTTCAGTTTATTGAAAAGCATATCACAAAGCTGAAGGCGGACGGATTGCTTTGGGGCTACGACGTTCCCTATATGCTGACCGGCATCTTAAACCAGCACCCGCGCACCGCGATCTCTTATATGGGTGAAAACAGGACGGACTACACGGAATTTTTCCATATTCTGACCGGAAAGGACTGAAAAATATTTTACAAACCCCCATAAATATCTCCGCGCTTAAACGTATCTTTTTCAGAATCAAAGACATACACATGAACGGGAGGGTTGTATTATGAAAAAAAGATTCTTACATGTAACATTGATCGCTGTCCTGATTTTGTCAGGCTGCGGCGCAGGCGATAAGAGTTCTGACACCTATGTCAGCAACGGTTCCTATCAAACTGCAAGCACAACGCAAGCGGAAGGCGGCTGGTATGCGGACTACGACTATGCCGACGATATGGACTATAATTTCGAGGCTCCCGCAGCCGAAGAATCAGCGGAAAGTCCTGCATCCGGCCCCGCGTCCGCAAATGGCGGCGAAACGTCCAACGGACTTACCTCAGATATTGACCGTGAAATGCTGGTATACTCATGCAGTATGAGCATTGACACCCTTGATTTTGCTTCCACCGTGAACGGCTTTAAGGCACTGCTCGACCAGTACGGCGGATTTATTGAGAACGAGAACTATTCTGACGGCGGCTCAAACGGCAGATGGTACTCCGAATCGACGGAAAAATGGCAGTCCTATAGCGCAACCCTGCGAATACCGAGCAGGAATTACGACGCCTTTTGCAATTCGGCAGGGAATTTAGGTGATCTGCGGAGCAAGAATGCTTCCGTACAAAACTTGAGCAGCGAATATCACGATCTCTCCACTACTCTTGAGATCTACGAAGCCAAGGAGGAACGTTACATTGCCCTGCTTTCAGAGATTACCGAGGACGAATACGCCGTTGCCATTGAACGGGAACTGACAGATTTACAGATCGAGATCGCAAGAATCAAAAGCCGCATGAATAAAATAAATACGGACGTGTCCTATTCCTATGTATACATAACCATTAACGAGGTAAAGGAATATGTTTCCGAACCGGTGAAGACTGACACGTTCTTTGACCGCCTGCTGAATACGATCCATGATACGTGGATTGGCTTTGTTGAATTTGGGGAGACGCTGCTGTTTTTGATCATCCGGCTTCTGCCCTATCTTGTGCTGATCGCGCTTGTAGTGACCATCATTCTTGCCCTTACCAAAAAGCGCAGGGCGCGGAAAGCACAGCTTCGACAGGAACGCACAGCTCAGGCTGCCGCACAGATGGCGCAGACAACGCAGGCAGTTCAGACAGCACAGATGCCGCAGACAACACAGGCGACTCAGACAGCACAAATGCCGCAGACAACACAGGCGACTCAGACAGCACAGGCAGCGGATGCGGAAAAGAACGAAGCGCCTACTGAGACAAAATAGCCTTTATCCTTTAACATCAAAAAGAGTGCATGGAACCGGTCTGATCAGAATCGGTTTCTATGCACTCTTTTTTCACAGACTCATCTGCCGTTTACCACATTTCTTTCCGCCCCGTCCAAGAACGCCCGAATGTTCTCGGCAACCTCACCGACAAGCCGGGTCCGCGACTCGATGCTTCCCCACGACATATGGGGCGTAATGATGAGCTTCATGCTGTCCTTGATCTTAGAAAGCGGATTATCCTCCGTGATCGGCTCCTTCTCCAGCACGTCCAGCCCTGCTGCCGCGATAGACCCCTCCGTCAGCGCCGTATAGAGATCGGCGTTATTGACGACCGGACCGCGCGCCACATTGATGAGCACCGCCGACCGCTTCATCTGACGAAGCTGCTCGATACCGATCAGATTTCTCGTCCGGTCGGAAAGCGGACAGTGCAGCGAAAGCACATCGCTTCTTGCAAGCAGCTCGGAAAGCTCTACACGCTCATAGCGCGTGCAAGTGCTTTTTCCCGACGCGGAATAAAAAATGACATGACAGCCGAACGCCTCCGCGATCTCGGCGACACGGCTTCCGATATTTCCCATACCGACGATACCCCATGTCTTTTGACTCAGCTCCGCAAACGGCATATCAAAATTGGAAAATCGATCCTGCGCCGCATACGCGCCCGACTTGACATAGTTGTCATAATAACTCATTTTTTCAGTCAGCCACAGCGCAAGCGTAAACGTATGCTGCGCCACCGCCTCCGTGCAGTAGCCCGCCACATTCGTCACGCGGATACCGCGCGACGAACAGTAGGCTACATCCACATTATCAAAGCCTGTCGCAAACAGACAGATCAGCTTCACATCCGGCGCATCTTTTAACGTCTCCTCATTCAGCGGGGCTTTATTGGCAATGATGATCTCCGCATCCCTTACCCGCTCCGCCGTATTGTGCGCGACCGTATTCGGATATTCCGTCACCTCTCCGAACTGACGGAACACGGACACGTCCACATCCACGCCGACACTGTTTCTCTCTAAAATCACAATTTTCATCGTATGTTCTATAACCTCTTTAACAACGCCTCTCTCTGCTCCTCATAGCCCGGTTTTCCGAGCAGCGCGAACATGTTCTTTTTGTAGCTCTCAACGCCCGGCTGGTTAAACGGATTCACACCGAGCAGATAGCCGCTGACGCCGCACGCAAACTCAAAGAAATAGAACAACTGACCGAGATAAAACTCATTGACCTCGGGAACCGTCACCATCAGGTTCGGCACCTGACCGTCCGTATGCGCAAGGATTGTTCCGTTCATTGCGGACTTGTTGACAAAATCCACGCTTTTACCCGCCAGATAGTTCAGTCCGTCCAAATCTACCGCTTCCTGATTGATCGTGATCGTCTCTCTGCTCGTCTCCACGTTGATGACCGTCTCAAACATGATGCGCGCGCCGTCCTGAATGAACTGTCCCATTGAATGTAAGTCCGTCGTCAAATCCACGCTCGCAGGGAAAATACCCTTCTGATCCTTGCCCTCGGACTCGCCGTAAAGCTGCTTCCACCACTCGGACACATAATGCACGCTCGGCTCATAGTTTGCTAAAATCTCCACGTTCTTTCCTTTTTTGAGCAGGATATTGCGCAGCGCCGCGTATTGCAGGGCGTCATTCTCCTCATATGGAAGCTCCAGCGCATTCTTTCTTCCGCTTGCCGCGCCCTCCATCAGCTTATCAATGTCTGCACCGGACACCGCGATCGGCAATAAGCCGACTGCCGTCAATACGGAAAACCGTCCGCCGACATCATCCGGCACAACGAAGGTCTCATAGCCTTCCTCATCCGCTACCTTCTTTAACGCGCCCCTTGCCTTATCGGTCGTCGCATAAATTCTCTTTGCCGCTTCCTCCTTGCCGTACTTCTTTTCCAAAATCTCCTTAAATACGCGGAACGCGATCGCCGGCTCGGTCGTCGTGCCGGACTTCGAGATCATATTAACGGAAAAATCACGGTCGCCGATCACATCCATCAAATCCTTGATATACGTAGAGCTGATGGAATTACCCACGAAATAGATTTCCGGCGTCTTGCGGACACTCTTGTCCACCATGTTATAAAAGCTGTGGCGTAAAAACTCGATCGCCGCTCTCGCGCCAAGATAGGAGCCGCCGATGCCGATGACAAGAAGAACCTCGGAATCGTTTTTAATCTTTTCCGCCGCCTTCTTGATCCTTGCAAACTCCTCTTTGTCATAATCGACGGGCAGATCGATCCATCCGAGGAAATCGTTTCCTGCGCCGCTTTTCGACGTCAATGTGTCCTTTGCCGCAAGCGTCGGATTCTTCATGAATTCCACCTCATGCTCACCGATAAAAGACGCTGCCTTTGCGTAATCAAATGTAACCTTTGTGCTCATGCTACCTCGCTCCTTTTGTTTATTTTTCTTTTTTTACCAATTTTTTCCAAGTGTAATAAAATCAAAATTAGTGTAACAAAGAAACCCGCTTTTTGCAAGCCTTTTAGCCGTGCTACGACAGCAGATCCTTCAACAGTTCCGCAAGCTCCTCTTCCTTTTCTTTATCAAAATACGGCTTCACCGCTTCCGGCTCGTCCATCATGCCGCCCGTCCAATCAAGTCCATCCGGCTTCGTGGACTTCTCCTTCACCGGTTTCTCTAAAACCGGCATTCTCTTTTTATCAAACTCCTCATCCGTATCCCACCTTGCCGTCCTTCGCTCCGCTGCCGCCTGCTGCCGATAGCGCGTCTTTGTCTGCGGCCTGCCGTGTTCCTCTTGGACCCGCTCCTCTAAATCCGCCTGTGCCCGGACGCGTTCGCCCTTTCTCCGCTCCTTGGAAGTCTCCCGCTCTTTGCTGCGCGCTTGTTCCTGCATCCCGCTTATATCCGCTGTCTCCCAGTCTCCGCTCAAGCCAGCCGCCAGCCTGAGTTTCAAATTATTTTCCAAAAAATCAATGAGATTTGTTTTCAACATGCTCCGCCTGCCCGGAATATCCACGATGGATAGCACGGAAAAATAAAAATACAGACCAACCAGTATGACCGCATAATACGGAAGAAGGGCAAAAAATGACGTTCCCCCGGCAAGCGCGCGGCAAATACCGATTCCCGCGGCCAGCACGGACAGGAACATGCACTGGCCCGACATGCCGCGCACCATATTCAGCGAAAATCTTCCGATCTGAAGGCGGTTTATGAATTTTTCTACAAACACCGGCACATTCGTTACGCCGTTGTTCACCGTATAACAGTTGACAAATTTTTGTTTGAACTGTTTGAGGATCCGATTGTCTGTTGTCTGCATATTTTCCGCTTCTTCCAGCATATGTTGATATAGTATCCCAATCAAAATCTGGCTTAAGATCGCGAGAACAAAAAATGTTATCATCAGTGCGACAAAAAAATCCATCGATAGAAATCTGATACGCTCGGGCATGAATTCTGACATCTCCTTTTTATCTACAGAATGCGCGCCGCTGCGGCACCCCGCTTTTTATCATTTATGGAATAGTATAAAGAATATAGCGGGTCAGATTCAATACAAACGGGCATGTAATCGATAGACAAATTTCGCACGGTTTGCTATAATAGGCGCAAAGAAAAAACAGGTAACCGCAAAAAATATCAAACGCGCCGCAATGAAATGCGTGCAGATTGGAGAAACTATGAAATATACACCAAAGGGTGTCTGCTCTTCCGAAATTGACATTGAGCTGGAAAACGGAGTCATTGCCTCCGTCCGCTTCACGGGCGGCTGTAACGGTAACTTACAGGGTATCTCAAGCCTTGTAAAAGGTATGGCGCCACAGGATGCGATCGACCGCTTAAAAGGAATCCGCTGCGGTATGAAACCCACCTCCTGCCCGGATCAGCTCGCTCATGCATTGGAATCGATGCTGCAAAACTAAAACTCCCCCGGAGGCTTATTCATGAGACGGATTTTATTAACAGGCGGCGGGACTGCCGGACATGTGACCCCCTGTATTGCACTCCTGCCCTCTCTGATGGAAAAAAATTACGACATTCACTACATGGGTTCGTATGAAGGGATTGAAAAACGGCTGATCGCCGATTTCGATATCCCATACTATGGCATCTCTACAGGAAAATTCCGCCGCTATTTTGACCCGAAGAATTTTTCCGATCCGTTCCGCGTTGTCGCGGGTTATTTTGAGGCGAAAAAGCTCATCAAACAGATCAAACCGGACGTTGTATTTTCCAAAGGCGGCTTTGTCAGTGTTCCCGTTGTGCGCGCTGCCGCGTCGCTCGGTATTCCCTGTGTGATCCATGAATCCGATATGACACCGGGGCTTGCCAACAAACTCTGCGTCGGCGCAGCCGCCAAGATCTGCTGTAATTTCCCCGAAACGCTCGCGGAGCTCCCGGAGGGAAAAGCGGTGCTCACAGGTTCTCCCATCCGTGAGGAGCTTGCAAAAGGCAGCCGCATCGCCGGTTTGGATTTATGCGGTTTTTCCGCTAATAAGCCCGTTATCATGGTCGTTGGCGGTTCCCAAGGCTCAGCGGCGGTCAACGAAGCGGTGCGATCCGCGCTTCCGATGCTTTTGGAAGATTTTCAGATCGTGCATCTCTGCGGAAAAGATAAGGTGGATAACCTGCTTTTGACAAAGCCGGGATATAAACAGTTTGAATATGTGAAATCAGAAATGAAAGACATTTTTGCCATGTCGGATCTTGTCATTTCGCGCGCCGGTGCAAATGCGATCTGCGAGCTTTTGTCTTTAAAGAAGCCAAACATCTTAATTCCCCTGCCGACGACAAGCAGCCGCGGCGACCAGATCCTAAACGCCCATTCCTTCGAGGCGCAGGGCTTCAGCATGGTGATCGAAGAAGAATATTTAGACAACGCCGCACTGACAGAAAAGATTCATGAGCTTTACTGTAACCGGCAGATTTATATCGATGCGATGAGCGGGAGTATGCAGACGGACTCCATTCATACCATCATGAATCTGATAGAAGAAGTACAAGGGATAGAAGCATAGCTTCCGTCCCTTGCTTTTTATCCTATAGAAATTTTCTCTGCCCCAGAAGAATCCGCTATGCGGATTCTTCGAAAGAGCGCTTCGCACTCTTTTTTACCTTGTTGAATGATCAAACGCGCGCTTTCATGCAAAGCGTTTCTTTTTATGAAATGATCTGATCCTTTACCGCATCCAGTTCCTCATCAGACATGCTTCCCGGTTCCCACGCGATTTTTTGTCCGTCGGTGCGATACCGCGGTATCAGATGCAGATGAAAATGGAACACGGTTTGTCCCGCGGTCTCTCCGTTGTTCTGCACAAGCTGAAAACCGTCGCAGGAAAGCTTCTGTGTCATCAACGACATTTCTTTTTTTGCAAGGCGCATCGCATCCGCCGCCAGCTCCTCCGGCAGCTCGTACAGATTCGCGTAATGCTCCTTCGGCACGATCAGCGCATGTCCCTTTGCCGCCGGACTAAGGTCGAGAAACACCCGAAACTGCTCGTCCTCATAGATCGTCCTGCTCGGGATCTCTCCGTTTGCAATTTTACAAAAAATACAATTCTCGTCTCTCATAGAAATCCTCCATTCTTACCGTTTGCGCCTGTTTACGCAAAATCAAACAGCTGATCCAGCGTCCGTAAAATCTTGAAATCGCCCTTCATTTTCATGGATCCGCCCATGAATGCCCGCTGGAACGTCATTCTTCCGCTGACGATCTCATTCATCACATTATTGTCTAACTGAATATCCATATCTGCATTTTCCATTTCTCCGTACTCACAGGTCAAATCGGCATTGGAAATCTGCAGGATCAGATTCTTTTTCCTTCCCTCGATATGGAAACAATAGGACGCCGAAAAGCCTGCAAGCGGCTGGAAATGACTGCGGAAATCCTCAACATATGCCGTCGTGTCATCCGCGTCAGTTTTATCGAGCTTTTCCCGAAACAGGGACGTCAGCTCCTGAATATCCTCTTTCTGCTTCTTCACATAATGATCGTCCGAAATATATTGCGACAACTGCTCCGCCTCCTGGGGCGTCAACGACATATCCTTCGGCTGACAGACGCGCTGGCGCACCGCCTGATTGCTCGCCGGAAAACCTGTCACCTTTTGATTGATGGTGCGGTACAGATTTTCTGCTTTTTTATCGATCAGACGGTGATAATTCTCATTCATTTCAAGCGAAACAGTATCCGCGATATAGCCGCAAATCCCGCTGCAGGGACGCCCGCCTAAAACCTCCCAAGCACTGGACAGGTGCAGCTTTCCCTCACGCTCCCCGTAGGTCGTCGCCATGACGACCGGACACATATAGAGCTCGCTGATCTTTTCTTTATCGCCGTAGAGCCAGCAGGCGTCCAAAAACTGCTGCATATAGCCTCCGACGCCGTACCACTCGACCGTTGTCGCAAGCACGATCCCGTCCGCATCCTTCAGGGTCTGCGGCAGGGTCGCGATCGTGTTTTTCATTTCATATAAATTGAACCTCTCCACATTCACGTTCAGTTCCTTTAAGACCGCGTCCATCCGGTTGATCACAAAGATCGTCGGATCATCCACCAACCCTCGACCACCGTAATAAATATGAATTTTCATGTCCCGTCCGTTCCTTTCTTCATCTATACTATCGCGTTTTCAAACCCCATTTGTGACATGTCAGCGAATCCTTGAAGAACGCCCCTCATTCTTTATCAGCATGAGCAGTCCCGTCAAGAGAAAGCCACAGACAAATCCGCCGATATGCGCGGCATTATCAATATGCTCCGCCATAAGCCCGCTGTATAAAGAATACGCGATACAAAGCAATATCCTGCCCAGCGTGACGCTCCCGAATCGTCCTCTGCCGGCGATCACAAGCGTAAGCAGCGCTCCGACCAGACCGTATACCGCGCCGCTTGCACCGATCGAGCCCACAAGACTTCCGCTCCTTAGCTGATACCATATCGATACGGCAGCCGCTCCGGCTCCCGACAGAAAATAGAGTGCCATATAGCCCAATCGTCCAAAACGCTGCTCCAGCAGCGCCCCGACCGCATACAGCATCAGCATATTGCCAAACAGATGTCCCGTATCCGCATGCAGAAACATGCTCGTGAATATACGATAATATTCTCCCTGCTCCGTAACCGCACGTCCAAGCAGCTCCCCCTTATTATACAATACTTCGCCGCCCCATGTACATATCAAAAATACGACACAATTCGCGGCGACCAGCAATATTGTCACAAGCGGCATTGTGCGCAGCGTTTCCCGCAGACTGCGTTTCTCTAGGGCTTTATCCGCTCTATCCTGCCCGGCACCCCGGTACGCCGCCTGCGAGCTGTCTGTCCCTGTCTCATAAAAACCGTCCGTCCCTGCCGCACCGAAGCCATCTGACCATGCTGACAAAAATTCTTCCAGCATCGCCTTCAGTCCGTAAAAATCCACCGCCTGATGCTCATAAATGAGCAGTTTGGCGCTTCTTTTATCGATCAGCCAGCAAAAACGCTCCTCCTCACAAAGCACTCTCGCCGTTTCCGGATCGTCCGTGATCATTAACGCCATGGCATGCAGCTCTCCCACGCCCCGGTTCTCAAACGCAGCCCTCATCTGCTGCTTCATATGGCGATACTGCTCCGGCGACAGATAGACACCCTCCTGATATTCCATTGCGATCACCACATTCACAGACTGCATTTCCTGCCTGAACAGAAAAATCAGCCCCGGCACATTTGTGACCATTTTCTGATAGCCCCTGCTCTGCATATATCCGGCTAACTGCTCTATCATCAATCTACCTACCCCGCCTTTTCTTCGTAGATATAAGCGTAGCATTTTAGCGAATCCGTGTCAAATGCTATAGGATTTTTGTTGCCTGCAGATAGATCCTGACCGGGCTGTTCTTCATTCGTCCTTGGAAGAAAAACCGTCCATAAAAAATATTTCCCGTTCCTTTTTGGCGAGCGTCCTTTTCGCCCATCCGATATATCGGAGTCCTATTCCGGCCGCGATCCCCGCACAGATTCCTGCCGGGATGCGCGCCTGCGCGTTCCACGGTACTTGCCATGCCTGCCACGCCGCGAATCCGATCATCGCTGCGGCAGCCGGACCGAGCAGCCTCCACCGCTTTCCATTCTCCTGCCGTTCTTCCGTTTCCGCCGGATACCCGGACTCCTGCGGGAGCTGCCCCTCCTCTACAGGCATATCATCCGCCTGCTCATCCTGCTCCTTTCCTGTATCCGGTTCTTCAAAATAAACGTTGTTTTCTTCAAGAAATACTGTCATGCTAAAGTTCTCGGCTTCCGTATACTGATAAAACTGCCCCGCAAGCGCCACCGCCCGCTCATCCTCGTAATCTGCATGCTCCATTAAAAACTGCGCAAGCTCCCGAATACGCTCCGAAAATGCCCCGCCCGGCGCGGGAAGATACACAAAATAAAGCTGCCTGCCGCCCATATTCGTATATAAATATGCCGGACAAAGCACCAGACAATCTTCCGACAGTAAATATTCCTCCATCCGGTTTAAGCAGCTATGAACCGATAACAGCATGGCGCAAAGCGCTTCAAATGCGATTGCTTTTTTTCCATAACAGCCCGCCAATGACTGTTTTCCCGTGATATCATAGGAAAGCTGTATCTGCCCGTTCATACTCCTTTTCGCAACAGGAAGTAATCCTTCCGGTCTGTTATCCGCAAGCATTGCCTCTTCATCGTCACAGACATCCCCGCAGTCACAGAGCAAATACGTTCGACCTCCCTCGCGCACCTGTGCAAATTCCGGCTGTTTCGAACCCTCTTTCTGCCCTGCCGCACCGAATTGTCCCACTGCGTCCGATCGTCCTGTCACATCAAGGCACTCCGCCTCCGTGATTCCGGCAACTCCCTCCTCCGGCTCCGTCTCTTCAAGCCATTCCACCTCAATTGTATCCGATTCCATATTCCATCCCGTCCTTTCCACTGTTCTTCGCTTCCTCATTCTGTCCAAACAGCTCCTCCAACACGCGGCAGCGCCGGATAAACGTTACCGGTCTGTGCCATGCCGCATAAGCATCTCCCGAAAAGCAAAAGCTTTCCCACTGTTCAAAAATCGTACTGCCCGCCATGATGGGAACCACAACCTCTCCGTTATACAGAATCCGCACGCCCTTAGCGTCAACCGTAAGCTCTCGCGACACCTCCGGCAGCGCAATGAGTTGTCCTTCTTTCAGGGAGGTAAACCATGCATCCGCTTTCGCGTATACCTCCTCGCTTCGTTCCTCTGATAACTCTGATGCGCGCAGTGCCGCAAGGTACGCGTCCCCATACAAAACCGTTCTGTCATATAAGTACAACGCCAGATAGATCAGCAGTATCATTAAAACCGCGATCATCGGCATCAAAACTGCCATCTCTATCGTTGCGCTGCCCCGCGCATCCTTGCAAAACATTCCCATTTGCCCGACTCCTTTGTTTTTCTTGTTGTCCATCCATATCACCCCCGCTTCTCATGGAACGCAGCAGAACAGCACATAGGCAAAAAACAAGTTCGGCACAAACGGAAACGAACACTCCCGCGTCTGTTCCCATTCGCTTCTGCGTCCATTCAGGAAACGCCATATGGCGGCAAACGGCAGCGAGAAGATCAACGCTGTCATAAACAGGCTCATGCATCGCCCCGCCCCCACCAGCACGCCGAGCGCAAGCATGACCCATGCATCGCCCTTTCCAATCTGTTCCCCGCTTCCTGCGGCCAGCCCCATCACAAACAATCCCGGTAGCAGCCCCCACACGCATTCCATCCATACCGCCATCTCCGGCACAGATGTTTCATGCACAAAGATTCCCCCTGCACGGATGACCCGTACCACAGCTCCTGCTCCCGCGGCAAGCAGACAGCTTTTTACGGAAATCATTCCGCATCGCAGATCGTAATATGCACTGTGCAGCAGAAAAACTCCCGCCATTATCCACAAACCATCCTTCATGCCGCATCCTCTATCCCAAACCGCCGCAATGGTGACATGGCGATCTGGTTCCGGCCTCCGATAACGGAATTGCCCTGACGGTTCTCTTCAGTCCGCTGCACGCCGCCGTTGTATGATAGCGCGCGCCGTCCTCCGACACATAAAACACACCGCTCTGCCTTCGGTCGCCGCACAGCTCGCACGCCGTATATCTGCCGCCGCTGCTGTTTCTCTCCGCATCAAGCTTCTCCCCGCTTGTCTGCCTGATCGTTACATTCAGGTGATAACAATTACGCGAATTGTGATATACCTCTCCATGCTCCGTAATATAGACCATCTGCTGCGCCGCATCCGCCTGTCCCGCCCCGGCGGCATTGTCATAGCCGGTCCACTTGCGCAGACATACCCTGTTGACCATGCGAAAGGATGCAATCTGACTCGGCAAAAACAACGCGTCCATCCGATAACTTGCGATCAGCGTGACCGTATCCCCGGACAGTATCTCGGACTGCAAAAAAGACACACCTTCCGCGCCGCCATGCACGCCCGTGCGCGCAAAATACGTTTCCCCGATCGTATTTTCTACCTGCTCTCTGACGTAG
Organism: Lachnospiraceae bacterium; assembly: GCA_014804425.1. Lineage (GTDB taxonomy): Bacteria > Bacillota > Clostridia > Lachnospirales > Lachnospiraceae > DLAJ01. The sequence goes on from JAAUZV010000007.1 coordinate 18,692, forward strand.
GTCTGTGAAAAAACAACGTCCGCCAATGCGGATTGCGGCAGCGGGAATCCCTGACTGATACGCTCATACGCGTAGGCATATCGTGCAAGCTCAAGTCCCGTCTGATGCATGGCCGCCTGCATTTTTACATGCAGGGCCATATCATTGACCGCCGCAAACAGGTTCAGTACCGTGAACAAGAACAGCGGCAGCACCATCGCCGCTTCAAGCGTCATGGACGCGCGCCCCTCGCCGCGTTTGGAGGCATTGTGCGACACCCTTTTTCCGAAACGTGTTTTTGTCCGGATTCGATTGGGGGTACCGATCCGGCACGGACAGGAGCAATCCCGCTCCCGCCCGTCATTTTGTTTGTGAGAGAATGTACGCCGCAAGACTGCGCGATGTACCCGAAGAGAGCTGATCCTTTTTTTGCTTTGTTTACAGTTCCATTTCCGCTCCGTGAAAAAGGGCATCGCACAACACCTCCTATCTGTTCAAATAACTATACTGCGCCGCAAGATTGAAATACTCGCCGAATCCGCCGCTGACACTGACCTCTGCACGCACGGCATCCATACAGCCGTCCATCCGAAACGATCCGTTTCCCTCAAGCTTACGCATATTCATTTCTATCACATCCATGAAGCGCATGGTCTTTGTATCCTCATTTTCCAAAAGAAGCAACAGGCGCAGATAATCCTCATAAGTAAGCCCGTCCTGCGCCTCGTCCTTCTCGCCCAAATGCGTCACATAATCCAGCATGTGCTCTAAGGACAATCGCCAGGTCTCCCTGCTCTTTAATAAAGGGACTTGCTCTCCCGAAAAGAGGCGTCTGACATCCAGCACGCTCTCCGCATACGCCCACGCCAAAAGAATAGAATGTTTGATGAGCGGCTGTAAGCTCGGCTCCAGCGACACGATCGCCAGGCTCCACGCCAGCACATCCGCCTCCGAAACCTTCGTGCTGTCGGAATAAAGATACATTACATTTGCCGCCTCCCGCAAAAGGATGAGTCTGCCCGCCACCCAGCGGAGATTTTCCATATCGCTGCTTTTTCCCGCGAGAATATATTCCAGCTCATATTGAAGCGCACCGTCCGCGGACGGATTCCGGTAATCGCCGCACTTTTCGATCAGATACTCTCCAAAAAGCACTTCATCCGCAACGGAAAATGCGGCGTCCCCGCATGCAGCGCCCGTCCCCTTGTTTAATGTACGATAACTGACATAGTTGTCAGGATTGATCGCCTGCTCCGACAGCTCCTCCTGCTCCGCGACCAGATACAGAATGCCCCGAAACCGTCCGCCGTTCACGCTGTCAGCGGGGTTATCCACGCTCGCCGCCACAAAGCTGCCGTCCTCCAGCTGCTGCTCTGGAAGCGGCGTGCCGTCAATCTGCGCCTGTACCTCCGCCGCCTCCTGTTCCACGTCACGCACATCGAGTCCGTTTCCGCGCACGGTGTCCATCTGCCTCTGAATTTCCTCGATCAGCCCGATTCCCACCCGCTCCCGCATATAAGAAACCGCCTGATATTTCACATCCCTGCCGCACGCATCCGTAGCAAGCGCCGCCTGCACGATCGACACGCCTTCAAGGCGCATGTCCAAGAAGTCCTTTCCGTTCCACACGGGCACATCCGCCGCGGAAAGATTTGCCGCGATATAATCCCAAAGATGCGATTCCGTATTGTGATAGGACGGCTGCTCCGCACCGTAGGAGGAGTCAATGAAAAACAGATCGTACCGATCCAAAAGACCTCTGTGATATTCCGCAAAAATCGAATCCAGTCCCATGGAAACCGCACATTCTGCCTCCACGCCAACCGCATAAAACCGCACCGCCTCCACGCACGCTGACACCAATGTCACAAACAACAATAACATCGACGTAAGAAAAACCGTAATACCGCCCTTTCGCATCAGATACCTCCCGTCTGCTGCGTGATCTTCCCAAACAGGGAGTTAACGATCTGCGTGATCTGATTCTTAAAAATAAGAACTAATCCGACTAACACCACGATGATCAAAATGATCTCCACCGTTCCCATTCCCCGATTATTTTTCTGAAATTCCGCTTCATTTTCCTCTGCGGCCGCTGCTTGCATCTCCTCAGCATTCTCATACACGCCCGCCGCATGCTCCGCCTCCAGTTCATCAAAGACGACCGTCTCCGTATTTTTGTTCTCCTGTTCCATATTTGTTTTGTTCGTATTCTGTTCCATATGTTTTTTCCTTTCTTCTTTTTGATTTAATATTTTTACATCGAAAATGACATGAATGCCGGAACCATAATGATCAGCATTACAATGAGAAGCATGATCATCATCGGCAGCAGCAGCTTTGTTCCCGCCTCCTCACCGAGCCGTCTGGCATTCCGCTTCCGCTCCTCAAGCGCATCCGCCGCTTCCGCTTTCAGCAGGCCTAACAGCCCCGCCGTTCCCTTTTTTAAGTTTTGCGAAAGAAGCATGCAGAGCCGGACATAATGCTGCTCGCCGCAGCGCCGCCCGAGATGATAGTACGCCGCTGTCTCCGGGATTCCGCTGTCCAGTTCATGGCAGGTGTAAACGATCTCCTCATAAATCTGCACGTTTTTTCCGCCATGACCGCCGCCCGCGATTTGATACATTGCGCTGCGCATCGTCATACCCGCGCTCAACAAAAGCACCAACCGGCTGACAAACTCCGGATATTCCGATAAAAACCGATTCTTCCGTTTTTGCATCTGTTTCTGCAGATCTCTGTCCAGCGCAAAATAAACGCCGACGGCAAGCGCTCCCGTGAGCAGCATGATCATGACACTATTGTCGTTTTCTTTTCGTATCCAGACGACACGGTTCCCGCCGATTTCCTGCGGCAGCATAAATTCCCCGTCCGTCCGCTTCTCCGCTTCCTGATATTGCAGCGCCTCCCTGAGCGTTTCCTTTAACTGCTCCTCTTCCGTCCGTTCTCCCCGACAGATCCGAATATAGAAACGCTCCTCCTGTTCATAGCCCTGGCACGATAACGTGGCCGTCAGCATACAAAGCTCCCCCTCCTCCGCGATTTCCAACGCCTGAATCGTTCCTTTACTGTCCATCAGACCGTAATCGCTGCTGCTCCATGTAATTATGACGGGATTGTCATCTATTTGTTTCATGAGTGTCAGCGATTTCGTTACATGATCGACGTCTGCATTTTCACCCAAGATCAGATCGGGAAGCGCTATGCGAATCTGCTCCATGTATGCCTCAATCTCCTCCTTCGTATATTCCCTGCCCGCTACCGTAATGCGCACTGTCTCCTCCTGCTCCTCTTTTCCCGTATCCAGCCGTGCGGTCAGCTCCACCGTCTGCTCAGAGCCATAGCCGCCGCGCGCAATCCGGTCAATCCGCTGCCGGTTCTGTCGGCTGCTTACACACATACAAAACGACAGCAGCGTGCCGACCGCAACGATCATGAGCGCATATGCCAGCTTATCTCTCTGATAGCAAAAACGCGGACTCTCCGCACCGCCGGGATACAGTCTATTCCATTCCTCCTCCATCCGCGCATCCGTTTTTCCAAACAGCTGCCGCCTATTCCGGCGCAGCTTTTTTAACAGCATGGCCGCCGCCCGCGCAAAGCAGATCGGCGGTTTCATGCCGTATGCTCTTACACACGCCACGGATTCCTTGCGGGAGAGAAGAAAAAGAATCATAAATAGGAATAACAATATCAAATAAACTCGTTCCATCACGTTTGAATCTCAGACCTCCACAGACATGATCTTTTCAGATAGCAGAATGGCGGCCAGATAAACGGTCAAACATACCGTCATCACAATGACGCCCAGGATATTATGATACAGACACCGGAAAAATCCCGGCGAAGAAACATCTATATAAAGAATGATCGCGCATGGGATCACATCCATGATGCGGCCCTCAAGGCGTTTCGCCGCCATGACGGTTTCAATTTCTTTTTTGGTGTCAAGCTTGTCACAAATCGTACTTCCGCATGATTTCAGGATTTCCGTCAGGTTTCCTCCCGTTCGCTTGGCTATCCCGAACAGTCCGCCGAATTCCGCCATATCTTCGGAGCCGCTTCGGAAAGCCAGATCCTCCATCAGCTCCTCCGGTGTATGATTGTTGCGAACGCCCTGCACCATATAGGCAAATTCCCGCGTGATCATCCCGTCTTTTCCATACATATGCGCCATATCGCTGCACGTCTCCCGGATGGCATTCTCTACGGAATAACCCGCCTGCAATGCCGAAGTCATTGCCTGCATCGCATCCTTAAACTGCTGCTCCAAATGCAGTCTGCGCATGCGCTTCTTTCTCTCCTGTTCCATCCGATAAACGGGAATGATTAACGGCGCCAAAATCGGCACGGCGTAGACCGAGCGGTAAAATAAATACGCAAGCAGCACGACAAAGCCTCCCGCGAACAGAATGCATCCCGCCCTCTCCCGCATGGTAAAATGATATTCATGATAATCCGGCAGCGCAGAGTTTTTCTGTATGGCAAAGCTCCGCCCGCTTCTTAAGCGTACCGATGATTCTTTTTTCATTGTCCTCCCCCTCCTCCGCAAATTGATAGAGCGGCTGCATCCTGATCACACCGTCTTCATAACCGAGAACCTCCGCAATTTCCAACACTCTGCGCGAACGGTCGCGCAGTCTCCCCAAATGCACGATCACATCGACCCCCGACGCGATCTGCCCCCGGATTGCCGCAAGCGGCAGTTCCATTCCCATCAGCACCATCGTCTCCAGCCGATAGAGCATGTCCGACGCGCTGTTTGCATGACCTGTCGAGAGCGAGCCGTCGTGTCCGGTGTTTAAGCATTGCAGCATATCAACCGCCTCGCTCCCGCGCACTTCTCCAACGATCACGCGGTCCGGTCTCATGCGGAGCGATGCCCGGATCAGATCGCGGATCGTAATTTCCCGACAGCCCTCGACATTCGCATTCCTCGTCTCCAGCCGCACAAGATTCGGAAGGGAGATCAGCTGCAGCTCCGCGCTGTCCTCGATCGTGATCACACGCTCGGCGGGCGGGATGTACTCGGAAAGCGCATTTAAGAACGTTGTTTTTCCGGAACCGGTTCCACCGCTGATAAAGATGTTATAGCCCGCTTTTACGAGTTTTTTCAGAAGCTCCGCCGCCTCTTGGGAGAGGGACTGCCTCCGCAGCAGATCCTCCATGCACATCGGACGCTCCGGAAACCGCCGGATCGTCAGGATCGGACCGTTTAACGCGACCGGCGCAAGCACGACATGTACACGCGCACCGTTTTCCAGTCTGGCGTCCACAATGGGCGACGCTTCATTGACGACACGATTGCAGGACGCCACGATCTGCTGAATGACATTTTCCAGCTTTTCTCCCGACTCAAAGCGCTCCTCCGCGCGATACAGCCTTCCGTTTTTTTCTACAAAGATCGCATCCGGTCCGTTCACCATAATTTCCGTGACACTCTCGTCATCAATTAATTCCTGTAAAAAATCAAGCTTTCGAATGGATAAAAACACTTCCCGCGCAAGCCTCCGTTTTTCCTCGAGACTGATGAAACGCTCACGCGACGCCTCTAAAATGCACTGCTCGATCAACTCGCGCACTTCCTCGTCCGTTTGCTCCTGTGTCATATCCATCCGCGCTAATACACGCTCCCTGATCCCGCCCTGTAATTCCCCCATGACAACACTCCTTTTCTTCATCCCCTACCCACCCCGAAATCTTCCTTTGCAATGCTTCGAACATATCCCGCAAGCTCACTGTATAAAAGCCGCTCAAAATTCATCTCGGCAAAATGGACGCTCGGCAGTTTCTTCTTTTTTGTTTTTTCCCGAATCCTGTCGTATTCCATGAAAGAAAGAAGCTGCTCGTATTCATAGAGCTTTGCCTGCGCGATGGCGTCCGCCCCTTCGATCGTATAGATCACGTCACACTCCTCCAGAACCTGAAACATTCCCTGTATCTGTTCCGTGACATCCAGCACCAGATATGAAAATCTCCCGTCCTTCCGGATCTCCCGCAAAAGCTTCAGCCACTGTTCTTTTGTGACAGCCGCAAGGTCTATGAATGCGGATGCCGGCGGAATATATTCAAGCCTGCCGATCGTATTGATCATGCATTCCAGCAATCTTACATACGACTCTCCTTCTTCTTTTGCCAAAAACATCAGATCGGTGATGTCCGGCTTTAACTCCCTGCCGAGCAGGCTGCGAAACCCCGAATACCCCTCCATATTGATGTAGAGCGTCCGCTCCTCTGCCGCAAGAACCTGCCCGAGCAGAATGGAAAAGCTTGTCTGCATGCTCCGCCTGATCGGTGTGTATACCCCAATGATCTTTGTGCCCGCGATCGTTTTCGGCCCCCTGCTGTTTCTGCCGATCTCCTCCCCCAGCTCCGCAAGGATCGCGCGCATGATATTCCCTGCCTGCTGATACCTGTAAATCGTGGTGATGCGCGACGCGCCGCATTCCTCTTTTTCCTTTTGTTTTCGCAGCAGAAAAAGTCTCTTATAAGCCGGCAGTCCGCCCTCTGACAGCTCCGAATAGATCTCCTCCGATAAAAGAAGATACTGCGGGCAAATGTCCGACATGCATTTCATCAATTGCGCCGTATCCGAAAAAAACAAGATGCGGAGCGGAAACGCCTTCTGCTGTTCCAAATAAGCGGCAAGCCTGCTGCCATAGTGAATGTTACCGTCGCACAGAGCCAATACCTCCTGTGCCATTACGCCTCCTTTTCCCTAAATTCTTACATTTTGTGAATGTCTCCCGATACGGGAAAGAATGATCGGTCTGCGAACGCAGACCTCTTAGAAATCGGTGTGCCCTGATCAGGTAATGCACCGCCGATCGGTAAAACTGATTATAATATGTCGTTTTTCATTTGTCCATATCAAAATCGATGATTTTTGAAGTTTGGCAATTTTTCACAATAAACTGATGATTTTTATGGCATAAAGAGCAATCAACCCGGGCAGACCGAGAAGGCCGGATGTCAAAAGCGTATACGCGTTAACGCCGATCGTTCCTTGATATTGAAAATGCAGCATCACATAATTGACAACATAAATACACACAAGACCGCATAGCGCGCGCAGGACAAAACCGATCATAATATCCGTGCGCTTTCCGCGCAGCACGATCATCAGCAGAACCCCGCACATCAGCACGATCATCAGCATTCCCTGTCCACTCGTTATTTCCGTCATCTGCATCCCTCCGTTAAAACGCTTGCTGCATACTATTCTGCGGGATTTCCTATCGCGCAAAAAGCAGCCGCAATGTGACCTATCAACCTGATCCCCATCTAAGAATATGCTTAAATTTGGTAAATCATGAATAAATAGGAACAGACCTGCTTATAATGAAACAGATAGAAAGGTGTGGTGGTGCATGAAAATCCAATATAGCCAGTCCTACTATGAGGATACAGGGAAAAATACGATTTTAGATGCTATCGCAAAAACACGATTCGCATTAGAGAGCGCCTATGCAGGCTTTGACAACGCAACCGATCCCGATTTGATCGACTGCTACATCTATGAGGTCAATTCGCTGCTGAAACGGTATCGTTTTCTCTATCATCAGGCACAGGAGCTTCATCTGTTTCCTGCGGGAGAACCCATCCCCATGCCGGAGTCGATCACGGTTCCGCTCATACCCGTGATGCAGGATGGTATTTTCACATAAAAAGAGGGTTCTCATGCGAGAAACCCTCTTCCTTTTTCATCACTTCCTATGTTGACATTTATGTCATTTTTTCCGTAGGTATATCCGGCATACACTTCCTGCGCATTGTGTACAAGCGGCGGACTGTCGTCCGACTCACTGATCTTCTGAAATTCGTCACGCAGCCTTTTCACAATGGACTCCGCCTCCGTGAGCGGTTCCGTCCGCCCTCCCGCTGCAGCCTGCACTAACAGCTTATTCACATGAATATAAAGATGAAGGAGCTGCCTCGCCGGCTCATACTCAAAATTCAAAGACTCTTTCAACTCATCAATGCATGCCCTTGCCCTTGCAATATTTTCCGCTCTGTCCACATCCTCTATCGCCTCTTTCAGATAGACAAGGCACATCTCATAAATGATCACAGTCAGCTCCGTGCGGTTTGCCTGCGAGATCCGCAGGGTAAAGTCCTTTTTTAACGTATCCTGCATCTACCAAAGCCCCTTCCCGTTACTGCAGCAATTGAAGCGCCTGCTCAGGCTGACTGTTTGCCTGCGACAGCATGCTTGTTCCCGCCTGTACCAAAACCTGCATGATCGTATAATCAACCATCTCCTCCGACATATCAAGGTCCGTAATTCTGGAAACGGCGGCAGTCATATTCTCCGTCGTAGCATCAACGCTTGCTCCCGCATGCTCAAGCCGGTTCTGATATGCTCCGATACGCGCACGGATCAGCGACACCTTATCAATTGCTTCGCTGAGTGTCGTCATCGCCTCTTTCGCCGTTTTCTCTGTGGTAACATCCATATCCTCGATTCCGAGCGTTTTTAATGACACGGTCGGTAATCTCATGTCGAGAAGCTGTCCCTCGTTCACACCGACCTGTACGGCATATCCGCCGATTCCCATAAGGTCTATGCTAACCGTTCTCGGAAGGGGGTTGCCAGTCGAATCATATAATTTCTCATCAAGCTCCAACGAAATCGTCTTGCCCTTGTTGTCCGTGATCGTGATCTTATTGCCATCCGCAATCACTTTTGCATCAGTCTCCCAAAATTGTTTACTACCTGCTTGGGCATCTACATCTCCCAATGTTACCTGCGCGTCCGTAGGAGGATCTGCCGTATCATCCGCAAACGCATCAATCTGTATGGTATACTTTCCGAGCGGCACCTCATCGCTGTATTCCGTCACACTCACGCCCAGCGTATCCGCATAGCCGCGAAGGTCAAACGTTCCGTCAATCAGGGTCATATCATTGAAATCCGTCTGCGTCGCAATTCTCGTGATTTCTTCTTTTAACAGCTTCACTTCACACTCGATGGACGTTCTGTCCGATGTGGTATTCGTTCCGTTCGATGCTTTGACCGCAAGCTCCTTCATCCTCTGAAGCATATCATGCACTTCGGCAAGCGTACCGTCCGCCGTCTCACACACGGAGATTCCGTTTACAATATTGTCCCCCGCCTGCGTGAGCCCTCTGATCTGTAAGCGCATTTTCTTACTGATCGCCATACCCGCCGGATTGTCCTTTGCCTGATTAATCTTGTAACCGGAAGAAAGACGCTGTGTTGACGCCGACAATTTTGCCTCGTTTCTCTTTAAGGCCCTCTGTGCTCCCATCGCCTGCAAATTATAATTTATCTTCATATCTCGTTTGACTCCTTTCTGCTGACTGCCGTATCCTGCATTGCCGCGACGAAGCTCTTCGCCACCGTATAGAGGACGGATGTGCGGACATGCTCTTGTTCTTTTTGTGTTGTACTGCGACTGACAATATTGTCAGGATTTACTTCACTGCTATATATGGAATGAAACTCCTGCAAACTCAGGCCCTCGCCTGCAAGCTGCTCCCTAAAACGGTCTTCCAGCGCCTGCAACGCCTGTTCCCCGCCACGGGAGCTGTAAGCCAGATAGCCGGATACAGATGACGCAGATGTCATTTCCAGCTCCATGCCCGCCTTGCCGAAGCTCTCATGTTCCATGGCAACCGCAACGCGCCCCTGCGCGCCTTCTTCATGCCTGATCTTAATATCAAGCGCCGTCACCTGTCCGCCGATCTCTACCGGAATGCGGTACTGCTCCTCGCGCACCATGCCCGCCGCAAGCGATAACTGCTTGCCGATCAGCTGATACGCTTTCACGTCCACATAGCTTCCGTCCGCAAATCCCTGCTGCGTCAAAAGCTCCATGCCCGCCTCTGTAAACGCCCGGTATGCCTCGCCCGCTGTCCCGGCATCCGTCAGACTGTTCCTTAAATCCTCAGCGGCCTGCAGGAATTTCTCCTGCGTTTCCCTCGGCATCTTGTCATGCACCGTCTCATCCGCCAGCTCATACAGTTTGGCAAACGCTCCGCCCCGGCGATTCCTCATCTCCTGCGCTGCTATCATATGATCCACGCTGACCGGCTGCTTTGCATCCAAAAGATAACGGATATGCTCTTCTTCGATCTGCGCGGCTTCGCGTATCCCGGTAAGCTGCTCCCTCTGATACTGCCGCTCCTGCTTCTCAATCTCCTCTTTCACATCATCCCCTGCCTGCGCCTCGCGAAGTCTTTGCAGCAGCTGTTCCACGGTCGGGTTCTCGTTTAAGTCCATCTCATGAAGCGCCGCCGGTTCCAGTGAATCGTAAATGCTCCTGCACACCTGTTCCTCATAGGCACTCATGATCTGTTGATCAATGGTAATGTCCGTCCTCGCGATCTCACGCAGCGCGCCGTAATGATCGCTTACCTCCAGGTCGAGTCCCTTCTGTTTTCCCGTGCGGACTGCCGATAATAAATTTCGCATCGTCAGCTCGGCGTTCTGATTGACGAGGCTTCCAATGACAGCACCGTCACTTTTTTCTATCTGACGGAAAAGACGATAAATCCCAATATAGGATTCCTTTTCCTCCTGCGTGATCTCGTCCGTCCGTTCCAGCTTATACAAATATTCACTGAATTTTTCCTGTTCCGCCGTCCCTTTGTCTGCGTTGTTCAAGTAATTCTCCAGCTCTGACACGGACATGGTCAGCGGATTTTTCCCTTCGCGGATCATGTTGAGGACTGACGCAGGCGTCAGCTTATCGACTACACGCTGCAGGCTCATATCCGCCGCTTTCACGCTGTCGATATGCTCCTTTGTGATCTCCATCCGATTATAACCGAGAATGCGCACCGCCCGGCGGTTTTCTTCGCTTGTCTCAAGCCCCATATCGCGCAGAATGTCGTCCACATTGCGGAATGCCTTCCGAATGGAATCGCCAAGGTCGCCCCGCGGCTGCGTCATCATTGTCTCATAACGTTCGCCTGCCTGCTCATACGCGTTCCTTAACTGTTCTCCCTGCTCGGCCGCATGTCGTAAATTCCATGCATCCTCCGCATCCGCGATTCTTCCAACAAGCGCCGCAGGCGCCATATACAGCTTTTCCCTCGCCTGTACCGTCTCGGTAAAAAGGCTTTCCCGCGTCTCATTCTCCGCCGCGCTCACACCGCCGAACAGCTTCTGCCGTCTGGTATTCTCCGCCGCGCGCAGCTCTTCAACCAATTGTGACAGTTCTGTCGTATCGATTGCAAAGCCCCTTTTGATCAGACTGTAATTTGCCGTGATCGTCATTTGCAGACGCAGCTCTTCCAAATGCCGCCTTGCGCTGATCTCTTCGATCGTATCGTTCTGCGCCGTATCACCCGCCTGCGGGGCGATCTCATCCTGCGCTTCTTCGCCCGCCTGCGCGTCAATCTCCTTCTGCGCCGCATCAGCCGTCTGCGCATCGATCTCATCCTGCGCCGCGCACAGATGCCGCAGATCCTGTTGTTCGCCGCGTCTTGCAACCTCTTTTATCGCCTCGTCGCTGATGCGCTCAGCCTGCTCTTTCCAGTACGCCGCCTGCTGCCATGCGCTGCCCGCGCCCGTCATGTCCGCCTGCCCGGCTTCTTTTCCGTCGGCGATCGCCGCAGCCGCCGCATGAATGACCTGCTCCTCGCTGATCGGATAAGACAGCTCCTTTAGCCTTGCCAGACGGTTTAAGCTTTCCCCCGTCAGCGGCACGCCCTCTTCGATCAGGAATCTTGCCTGCGCAACGCTCTGCTCATTTACCGCAAGCCCCGCCTCCCGGATCACACTCTCAATCTGCTCATTCAGCGCATCCCAGTCATACTCCTGCGCGCGCTTCGCATAATAGCCGCTTCCGTTCTGGTCATAATAGCCATAGCTCTGCCGACCGCCGGCCGCCGTGCCGCTGTGTTGTGCACGGTAAAGATCATCCACCGTCGGCTCCATTTCCTGCCGGACAAGATAGGTGACCGTTCCGTCTCCCGGTTCTGTCAGATCCCTGCTCTTTTCGACCGTTTCCATCACATCCCGCACATTTTCCTCTGTGACAGGAATGTCATTTTCATGAAACGCCTTCACGATCTCCTGCGCTCTCGCCGCATTGCCGGTAATCTCTTCGAGCATCTCCGGCTCCAGATCGTCATTATATCCCTTTATGATCTTTCCTGCTTCGGCAAGGGTCGCCTTGATCTCATCAACAACGGTGACCGCCGTTTCCACGTCGGTTTCACACGGTTTGTAGCCGTCCTCGGTCAGCTTCGCAAAATCTTCCTCAGACATAGAATTGGACATCACGGTGAGATACTGACTCTGCAATGCCGCCTCAGTCGTCATTGCATCGCACACGATGTCTTCTGTGGTCCTTCCATGACCTGCATAAGCCGAGTTATCCGTAACTGCACCAGAAATGTCCAATGTATAACCGCTATTGACGTCCGTCTCGGACGTCTTTGCGGTACCGTATGAAATTGTCCTGCCGTTGTCTATGACGTTTCCCTGCCCGATTCCTTCAAGCTGTACGTTCATAGCCACTCCGTCTCCTATTATAAAAGGTGAACGCATCCTTACGTTCACCTTTTATTTCGGTTTATTCTGACTATTTCTTTACCCTGTCGCCGGTATTTTGTGAATTTGCTTAAAAAACAAAGATTGCCGCACCATACGGGGGAAGTGAAAACGCGATCGAGTAATCCCTGCTGTCCCAGGGCGTCGCCTCCGCCTTGATCTCCGCAGGTATCACCCCGCCGTTTCCGCCGAAACGCGTATCATCACTGTTTAAGAGCAGTTTATATTTTTTCTTTTGCGGCACGCCGACGCGGAAATCCTCACGCTGCATGGGCGTCATGTTCTGCACGAACAGCAAGCAGTTCTTTCCCGTGCTGCTTTTTCTGAAAAAGCTGTAAATGCTCCTGTCGCCGTCATTGGCATTGATCCACTCAAATCCGGCCCAGTCGTGATCGATCTCATATAAGCAGGGATACTTGCGATACAGCTTCAAAAGCTCCTTCATATACTCCTGCATGCCCTTATTTAACGGATTCTCAAGCAGATACCAATCAAGCTCTCTCGCCTCGCTCCACTCGCGCTCCTGCGCAAAGTCCTGTCCCATAAAGAGCAGCTTCTTTCCCGCGTGCCCGAACATATAGGAATAGCCGACACGGAGGTTTGCATACTTGTCAACCTGATAGCCCGGCATCTTGTTTACCATGGAGCATTTCAGATGGACAACCTCATCATGCGAAAGGGGCAGGATATATTTCTCCGAGCTGTTATAGCTCATTGCAAACGTCATTTTATGATGATTGTTTTTGCGGAAAAGAGGATCGAGCTTCATATAATCGCAAAAATCATGCATCCAGCCCATATTCCACTTAAACGTGAAGCCAAGCCCGTCGTCCTCCGGCGCCGCCGTCACCTTCGGCCATGCCGTAGACTCCTCGGCGATCGTGATCGCGCCGCTGTTTAAGCCCTTGACAACGGAATTGAGATGCTTGAAAAATTCGATCGCATCCAGATTCTCATGTCCGCCGTATTTATTCGGCACCCAGTTGCCGCTGCTCTTGCCGTAATCCAAATACAACATGGAAGCAACCGCATCCACACGCAGACCGTCCACATGAAATTCTTTGATCCAAAACAACGCATTCGCGATCAGGAAATTGCGCACCTCATTTTGGGCATAATTAAAGATTTTGGTTCCCCAGTCAGGATGCTCCCCCATCCGCGGATCGGGATATTCGTAGAGCGCCTGTCCGTCAAAATCCGCCAGTCCGTGCGCGTCTCTCGGGAAATGCGCGGGAACCCAGTCCAGGATCACGCCGATCTTATTGCGGTGCAGGGTATTGATCAGATATTGGAAATCCTCCGGCGTGCCGTAGCGGGCGGTCGGCGCAAAATATCCCGTCACCTGATAGCCCCATGAACCGTCGAACGGATGCTCCGCAATTCCCATCAGCTCCACATGCGTATATTTCATTTCTTTGAGATAATCCACAATGCGGTCGGTAAATTCACGGTAATTGTAAAAACCGTCAGGCGTCCCGTCCGGATGCTTCATAAAGGAACCGATATGGCACTCATAAACCGCCATCGGCTCTTTGTAATGATCTTTCTGCGCGCGCTCCTCCATCCATGCGCCGTCCGTCCATTTGAACTTGGTAAGATCGGCGATCACCGACGCCGTACCCGGTCTTAACTCCGCATGGTTTGCATAGGGATCCGCTTTGTAAAGCTTTCTTCCGTCATGCGTATAAATGAGGAACTTATACATATCCCCCACCTTTGCCTCCGGAACGAATAACGCATAAATCCCAATATCGCCAAGCTTCTCCATGCAGTACGCGTCTTCATTCCATCCGTTAAAGCTTCCGAAGACATGCACACTCGCCGCATGGGGTGCCCACACGCCGAAAAATACGCCCGTCTTTCCGTCCTTTACGCATGGATGCGCACCAAGCTTCTTGTAAATATCATAGTGTGTCCCCTGCCCGAATACAAACATATCCGCATCGGAAATAAATACGCTGTCCGCATCCGCCTGCTGCAGCATGTCCCGCACGCTTTTTTCGGATGCACCCGCGTTCTTTGCGGCAGCCGATTTTTTTTCTGCCATTCAAAATCCCCCCTAACAAATAAAATCTTTCTCTCGCAATATGATCATATCCTCATCATCATATCTTTTTCCGGATAAAATATCAACAAAATGTTTCGGATTTTTACGGTTTGCACTCCAAATTGCTTCATCAATGATGTCGCGCACCTCCGCCAGCGTTACGCTGTGGTCTCCCGTCTGCAGATCCGAAATCCTTGTATACAGCGCAAGAATGCCGAGATCGTCAATACTGTATTCTAAGTCGTACGCGTAATCCCTCGCATAGGCGACAAGCGTGTCATTATCCATAGCGTTGATGTCAATACGCGCGTTAAAATTCTCCTCGATCACCGGATTTTTATTCAGGCATTTGCGCATCTCGATCTTCGTGTCTTCCAAGATGACGATGATCCCTTCGCTCTCCTGCTCTAAGTACTGCGTCAGCTTCTTTAAGGACTCCGCGCTCATGCCGTTTGCTTTTTCCACGATCAGCGCGCCGCCCCGCAGCTTGGAAAGTGTTTCGGGAATATTCTTTTTATCAAGCGCCGCCCCCGAAATACGGGCGACTCTGCCCGAAAAATTCCGGTCGGAGATCTGTACGCTTTTGATCAGATTTTTGGCAAGCGTCATCGTGCCCGAACCGTTTTCCCCCGTAATGATGACATTGCCTGTATAAGCGGCAAGACTGATCTTGTCGATCGCCGCCGCGATCTGATTTTTCATCTGATCTGTCTGGATCAACGCGCCGAACAGCTCTTTCTCATCCTCAGTCAATGCCCTTGACGGCGTGAAATGATCGCTTTCTCCCTTGATCTCACGCTCCGCATTCTCGATCAGTTTATCGGCAACGCTCCGCATTTCCACGGTGTCAAAGCCGGCATTCTTCGCCTGCTCCCTTTGCGCCGCCCTGTTCTTCTTTGCGTTGCGCTCCTCAAGCTCCGCCTCAATGATCGCGCTCTGAAGCTCTTTTGTCTCCGCTCCCGGCTCGTTATCCGCCGAAACGCCGTTATCCTGCTTTGCACCGTTTTGCGCACTGCCTGCCCCAGCATACGCGGTATCTTCCTGCTCATCCGCACCGGTCTGCGCGGTATCGGTATCCGCCTGCGCGATACGCTCATCCTGCTGTCCGCCTTCGGCGTCATCCCGCGCACCGTCCGCTGCCATATTTCCCGCAGCACCGACTCCCTGTGCCTCTAACGCTTCGATCACGGTTCCCATCATCGCGGTATCGACAACATAATCCAGCTCGGCCGCATCTTCTTCTTTTTTCTGTTCCGGCTCCTCCTTAGGTGCAGGGTCATCTTCCTCCCATGCATCCTCCGTTTCTTCCCCCGCCGGCAGGTTCTCTAATGCTTCAAATTCCGATGTATCCGACACATCCACGATCTCGGCAAGCTCCTCCACTTCGGGAAGGTCTTCTCCCTCCAGTCCGTCGTCCACCAACACCGACTCCGCAAAAATCTCTACATCCGTTTTCGGCTTCGGCGGCGGCGCGATCGGTTCGAACGGCAGATTGGACAGGGTGCTGTTCTCATCCTCCAAGCCCTCTAAAAGTCCCGACTTTGCGCTTTTGTCAAACGCGGTGAACATTTCGCCTGTCTGCTGCATGACGCGCTGTTTTAAGTCGTCCATGCTCTTTTGATCGCTCGCGCGCTTCATGCGCTCCCATTCCTTCAGCACTTCCTCTATACTGAGCTGTCCCGTGATCTGCTTTTCCACACGCGACTGCTCGGGTACGACCAAACTGATCTGCCCGTCGTTTTCCATCGATAAAATATGGTCATAGCCTTCCGCCGTCATCGCTGCGCGTTCCGCCATATCCCGCACCAGACTCTCCGCATCCATATTCGGATCAAAGGCAAGCGGCTGCTCCCCGCCGAATGTGATCTCTTTCATCTCCTCCGAAGAATCCGTTCCGCTCTTTTGGCTCGCTGCCTGCATCGCCAGGCGTTCCTGCTCTAACGCGAGCCGCTCGCGCTCAATGGCAAGCTTTTCTTTTTCCAGCGCAAGGCGCTGTGCCTCCGCCGCTCTGCGCCGCATCTCCACTTCCGCCAGCCGACGTTGTTCTTCTTCGAACTTATACTGCTCCTCCGCCTGTCTGCGCTGCTCTTCTTCCAGTCTGCTCTGTTCCTCGGCCTGCCTGCGCTGCGCTTCCGCCCTTCTGTACTCCGCTTCCGCCTGCTTGCGCTGTGCCTCCGCGTCCAGCGCATCCTTCGCCATGATCTCCTTCATGCTGTTCGCAAGCGCTTCCTGAATATTGAGCGTATTGTATTTATTCCCCATATCCAGCGTCTTTACATGAATATCCAGCTCTCCGCCCGGTGCGGCCGCATCCTGCTGCACCGCCGCGTTCCCACGGGCTGCCGCGGGCCGCTGACTGCTCTTGCGCGCGGCGGAAGCCTTCTTTCCGTTGCGGTTATCGTACATCTCCTGCTGAACGGGCGTGAGCGGCTGATGCAGCATTTTCAGCTCCATCGCCTTTACAACATATTTGCCCTCGCCGAACGTGATGATGATCTCATCGCACTCCGCCACACACTGGCGCTCCAGACCTGCACGATGATACAAAAACGCCAGCTCATACCCCCACTTCTCCCGGTAGTCNGCTGCCTTAAACTCCTCCAGCACATGAATGCGTTCCTCAAGCGAAACCTCCTGTGCGTCATAAATCTTATATTTTAAGATAAAGCGTCCGCTGTCATTCGGCGCAACGCGCACAAATTCCTTATAATACTCAACTGCCTGCACGAACTCCCCTAGCTTGATGGACAGCTCACAGAGGGAGTACACGATCGTCCTGCCGCCCGGATGCCTGTCATACGCTAACAGGAGCATGTCGCGGCTGACGTCATATTTTCGGTTGATCTTATAGAGATCGCTGACTACTGTCAGCATGGAAATATTCTTGACTCTGCGCCAGTCAATGGTATCCGCGATCGCCATTGCCTCCGCATATTCTTTTTGGGAAATCAGATTCTTGATCTCCTCCGCGCGTAACTTGTATTCATACTTATCCAAGACAGCCACCTCATACATCTACAGCTTGTGCTTTTTTAAAGGTTATTCTGTGAAAATCCACTATATATACACTTTCTAGCTAAGTGTATCATACGCATACCACAATGTCAAAATAGACTTTCACGAATCGAAAAGAAAATCCGTAAACTGCGCAAACTGGTTCAGCGAAAATGTCTCTCCCCGCACGGTCTGGCTCTCTCCCATCCGCTCTAATGCGGACTGCGCCTGCTCTTTTGAAACGCCAAGCNCCTTTGCATTTGCAATGCTGTTCACCATCGTTTTCCGCCTCTGATTGAATACGGCGCGTATCACGGCAAACATGCGCCCGGCATCCTTCACCTCCACGGGCGGCTTCTCGTAACAGGTCAGCCTGATGACCGCGCTGCCGACCTGCGGGCGCGGAATAAAACAGTTTTGCGGCACGTTCGCGACAACCTCCGCTCTTGCGTAATATTGCACCGCAAGCGAGAGCGCGCCGTAATCCTTTGTCCCCGGCTTCGCCTGCATGCGCTCCGCAACCTCCTTCTGCACCATGACCGTGATGCTCTCGATCGGCACGTCGCTCTCCAGCAGTCCCATGATGATCGGCGTCGTAATGTAATAAGGGAGATTCGCCACCAGCTTGACGGGCTGCCCATGATTTTTTTCCTGCACGAGCGCGCCGATATCCACCTTGAGAATATCCTCGTTTAACACGGTCACATTCCCGTACGCGGAAAGCGTGTCCTCCAGGATCGGAATAAGCATTTTGTCGATCTCGACTGCCACAACCTCCCTCGCCCGCTCCGCAAGATACTGCGTCATCGTCCCGATACCCGGACCGACCTCGATCNCACAGTCATCNTTCCCGATNTCNGCCGCATCCATGATNCGTCCGAGNACACGCTTNTCGATCAGAAAATTCTGNCCGAATTTTTTTTGAAAATGAAATTGATATTTCTGTAAAACCGCGATCGTATTCTGCGGATCGCCAAGATCTGCCATAATTGCAGCATTCTCCTTTCCGGATCTGCCGNCATAGGCGGCATGTCATTCTGCGGNGGNATCCCANTCCGCNAAAAAGGNANGTCAGATNCGGTAAAGCCTGCGGGCATTCTCCTCCGTGATGCGGATCAGCTCCTGCACCGNCACGCCTTTCAGATCGGCNAGCTTTTCCGCCACAAGCCAAAGCTTTCCCGAATGATTGCGGCTGCCGCGCTCCGGCGCCGGCGAAAGATACGGCGCGTCCGTCTCCAGCACGATGCGCTCCAGCGGAACCGCCTTCACCGCCTCCACAAGCTTTTTTGCNTTNGAAAATGTGATCACGCCCCCGACGCCGATATAAAATCCCATATCCACATATTGCAGCGCAAGCTCCTTTGAATANGAAAAACAATGAACGACNCCGCCGATCTCCTCGCAATGCTGCTCTTTCATGATCTGCATCGTNTCATTCGCCGCATCCCGCGAATGGATCACGACCGGAAGCTGCACNTCCCTCGCCAATGCAAGCTGACGCACAAACCAGCGCTGTTGAAGCTCCCGGTTTGTATCGGGATAATGATAATCCAGTCCGATCTCTCCAACCGCCACGATCTTCGGGTGCGCGCAGTCGCTTAAGAGCTGCTCCATATCGCGCTCCGTCAGGGTATCCGTCTCGGACGGATGCACCCCAACCGCCCCGTACAGAAAAGGATACCGTTCCGTCANCGCCACCGTTGCCGCGCTCGTTTTAATATCCGCCCCGATATTGACGATCGTGCCGATCCCATTTTCCGCCATCCCGCGAAGCAGTTCGTCGCGGTCTGAGTCAAACACACTGTCATCATAATGTGCATGCGTGTCAAAAATCATNGCTTTTTCCTCTCTTCNGGTTCTTCTCACACTGCCTNCGTCGCCCGCGCAAGCCACTCNTGNTCTTCTTCATTCAACATNGGGCTGATCGTATCATAAATCTTCTTATGATAGGCNTTCAGCGCCGNCTTTTCCTCCTCCGTCAGCATCGACGGCTCCACCGCGCGTAAGTCAAACGGNGCCATCGTCAGATATTCATGACGCAAAAGCTGTCCGTACTCTGTCATGCGGTCTTTGCAGCAGACAATNAGATTTTCCAGCCGGATNCCGTACTGACCGTCAAANTANACGCCCGGCTCGTCCGATGTGATCATGCCTTCCACGAACGGNGTTTTCGTCTCCCTTCCNGTNGCCGCTTTTAAGCGGAACGCATTCGGTCCCTCATGGACATTCAGGAAATATCCGACACCATGCCCCGTGCCGTGACGATAATCAAGCCCCAGCTCCCACAGTGCCTTTCTCGCTAAAAAATCAAGATTTAAGCCCGTCGTTCCCTCCATGAATACCGCTGACGCCAGATTCAGGTTTCCCTTTAAGACCGCCGTAAAATGCTTCTTTTGTTCGTCCGTCAGCTCCCCGAGCGCAACGGTTCTTGTCACGTCGGTCGTGCCTTCTAAGTATTGCCCGCCCGTATCCATGAGCACAAAGCCCTCTGGCTTTAACGTCACACTGCTCTCCTCTGTCGCACTGTAATGAATGATCGCGCCGTGCGCACCATAGCCGATGATCGGTTCAAAGCTCTGTCCCCGGTAATTCTCCTGCTCACAGCGAAACGCCTCGAGCTTTTCCGCTGCTGACAGCTCTGTCACATTTCCTTCCGGCACCGCCTTATCCAGCCAGCAAAGGAACTTGCACAGCGCCACACCGTCCTTTATATGCGCTTTGCGCATATTTTCTACCTCGGTCGGATTTTTGCACGCCTTAAAGAGCAGCGTCGGATTCTCATAAGGAACAACCGTGCACCCGGGATTCAGATTTTGGATCAGCGCATAATTGACAACCTGTTCGTCCCACTGTACGACCGTGCCGTCATCAAGCGCCCGCACATCGTCATAGATCGCGTGATACTCTTTAATGACAATATTGTCATTTTTCAGCGAGGCGGTCAGTTCCGGCGGACATGCTTTTTGATCCACGTATAAAACGCCGCCATCCTTTTCCAGCAGAAAATAGGAACGCACGACCGGATTATACGCAACGTCGCCGCCCCGGATATTGAGCAGCCATGCAATGTCATCCAAGCTTGTCAGGATCAGGCAGTCCGCTTCCCGCTTTGCAAGCTCGGCGCGGACGCGCGCAAGCTTATCCGCACGGCTCTCGCCGGTATAACAAACGTCCAGCTCATACGCGGGCTCTGCGGCAAGCGCCGGGCGGTCCTTCCACACCTTGTCAACCAAGTCCTCATCGTAATGGAGCGTCACTGAATCAGACGCCCCTCGCTTACGCTCGTTCAGCGACGCAAACAGCCTGTCCACAAACGATTTTGTGATGACACGCCCGTCAAACCCAAGCACGCCTCCGTCCGCAAGCGCGTCCGTAAGGTATTCTTTTATCGTCGGGACACCTTTTTCACCCGATCGATAGAGCACGATCCCGCTTCCCTTCAGCTGCTCCTCCGCCTGCAGAAAATATCTGCCGTCAGTCCACAAGCCCGCGTTGTCTTTCCCCACGATCAGGGTTCCCGCCGAACCGGTAAATCCCGACATGTACTCCCTGCACTTAAAATACTCATGTACATACTCCGAGCTGTGGTAATCGTCCGAGGGAATGACATATTGATCGATTCCCCGCTCCCTCATCAGTTCCTGCAGCGCCTTGATTCTTTCCCGTATCATCCGTTTTTCCTCCATTTTGCTTGATTTTACTACTTAAAATATCCTTTATTTCCTGTTTTTTGAAAAATTTGAAAAAAAAGCTTGCCAAACAAAAAGCATTATACTATAATAACTCTTGCGTTGTAAACAACTTAAAAGCGCTCTGCACAGTTTCTACTGTCAGAAAACAGGACGCACCGCTAGCTCAGTTGGTAGAGCACCTGACTCTTAATCAGGGTGTCCAGGGTTCGAGCCCCTGGCGGTGCACTAGAAGTCTTAGGGCTTGCATTTATGCGGGTTCTAGGGCTTTTTTCTTGCATAAAAAACGGGGAAGCTGAAAAAAATCAGTTTTCCCCGTTTTCGGTTTTACACGACGCTTTTTATTCTCTACTTGCAAAAAAATCATCCACGCCTTTTTTGATCATATCCTCCGGCATCGACTTTAAAAGATAGCCCTCCGGCTTTAGATCCATCACTTTTTTCACGCTCTCCCGGTCGCCCCTCCCGGTCAGGAATATAACCGGAATGTTCGCTGTCGCCTTCTCCGAACGAATCATTTCCAAGGTCTGCCTTCCGTCACAGACAGGCATTTCATAATCTAAGAGAACCAGATCCGGTCTGTTTACCGTAATACTTTGAATCATGGTCATACTGGAGGCGACTTCCGTCACTTCATAATCGTCCGCAAAAAGCTCCACGATCTTGCCCCGTATAAAATCCGAATCATCCACGACCAGAATTTTTTTCTTTTGCTGTTTCCATGAATCATTCTCTTTCGCCAGATATTGTTTCACTGCGTCCATTGCATTTTCATGGTTAATGCCGGCCGGGCTCTTTCCGCGGACAAGCTCTGCGGATACCGCACAGAACGCAAAATAGCCCTCGCCCGTATCAAACAGCATGCTGCAGGCAGGCTGCGTGCGTTCAAAGGAATCCACAAGCTGCTCATGGGTCAGCAGATTTTCTTTTTCCAATGTAAACGAGGCCAGCGCCGGGAAGCTTTCCTTGACCCGTTCCATAAACTGTTTTGAAAGGTACCTGCCGATATTGATCACCATTTCGTCTACTTTTTTATATTCCGTATTAAAGATCGCCCCCACGATCTTTAACAGAAGCTTTTCCTCATAAACAAGCGTGATTTCCCATTTTTCTTTCTTTTCACCGCGATAAACAAAACGGCAGCAGATCATTTTTCCGAAATTCTCTCCGGCATACTGGCTGCTGATCATTCTCGCATCCAGCCGATACAACTCCTGCATCAGCTGAACGATATCCTGCTCCATGATCTCCTGCTCTTTTTCTTGCGGAATTTCGAGCCATTTACTGTTCTTTTTTCCCGCGATCGCCAAATCCTCTGACAGCGTATGCCCGACAACCCAGCCGATACAAACGCTTAAAAAATGCCGGATGGAGTCCATGGAATATTTGGACTCCTCCATCTCTTTCTCAAGCGCCGGCAGCGTATTATTGCGAAAATCATTATGCAGGCGTTTATGTACCGCATACTCACTGTAGCCGATCGACTCCATATAGCTTTCCTCATGCTCAAAATGCTCCAGAGAGTGATTTTTGAGATATTTCACTCCTTCGCGGCATGCCCACTCGCTTTTTTCTTCATTCTCGCTGAGCTTTAAAAGCCGATCCATCGTTGCGAAAAGCTGTTTATGCTCCTTATCGATCACATCCACACCAAGCTTATATCTATCATCCCATTTTACCTGCTTCACCGAATCACCCTCCCTTATTCTTTCTATTTTATCAAAGCGATACCAAGCCGTCAATCACATAAAATGCAGGTTGCTATTTGTTTTTGTATAAACAGGATATTATTGGCGTATATTTTCATATGAATTTTATTGTAAGTTATTTTTTTTTTTTGTATACTTAACATGTCAGCAGAAATAATCAATATGATCTTGATCTACTGATATTTTCAGAAACGGGGATTAAAAATGGCAGAAGGCATTCCAAAACGCAAGATAAAGGACAGCGTATTTACAAATTTATTTCAAGACAAAAAATACCTGCTCCAACTATATCAGGCGCTCCATCCGGAAGATAACAATGTAACGGAAGATGAAATAAAAGATATTACAATCAAGCATGTATTAATTGATGCGGACTATAACGACCTCGGTTTTTCTGTAGGCGATCGGCTAATGGTATTGGTGGAAAGTCAGTCTACATGGACTTTTAATATCATCATTCGGGCGCTGATGTATCTGATACAGACTTATCATAACTACTTTAAGCGTACCAATCAAAACCTATACGGAAGCAAAAAAGTGAATATGCCCAAGCCGGAACTGTATGTCATATTTACCGGTGACCGTAAAAATATTCCCGAAACCATATCGCTCTCAAAAGAATTTTTTGATGGAGCAAAGATTGCCATTGACGCAGAAGTAAAAGTCCTATATCAAGAAACCAAAGAAGATATTATCGGGCAGTATATCATTTTCTCTAAAGTATATAATGAACAGAGAACACAATATGGAAATACAAAACAGGCAATAACTGAAACCATTCGTATCTGTAAAAATCGGGATATTCTTAAAGAATACTTGGAAAGCAAGGAACAGGAGGTTGTGGATATGATGATGACATTATTTGATGACGAGCAGATATTGAAGGCTTATACAAAGGATATTGAAGACAGCACAGCAAAAGAAACCGCAAGAGAAACCGCCGAAAAATTAATTAAAAAGGGTAAGATGTCACTTGATGAGATCGCGGACTGTGTTCCGGCACTATCTCTTGATGAATTAAAAATAATCGAGGCCGAAGTTCTGCAATTGACCTAACCCGCGATTCCCCCTCATAACATGAAAAGAGCCTGATACAGAATCTTTTCTCGATTCTGTATCAGGCTGTTATTTTATTTGTCACACGATCCTTACAGCGCAGTGTCCGTGAGCCGTGTCATTGCGGTAGCGGCATCCACATACGAAATGCCCTCCCCGATCTCAAACAGATCGTCCTTTGCCATATCAAAGCAATGCATTACCTTCGGCGAGAACTCCCCGCACTCTCCGTTATGTATCATGTGAACGGCTTCCTCCGCCGGATATGCCATCTTGTAAACACGCTTGCTTACCAATGCGTCATATACATCCACGATGGATACGACCTGCGCCCAGATCGGAATCTCCTCTCCCTTCAGACCGTCGGGATAACCCTTGCCGTTATAGCGCTCATGGTGGTGGCGGCAGATATCATAGCAGTACTTATAAAATTCGCTCTCCTCCTGCTTAAACCGCTCCAGAAGGTCACAGCCGTTCGTCGTATGCTTCTTCATCTGCTCGAACTCCGTCGAGGTCAGCTTTCCGGGCTTTAACAAAATACTGTCGGGAATCGTGATCTTTCCGATGTCATGCAGTGCGGACGCATTGACGATCAGATCGACCTGTTCCTTGGTCAACCCGTATTCCGGATGAAATTTCATCATATAATTCATCAGAATCCGCGTAAAATATTTGACTCTCTTAATATGCTCGCCCGACTCTAAGCTTCTGAACTCGACAACGGAGCTTAAGGCATTGATCAAAAACTCGTTATTCTTTTCCAGCCGCTTCTGCATATCGACAAGCTTATTCGTCCGCTCCTCCAGCTTCGCCTCCATGTCAATACGCTTCTCAAACAGCTCCAGCACATTTAATGTACGGCGCATAACGACCTTCGCGTTAAACGGCTTATAAATAATATCCGACGCTCCGTACTCGTACGCCTTTAAGTCGGACTCCGCCGTTGCCTCTCCCGTGATCATAATAACGGGAATCCGATCCATATAGCCCTTTTCCGTCATATGCTCCATGACCTCTAAGCCGTTCTTTTTCGGCATCATCAGGTCAAGGAACAGCATCACGATCTCATCATGTCCGGCATCCAGAATCTCGATCGCCTGCGCGCCGTCCGCCGCCTCAAGGATACGAAACTGCTCCTTAAAGACTACCTTCAATATTTCGCGGTTAATGTCCGCATCGTCTGCTATGAGTATTGTTTTCTTTTTTTCCATCACTCTTCACCCGTTCCTATATGTAATGATTAATTTATGAAGAATCACCTTTATAGTAACTTCTCCCCATACCATATTGCAAGTATTTTTCAGAAATATTTTCAAAAATTTGCAAAAAATACGAAATCTTTCCCGTAATGTGCTACAATGAGTGCAGACTTACATAACGACTTCCTATGATACCTACGCCGAAGGAGGCTTTTTCATGACACTCAAAGACTTGGCAATCGGAAAATCCGCCGTCATCCTTTCCGTCGGAGGGGAGGGCGCGCTGCGGCAGCACTTTCTCGACATGGGCTTAATCCCGGGCGCGGAGGTGACCTTGGTCAAATTCGCCCCGATGGGCGATCCGATGGAACTGTTGCTTCACGGCTACGAGCTGACGCTGCGTCTTGCCGACGCTGCGCAGATCACGATCACCGAAGCGTCGCCCGCAGCGGAACAGGTACAAAAAGAACGAAATAATAAGCCCATTCCTCACCCCGGTCTCGGCGAGGGCGGCAAATACCACAGCAAGGAAGAGGAACACCCCCTTCCCGATTCCGAAACGCTCACCTTCGCGCTCGCGGGAAACCAGAACTGCGGAAAAACCACGCTGTTTAACCGGCTGACAGGTTCCAATCAGCATGTCGGCAATTTTCCCGGCGTCACGGTGGACCGCAAGGACGGCGTGATCAAGGGTTATCCGAATACACTCATCACCGATCTCCCCGGCATTTATTCCATGTCTCCCTATAGCAATGAGGAGCTTGTGACACGTGGCTTCATCCTGAAGGAAAAGCCGAAGGGCATCATCAATATCGTGGACGCCTCCAACATCGAACGGAACCTCTACCTGACAATGCAGCTCATGGAATTAAACATTCCCATGGTTGTTGCGCTCAATATGATGGACGAAGTGCGCGAAAACGGCGGTTCCATCCTGATCAACGAGATGGAGGAGGCGCTCGGCGTCCCCGTTGTGCCGATCTCCGCAGCCAAAAACGAAGGCATCCACGAATTGATCGAGCACGCCATTCATGTCGCCAAATATCAGGAATGTCCGCAGCGCATGGATTTTTGCAGCGCCGACGACGAGGGGAGCGCCGTGCACCGGTGCATCCACGGCATCATGCACTTGATCGAGGATCACGCCAAAAACGCGGAGATTCCGATCCGCTTCGCTGCGTCCAAGATTGTTGAGGGAGATCAAAATATCCTTGACGCGCTCGCCTTAGATGAAAATGAGTTAGATATGCTGGAGCATGTCATTGTTCAGATGGAAAAAGAACGCGGACTTGACCGCGCGGCCGCCATCGCGGATATGCGTTTTCATTTTATTAAAAAAATATGCAGCGAAACGGTCATTAAGGCCGGTGAGAGTAAGGAACATATCAGAAGCCGTAAGATCGACCGCTTCCTGACCGGAAAATATACTGCCATCCCGGCGTTTATCGGCATCATGGCGCTCGTATTCTTTTTGACGTTCCATGTCATCGGCTTAGGACTCCAAAATCTGCTCGCCATGGGCATTGACTGGCTGACCGGCATCACCGACGCCGCGCTCACGGCGGGTCACGTCAATCAGGCCCTGCATTCGCTTCTCATCGACGGCATTTTTAACGGCGTCGGCAGCGTCTTAAGCTTTCTGCCGATCATCGTGACGCTGTTTTTCTTTTTATCCATGCTGGAGGACAGCGGCTACATGGCGCGCGTTGCTTTTGTAATGGATAAGCTGTTGCGCAAGATCGGACTTTCCGGGCGCAGTATCGTGCCGATGCTCATCGGCTTCGGCTGTACGGTTCCCGGTGTTATGGCAAGCCGGACGCTCTCATCCGAGCGCGACCGCAAAATGACGATCCTGCTCACACCTTTTATGAGCTGCTCCGCTAAGCTGCCGATCTACGGCTTTTTTACCGCGGCATTTTTCCCGCGTTTCAGCGCGCTTGTCATGATCCTTCTCTATTTCGGCGGCATCGTGGTCGGCATTCTCGCCGCGCTCATCATGAAAAGCAGCCTGTTCCGCGGCGAACCCGTCCCGTTTGTCATGGAGCTACCCAACTACCGTCTGCCGGGCTTCAAAAACGTCATGCAGCTTTTGTGGGATAAAGCAAAGGATTTTCTGCAGCGGGCGTTCACGGTCATTTTTATCGCCACGATCGTGATCTGGTTTTTGCAGACGTTCAACCTGCACTTTAATATGGTTTCCGACTCGCAGGACAGCATGCTCGCACTTCTTGCGGGACTGATCGCGCCGATTTTTACGCCGCTCGGTTTTGGAGACTGGCGGATTTCGACGGCGCTGATCACCGGCTTTATGGCAAAAGAAAGCGTTGTGGCAACGCTCTCCGTACTCATTCCTTCCGATGCTTTGCTCTATGGGCTTCTGACACCGGTTAACGCCGCTTCGCTGCTCGTATTCTGCCTGCTCTATACCCCCTGTGTTGCGGCGATCGCCGCTGTCAGGCGGGAGCTTGGCGCGAAATGGGCATGCGCCGTCGTCATCGGACAATGTGTGATCGCATGGCTCGCCGCCCTGCTCGTCCGCCTTGTGGGCATGCTGTTTATCTCCTAAACAATCACAGGGACAGCGCATCGCAAAACGCGTATGCACTGTCCCTCTTTTTCTACATCGCTTCTGTCAGCACGTTGAGCAGATCCTTATACCGCTCATTTTTTTGCCGGATGTCCTCCTCGGTCACGCCGTAATAGCGGTG
Organism: Lachnospiraceae bacterium; assembly: GCA_014804425.1. Taxonomy (GTDB): domain Bacteria; phylum Bacillota; class Clostridia; order Lachnospirales; family Lachnospiraceae; genus DLAJ01. Next base: position 46,599 of record JAAUZV010000007.1, read on the forward strand.
AATGTCCGCCATGATGCCCTGTGCCTGCTTCATGAGCCGCTTTCCTCCGTGGCGGCGCATATTTGACGCACTGCATCCGCCCATCAAAAGACCATGTTCTTTTTCCAGCTCAATATGTACCCTGCTCCACTCGCCCGGCGTGATCTCATAGCAGCGATAGTCCATCGGCACCCTATTCTCCGCCAGCGCAGCGGCACGCTCCTGCATGCGCGTGCACTCCTCCATGAACTTCTCTAATACTTGCCTCCGTTCTTCTTCCCCCATCTTTTGCAGCGCTTCTGCGTCCGGCTTTTGGGGTCTTTCTCCCACCAGCTCCGGATGATACTTCATTGCAAGCGCCACCCGCATATTTTTACAGTTCTCAAGATAGGTCGCATCATCGTGCGGCACCTCGACCGCGCCGTAGCGTTCGATCATGTATGCCGCGAGCTCGTCCATGCTGTGCGCGCCGGGCCGAATGCTCCTTGCCGCTCTCGCACGCTTCCGCTTCCGCCTGATATTATGATACGTCATCTTCCATCTGCGGTACAGATTCTTCTCTTTTGTTTTTCCTCCGCCCGCCAAAAAAATAGTGGTGGGTCCGTCGCTTCCGCCGATCACCGTCACGGCAGACGCTCCTTTTTTGCGCATACACTCGCCCCTCTTCTGATCATCCGACCTTGCCCGGTACCTCATAGCGGATTCTAAACTGCGGTGCGCTCTTTAACTCGGCATAATAATTTGTCGCCCAGTCCTCTTTGTCCGTCACCGGATTGATGCCGTCCGCGGGCGGCGCAAACATGGATACGGTAACCGTCTGTCCTGCCGCGACCGGATTCTCCCAAAACGCCGGCATCAGATCGATCGTCTTCGTCGCGGGCGCTTTATAAAACCAACGTCCGTTTACGTTAAGCATCATGCCGATCTCATCCTCGATCGTGATCTCACAGAAGTCCGGCTGCTTCTCAAACGTGACCGGAACGCAGATTCCGTCTGCATCCTCAGAATCGCCCCAGCGCAGCATTGCAGGGAACTGCGCCTGCTCTCCCGCAGTCATGACCGGATTAAAATACGGATCCGCAAGAACCTCCTGATAATCCTTTAACAGCGGCTGTTCAATGCCGACTCCCTTGTTATTCGGGTCTTCCTGCTCCAAGCCAAGCCTTCCCCTGTCACGGAACTGATACATTGAAATACCCTGAAACCACTCCGCTTTCTCGTCGCGTACTCTCCACGCAAAGCGCTTCACCGCCTCGCCCTGCTCTGCCGCTCCGGTCACATCGCCGTCCACATTAAACTCCGCCGTCGTCATCGGCTTTGCACCGCAAAGCTTCGTCAAATACGCTGCTGTCTTTTTGTACGCTTCAAATGTATAATCCACACTTGTTGCGGTATATTTTCCGCCGCCGGCCTCCGCAATGTCGTAGGGCCAGCCGTAATGGAGCGCAAGATAACGGTCCGCCGACCAGATATCCGCCGCCTTGTACGCGTCTATGAGCGCTTTCTCCTGCTCCATCTCCGAGCCGTCATCTTTCAAAAATCCCGCGCAGAGAATCGTCTGCACGTTCGGCGCTTCCTCCTTGATGATCCGGTCAAAGCGTACGAAAAACTGTCCGATCTCCTCAAAGCTGTAACGCTTATTGTGCGTAAACCAGTCCCCCGTGCACTCATGATTGATACGGATGCGCATTCTGCCGAACTGCCGCAAGTCGCGTGCGACCGCGCGCAGCTCGTCGTCCGAAAGCCCGCAGTCCACGGTCAGCGTCAACAGCACATCCTGTCCGTGCCTGCGAATGTCCTTCATCTGCTCAAAAGGCTGCCCGCCCACCCCATACGGGAAATAATCGTCATACGGATAATCCCACTGAAAATGAATCTCCATATCCTTGCATGCCTCGCTAATACGCTGCGGCCACTGTTCATCGTGCGGATACAGCGTATACATGATGTTAACGCAGCGGTGCGGCCGTTTCAGCTTCCATAAAATATAATCCTGATTCACATATTCCGCGCGCTCGCTGCCGTCTCCTAAGTCGAGCCCGCATGCCGCCTTTCCCAAATGCACCTTTTGATACTGTTTTTCCATAAAAAATACCCTCCGTCCTTTTTATTTTATCGCAATGATTGACCTGTTTCTTTGATTGTTATAGAATAAATATCGCCCGCATACAATGGGAGACTCCCGTCGGGAATTTCCCGTTGGGCAAATCTACACAACAAGGAGTTTTATTATGACTACTGCAAATTCCACAACAGCAGGTGCTGCAGGCGCCGCGTTCTCATCCCCTGCCAAAAAAGGATTCACCGGGAGCACGATCAAGCTGATCGCCATCATTGCCATGCTGATCGATCACACTGCCGCAGTCATCCTGGAGCGCATGATGATACGCGAGGGTTACATGCTCGTCGTGTCAAATACCAATTTGATGCCGTCATGGATCGCCGGACACAAGCTTCTTTATTTCTCCTATATGATAATGCGCCTGATCGGCCGCTTTGGCTTTCCCATTTTCTGTTTCCTGCTTGTGGAGGGCTTCCTACATACGCACAACCGTATCAAATACGCGCTGCGCCTGTTTCTGTTTGCCCTCGTCTCCGAGATTCCCTTTGATTTCGCTTTCCGCGGGAAATGGTTTTATACAGGCTATCAGAACGTCTTCTTTACCCTGTTCCTCGGCTTGCTCGCAATGTGCGCTTTTTCCTTTTTTCAGGAACGCCTCGAACGGCTTAAGGGCGGTGTGCCGGGCATGATCTGTCTGATCACCGGCATTGTCTGTGTCGGCGGCTATGGCAGCCTCCTGCTCGATGATATTACCTATGCGCTGATTGGTGATTTTCTCGATCCGGGGCTGAGCTCATTTCAATATTGGATGCTATGCGCCGGTATCTATATTGCGATTACCGCGCTGATTCTCATCCTCATTTCCAAAAAGCACGGACTTTTGCGGGCGCAGATCATCGGTGCGGATCTCGCGATCCTTTGCTTTGCGGCGTATGCCGCCGATCTGCTCAAGACCGATTATGCCGGCATGGGCGTTATCACGATCGCCCTGATGTATGCACTCCGCAAATACCCCGTAAGATCCATGCTCGCAGGCTGTATCTGCCTGACACTCATGGACGTTTCGGAAGTCACGGCATTCCTCATGCTCATTCCGATCTCCAAATATAACGGGCAGCGCGGACTTAATCTGAAATATGTTTTTTACGCATTCTACCCCGTCCATCTCGGTCTTTTATATCTGATCTGCCGAGCAATGGGGCTATAATGTTTCTTTCGGTTCCACAACTACATGCACATCGTCAAGACCTGTCAGGTTCACGTTGCGGTTCACCTTCGCGTCGTAGGTGTCCGCCTTGACGATCTCCGCTAAGTCAATGCCGGTGGTCTCTTTCATGCTCTCAAACAGCTTTGCCATCACAGCAGGCACATTTCCGGCAACCTGCTCCACGCCGTTCGCGCTTCCTTCCCCGCCGATGATCGTGATCTTATCGATCTGCTTAAGCGGCTCGGCGATCTTCGCCGCTACCTCAGGCAATACCTGAATCATCATTTCCGCAACGGCAGCCTTATTGTACTTCGCATACGCCTCGGCTTTCTTTTCCATTGCCTCCGCCTCGGCAAGACCCTTCGCCTGAATCGCGGCCGCCTCTGCCTCTCCGACCTTGCGGATACCTTCTGCCTCCTGCTCCTTCGCGTAGCGCTCCGCTTCTGCCTGCGCTTTTCTTGCCTGCGCTTCTCTCTCGATCTCGAACTGTCTTGCCTCTGCGGCATGCTGCACCTCAAACTGCTTTGCTTCCGCTTCCTTCTGTCTCTGATAAAGCGCCGCATCCGCTCTCTGCTGTGCCGCGTAACGATCCGCTTCCGCCTGCTTCTTGACCTCCGCCTCAAGCGCGTGCTCCTTAACGGCAACCTCTTTCTGCTTTAACTCGATCTCCCGCTCCTGACGCGCAATATCCGCGTTCGCTGTCGTGATCTCGATCGTCTTACGCTGTTCCTCTTTTTGAATCTCGTATGCCGCGTCTGCCATCGCCTTTTTCGTGTCAGATTCCTGCTGCAGCTCCGATTTCTTGATCGCCAGCTCATTTTGACGCTTCGCGATCTCCGTCTGCGCAGCAACGGCAGCGTCGTTCGACTCCTTATCCGCCGACGCCTGCGCTACTTTAATATCTCTCTCACTCTCCGCACGGGCGATTGCCGCCGCTTTCTTGATCTTTACAATATTGTCGATACCGAGGTTCTCAATGACTTCGTTGCCGTCCACAAAGTTCTGCACGTTAAAGCTGATGATGTCGAGTCCCATCGCCGCTAAATCCGGCTCCGCGTTCTCTTTTACCAGTGTCGCGAATTTCTGGCGGTCGGAGACCATCTCCTCCAACTTCATCTTACCGACGATCTCGCGGACATTACCCTCTAACACCTCTCTTGCCACGCTTGCGATATATTCGGTATTTTTATTTAAGAAATTCTCAGCAGCGAGCCGCAGCTTATCCGGCTCATTGCTGATCTTGACATTGACGGTCGCATCCACGTTGATGTTAATGTAATCCGCCGTCGGCACCGCGTTGCTCGTCTTGACGTCGATCGGGATCAGGCGCAGGTTCAGCTTATCCAGCCGCTCAAAAAACGGAATGCGGATGCTCGCCTTTCCGATCACGATCTTTGATTTTTTCTTAATACCGGAAATAATAAACGCCATATCGGGCGGCGCTTTCACATACCCGATCGCAAATAAGATCACGGCCAGCAATACGACAACAGCCGTAATGATGACCGGCAGCGATAATAACTCTTCCATAAAGTAACTCCTCCTTTTTTCTTGCGTAACCCTTAGTTTCTTTGTTACAATACCGATATAATTATATAAGATTCTCTGTAAAAAAACAACGATTGGGAGAAAACTATGATCGATCCGATCCGAGATTCGGTCTATCAGGACTATCAAAGGCAAAAACAGTCCAAAAAGATTGACGGCTCGAATACAGAAAAAGGAAAATTTAATTTAGATTATGCCGAAGAGGGCGTGCTTTACGAGCCGTCCTCCGGGAAGGATGACAAGACCGATGAGGCGGCAAAAAAGCAGGCAGGCTCTTTTCAGGCTGCCGCCGCTTTAGAGCTGAAGGAACTGACGGAGACGGATTCCTCATCCTACCAAAAGGCGGCTTCGACAGAACCGTCCTTTACGGACGTTCTGCGCACTTTTTTTGTCCGCGCGCGACAATTTCTGCGGGAGCTTTGGACTGCCATATGGGAAACCCCGTCCGCGAAAGAAGATGCGGCGGTTCTGACAAAAGAAGAATTAGACGAAGCGCTTCCTAAGGATGAGAACGCATCGGATCAGACAGAACCTCTTGACGATGCTGCCGCGACAGACCACGCGGCAGACAGCAATACGGCTGCGGCCGGCGGGAATACCGCCGCACAGGATAAGCTGCACGCCACAAACGACGCCCGCATCCTGCATGCGCTGAAATCCGGCGACCGCAATCACTTCCGTTCTCTTTTATCGGAGGACGGCAGACGGACGCCCGCAAGAAATTCCTCCCTGCTCACCTATTATGACGCAAAAGGAAATCTCATCTCCCCCGACGCCTCGGTGCAGCAGCGCGTTCTGCACGGCGACCGCGGCAGCATGAAGCGCTGAGCATCCTCCTCACTCCAATAATTCCGTAAGGATCACATATTCGCTGTGTCCGTCCTCGTCGGTGCTCGTCTGGCTTTGATCCAATACGATCACCAGATTGCCGTCCTCATTAATATAATAATTCTGGTTCTCGTCGATCTGTGTAAAGACGACGATTTCACTTTTTTCTTTCCTCGTTTCCTGCGTGACTGTATCCTCCGCAGAACTCTGCGCATTCCCTGCCCCCATCTGGCTTAGGATCTCGTCGCTGATGATCCTGACGTAATCCCTGCCGTTATAAAGCTCGCCGAGTGTCATCACCATATCCCGTCGTTTATCGATATTGTAGTATCTGCGCAGCTCGTGATTCTCCGTACCGCCGCGTTCGTTTGCGTAAATGATCAGTGTAAACCACTCGTCGCTGTCCGTTACCACTTCATAGCCCGTCAGCTCCAGATGACCGCCGTCCCGGGCGTTTTCCTCTTCAAAGCACTCCACGATCCGTTCCGTGTATCCGCCTGCGTCCATCCCGCTTCCCTCTACCGGAACTCCCGGATCGTCCGAAAGAGCCGCGATCCCATTTTCTTCCGTCGGCTCCGCAAGAGACCTGCCTGCGGCCACATCTGCATCCTGACGGACCGCATCGTCCTCCGCAAGCAGTTCTATGTCAGTTCCCGCATCCAATGCCATCGGCGCTCCGTTCTCGTCAGCGGCGCTCTCCGTATTGGCGCCGGAATATTCTCTGAGTGTTACCGTTTTGAAAAATCTTCCAACCACAGGCACCCTGCCCATCCGGTCCGCCACGTGCGCGTTTAGATTCGGCAAAAGAACAAGAATCAGAACAACCGCGGCCGCACCGGATACCGCCGTACGGATATATGCCGCTCTCCGCCGCTTTGCCGCATGCTTTTTTCCGCGCAGGATCGCATCCTGTATCCTGTCACGGGCAGACTGCGGCACTTGCATTTCGCGATACTCGTCAATGAGCTGCTGCCATTCATCATTCCGATCCATTTTTACCCCCCCCCCCGAATTTTTGCGTTTTTTATTGAACCTCTTTATTCCCTATCGCCCAGCGCCAGCTTTAATTTCTCAAGAACCCGATAAAGCCGGCTCTTTGTCGTGCTTAAATTCAGGTTCAGCACCTGCGCCACCTGCTCGATCGTCAGATCCTCAAAAAAGCGCAGGGTGATGATCGCCCGCTCTTCCTCGGTCAGCGCATCGACCGCCTTGTGCAGGTCAATATCCTGATAGCTGTCCTCTTTTGACAGCATATCCTCCTGCACCTCCGTATATTCCCGCCTGTTCCGGCGTACAAAATTGACCGCCTCATTCATCATGATCCGATAAATCCATGTACCCGCAAATGCCTCATTGCGCAGCGTATGTGCGCGGGAGATCGCTTTGTAAGCTCCCTCCTGCACAATATCTAAGGCGTCCTGTTCGCTGCGTACATAGCTATATGCCAATCGGTAATACTTTTGGTAATTTTCCAGCAGTATTCCGCTTATCATCTCTTCCCTGCTCTGTCTCACAACTGTTCCCCTTTGTAAGGCCTACTGATTAGACTGTTTCTTTCACCATAAAGTTTCAATATTGCCCCTCAATACAAATCTTCCAGCACTTCAAAATAGTTCTCAAAGGTTTTTTTACAGCAGCCCGGATCGTCGATCACAATCCCTTCCGTGCGCAGCCCGATCAGGGTAAACGCCATTGCCATGCGATGATCGCAATAGGTTTTTACCAGCGCCGGCTTCGGCGTCCCGGGATAGATGCGGATTCCCTCGTCCCCCGGAAGCTCCTCACAGCGGATGCCCATCCGATTAAGCTCGTTTGCGATTGCCGCGATGCGGTCGGATTCCTGCTTACGGATATGTCCCACACCGACAATTTCCGTCACACTGTCGGCATAGACGGCAAGCGCCGCCATCGTCATAGTCTGATCGGAAAAATCCCGCATGTCCACATGAAGTCCGGCATAATGCGTCACACCCGCTCCGCGCACAATGAGTCCGTCCTTCGTATCTTCAAGAATACAGCCAAGCTCTTTTAACAGCCCGACATATTGTATGTCTCCCTGAAGCGAGTGCTCATGCACTCCCTGCACAAGCACATCCGCGCCCAAAAGCGGCGCCATACTGTAAAAATATGCGGCGCCCGATACATCGGGTTCCACCTGATAGCATGATTTACCGAAACGCTGTCCGCCCGCCACATGATAACTGTTTTCCCCGTGCCTGTGCACGGCAAGTCCGAACTGCTCCATCATGGCAAGCGTCATACGGATATATGCCCCCGTCGTGCGGCTTCCCTCCATATGTATGGTAAGCCCGTCCGGCAAAAGCGTCGCCGCCATTAAGAGCGCGCTTGCGAACTGGCTGCTGACACTTGTGTCAATTGTTACTTCCGTGAATTTCATCCCGTGCGCATGAAGCGTAAACGGAAAATGCCCCTTCTCGCCATGATAATCAATCCCGGCTCCGCCCTGCTCCAGTATGGACAGCAGCGGCTCCATCGGGCGCTTTGCCATTTGTTCGGAGGAATGAATTTCATAATCACCGCCAGCAAACGCAAGCATCACGGTGAGAAAGCGCGCCGCTGTACCGGCGCTCTGCACATGGATCTTTGCCTGCGTCTTCGGGATTTTTCCTCCGGTTCCGCATATTGTGACGCGCTTGTCATTTTCTTCAACCTGAAGCTGAAACCCCAGATTTTCAAGACAGGACAAAAATGCGCGGGAATCCTCGCTGAACAGAACACCTTCCAGCGTACACGTTTCGTCAGAAAGCGCCGCTAACATCAGCGCACGGTTCGTCATACTTTTCGACCCCGGAACACTCACACGGAACATTCCTGTATTCTTCAATGGTTTTACACGATAGCTCTTTTCCATATCTTTATCATCCTCCGCAGCAACAAAATCATACCATACCCCGCCGGCGCATTCAACGTGAAAGAGACAATATTTACCATCCGTCCCCGCATTCTTTTCGGCGCTTTGCGGAGACACTATCCTTATGAAAACACAACGCACACGCACACACGAACAACTTACTACCATGCTGCTTCTTTTTTTCACCGTATCCGTATCGGGATACCTGTGGGAAATCCTGCTCTATTTTTTTCTGGACGGTTCCTTTATCAACCGCGGCTTTTTTCATGGGCCTTGGCTGCCGATCTACGGCTTCGGCGCTGTCCTGCTCGCCGGTCTTCTTGAAAAAATTCCCGAACGCCTTAAAAAACGGCTCCCCCTGCTGTTTCTCTTATCCGCCCTCGTCTGCACGGTAACGGAATATTTTCTTGGTCTGTATCTGGAGACACGCCGCCATGTGCGCTATTGGGATTATACCGGCTGGCCCCTTTCCATCGGCGGAAAGGTCTGCCTGATCTCCTTTGTGTTTTTCGGACTCGGCGGGCTGGTGCTGGAACGCCGCCTGCTGCCACTGTTAAGACGCATTCCGCAGACACTCTCGCTGCACCGTATCCGCGGCATGAAATTTCTGCATGTGCTCTTAGGCGCGCTCTGCCTCCTGTTCGCCGTTGATTTCTTTTATTCGTACGCGCACCCGAACATGGGTGAGAATATTACTTTCCGGATCCGCTGACCCCGTTTCAGCAATCCTGTAAAACATGCATGCTCCTTAACGCTTCATCCCGAATGCCGCGCATCAGCTCACCGGCATGCGCGTCCAGATAGGTGTCCGCCGTCGTTGTGAGTCCCTGCGCGTGAAGCTCCTGTGTGATCACCTGGCAGACCGCCTCGACGATCAGAAGCCTTCCGTCCGCCTGCGCCTCGCCCGACTGCCATTTCTGCTTGGAATCTGTCACATCTGTCAGAAGCATGAGCATGTCCCCAATTTCTGACAATACCGTCATGTCTTGTAAACCTCTGTGCATCCACTTATAAAAAGGACAATATTTCCGGTTCATCAAATAGACAAGGGAGCATGCAGCGCGCACAAACTCTGAAAGCGCAAGCTCCGCCGCCAGATATTCTCCCCTTCGCATGCAGCGCGCATAATTATACTGCCCGCTCTGCGCCATCACTGCCGCGCGCGCCGCCATTTTCTTTCTACGCACATCCTCGGGATAATAGGAAAGCAAACCTTCCCGAAACGCAAGAAATTGGCCCGCATGGTCTTCAAACACGCGCCCGTTCGTCGCTGCGGCAAGCCGTTCTTCCGGCAGTGCGAGCCATTCCTTATTTGTTTCCGGCAGCCTGTCCGTTCCGAGCAGTCCGTAATAAAACGTCCGGATTTCCAACACACCGACGCGTCCTGCTCCCTGCGCCGTCTGCTTTCGGGGAGCTGCACCATAGCGCTCCTGTGCCGCCTGCGCCCATGCATTGCGGGCATCCTCATAAACCGCCCGCACCGCGTCCGCATATGTTTCATAGTCCTCCCTTGCCAGCCAGATACAGACGTCCGCTCCATAATCGTGATCGGCGGAAAGCGCATCGTCATAGCCGTAACACTCCGACCCATGCCCGACAAGTCCTGCTGCCCATTTATCACGCAGCGCCGGAACGCGTTCCGAAAGCATCGGCTTTAGGGCTTCCGCATAAAACCGCTCCGACAGCTCCAACCCCTTGATCGTCATTTCTTTCATCCTCAAAATCCCACATTCTTCCCGCGTAAAGCGCTTCACGCTATTGCGCCCCCAGCGCTTCCCGCACGCGTTTTGCGCGCGATAAATATTCCTGCCTGCGCGCCTCATCACCGGTCCGCTCACAGACGGCGGCACAATTCTCCGAAAGGATCGCATAGCTTGCGTTTTCCCCGAAATGCTTTCGGACTTCCTCGCACGCCCTGTCATAGTAGGTAAGCGCGCACGCATAATCTTCCCTGCGGAAAGCCGCCTCGGCAAGTCCCGCAAGCGCGCCGCTGTAATGCGCGTCCGTCTGCTCCCCCGCTTCCTCAAATATCGCGACCGCCTCCCTGAGCAGGCGCTCCGCCTCCGCCGTTTTGGAAAGCTTAAAATCAATCAGCGCAAGATTTGTCAGCGTCGTCGCTTCCTCCATCCGCGCATCCGGCTGCTTTTTGATGATCGCAAGCGCCTGTTCGGCAAGCCCGGCTGCCTGCTCATTCTCATTCATCGCCTCTAAAAGCATGCTCATATTATTGTAAAGTCCGGCAAATCGGTAATCCTCTGGCGGGATCAGCCCCGCATAAATACCCGCCGCCCTCATATACTGCTCATACGCATCCCGATAACGTCCGCCCGCGCGGTATGCCGTCGCCGAATTGAGCAGCACCGTCGCAAAATGCTCCGTATCCTCAAGCTGAAGCTCCTCCATCAGCAGAAGCACGTCCTCCGACGCCTGATAGGCTTTCTCATGCTGTGAGATGCTCCGGTAAAATCCGATCATCTCATTACAGATGGCAATATACGCCTGCCAGTCCTCATCCTCCTTTGCCTGCGAGAGCGACGCAGTCAGATACGGCTCCACCTGCGCAAGCTCATTATTTGCAAACAGATCGTCCAGCGTCTGATAAAATACATTCACGTCCATTCCGTTATTCACACCTTTCCGTTCCTAAGTACGCTTATTATAACAGTATCCGCCATTTTTGTAAAAAATTTTATGAAAAGAACGCGAAAAGGTATTGACAGCATTTTCTTTTGGTTGTATGGTTAGTTACACAAGTAATGAACCCACGAACCCAGAAAGGAGGACGCATGAACGAATATCTGTCACAGGAAAAGTCCATCTACCTGCAGATCAGCGAAATGCTGGAAAACGATATTCTCCGCGACGTCCTTCTTGAAGAGGAACGCGTTCCCAGCACGAACGAGCTTGCAAAGCTTTACGCCATCAATCCGGCAACGGCGGCAAAGGGCATCAATCTCTTAGTGGACGCGGGCATACTCTATAAAAAACGCGGTATCGGCATGTTTGTTGCCTCCGGCGCAAAGGAATGTATCCGCATGCGCCGCAGGGAGGCGTTTTTTGACACCTATCTTTGTTCCATTTTGGACGAGGCAAAACGCTTAAACATCAGCCGCGATGAACTGATTTCCATGATTGACGGCAATTACGAAAGGAGTACCAAAGACTGATGAGCACCGGAAAACTGATCTGTAATGATCTTGTCAAGAAATACGGCAAAAAAGAGATTCTGCACGGCATCGATTTAGAGATTGAGCCGAATAAGATCTACGGATTGATCGGCAGAAACGGCGCGGGCAAGACGACGCTGCTGTCCGTTCTCACCGCGCAAAGCCCTATCACAAGCGGTACAGTCACTTACAACGGCATGCCTGTCTGGGAAAATCAGGCGGCGCTTGACCATATTTGTTTTTCCAGAGAATTGAGTCCGGTGATCGGATGGGGCGCCAACAGTTTAAAGGTCAAGGATTACTTAAAGTCCGCCTCATACTTTTTTCCCAATTGGGATCAATCACTTGCCGACCGTCTCGTCAGGGATTTTGAGCTGGACTCCAAAAAGAAGATCTGCAAGCTGAGCAAGGGAATGATGTCGATGGTAACGATCGTGATCGCGCTTGCAAGCAAGTCGGACATCACGTTCCTCGACGAGCCCGTTGCAGGCTTGGACGTGATCGCCCGCGATGCTTTTTACCGGGAGCTTCTTGACGACTATACCGAAACGGGTCGCACGTTCCTCATCTCCACACACATCATCGAGGAGGCGGAGAGTCTGTTCGAGGAGACGATCTTCCTGAACGACGGCCGGATTCTTTTGAAGGAGTCCACGCAGACGCTCTTAGAACGCGCCGTTCATATCAGCGGCAAGGCGGAGGACGTAGACGCAGCGGCGGCGGGGCTCTNNGTATATCACCCCGAAAAGCTCGGCAGGAGCAAGGGCGTGACCGTTCTTCTGAAGGAAGGACAACGGATCGCCGACGGCTATGATATAAACTGCCAGAGCGTCAATCTGCAAAATCTGCTGATCGCACTGTGCGGAAAGGAATCGCAGGCCCAAGGCGCGGATGTTTCGGTTGGCAACACGGAGGATTCTTTATGAAAGGCTTTTCACGCTCTATCCGCTATTTCAGCGTCATGGCGGCACAATATATCGGGCTTTGCCTCTTAGGATCGGTCATATGTTTCCTGATTCGATACGTGTTTCGGCCCGAGAGCTTCGTCGGGTTATCCTTCCTCATCATGATTTTACTGATCCTATGCTTCTTTATCGCAACACTCAGCATGGGACACTATTTAGCCATTCCGCCGATCGTGCTTTCNTGCAGCGGTACGCGAAGACAAATTTTTTGGGGAACACAGTGGATGATGCTGTTGATCGTTTCCGCCATTTTGGCACTGTCAGGAATTTACTGCATGCTTTTCACGGANCTTAGCGGACTTGGCTTTCTAAAGCTGCTGCCCTCCTTCATCGGACTCTTTTGCATTGCCGTCGGAGTAGGTGCGCTGCTCAGTGGATTTGTCCTGTGCTTTGGAAGAGCCGCTGCGATTGTCGTGAGTATCTCTTCGGGATTGTTCGGCGGGGTTGTCGGTTTTTGCTCTGTTGCGATGTTTCGCGACTCGAGCTTTTTAACCTCCATCATCAAGCCGATCGGAGACGACATTCCCTATTTACTGCTTTGGGGTCTGCTCATCCTGTTTGCCGGCAGCGTTGTCATCCATTATGTGATCCTTCATAAATCTGCGGTCAATCGTTAGCAAAGGAGATCTGATGCCATGAAAAAAACACTGCTTCCCATGCTCCGGCAGGGAATCCCGTTTTACTTTTTAACATTTTTCTTTGTTTTAGGTTTCGGTCTGTTCGGTACAATTCTTTTTGAAGTGACCATGCGCCTTTCCGAGGTCAGAGCCGAAAATCCGCAAACGTTTGAAATGGCATTTTTGATGTCGATGATCGCCTTTATGGGTGTCATTTTCCTCTTTGCCATGCTGATTGTCCAGCGGAATTTTCAGACCGCCGTCGGCATGAGCCGCACGCGAAGAAGCTTTTTTGTCGGGAGTGTGCTCTGCTCCCTTGCTTCTGTAATATTTGGTATTGCCTCCCTTTTTATCGTCTCGCTGACCGAACAGCTCAGACTGCGGTACTGGTGGAGCGAATACCCTTGTGAAAGTAAGTACCTCGAATCCATTACCCCGGCGGTGTTGTTCTTTTTTATGATTGCCTTTATCGTGCTGTCACAGCTCATCGGCGTGCTTTTCATACGTTTTGGCAAGCTTGCTTTCTGGGTGCTGTGGCTCGCATGGNTGGTCGGATGTCTTATCATCCCACGCGTTCTGGATGATCTGGAGGAAGAACGGGATACCGTATTTTCCGGCATCGGTCATATGGTCAGGCAGATCGTCTTCGGACTTCCGCTTTTCGCATGGCTTTTGATCGGTACCGCCCTTTTGGTTCTGCTCCTGTTCATCAGCTACCGCATCCTGATGCGACAGCAGGTGGTATAACGGCAGGTGGCATAACGGTTCTTCTTGNTTGTATTGCGGGGACGCCCGCTTACAAAAGAGTGCAAAGATTTCTTATATCAGGCTTTGCACGCTTTGCAAAATATTCTATGATACATGAAATGGCATGCTCACAAATTATTTTTTGGGAAAGGATGAAATTTATGAGTCTTGTAGTAAAAAATCTNTCAAAAAAATACGGGGATAAAACCGTACTCGAAAACCTGAATTTTACNATGGAAAAGCCGGGCGTTTACGCGCTGCTCGGCACNAACGGCGCAGGNAAGACCACTTCCATCCGCATGATGCTCGGNATGCTCTCCAANAATACCGGCGANGTGCTTTGGAANGGNAANCCNCTNGANACCGCAACCTGCAATGTCGGCTATCTNGCCGAGGANCGCGGTCTGTATCCGAANTACGCGCTCATGGATCAGTTGATCTATTTTGCCGGACTGCGCGGCGTCCCGAAGGCGGAGGCAAAAAAGCGCATCAANTATTGGGCTNCCCGTCTNGAGGTAGAGGAATATCTNTANCCGAACNCTTCGNCGGATNCNTCNGCTGCGGANGCTGCNCAGGGCGGATCGGGTAATGCGCGCAAAAAAACAAAAAAGAACAAACCNAAGATTGCCGATCAGTTATCNAAGGGAAATCAGCAGAAGATCCANTTNATGACNGCNNTGATCTCCAATCCCGAGCTGCTGATCTTAGANGAGCCGCTCTCCGGTCTTGACCCCGTCAACACNGATTTATTCAAAAATATCATCCGCGAGGAGATCGCGGCGGGCAAGTATTTGATCATGTCAAGNCACCAGATGGCGACCGTCGAGGAGTTCTGTACCGACATTACCATTCTCGACCACTCAAAGGTCGTNCTGCAGGGTAACTTAAACGACATCAAAAAGAGCTACGGNCGNGTNAATCTCGCGCTCAAGGTCGAGCAGGANATCNCGCCCTATATCANGCGCGCNGGNGTCACGCTTCTGACGGAAAAAGAACATGAATACCAGTTGAAAGTAACCGGTGAGGCACAGGCGAACGANCTGCTCTCCATGCTGATCGCAGATCACATNCCGGTCATTACCTTTGACCTGCGNGAGCCGTCCTTACATGAAATCTTTGTTGAAAAAGTAGGTGGTGATGCTCATGAAACAGTATAAAGAACAATTNACNGGAACCGGCATGGTCTATCGNTTTACCCTGCAGCAATTCCTNAAAAATAAAGCNAATATGATNTCACTTGTGATCATGATCCTGTTTGCNATCGGCTCCGTNCCCGTCACNTCCCTCATAAACGGCGGCGNTGACAANGAAGGGCATTCGGAAATCTCNAACGTTTANTTNNGCNNCNNTACCGAACCGTATGNNTTAACCTATACCGATCTGCANAANGCGGCTGCTNCCGATGCGTTCTGGTCGGAAACATCATTTCATGATGGCACGGAGTTTGAGTACGTTAACAGGGACATTGCGCGCTGGACCGCACCGGCCGCCCGCGATGTGTATGCCGGTATCTTCTTTGATCCCCAAACCGGCATGTATCAGCTATCCGTTATCGCTGCTGAGGAAACGGAGCTGTCGGATGAGGATTTGGCTGCACTCAGCACCTTCCTCATGGAGCAATTTGATCAGGTGCGCTACCGCACGCTGAATATCTCCGATGAACAGCTTGCCTTTGTCATGGGTTCCTGGGAATCCGACACGCAGTCGTTTGATTCATATTTAGAGGATGAGAACCGCTTCGATACCCAATACATTGTACAGCTCATTTACTCCATCGTCGTTATGATGGTGAGCGTGCTCTCGGTATCCTATATTATACGGACCGTAATTGAAGAGAAGGCTTCCAAGCTCATTGAGCTTTTGATGGTAAGCGTAAAGCCGCTTGCCCTGATCGTCGGCAAGATCCTTGCCGCCATGACCTATGTGCTTATGACGATGGGCGGTATGGTGCTCGGCTATGTCTTATCCCGCGCTGTATGCAGCCAGTTTATGACGGTTGCCCCGCTNACGGATATGTTTGCCGGCGGCTTCACGTTTTCCGGCAGTCTGACGAACATGGGCATCGTTTTTGTGATCGCCGTCGTGATCTCTCTGCTGCTCGCGTTCTTAACGTTCGCGATCATCGCGGGACTCTCGGCAACGGGCTGCTCCTCCACGGAGGATACGGAAAGCGCAACAATGGGCGTGACGCTCCTGATCATGGCAGGCTATATGATCTCCATCATCGCGACATCAAGCGGCAGCACGGCTCTCGCTTACGTGACGAGCATCCTCCCTGTCGTATCCGTATTCTGTGCGCCGATCCACTATATGATGGGNACGATCGGCATCGGTATATTGATCGTTTCCTGGGTACTGCAGGCAGCCGTGGTCATCCTTCTTGCCGTATTCTGCGCAAAGATTTATACCAGTCTGCTCATGCACCGCGGAACCCGCGTAAAGTTTACCGACATGCTTTCAATGGCAAAAACATCCTCGGCAAAGGGGGTACAATAATATGAAAAGAATCAGTCAGGCAAACGCGACAAAACAAGTATTCTCTTTTACGCTGACACAACAGCTAAACGCAAAGAGCTATCGCACGATCACGATCCTGCTCGCAGTTATATTCTTCCTGCTTCCGGCCATCATCATGCCCTGTGTGGAAGCATTCGGCAAACACAGCGCAAAGGCGGACGAACCGTCGCCTGTTACGGANGTCTATGTTGTGGACAATACACCCGTCTCCGTGGACTTTAATTTCTTAAGTCAAATGGGAAACGTCCGTTTCTCCGGTATTTCCTATATCGACTGCGGGGATGATCTCGACCACGCAAAAGAGCTTGCCGACGCAAATCCGACAAGCCTGATNCTNGCGATCGATGCAGATGGAATTTATCGTTTCAACCTGCTTCGTGCGGATGAATGCGATATTTCAAAGAGTGATGCGAGAGCGCTCGAGGATTACATCAACCTGTACTTCCGCCTTGTACTCAGCGAAAAAGCAGGTATTTCCTATGAAACGCTTGCCGCGCTTTCCGTTCCGGTCGTGTCACAGACAATGCACATAACCGCGGACGGGCTGCCCGCAGAAGATGAAAATCAGGATCCCGACGATCCCCTGACGGCAATGAAGCCGGCGTTATCCATGTTTCTTCCTTATGTGAATATGATGCTGCTTTACTTCCTTGTTCTTTTCTACGGACAGGGTGTGGCAAACTGCGTGATCATGGAAAANACNTCAAAGCTGATGGACACNTTNTTAGTTTCCGTCAANCCTGCCGCAATGGTATTCGGCAANGTATTCGCGATCATCACTGCGAGCGTNCTNCAGTTTGTCCTTTGGATCGCNGCGTTGGTCGGGGGCTTTGCNGCCGGCTCCGCANTCGTAAANATGATCAATCCGNAATCGGATATGNTGCTGCTTGCCTTCTTTGATCTGCTCGGTGATGTNTCAGGCATGTTCACTNTTCCGGGTGTGATCCTCGCCCTGCTCATGGTCATCGGCGCTTTCGCNCTCTATTGNGGNCTTGCNGCGATCGGAGGCTCTCTTGCGAGCAANCCGGAGGANTTATCCTCGACGAACGGTCTGTTTACNCTTGTCCTGATCGTCAGCTTCTTTGCGGTGATCTCATCCGGNGCCGTAACNGGAAATATGCCGGAGGCNGCCGCNTGGTANGACTATGTACCGTTTACGTCGATCTTAGTGACACCGAGCCGCGTGCTCTTAGGCTATGTCTCCATTCCGACCGCGTGCATCTCGCTTGCTCTCGTGCTCGCCTGCGTCGTCCTCTGTCTGGCCGCTGCGGGTAAGGTATATCGCATGATGTCGCTGTATAAGGGCAATCCGCCCAAGCCTGCGGCACTCATCGGGATGCTGAAGAATAAACAATAAAAAAGAACGCCGCGCGTTCTTTCGAAGAATCCGCTTTGCGGATTCTTCCGGNCTTGAGAAATTTCCTATAAAAATATAAAAAATGGGGCATACGGCTTTCTGCCGTATACCCCGTTTTTTTATATATACTCTTTGCCTTCCCTGAACCGGCATTCACTGCGCACCGTTACCACTCTGCACCAGCTCCCAAAACTTTCTGATTTCAATCGGTCTCGAGTAATAATATCCCTGAAACCATGTAGCCTGATACTTCCGCAGATAATTCTGTAATTCCTCTGTTTCCACGCCCTCCAGGCAGGTGCTCATGCCGGAGCTGTTGGCAAATTCTACGATCGACTTGACCATGGCCTGTTTTTTGGCGTCNTCCGTGATCCCACGGATGAAGCTCATATCCAGCTTGATCTCATCCATCGGGGCGTAAAGCACGATCCCGGAGGATGCGCTTCCGGTTCCGTAATCATCCATCGCCATGCGGATCCCATGCCCCTGAAAAAATTCCACTTCTCTTTTTATCACATCTAANGGCATGTCCCTGCACCGTTCGGTCAGCTCCATGCACAAATGNCTGGCCGGAAATCCTGTCTGTTCCAGAATACGCAGCACTTCGGCGCGAAACTCCTCCCGCTCCATCTGTCTTGCCGATACATTAACGTTCAGCACAAATTCCGGCAAGAGAGCAAGTAGTGCCACNGTTTCCCGCAGCGCCGTTTTCAGCACATAGTTGCCGAGCTCATACATCGCGGGATCTGTTTCCATCCATTCGATGAACATACCGGGCGGCACGGTTCCATAAGGCTCCCTGCGCCATCTGACCAGCGCTTCCGCGCCTGCGATGCGCCCCGTTCCGGAAGCCACGATCGGCTGGTACTCTACATAGAATCCGTCGCAGCCTTCCCTGACCGACTGATGGATAATTTTCATCAATTCCAGATTGACATTGTTTGACGTACGCACTTCATCATTAAAAATGATCAGTTTTCCCTGATGCTCTGTTTCCGAATGTCCCAGCGCATAAGCTGCCTTAGAACTGAAAGCATCCGCTTTCCCGTCATACTGCTCGATCAAAATCGCTCCTGCGCATATTTTAAGAGAAATCTGCCTGTTGTCTACCTGAATGCCCTTTGCCAGCTTGTCCCTGAGCGCCTGTTCAAACCTCAGCAGCTTCTCCCTGCCTGATTTTCTCAGGATAAATCCGAATTTCGGACCGTCGAGGCGGTAAACCGCACTGTTCTCATCCATCATAAAAATAAACTGCAACGCCGTTTCTTTCAGGATCTGATTGGTAAAGTCCGTACCGTAAATGATGTTCAGATTATTGAACCGCTCCAGCTTGATCATTAATATGGCAAACGGTTCTTTTTTTCCGATTTCGATCTCAAGGTCTGCCGTAAATCTTGCATGGGAGTATAAATCCGTCAGGGCGTCAATTCTTGGCAGGACATTTTCATTATGCATCAGAACGAGCAGATATGTTTCGGCGTTCTTTTCATCTCGCACGATATCNGTATGAAAGCTGAACATATGATATTCACTGGAGGTTCCCTTCATCCGAACGCACAATTCCCTGTCCAGATCGACTCCCCGTATCCTTTTGGGCAGCTCCTCCTCATACTCCCACAGATCATCCGGATGGATCAGGTCACGCATGATCTCATAATGATCCGGAATATAGGTATCCTGTATCCCGAAGTAGGCTTTGGCTGTGTCTGAAAACCATGCGCGGTTCTGCTCTAAATGCAGCATATAAATATAGGTATCGTCCGCCAGCATATTCCATTTATTCATCAACGAATCTATGTAACTTGCGTTATCCTGCCAAAATTCCGTTTCGCCCATGTATGTACCCCCATTCGTATTATTTCCTTCTCCAAGTTTCTATTTTTGTTTTATTCACATTCATATTCTTTCAAAACCCGTGACTCTATATCTTCTATAGAGGGTAATTTGTCCGCAAGATCTTCCGGCAAGACATTCATCAGTTTATATTCACTGATACCAATAGGCTTTGTCATGTCTTTTAAGGCATATTCAGCAACCACCTTATTCTTATCTTTACAAAGAATTAATCCAATGGACGGATTATCGATACCGCTTTTTATTTTGTCATCTAAAACCGCCAGGTAAAAGTTCATTTTGCCTGCATACTCAGGAACAAACTGCCCTGTTTTTAAATCTACTGCCACAAAGCAGTGTAAAATATAATTATAAAACAATAAATCAATATAAAATTCATTCTCCCCGACTTTAAGTAAATACTGCTCGCCAACAAACGCAAATCCCGTACCTAATTCTAATAATAATTTTGACACATTCCTAACCAGTTCATGTTCAATATCCGTTTCAATCATCTTTTCCCTCATACTTACAAAATCAAAGATATAGGGATCTTTCATAGTCTGGATTGCTAATTCACTTTGATTATCCGGCAAGCGATTGTTAAAATTCTGCACTTTTACTCCAAGCTGCCTTGCATACAAACCAGAATCTATTTGCATACACAAAACATCCCGCGACCAGCCATTTTCTATTGTTCTTTGTACATACCACACATATTGATTTTTATCTTTAACTTTATCCATTAACGCCATATGATGGTACCAAGTGACCATAGCAAGACCATATTCATCTATATCATCCTCTGTAAACGCAATAGCAAACTTCTTCATATATTTTAAATTACGCACAGAAAATCCGGTAGTTCCCGGAAATTCTGATTTTATATCCTGTGCCAAATTATCAATAAACCGATTGCCCCATTCACTCTTAGATATAATCAATTCACCGATCTTTAGATTCCTCTTTATCAGTGCATAATTTGTTCCTACCACTGCACTATACTGTGCTTTTCGGATATAATCATATGCAGCATTTCTAACTTTCAAATACGCTTCACTATTTAACAACATGTTATACGTCTCCAAAATTGTGCAAGTGCGCTTGCACAATTTAATTGTTTTTCAAATCCTTATATTTCATTAAGCTGTTTGTTCTAAACTGCCTATAATTCAGTATATTAAACAATGAAAACTATATCAACCCAAACATTTCTACTTTTATCTAAATTTATAATTTTTACCTCTCTCGGCTCTTTATCATACTTTTTATAAGTTGTTTGATGTGGAACGCTAAATCATGTTAGCGAGTCCTCAAAACAACTTGCCTGCATGGCATAAAATAAGTACAATGTGATTAAACGATCGCAAAAAACAGGAGGATTCCCTCATGCAAAACAGATGCAGCACCATCGTCTTTGATCTGGACGGCACCCTCTTAAATACATTGGAGGACTTAAAGAACAGCGTGAATTACGCGCTCTCCGCTATGGATTATCCGACACGCACTTTGGAAGAAATACGGCTTGCGGTCGGCAACGGCGCGCGCACGCTCCTTCGCCGCAGCATTCCCGCACCCGCCGATGAAGCTGCTCTGGAACAGGCTTTCGCTCATTTCCGTGCCCACTACGGGGCGCATTGTAATGATCTTACCGCCCCCTACGACGGCATCCTTCCGATGCTTGACACATTAAAAAACAGAGGTTTCCGGCTTGCCATCGTCTCCAACAAACCCGACGCGGCAGTCAAAAAGCTCTGCTCTCTTTATTTCTCTGAATGGGTATCCGTCGCCATCGGCGAACGGGAAAACGTGCGCAGAAAACCGGCGCCGGATTCGGTATACGCCGCGCTGCGCGAGCTTTCCGGTTCTGATACCACGCCTGATACCGCTTCGGACATCGGCTGTTCTTCCGCTTTATATGTCGGCGACTCCGACGTGGACATTGCAACTGCAGCCGCTGCCGGCATGGACTGTGTGAGCGTTGCATGGGGCTTCCGTGACGAGGCGTTTTTGCGCGCGCACGGCGCGTCCCGCGTCATTCACACGCCGTCCGAACTGCCTGCGCTGCTCGGTTTTCCGCCTTACTAACCTACAAAAGCGGCGAAAACAGCCGAAGTACCCACTGCACAAACCGCTGCCGCAGCGGACGGTGCATCCAGTCGGCATACTTGATTTCCTTACACGATTCCAGCGTAGTAAGAAAATCCTGCTTGATCTCCATGACAGCGGGCGTCTTACTCATCAGCACCGCATCCTCATAATGAAGGTAAAAACTCCGGTAATCAATATTGATCGTGCCGCAGACAGCGATCTCGTCATCTACGACCACATTTTTGGCATGAATAAAGCCGGGCTCGTATTCAAAGATCCGAACGCCCTTTTTCATAAGGTTCCCATAATTGGACACCGTGACCATGTATACATACCATTTATCATATCTGTGCGGTGTAATAATCCGCACATCCACGCCGCTTTCCGCCGCCCTGCACAGATCGTCCGCCATCTTTTGGTCGAGCACCAGATAGGGCGTCGTGATATAAATATAATCCCGCGCCTTGTTGATCATATGCGTGTAGGCGCTCTCTGCGGCATTCTTCGGATTGTTCGCCGGACCGTCCGCAAACGGCTGCACCATACTCTCCGACTCGATATGCACCGTCGGTTTATATAAAGTATAATCCAGCTCTTCCGTGCCCTCCGCGATCTGCCACATCTCCAAAAAGAAGCTCGTCAGCGAATACACACCCGCGCCCTCCAAGCGCACCGCCGTATCCTTCCAGTGTCCGAACCGGTCGATCTCGTTGATATATTCGTCCGCAAGGTTGATTCCGCCGGTATAGCCGATATTTCCGTCAATGACCGTGATCTTCTGATGGTTGCGGTAATTAAAAGAAAGACGGTTAATATCCTTGTGGATCGGCGCAAACTCCGCAAGCGTAATCCCGTTTGCGCGCACCTCCTCGCGAAACTGCGACGTATTAATAATGATACACCCGAAATCGTCCAAAAGAAGCCATACCTCAACGCCTTCTTTTGCCTTTTGCTTCAGAACCTCGTACACATCATGCCAGAATACGCCGTCCTTAATAATGAAATATTCCATAAAAATATAGGACTTTGCATTGCGCAGATCCCCAAGCAGAGCTTCCTTCATCTGCTCCCCCAGTCCGTAATAGCGGACCGTTGTGTTGTTATACAATGGAAAGCCCTGCCTCGCGAGATAACGGCTGATCTGTACCTTATTCGGATGGATATTCTGAAACTGCGTCAAAAGCTCTTTATCCTGTTGTAGGCTGTCCAGCATCTTTCTTTCCACTTCGCGAAAATGCCGATTCGCCTTACTGTTTGTCCTCCTTCTGCCCCACATAAAATACAAAAAGACGCCGAACACCGGCAGTCCGAGCACGATGACGACCCAGAACTGTTTATAGGACTCACTGTCATTGACAAGCGCAAAGATCAGGATCACACTGAACATCTCGATCACATAATAGACCCAGACAGACAGCTGCCGGAGGTAGGATACCAGAAATACCATTGTTGCCACCTGCAATATAACGGCGATCCCGACCGTGAATGCCCTCGTAATGCCCGATGCCTGTTTTTTAATTGTATGGTTTGTACTCATGCACACTTCACCTCGAATTTTCGAGTGTATTATATCATCTAACGCTCCAAAATTCAACGCAAAGCCTTTTTATCCGCCGACGGCGCTCTGTGCCGAAATACGAAAAACATCTGTTCCTTATAGGCTAATCGGAGAGAATATGGTAGAATGACGAAAGAACTTATTTTTTCGGAGGAAAATCATATGTACTATTCGAACATTTTAGACTTGATCGGAAATACGCCGTTACTCAGCTTAGAGGAAACGACGGGACTTCCCGTTTATGCAAAGGCGGAATTCTTAAATCCGGGCGGCAGCATCAAGGACCGGATCGCCCTAAACATGCTGGAAGATGCAGAAAAAAGCGGCGGGTTAAAACCGGGCATGACGATCATTGAGCCGACGTCCGGAAATACGGGCATCGGACTGGCGCTGTGCGGCGTCAGAAAAGGCTACCGCGTCATCATCGTCATGCCGGAAAACATGAGCGACGAACGAAAGAAAATCATCCGTGCACTCGGCGCTGAGCTCGTACTCACACCGCCCGAATTGAGCATTGACGGTTCCGTCAAAAAAGCAATGGAGCTGTGCGCGGAGTCGGATTCCTGCTTTGTACCGCAGCAGTTTCAGAACCCGGCAAATCCCGACGCGCATTATCGGACGACCGCACGCGAGCTCACAGAGCAGCTCGGAAAACGGATCGACATTTTTGTCTCGGGCATCGGAAGCGGCGGAACCCTGCAGGGCATCGCGCGCTATCTGCTTGAGCAAAACCCGGACTGCAAGATCGTCGCGGTGGAACCGAAAAACGTCTCGGCGCTTCTCGGCGACGAGCCGGGCCTGCACCAGATTCAGGGCATCGGCGACGGCTTCATCCCCGACATCTTAGATACCTCCATCATCACGGACATTGTTGAGGTCTCGGATGATGACGCTATCCGGACGGCGCGCGAGCTTGCACGGATTCAGGGACTTTTAGTCGGAACCTCCTCCGGCGCAAACGTATGGGCCTCCATGCGGATGGCAGAAAAATACGGAAAAGAGCAGGTCGTCGCGACCGTTCTTCCTGACCGCGCGGAGCGGTATTTCAGCACGGCGCTCATTTGACCGCGCATCTGTCCTCTCTATTACAGAAAAAAGCAATATACCAGTGTATTGATGGCGGCTTGATCTTCAGCCGCCATTAACTCGCGGGCGGAATGCATGGCAAGCACGCCGACACCGAGATCGACGGTGCGCATTGGCAGATAGGCGGATGTAATCGTTCCGAGCGTGCTGCCGCCCGCCATATCAGAGCGGTTCACAAATTTCTGATAAGGGATCTCGTTTGCCTCGCAGAGCTGGCTGACAATCCCGATCGCCTTCGTGTCTGTCGCGTAACGCTGGGAATAACTGATCTTGATCGCCGGTCCCTGCCCACAGATCACACGCAGGTTCGGGTCGCTCTTCTGCTCATAATTCGGATGATGGGCATGCGCCACGTCAAGCGAGAGCATGACGCTCTGAAAATAGCTGTCGGTAAGCCGCGCACGGTTAAACGATAATCCGTCATATATTTTTTCAAGAATGAAATTGGAGATCAAAGAATTCGCGCCCTGCTTTGTGCGGCTGCCGATCTCCTCATTATCGTAGAGGGCAATGAGATTCAGCCTGTCCGAGGTATCCAGCGTCTGTACGGATGACGTGATCCCCTGAAGACATGCATAGCATGACGTCAGATTATCCAAGCGCGGCGCACTGAAAAACTCCTCCTGCGCGCCCAGCAGACAGCCTTTTTCCGCATTGTATACATAGAGATCAAAATCCAGAATATCCTCCGCAGCAACCTTGCATTCCTTTGCCAGAAGGTTCATAAAGAAATTCTCCTGCTCCAGCTTGTCATGCACCATCGCGATGAGCGGCATCATCTCCGACTGTTCATTTAATCTGACCCCGTTATTCACCTCACGGTTCATATGGATCGCCAGATTCGGTATCGTTAAAAGAGGACGCTTCCAATCGACCAGCTTTGTCACAGGCTCGTAGAGATCGTCGCTTTTCAGTGTCACCTGTCCCGCAATGGAAAGCGGGCGGTCAAGCCATGTATTTAAGATCGCGCCGCCGTACACCTCCACATCCAGCTTCATATAACCGCGGCTGCATACGTCTGCCTTGGGCTTAACGCGCAGGCACGGATGATCGGTGTGCGCGCATGCGGCATGGATCACGCCTCCCTCCTCAAATTTTTTTCCGATGGCAAACGCAAACAGCGTCGTGCCGTACACGGGAACAAAATACGTTCCTCCGCGTTTTAAGCTCCACGGCGAGGCAAGCGTCAGCTCTTCAAAGCCCGATTCCCTGAGGAGACGGCCCGATTCCTCCACGACCTGAAACGGGGAAGTTGCCCGCTCCGTAAAATGCATCAGATCCTTTACTGTCTTATTGATTTCTTTTTTTGTCATCCCACTTTTTCCTTTCTTTTTACGCTGTCCGCACATTCCTCATCAGATCGGTGCTTCCCGATAAAGATACGCTTTGCCCTCCTTGCCGATCCGCTCCACCAATCCCAGTGAAAAAAGAATATTGAGCGCTGTCGAAGCGATGCCGATCGAAACATGCGCGGTCTGTTTATAATCCTTTGTCGTAAACTCCGGCGGCAGCCCGTCAGGCAGAAGCACACGGTAATCCTCTCGGGTATTGATGCGCACCTCGTCGAAGATTCCCACAGGAACGCCGTCATTGCGGTGGGAACCCCGCTTTTTATTGCGGCTCCATCCGTCCAGTACCCGCGTCTCCTGTACGTCGATAAACGGAACCGTAAAGTGCAGATGTTCATTTTGCAGATACATTTTCAGCTTGTACAATTCCGGGATCAGGTGATAGATCGTGCCCGTCTTCGGTGATTTGCGCGGTTTCGTGATCTCTCCCGTCTCAGGGTCGATCCACGAAAGCCATTTTGTATGCGCGATCGGATAAATGACCGTCACATCATGATCGGGAAGAAATACGTCAAGCTTCCGGCGCAGGCTGTTAAACGCGCGCGTCTGAATTTCCATGATCTCTCCGTCCACCATAATGTCCGCCACAAAAGAACCGACCTTCTGCTCATGATATGCGGGATCCGGTGCATAATAATATTTCATGATGGCATGGATCGTCTTTTCGCTGAGCGTACCGATCCCCATTGCGCCTTTTTCCAGCCCGCGCACATAATCGCAGGCACGCGTAAACAATTCTGTGTCAACGCAGGGATTACTGATGTCTGACATGATCTCTTCCTCAGGTGTATGATTGATTTCAGTCCTATTATACGACGGTTTTATAAAAACTTCTATGAAAAGATGTCGATTTCGTTGAATTGAATCTTTTTTTTGGGCGATATGCGTGATAAAATGAATCAATCATAAAAAGAGTTTCCTGCATGGACTCTTTCCGGAGGAATGACATCATGGAATCCTATGTAATATTTAAGGATTTGGCAATCATCATTATTTTTGCAAAATTTTTCGGTCTGTTGGCGCGCAAGATCAAAGTACCGCAGGTCGCGGGCGAGATCGTTGCGGGTCTGATCATCGGTCCGAGCATGCTCGGTCTTGTCGCACAAAGTGATTTTTTGTCAAAAATGGCGGAAATCGGCGTTGTCCTCTTAATGTTCTCGGCCGGCTTAGGAACCGACTTAAAGGAAATGAAAAAAACAGGCGTCGCGGCGTTTCTCATCGCCTGCTGCGGCGTGTTCATTCCGCTGGCGGGCGGAACCGTTCTTTATTCCTGTTTTTACGGATGGGGCGCTGTCGGCAGCGACCATTTCCTAAAAGCGGTATTTATCGGCTGCATCATGACGGCAACCTCCGTCAGCATTACCGTGGAGGCGCTGCGTGAGCTTGGACACCTGTCCGGGCGCGTGGGAACAACGATCATGTCCGCCGCCATTATCGACGATGTGATCGGCATTATCGTGCTCACATTTGTGATCGCGTTTCGGGACCCCGATGTACGCCCGCTCATGATCGTTTCGCAGACGGCGCTGTTCTTTCTTTTTGCGTTCGTTGTCGGCTATGTGTGCTACAAGATCTTCCAAAAGGTCGATCAGCGCTATCCGCATACAAGGCGGATTCCGATCGCAGGGCTTGCGCTCTGTTTTGCCATGTCCTATATTGCCGAGAAATACTTCGGCATTGCCGATATTACCGGCGCATTTGTCGCGGGCATCATTCTTTGCAGTATCCGCGACTCCAAATATATTGCCCAAAAAATGGATACCAATTCGTATATGCTGTTCGGCCCGGTCTTTTTTGCCTCGATCGGCCTGAAAACAGATATTGACGACGTAAACGCATCCATTCTGCTGTTTTCCGTGGCGTTCATTTTGGTAGCGCTCATCACGAAGATCGTCGGCTGCGGTCTGATCTCCAAGGTCTGCGGCTTCACATGGGGCGATTCCATGAAGATCGGTGTCGGCATGATGACGCGCGGCGAGGTCGCTCTGATCGTTTCGCAAAAGGGGCTCGCTGTCGGACTCATGCAGCCCGTGTATTTTACGTCGGTCATTTTACTGATCATCGTATCCTCCATTGCAACACCGATCATCTTAAAAGTGCTCTATGCAAAAAACAGTTCTTCGGAGGCGCCTTCGTAAAACGGCTGATACCATGCTTTTGAAACAAAACAGATTCCTGATATACTAACAATTCATCAAAAGGAGGGTGTCTATGAAATTCGATTATGATGTCATCCGCAATCCCGAAATCTTTGCGATCGGGCGCTTGAAGGCGCATTCCGATCATGCCTGTTACCGGGATGAGGCGGGCGAGCAGGACGGCAGGCTGTCCTTAAACGGTGAGTGGAAATTCTGCTACAGTGAAAATATTTCCTCCGCGCCGAGAGGCTTTGAGCGCGAGGGCTATGACGACAGTCATTGGGATACCATTTCCGTACCGTCGCATATCCAGCTTCAGGGGTACGGACATCCGCAGTATCTCAATGTCACCTATCCGTGGGACGGCGTTGAGGCGGCACTTCCGGGTGAAGTTCCCACGCGCTATAATCCGACCGGTTCTTATATCCGCGAGGTATCGCTCGTGCTGACAGATGAGCCGGTATACATCAGCTTCCAGGGCGTGGAAAGCGCGTTCGCTCTATGGGTCAACGGCTCATTTGCAGGCTACAGTGAGGACAGCTTCACGCCTGCGGAGTTCGAGATCACGCCGTATCTTCACGACGGAAAAAATAAAATTGCCGTTCAGGTTTATCGGTTTTCTTCCGGCTCGTGGCTGGAGGATCAGGACTTTTTCCGTTTTTCCGGTATCTTCCGCGACGTATTTCTTTATACAAAACCGGCGTGCCATTTAGAGGATCTCTTTGTCAGAACATCTTTGGAGGAAAACAACACGAGCGCCCTGATCTCTTTAAATCTGCGCTATGAATACCTCCATATGGGCGAAGCGGAAGATTTTAGCGCGGAGTACCGTTTATACAGTCCCGAGGGCAGGGAGCTTGTGCGCTTTACAAAGCCCGTCGAGGGAAGGCCCGCGTTAAATGAAACCGTGACCGCCGAAACGCTTGCTTCACCCGACATTTATACGCAGAAGCTCAGCATCAAGCTGGATCAGCCGCTCTTATGGAGCGCGGAAGACCCGCGGCTTTATACGCTTAAGATCTTTATCCGCCGCACGGACGCCGCGGACGGCAAATCGGCCGCGCTTGTGGAGCTGGTCGTGCAAAAAATCGGCATCCGCGTGTTTGCATTACGAAACGGCATCATGGAATTAAACGGCAGGCGCATTGTCTTTAAGGGCGTGAACCGCCACGAATTTTGCGCGCAGTCCGGCCGTGTGCTGCCCTATGAGGTGCAAAGGCAGGATGTTCTCAATATGAAACGCAATAATATCAACGCCGTGCGCACATCGCATTATCCGAACTCGAGCTGCTTCTATGAGCTATGCGACAGCGAGGGCATTTATCTGGTCGATGAGACCAATTTAGAGACGCACGGCTGCGTCTACCGTGAAGGCGCACGCCCCGATGACGCACTCTTTATTCCGGGTGATAAACCCGAATGGCAGGCAGCGGTCTTAGACCGTGCCAATTCCATGTTTGAGCGCGACAAGAATCATCCGAGCATTCTTTTATGGTCATGCGGAAACGAATCCGCGGGCGGTACGGACATTTACCAAATGACGCAGCTCTTCCACGCAAAGGACGAGACGCGCCTCGTGCACTATGAGGGCTTAGCCAACGATAACCGCTATCCCGATACGTCCGATGTGATCAGCCGCATGTACTGGAAACCGGCGGATATTGCATCTTACCTAAAAGATAACCGGGAAAAACCGTTCGTCAGCTGCGAATTTTCTCATTCCATGGGAAACTCCACGGGTAATTTTGATGAATATACAGATCTCACGGAAACCGAACCGCTTTATCAGGGCGGCTTCATCTGGGATTATGTCGATCAGGCGATGACAGCGGCAAACGCAAACGGCGAGTCGTTTTTAGGCTATGGCGGCGACTTCGCGGATCGCCCGCACGATGCGGATTTTTCGGGAAACGGCATCATGTTTGCGGACCGGACGCCGTCCCCGAAGCTCGTACAGGTAAAGCATGATTATCAAAATTTCCGTATTACGGTACAGCATGACCGCGTGATCATCAAAAACCTGTCACTGTTCGAGGGAACGGAACCGTACCGCGTCGTCGCTGTTCTCACGAGAAACGGGGAACGTGTGCGCGAGGACGAGCTTCCTGTACGCGTGGCGGCAGGCGCAGAAGCAATCTATCTGCTTCCCTATGACGCCAAGGCCATCAGTGCGGAACACGCGGACGGCGAGTATCTCGTCACCGTCTCCGTCCTGCTGAAAAAAGACAGGAGCTATGCGGCGGCAGGTTATGAAGTTGCGTTCGGACAGTCGGAGGGCTTCGGACGCTATCTCGATCATACGCTTGTCCGCATTGCGGCGAAAGCTCATGAAAATAAAAAAGAACAGACCATCGGACTTGCTTCTCCTTCTTTGGAGGAGGGCATCTACAATGTGGGCGTGCACGGCATATATCCGGCCGCGGACGGAAAAACCCCCATGCGGTTTCATTATATTTTCAACCACGGCAGGCAGGCATTCCTTTCCATGACGCTGACGGTACCGGCTATTCAAAAAGCGGTTTCGGTAAAGGAACTGCTCTACCGCAGCTTCAGACCGAACTTTTGGAGAGCGCCCGTGCAAAACGATAACGGAAGCGGCATGCCCGCCCACTTGGGAATCTGGAAGCTGATCAGCGAAAATCTGACCGCATCGCTCGTGCGGACAAAGCAGGAAGACGACGGAACCGTCCTGATCGGCTACGAATACCGCACACCGCTCTATGAAGGCATTCTCTGTACGGTGACTTACCGTGTGAATGCGGCGGGACTGATCAAGGTGACAATGGAAAGCGACGGTTTTTCGGGACTTCCCGAACTGCCCGAATTTGGCATGTGCGCCGCGCTTCCGCTGTGTTATGATAATCTGCGCTGGTATGGCAGGGGAATGGAAGAAACCTACGCCGACCGCAAGAGCGGCAGTAAGATTGGCTGTTATCACAATTTAGTCATGGATAACGTCGCACCGTATCTGTTTCCTCAGGAAACCGGAAATCATACCGACGTGCGCTGCGCCGATATTGTGGATGCAGACGGTACGGGGCTGCACATTCTCTACGACGGACAAAACAGCTTAAACGTGAGCGCGCTGCCTTATCTTCCGCAGGAGCTGGAACAGGCCGGGCATCCGTTTGAACTGCCTAAGCCCTATGAGACCGTTGTGCGCATCAGCGGCATGCAGATGGGTATCGGCGGCGATGACAGCTGGGGTGCGCCCGTTCATGAGCCGTACCGCATTCCCGCAGAGGGCAAAAAGGCATTCTCTTTCTATCTGCTGCCTCTCGGATGAGGAATAAGGAGAATCATATTGACACTGAATCGGATCAAAAAACAATTCTTTCTGCGCAGACAGCGGCTTGCCGTTGTCTGCGTACTGTGTTTATTCCTGCCCTGCGCCTTTGGCTGCGGCAGCGATTCCGACATCCCTGTTTCGGAAAATGAGGCAGGCACCCACGATTTGCCCGATGCGGCAATCTCCGACTCACCGGAACATAACGCCGATACCTCGCTTTCTCATACAGAACCTGACGCAGTTGCACCCGAGATCACGGAGGCTCCCGATACAGATGACACTACCGTCACATTTATGGTATACATGGATGCGGCATCCCTGGAGTCCGGCGATGCCCCCTTTGCCACTTATGATCTCATACAGATGATGGAGGCGGAGCTCTCCGACCAAGTGCGCGTGATCGTACAGACGGGCGGGACGCGCAGATGGGGGCGCTCCGACGGCATATCAGCCGGTGCAGATTCTGCTTTGGCGAATGCAACGACCGGTGCGGAGCCTGTTTTGACGGATACAGCAGCCGGTGCGGCGACTGCTTCGACGGATACAGAGATGAATGCGGGAACATTTGTGACAGATACGTCAGAAATATCCTCCGACTCCACACAACGATATGAGATTACTGACCACGGCATGATGCTCTTGGAAGATCTGGACGAACAGCAGGACATGACCGACGCGCAGACCTTAAAAGAATTTCTTCTTTTTTGTGTACAGGAAGCGCCTGCCGACCGCTACATGCTGCTTTTGTGGGGACATGGCAGAGGCCCCGTGATCGGTTACGGGCAGGATGATTTTCAGGGATTCCACAGCGCCATGACCCTGACGGCGCTTGCGGACGCGATCCGCTGCGCATCTGAGGAGGGCGGCTTTACGATCGAGCTCATCGGCTTTGACGCCTGCCTGATGGGATGCGTGGAAACCGTACACGCTCTGCGCGGCTGCTGTGCTTATTTAGCGGTATCGGAGGATTACGCGCCGGCATACGGCTGGCAGTACACACGGGTATTCGATGCCTTATCCGAATATCCTTCCATTCCCATCGAGCAATTCGCACAGGTTATCGTGGACGCTTATATGGAGGAGGCGGAACGCTCCGGGGACAGGGGGATTCTGGCGATCATTGACATGCAATACGCCGATGCGCTGTGGGAGGCATGGCAGAACTTTTATGACACAAATGTCGCAAACATGGATGAACTGATCCATCAGGTTTGGCACGATCGCACGCTGCTCTCTCCTGTTCCGGCTAACCCGAACGGTTATGTGTCAAATGACGATGAATATTCCCTTCAGGACTACGGATTGACCGACCTTACAGCGCTCTGCGAGCTTGCGCCCTCCGCTGAGGCGGATGCGGTGCTTACACTGCTTGCACAGTCGCTTACCGCCGTGGACTCTTTTCATATGGCGCGTATGATGTGCGGACTCGCGGTATGCCCGTAATCGCTGCGGCCCGGATGTTTCGTTTCTAAAAAACCTGCCGTCTTCTTTTACAAAACCAACCATATCTTTTTATATTTTAGGAATCGATTCCTTAAATGTATTTATTTTTCTTTATTTTAGGAATTGATTCCTAAATTGATTGTTTTTTTTCATTATTTGCACTATAATGGATATCATACTCTCAAGGAGGATATTCACATGCAAAAACTGATTGAACGAGCGGTTTATTTGGAATGGCTCAAAAAATGGCGCGAACATCAAATCATCAAGGTTGTATCAGGTGTACGACGTTGCGGAAAATCGACGCTCTTTGAAATATACAGGAATTGGCTCCTATCCCAAAATGTGGAAGAGAGTCAGATGATCAGCATAAACTTTGAAGACATAGATTATGAACATTTAACAAATTATCGGTCCCTTTATGAGCATATTAAAAGCATGCTGATTCCTGATAAAATGAACTATATCTTTCTTGATGAGATCCAGCATGTTGATGGCTTTGAAAAGGCAATTGACAGTCTTTTTCTAAAAGACAACTGCGATGTTTATATTACCGGTTCCAACGCATATTTTATGTCCGGTGAGCTTGCAACAATGCTGTCAGGCAGATATATTGAACTTAAAATGCTGCCTCTGTCATTTCGAGAGTTCTGCAGCGGTCTTCATGAACCCGCAATGTCAAACGCCCAAAAATTTGACCGGTATATAAACTATGGTTCCTTTCCCTATATTACCAAATTCGACAGCACGCAGCAGGAAGCAAGAGACTATCTGCGGGATATTTATCATTCCGTATTGTTAAAAGACATTGTCGCGAGACTGAATATATCCGATATTACCATGCTGGAAAATGTAACAAAATTTGTTCTGCACAATATAGGAAATATGACATCCGCCACTAAAATCGCGAACACACTGAAATCTGAAGGAAGAAGCGCAGACCAAAAGACCGTTGACAGATATCTCAGAGGTCTCACCGACAGCCTCATGATATACAGTGCAAAACGATATAATCTAAAGGGAAAAATGTTTCTTAAGACGAATCATAAGTATTATGCAGTAGATATGGGACTCCGCAACTGTCTCGTCAAAGGCAGCGAAAGCGATATTGGACATATTCTTGAAAATGTCGTATTTCTCGAACTCATCAGACGCAATTATGACGTGTATGTCGGTCAACTTGAAGATGGCGAAATCGACTTTGTGGCAGTAAACGGCGATGATATTTCCTATTATCAGGTCGCGGCAACCACGCTTGAGGAAAGCACCCTTACACGCGAACTTGCTCCGCTAAAAAAAGTCGGAGACAATTATCCAAAGTACCTTCTGACTCTCGACGAGATGTTCGCTACCGCGGATTACAACGGAATCAAAAAGAAAAATGTCCTTAACTGGCTTCTAGAGGAGCCATAACCCTCTCGCTTCCTATTTTCTGCTATCATATAAAAAAACTCAAATTTCCCTCTTGACATCTTTTTTGTATTGCTGTATTATTCGAGTAACACAATAGTACAGTAATACAATCTGGCATGCGATAGGATACCCTTGTGTTATGCCGCTGCCAGATCAAAAAGAAAGAGGGGTGATGAAATGCCATGGAATCTTGATTCGGACAGACCGATTTTTCAACAGATCATTGATAAAGTCCAGACCGACATCCTTTCCGGCCATTATGCGCCGGGAGATAAGCTTCCCTCGGTGAGGGATCTTGCCATGATGGCGGCGGTGAATCCGAATACAATGCAGAAGGCGCTTACCGAATTAGAGCGCATCGGTCTCGTGTATACGCAGCGCACGAGCGGCCGGTTTATTACGGAGGATGTGGGCATGATCGAGCTGTTAAAGGAGCGAAAAGCAAAAGAGCTCATTGACACGTATCTGGAAGGCATGCAGCGTATCGGGTACAACAGACAGACTGCGGCGGAAGCATTAATGAAAAATTCATGACAAAAAATCATTACCATCAAAAGGGAGGAGAACAGGAATATGAGTACATTGGTAGAGTGTACGGGGCTATCGAAGAAATACGGCAAAGTGACAGCCCTTCAAGACGTCAATCTGCGGATTGAGAGCGGGCATATTATCGGTCTGCTCGGACCAAACGGCAGCGGAAAGACGACATTGATCAAGATTTTGAACGGTCTGCTGACGCCGTCAAGCGGAACGGTATTAGTAAAAGGAAAACCCATCGGCATAGACAGTAAAAAAGTGATTTCCTATCTGCCGGATCATACGTATCTGAATATGAATCAGCGTGTATCCGACATCATCACCTTTTTTAAGACGTTCTACGAAGATTTTGATGAGCGGCGCGCTTATGACATGCTCGCAAAGCTCGGCATTAACCCGAACGACCGCCTAAAGTCCATGTCAAAAGGTACAAAGGAAAAAGTACAGCTCATTCTGGTCATGAGCCGCCGCGCGGATCTTTATATTTTGGACGAACCGATCGCAGGCGTTGACCCTGCTGCCAGAGATTACATTTTGAATGTCATCTTAACCAATTACGACGCGTCCGCTTCCATCATCATTTCCACGCACCTGATCACAGACATTGAAAATGTCTTAGATGAAGTGCTGTTTATCCAAAACGGGCAGATTCGCTTAACCTCCTCGGTGGATGCCATCCGCGAGGAACAGGGCAAGTCGGTTGACGCGCTTTTCAGGGAGGTGTTCAGATGTTAGGGAAATTATTAAAAAACGAATTTAAAACCACTTACAAGACAATGCTTGTTATTTATATCGTGACCATTGTGACAACCCTCGGCTGCTGCTTTTTTGGGATCAGACAATTCTATTCGTATTCCTGGATTTCCGAAAACGAGACATTGCGGCGGATTCAAGGCGTACTTGGCGTCACGTTCACGATCGCATATGTGATCATTGTGATCGCGCTGGTTCTTCTTACCTATGTTCTGATGTGTGAGCGCTTTTATAAGAGCATGTACTCCGAGCAAGGCTATCTGACGCACACGCTTCCCGTAAGCCCATTGTCTAACTTAAACGCCCGGCTGATCACCTCGCTCGTCTGGCTGTTTGTGTCAGGAATTATATTGCTCATAAGCATTCTGCTGATCGCCATATCGCTCGATCCGCAAGCATTTTGGGAAGACCTGCGCTCCTTCAGCTACAGTGTATTTGATACTAGTTGTTTGCTCTCCACAGGTTATTCTTTCCCCGTTTTTATGCTGATCATCCTGCTGCTGATCCTCGCAGCATGCGCAAATGCCCTGCTGCTTGTGTTTGCAGCGCTTTCCTTAGGACAGCTCGCCAACCTGCACAAGCGTCGCGCAGCAGTCGGATTTGGCGTCGCTTTTGTTTTTTTGGAGCAGTTTGCTGCAACCATGGTAATGGTTCATATTGTTGATAAAATCGCCAATATGCTCCGAGGCTATGACACCACAAGATCGATGATCGAACACGCCGGTTACCTGACTCGCGTATCCTTTCAAACCACAATTTGGTCCATGATCTGTATTTTTACGGTATTTGCCGCCATATACTATGTGATCTGCGCCGTGATCGTAAAAAAGCACGTGAATTTGGAGTAGGCGGATCGGTATTCTATATCATGAAAAAGGGATGTACACCGCATGGGTGTGCATCCCTTTTTGTGAATCTCATCTTTCCTCATAGAATCGGTTTATTTTTCGTATTCCCACTTTTGCAGCAACCCATCCCCGTCAATAAAATATCCCGTATTCTTATCCGTAAGGCAATAACTTCTGACATCATCGTACGGCAGAATCCGGATCAACTGCCATGTCATAAAATCAGCCGGTCTCGGATTGATATATAATACATATCGATTGGAAGGCTCCACGACGTTTTTTAACACTACCGCCATCTTCGGCATTCCATCCTCGTAAAACACAACCGGCGCAAGGGAATCCGAATAATAGGCATCCGCATGAACGGGAACGTCAACACTCTCCCATGTCTCACCGCCGTCCGTCGTGCCGTAGAGATAACTGAGCTCCTGGCGATGACTCACCCCGACATAACCGACATCCTCACTACAAAAAGCCATTCCGGTCGGATAACCCGAGACCACACTGCTTAAATCTGCCACAAACGAAAAGCTGTCCCCGCCATCCGTCGTGCGGTAAAGATGCTTCGCCATCTGACCCAAGGCAGGGTCAGAGCAGACAAGCAGATACCCGTTCTGTGAATCAGCAAAGCTTACATACATTTCCCCGCACCAAAAGTATTCCTGCAGCGGAATCCGCGTCCTATGCTCCGACACAAGCACCTGTCCGTCCTCATCTCCCGCCGCCGGCTCCGACGTGATCGTCTCTCGAATCAGGAGCGCCTCTCCGTCAATAGCGGAAACTGCTGCAAAATATGCGGTTTTTTCATCTAAAAAGCATACGGACACCTCCGTACCGCCGCGGTCGGCAAGAAAGCATGCCGGAGCGTCCGTTGTATCGGTAATCTCTCCCGCCTGTGCAAACGGTAGATCACTTAAAAGCGAAAACTGACCGGCTCCCTCATAGGTATAGAGAATCTGGTCATCCTCCGTAAGCGCCCAGCCGTGACGTCCGTCCGGAAACATGGCAAACGCTCTCAGCGCCGTCTGCATCATACTTTCATCCGCTTCCGGCTCCGATCGTTCTCTCCAATATGCCAACAGATCAATGACTGTTGAGGTTCGTATTTCCTCACCGTCATCAAAGAATGAGGATAGCGTGATGTCCATTGACAGCTCAGCCATATCGGACTCAGACCCGCTGACCGTTAGCGAAAACGTCCTTCCGCTCTCCCAAATATAATCCTCCTGCCCGTGCGCCACAACGCTCGTGCTCCTATATCCGTCGCCCACACTTTGCCTTTCGGTGATAGAAATCGACCAGTCCTCCGGCGCATGATCACTCACAGGAATTGTGAATGTGAGCGTTCCGTCCCCATCAACCCGAATGCTTTCTTTTAATTTTGACAATAATTCGGCATCCGGCGATACCGGCTGCGCAGGTTCGTCCATGCCGTTTCCGTCTGCGCTGCTTCTGTCCGTCACGTTCTCACCCTCGCCGCCCTCTGCAGCAAGACCGGCTACGTCGTCATTTCCCATATTCGCGCTGCGGTCATCAGCTCCCGTAAACGTGCAGCCGGCGACAAACAAAAGCACTGCTGCCGTAAGAAGCGCAGCCCGCACAGATGCTTTCTTTTTCTGTGTGATCGCAAGCAGCCTTCTTTTCAATGTTCTTGCGCTGCTGCTCATAGAGGTTGTCGCGGTCAGATACATCCTTCCGCGTTTTAAGGGCACCTGACTGAGCAGACTTCGCCCGTATTCCGCGCACTCCTCCTTTGTGATCTGCGCGGTCACACCCTCGTCACAGGCAAGCTCACAGTCCTTTGCCGACAGGATCGCTGCTGCCCAGACAAGCGGATGAAACCAGTAAACAGTCAGGCAGACCAGCCGCACAAGACTCCAAATATGGTCCTTGTGCCGATAATGCTGCTGTTCATGTGCCAGTGCAAACGCATGGTTCTTCTCATCGGCAAGCGCCGTGTCATTCAGATAAATCGCAGGATGCCACACCCCAAAAAGACAGGGTGTCGCAAGTTTCTCACAGCAATAAACCGGAAGTGTCCTCCTGCCCTCGCTCCTATCTGCCGAATTCATCAACACGCGCGTTCGGCGCAGCCGCCCATACAGCGCCATATTGACCATCAGCAAATACAGGCTCATGACCACCGCGCCGGTCAGCCAGATGATGCCAAGTCGGTTTTTCAGCGCAACAGTCCCTGCAGCCCGCTCTGTCAAGGCGTTCCCAACCATCGCCCCATCCCGCAGACCCCATGTCTCCTGCCGCATGGAAACATTTTGTGCCGAAACGTCCTGCGCCGCATCATCCAACCGCACGACCGCCGCGCCCTGTCGAACCGTCAGCATCGCAGATTTCCCCTCTTGTCCGGACGGCAGATCATCCCCATATCCGTTTTCTCCCGCCACCGTACTTCCGGAATCCCTGACTCCGACATATCCCGGCGATTCCGCCTCCCCGTCAAAGAGCGCCTGTAAAGACGGCACATAATTCATGATGCTTAAGGGACTGCCCGGCAGCGCGAACGGTAAAGCCAAACGCAGCGCCACGATCAGCCACAGCGCATAGCGCATGCGAAAGCTGATCCGTCTGCCCACGATCATTCGAAGCAGTATCAAGAATAGTATCAAAACACTCGAACCGATTAATAAATCCTCCACACTCATTCCTCCTTTTTTCGAACAGGAGTCTCGTTTAAGAGTGCAAGCAGACTGTCGCGCTCCTCCTCGGTGATCCCTTTTTGCTGCACAAACGCATTCACCATAAGACCAAGACTGCCTCCGTATACGCGCTCAAGCAATGTCTCCGTCTCCTCCATTGCCGCCTGAGAACGCGGAATGCACGTCGAATAAAGCCTTGCGCGCTCACCTTCCTGATAGGCGACCGCGCCCTTGTTCTCCAAACGGTTCAGCATCGTGATGACGGTATGCTTCGTCCATCCATATATAGGTTGTATCTCTGCGGTAAGCTGCGTAATCGTCTGCGGTTCCTTCCTCCACAGCCGTTCCATGAGCTTCCACTCATTTGCCGATAACTGAATATGTTCCATATGAAATCCTCCATCTTTTATATAGGTAGTCATCCGTCTACCACTAGTATACCCACTGGGTAGACATATGTCAACCCCAAAGTGTAAAAATTTCTTTTCTGATGAAACAAATCATCGCTATCATCAAACCATTTCATAATTCGCTAATTCATGAATATTACTTCTTGACAAGCGCGCTCTTTTATTGTACTATCTTATAGTCCGAGTTGATTTGTATTTTCTGATAGGATTGATTCGGTATCCTATATGGATGACGATGCGTGGCTCAGCTTGGTAGAGCGCTACGTTCGGGACGTAGAGGTCGCAGGTTCAAATCCTGTCGCATCGACTTATTTAGAAAGGCATGAGTGATAACGCTCATGCTTTTTATAGGTTTTCTGAAGTATTTCCGCTCCCATTCGGGAGCTTTTTTATTGGGGTGATTTAAAAAAGAACTTCCAAAATATATTGACATTATTTTTGAAAATCAATATAGCACAAAAAATATCAATCAGGGAGAGGATTTGTCTTTTATTCTTTGACATAATAGGCTTAACGCAGGTTGACGGTTATCATTGCAGAATGGAGAAAAAAATGAAATTAAGCGAATTGAACATTATTGATTTCCAAAAAAACGGAAATGCTGTTGCATTTCAGACAGATCAGAGTGTACGCATTGTCGTAACATTTATTTCCGACAAAACAGCGGGGCTATATGTGGATTTCAGCGGCAGCTCCGAGCCGGATCGTTCCTATGCGATTGAAACGCTCCCCACAGTTCTGCCCGAAATAAATGTTTCCGAAACGGACGACAACTTTGTTGTTTCCTCAAAGGAACTTTCCGTAAGGCTCGGCAAACATCATGCCCGCATTGATTATCTTCGGAACGGCGCCGTGCTCTCTTCCGAAAATGAGATATGCCGTAACGATGACGGTTCGCTGTACTGCGCGCATCATATGACTGCAAGCGAGCATTTTTACGGGCTTGGCGAGGACAACGACGCTTACCTCGGAAGCATGGACAGGCGCGGTACAACAAGAGATATGGTGACGGGTCAGCGTATCAATATCGGTCATGTTACCGCAGATATTCCCGTTACATTTTTTATGAGTACCGGCGAAAGCGCACCCTATGGCGTTTTTGTTGATAACAGTTACAGAATGCTTTTTGATATGGGAAAATCTAAGGATAATGAGTATTTCTGGTATGCGGAGGGTGGAAGCTTCGTTCAGTATTTCTTCTGCGGCGACAGCTTTACGGATATTCTCAGCGAGTACACCGATCTTACCGGAAAACCCTCGTTACCTCCGTTGTGGACGCTGGGCTATATTCAGTGCAAATGCTCCTATTGGTGCTGGGACGAGATTGATGAGATTATCGAAACACTGGACGAAAAACACTTTCCGCTGGACTGCATCGTATTCGATTACGATTGGGCGGAAAATTTCCATAATTTCAAATGGAACAGGCGTTGGAACGGCGACAGCCCGCGAAAAATAGCCGAATATCGCAGTCAGGGGCTTCACTTTATGGTATCCAATTCGGGTCCTATGATCCGCAAAGACAGCGATAATTTTCAAAGCGCACTTGATGCGGGGATACTCGCAAAGGACAAGGACGGAAATACTGTCACCTGCGGACATTACGGCGGCGAACTGATGGATTTCAGCAATCCCGCAATGAAGCAATGGATTCAGCCGCAGCTAAACAGAGTGCTTGACGATGGGATTGAGAGCTGGTGGCTCGACCTTACCGAGCCCGAAGGGGACCCCGACGGAACACAGTATTACGGCGGCAGCAAGGAAAAAGTACATAATCCGTTCTGTCTGATGAACGTCAGACTTTATAACCGGATAACACTTGAATATAACAATAACAAGCGCCCGTTTATCCTTACGAGGACCGGAACCGCGGGAATACAGAAATACAACGCCGCAATATGGTCGGGCGACGTATTTTCAGATTATAAGACCTTCTCCGCACATATCCCTGAGGCTTTGAACACCGCCATGTCCGGAATACCGCTTTGGACGAGCGACAGCGGTGGGTTTATGTCCGCTACGAACAACAGCCTTTACAATGAAAATATCTATAAAAACGATCCCGCCGCACATGCCGCATTATATGAACGCTGGCTGCAATTTGCGTGCTTTTGTCCTATCACAAGAGTCCACCATGCGGGGCAGTCCTCGCCGTTTGTTTTCGGGGAGATGCTTACCGACAGCGCTGCGCATTATGTACGCCTGAGATATCGCCTGCTGCCCTATATATACTCTTACAATTACAACACGCATATCATGGGAACGCCGATGATGAGAGCGTTGGTATTCGAGTATCCCAATGACAAAAACGTTTTCGACATCAGGGACGAATATCTATTCGGGAGCGAGCTGCTTGTCGCACCTGTAACCGCCGAAAGGGCGACCGAGAGAGATGTGTACTTTCCGGAAGGAAAGTGGTACGATTGGGATTACGGCTACTGCTACGAGGGCGGCAAAAGCTATACCGTATATGCTCCGCAGAACAGAATACCCGTTTTCGCAAAGGGTGGCTCGATTATTCCCATGATAAAGCAGGTATACCACACAAATGATATCGACTGGAAACACATCGACCTGAAAATATATCCCAGCGGGAAGTGCAGCTTTGATATGTACGCCGATGACGGAACAAGCTATGAATTTATGCGCGGCGTTTTTACGATCACTCATATTGAATGTGAGGATAATGAAACAGAGACAAGTATTGTCATCTCCCGTTCCAACTTTTTGTATGCGGCAAATGAATACTGTCTTGAAATTCATGTGAACGCAGAGCCGAAAACAGTCACCTTAGGCGGCAAAGAGCTTGACAGTTACGGGTACAAGCGCTGCGTCGAAAAGGCGGAGAGCGGCTGGTTTTTTGATAAGTTCAACGGGGTGCTGTATGTTAAAATTCCCGCAGATAACGAAATCCTCGAAGAGCTTGTTGTCACAAAAGGAGCGGTAATCAGAAAGCCCTCAGAAAATTCCGAGGAGGAACAGCTATCCGGACAGCTTCCGTTCCTGCTTCCGCCCGCAAGCGCTCCGTGCCGGATAAACTGCGAGAACTACGACCGCGGCGGCGAGGGCATTTCTTATCACAAGCTGACCGATACCAAAAGTGAGATATACCGTATGGACAGCGTCATGATTGATCTTTGTGACGATATCGGCGTAGGCTACAATGTAAAGAATATGGTCGGCGGCGAATGGCTCGAATACACCGTAAACGTAAGAAAGTCATGTGAGTATGTATTCCGGCTGCGTGTTCGCGGCAATGCAGAGATCAGCGTTGATATTGATTCGCAGAACAGCACGCAGATTGTTGCATCACAGGGCGATAAGTGGCAGACCGTATCCTCCTCGCCCATAACGCTTGTTGAGGGGGAACAGGTGGTACGGCTGCTCGTTCATAACGGTAAACTAAGTGCAAACTGGTTCGAGATAGAGGAAGCTTAAAACCTTGATAGAGGGATAGGAAATCATGAAAAAAATATCGCAGGTGTAATCGCAATGTGTATTATTTTATCAATGATATCGGGCTGTACGGGAGACAGCGCTGACTCAGACAAAAAAACTCCCGATGGTACGCCGGAAGAAGTGTCGGTCTCTCCAACAGCGAATACCGCGGCAGCAGAAGAAACGTCGGTCTCTTTAACAGTGGATGCCGAGGCAGCGGAAAGGGCGAGATCCGATAGAGAAACTCTTTTGCAGCGCATCGACACGGAATACAACACCTTGCAGACAATAACCGTTCTCGGCAGGGAAATGCCCGACGGAATTGCCGTTTCGGCACTCCAACCGCCGGAGGATACTTCAGAATTTCCCTATATAGAGCTGCATGCATCTCCGTCTGCCATTGTGCTTCGCGGCTGGACGCCGACCGACCTGTCTCTTTATGTTCCAAACGGTTATGTTTCTGTTGAGGTAAAGGGTACAAACGGCGGCGAACGTCTTGAGGTGGGCTTTGAGGAAATCAAGAACGGTCAGAGCGTAAGCGTTACAAAAGTCCTTGACGCGGAGATCACCGACGAATGGAATATTGTAACGATCCCGCTCGCAGAGATCGTAGACGAAACGGATCTTTCGGGCGCAAGGCAGTTTTTAATTGGCGGCGAGGATATTCAGGTGCGAAATATCACGATCAGCTCGCCCGATAAGGAAAAATTTTTTCCCGAGTTTAAGGTAAATCAGCTCGGTTATACGCCCGGTTCCGAAAAGCGTGCCTTAGTGAGCGGCTTTCCCGAAAAACTCGCCGTATATGAGGGAGACATCTTCGAGCTTGTTGACAAAACCACAGGCGAGGGGGTTTACTCCGGGCAGCTTTCTATGATAAGCGAATTTGACCAAGCGTATTCGGGTGAGCAGATACTTTGCGCGGATTTTTCGGATTTCAACGTCGAAGGGCGTTATTATCTCCGGGCGGATGGCATCGACGATTCCCTTTCGTTTGAAATATCTGAGAGCGTTTATGACGAGCTGTTGACAAACACCATGCGCTATTACTATTACCAGAGAGCCAACGAGGAGATCACCGCGGAGTACGGGGGAAACTACATACGCTCCGACCAAACGCCAAAAGACTTTGAAGCGCCGCTCTCCTATGACCGCGATGTGACGATCGACGTATCGGGCGGCTGGTATGACGCGGGAGATGTTGGTAAGTATGTAAGCCCGGGAGCTACTGCGGTAAACACACTTCTTTGGGCATATTTGATGTTTCCCGACTGCTTTTCGGACGGACAGAACAATATCCCCGAAAGCGGAAACGGTATCCCCGATATCCTCGACGAAGTTCGCGTTGAGCTTGATTTCCTGTTAAAAATGCAGGACAATAGCGGCGGTTTTTATATTAAAGTAAAATCAATGAACGAGAACGACGGGGACGGCGACAGAACCGTCTGGGTGGGCGATGGCGACAGATGTATCACCAACTCCACCGCCGACTGTACGGCTGTGCTGGCGTTTGCTTCCAAAATCTTCAGAGAATATGATCCTGATTACGCGGATACGCTGCTTGAGGCAGCCGAAAGAGGCTGGGCATATATTGAAGAAAACCCGAATATCTACATTGCAACAAATTACTCGGGTGAAAACAATGCAAGCTCCGCTTTCTGGGCTTCAGCATGTGTCTATTACGCAACAGGCAGTGAAAGCGCTCATAGCTGGTTCCTTGGAAATTTCGACAGTTATATCGGCTCTCTGAAAGTGGGTACAAACGGTCATAATGTCGGTAACATGGGCATTTACGGCTATTATACCTATCTGCTTTGCGAAAACCGCGATGAAGAAGTGGTTTCAAAAATAGCGGAACAGTTTGAGGGCTGGCAACGCTCCGTTCTCGGAAGATATGACGCTAATCCGTGGAGAATCGCAATAAATGATTGGAGCTTTTGGTGGGGCAGCTTCAATATCATACTCGGTAACGCTCAGGAAATGTATATAGGCTGCTCGTTGCTCGGGCTTGACACGTCGGACGCTGAGAAGGTTTCGCAAGATGCCGTCAACTTTATCACAGGCGTAAACCCGATGCGCAAATGCTTTATAACAGGCATGGGTGAGAGCCCGATCAAGTGTAC
This sequence comes from Lachnospiraceae bacterium, assembly GCA_014804425.1. Classification (GTDB taxonomy): domain Bacteria; phylum Bacillota; class Clostridia; order Lachnospirales; family Lachnospiraceae; genus DLAJ01. The sequence continues at coordinate 91,425 of JAAUZV010000007.1, forward strand.
CTTCAGCAATATTTATTATGGGGATTCCTCCAATGGAGTTCCTTCGGGTTATATGCCGGGCGGCATCAATTCCTACAACGGCGGTATCATTTCGCGTTTCCCGTTGAAATGCTATTACGACAGCGCAAACGATTGGTTCACCAACGAGAACGCAATATACTGGAATGCCGTCATGGTGTTCAATTCGGCGCTTGTGGTCAGTAAATCACAATAAAAAGCATTCGCACCTTTTGATTAAATTGATGCGCAGAAATAGGCACAATACGACACAGCGGGCAACCATGAGTGAGTTGCCCGCTTACATGTTTGGGTGTTCTTTCATAAACTGCTTCGGAGAACAGCCGTATGTTTTTTTAAAAATATGGTAGAAATGACTGAGACTGTTGAATCCGCACATAAAGCAAATATCGATGATCTCATGAGAACTGTTTAGAAGAAGCTCCGCAGCATAGCCTATACGTTTCTGATTGATGAATTCCGTCGGGGTCATGTTCAGATATTTTCTAAATTCACGCGTAAGATGTTCTTGAGAGGTTCCGGAAAATTCCAGCAGCTTTGGCAGTCCTTCGGTGAAATTCTGCTTGTTGTTCATTTTATCAAGAAGGCTGCGCAGGCGATTGGGAATAGCGACACTCTGCTCTGCTCCGGCTGACAATATTCTGTAGAGAACGGACGGAAGAAGCCCTCTGAAATAGAGCTTGCGCTCATCGGGTAATGTGTGCAGACCGATATAAAGCAGTTTGCGTTCCATGTCCGCCAGATCATAGCCGTTAAGCACCATGTCAGGCGGAAAGCTGCTTTTGGTAAATAAGAGAGGGCTTATGCCCATGAACACGCAGGCAGACTCAAATTCGTTGACGGGAAATCCAACCGAGATCAGTTCAAAATCATGTTTGTTGAAGCTCTCGTAGCTATGGCTGTCCCCTGGGCGAATGAATACCAGAGAACCGCGCGTAAGCAGCTTGTTCTCACCATTTATAAAGTGGATCGCCTTTCCCTTTACGACAAAGAAAATTTCGTAAAAATCTATGTGATTATGAAGCGGATAGGTTTCAGCCACGCTGTGCTGATGAAGAAATCCGCAGCCGCTGCGGCAGTTTTCGGGGGAAAGCTCCAGCTTGATCGCGTCCATTTGGAACCAGCTCCTTGTTTTGGTATAATTGAATCATTACACAAATATGCTTTGCGGTCAAGTGCAACAGAAAAGTAGAAAATGGTGTTGCTTACAATCCTAAGAGATTAAACAGTTGTATTTTAGGCAGATATTGTCTATAGTGAAATTATCCTGTAAATTGTATGTTTGTGCAGGTGTCAGAAGATCAGAAATAAAGGGACATGGAAAAAGGAGGAAATATGAAACTTAAAAAAGTGATTTTATCGGTGCTTGCCGTATCAATGTTATTGACTGGCTGTGCGAAAGAGGCGGAGACGGAACCGTCCCAGAGCGAAAATTTACCGCCGGTAGAGACAGAGGAAACGGATGCAAGCCCGGAAACCGATACATATGAAGGCGATACGGATGCAAGCAATATAGATGAAACCGGAACAGATGAAAGCAATACAGATGAAACCGGAACAGATGAAACCGATACAGATGAAACCAGAACGTATGAAGCGGAAGAACAGTATGTAAAGATGCTGGGGCGCACACACAATGAGAACGGTGTTCTGTGGCTGGCGCATTCCGCAAGCGGTGTGGAATTTACGGTAAAAGGAACGCAATGCTCCGTGAAAATCGTCGGTGACAGTATGACCGGCGCAGAAGGCAGTCAGGCTCGTTTTGTCGCCTATGTGGACGGTGAGCGTGTCCTGGACGAGATGATAACTCAAAGAGAGGCTGTATATGAAATTTTTTCATTCGAGACGGAAAAGGAAGTAACCGTAACGCTGGTGAAGGTATCCGAGGCAGCGAACTCCATTCTCGGTATCGACGAAATCATCGTTGCCGCCGCAGATCAAATCGCTCCTACGGCGGAAAAGAATTTGAAGATTGAATTTATAGGAGACTCGATAACCTGCGGATACGGCGTTGATGACGAAGACAGAGATCACCATTTCTCCACCAATACCGAGGATGCCACAAGAGCCTATGCCTATAAGACCGCGCAGCTTCTGGATGTTGATTACAGCCTTGTCTCTTACAGCGGAAACGGAATTATTTCCGGCTACACCACACAGGGAGTGATAGTGCCGGAGCAGCAGCTTTCAAAAAAATATGAATGTTTTGCGGTAAGTTACGGCAACGGCGCGGGCGGATTTAAGGCATCAAGTATCGACTGGGATTTTTCAAGATTTACCCCGGATATCGTAGTTATCAATCTCGGTACAAATGACTATTCTTATACGGGCAATGATGAAGAGCTGATCGGTGAGTACATAGAAGCCTATACGGAATTCATCAAGCAGGTTCGCCAAAATAACGCGAACTCGCATATCATATGTACCCTCGGAATTATGGGGGCGGAGCTGTACGATGCGATATGCACGGCCGCAGAGAATTACACCGCCGAAACGGGCGATGAGAATATTTCCGTATTCCGTCTTTCCACCCAGAACGGTTCTACGGGATACGCCGCTGATTGGCATCCCACTGCGGCTACCCATGATATAGCAGCCGCAGAACTGGCAGATTATATCATCGCTCTGGGTTTCTAATTGCCGGTGCGATTACTATGGGCAGTATGATGTCTTTAATTTACATGTGCGATATTTTTCCATCAGGAAATACAATCCTTGTCCATGACATCGGCATAGACTATAATACTATAACAGAGAGAGCAGAGAGCTGTAAGAGGACTTCACATATGGAGGCTGGACTATATGACAATGCAGATGAAATATCAGGAAAAATATGAGCAGGGAATAGAACAGGGCATTGAGCGGGGCATTAGAGTCATAATAATTGACGGTATGGAAGATGGTCTGGATCGTGACAAAATTAAATCCAAACTGATAAGGCATTTTTCTTTAACGCCGCAAAGGGCATAGGAATATTACAATAAGTATTCATTGGAAGTAGCAGACGGCAGGTTACAGACAGTATAGGCATTTTGGCAGAAAAAACGGTCCGCTGCGGCAGTGAACCGCAGTGAACCGTTTTTATTTATAGATACTAATTCTTAGGAGGCATGTTGTAAATTCCCTCAATCCTCAGCGACAGACTCCGCCCACTCGAGATAGCCAAGTCGTTCCGGATCGAGCATGCCCAGTTCTTCTTCCGTCAGACTATCCACAATTTCCCTTACTTTTTTCACAAAGATGAAATCTCTGGCAGTCGCCGGGTCTGAGCTGACTCCGGAAAGACGCGTACCGACCGCTCCGCCGCCCTCTTCGGGATTCAAATATCTAAGCAGCCGGTTCACCGCCTTGACCTTGTCCTCTGTTGACATCGTCCACGGGAACGTCATCGGGTCCTTAATGGTGAAATCTACCCAGATAATACCGCAGTTTTGACCTGTCACCTCTGCCAGTCTCTGCCCAAGTGACAAAACGACAGGATCTTCCATTGTGTAAAACCATGTCTCATCCACCGCATACCCGATCTGATAGAGCACATCGTTGTCAGGGAACGCGTCGGCAAACCGCTTAAACTCAGGCATAAATCCAAGGACATCATCTAAATCCTCATCATATAATCCCAAAACATCTCCGATGGCGCTTCCGAAGCCCTGACTGTCATTGACAAACAGAATGTCACTTCGATAGGAAGGAGGAAGATACCGGATATTATAGTGCTTCAGGAAAAGCCTGTACTCCGGATTGATGTCTTTAATATGCCTGTCCCACTGCTCCGCCAAAGCATCGGAGATCGGAAGACCGGCGTCTTCCGTAACGCCATGATACCATTCCACATCTACGCCGACTCCCACTACACAAGGATGATCGCCATATTGTGCAAGAACCAGATCGATCAGTGTATCAACATCTGCAAATCCCGGTTCTACCTGCAAATAAACCTGAATGCCGTTTTCATCAAAATAGTTAAAATATTCCTCATGGGACAAATGATTTTCACGGGTCGGCTCAGAAAAATAAATATACTGCTCTGCTAACGCTGCTGTGTCCACATCGTCCGCGGGCAAAAACTCCAGATTGCAGCCCATTCCGCTTAAACTGCCGACGATCCACACCATAGTCGGCTGCGCAGAGGGGTACCACTCCTGCATCTGATCGGTCACACTTTTCCATTCCTCCGGCACAAGCCATTGATCGCCAAGTCCGTAGACAGAGGAACGGGTTCCCGTATAGATCACACGGTCAAGCGCGTTTTCTGGCATACCCAGCGCTTCTCTGAGAATGTAATAATGCTCTACATAAGCCTGCTGAATACTTGTCAGCGCATCATACATTTCCGCGACCTCTGCAACCGCGCCGGCATCGTTCACATCCATGCTCAAAATGGCTTCATCCACGCGCTGTCCCGCTTCCAGATTGTTCCTCTTTTCCTCCTGAAATTGCGGTATCAGATCATTGTACGCCAAAAATTTGCTTTCAAAAAGCGGTACCAGCTCATTAACCGTTTCCTCACCGAGCGCCTCCGCCAACTCGTCATATCGCTCTTCCATCAGCCATGTTACACCGCCGTCCTCCACTGCGTCCAACGGCGTATCCCGAATCCACAGATTCAACGTCCGCGCCTCTGCCATAAGAAGCAGCTCAAGCGTACCGTCTTCTTCGAGGATTGCCTGTTCCTCCTCTTCCAGCGCGTCAAACAACGATCTTACCAGAGTAACCGGCTCTCTGTATTCCGATATTTCCGCTGTCTCAGCGTCAAATCCCTCTCCGTTAATGGCAAGACCTGCAATTGTTTCTCTAACATATGCCGCCTCCTCTGAGAGGTTCGAAGATACTTCTTCCTCCTGATTGTCGGTTTCATCCGAATTTTCCGGTTCATCCGTGTCCGTTTCCGGTTCCGGATCTGTGACAACCTGCGGCGTTACTCCGCCGGGATCTTCCTCTTCCTTGCTCTTTCCGCAGCCGGCAAGCACTGCCGTAAACATACAACATGCCAACGTAAGTACTAAAACCTTCTTTCTCATTGTATACCCTCCTGTTCTTACTGTAACGATACCTGCCTGTGTGCTAAACTTATTTAAGATTCTTAAATATGTATCTATGATACCACATTTTTTACTCTTTTGCAAGACCTAACCGATTTCTTACTCTTCCCACATTTATCCACAAAGAGCTGTTACCCCATAAAAATCCCCCAACCATACAAAGTACGGCTGAGGAATCTGTTTTCTTTCATTTCTATTTTGTATCGTTCGGCTTCATTTCGTTTACCTGCAAATCAATCACTGAAATATGCCTCACAGGTATTTCCCTCATACAGGATCTGCAATGTTTCAAATTCCGTTACATTGTCCAGCAAAATCATATAGTACTCGCCTTTCCAGGTTGTGTCTCCTAAGTGCGAATAATCCTCTCGTTTCTCATCATCAATATAAAATTCCAAATTGTTCAATTGCTGCCACAGCATTTCCTCATTCCGGGGTACCTTGATACAGATCTGTATGTAATCACATTCCCTGTCGTATAAGCAAAAGTATACTTTATATTTTGAGGAGAGCCGCTCGTTTTTTGTTTCCAAAAATACAACCTGTTTATGGGAAGAAGGGGTCGCAATCAGGTTCTTCTTTTCTGTAAACTGCAAATAAAGCAGCCACACGACCACAATACATAACAGTAGGAAAAGCAACTTATATTTTGTGTTGGACTTAATAACCGAAGCCATTGCCCACACCCCATCTCCATTCTCCGTGCGTTAAAATATTTCCATTTTACTAAAACCCTTATTTTTATACAGATAATACTACAGACTACATGCGTTGTCAATGCCCAATATTATATCACTATAATCAAAACCTCTACTCCTTTCCCATCTTACATCAGTTTCCTGTTAAATAACCACACCCCCGCGATCATATGAAAAACCGTAAGCCCTGCCGTCACACACAATGCCGCCGTGTAATCGCCGGTCACCGTCCCGCCTGTAAGAAGCGGCAGCGACTCAAGCAGATACGCAGGAGAATATGGTTTGACCGCCGGGATAAGCCCAAGCAAATAGGACACGGCAAAACTGATTCCAACTGTGAGAATGACCATCGCCGCGGAGTTTGCAAAAGCGGATGCGGGCAGAATGACGGACAAAATCCAGATTCCAAAAAACCAAAAGCAAAAAGCGCCGAAAAACAAATGCGCCGCAATCCCGTTATCCCAAAAATAGGCGCTGTACGCGTAGGTGATCGCAAAGCTGAGAATAGAACCCCCTGTCCATACCGCCGCCACGGCAAGCGCCTTCGCGCCGAGAATGCGTCCGCGCTTCATACCCTTAGCTACAATCGGGATCAGCGTTCCTTTCTGCAACTCCCCGACAACGATCCCGCCGAACATAACGACCATGACAAGGAGCATGATCGGCATATTCTTATAAAACTGCGTCCAAGCAGTCATTGCATCCACTACAATCTCGCCGACCATCATACCACTTTCCGCAAGCTGGTCCGACATCAGCTCCATCAGCCACGGCGTAAGCTTTGCCATCGCAGGATTCATCACACCGATCAGGCAAAACAAAAGCAAAAGCAGGAACAGCCGCCCTGACCGCAGCAGCTCCATACCTTCTTTTTTAACAAATGCCGCCCATTGCCTCATCTGCCTGCCACCTCCATAAATAAATCCTCCAGCGTCGGTTCCGTGCGCTCCATGCGCTCAAGATCAAAAGCGCCGTTCATCAGACAGCGCCAAAGACCTGTCCTGTCCTCCGCCGCCCCGTTTTCAAGCAGGATACGCTGCGCACTCTCCCTCTTACCGCTTCCGTAAAGACGCAGAAAACGTTCCGCTTCTTCAGAGGACGCAAATTCCAGCGCAACATTCCCGCCCCGTCTTTTCGCGCGCACCTCCTCAAGCGTTCCGTTCAGAACGATCTTTCCATCATGCAAAAAAGCAATCCTGTCACAGATGCGTTCCACATCGGACAGGATATGCGTCGAAAAAAGAACCGTCGTCCGCTCCCTGACCGCACGCAGTACCTCTAAAATTTCTTTCCGCCCGACAGGGTCGAGCGCCGACGTCGGCTCATCACAAATCAACAGCTCCGGACCGTTTAAGAGTGCCTGCGCAATCCCAAGCCGCTGCTTCATTCCCCGCGAAAAGCCTTTGATTCTTTTGCTTGCCGTAGTGAGCCCGACCAGCTCAAGAAGCTGCGCGGATCTTTGTCTGATCTCTTCCTTGCGCATGCCGGTGATCTCACCGCACATGGCAAGATACTCGGTCGGCGTCATAAAGCCGTAAAACTCCGGTACATCCGGCAGATACCCGATATAACGGTTCGTCCGATTCTGCCCGTATACCACCGGCTCCTCTTTGACAAGGATATCCCCGCCATCCGGCTGTAATAATCCAAGCACCATTTTCATGCACGTCGTCTTTCCCGCCCCGTTTTGCCCGATAAACCCGAATACGGAATGTTCAGGTACCGAAATACTCACATCGCGCAGAACCTCGCTCGTGCCGAATGCTTTTTTCACATGGGATAACGTCAGAATATTCATCATGCATCCTCTTTTCCGAGTATAAAATATAAGATCGGTCCGATAAACTCCATCCCGACGATCACAACGATCAGCCACAGCGTACGGTTTCCGCGCTTATAATTCCGGTGTGTCAACACATGCCATAACGTAAAACCAAGCAGCGCAAACTGCACGATCACCAATGGGATCAAAAACGGCAGTATCTCCTGTAAATTCATACCTATATTCTCCTTCTTTACTTTTCTGCAAGGGACGCCAATTTCCGTTTCAGCCGCAAAAACTCCGCGTCTCCCTCCAACAGCGCAAAAGCCGGATGCTCCAACGTCTGTCCGAGACTTTCTATTACGAGTTGTCGGCTGCGCGGCGCATGAGGGCCGCTGTCAAGTCTCTCAAACCACTCATTCATCCGGTTAAAATAAGCATCTTCGCGCAAAAGAATCTCCGATGTGGACAGCAGCTCCTCGATACAATCAACGTATCGTCCCACACAGAAAAGGACCTTCTCCTTTTCCCCGCAGACGGCATACGAAACCGCCGCCTGATGAGCGAATTGCGCTATGGCATTCGGATTCAGTTTCATAAGCCCATACGCCGTTTCCACCTGCCACACGCGGGAGGTTGTCTCCTCTATCACGGACAGTTCCCCCGCATGGATCGACAAATACTGTCCGGCATTGGCAACAAGCATAAAAATATGGCTGTACATGCTGCACTGTGTAAAGCTGTCCGCCATATCCGTATCTCCGCTCATGATATATGCCTGCGTCAGCGCCGTGCCCATCTGCGACATCAATCTGAGCGGATTGCACACATCCTCCAACAGCGCCACAACCTCATTCGCTTTCCCCTGCATCAGATAGACCGTCGCCCGCATGGCAGCGGCATCGCTGCAAAGCGCCACATCCTTGCAACAGTTTTCAATGCGCTGGCTTAATCCTGCTGCCGCCTCTAAAATTTTATCCTGCGCCTCCCTGTTCTCCGTCAGCATATAATGATTCAGCCAAAGCATCCCGATCTGGAACAAAAGCGGATAACAGGAATAATACCGCTTCACATAACCGTAGCTCTCTTCCATGACCTCGCGAAACGGACCCTTGGCAAACTTCGCCGCAAGCTCCTGATAGATTTTTTGTATCTGCTCCTTTGAAAGCTGCTGATCATACCCGACCAGCTCGTCAATACAGATGTCAAAAAAAGACGCAAGCTGCGGCAGGATCGTAATATCCGGCATGGTCTGCCCGTTCTCCCATTTCGAGACCGACGCCTTTGTCACACCGACAAAATCCGCAAGCTCTTCCTGCCGGATTTTTCTTTCATGCCGCAGCCTCGCGATATTCTCTCCGATATTGAATTGATTTGTATTCATTTTGTCACCTCTCCTCTCATTATCCCCGGCTCTCCGCAAAAAAACAATCGCGCAGCGCGATACTTTGAGAAATTAAATTAACCTATGGGAAACTTATGTAAAAAACAACGCCCGACGGATGCGATATGCTCCCGTCAGGCGCAGCTTTTATTTCTTATGGACCCTATTTACTTCTGCAATACGTTGTTCGCTTTTTCGATCATTTCGGCAAGCATTTCTCTTGTCAGGCTGCCGTCACCGAAACTCAGGTTCCCGCGGATCGGCGTCTGCTCCATCATCGATTTCTGCATCTCCTCGTTGATCGCCTCTTCCGCCGCCGATTTTTCTTTTTTCTCCTCGTCCCTGCGGGATGTCCAGCCGGCCTCCGCGGAAAAGCCGTCGTCCTCCGCCTCTTCCTCTGCGTTCACGACCTGCGGCATATAATTCTTTAACAACGGCTCCATGACATTCTTAAGCTCCGGGTGATCCAACAACTCATCCAGCGTCGTGTTAAAGTCAACCGTAAACGGAAGTTTTTCGGTTGACATGACCTCAACGGTCTCCTCTAACCGGATATCGCGCGAGGATGCGGCAATCTCGATCCCGTAATCGCCGCTCTCCACATACCAGTCATGAATTTCCGTATTAAAATAAGCAAATGCCCGCTTCTCAAGCTCAAAGGTAACGGTCTTCGTCTGACCAGGTTTTAAGAATACCTTCGTAAATCCGCGCAGTTCTCTGACCGGACGGTTTGCAACTCCTTTCGGGTTCCGCACATAGAGCTGCACCGCTTCTTTTCCTGCCATTTTTCCCGTGTTTTTAATATCCGCACTGACCATCAGCGTATCGCTATCCATGATCGCATTCGCGCTGACACGCAGATTGCTGTAAGAAAATGTCGTATAGCTTAAACCATGCCCGAACGGGAATAACACTTCCATCTCGCGTTTGTCATAATAGCGGTAGCCGACAAAAATACCCTCGCGGTACTCCACCCTGTTTTTTTCACCGGGGAAATTGAGCCATGACGGATTATCCTGCACCCGCAGGGGGAAGGTCTCCGCAAGCTTCCCGCTCGGATTCACTTTTCCGAAAAGCACGTTTACCGTCGCGCCGCCAACCGCCTGTCCGCCAAGATACACTTCCACCACCGCTTTGACCTGATCGATCCACGGCATCTCTACCGGAGAACCGTTATGCAGCACCACGACCGTATTCGGCTGAACCTTCGCTACCTCGCTGATCAGATAATTCTGACAGCGCGGCATGGACATATGTTTCCTGTCATAGCCCTCGGACTCGAAATTATCCGGCAGTCCCGCAAAGATCACGGCAGTCTCCGCCTGTGAAGCGGCTACGACCGCCCTGCGGACAAGTTCCTTGTCGATCTCATCCTGCTCATCCTCATAACCCTGTACATAATTGATGTTTGCCTTGATCCCGTATGCGGGATTGTTCACCGCATCCATGGCGCTCTCCACCTTAAAGCAATTAATGTGGGAGCTGCCGCCGCCCTGAAAACGCGGCTTCTCCGCATATTTTCCGATAAAGGCGATACTGCCCCTGTTCTCTAACGGCAGCATCTGCTCATTTTTCAAAAGAACAATACACTCTTCCTCGATCTTTCTGCTCAGCTCATGATCGGCATTCATATTCCAGACGGTATCCGGTTTTGCCTGTTCCGTATAGCGGTACACAATGTTCAAAATCCGCTCCACGGCTTCATCCAGCACGCTCTCATCCAACGTCCCGTTCTTTACCGCCTCCACGATCAGCTTATCATTCTCTCCTCTGGAGGATGGCATTTCCAGCTCAAGACCCGCTTCCAGTCCCTTTACACGGTCGTTGACCGCGCCCCAGTCACTCATGACATATCCGTCAAAACCCCATTCCGTGCGGAGAATGTCTGTTAAGAACTCCCTGCTGTCAGCAACATGCAGTCCGTTCACACGGTTATAGGAGCACATCACCGTCCACGGCTTTTTGTTTTTGACTGCGCCCTCAAACGCCGCTAAGTAAATCTCTCGCAGCGCTCTCTCATCGATCTCCGAGCTGCTCGTCAATCTGCGGTATTCCTGATTATTCGCCAGATAGTGCTTTAAGCTCGTCCCGACATTCTGACTCTGCACGCCCTCAATATGCGCGCCGGCGATCTCGGTCGCCAGATACGGGTCCTCGCTGAAATATTCAAAATTACGCCCGCACAGAGGGGAACGCTTGATATTGGCCGCCGGACCTAAGATCGTACCGACGCCGACTGCCTGACATTCTTTTCCCAGCGCTTCTCCCATCTCTTTAAGCAGCTCTCTGTCAAAGGAGGCGCTTGTCGCGCACGCAGTCGGAAAGCAGACCGCTTTGATACTGTCATTGACGCCGAGATGATCCGCTTCCTCATCCTGCTTACGCAGTCCGTGAGGTCCGTCGCTGACCATATACGCCGGAATATCCAGACGTTCTACCGCCTTGGTATGCCAGAAATCACTGCCCGAACACATGCCGGCCTTCTCCTCCAACGTCATTTGGGAAATCAATTCTCTCAATTTTGCCTGCTCCATTTTCTTCCTCCTTTTTCATTTTAGGCGCTCTGTCTGTAACCGCCCCGCTGACACCCCGATTTCCGATGGGTTCCCTGTTTATATTTCCGCACCGTCCATACTGCGGTAGGAATATCGGTTCTTTCCGGCGTTTTTACTCTCGTAAAGCGCCTCGTCCGCTTTTCCCAGACATTTCTCATAGTCAAAGGTTTCTTTCCTCATGATGGCGATACCGATACTGCAAAAGATCGGGTACGGCTCTCGCCCTGCCAGTTTTTTCTGAAACTCATTCAGCCGCTGATCCAGGATCTCCCTTGAAACAAAATTCTTCAAAAATACGATAAACTCATCGCCGCCGAAGCGCCCGACATAATCCGTCCGTCGAAATGTTTCATGCAGAATGTCCACAAACGAACACAAAACGTCGTCCCCGCCCTGATGACCGTATTTGTCGTTAAACTCTTTGAAATCATCCACATCAAATATAAGGAACGCGCAGGATTCTCCCTCTCTTGCATCCTCCTCCATATATTGGATCGTTTTTTCTTCAAACGCCTTGCGGTTAAAAACATTTGTGAGCGGGTCCCTCGTGGCAGCACGTTCGTTTTCAATCTGTCTTACTTTTTTATCATTAATATCCTTCAGATAATACAGAGCATACATCTTACCGGTCTCAGGTTCCCGGAACGCATGCACGAACAGCTCCATCCAGTGATATTCATCCTCGTTCTTCCTGCGGAACTGCACAGTGACCGTCGCCTCTCCCTCCTCATAGGATTGGCGGATGTGGTCCACATTGATGTGCCGGTAATACTCTCTATAATCTTCTTCCGCCACAACCTCACGCGAATAAGTATCCTGAAGCCGCTGGAATGTCATATTCTGCTGCCTTCCAATCGCCGGGTATTTCTCCCACAGACCGCCTCCGGAGAGCATCATGCCGGTATCCATATCCACCTCAGCATAAGCACTCATCTCGGAGAGCATCGCCTGATAAAAATCCTCTTTCCGCACATATTGGCGCTTGATCGCCTCTCCCTTCGGCAGATGCTTATAGAGCATATCCTTCGTGATGAGATGATAGCCCTTGTATGTATAAACACCGTCCTTCGCCTTGCTTAAACGCCCCACACAGCGGACGGGAACTTCACCCAGCACCGGATGTCTCCACGGATATTCCAATTCCACGATTTTTCCCGTCAGCATCATATCGCGCACGGCGCTTTCGACATAGCTCTGATAGCCGTCAACAATATTACCGTGCCAATGCTCATAACAGGCTTCACCGCTTATATTGCTCTGCGTGCCGAGCAGCTCGCTCATGCCCTTATCGACATACATGCGGCCGCCACCCTTGTTCGTGTCCATCTCGATCATCCACATGCCGATGCGCATATCCTTGAGAATGTCCGCTTCCCGCACGAGATTTAACGTCTCGGAAATGACTTCTTCCTTTTTGTCCGCCGTCATGACGCCTCTCTGCAGCAGAAGATTTCTGAGCACCGGCGCCGTGCGGACCAAAAGCTCCTCATGATAGGAATCCTTTTTCGGATTATCGACACCGACAAAACCAAGCACCTTTCCATCATGTAAAAGCGGTACGACAATCAGCCTGCGGATATTCTGCTCATGTAATATTTTCCACATTTCCGGTGCGGATTCCCTATAAACATCAATATCGGGAATCACCTCCGCCATGCCTGTGGCAAAGCGTTCCATCCATGGCTCTACCAGACTCTCTGGGACGGACAACAGCTCCGCCTGCATGCTTTGTACCTGATTTTCACACCACTCGTACAGATTGCTCCATGCATGATTGTTCTCGGAATATAAAAATAAATAGCTGCGTTCCGCCTTATAAAATTCCCCGGTCTCATGTAAATATTCCTGAACCGCCGTGTCCAGATCCTTGTGATCGATCAGCGCCGCCATGCTTTTCAGAGCCTGCTCGCTGACTTTTAAGCGTTCCTCCAGTCCGGTCTGCATCTGCTCCATTGCGGATATATCATAGGCGGTCTCTAAACGCGCCGGTCTTCCGTTCCAATGAATGAGCGTATCCTTCCTGCCATACCCGCTGACTCCGGCAGCGCGCTTTGCCGCCGCGTTCATATAATAAAGCTCATCACTGTCTGTATCTTTGATATATATGGCTTCCTCGAGCTCATCGAGCACGGCTTTATAATCGTTTTCCGGACAGTTCCCCGCATGCCATTCACGGCTTTCTTCCCCGCCCGTTTGTTCCGGCGCTGCCTGTGCGTCCTTTTTCCAGTCCTCCTGCTCTTTGCCGTCAAAAAGATAACGGCGCTCAAATTCCCCGGCATCGACCGGTCTGCTGAAATAATAGCCCTGCATGAGTTCCGGCAGCAAACCCTTTAATGCACGCAGCTCGCAGGCATTCTCCACACCCTCACAGCAGACGCGGATCTGGACACTGTGCGCAAGCTCCAGCACATTTTGAAGCAGACGGTAATGATAGGCGCTTTGCCCAATGCTGCTGATCATGCTTCTGTCAATCTTCACCTCATCGACCGCAAGGCTCTTTAAGTAGCTTAAGCCCGAATAGCCTGTCCCGAAATCATCGACGGAAATCTGAATCCCACGCCTTCCCCATTGATAAAAAAGCTGATTATACTTTGCAAAATCCTGAAGCTGCGTACTTTCCCTCAATTCCATGACAACCGCGTCTCCGGGCAGCTTAAAACGGTCAAGCAGTTCATAGATCGTATCACTTAATTCTTTTTGATGAAGCTGAACATAGGAAAGGTTGATGCTCATGGTAAACTTCGGATTCTGCCTGCGCCATTCCTTACACTGGCGTACCGCTTCCTGCAGCACCCAGTTTCCGACCGGAATGATCATGCCGTTCTGCTCCAAAATACTAATGAACCTATCCGGAAGAACCACGCCGTGATATGCCGAACGGAAACGCAAAAGCGCCTCCGCGCCGACAACCTCCATCGTCCGCGCATCAACCTTCGGCTGATAGTTCAGGAAAAAACCCTCACAATGATCTTGAACGCTGCGCCGCATTTCATCCCCAAGGTCGATCAAAAACAGCTGCTTGGTATAATCCTCCGCCGAAAAGAACACCAATTGATTTTTTCCTGCTTTTTTCGCACGGTCAAGCGCACTCTCCGCATACATATAGATCGTGTTGGCATCATGCACATCGGCCATCGGATAAGTGGCTGCTCCCGCGGAAAAAGTACAGCCCCCGCCAAGCTGTTTGCGGATACTTTCATACACCGACGCTACCATCTCACTCTGATAGCCGACAAAATTAATGGCAAAATGATCGCCGTCAAGGCGGTAAATACGAAATTTATCATCAATACAGTCTTCCATGATGAGCGTCACATTTTTCAAAATGCGGTTTCCGTGCGCTCTGCCGTATTTTTTATTGATATTCTTGAAATCATCGACGCCGAGAACAAGAAGCGTCCCTTCTTTTTTCTGATGCAGCGTCTCCTCAAAATCTTCCGTAAACTTGGAACTATTAAAAAGCCCCGTCAGAGAATCCGTCTTGCCGAGCAGCGCCGTATCGGAAATACGCCCCATCATAAAAAGGCGCTTTCCCTGCTCATCATAGACAACCTTGCCGCGGCAGCTGATCCATACCTGATTTCCCTCACGGTCAACAAGGCGGTACTCCATATCATGCGTATCCTGTTTCCCCTCCAGCACATAGCGGATATCCTGCTCCAATGCCGCCGCGTCATGGTCATAGACCGCTTTTGAATACTCCTCTATGCTATATCCGCCCTCCGGATTTCTCGGAAGCGGATAACGTTCCGCAATATTCCCCCAATAATAAAACCGTTTGGTATCCAGCCTTGCAATATAGAGATAATCGTCCGTACTCTCGTTCAAAATGCGCAGGGTTTCACAGTATTGTTTGAACAGTTTTTCCTCCTGTTCGCCGAATACCTCACCGTTCGCGTTTTGTCCCATGAACTACTTCCCCCTCGAATGTCCCGTTTTACTCATTTAATTTTATAACAGATGGGGATGTGTTGCAAGTACAGATATGCTTTCGGCATGTGCAAATTAGGCATAAAAAAAGACTATTTGTGAAAAAAAGCTATCGGCGTTTTGCAATTTCCAAAGATGTGCTATAATAGGCGCGATAAAACAATTATGATGCCGCTTGCGCACTGAGAAAGAATGGACAATTTTATGAAACTGATCTTTATCCGACATGCAGAACCCGATTATGAACATGATTCTTTAACAGAAAAAGGCTTCCGCGAAGCGGAGCTTGTCGCCAAGCGCGCAAAAGACTGGCGTGTCAGCCAGTTCTACTGCTCTCCCTTGGGGCGGGCACAGGCGACCGCGGCGCCGACGCTTCACGCGCATCATGTCAGCCTGACAACCGTTTTTCCGGAACCGGCGCCGGATGTTCTTCATAAGCCGGACCCGGACAAAGCGATCGTCTACCCTTGGCTGCGCGAGCTGCATGCGCCCGTCGATACCGAATTACATCCCGATCACCGCTTTATTCCTTGGGACTTAACGCCCGCTTATTTTAACGAGCATCCCCTGCTGCTTGACAAAGAGCGCTGGAGAGAAGCCGAATTGATGAAGCATTGTGATCTGGGAAATCAGGCGGACTGGATCTATGAACGCCTGGACGGACTGCTCGCCCTGCACGGTTACCGGCGGGACGGACTCTGCTACCGCACTGACGGGACACACGGGACGAGCAACGATTTTATGAAATACGACGGCACCTCTGTCGCCTGCATGAAGGAGGCGGACGGTGAGGAGGAAGTGCTTGTCTTTTTCTGCCATCTCGGCGTCATGATGATGATGCTCTCCCACCTGATCAACACGGCGCCGCACGCTATGCTTCACGGCTTTTTCGTTCCCCCTGCGTCCGTGACGATCCTCTCCGCCGAGGAGCGGATTCCGGGGCAGGCCTATTTCCGTGTGCAGACCGCGGGCGATACCTCTCATTTCCGCATTGCGGGCGAACCGGTCTCCTATTACGGGGGCTTCGCCATGCCGTTTCAGGAGTGACCGGCATGCGGATACCCTCCCACTTACTGCTGCGGAACCACCGCGTAAAAAATCAGATCGGCATCCGTGTCATTCACGATCGTATGGCTGTGTCCCTTCGGACAGTAATGGCACATGCCGGCATTTAAGCGCTCCTCGGCGCCGTCCAAGACCGCCTTCCCGCTTCCCTCCAAGATCAAAACGATCTCGCTGTTCTCCTCATGCGTATGCAGTCCGACGGTTGCACCCGGAATTAAACGGCAGCGCATGATCCGGTTTAATTCATCCACATGCATCTTTGCCCGCATTTCCTTTTCGCCGCCCTTAAACGCAGGCAGGATGGTTTCTTCCATACTCATAAAATCAATGATCATATCTTTTTCCTCCATGATAAAAAGCGTTTTCCGTTATGGTTACTATACCAAATGACCGACAAAGCTACAATAAAAAAATGCGATGACCGCTTCACGGTCGCTTGTTTTTTCCCTGCGCCTGTTATATCATCATCTTATGGCTTAAAAAGGAGGTATCTGTCCATGAATGAAACAGAAGAAAAAAGACCGGTTCCCGCGTGGGCTGCATTGCTCCCCGAAAATGAATTTATCAGTTATCTGCCTTCTTATACGGGCGGCGCATATTTTGACCTGTTTGACGAATATACCTATCCATGCAAAGAAACCGGCGATATTACTTACTATGTCTACGATCCCGTAAAGCAGGGCGCAGACCCGAACGGTACCTATCCCGTGCTTGTCTGGCTTCATGGAGCGACCAACTCCCTGAACGGAAAATTCTGCATCTGCAACTGCGGCGGAGAACAATTCGCCTCGCCCGATTATCAAAAAGCAATAGGCGGAGCCTATATTATCGTGCCGCTTGCCAATGAAAAAACCGATGAAAACGGCAGGCTTACCGAGACATTTTCGGAACAATATCTCCATCCGCTGAAAAGCATCATCGAGCGCGTCTGCCTGAACGCGGCCACCGGCAAAATTTTTGCCATGGGCGGTTCCCTCGGCGGTTTTATGACATGGAAGCTCGCGGAGCGTTTCCCCGACCTGTTCGACGGAATCATCCCGATCTCCACAAATTATGTCCCCGCAGACGAGCTTTTAGAGGACATTGCCCGGCACAATGTCGCGGTTTTCGTAACATTGGGCCAACACGATGAAACACTGAATTTTGAGAAAGACATCGCGCCCCACATACAAAAGATGGAGAACTTGGGATTCCTATGCTATTTCCCTGAGTGGGTGAAAAACGGCGACGGCGGCGTTGCTTCACTGTTCTACGGCTGGGAGATGGGGCAGCACTGCATGATCAATCAAATTCAGGCGAACCTCTTTTACGATAACGGCGCACCGTACGATCCGCGTCTGCCGCACGGTGTTACAGGCTGGATCAGGCAGGTATGCGAAAACAGGACAGAATAAAAACGAAATGCAGAGAACAGCCCTGACATGGCAGCTTTCTACACACAACGGAGGTTTTGCATGACAACGATTGCGGTAATTGACGACGACCTTTATATCGGCGACCTGATCGAACGGCTTCTGCGCGGCAGCGGCTATGACGTGCTGCGCGCCTATTCGGGAACGGAAGCAAAGCTGTTATTGTCCACAAAGAAACCCGACCTGATCTTATTGGATCTCATGCTGCCCGGACTTTCCGGCGAGGAGGTTCTTGCGGATATTCAGGAAACGCCGGTTATCGTGATCAGCGCCAAACAAGAGATACAGGACAAGGTTTCCCTTCTCCGCGGCGGCGCTGCGGATTACCTTACAAAACCCTTCGATACAGAGGAGCTTCTTGCACGGGTTGACGTCCAGCTCCGCATGAGACATCCGGCAAAAGAGAACCCTTCCGCCCCGCAGCAGCATTCACTATTATGTTTTGAAGAACTGACGCTGGACTGCGACACGCATGAAATTTTTGCGGACGGTACCTCCGCGCATCTCACCAAAACCGAATATGCGATTTTAAAGCTGCTGCTTCAAAATCCGCGTCAGGTCATCACGCGTTCCCTTCTTTTGGATCGCATCAGCGAGGATACGCCCGACTGCACGGAAAACTCCTTAAAGGTGCATATCAGTAATTTAAGAAGTAAATTACGGGCATTAAACGGAAAAGAATACATTGAAGCGGTCTGGGGAATCGGCTTTAAGCTAAGGCCCGACGAATCTTAACCGTTTCTTTACGTTTTTCTTTACCGCTTTCTTAACCCGCACTCAATATGATAACCTTATCAAATCACGCAGGAGGTATCATATGGAATATGTATTACAGACAAATGCCCTCTCAAAGCAATACCGGCATTTCAAGGCGCTTTCCAATCTGACTATGAATGTTCCGAAAGGGTCCATTTACGGTTTTGTCGGAAAAAACGGCGCCGGAAAAACAACGCTCATCCGCATTATCTGCGGCTTACAATCCCCGACTTCAGGAGGCTATACGCTTTATGACACCGATTTCAGCGCGCCGATGATCTTAAAAGCGCGCAGGCGGATCGGCGCCGTCGTCGAGACCCCGTCCATTTATCTGGATATGACGGCAAAAGAAAACCTGCGCCAGCAATATCTCATTCTCGGACGCCCTTCTTACGACGGCATCGACGAGCTGCTCTCCTTAGTAGGACTTTCCGATACCGGTTCTAAAAAAGTAAAGAATTTTTCTTTGGGCATGCGCCAGCGTTTGGGCATTGCCATTGCGCTTGCCGGAAATCCCGATTTTCTGGTACTGGATGAACCCGTCAATGGGTTGGACCCGGAGGGGATCGTAGAAATCCGTGAACTCATCTTAAAGCTGAACCGCGAGCATCAGATCACCGTGCTCATTTCCAGCCATATTCTGGATGAACTTTCCCGGCTTGCGACACATTACGGTTTTATTGATGCGGGCCATATGGTAAAAGAGATCAGCGCCGCCGATTTGGAGGCCGCATGCCGCAAATGCGTCCATGTCAAGGTCTCCCATACCGCCGCGCTCTCCCATGTGCTCGATGCGCTTTCTTTGGAATACCGCATTCTCTCCGACACGGAAGCGGATATTTACGGTGAACCGTCCGTCAGCGAGCTTGTTCTGCGCTTAAAAGATGCCGGATGCGAGCTTTACTCGATGCAGGAGCATGACGAAAACTTAGAAAGTTACTATATTCGTTTGATCGGAGGGGAACAGAATGAGTAAACTATTAACGGCAAATTTTTTACGGCTGAAGAAGAGTAAGCTTTTTTGGATCATTTCGGCATTCATTGCCGTTATCAGCTACTTTGGTTTGGTAGACGCGTATGAGACGAACAGGAAATTGGCAGATTGGCATAAAGGAATGGAAGATTTCGATTTTGTGCCGACTACTGCCTTGCATATGCTTTATGGCTTAACTCCGATTCTCGGGCTGCTTACGGCAGTTATGATCGCAATTTTCATCGGAACGGAATACCACGATAATACCATGCGCAATAAGCTGATCTGCGGACAGCCGCGTGTCAGAGTGTATCTTGCCAATCTGCTTACCTGCATTTTCATCGCCGTGCTTTTTTATTTGATTCCTGTGGTGATAACGCTTGCTGTCGGCATCCCTCTTTTGGGAATGCCGCACGTAACGACAGCTTCTTTGCTGCAGCTTTTTCTTTTTGGCATCATCGGTCTATTACTCAGCGCGGTCTATGCATCCTTATGTACACTGATCGGTATGCTGGTGCACAATCGTTCCTTCTCCCTGCTCGCCGGCATTCTCCTTACCCTCAGTTTGCTGATCTGCGCTACGTTTTGCACCAGCCGGCTGGATGAACCGGAGTATTATTCTGACTATGTGCTCAGCATGAGATCGGACGGCTCACAGGAGATCTCTGCTTCTGAACCGATCAAAAATCCGCATTATTTAGAAGGAAACGCCCGGCAGCTCGTTCAGTTTTTGTATGATTTTCTTCCCGGCGGTCAGGCGATCCAGATTTCCAACCTTGATGTTGCCCACCCTTTCCTGCTGATATTGTATTCTCTCGGTATTACGGGGGCATCCACACTTGCCGGACTTGCCTTTTTTAAGAAAAAAGACTTGAAATAAAGAAGGAGCTCCTATGATCCCATTGCTTGTAACATTCTGTATCATGCTGGCATGCTGCGTACTCCTGCTTGCGCTCAGACTCGCTGCCCTTCACCGGGCGGCGGATGAGCTGCGGCAGGAGTTTGCCGCGCGTATCGGAGAAGACACAAATGTCGGAATTGACCTATCCGTCCGCGATCGTCATATGCGGCTGCTTGCGGCGGATATGGATAAACAGCTTCATCTTTTACGGAAAGAATACCTGCGCTATACGCATGGCGATCAGGAACTGAAAAACGCCGTTACCAATATTTCCCATGACCTGCGCACGCCCCTGACCGCCATCTGCGGATACATGGATCTGCTGCAAAAAGAACCGGTATCCCCGACAGTGAAAGAATATCTTTCGATTATTGATAACCGGGTAGCCGCATTAAAGCATCTCACGGAAGAATTATTCCGCTATTCCATCTTTCTTTCCGTAGATTCCTATTACGAACGGGAACCGCTCTCCCTAAACAACACGCTCGAGGAATGTATTGCCGGCTATTATGCGGCGTTAAAAAAAGCCGGTATCGAACCGGATATTGACCTTCCCGAAAAGCAGATCATCCGCACGCTGAATAAACAGGCGTTGATGCGGATTTTTTCTAATGTGATCAGCAATGCGATCAAATACAGCGGCGGTGATCTTCACATCGTTCTGACTCTGGACGGCGAACTGCATTTCATGAATCTTGCGCCGGACTTAGACGCACTTTCCACCGCAAAACTCTTTGACCGCTTTTATACCGTAGAAAGCGCCCGCCCGCAGGGCGCAACCGGACTCGGACTCTCGATCGCCCGTACGCTCGCTGAGGATATGGGCGGCTCCATGAGCGCATCTTATGCGGATGGAATGTTGGATATCCTGATCGCGTTTGCGGAGATGAGATCATTTTGAATTTTTACCCTTCATGATACCAATGATATTTTAAGTATGGTTTCGATTGTAGTTTACTTTTCTACAAATGTATGTTATACTGTTTTGTATAAATCTTTTATATTTCTTGCTCTGCGCCTCAAAACACTACAGATTTCATCTGTAGTGTTTTGAGGCAGGAACTTATGAAGTTTACATGTAATTTCATAAAGAGAAATAAAACCGTACTTTCAAAACTAAGGAGGGAAAACAATATGAAACTGAAGGTATGTTCTATTTTGACTGCGGTCATTTTGGTATTGTCACAGGGAATGTCAGTCAATGCAGCGATGACTAACCCTATGACAGAGCCGTTTGCTGCACAAAACAACGGTGCGAGATCGACACAGTATTTTTCTTTTCAAGGCAACTCCTACACAACAACATATGAGGGTGTTCAATGTCGCTGCTCGATTTCCGGTCAGTCAGTGACCGCAGGAACCGATAAATCCAATTCCACCGTTACTGTTACTTCCAAATCCTACAATAGCTTAAACGATGTCACAGCAAACGGAAGTAATGGCGGCGCAGCAGCAAATACTGTTACTATTAATTATAATGCAACCTCTTACATTAAGTATACATATCAGGAGCATGGTGCGCCCTATGACACCACGGTACAAATCATGCTGATCAGATATTAAGGCGCAATTGTTAATTTAGTTCATTTCGTTTTGAAGGTACGGTTTTATTATTTTTTAGTATGAAAAATACTAAGGGAGCATCACAATGATCAAATTTAGAAAAAAACTTTTATGTGTCATATTTCTGTTCTGTCTTTCCATGCAAACCTCCTGTGGAAAGCACGCAGTCACTCAAAACACACCAACGGAACAGAAGAATTCGGGCGAAACCAATACTGTGTGGGAAAGCCCGTATGAACATGATCCGTCACAGCCCCTTGAGGAAGGGGGAATCTTCCTGCACCGCGGGGACTGGCTGACAAGTGCGGGCATTGTGGACCAGACATGGACAAAAAATTATGACAGCGCCGAATGGGAAAACACCCCCTGCTTATATCTGTACATTCATTTCCCTGATGCAGATAACTTGGATTTTTCTGTATTTGAAGACGAACTAAATCATCGACTTCACATGGCAGGATATGACTTTCATGTACATTTATTACTCAGTCCCTATGAGGAGTATTTTAGGGTGGAGCAGGCAGCTATCATGGAACATAGGGAAGAAGAACTCGGTATCACCATTGATCTGTATCTGACAAATGATTACCTTTCGGCGGTACAGAATCAGGAAATCTTAGACTTAAGCGATTATCTGGCAGAGCAGGAAGATCTGTACGGACATTATAACGAAAGTGTATGGGAACAATTGCGGGACAGCGAAAGCAGAATCTACGGCATTCCCACCAATCCCATCGCGGCAGGGAAGCTCGGTTATGCCTACAATCCCCAGCTTGCGTCCCTGCTATCCATCGATATGACAGACTTTAAGGGTGACCCCGCCACACTGGAGTCCTATTTCCCGACAATGCTTGAAGAAGAAATTAAGCCGCTACGTTTATTTTTAATGCCGGAGGACTATCTTATGCTGTCGTTAGCGGGGCTTGAAACTTACGGTGACATTTTCGCGGTCAGACATGATGGAGAAAATTGGGAAGCGATCGATCTGTTGCAGGAAGAGGAAATGACTGATTTCTATATTCAATTAGGCGAATGGATGGAAAAAGGATATTTGTGTTATAGCGATATCATCCTTTCTCAATTTGATCAAATGGAAAACCCGATGAATTTTGGGCAATATCGCTATTGTTTTCTGCAGCTTCAAAATCATGCCGCCATCTCATGGGCTTATGATGTCAACATGGCGGATGAGGGCGGATTTTTAGAGACAGATTTCTTTATTCCAGATCAACCCGCCTACATTTATGAAAAAATGAATTCGGAAATCATGGTCATCAATGTCAAAACAGGCTATCCGGAAGAATGCATGGAATTCCTGCGGCTGCTTACTTTGGATGAAGATATTCGGCTTCTCTTATATAGCGGAATCGAGGGCTATAACTATATGTGGGAAAATGATATTCAGATCTTCGATCCGCAAAACGGGGCTTTTGCTACCGGTCTTGGATTGGAAAATGATATGCGTTTCTGGCCGGTGGAACATTTTTCCGATATGTATACGACACAGATTGAAGACCTAAACGCCGATGTCAGAGTGTCCGCATCCTTGCAGCATCCCTTTGATCCGGCAGAGATGGAGGAATATTATGAGACATGCAAGCAGCTTTTTGAGGAAAATATCCTTGTCTTTCTGGGGTATTATGGCGCAGAAACCGAGACCCGACTTGCAGAGCTGCATGAACAACTGATCGATGCTGGATATTTAGAACTGATCGATGCCATCAACGCTGAAAGATAGAATCGTATGCCGGCTTCTTATCCGGCATGATTCTTTCGGCGGCCTATTTATGAAAAATTTGTATTATGTTTTTATTAGACAATACCTTCACCATGATAAAGGAGGGTTCGAATGTTTCGTTTGAAAATTGAAGCGATACTTCTTATCATCTGCTTACTTCTGGCAGGCTGCGGAAACAAAGAAAACGCTGTGCAGGGAGAAACCACGGATATTTTCAGCAGCTATACCATCTCCCCCTCCGGTACGTTAAAAAATAACGGCAATGGTTACCTGCTTTTTTATGATAGGGAATCAGACAGCACGGTCTATCTATGCAACCGTGCAGGATGCCGCCATATAGATCATGATTGCGGGGCTTATTTTGAAAATATGTATGAAGCATTTTTTTATAATAATAACCTCTATATTATCACAATCATACCGGCAGGAGGTTGTCAGATATTTCGGGCTGACCGTTATGGAGAAAACCGGGAATTACTTGCTACAACCTCCATGCCGACTCTGCAGAAAGAGATTATCGGAAATCACTTTTATTTTTTGGGTGCCATTATGGAAGAAATAGAAGGACAGAATAATTCTTCACATTCCGTCGGGCAATTATTGTGCCGGCTCAATTTAGATACCGGAGATTACAGGGAATTCCCTAATATAGATACCGGTTATCCGAATGTAAGCCTTGGAAATTTTACTGTCACAGACAACTTCATCTATACCAGCTATACCTCCTCAAGCATTGATTTTAGCAATCTTTTGGATTCGGAAACGGGTGAACTTAAGGATATCGCATGGGATGAGATTGTGTATACCGATCTGGTATACCGCATGGATCGCGACACAGAGGAAATGGAACTGATTTATACAAGTGAGAAAACAGGCGGCAGCACCTTTGGCGTTTCCGTTTTAGAGGAAAACGAACACTTTCTTACCCTATTCTCATCTGACCAGATTTGTGAATACAACCTGCAGACGGGAGAAGAAACGATTTTGTATGAGCCAACCGCTAATATGCACGAAATTGATAAGATAGGAACATATTATCTTTTCTGCGACTATTCGGAAAGAAAATTTGTCCTGCTAAAAGACTGGCAGGAAACGGCTTCCTTTTCCGGTCTGGACTATGAAATTGACAGTTATTTCGGCATGAGCGGGGACACCGTCTATTTTGGCAGAAACGGCGCTCTATGTGCGATAAAATATGAGGATCTGATCAATGGAATTTATGATTTCAAAATCATTGATCTCTGATTAAAAGGCATCATAGCATCTAACCCGCTTAGGAGGTACGGAATTGAAACTGACGTTTTTGGAATTTATGCGGCTTGCCAAGAAAAAATGGCTCTTCCTATGGTTTTTTCTGCTGCTCGGTATCGGCATATGGGTGAGCGGACTTCTGTTGGACAGAGAATTTGAACGAAAAGATGGCACGCCGGAGGATTATCTGCGGGAAATTGCGCAATATGAGGGACTTAAACTGGATGATATATCGGCGTCAGTGCAGATCCGAAACGAACAGTTACAGCAGGCATCCATGACTGTCATGATGTACCGCAACGGCAGCATGAGTCACGAGGAAGCATCCTCCATGCTCGCGGGATGCGGCTATGAGGAAACCGACCCGGATCTGGTGGATTGGGAACGCCTGTACCTCTCTATGCAATACTGCCAACTGTTATGGAAAGATATGGAGCTGCAAAAGCAATATGACTCCTACCTTACGAATCTCAAAGAGGGAACCTCCGGCCTGTCGGGACTCTCTTTTTTCAGCGGGGATATTTATACAACGCGCATAAATGAAAAAGCAATGCGTGATTATGCGGGGCTGAACGTATCCGTGGATACTTGGCACCACAATACCACTGCACGGGAATTTCTGCAGAACAGGGTAATGGATGCCGCCGCCTTTGTCTTTTTGATGACGATTTTGCTCTTATTGTATACGGAAGAACAGGAAAAAAATTATCGTTCTCTGACAGGCACAACGGTAAAAGGAAAATGGATGTTTTATATCAGAAAACTCGCGGTCCTGCTTGTCTATACTTTTATCACGATCCTGATCTATGAGACGGGACTGTTATTATATTATCATTTCCGCACAGGACCGATTGTATGGAACGCACCCATTCAGTCTATTATCGCCTTCAGTATGTGCAACAGGGCTTACAACATCCTTCAGGCCGTCGTGATCACAACGGCATTCAAAGTTCTTTTTTTCTATATTCTGATGCTGCTGCTTTCTGCTTTGGCATGCCTTTTTTCAAAAACCATTTATTTCATGGGAACCGCAGCGGTACTCACTATCCTCTCTGTCATTTGGATGATGAACGGCAGTGTAAATGCGGCGTTCGGATGGCTCACTTACTTAAACCCTGTCAATCTGACGGATACCGCAAGGTTGTTCATCGGTTATCAGAATGTCAATCTTTTTCAGTATCCGATTTCCGCACTCTGGATTGCCGGGATCGCCATGAGTGCAGGACTGATCGGCGGATTGATCGGAGGCTGCTTTCTCTATGGCAGAGTATACCGCCGCATGAACCTATGGCAAAAGAAAAAATCACGGGAAAGCAGACAACGTTTTTGCAGAATGCCGCTCTTTTTTTTAGAGCTTTATAAGATTTTGTTTTCTTATCGTTTTTGGATTCCGCTCTGTCTTGCGACAGTCGGATTTTCCGTATATTATATAAAGTCAACGCCGATCTCTCTATCCTTTCAGGAACAGTTTTATCAGGATTATATGCTGATATTGAACGGTCCGCTGACAGAAGAAAAAGAAGAATTTCTGACAACGGAAGCACAGAAATTCGAACAGTTGACGGAATTAAAAGAACAGCTTTTGCAACAGGAAAATCAAACTTATCTGCTCAACTATATCGAACAACTGTTGATGGAAAAAGAAGCGTTCGATATGGTGGAACAAAGATACGCAAGAATTCAGTCGCCGGAAGATGCTTCCGTCTTTTTATATGAGACGGGTTACCTTTATCTGTTCGGTATCAGGCAAAATAGCAGAAGCAGGACAGGGCTGCTGCTTATGATCATCCTATTAGCGCTGCTTATGCCGTGGTTTTTTTGGATCGAATTTAAGCGGGGAGCAGCGGATCTCATGCGAACGACCGCACATGGAAGGCGGCGGCGGATTTTCACGCAGTATGCCTGCTGCTATCTTCTGATCCTTCTCCTGAGCACCTCCGCTTATGCGGGAAATCTGTTTGATCTGTTCCGGCAGTTCGGTACATACGGATTAGATCAAAAGCTTTCCAACATCGCCCAGATGCAGTCATTTCCTATATCTATGAATGTCGGTACGTATTTGTTTGTAATGCAGCTGATCCGGGCATTCGGCATTGCACTTACACTCATGATGGCGATGGCACTCATGCACCTGTGCAGGGATTATCTGAAAACAACGCTTTTATGCTGTGTTTTGATGATCTTCCCCTATCTGCTGTATATGAACGGATTCACCTTTATGAACGGATACTTTTTGAATGCCTTTCTGACGGGAAATGAATTCCTTCTTCTCATACAAGGGAAAGCGCTCGGAAAACTTACTTTGATCGTTTTACAGACACTTCTCTGTCTCGGTCTGTCGGGGGCAGTATTGAAAAAGGAGGTAGGACAGCAATGAAACTGGAGATCAAAAATGTCACATTCGGATATGGGAAAACAAATGTGATCGAACATATGAATCTGACTCTGACGCCCGGAGTCTATGGTCTTTTGGGTCCGAACGGTGCGGGAAAAAGCACCCTGATCTCGCTGCTTGTCAGAAATCGGATACCGGCAGCAGGCGAGATTCTGTGGAACGACAAAGAAATCGGAAAAGAAGGGGAGGCATACAGGAGCATCATAGGCTATAAACCACAGCAGCAAAGTCTATATCCGGAATTCCGTGTGGAAGAATTTTTATATTATATGGCAAATTTGAAGGGCATCCCGGGAAAAAACCAAAAGACTCAGATTGATGAAATCTTAGTCCGGCTGAATTTGGACAAACACCGCAGAAAGAAAATGAAAGCACTCTCCGGCGGCATGCTGCAAAGAGCCCTGCTTGCGCAGGCTCTGATCGGCGACCCGGAACTGATCATTTTGGATGAGCCGACCGCCGGCTTAGATCCCATGGAACGAATCAATATGCGTGAGCTGATCCGCGAGACCGCAAGTGATAAAATTGTGCTGTTAGCTACCCATATTATTGAAGACATCGGTACGATCGCAAAAGAGATTCTTTTTATGAATCACGGAGAAATCCTGCTGCAGGGCGATTTCGAAAAACTTAGGGAGTTTTATGAAGTCGGAAAGCGGGAGGGGCGCATGCGCGGAGTCGTTATGCAGGATGAGATTGCCATTTTGGAAAATCTGTATTATGACTTGTTTCGGCAATAAAGGAAGGATTATTTTGTGTTACCCCCGGATGATCTCCTCCGCCTCACTTAAACGCGCAATCTCATATTGTATCGGAAAATCCGCCGTACAGGGAACACGCTTCGGGTTATACCAGCAGCGGTCAATGCCCGCATTGACGCCGCCGCGCATATCGCTTGTGAGCGAGTCCCCGATAATGACGGTCTGCTCTGCACAGTAATGCGCAATCCGCTCTGCGGCCTTTATAAAAAATTCTTTTTTCGGCTTGACAACGCCAAGCTCTTCCGAAATAAATATCTCGTCAAAATACCGATCTAAACCGGACAGTTCTATTTTATTGCGCTGAATGAACGGATCTCCGTTTGTCACTGCATACTGTCGTACGCCCATGTTCCGGAGCGCTTCGCAGATATCCTGCGCACCTTCTATCAGCACCGGTTCATATGCCAATGCATTCTTATAATGATCATTGAACCTTTCCACATCGATCTCTTCCGCACCGATCGCAGCAAAAAAATCCCGAAAACGCGCAAGCTCCAGCTCTTTTTTCGTCACCTCGCCACGCTCCAGCATCTCCCAATACTTTAGATTGATACGGTCATAGACGGCAATCTGCGCATCAGACGCCTGTCTGCCAAAAAGCTTCAGACCTTCCATGATCCCACGGCGCTGTGCCGCTTGAAAATCAAGCAGCGTATTGTCAATATCCCAAAGAACCGTATCATATCTCATGATGTTTCTCCCCCGTTTCCACGTAAATTCCTATCACATCTGTTGATTCTATCCCGTCAAATCCTGCTCTGTTCTGTCATTACGTTTACTTTATCACAGTTCCTTATCCGCTGCAAAATCTTTTTCGGTTTCACATCGTATTCCCCGGTCTTACCGACATTTGCATTCTGCCGTTCTGAACGCAATTCCTATGGTTAAGATTTCTTTCTTGATCACAATCCGTCTACCCTTTCTCCCAACTACCAGTTGATTTTATGTCAGTTTTACATTCTGCGGTTGAATTTTCCAAATATATCTCTCTTTTATACAACTCACATTTGTGTTATGGTAAAAGAAGATTTTCCATACCACAACAGGGAGGGCAAAGCATGGATCAGAATTTTAGCGCAAATCTGCGCAGACTCCGCAAACAAAAAGGCTTGACTCAGGAACAACTCGCTGACGCAGTCGGTGTGTCCGCACAGGCAGTCAGTAAGTGGGAACAAAATGGGTTTCCCGATACGCCGCTTTTACCTGCTATCGCAGACAGCCTCGACGCATCGATTGATGCGCTGTTCGGACGCGAGCAAGAAGGCGTTCCCGATATTTTTGATCAAGTGTTACAATACCTTTTATCATTTCCAAAGGAAGATCAAATTCATCAAGCATTCGATTTATGCTGGGTTATTTGCGAAATGATGTTTGGTTCGCCCCATCATGATCCGCTTGAAAAATATCATGTTGACGCAGACAACAATGCCCGATATGCACAAACGACACTGGAAAACGGATTTTTGCAGGCAAAATTGAATCGCACCCAGCAATATTTTCTTCTGATGCCGGAGCCGGAGAGCGGCTATGATGAGCTCCTTTCCTATTCCGAGCGCTATGTGCAGTTTTTCTCAGTCCTTGCATCCCCTGATACGCTGCGGGCAATGTATTTTCTTCTCGAAAGCAATGCTCCTTCCGCTCCGCTGGATCTTTTTTTTACAAAACAGACGCTTGCGCACGCTCTTTCTATTGATGATGCGCATGCACAACAAATCATCGAACAGCTTTTATCCGTTTCCCTGATTGCAAAGGCATCACTTGATACCGGGTTAAAACAAGAATCTATTTATACTTATATCCCCAATTGTACCTTCATCGCTTTTTTGACTTTTACGTACACACTTTTGAACACTCCTAATTATTATTGTCTACAGGCGAACCATCGGCCCAATCCCTTTTTCCGCAATGCGACTTATCGGAATACTTCCGGTGCAGAGAAAAAGGACAGCAATTGAACGGTTTTTTGACATCAACCAACAGTTGATATGCGGTTTTTTTGAAATTCAACCAATGTTATATGGACGGTATCTGACACTTCATGCTAGGCTAAAAAAGAACGCAAAGCGTTCTTTCGAAGAATCGCTTACGCGATTCTTCTGGGACTACACATTTCCTATAGGAATAAGAACGTATTGTAAACATGCTCATTCACACACAGGAGGCAGTCATGAAAGAAACCTTCAGCAATAATTTGAAACAATTCCGTAAACAAAAACAACTCAGTCAGGAACAGCTTGCCGAACAGCTCGGGATCACCACACAGGCAGTCAGCAAGTGGGAATGCAGTCTGTCCTATCCTGATATTGACCTGCTGCCGCAGCTCGCTGACCTATTCGGCGTCTCCATCGACACATTATTAAGAGGCGACGCTGCATGCGCCGGAACGACCGACAGCACGACAGATCACACCGCCGGAGCCGATCAGCCGGGCGGAACGAACGACGCGGCGGGCGGTTCTGCTGCCGAAGAGAGCACTCCCTCCCCGCAGCCCAATCTTCCCGATGACGATGTTCTGCGCATCGTACAATACCGCGGAAAGACACTGTTGCGAAAGGATACTTATGATCCGCACATCCGCATCCCACTGTCACTGACCTGCGAACCAAAAACCAAAAAATTTTTCCATAATAAATCATTCGTTTTTATCTCTGATTCGAACACAGCCACTGCGCCGGTCGAAATATGGGGAAGCGCCGATATTTTCGGCGACCTCAACGGTCCCGCCAACATCGGCGCGTCCGTAACCTGTTCCGGTGACATCAACGGCACCGTTAACACGGGGATGAACGTACAATGCTCCGGCGATATCAACGGTCCCACCAATGCGGGAAGGAACATCACCTGCGACGGCGACATTAACGGCGACGCCGCTGCGGGCGGTGATCTTACCTGCAACGGTGACATTAATGGTGATGCTTCCGCAGATGCCGGTCTTTCCTGCGGCGGTGACATTACCGGTGATGTCTCTGCAGGCGGCAACATTTTCTGCGACGGCGATATTACCGGCGATGTCTCTGCAGGCGGCAGTATCACCTGCAATGGTGACATTTCATAATGAGAGATTTCCTTTCAGAAAAAAACGGGCAGGAAAAACATAGGTCCGCATCGCGGCCGCTTGTTTTTCCTGCTTATTTCATACTTTCATAATATCCGCAAATTCCGGGCGGGCCAGCCGCTCATAAAATTCCCTGTAAAATCCACCTGGGGCCACCGGTCCGTTCTCCCCGCCGTAAGGCTTTAAGTAAAACGTCTGTAACATGACAACATTCATGGCGCGCGCCGCCTGATCACTGCCCTCATTGATCATCCTGCGGGCACGTTTGACAAAATCATGCCATGTGATCAGAAACCCTTGTTTTTCTTTCAGATTCGGCGTATCGATCCATTTATCAATCTTGACCTTCGTCTTATTCGGCATCGGACATTCCTCACTCAGCACGAAATAGGTCAGCGTCCCGCCTTCATAATTTCGCCCCAACGGAAAAATACGACACAAACCGGGGCGGAACGCATGGATGCGGCAGCGTCCGTCTTCATCAAGAAACGTACATGCATCCGCATCCGCGCGCATCACAAGATTCGGCACGATCAGTCCGTCCGACACATGGAACTCCACGCATGAGGATAGAAGCTGTTCAAATGTCTGCCCTAAGTTTTTCGTCAATTGATATGCGTCGTAGGGATCAAGCACAATGGACTCTCCCATACCGCGGCAGCAGCGGGAACAGCCCGCACAGTTATGACAGCCGACCTTTGCCATATCGTGAATGCCATATAGCCTGCCGTCCGATATTCGTTTCAGATTTTCTTGTGCATCCATAAATGCTCCATTCACATCTTTGTACTTTTTATTTTAATCGGTATATCCCGCTCTCCGCAAGCATTTTTTATGAAATCCGCGGAAATGCGTCGCAAAATTGGATCAAATATGGTATGCTTCTTAAAACGAAATTTCTTATCAAACCAAAAGGAGCATGCCCATCCGATGGAACAGCTTTCTCTTTTTACGATGGAAACAGGCACTGCCAGAACCTATACCCCATTGGCAAGCAGACTGCGCCCGCAGACCTTAGAGGAATATGTCGGTCAGACACATCTGCTCGGCAATGGAAAAATGCTGCGCCGTCTGATTGATAATGACCAGATTTCCTCCATGATCTTTTGGGGACCGCCCGGCGTCGGCAAAACGACGCTCGCGCGTATTCTTGCGGGAAAAACGAAGGCTGACTTTGTGGATTTCAGCGCTGTGACAAGCGGTATCAAGGAGATCAAAGAGGTTATGTCGCGTGCCGAAAGCAGTCGTCATATGGGTATCCGAACCGTGCTGTTTGTCGATGAGATCCATCGGTTTAACAAGGCGCAGCAGGATGCTTTTTTGCCGTATGTGGAAAAGGGAAGTATCATCCTGATCGGCGCGACGACCGAAAACCCGTCCTTTGAGATCAACGCCGCGCTCCTGTCCCGCTGCCGCGTGTTCGTTTTAAAAGCGCTGGAGGAAGAGGATTTAGTTCTCATGCTTAAACGCGCACTGAAGCATCCGCTCGGCTACGGAAATGAACGCGTAGACATCACTGCCGAACAGCTTCACGTCATTGCGCGGTTTGCGAACGGCGATGCGCGCACGGCGTTAAACACGCTGGAAACCGTCGTCTTAAACGGGGAGATGAGTGCGGAAAAGATCACCGTCACGGACGAGAGTCTTTCGCAGTGCATCACAAGACGTTCTCTTTTATATGATAAAAACGGAGAAGAACATTACAATATGATCTCCGCGCTGCATAAATCCATGCGAAACAGCGATCCCGACGCGGCGGTCTACTGGCTTTGCCGGATGCTTGACGGCGGCGAGGAGCCGCTTTATATTGCCAGACGGCTCATCCGTTTTGCAAGTGAGGATGTCGGCATGGCAGATCCGCAGGCGCTCCCGCTCGCCGTTGCCGCCTATCAGGCGTGTCATTTTAACGGGATGCCCGAATGCGACGTCAATTTGACGCAGGCGGTCGTCTATCTCTCAATGGCGCCGAAATCCAACGCGCTCTATGTCGCATGTGAGCAGGCAAAAAAAGATGTGCGCGAGCTTCCGGCTGCACCCGTACCGCTGCAGATTCGCAACGCGCCGACAAAGCTGATGGCAGACTTAGACTATGGAAAAGGTTATCAGTATGCGCACGACACCGAGGAAAAGCTGACAAAAATGACCTGTCTGCCCGACGCTCTCGCCGAGCGAACCTACTACCAACCGACGACACAGGGAAAAGAAGCCGCTGTTGCAGCGCGCCTTGCCGAGATCAAGGCATGGAAGCAGAACGAATGAAAAAATCCTATACGAAAGATAAGCGAAACGAAAAGAAACAACACAATTACAGGAGGAAATCATGAACGATCGGGAATATCGCACGGGAGAACTGCTGAAACGGTTTATTCCTTATTATAAAAATCACAAAGCGGTCATGTTCATGGATTTATTCTGCGCATCCCTCACAACGCTCTGTGAGCTGGTGCTGCCCATGATCATCCGCCGGATCACAAATACAGGACTTCAGGAGGCGGCAAGCCTCACCGTGGCGCTCATCGGAAAAATGAGCCTTTTATACCTGATCCTAAAGGTCATTGAATGTCTTGCCAACTACTACATGGCGGATGCGGGACATGTCATGGGCGCTAAAATAGAAACCGACATGAGGCGGGATGCCTACCGCCATTTACAGCAGCTTTCCAATACATACTATAATAACACGAAAGTCGGACAGATCATGGGACGGATCACCAACGATCTGTTTGACGTGACCGAATTTGCACATCACTGTCCCGAGGAATTTTTCATTGCGGGGATCAAGGCGCTCGTCGCGTTCGTGATCTTAGCGACGGTCAGTCTTCCGCTGACCGTGATGGTGTTTGTCATCGTCCCCGTGATGGCGTTCGTCTGCATTAAGCTCAACCGGCGCAGCAGGCGCGCCTTTGCCAAACAGCGCGTGCAGATCGGCGAACTGAATGCGAGCATTGAAGACAGCCTGCTTGGTCAAAAGGTTGTCAAAGCCTTTACCAATGAAGATATGGAATGCGCAAAATTTGAGACCGGCAATCAGAAATTTTTGGACATTAAAAAAGAAACTTACAAGTATATGGCGGCATTTCAAACGTCCACACGCGCGTTTGACGGCCTGATGTACCTGATCGTGATCCTGGCGGGCGGTCTGTTCTTAAACAAAGGCCTGATCACCGCGGGCGATCTGGTCGCATATACGATGTATGTCTCGACGCTCATTGCCACAATCCGCAGGATCATCGAATTTGCGGAGCAGTTCCAGCGCGGCATGACCGGTATTGAGCGCTTTTTGCAGATCATGGACGCCGATATTGAAATCTTTGATGAACCGGACGCCGTCGCCATGCCGAAACCGCAGGGTGAGATCACGTTTGACCATGTATCGTTTGAATATCCCGATGATCATAATAAGGTATTCCGTAATCTGAATCTATGCGTACATCCGGGAGAAAAGCTTGCCATCGTCGGTCCGTCGGGCGGCGGCAAGACAACGCTCTGCAATCTGATCCCGCGTTTTTACGACGTGACGGAGGGAACCATCCTCATCGACGGCACGGATATCAAACATTACACATTAAAAAGCCTGCGGGGAAATATCGGTATCGTGCAACAGGATGTGTACCTGTTTTCCGGCACGGTGATGGAAAATATTCTGTACGGCGCTCCGGGCGCCTCCCGCGAGAAGGCGATCGAGGCCGCAAAACAGGCGGGCGCGCATGAATTTGTCAGTGAATTAAAGGACGGCTATGACACCTATGTCGGCGAGCGCGGCGTCAAACTCTCCGGCGGTCAGAAGCAGCGCATCAGCATTGCGCGCGTTTTTCTGAAAAATCCGCCCATCATGATCTTGGATGAGGCGACCTCGGCGCTTGACAATGAGAGTGAATTTGCTGTCGCAAAATCCTTAAACAGACTGTCCGAGGGCAGAACGACGATCACGATCGCGCACCGGCTTTCCAGCATCAAAAATTCCGACCGCATCCTTGTTTTAACGGAAGAGGGAATTGTGGAAGAGGGAAATCATGAATCGCTGATGGCATTAAAAGGGTTGTATTATGAGTTTTACACGATGGCGGATCGAATGAAATAAGGAATAGTGAGGTTTTTATGAATCGGATCAAAACATGGTTTAAGAGCTGTATCGCATTTTTTGTAAGGAAGCCGACTATTGCTTCCGTTCTTCTTGCATTTATTCTCGGTTTGGGATATTGCTTCATACTGTATATTCAGTCCCGCATTGCCTCCGGGGATTTCACTTATTTTATCAAGGATTTTATTGAGATCGCGACAATCGGCACGCTTGTAGGATTTTTTCTGATCTACCCGCTGGTTCTCTCCGTCATCAACCTCGTCATTCTTTTTTTCCCAAAAAAGAGAATGGCGTTCATCGAGCTGATCACACTGGCATGGGGCGCTTTCTGTACCGCGATTTATCTGCCTTTTGAGGACGTTTTCTTTTCCGCGGACTGGAATGTGCAGCTTCAGAATGCCCAGCGGCACACCCCGATCTTCACACAGACTTTCCCGACCGTTATCACGCTCATATGCATCGCGGCTGCGGGGTATCTGATATTACATTTCGTGCCGCTGAAGAAGCTGCCCCCGCTCGTGATCGCGTGCAGCTTTGCCGCGCTCTATCTCGGTATGTTTACGGCAGTTCTCTGGACGATCCAGCTGTGGGGGGAATGGTATCCCATCCTGTATTCCGCCAACTGCATCCTCGTTATACTTAAACTCATGCAATATAAGATCGGAGAATGGACGGATGTGCAGCAGCAGATTCAAACAGATGAATACACGGAATCCGTTATCTATTCCAATCGGCTCCTCAACGCCTGTCATCATTTTTTGATGAACTCCCGGCACTGGCCCATTGCAGGACTCGTGCTGGCATTGCCGCTGCTCGGCATACTCATCGGTATTCTGGTGTTGTTTGGACAGCAGCCGGACGCTTTCATTAAGGCGTGGACTGAGACAAGCGACTGGACATTGTCTGCACAGACCGCGCCGCAGAATCTGATTGTAGACGAACATTATCTCTGTACCGTGGCAGCAGGCGGACATCGCCGCATCGTAAAGCCACTGCGCATGGGGGAACGGCATGGACACGCCGTGATCGTCAACCGCCAACTCATGATCGCCAACGCCTTTGAACAGCTTTTGGAGGAACGCACACCGCGTTTTCACCGACATGTGCGTCATTTTTATGATACTTACGGTTTTCCGGTTGCAAAGCTCATTCATTCGCGTTATGCGGCGGATGCCGTTTATTTCATCATGAAGCCGCTTGAATGGCTGTTCCTCATCGTACTTTATCTTTTTGACGTAAAGCCGGAAAACCGCATTGCCGTACAATATCTGCCGAAGCGGGAGAGTGCAGGATCATGATGATATTATATCCGTGTTGTTTACGGCATCGGAATTAAGTTCTACCCGAAAGACATTCTCATGGCCATCGCGAAAATACCCGATCTTGCCGCCATGTTTTTCAACTATCATCTTGGAAATGGCAAGCCCAAGTCCCGTGCCGCCGTTGGTTTTGCGAGCCTTGTCGCCGCGCGAAAATGCGTTGAATATTTCCGCTGCGAGCGTGCTGTCAATGGGCTGACCGTCGTCGGCGATCTCAAGTGTAAGCTTATCGCCTGCTGTGAACCTTACAGATATAATACTGCCCGTGTCATTGTATTTTATCGCGTTTGTCAGAAGATTTCCAACAACACGTGAAAACAGGTTTATATCAATCTCGCTGAAAATTTCCTTCTCGGGAATATCAATAACGAACTCAAAGCCCGCTTCGGATACCTCGTTGTAATATTCCGCGCAAAGCCTCCGCAGATACTCGCACATATTCGTGTTCTCAAGGTTAAGCGTGTAATTCGGGTCGTCCATCTTAAGCATCGTGAACATATCATCGGACAGCGCACGTACCCTGTTCGCTTTCATGTCGATGGTGTGATAATATCCTTGTATCCGCTCCTCGGGAACAAGCCCCGCTTCCAGAGCGTTGGCACAGCTTTTTATCGTAGTGATCGGCGTTCGGATATCGTGCGACAGCTCGAGCAGTATACGGTTTTTGTTTTTGGTCAGGCGTTCCCTTTCTTTTTTTTCGGCTTCCAACCTGTCCGCCATAACATTAAAGGTTTTGACGATCTCATCAAATTCCGCCTCGGTTTTAATATCGATCCGCATATCGTAATTGCCCGATCTCAAGCTCTCCATTCCCAAAATGATCTTGTCGAGCGGACGTTTGATTGTTCGCTTGTGGTACAGACTTATCAGTATAATTTCGGCAATGGATAGTGGAATAAACATCAGAAAAAAGTCGGGCTGTCCGTGCGAGGAAATATTGTTTAAGATCAGGGTCACGTTTACCTGCATTACATCCTTTCCGTAAACGCACAGAAAACGCCGCTCCGTATTCTCGGGCGCGACGTAAAACATGGCGTAATCAGAGTCGCTGTACACAGCGGTGAGCTTTAGCAGCTCGTCAGCGGTGTAGCGCTGCTGCGGCGTCTTTTTATTGCCGTAGACCTGCAGTATATTACAGTCCTCGTCCAGCTCCTCGATCCAACCGCCAAGATTCTCAATGGTCTCGGCATTTATCACATGACCATTCTCGTCAATAACAGCGGTCGGATTCCAGCCTATGAGATCGCCGCCGCCGATAAACACCGCCTCCAGCACCAGACAGAGAGTAAAAGTTATCACTATTGCAATTGCAAACAGAATAAAGCTACAGACAAGTTTAAAAAAAATGCTTTTCCAAAAAAA
Source organism: Lachnospiraceae bacterium (assembly GCA_014804425.1). Lineage (GTDB taxonomy): Bacteria > Bacillota > Clostridia > Lachnospirales > Lachnospiraceae > DLAJ01. The sequence continues at coordinate 129,446 of JAAUZV010000007.1, forward strand.
TTTTCTCTTTGTTCTCACGCCTGCTCCTTTTCGATCTTATATCCCAATCCCTTAATGGTTTTCAATATTTTTGGCGATCTCGGATCATCCTCGATCTTGGCGCGAAGATTGCTGATGTGCACCATTACCGTGTTGTCGTCGGCGATGTAGCCGTCATTGCGCGCATAGTCGAATATCTGCCGCTTTGTAAATATCCTGCCGCGCCCGCTCATCAGCAGCTCCAAAATAAGAAATTCTGTTTTTGTAAGCTCCAACGCTCTGCCGTGCTTGAAAACACACGCTTCCGCACGGTTTAGGACGATATCGAAACACCGAAGCTCCTCATCTGCGGTGCTGCCCTTATAATCGTAGCAGCGGCGCAACTGTGCTTTTATGCGCGCGACTACCTCCATGGGATTGAACGGTTTGGTGATGTAATCGTCCGCGCCAAGCTCCAGACCGAGAATTTTATCGTAATCCTCGCTGCGGGCTGTCAGCATTATTGCGGGAACGCTGCTCACAGCGCGGATCTTTCTCAGCACCAAAAATCCGTCTGGCTCGGGCATCATGATATCCAGCAGTACAAGGTGCGGCTTCTCTTTCTCAAATAATGTCAGCGCAGAGGAACCGCTGTCAGCCTTGATAAGCTTGATATTTTCCCGCTCGGTGTACAGCTCCAGCGCGTCAAGAAGCTCCGTCTCATCATCTGCCGCAAGCACCTTATATCTCATATACACAACTCCTCATAAATAAGTTCGATTATCGGCTTCGAGAACGTGTAACCGCCAAGTCTCCCGGGCGCGAGCTTTTCGAGTATCATACATTGAGCCATTCCGATGTAGTAGTATTTTGATGAACCACTGTAATAACAGCTTATCGCGCTGATATATTCCTCATCGTAGCTTTCGGGCATCAATTCCTTATATGCGCAGGATTCAACATAGCATGCCGTACCTTCGACTATCGTGTAATAGTTTTCCAACGCAGTCACACTCTCGGAAAGCAGCTCTCTGCGTTCCTCGTCAGCTTGCTTATATTTTACCATATTTTCACGTATGATATCTATATCATTGGTTTTTACAGACTCTTCCAATAGCTGCATTTGCATTTTTAGCAGTTCGACAGCGCGGCTGTTCCCGTCAACCTGCACGACAATTATCTGCTCGTCGATCTCTGAGCATATGTTATCTATAAAGCCCGAAAAACCGCTCATCTGATAGCAGTGAAAAGCCTCATGCCAGATCACCACGGCGTGATGCTCTGCGGTATATTCGGACATTCCCGTATTCATCAACGATATAAATGACGACATTTTCTCAATTGTCGGCGAGAGGACCTCGAATTCACCGTTCACCTCATAAGCCGTCGCGACGATCGAATTTATAACGGGGGATCGCTTTGTTACACTGTATTCGCCGTTTTTCGAGGTAATACGGTAGTCTTTGTCGCCGTCATAAAACGCAACGGGATAATCCGTGAGAAAAAAGTTCTCAAATCCAAAATTACCATCTTTTTTTTCTAATCCGACCGCCATTGTGTAGACCTCGACGTTCGCCGCGGAAAGCCCGTAGGTGCCCGTTGCAAAAAATCCTGCGAGCAGCCCAATACCGACTATCGCCGCACAAATAATTCTCTTCATCATCATGCTTCCTTCCTTTTATAAAACAATATCAGCATTGAAAACGCATACGCCGCAAGCAGAACTGCGAATACCGTGTGCAGATCGACGCTTTTTCCGGTAAGCATATTTCCGGCTTGCGTCTGCACGTCGTTGAGGTCGGGAATAAGCTTCAAAACGAACCTTACGATATCTCCGCCAATGCCGCCGATCACGTCCTTGAGTGTTAAAAGCAGCTCATGGAAAATTCCCGCAGCAACATAAACCGCGGCTACCGTGCCGGCGACCGTTTTGGAAAAAACGATGCTCAGCGCGGTCGTGATGATGCTCACGGCAGCAACGTTCACACCGACCATCAGGAACGCGGGAATGAGCCGCCAAGCCTCGCCACCCTTTCCGTTGGTTATAATAAATACCGTCATCGCACAAAACAAAATCCCTTCACAGCACATTCCCGACATTATATTTGCCAGTGCCAGCTCACCATGATAGTAATACTGCGGAACGTTTCGTATCCAAATGAGGTGACTGGTTTTGCGCTCATATTCGGCGGGAATCGTGCCAAGACCGGTTATCACGGCAAACACGCAAGCGAAAGCGTTGACCACCGTCAAAAGGATTGGCGCTAACATTTTGTATCCCGTTATGGGTTCGCCGCCAACGGTGATCGTTCCCGTTCCGGAACTGAAAATGACTAAAATAAGTATCGCGATCACGGAAATTATGTATAGTTCCTTTCGGAGCAGTTTTTCCTTAAACGCGGTCAATGCTATCGTCATTTCGCTCACCTCCCACAAATTCGATAAACATATCCTCAAGTGATCTCTGATTGTCGTCCGAGCGGTTCCACTCTCCCATTTTTCTGCCATTTTTAATGATTATGCCTCGGTCACATATGCGCTCGATATCGTTTAATATATGCGAATTTACGATGATCGTTTTTCCAAGCGACTTGAGCTTAGTGACAAGCTGAATGATGTCGTGTCTGCCCAATGCGTCAAGCCCTGCAGTAGGCTCGTCGAGAATCAGCAGCTCGGGATCGCCTAGAAGTGACTGCGCGAGCGCAAGCCGCTGGAGCATACCCTTTGAGTAGCGGCTGACTTTGGTTTTGCTGTCCTCCAAACCGACGGTTTCGAGCAGCCTTAACGCTTCGGCTCTCCTGTTTGCTTTAGGGATATTCTGTATTCCGGCGTAATACAGCAGAGTTTCCATTCCTGTCAGGAACGGTGGAAAATAAGGTGTTTCCGGCGAATACCCCACGCATATGCCATCGCTGATTTTAACTGTTCCGCTGTCGATTTTGGATAACCCCAATATCATTTTGATAGTGGTAGTCTTACCCGCGCCGTTACTGCCAAGAAACGCGAATACCTCACCCTTTTTTACGCTGAAGCTCAAGTTGTCCACAACTCGCTTCTTTTTGTACGATTTTACCAGCTCAACACATTCTATCATTTTATTCCCTCCCTTTGACACTATTCTGCAATATCAAGCTAAAATACGCATAAAGACAACCTTAAGTTTTCCTTAAGTTTGCAGACAAAAATAGCCTTGATCGTTTGTGTGATCAAGGCTACTTTATATCGAAGCATGATAGAATCATTCTTTTTTATGTTCCATAAGCGCCGTTATCCTCTGGCTGACCGTCGGATGACTATAGGTAAGCTTCACCAGCAGCGGATGAGGAGTCAGGCAGACAAACGAATTACGCGCCAATACTTTTAATGCGGAAATCAGGGCCGGTCCATATCCGTTTTCTGCCGCAAACCGATCCGCCTGATATTCAAAACGACGGGACAGCGTACTTGAGAACAATCCCACAAACGGAGACAGGAACGCAAGACATACCGCACTTAACAGCAGAAACGCGAATCCGTAATTTAAGCCTGCAAATCCAAAATCAGGATAAATTGCGGGAACGGAAACAAGCGCCCATGCGACTAACACCATCAAGACAATGTTTACAATGTTCATCAACTGCATTTTCAGCGTATCCTTATGCTTATTATGTCCCATCTCATGCGCAAAGACCGCCACGATCTCATCGGCCGACATCTGCTCTAACAGCGTATCATACAAAACGATCGTCTTCATTTTTCCGAAACCGCTGAAATACGCATTCGCCTTACTGGAACGCTTCGAGCCGTCCATGACCTTGATCTCCTTGACCGTACAGTCATTTTCTTCAAGCAGTCTGCACAGACGCTCCCGCAGCTCGCCTTCCGGTAACGGTTCAAATTTATTAAAGATCTTGGAAAAGATCGGATATAAAAATGCGATCAGTAAAATAAACAAAAACAAGACCACACTGAACACAACGAGCAGCCAGTTGCCGAGTGCTTTATGGATCAGAATAAACAGACAGCAAAGCCCGCCGGTTAAGATCAGATTAATGATGACGCTTTTGATCTGATCGATCACAAAGGTTTTCTTTGTCATCCGGTTAAAGCCGTACTTTTGCTCAATGATCATGGAATCCACATATTCAAACGGGATGATATACAAAAGACAAAGAAGCATATCCGCTGCCAGTACGCCGATTGCCGCGGTATAATCTCCCGATAAGGACAATCCGTTTATGATCAGGGCATACACATTTCCCCCGATCAGGATAAACGTGAACAAATAAGAGACCAGATGCCGGATCAGGGAAAGCCTTGTTTTTTCCTTATGATATTGCAGCCACTTCCCGTAAGCTTCCGCGTCATAAATGTCTTTTACATTATCGGGAATCGGACGGTCCGCCGATTTCACCTCCAGCCATTCCATATAGGTTTGAAATAAAAATGTCAGTGCAATGACCGCCAATGCGATGAATTTGTAATTCATGGTTTTCTCCGTTTCTGTGCCGCCCGCTTTGCGGCCGCTTGTTTTTCTTATGCGCCTATTATACCATATCCATCAGGAATTGATTAAAGATAATATAAAGATTATTTTCTTCTTGAAATTATATATCTTTTCCTCTATAATAGAACACATATTCGGAACATTTGTTCTAATTTTGACTTTCGGGTGCGCGCGGGATGGCGCGCAGATAGGAGCAGCTTTGGTAGTAATGGAAAATCTTCCGCTGGAACGCAAACTGGAGATTCTTTCGGATGCGGCAAAATATGACGTTGCCTGCACCTCAAGCGGTGTAGATCGAAAAGGGAAGGAAGGCAGCATGGGAAATACGGCAGCATGCGGTATCTGCCATTCCTTTGCGGCGGATGGGCGTTGTATCTCTCTGCTTAAGATTCTCTATACAAATGAGTGCGTCTACGACTGCAAATACTGCTTAAACCGACGCTCCAACGACACGGTGCGCACTTCCTTTACGCCCGAAGAAGTAAGCGAGCTTACCATGCAGTTTTACCGCCGCAACTATATCGAGGGATTGTTTTTAAGCTCCGGCGTCCGCCATAATCCGACCGAGACCATGGAAGAGATTTATATTGCGCTTCGACTCCTTCGGGAAAAAAATCATTTTAACGGATACATTCATGTAAAGGCGATTCCCGGCGCGGCTCCAGAGATCGTAGCGGCTGTCGGCCTGCTTGCAGACCGCATGAGCACCAATTTAGAACTGCCTACAGCAGAGGGCTTGCGCCGGCTTGCTCCGAATAAGACGCGCGAGACCATATTAAAGCCTATGCGTCAGATCCAACAGGGCATTGCGCAGTCCAAACGGGGGGAAACGCTGCGCATCAGCCGCTTGAGCGGAGGCAGAAGCATCGCAGAACAGGATACGATCGGAACGACAAAATGGGGATTTGCCATCCCCGATCCGTCGCTGCCGCCTGCTGCCGCTCTGACACAGAAAGCCGATACACCATCGCATTCTTTATCGGATCATTCTTCCGGCTCTCTGATCACTGACCATTCTGACAGGCAGCACGATATGATACAGAATATCCCGTCAGGCACATCGCTCATCACGCCAGATAGAAACAAACACCAGGTCTTTGTCCCCGCCGGACAGAGCACACAGATGATCGTCGGCGCGACACCGGAAGATGATTATCAGGTCTTATCCGTTGCGGAGGCATTATATCGGCGCTTCGACTTAAAACGTGTTTTTTACTCCGCCTATATTGCGTTAAACGACGACAGTTCCCTTCCCGCATTGGGCACAAAACCGCCGCTTTTGCGCGAGCATCGTCTTTACCAGGCGGACTGGCTTCTGCGCTTTTACGGATTTCAGGCAAATGAGCTCTTAACGCCCGAACGCCCGAATTTTAATGTCTTTCTCGACCCCAAATGCGAATGGGCGCTTCGCCATCTTGAATATTTTCCGGTGGAGATCAACCATGCGCCCTATCAGCTCCTGCTCCGCATTCCCGGCGTCGGCGTCAAATCGGCAAAGCGCATTGTCCGCGCCCGCAGAGGCATGAAGCTTGACTTTGACGGACTAAAACGAATCGGTGTTGTCTTGAAGCGCGCGCACTATTTTATCACCTGCAACGGAAAGATGATGTATCCGACAAAAATCGATGAGGACTATATTACCCGGAATCTCATCGACTTAGACAGAAAAAAGAACTGGGAAATTGCGTATGACATGACTTACCGTCAATTGTCCCTGTTTGACGATAAAAGTATGTGGGCGGGAGGAGTATCTATATGAATTCATATCAAACTCTTATGGAACTAAACAGAAAAGCCATCTTTGCAGAAAAGATAACAGACACAGAAAAAGAAGAAGCAGTATCCGTTTTTTTAAACGGGATCTGTTCGAAAGAAAGTATCCTGACATATAAAAAACGCATGCGGGTTCTTCCTGAGACAGACCGTATGTATCCTGATTATTATATTCCGCCGTATAACGGAAATAAAAAGCTGCGACTGATTCAGGGTTATTTGCCAAAAACGAATATTTTATATGCAAATCATTATGAGTTAGAGATCATTCGGCTGCTTGCCATGTTTGCACCTGCGCATGAAAAGGTTCATGAAATGGTAGAGGGCACTTTGCAGCGATTGCAGCATACCTGTTTTGGGAATTCGTGCACAAAGGGGGAATGTCTGGCAACCGGGATCAGTGTGCTGCGATTTCTTACTGTAGCGAAGCCTGATGACGCAGAATGGATTGACCGACTGCTCACTCCCCTAAGTGACCGATTTCTTTCCTTCGGAACCGGGCAGGCAGCCGTACAGGAAGGAATCCCTCTGTCATACTTACTAATGGCATATACTGATATTAACAACGAAAAGACGAAAGCTCTCATTGCACAAAAAAAAGAGTGGCTCTTAGATCTGTTGAGAAGAGGCTGGATCACGGGTAAATTGTCAAATGGAAAAATATCCGAAGGAGATACTTACAACTTAATGGGAAAATATATCATCAGAAATGCGATCGGCACGTTACCGGGCTATGAAGATATTGCGAAACATGAAATATATGTAAGCAGCAAGGATGAAAGGTGTTATTGTAATATTTAAGAAAACACCGATCAAATCAGGAGTTGTGCCATGCGCAACTCTTTCGGAAAATAACGATTGATCTAAGAGGCACAATCTTATGGATACATTATTTACAACCTATCTTTGCGAGGATACACCGGACGGCATCTTTACGGCAATCTATGACGCATGGGCGGCACGGATACCGGACGGACAATTAAAACTGTCCGTAGAGGACGGGTACTGTTTTGAGCTGTTTACGGAATATGTCTATGTACAGACCGACTTAGAAAAAGCAGTCAAGGTTGCGCGCTCCATCGCAAAAAAGATCAGCAAAGAAGCATACGACATGGTCTACCTTGCCACACTTTCAAGAGACCCGGATAAAATAGACGTGATCTACCGCTTCCTAAAACTTGGCTTTCGCTACGGTCACAGGGTTGTTGATCTGCAGGCGGATGAAACCGTCTGCCGCCTTTTCGATATTCAGCGCAATGTGTCGAATGAGGCGCACTTGTTTCGAGGGTTTATTCGTTTTCACCATTCGGAGCAGGGTATTCTGATTGCTAAAATACGCCCCAAAAATCAGCCGCTCCCGCTCATTGCACCGCATTTTGCGGATCGCTTACCTGAGGAGCACTTTGTCATCCTTGACGAAGTGCATCACATGGGCGCTTTTCATGAACGGGGACGGCAGTGGTTTCTCGCACCGTTACATGAGGATGTGATGGATCGTATTTGGAACAGCAGCGAAAGTGCGGAGTACGAGCACATGTGGAAAACATTCTTTCGCACGATCGCCATCAAGGAACGTGAAAACTATCGCTGCCAGCGCACCTTATGCGCCATCCGCTACCGGGACTATATGCTAGAGTTCGACAGCGCATAAACGCCATCCACCGATGATAACATTTATGCGCTGTCATAATCCCATCATTGATAATACTGCGCCTGCGCGGCAAACATTTCCGCATAAATGCCGTTTTCCTTACCTACCAGCGTATCATGCGTACCGTACTCCGCCACATGCCCGTCGGAAAAAACGGCAATGTGATCACAAAAACGACAGGAGGAAAGCCGATGCGAGATATAAATTGCTGTTTTTCCGCCGACTAACGAGTGGAACTGGCGGTAAATCTCATACTCTGCGATCGGATCAAGCGCCGCCGTCGGTTCATCAAGAATCACGACCGGCGCATGTTTGTAAAGCGCCCGCGCGATCGCAAGCTTCTGCTGTTCTCCCCCCGACGCTTCAATTCCTTCTTTATCAAAGGACTTAAAGAGCATAGTATCCATGCCATGTTCTAAGGAAGCAAGCTTATCCGAGAAGCCGACCTGCTCAAACAGAGCGTGCAGAGCTTCGTTTGTATGATCTTTTTCCTCTTTCCCCATCAAAATATTATCCTTGATCGAGAACGCAAACAGCTTAAAGTCCTGAAATACGGGTGAAAACAGATTCATATATTGTTCGTAATCATATTCTTTAATGTTCACGTTATCTAAAAGAATCTCACCCTCCGTCGGGTCATACAGTCTGCAAAGAAGCTTCACAAACGTTGTTTTTCCTGCGCCGTTTAAGCCGACAACGGAGAGATGCTCACCTGCCTTCAGCTTTAGATTTACATGCTCCAAAACCCGGATCTCCGTCTTCGGATAGGCAAACGACACATCACGGAACTCGATCACATGCTCTCCCGGCGTAACCGGACGGTTTCCCTTCTCAATTGCAGCAGGATAATGCATAAATTTCACATATTCATACGCATAATTGCAGCGTTTTGTGATTTCCTGCAGGCATCTTCCAATGCTGACAACAGAATCCGTAAGCTCCCTGCATGCAGAGATCATCTGTGAAAAAACTCCGATCGTAATGCTTCCTTTGATCACAAGCATGCCGAGATAAAGATACATACAAAAATCCCTTGCGACTGTCGTCACCGCGCTGATACAGGCAGTCGGAAGATGACCATCCCCCTCCGATTTCCAGTATGTCAAAGATTCGTCTGTGTAGCTCTCCCATTTTGTAACCATCATATCCTGCGCATGATACAGGCGAATGTCCTTGGCATACTGAATATCCATCAACTCATAACCACTGTAGCCAAAAACGCGGTTTACTTTGGAAAGCTGCTTATGAAACCGGATCTCAATCTGATTATCTTTATGATTCAGACATATACTGATAAACAAGGTTATGATCACCAGGATAAAAAGAATCGGCGCATACATTGCGATCAGCGCAACAACACCCACAACGCGCAGCAGCGCAGAAAACATATTCAACACCTGTTCGAAAATACCATGCACGCCGCCTGAATACCAATCCATTCCCGTTCGGGCAAGCTCGATCTGATCAAGCGCCTCCTTATCCTCCGTGAGCTGAAAATCAAGCTCCATGATACGGCGGCTCATCATTTCCGTAAAATAATTTTGAAATTTTTCGTCACATTTTTCCATTTGGCAGCCAAGCACTGACGCAATAACCGAAATCAAAGAACCGGCGACGGCAATGATCGCAACATAAGAAAACATTCGCATCAGATCACGCTCACCCAAAAGCTCGTCAATGATAAGAGGTAAAAATAAAATACTCACAAATGGATGAGCCGCTTCCAAGATTGCTTTCGCTATTCCGATCAAAAAATAACTTTTCTGAAAACGCCATGCGATCGGAAAAAAGTATTGAAGTGTTTTTCTATTCACTGAATACCGCCTCCTTTCCTTCTTCCTTATAATACTGCGACTGAATACGGAACATTTCCGCATAAGCGCCGTCTTTATGAAGCAATTCCTCATGCGTACCGTACTCCACCATTTCGCCGTTTGCAAACATTGCGATATGATGACAGAAGCGCGTCGAAGAAAGACGATGTGAGATATATACTGCGGACTTACTTCCGATGATCTTATCAAAATTACAATAAAGATTGTACTCTGCCAGTGCATCCAATGCTGCAGTCGGTTCATCCAATACCATGATCGGTGCGTTTTTGTATAATGCACGGGCAAGCGCCAATTTTTGTTTTTCGCCGCCTGAAAGATCAATACCATCGTCATAAATAATCTTTAACAGCTCTGTATCAACGCCGTCCTTCAATCCGGCAAGCTTATCGCCAAGTCCTGACTGGATGAGACATTCCCGGCTTTTATCGCGATCTGTCTGATCCGGCGGCAGCATGGATACATTTTCAGCCATCGGGAATGCAAACAGCTCCACATTCTGGAACACAGGCGCAAACAGGCGATAGTAATCATTTCGCTTGAATAGACGAATATCAACGCCGTTCAGAAGGATTTCCCCCTCTGTCGGATCATATAACCTGCAGAGCAGCTTCACAAACGTTGTTTTTCCCGCACCGTTTAAGCCGACAACGGCAAGCCGTTCACCCGCTGAAAAAGTAAGATTTAAATTATGAAGCGCATCCTGCTTCGCACCTGCATAACGGAAGCATACATTTCGAAACGTGAACGTATAATTGTCCGTCTTCGGAATCGGGAGGAACTCATGCGGCTGATCAACATTCTGATTCCATTTCTTATGTATTGAAGCAGAAGAAGCTTCATCACCATCCTCAGTCGTTAATGCAGAGGAAGCCGTATCTTTGTTATTTGTTGTCAGAACAGAGAACGATTCGCCCGGTTTTTCCTCGGTCTGCATATCGATAAAGGCCCGGAAATAGCTGACATCATGAGAATTTTTCTTAATCGTTCCAAGTGTGTTCAATGTACTCGTCATCGCCGACGTAAAGTTCATTGCTAAACCTAAATATAATGTAAAATTACCGATGGAAAGATTCTGATCCACAACGGCAAAGATCATGACTGCATAGATGACTGCCGTAGAGATCATGGATAACCCATGCGCAAACGCGGAATTATAAATCCATAGCGTGCGGCTGTAAAGCATTTTATCCTGCTTTTCCATCAAAACCTCATGCTGCTTTTCTGACAGCCAGCCCTTCATGGAAAACAAACGAATATCCTTTGCATAATCAAAATTCTGAACTGACTGCTGCATATAACCGATTTTGCGCCAGGTAGGAGCAAGCTTATCCCAAACCTCCCGCCTGTCTTTTTTTACCGTATAAGTGAAAAAAAGATGTTGAAGAGCACCGACCATTCCTAACACGATCAGCATGCGCCAGTCAAGTACAACAACCGTGGTCAGTGTGATCAATAGAAGAACCGCATTGATGCCAAGATCGTGTATATTGTGCATCATTCCCTCTATGCCGTTAGTATTTCCGCCGGTTGCCTGCTGCGCTTTTTGTTCCATATCAAGGACATCCGGCTCCTCGAACATCTGATAATTCATGGAAAGCGCTTTTTTCACACGCTCCGTAATGATCCTCATGCGCGTGTTGATCATATAATACCAACACCTGTTACTTGTGATCGCATTCAATAGCATGATCACAAGCTCAATGGCACATGCGATCAAAAGAACACGAATGAGCGGTGTAAAATCTTTCTGAACGCTCGCTGACTGCACCTGCACAATATCAATGACAAATTTACCAATAAAGCTTGCCAGATACTGTACGATGGATTGACTGAAAATACCGGTGATCATCAATCCGAGCAAAATCGGACAATAAAGACGGATTTTTCCTAAAATGTACTTCATATTGGAAAATACGCTGTACTCGTGATGATACGGATTTTTCTTTTCTTCCTCTTTCTTTTTTTCATTATCTTCTTTTTCTTTTTTCTCTGACATTCCCTGTTCCCACCTCAAACTGTCTTATTTTCTAAAGCAAATCTCTTTTTTAAGTACGCCTTTTTCCGGTCTCACATCCGAAAACCATAAAACGGATCCTCATATTTGTATGTTCTTACATGAGGTGCAGATGTCCCCGTCCATCTAAAACTCCAGATAAAACCTCTTCCGCCATTGAAACTTGTTCTCATCATAATCACCCTTTCTTTTTTTCGAACCCTATTTGATATCTGTCCGCTCGGACAGGTATCATGACCAACAGATTTTGTTTTGGCCGTCTGTGGTTACAAGGTTAGCATAGCTTTCGAAAAGTAACAATGTAACGCTGGTTGAAGAAATCAACTATTTGTTGATGCACTCAAACAGTCTCTGATTTTTTGTCTTCTTTATTGATAAATAATATGAACCTCACCGAACGAGTTGTCTCCGTTCACATGAAGCAGGAAAGTCCTGCTGCCGTCCGGACGCCCTTTCACACTCGATTTGCTTCCAAAAGTATCCTCAATCATCATATTTACTAACCAGGAGGAAGGAACATAAATATTGATCTCTCCAAATGAATTACTGACATTCACATAGCCTTCCTTTTTTTGAGTGGGAACGTTTTCAAAAAATACATTCATACTGCCGAAGCTGTTTGTAAACACTCCTTTTTCAAAGGTCTCCGGATTAATATATTTAGAAATATTTGAAAAATTATTTGACTGAAATACTTTTTCTCCATATGTGGAAGATTCCTCTGCTCCCCATCCGGTATGGGATGCTTCCTCATCGGATTCTTCCTTTTCGTTGTCATCATCAATCTCCAGATTAATCCCAACATGAACCCCTTTGTCTGAATTATCGCGGCTTGTTCTGTCAATGTCATCATTATGAAAAAATTTTACATAGCAATTTCTGCTGTTATTAAACAACATCTCCATTCCGATGCTCAATAATAAAGCTGCCAGCAGAACGGTCCATGGAGTCAGGGCAGTAATGCCAAGCTGATCGTCGTAAATGATACACAGAAACGCAATTGGGAAGAAAATTGAGAAAAAATTTCTCTTGATCAAACCGCGTATCAACATTGCCGCAAAAATAATGGTAAAGAAAACCGACCACACGCTGATTCCTGTGACCAGTCCCATTTTACTGATCACCAAAAAAATGCCCATTAAGATCAGAAGCAGCCCCCAAAACAATTTCGCATAACGGGCTTTTTTTCCATAATACTGATTTCCGTTCCATTTCCAATTCCATCCTTTATTCATTGTGTCTTCCTTTCCTTTCTTATTTTTTCTGATCATTGAAACTAAAGGTTACCGATTCCGGCTTTTTAACCGGAACCTCGTAAATACAATTCTTTCATCCGCATCTCCAGCATCTTGTAATAGGACCGCGACACGTATGTTCTTTTATCCGAATTTCGAAATTCGATAAGGCTTGCTGACGTTATATTTTTCTTAATGCTTAATACCTCCCGCATATTAAGCACAGTTGATTTGGATACCCGTAAAAAATAAGAGGGCAAAAGCTTTTCCAATTCGTACAGCTTATATCTCGTCTCGTACACTTCGTTCTTGGTGTGGGCATAAATGTGATGATCGTCCGCTTCAAAAAATAAAATCTCATCCAAAGAGAGGTAATACTGGGATTCCCCTTTCTGAAAAACATATCGCTGGGAGGAAGCGTTGATTTCCCGCACGGCTTTTTGAAGCTGCTCGATCTGATCATTTAATTCCCGACACCGGATCGTGATCTCATCTTCATTCAGTTGTTCGTCGATTTCGATTTTGATTTTCATACGCTTATCATAAAGAAAAAACCACTTGATGTAAATATGCTTACACCAAGTGGTTAGTCTCGCAACGTAAGAAGTGAATATTTTTAATTAACAATATTTTGATCCTGTGCTTTTTGTATTTCCCTGCCGATACTCTTAATGCTTCTTGAAAGCATGATCGTCGCGATCAGATCGGAAACGCCGCTGTAGATCATGCCGATGCCGATACAGATAAAAAGTATCATTGCCGATGCAAATGGATTCATGATCAACACGATACCGAATGCGATATTTAAGATAGAAACGATCATGACAATGCCCCAGCCGCTGTATTTCATACGCACTAAATCCACCGCATTCTGAAATTTCAAGAGACCGCTGATCGTCACCGCAAAACCGAGTAAAACCGGAATAATGGAAATGACGGTCTCCACTTTAACAAAAATGAATATACCAAGCAGAATGAACACCATTCCATACACAAGATTATACCTATATGCATCTACGGAATAATCCTTTCTTATGTAATCGATCAGATTAACAACACCGACAGCAATGGAAATCACGCCGACCACATAACAAATATTCTTTGCTGTCATTTCCGGCCAGATCAATAAGATCACGCCAAGCGCAACATAAATAACCGAGGAAATGATCACATTCCATTTCAATTTTTTCAAGGTTTTCATGTTTTCTCATCCTCCTTATAATTCTTCATTATCTGTTAAGTCCGCCGATTCCGTATCCTCTAACTTTTCTATTACCTCCATATCTTCTACTGTCTTCTCATCCTCGGCTTCAGGAATATTTTGTATCGCATCCTCGATATTATCGTATTCCTGTTCTCCGTCGCTGATTTTTTCCCTCACCTTGGCAATTTTTGCAACCTTTACGCCGTCGTCTAAATCTATCATCTTTACGCCCGACGTGATTCTCTTTAAGATGGAGATTTCATTCATGCGGAGCTGTACGATCGTGCCGCTGTCCGTGATCATCATGATCTCATGATCGTCAGTGACTGCCTTTACTCCCACGACTTCTCCGGTCTTTTCAATGATCTTATAGCATTTCACACCCTTACCGCCGCGGTGCTGCACGGTGAATTCCTCTAAATAAGTACGTTTTCCGTAGCCGTTTTCGGATACGATCAAAAGTGAATCTCCCTGATGATCTAACTGCATACCGACAATCTCATCATTATCATCCAGATTCATACCGATCACACCCATCGAGCTTCTTCCCGTCGCTCTGACGTCTGTTTCCTTAAACCGGATACACATACCATATTTTGTTACAAGGAAGATTTCCGTATCCCGATCGGTTGTTTTTACTTCGATCAGTTCATCGTCATCACGAAGGTTGATCGCGATCAATCCGTTCTTTCGCACATTTTGGAATTCCATGATCGGCGTTTTCTTCACAATACCGGTTTTTGTTACCATAAACAGATTTTTATGTTCCTCATAACCGGAAATCGGTATGATCGCACTGATTTTTTCACCCGGAGAAAGCTGCAAAAGATTAATGATCGCCGTTCCTCTTGCCGTTCTTCCCGCTTCCGGAATCTCATATGCCTTCAAGCGGTATACCCTGCCGAAATTCGTAAAGAACATGACATAAGTATGTGTCGTCGTCATAAGAAGATCTTCAATATAATCTTCCTCGATCGTCTTCATTCCCTGAATGCCTTTTCCGCCTCTGTGCTGCGCGCGGAAATTATCGACAGTCATTCGCTTGATATAGCCGATACTCGTCATGGCAATGACCGTATTCTCCTTCGGGATCATATCCTCCGCATCAATATCAAATACATCGTATCCGATCTTGCTTCTTCTGTCATCCCCATATTTCTCTGCAATCGTGGTAATTTCTGTTTTGATGACGCCGAGAAGGAGTTTTTCATCTGCGAGAATTGCTTTCAATTCTTTGATTCTTGCCATTAATTCCTCATGCTCTTTTTCCAGCTTTTCTCTTTCCAAGCCTGTCAGAGCGCGCAGACGCATATCTACGATCGCCTGTGCCTGCACATCGTCTAAGCCGAAGCGCGCAATGAGGTTTTCCTTTGCCTCCTGTGTGTTTGCGCTTCCTCTGATGATTTTTATGACCTCATCAATATAATCGAGAGCGATCAACAGACCTTGTAATATATGATCGCGCTCTTCCGCTTTATTCAAATCATATTTGGTTCTTCTGGTAACGACTTCTTCCTGATGCGCAAGATAATACTGCAGCATATCCAGAAGGTTCATGACCTTCGGCTGATTATCCACAAGAGCAAGCATGATCACGCCGAAAGAATCCTGCATTTGCGTATGCTTATAAAGCTGATTCATGATGACATTCGGATTGACGTCACGGCGCAGCTCAATGACGATACGCATACCTTCTCTGTTGGATTCATCGCGAAGGTCTGTAATACCGTCAATCTTCTTTAATTTCACAAGTTCAGCGATCTTTAAAATCAAATTCGCTTTATTTACCATGTACGGAAGCTCGGTGACAATAATCCGGTTTTTACCGTTTGCCATTGTCTCAATATCCGTAACGGCGCGCACTCTGACTTTTCCGCGTCCCGTGCGATATGCCTCTTCGCTTCCCTTTGTTCCGAGAATGATGCCGCCTGTCGGAAAATCCGGCGCTTTGACGATCGGAAGAATTTCTTCCATATCCGTATCACGGTTTTCCTCAATCCGGTTATCAATAATCTTAACGACCGCCTTGACAATCTCGCGCAGATTGTGAGGCGGTATATTTGTCGCCATACCGACCGCAATGCCGGACGTACCGTTTACCAACAGATTCGGATAACGGCTCGGCAGAACGGAGGGTTCTTTTTCCGTATCATCAAAGTTCGGTACAAAATCAACCGTATCTTTATTGATGTCCGCCAAAAGCTCCATGGATATTTTGGAAAGTCTCGCTTCCGTATATCGCATTGCCGCGGCGCCGTCGCCGTCCACGGAACCGAAATTTCCATGTCCGTCCACAAGCGGATAACGAGTTGACCATTCCTGCGCCATATTGACCAGCGCACCATAAATGGAACTGTCCCCATGCGGGTGATATTTACCCATCGTATCACCGACGATACGCGCACATTTACGATGCGGCTTGTCGGGACCGTTATTTAACTCGATCATGGAATAAAGCACACGCCTCTGTACCGGCTTTAAGCCGTCCCTTACATCGGGAAGCGCTCTTGCCGCAATAACGCTCATCGCATAATCGATATAGGAGTCTTCCATTTTCTTTTTCAGGTCAACTTCTTCAATTTTATCAAAGATCTGTTCATCCATATTTACAAACCATGCCCTTTCATCAACTGCAAGTCGTTACAGCTTCTTATTGGCTTACATATCAATTTCATTTCACAAAATTTGTTTATGAAATATCCAGATTTTTTACAAATTTGGCATTTTCCTCAATAAAGATCCGGCGCGGTTCTACCTTATCTCCCATAAGGGTATTAAAGGTAATATCAATCTCGGATTCATCGTCTTCATTCATATTGACACGGAGCAGTACTCTTTTTTCCGGATCCATGGTCGTATCCCAAAGCTGTTCCGCATCCATTTCACCAAGACCTTTATAACGCTGAATCTTATTATTTTGGTCGCGTCCGACTTCCGCTAAAATTTTATCAAGCTCATCATCCGAATATGCATACCACACCTGTTTATTGCGCTCTAACTTATATAGAGGCGGTTTTGCAAGATACACATGCCCTTGTTTGATCAGTTCCGGCATAAACCGATAAATAAAAGTCAGCATTAAGGTTGCAATATGCGCGCCGTCCACATCGGCATCCGTCATGATAATAATTTTATCATAGCGGAGCTTACTAATATCAAAATCCTCATGGATACCTGTGCCGAATGCAGTGATCATCGCACGGATTTCCGCATTTGCGTAAATCTTATCAAGCCTTGCTTTTTCCACGTTCAGAATTTTACCGCGAAGCGGCAAAATTGCCTGTGTCGCACGGCTTCTTGCCGTCTTTGCGCTTCCGCCGGCGGAATCTCCCTCTACGATATAAATCTCGCAGTTTTTCGGATCTTTATCAGAACAGTCCGCCAGTTTTCCGGGAAGCGTGCTTCCCTCCAACGCCGTTTTTCTTCTCGTTAAATCCCTTGCTTTTCTTGCAGCCTCTCTTGCTCTCTGCGCCAAAATGGATTTCTCACAGATGATTTTTGCCACGGAAGGATTCTGCTCTAAAAAATAAGTAAGCTGTTCACTGACAACATTATCAACCGCACCACGCGCTTCAGAATTTCCAAGCTTCTGCTTTGTCTGACCTTCAAACTGCGGATCTTCGATCTTAACGCTGATGATCGCGGCAAGTCCCTCTCGAATATCATCTCCGGTCAGATTCGGCTCGCTGTCTTTTAAGAGCTTCGCACCTCTCGCATAATCATTAAAGGTTTTTGTGATCGCATTTCTAAAACCGATCAGATGCGTACCGCCTTCCGGTGTATTGATATTATTGACAAACGAATAGACGCTCTCGTTATACGTGTCATTATGCTGCATGGCAACTTCTACGAGAACGTTATTCTTTTTTCCTTCAAAATACATAACATCAGGGTAAAGAGCTTCCTTACTCTTGTTCAAATATTGAACAAATTCTTTAATACCGCCTTCGTAATGGAATGTTTTTTCCTGCTCTTGGCCGGGACGTAAATCGGAAAGAATGATCTTTAATCCCTTTGTCAAAAAAGCAGTCTCACGAAGTCTGGTCTTTAAAATATCATACTCAAAAATCGTCTCCTCAAAGATCGTTGCATCGGGCTTAAACGTCACCTTTGTACCGATCTTATCATCTCCGCATTCTCTCTCTTCTCTCAGCGCATAGCATACTTTTCCCCGTTCATAGCGCTGCTTATAAATTTTGCCTTCATGTGCGATCTCAACTTCAAGCCAGTCGGAAAGCGCATTGACGACCGAAGCGCCGACACCATGAAGACCGCCGGATACCTTGTATCCTCCGCCGCCGAATTTTCCTCCTGCATGAAGAACGGTAAAAACAACTTCTACCGCGGGAAGTCCTGCTTTATGATTGATGCCGACAGGGATACCACGTCCGTTATCAATGACCGTAATAGAGTTATCGGGATTGATAAAAACCTGAATCTGCGTACAAAAACCCGCAAGCGCTTCATCTACGGAGTTATCTACGATTTCATATACGAGATGATGAAGTCCGCGAGAAGAAGTGCTTCCGATATACATACCGGGACGTTTTCTGACTGCCTCAAGTCCCTCCAAAATCTGAATTTGATCTGCTCCGTATTCGGCGCTCATAGTAAATACCATACCTTTCCGTTATGATCAGTTGCTTTCCGCCACTGTTCCTTTTACAATTTGGAATACCTTGTTAATGGTAAAACGATTATTTACAAAATCATCAAGACCCGTGCAGGTGATGATCGTCTGAATATCTTTAATATAATTCAAAAGATAATTCTGTCTGTTGCTGTCCAACTCAGAAAGAACATCATCTAAAAGCAGCACAGGGGTATCTCCCGTTATTTTTTTGACTAATTCAATTTCCGAGAGTTTCAAAGACAACGCCGCAGTTCTTTGCTGCCCTTGAGAACCGAATTTTCTGATATCTACATGATCCGCCATAAAAGAAAAATCATCTCTGTGCGGGCCGACCGTTGTCTGTTTTAAGCGAATATCGACTTCCTGACGGGATTTCATTTTTCTTTCATATTCGTTCACGTCTACATTCGGTTCATAATAAATTTGTATATGCTCCCTGTCGCCGGAAAGCTGCCTATGTATGTCATAAATGATCTCATTCAGCTGATCAATGAACAATTTCCTGCGTTCTATGATTTTGCTTCCATACGAAAGGAGCTGAGAATCCCAAATAGACAGCGTATCTTTCAGGTCAGGATTCGTAAACAAATCTTTTAACAGAGAATTTCGCTGGTTTACAATCTTATTGTAATGATTAAGATTGTAAAGATAAAATGAATCCAGCTGACAAAGCTCCATATCAATAAAATGTCTTCGTTCAGCGGGACCGTTTTTGATGATCGACAGATCTTCCGGTGAAAAAAAGACGACATTCAAAAGTCCTAAAAGCTGCGCGGCTTTTTTGATCTTACCTCCATCAATCGCAATACCCTTCGTTTTACTGCTCCGAAGATGCATATCAATGCGCTGTTCCATACCGTTTTTTTGTAAGATCGTTCTGATATGCGCTTCTTCTTCTCCGAAGCGTATCATATCCTTATCCTTGCTGCCTTTATGTGACTTCGTTGTTGCAGAAAGATAAATTGCTTCCAGAATATTTGTTTTACCCTGCGCGTTATCGCCATATAAAATATTTGTTCCTTCATCAAAGGAAAGCTCTAATTGTTCGTAATTACGAAACTGATTTAATTCCAATGCTTTGATGACCATATGAAAACCAAATCCCGCTCTCTTATCTGACGTTTGAAGTTACCGCGACTTCTTTTCCGTGAAAAGAAAACGTATCACCGTCATATAATTTTCTGCCGCGCTGCAAACTGACTTCTCCGTTGACTTTGACATTTCCTTCCTGAATCTCTATTTTTGCATCCAATCCGGAATCTACAAGACCTGCAAGCTTCATTGCCTGCCCAAGCTTAATAAAAGTATCGTTAATCGTTATTTTTTCCATTTTTTCCCTAATTATTCTTTTATTGAACCGTGGTAAAGTTGACAGGAAGAATCATATAAATATAATTTTCCTTTGCATCTCTGATAAAACAGGGCGCTTTCGCACTGACTAAATAAATATCAATATCATCATCATCAATAACCTTAAGCGCATCGATCAAAAAATTCGGATTGAAACCGATCATCATATCCTTACCGGATTTTTGAATATCAATATCCTCATTCATACTTCCGATAATGGAATTGATCTTTAATTCCATCACGCCGTCAAGAATATTAATAATGATCGGCTTTTTATCGCCTTCCTTGACAAGCAGCGTCGCACGGTCGATACATTCCAGCAGCACCCGCTTATTTACGGTTACTTTTGTCTCATAATCATTGCTGAGCATCTGCTCGATACGCAGATATTCTCCTTCGATCAGCCTCGATACCACGACTGTTTTGTCAAATTCAAATACAATATGTCTGTCCATGAAGAAAATATGAACATCTTTATCAACATCTCCGGGAAGAATTTTACTGATCTCACTCAAGGTTTTTCCCGGAACGATTACCTTTTTGTGTGGATATGAATTTTTTAACGTAATATTGCGAATAGATACACGGTGGCCGTCAAGCGAAACAACCTTTAATTTATCATCCGTGATCTCAAATAATTCTCCGCTCATGATCTTGTTCGTATCATTATCAGAAATTGAGAAGATCGTTTGTCTGACAACTTCCTTCAAAGAAAATTGAGACAAAAGGATGGAATCATTTCTCTCAATCGAAGGGAGATAAGAAAAATCTTCTCCGGATTTACCGATGATATTAAATTTTGCCTTTTCACATGTGATCGTTGTTTTATAATTCGCATCCGTCTCAACTGTAATATCATTGTCCGGAAGCTTACGCACAATATCAAGAAAAATTTTTGCATCCAAAGCAATGATTCCTTTTTCCACAATATTACCCTGAATGACGGTCTCTATGCCAAGCTCCATATCGTTTGCCGTTAAGGTGATATTTCCTTTTGTCGTGTCTACAAGGATGCATTCTAAGATGGACATCGTCGTCTTATTCGGTACCGCTTTGGAAACTGTCTGGACACCGGCTAAGAGGTTTGCTTTAGAACATACAAATTTCATTTCAGAAAAACTCCCTTCTTTGTGTGCTGGGCAAGGCCCATAACGGATAATGATATTAAAGATTTATTTCGTATCAATAATAATAATCGCTGTGGAAATGTGGATAACCTATTCTATTATACTAAATATCAAACAAAATTTCCACGTAAAAGTTGTGAAAACAGACCATATTTTATGTGTTTAAGGTAAAGTTGTTCACATTTTCCTTACTTTTCAAGCTTAAACAGGGTTGATCTTTTTCTTGATGATGTCTATTTTAGCGGCCATTTCGCTGTTATTTTCCACTTCTGCCGCGATTTTATTGATTCCGTGGATGACAGTCGTGTGATCCTTCTTACTCAGCAATTTTGCAATTGCAATCAGGGATGTTTCCGTCATGGTACGGCATAAATACATACAGATCTGTCTCGGAAGGACAAATTCTGAGTTTCGTTTTTTAGACATGATATCATCCGGGCTGATCGCAAAATGCTCCGCAACGACTTCTATAATATAAGAAGGTGTCACTTCACGGGCATGATTGGGTGAAATAATGTCCTTTAATGCGTTTTTGGCCAGATCTAAGGTAAGCTCCTCTTTTCTGATTTTGGAATAAGCGATTACCTTATTTAAGGAGCCTTCCAGTTCTCTGATATTTGAAGTAACGTTTTCAGCAATATACTGAATAATGGTGTCGTCTATTTTATGATAATAGGTTTCCGCATTTTTCAGCAGGATCGCAACACGCGTTTCATAGTCAGGAGCACCGATATCCGCAGAAAGACCGGATATAAAACGGGAACGAAAACGTTCATCTAAGGTTTCCATATCCTTTGGCGGTTTATCAGAGGAGATGACAATCTGCTTTCCTGCCTCATGAAGAACGTTAAATGTATGGAAAAATTCTTCCTGCGTACTTTCTTTTCCTATGATAAATTGAATATCATCAATTAAAAGAACATCCACCGTACGGTATTTTTCACGAAGCTTAATCATCATATTGGCGTCACCGCTTCGGATGGACTGGATCACTTCGTTCATGAATTGCTCGGAAGTTACATAGAGTACGATCTTGTTTGGGTTTTGTTCTAATATAAAGTGTCCGATGGAATGCATCAGATGCGTTTTTCCTAGTCCGGGACCTCCATACAGATAAAGAGGATTGTAAGCTTCTCCCGGAGATTCCGCAACAGCGAGCGCAGCGGACTGCGCAAGCTTATTATTGTTACCCACGACAAAAGTTTCAAAAGTATATTTGGAATTTAAGTTTGCATTTTCATGCTTGATATTGTATATATTTCCTTTTTCAGTGCGTTTTGGCAAAGCTTCGTTTTCTTCCGTCTGAATATCTTTTTCCAATACAAATTTAATATCGTATTCATGGTTCATGAATTCCGATATTGTCACCTGAAAAAAGTTTTTATACTTATTATTAATGTATTCTAAGGCAAGAGAATTATCGGCATTGGTGCCGGTAATGAGAGCAATGATCACACCATTTTCCTCATGATGAAACGAAAGAGGAGAAATCCATGTGTTAAATGCGATATTAGATACATTATATTCTGTTTTGACAGTTTCTTTGATCTTTTCCCAGTTTTCTATTAATTTCTGTTCATGATCTGAGCGAGAAGCCATTCCAAAATCCCATACTTTCTATGATTTCATATTATTATTACTATTATATTAAATGAAAGTATTGAAAAAAGCAATCGGAAAGAATCATACACAGCCTGATTGTCCATCAATCTAAAAGTTAACATAAAAGTAAGTTATTATGTTTCATCTGTGTATAACCTTCAGGAAAAACATAAACAATTTCCACGAACCTAAAATGGAATTCATGAAGTGATCCATTTAATTATACACGAAATATAAAATAGTTATCCACAAGATATAAACAAATTGTGGATAATATTATGTAAAGTGGATAAATTAAGATTTTTTTGTGATACCGCAATATTTAGTCCATAAAATCATAATTGATAACTAGATATGGAAATTGGACAAAATCACGAATTTTAATAGGATTTTTCGTGTTTTTTATAATTTCTAAAATTTGAAAAATTGTATTGACGTGGATATTTTCTTCTTATATAATTGTAACGATTGTTTTTCAATATCGCAAAATAGAATACCTGTTTCCATAAAAACGGTAACATGATAAGGAGGTGTATCGCACTATGAAGATGACGTTTCAGCCTAAGAATAGACAGAGAAAGAAAGTTCACGGTTTTCGTTCCAGAATGAGTACGCCGGGCGGAAGAAAAGTATTGGCAGCCAGACGTGCAAAAGGAAGAAAGAGACTGTCAGCATAAAAAAGAGTGCTCTGCACTCTTTTTTATTAAATTAATCAGTAGGAAAGCTCAATATGATGAAGTTTTCGGATTCCTTAAAAAAGAACAGGGATTTTCAGAATGTGTATCAAAACGGTAGATCCTATGCCAACAAATATCTGGTAATGTATGTATTGAAAAACAATCTTGGTACGAATAGAATCGGAATCTCTGTCAGTAAAAAAGTCGGAAACAGTGTGGTAAGGCATCGCCTGACACGTCTGGTCCGCGAAATTTACAGACTACATGAGGAAATGTTTAATAGTGGTTTAGACATTGTAGTCGTGGCACGAGTGAATGCGAAATCCATATTATACACGGATATGGAAAGTGCCTTACTTCATCTTGCAAAGCTTCACAAAATTTTAAAGTGAAGTAATTCGTAATCATGATGAAAAAAATGTTGATTGGACTGATCAAACTTTATAGAAAGTATATTTCTCCGCTTAAGCGTACGAAATGTCCTTATTTTCCGTCCTGTTCCGAGTATGGGCTTCAGGCTGTAGAAAAATACGGGGCACTCAAAGGAGGAGCGCTTGCTGTATGGAGAATTTTAAGGTGTAATCCTTTTTCGAAGGGTGGTTATGATCCGGTACCTTGATCAGTCTGATAGGAGGAAAACAAGTGGCAGATATTTTATTAACCTCGAACTCTACACCGATCTTTAAGTATATCGTGTGGGTCCTTGGCAAGATCATCAATATTATTTTTGAATTTCTTTATCTGATTCATATTCCGAATATCGGTCTTGCCATTGTTCTTTTTACCATTGTGATCTATATGCTGATGATGCCGCTTACGATTAAGCAGCAGAAATTTTCTAAGCTGTCTGCAAGAATGAATCCTGAAATTCAGGCAATTCAAAAAAAGTATAAGGGAAAAACGGATCAGCAGTCCATGATGGCAATGAATCAGGAGACGCGTGCTGTCTATGCAAAGTACGGTGTATCTCCTTCGGGAAGCTGTCTGCAGCTATTGATCCAGTTACCCGTATTGTTTGCTTTGTATCGCGTTATTTATCAGATGCCTGCATATGTTACAAAAATCAGAGAATGCTTTGATGGATTTGTGCAGACTCTCGGAAGAAATGATATTGCCTTTTTTCAGGAAAATGTCAGCAGCTTCGTATATTATAGGAAGCAGTTTACGGAATCTGCTCTTGCAGGTACGAAATACGGGAATATTCAGAACAGCTTTATTGACGTATTAAATCGGGCGAGCAGCTCGGACTGGGATAAAATCATTGAACAATACGGAAGTTCCGCTGCAAGTGTCAATGAGAGTCTGATGAAATACAATAATTTCCTCGGATTAAATATCGGAGATTCTCCGTCTGCCATTATTCGTAATGCAATCAACAGCGGCGCATGGCTGCTTGTTATTATGGCAGTGCTGATTCCGATTCTTTCTGCAATCACCCAGTGGGTAAATATTAAGCTTGCGCCTCAGCCGGAGACAAATAATAACAATCAGGAACAGAGTCCAATGATGGCCTCCATGAAGACCATGAACATGATCATGCCGATCATGTCCGCAGTTTTTTGTTATACGCTTCCTGCCGGTATGGGTATTTACTGGATTGCAAGCGCACTTGTCCGTACCGTACAGCAGATCGTCATCAATAAGCATCTCAATAAGATTGATGTGGATGAGATGATGAAAAAGAATATCGAAAAATATAATGAAAAAATGAAGCGTATGGGTCTTCCTGCTCAACAGCTTAACAATACTGCGAAGCTGAATACCAGAAGTGTGGAAACACAAAAACCGCAGCGTTCCAAAGAGGAAAAAGAAGAAGCGATCAAAAAAGCAACGGAATACTATAACAATAATGCAAAGCCGGGCAGCCTGACAGCAAAGGCAAATATGGTAAAGCAGTATAATGAAAAGAATAATAAATAGTTAGGATTATTTGGGAAGAAAGGATATGTGAAATGGATTATAAAGAGTATAGCGGTAAAACAGTTAATGATGCGATCACGGAAGCATGTAAAACTCTTGGTGTACCGAGTGATAAGCTTGATTGGGAAGTAGTCGAGGAAGGTTCCAGCGGATTTTTGGGAATCGGTTCCAAGCTTGCAAAGATCAAAGCAAAGGTGAAAGAAGAAGAACTCAGCATCGATCAGACAGCAAAGAACTTTTTAGAGGATGTATTTCGATCGATGAATTATGCCGTGGCAATCGACGCTTTTTATGATGAAAACGAAAAAACGCTTGATATCGACTTAAAGGGCGATGAGATGGGAATTTTGATCGGAAAAAGAGGACAGACTTTAGATTCCCTTCAATATCTGGTTTCTCTCGTAGTCAATAAGGGAACGGAAGATTATATCCGCGTGAAAGTGGATACGGAAAATTACCGCAAGAGAAGAAAAGAAACCTTGGAAAATCTGGCAAAAAATATTTCTTATAAAGTGAAGAGAACAAAACGTTCTGTTTCTTTAGAGCCGATGAATCCGTATGAGAGACGCATTATTCATTCCGCGCTTCAGAATGATAAATATGTGACGACGCATAGTGAAGGAGAAGAACCGTTCCGCCGCGTAGTCGTAACCTTGAGAAAGTTTTAAGAAAATGGAAAATGAAACGATTGCCGCGATTGCAACGCCTGCCGGAAACGGCGGAATCGGTATTATCCGTGTGAGCGGAGAACATGCTTTTTTAGTTGTTCATCCGATTTATTGCAATCGTAAAAAAGAGCATACCTTATTAAATTATCAAACACACACCATTCACTATGGCTTTATCTGCGACGGCGATGACGTCGTGGATGAGGTCATGGTGTCGGTCATGAAAGCGCCCCATACCTATACGACGGAGCATACGGTTGAGATCAACTGCCACGGCGGAATGTTTCTCATGAATCGCATCCTGTCCCTCGTATTAGCGAATGGGGCGCGTCTTGCCGAACCCGGAGAATTTACAAAACGTGCTTTTTTAAACGGAAGGATCGATCTGTCGGAGGCAGAAGCGGTGATGGATATTCTGCGTTCCAAAAATGATCTGGCACTCAAGGCTTCCATGGCACAGCTCAAGGGTTCCGTTTCTTCTAAAATAAAAGAGCTTCGTGCTGATATTTTGCATGAAATTGCTTTTATTGAATCTGCATTGGATGATCCGGAGCATATCAGCCTGGATGGATATCAGGAGCAGCTTCTCCCGAAAATAAAACGTTTATCCGATGAATGTATGAGTCTGATCCGCTCTGCAGATCAGGGGAATATGATAAAAGAGGGGATTCGCACCGTTATTGTAGGAAAACCCAATGCCGGAAAATCTTCTTTACTGAATCTGCTTCTTGGTGAAGAAAAAGCGATTGTCACGGATATTGCCGGAACGACGCGCGATACGCTCGAAGAAAGTCTGATGATCGGAGAAATACAATTAAATATCGTGGATACGGCGGGAATCAGGGATACGCAGGATAAAGTTGAAAAAATCGGTGTGGAACGTGCAAAGTCCTATGCGGCGGATGCCGATTTGATCATTTATGTTGTTGATTCTTCTGCTCCTCTTGATGAAAACGATGAAGAGATCATTCATTTGTTAAAAAATAAAAAAGTTATTGTACTCATGAATAAATCAGATTTAACATCTGTCATTACGGAAGATGAATTAAAACGTGCAATTCTTACCGGATTATCAGATGAGAATCAGGAAAAGAAAAATCAAATTGAAAGTTATCCTGCAAAAGACGAAAAAAATGAATTTGTGATCATCAAAACTTCAACTGCATCTTCAAGTAAAACCGGAATGCAGGATTTGGAAAAGCAGATTCATTTCATGTTTATGAATGGAGAAATTTCTGAAAATTCTGAAGTCATGATCACAAATATACGGCATAAAGAAGGACTGATCGAAGTACATGAAAGCTTAGGACAGGTCATGCAAAGTATTATTTCTCAAATGCCTGAAGATTTTTATTCGATTGACTTAATGAGCGCCTATGCTTCCCTTGGCAGGATCATCGGTGAGGAAGTGGAAGAAGATTTGGTGAATGAAATATTTTCCAAGTTTTGTATGGGAAAATAAAATGAAATGATTTGTTTATGATTTATTAGGTATTTGCATAATGTAATTAATTATATTTAAGATTGTGCATAATATACAATCCAACGTAGGCACGCTTTCGCTACAATTCAACCGCAACGGTACATAACATGCGAAAATACCGCATGTAAGTACCGGCGGTTTCATAGTGCCTACTTATGGAACTGTATATTATGCACAATCCTATATTAAAATTTATAATGTAAATAAACTTCAATCTGTTCTATATTAATTACATAATTGTTCCTTAATCTGATTATATTCCTTTTCTGACAGCATTCTGCCGGTTGCGATATCTATGGAAGGATTTTTCTGTTTGAGAATTTCAATAATCTGTTTGTATGTTTTTTCTTTCACATCTATTAATGCCTGTGTCTTGTGATTGGAAAAAATGGCGATATTTGTATCATAGATTGTTCTCATTTTACCGTTTACGCTGATTCGGTTTGACATCTCTACAAAATATGCCCCTAAGATATCTTCTATTTTAATGACGCAGGGAGCCAATAGGTTACAGATACAGATATAATCCCTCGTCAGAAAGCCCTGTATTCCGGATGTTCCAAGCTGCATGCGGAGACTTCCTTCTTCTAAAACCTGATTGCCGAAATCCCGTATTACACTTTCAGGATAATCACTGCTTTCCATAAATTTCTTGATCCAATCATTATCATTCATTTTTCCTCTGCGGATACCAAACCAAATACAAAGAATTCCCGGAACAAAAAAGATGAGTCCGAAGATAATCCCAAAAATATCCCCGCATTCAGCATTAAAGCCGCCGCTTGCGATGCTTGAAATTAAAATTGCTAAAATACCGCCTCCGATCAATGCTAAAATAATACCACAGATAATGATTGCAATTCCTCCGCCTTTTGCGCTTTTTGCGATTGCTGAGAAAAATCCGTTTGCATAATGTTTGTTTCGATATTTACTGTCAATTGATATAATTTTGTCTGCCATATGTACGTCCTCCTTTTACATATTGTGATTCTAACAAATCTATATACAATTAACAATAAAAAAATAACAGCAAATAAAACAGGTAAGTATGACTGAATGGATTGTCATATTTACCTGCCATACCTGCCTGTTTTATTTATATGATGTTATGCCTGCTGACTCTTTTTGCCGCCGCAGTAAAGATAAAATGTGATCAGATAAATTCCGCAGATTCCGACAAGATCATAAACGATTCTGGATATCCATGACATATTTCCAAAAATTTTTGCCACCAGATCAAAGCGGAAAAATCCGATCAGTGCCCAGTTGATTGCGCCTATGATAACGATTGTCAATGCAGAACAATCTAAAAATTTATTATTCATATCTTCTCCTCCTTTTCTGTTCTTATTATGTCCATATTTATTGATAACATAGATGTAAAAAAATGGTTGGAAAAATAAATAATTAATTCAAAATAATATTTTTAAAAATACATAATAGTATTGACATTATAATTAATTATGATATACTACAAATTACATATGTATAAAATGAGGGTTCCATATATGAAAAAATTAATAAAAAATTTTATGACAATTCTTTTATTAGGATTAATATTATTATTTAATCCTATGTACGATGTTTCAGCAGAAGAATATTGTAACGATGTAACAGAATCATCAATTAACGGGGTTGCCAGTTATTCAGGTGTTAATTTGCCGACATGTTATAGTCCGGGAGATACACTTGGACGTACAAATTGGCCTTCTTTAGCAGCAGCTAAAAATTATTATGGAACTGATTTTACATATTATTCTTGTGGTGGAGGTGGTTCTCCCTATACTCATTATTATTGTTTTAGTGATGGATCAAAAATGTTTTTTGGAGTATTATAATGAGTATGGAAAATAATATATTAGAGTTTGAAAAATTATTAAAACAGGTCGAAAAACGAATAAAATTTGATTTATCCGCTGAACAAGCTGTTGCTGTATGGACTTCTAAAGATAACATGTTTTGTTTTGCTAATCATAGTATTATGTCCGGCAATATAGAAGATGAAAATCATTTTGTCAAGACCCTTGCAGAAAACGGAGATAAAGAAGTAAAGTATGTTGTATGTATGTGGAATGATTCTACACTCGATGTTCCGTCATGTCATTTGCGAGATTTATTGATAGAGTTAAGTCCTGTTAATTTGGAAGCTGAGATTGTTTTAAAAAATGGCGAAGGTTTTCAAGTTAAATCATTGAAAATGTTGATGCCATAATAAAATAGGGTAAAAAATATAAAAAAGCCGTCGCCTCAAAAGCAAATATGCAAATAAAGCATAGAACTGCTGATGATGAGACGGTTTTTTGATGGAATAAAAATCAGTGTGATTGAGACTCAAAGATAATTATGCTATAATAGCCGCAAAGGAAAAGAAAGTGATGAGGACGAGTATGTCGCAGATCAGAGAACAAGTTGATATATGCGTGGTGGGTGCAGGTCATGCGGGATGTGAGGCAGCGCTCGCCTGTGCGAGAATGGGACTTGAGACTGTTATTTTTACGGTCAGCGTAGACAGTATCGCACTGATGCCCTGCAATCCGAATATCGGCGGCTCGTCGAAAGGGCATCTGGTAAGAGAAGTAGATGCGCTTGGCGGTGAAATGGGAAAGAATATCGATAAGACCTTTATTCAGTCAAAAATGTTAAACCGCTCAAAGGGACCGGCCGTACATTCTCTGCGCGCACAGGCAGATAAAGCGGAATATACGCGTTCCATGCGGAATATTTTGGAAAATCAGGATTATTTAACGATCAAACAGGCGGAGGTGGTTGCACTTCTTTCGGAAGAAATTTCAAATCAAAAAAAGCGGATTACAGGTGTTCAGATTTTAACAGGCGCCATTTATGAAGCAAAGGCGGTCGTGCTTTGTACGGGAACATACTTAAATGCGCGCTGTCTCTGCGGAGAAACAATTACCTATACCGGACCGAACGGATTGCAGCCGGCAAATCATTTGACGGATTCTTTGAAAAAGCTTGGAATAAAAATGCGTCGTTTTAAGACGGGAACACCTGCGCGTATGGACGGGCGAACGCTCGATTATTCCAAAATGGAAGAACAAAAAGGAGATGAACGCGTTGTTCCTTTTTCTTTTTCCACAGATCCGAAGGATGTGCAGATTGATCAGGTATCCTGTTATTTGACCTATACAAATGAACAGACGCATGAGATTATTCGCGGAAATTTGGACCGTTCGCCAATTTATGCAGGAATTATCGAGGGTACAGGGCCGCGTTACTGTCCGTCCATCGAGGACAAGGTTGTTAAGTTTGCCGATAAGGAGCGGCATCAGGTTTTTATTGAACCAGAGGGCTTACATACAAATGAAATGTATGTGGGCGGAATGTCCTCTTCGCTTCCGGAGGATGTGCAGCTTGCCATGTATCGGACAGTACCGGGTTTAGAGCATTGTAAAATTGTTCGTAACGCTTATGCGATCGAGTATGACTGTATTGATTCGCAGCAGCTTTATCCGACTTTGCAGTTTAAAAATATCGAAGGGCTTTTCAGCGGGGGACAGTTAAACGGAAGCAGCGGTTATGAAGAGGCTGCGGCACAGGGTCTGCTTGCGGGTATCAATGCGGCAAATTATGTGCGCGGAAAAGAGCAGCTCGTCATTGACCGTTCCGAGGGTTACCTTGGCGTGCTTGTCGATGATCTTGTTACAAAAGAAAATTTTGAGCCTTATCGCATGATGACGTCGCGTGCGGAATATCGTCTGTTGCTGCGTCAGGACAATGCGGATCTTCGTTTGCGTAAATACGGATTTCAGGTGGGACTTATTACAAAAGAGCAATATGATGCGGTTCTTTTGAAGCAAAAAAGAATTCAGGAAGAAATCGAACGATTAAAACATACGATGGTCGGTGCAAATAAAACCGTGCAGGAATTTTTGGAAGCGCGGGGAAGCGCGCCGTTAAAAACAGCGGCTTCGTTAGCTGAATTGATGTGCCGACCGGAGCTTTCCTA
The DNA here is from genome assembly GCA_014804425.1 of Lachnospiraceae bacterium. Taxonomy (GTDB): domain Bacteria; phylum Bacillota; class Clostridia; order Lachnospirales; family Lachnospiraceae; genus DLAJ01. Next base: position 161,029 of record JAAUZV010000007.1, read on the forward strand.
TGAAACACTTGCCCCGCTGGATCAGGAGCGGAAGCCTCTGCCGGATGACGTGATCGAGCAGGTAGAGATTGAAGTGAAATATGAGGGTTATATTGCACGGCAGGTAAGGCAGGTTGAGCAATTTCATAAAATGGAAAAAAAGAAGCTTCCTGAAGATATGGATTATGATGATGTGGGCAGCCTGCGCTTAGAGGCGAGACAAAAGTTGAAACAATTTAGACCGATCAACGTCGGACAGGCTTCCAGAATTTCAGGTGTTTCTCCATCGGATATTTCTGTGCTCTTGGTTTATTTGGAGCATAAAATGAAAAAAATTTAATTTTTCAATCAACGAGATTCGTGTGAAGAGAACATAATAAATGCGGAGGTTTTATGCAGGAATATTCTCTAACTTCATTTAGAAATCATATGGATGCGCTGCACATTACCTTGCGCGAAGAACAATACGGACAGTTTATTCGTTATTATAAATTGCTTACGGAATGGAATGCATTTATGAATCTGACCGCGATCACGGATTATGAGGAAGTGGTCTTAAAACATTTTACGGATAGTCTTTCGTTGGTCAAAGCGTTTCCGGAACATGATTTTTTATCCGGGCAGGAGTTTACTGTCATGGATGTCGGAACAGGAGCGGGATTTCCTGCCATTCCGTTAAAGATCGCGTTTCCGAATCTCAAGATCACTATGTTGGACTCCTTGAATAAGCGTGTCAAATTTTTAGATGAGGTGATCGCGCAGCTTGGATTAAAAAATATAACGGCGCTGCACGGGCGGGCGGAGGACGCCGCAAGAAAAAGCGAGCTTAGGGAAAACTTTGATCTCTGCGTATCCCGTGCGGTTGCAAGACTTTCCACGTTATCGGAATATTGTCTGCCATTCGTAAAAAAGGACGGGTATTTTATCCCGTATAAATCGGAAAAAACAGAAAGCGAGCTTTCCGAAGCGGAGCATGCGCTTTCTGTTTTGGGTGGTCGTGTCGTACGGGAGACAGATTTTTGTCTGCCCGGTTCCGAAATGTACCGTAAACTGGTCGTGATCAAAAAACAAGCTGTAACGCCGAAGAAATATCCGCGGAAAGCGGGGCTTCCGTCGAAAGAGCCGTTAGGCCAAAAAATCTAAAATCCGTTCAGCGGTCTCTTTCGGGTTTTCCAATTGCGGAAGATTTTTGGAGTTGGTAATGCGGATCGTTTCAATGGAACGATTAAAATATGTATAATTTCCTTCATTCGTATCGGAGAGTGTGGATTTTTCTCCGGAGATCATCAGGATACTATTATTTATATTTTTCAAAGCGGAAATACAATTACTGTTTCCGTATTTTGCAAGATAGCTTGAATACGCATATTTTCCTCTGAAGAAACCGATGTGGGAAGCTTCCAAATATGCGTCAATGATCGTATCCATATCCGCAGTCGGCCGATAGAAATATTCATAGAGAAACTGCGTTTGGATAGTAACCCTGTTTGTATGAAGATAATAAATAAATGTTCCGATGATCGGAGAATCAATAAACAGCTTGAGCAGCTTTAATTGTGTGGACGGAATCTGATTGCCTTCGTATAAATCCTGCGGATGGATAAGGATCAGTTTATCCGCAAATTCCGCATCGTTATGTACAGCCATGACAGCGGATATGGCGCTTAAACCTGTTGCGACAATACTTGTTTTTTTACCGATCACTCTTTTGATGAAGTCGGTAATGAGCTGGACATAAAGATAATTGGTGTAGGTCATGTTCGGTTTGTCTGACTGCCCATAGCCTAACAGATCGATCGAATAGACCGTGTTTGTTTTTGCAAGTATCTCTTCGACATGAGAAAATTCGTAAGAGCTTGAGCCGGGTGTCAGATCATGAATAAGCAGCAGGGGCGCGCCCGTTCCTATTTTGCGGTATTTTACTGTTCCGAACCGCCATTGAAACTGCTGTATTTGATCCGTCGGTAAAATGCTTTTTGATAAACAAGCATTGTATTCCATGCGATTTAATACATGCATGGTTGTAAGGGCCAAACCGGATAAAGTTAAGAAGAATTTTTTGTTTTTTTTCATAAACTATCACGACTCCCGCCTGTAGTATGCTGTGTTATTAATTTTTTTGTTAAGATTGATAAAATACTGATATTATTATAATGGATTATATGGTATCATTCAAATACATATTTATAATGCGGATTGTATTTTATAATGGTTCTTTTTTTATTATAATCGTTGTTTTATGATTATGCTAGATGTATATTGTATCTTTTTTAGAAAGTGGAAGTGAGATCAAAGCTGCATGGGAAAAGAAATGGCTAATGAAAAACTTTATCAGGTGATCCTCGATCTGGAAACGGAGCTGGCGGAGACTCAAAAGCAGATTCAAGATCATGAGGATGAAATTTTGCAGGCAAAAAGGTATCTGCAATCTCTCTATGAAAAAGAAGATACGGACGTCATGATTTTTTTTCCTCGTAATATTGAGAGCCGGTACAAGGATGAGATAGTAAAGAACAAGGAGCGGATTCGCGCACTTGAAAAAGAAAATCAAGCATTCTATCATAAACAGAATGTGATCAAAAAGAGAATTTCGGTGTTGCGGGAGGCATGGCAGAATTTGGAAGAACAGCCGCAATTTTCTGAGGCTGGTCAGCCGGATAGAAATGACATAAATGTCAATTATAATGAAATAGACAGGGCATATGCGCATTGGGCCATGATGCAGAGGGACAAGGAAGCAGGATCGTCCGCACATGAAAGAGAAGAAAATAACAGAACATTTTTGATGGCGGATGATCAGAATAAGAATGAGTCTGAATTTGCGGAAGACAATAAGATTGATATGCTTCATATCGTGCATGCACTGGACAATGACAGAAAGAGAATCGCGAGTGATCTGCATGATACGATCGTGCAGGATCTTGTGCATACGATTCATATGCTGGAATTGTGCGGCAGGTATATGGATCAGGATTCGGTTCGAGCAAAATTGGAGCTTGCATCTATTGAAAAGTATCTGCGGGAAACAATTCAGAAAGCGCGAAATTTTATCAGTGATTTAAGACCGATGATTTTTGATGATTTGGGATTCCGCGAGTCGCTGCTCAATGCGGTGGAGGATTTACAAAAATATACTTCTATGATGATCATTACTAACGTTGATGAGTTTACCGGCGTCAATAATGAAAAATGTATTGTTCTTTATAGGGTTGCAATGGAGCTTTTGCGCAATGCAATTTTTCATTCGGGCGGCGATCAGGTAACGTTAACAATAAAAAGAGAAAACGGTATGATTGAGTTAACAGTGGAAGATAATGGCAGTGGTTTCTCTTTGCAAGATGATGAGGATAAGCATTTTGGGCTTGAACTGGTAAAGGAGCGCACCTATTTGATCGGGGGAACTTTTCATATAGACAGTACCGGACAGGGAACCCATGCGCAGGTTGTTTTGAAAGAGTAAGAGAGGATAATATATGATTAAAGTCATGTTGGTAGATGATCATAAGATGGTGCGCGAGGGTGTAAAGCAGTTGATTGAATTTGATGGAGATATTCAGGTAACCGCGCAGGCATCAAATGGAACAGACTGCTTAAAGCTGCTCGATCAGGAATTGCCGGATATTATATTGCTGGATGTGAATATGATCGGAATGAGTGGGATTGATGTTTTGAAGGAAATCCGTAAAAACCGGATTCCGGTGAAGGTTGCCATGCTGACATTTCACAATGAGGCAGAGTATTTGGTGAATCTTGTTGATATTGGTGTCGAGGGATATATCTTAAAGGATTCCAGTTCTGCAGAATTGGTAAAGGCGATCAAAGATATTTATCAGGGAGAGACTTATATTCAACCGGATCTGATTCCTGCCCTCAATTCGAGATTGGTCCATCGAGATGAGGATCGAGAAAAAATTGATGCATTGACAAGGCGAGAAATAGAAGTACTTAAATTAGTAGCGAAAGGACATTTCAATAAAGAGATTGCAATCCAATTAGATATCAGTGAGAGGACGGTAAAAAATCATATCTCCAGTATTTTTAGAAAGATTGATGTTTCCGACCGCACGCAGGCAGCCGTCTTTGCGATTAAAAATAATCTGATCACCATATAAGGACGCAAAGGAAAAACAAGCAAACAATAAACAAGCGACCGCGAAGCTTTGATATAAAAAGCTTCGCGGTTTTTTACTGAGCAAACGTCTGACTTTGTGTTCTTTTCTTTTTAATGTCCAAACATTTCCTTCATTGCTTCATATGCAATGATCTTTCCCAATATCTCATATCCCTGCGTGTTAGGATGGCAATGGTCAGAGTAATAAGCTTGTCTTGTTGCCGGGTCCAGTGCCGATAGAATATTTTTTGCAGGAAGATCAATAACATGAAAGTTATAACTTGCAGCAATATTTCTCTCTACGTTTCTGATGATATCGAAATCATCATATGGTTCAATTCCCATATGTTCAGCAGGATCCATTGGAATGATAAAGAAGATTTCTGCATTGGGATAACAATCTACTAAATTTTCACAGAGCCAGTTGAAATCATAAACAAAGGTAATGGGTGTATCCAAATCACCAAGCTTACATTGATAGCCAAAAAACCAGTCGTTCGTTCCTCCTAAAATAAATACGGCGTCTGCAGGATCATAATCGACAATTCGTTTGCACATTGCAAACGGACCGCTTCCCCAAATCGTAGATGCGCCGATTCCTTGATTATCGACATCAGTACGAAATAAAGTTCCGAGAATTTCGGGATAATTGATGGGATAGGGTTCTTCTTCTCCGGTTTGTACACCAAGCGTAATGCTGTCGCCGACGCATAAAATATTATTCCAGTCTAAGTCAATTTTGGTTGTACAGAAGAAATCGACAGCTTCCCGATAAAGATAATCCGTATATTCTTTTGGTGTCATGCTGTTAATAGCAGCTTGTTCTGTTTCTTCATCCGGAAAAACCACATTCTCTAAAGAGGATGTATACGGAAAAGTTCCTTTTCGAAATCCCTTTGTCTCAGGTCGAGAGCCCTTGCTTGCTAATACAGTGAAGTGATAATTGCAGATGATACAAATGCATAGTAGGATAGAACATAAAATTCTATTTCTTTTTTTTCTATTCAGATTCAATTTGTGTGCCTTTCTTTATTAGTAAACTGATATTGTCACTATTAGGTATTCTACTCCTTTTTCATTTGGTTGGTAAAGTAAATCTGATAAAATTTATTCGACTTTATTTAACACAATTTCTTTACCATAATTAGACAATCTCAATGTGAAAAATGTTTCACATGAAACATTTTTATTAATGAATCATGTCCCGATTAATTTATAGATTAATCATTTTGTATTGTATAATCCCAAAGCAAAATATCCGGATCATCATCTACGCCATGCGTGTAAAAGCCGCTCGAGTATTCCGCAAATCTTTCATATATTTGAATAGAATAATAACCTAACTTCGATTCATCTTCATCTGATTTTGTATAATAGATGATGCGCATGCGATATGTTTTGCCGTCTACCTCAAAGTCAAAAGACGGGGTCAGCATTAATGTTATCTTACCATGGTTCGACCAACGTTGAAATGTATCTGATAACTCATAATCATCATTCCACCCTGGGAACTCTTCAATCAAGCGGTCAATTTTTTCATCCAGATTGTCAATGTTGCTTTGTGCATAGGGAGAAAACTGATCTTTAATCGTCTGTGCATCCTTTCTTTCTATTGCATCAACCAAAAATGCAACCGTATTTTGTGCATCCTCATAAATCGGATTTACTTTTTTCATTTTAGGAATATCACATCCTGTTGTTCCAAAAATCATTATACCACACATTAAAATAGCCAATATCTTTTTCATAATCAATTACTCCATTTGAATAAATAACAATATGCCGCTCTGAAAATCATGAATCGAAGATTCATGATCAACATTCGCCGCTCGCCGAATGAGTAAACTTATTCTTCTCGCTAACGCTCATTATATCATAGCTATTTTTTCGTTTCAATCTTTTGCTCCAATCCGCAATTAGTGAGTTCACCAACCTCATATTAACAACCTAAAAGGTAAAAGAATTTATATAATAAATAGTCAAATCAATATCTAGTTTGGCACAAAACAATGTTTCACGTGAAACATTGTTGCTCTTTTGTTTTCTAAATACGATATTTATGTTTCACGTGAAACATTTTCCACAAGATATTGTGAGTATTACTCGTGAAACATTTTGGTGTGATGGCGTGAAACATAAAATGATTTTTTTAATGAAAAACTGTAAACCACAAAATATAGATTTTAGATAGAATCAGCAATGATTATGTTCAGAATTTTGATCAAATTATTTCAAAATAATCCGCAATCAGTGGTAGAATCTCATAGCAAATAGTGTTATAATCGAAAAGTGAATTTATGAGAGATATTCGAGAGAAATCCTGAAGAAAGGAATAAGTATGGGTAAAATTATAGCAATCGCAAATCAAAAGGGAGGAGTAGGAAAAACCACAACCTCCATCAATCTGTCAGCAGCTTTAGCATTAAAGGAGAAAAAGGTTCTTGTGATTGATACGGATCCGCAGGGAAATACGACAAGCGGATTTGGTATTAACAAAAACGAATTGGAAAACACAATCTATGAATTAATTTTAGGTGACTGTTCTATCCGGGATTGTATCATTGAAAATGTCATTGAGAATGTTGATATTATCCCGTCGAATGTCAATCTTGCCGCATCAGAAATTGAATTGATTGGCGTTGATAAAAAAGAATTTATTCTCAAAAACGAAGTGGACTATGTAAAAGATAAGTATGATTATATCATTATTGATTGTCCGCCTTCCCTGAATATGTTGACAATCAATGCCATGACAACATCGGACTCGGTACTTGTTCCGATTCAGTGTGAGTATTATGCATTGGAAGGTTTAAGCCAGTTGATCCATACTGTCAATTTGGTAAAAGAGCGTCTGAATCCTGAATTGGATTTAGAAGGTGTTCTTTTTACCATGTTTGATGCAAGAACAAATCTTTCCATGCAGGTTGTAGAAAATGTAAAAGCAAATCTCAAAGCAAACGTATACGAAACGATGATACCAAGGAATATCCGTTTAGCGGAGGCACCCAGCTATGGAATGCCGATCAGTGTATATGATCCGAAGTCGGCCGGTGCGGAAGCATATATGAGTCTGGCGGATGAGATTATTGGCGGAAAGGATGAATAGGAGATGGCGACGAAAAGATTGGGAAAAGGGTTAGACGCACTGATTCCAAGTGGATTAGGTGTGGATACAAAGCCGAAGAAGGCGGAAGCTGGGGGAGCGGAAAAAGAAGAACAAACGGAATCGTCATCGGAAACGCTAGTAAAGATTACCATGGTGGAACCGAACAGAGATCAGCCGAGAAAAAATTTTGATGAAGATGCATTGCAGGAGCTTGCTGATTCAATCAAACAGTTTGGGTTGTTACAACCGATTCTTGTGCAGCAGCGGGACGGTTATTATGAGATCGTGGCGGGTGAGCGTCGCTGGCGTGCCGCAAAGCTTGCCGGATTAAAAGAAGTACCTGTGATCATCCGAAATCTGACTGAGCAGGAGATCGTTGAAATCTCATTGATCGAAAATATTCAGCGTGAGAATTTAAATCCGATCGAAGAAGCGCAGGCATATAAAAAGTTACTGACGGAATTTAATTTAAAGCAGGACGAGGTAGCGGAACGTGTATCGAAAAGCCGCGCTGCGGTAACAAATTCCATGCGTCTTTTGAAGCTGTCCGACGAGGTACAGCAGATGGTGATCAGCGATATGATTTCGACGGGACATGCCCGCGCGCTGTTGGCAATTGAGGATGCGGATGAACAGTATGCACTGGCACAGAGAATTTTTGATGAAAAACTAAGTGTACGCGATATTGAAAAGCTGGTCAAGTCTATCGGAAAGCCCGTCAAGGAGAAAAAAGAAAAAGAGAAAAATGAGAGCCTTGAGGCGGTTTATCAGGATATTCAGGAAAAATTGAAGCAGCGTCTCGCTACAAAGGTTGCCGTAAGCGGAAAAGGCGATGGCGCAGGCAAAATTGAAATTGAGTTTTATTCTCACGATGATCTGGAAAGAATACTGGACGCCCTTAACAGATAACAGATCAAATAACCTGTAGCAGAATGCGGAGTATCGGACTTGAATTGAAACGGAGAAAATACGAATGAATAGTAAATTATTGGACAGGATAGGTCTGGGGAATTTAGATATTGCGTATGTGTTGATCGGAATTCTTGCTTTATGTTTGATTTTGTTTATCATCGTGATCGTTTGTCTGGTACAGTTGTCAAAAACGAAAAAGAGAATCAATCGTTTTATGAAAGGTGCGAAAGCGGCAACATTGGAATCAGATATTGTCTCGATCAAAGAGGAGAATGAGTTTCTAAAGCGTTCCGCAGAGCAGAACAGAAAAGATATACGTAAGATTTATCATAATTTAGAACTGACATTCCAAAAGGTCGGGATCGTTAAATACGATGCTTTTAAGGAAATGGGCGGGAAGCTCAGCTTTAGCCTTGCTCTTTTGAATGACAAGGATGACGGGTTTATATTAAATTCTGTTCACAGCAGCGACGGCTGTTATTCCTATACGAAAGAAATCACGGCGGGCGCATGCGCGATCGATCTTGGCGAAGAAGAAAAAGAAGCGCTTCAGATCGCGATCAATTCGAAACAAAAATAGATTGATCATAAAACTATTGTAGCAGAAAAGGACTTGAGGCCAATTGAAACTAACAAAGGTGGATCAGCTTGAAGAGGGGAATGTTCTTGAGCAGGACATTATGACAAGGGAATATCAGGTCTTACTCGGAACCGGCACGGTTTTGAAAAAAGAATATATTGAAAAGCTGAAAGAGCTTGGTATCAATGAAGTCTTTATTCATGATGAGCTAAAAATTCCGGTCAAAGAGATTCTTATTTTACGGAACGACATGGAGAAAGGTTTTCATGATAAAATTCGTGACGTGATCGAGAAGCATACCTATCAGCATAATGATGAGCTGCAGGAGCTTTGCCAAACGGCCGACGCTATCATTATGGAAATTCTGACAGAAAATAGTGTACTTGAAAAGGTCTATGATATTAAACAGCGGAGCGCGGATCTTTATGAACATTCTATCAGCCTGTGCACCTTAGTTACGTTACTCGCATTGAAGTATTCTTTAAAAAAAGATACGGTTCATGATATGGGTATCGCATGCCTGCTGCATGATCTGGGTCTGCGCTATCTGACGCTGGATTATAAAGATACGAATATGACAGAAATGTCAGAGATTGAATTCAGCGAATACAAAAAACATCCGATTTATGCGTATACCTCATTAAAAAATGAAACATGGCTGTCGAATGAAAGTAAAAATATGATCCTGATGCATCATGAACATATTGACGGTTCGGGTTATCCGCTGCATGCGACATCCATTCCGCTTACCATTCAGATTATCACCATTTGCGATATGTTTGATGAAATGATCAGCGGGATCGGTTACAAACGGAAAAAAGTCCACGAGGCGGTCGAATTTCTGCGCACAGCGGCAAATCAATTATTTCCACAACAGCTTGTGGACAATTTTCTGAATTTCATAGCCATTTACCCTGTCGGAACGAAAGTGAAGCTCAGTACAGGCGAAGAGGCGATCGTCGTAAAACAAAATCATGCGTTTCCGGACCGTCCGATTATCCGCATTATCCGGGATAAAAACGGCAAAACTGTTACGAAAGAGATTGAGAGAGATCTGGTAAAAGAAGCATCCATATTTGTGGAGGATGCTAACTGATAGAGAGAATCATTTATTTTTTAATAGAAGTTATCTAATAAAAAATCCAGCAAATGAATTTCGGGAGGAGACAGACAAATGATCGACATTAAATTTTTGAGAGAAAATCCGGAAGTAGTAAAAGAGAATATCCGAAAGAAATTTCAGGATGATAAGCTTCCGCTCGTGGACGAAGTTATTGCACTTGACAGCGAGGCCAGAAAAACACAGCAGGAAGCGGATACACTCCGGGCGAACCGCAATAAGCTTTCGAAGCAGATTGGTGCATTGATGGGACAGGGCAAAAAAGAAGAAGCCGAAGCCGTCAAGCAGCAGGTCGGTGATCAGGCAAAGCAGCTCGAGGCGCTTTCCGCAAAGGAGACGGAGCTTAGCGAAAAAATAACAAAGATCATGATGACGATTCCGAATATCATCGATCCGTCCGTGCCGATCGGAAAAAATGATACCGAGAATGTTGAGGTCACAAAATACGGCGATCCGGTAGTTCCTGATTTTGAGATTCCTTATCATACAGAGATCATGGAGCGCTTAGGCGGCATCGACCTTGACAGCGCAAGAAAAGTCGCAGGTAATGGTTTTTATTATTTAATGGGAGATATTGCGAGACTGCATTCCGCGGTTATTTCCTATGCGCGTGATTTTATGATCGACCGCGGCTTTACGTACTGTGTGCCGCCGTTTATGATCCGCAGCAGCGTTGTGACGGGCGTTATGAGTTTTGCGGAAATGGATGCGATGATGTATAAGATTGAGGGAGAGGATCTTTACCTGATCGGTACAAGCGAGCATTCCATGATCGGTAAATTTATTGATACCATTCTTCCCGAGCAGGAGCTGCCGAAAACATTGACGAGCTATTCTCCTTGCTTCCGGAAGGAAAAAGGAGCGCACGGCATTGAGGAGCGCGGCATTTATCGTATCCATCAGTTTGAAAAACAGGAGATGATCGTTGTCTGCAAGCCGGAGGAATCGCCGATGTGGTTTGATAAGCTGTGGCAGAATACGGTTGATCTTTTCCGTTCCATGGATATTCCCGTGCGGACGCTGGAATGCTGCTCCGGCGATCTGGCGGACTTGAAAGTGAAGTCTTTTGATGTGGAAGCATGGTCGCCGAGACAACAGAAATATTTTGAAGTGGGAAGCTGTTCTAATTTAGGCGATGCACAGGCGAGAAGATTGAAGATCAGGGTAAACGGAGAGGACGGCAAAAAGTATTATGCGCATACGCTGAATAATACGGTAGCAGCGCCGCCGAGAATGCTGATCGCATTTCTTGAAAATAATCTGCAGGCGGATGGTTCCATTCGGATTCCGGAAGTACTTCGTCCCTATATGGGCGGCAAGACGGAGATCCGCTAGAGAGAGGTGTGTTTTGCATAGATATTTAAGGGCGATTGGGTTTTCGCAGATCACGACAAAAAAACAGCTTCGTGAACTGATTACCTATTCCATTCAAAGAGCAACGGAAAAAAGTTATACCTCAGGAACCGAGGATGACTCCATGTTTGCCGAATTCAGCATGGCATGCGGGGAGCGTATCGGTATTACGGTCCGCGGGGAATTTGACGAGACAAACAATTTCACATATGATTATTATTTTCCCTATGTGCGCGGAGAGGGTGTCACGACGCAGGAGGATGTTTCCGTTGAGCGCCATGCAGCGCAGGAATCGTATGCGGGAGTCTGCGATGATATGAAGGTTGGCGTGACATTGATCTTTTATATGCAGAACATCGTACCCTACATCCGCGCAAAGAATCTAAATCTGCTTCCCGTGCGCGGGACAACACTGACGCTTTCCGCATTGTGCATTTCCGGTACGATCATGATGCCGATCGTGAAAAGCGAGAAGCAGAAGGCGAGTGTAAAAAAAGCGACTGCCGACCGCTATTCTCTTTTGGCTGCGGCAAGACGCGGGGACGAGGAAGCGATCGAAAGCCTGACATTGGAGGATATGGACACCTATACGGCAATTTCCCGGAAGATCCATACGCAGGATATTTATTCACTGGTGGATACCTATTTTATGCCGTACGGCGTGGAATGTGATCAGTATTCTCTTTTGGGAGAGATTATGGAGTGCCGCACGGTGACAAATGTGATCACCTCCGAGCAGGTCTACATTCTGACAGTCAATTGCAACGAGCTGATCTTTGATGTCTGCATTAACAGCATCGATCTGCTCGGAGAGCCCGCGGTGGGCAGGCGCTTTAAGGGTGTGCTTTGGTTACAGGGGTACCTGCATTTTCCGAATTAGGGAAATTCAGATTTGTAAAGTATTCTTCCAGAGTCTGCTTGACGTTTTCAGCGTCGTCCGTTATACTAGATTTGCAGATTTTTTCCTATCAGTTGGTGTAGCACAGTGGATAGTGCAGCCGCCTCCTAAGCGGAAGATCGGGTGTTCGAGTCACCTCACCAACGTTGAAAAGCCGTAACTTTGAAGGGTTACGGCTTAATGCCATTCCATATCCTGTTTGAACATCGGAGGGTAAGTTATTCTTGAAATAGCGAGCTGGATAAGATGTCAGGTTGAAACACCTGTTATTTCTATCCGGCTCGTTTGTTGTGGAGGAAAAGATGAAAGATAATTTGAATTTTACACAAGGAAAAATAGTAACGCCGCTGCTGCGGTTTGCAATGCCGGTTTTGTTTGCGCTTTTTCTGCAGGCGATGTACGGTGCCGTGGATTTGCTGGTGGTAGGGAAATTCGCAAAGGCGGCGGATGTGTCCGCCGTTTCTACCGGCTCGCAGATTATGATGACACTGACAAACCTGATCAGCAGCTTTGCGATGGGAATGACCATTTTTCTTGGGGAAAAAATCGGTGAGAAAAAGCCGAAGGAGGCGGGTCAGATTGTCGGCAGCGGACTTGTGCTTTTCTTTGCGATCGGCATCGTGTTCACCGTTTTGATTCCGATCGGAGCGGAATTGCTGGCACATATCATGCATGCCCCAAAAGAAGCGCTCTCGCTGACAACGGTTTACATACGTATCTGCGGAGCGGGTTCGATCATTATCATTGCTTATAATCTGATCGGCAGTATCTTTCGCGGCCTGGGCGATTCCAAAACTCCGCTGCTTACCGTTGTCATTGCCTGTGTCTGCAACATAGCGGGCGACCTGTTGATGGTAGCGGTATTCCACCTTGGAACGATGGGGGCAGCGATAGCGACCGTCTTTGCGCAGATGGTCAGTGTTGTCATTTCTTTTTTCCTGATCAGGCGGAAGGAAATGCCGTTTACGATAGAGAAAAGCATGATCCGGTGGAATGACGGCATTATCAAAAAAATCTTTCGTCTGGGAACCCCGATCGCATTGCAGGACTTGTTGGTAGGGATATCCTTCCTCGTGATCCTTGCCATTGTCAACGCACTGGGACTGACAGAGTCTGCGGGCGTTGGCGTTGCCGAAAAGGTATGTGCGTTTATCATGTTAGTACCCGCGGCGTTTATGCAGTCCATGTCCGCGTTTGTTGCACAGAACCGCGGCGCGGGAAAACCGGAGAGAGCGGTAAAAGCATTAAAATATGCCATAGGCGTGTCCCTGATCTTTGCGATAACGATGTTCTATATCTCATTTTACCACGGTGATCTGTTGTCCCGGATCTTTGCAAAGGATATAGATGTAATAGCAGCATCCGCACAGTACTTGAAAGCGTATGCCATAGACTGCCTGCTTACCTGCTTCCTTTTCTGCTTTATCGGATTTTTTAACGGTATGGAGCTTACGACCTTTGTTATGGCGCAGGGTATCATCGGTGCATTCCTGGTAAGAGTTCCGGTCTCGTTTATCATGAGCAGAATCAAACCGGTATCCCTGTTTCGCATCGGATTGGCAACGCCGTGTTCCACAATTCTTCAAATTCTGCTTTGTATTGGTTGTATGATCTATGTGAAAAAGAAAAAATTAGTTCATATGGATGGTGTGGGACATTCATAAAAATAATTCGGCGCATTATTCCTATTAAAGCAGCGGGAATTATGCTATACTGAAACAAAAACACACGCGTATTTTCAGAAGTGCCATGTTTATCGTATCAGCATAGCCATCAAAAAGGGGAAACACCATGAACACAGAATTAGAGCAGGTTGTGATAGAAGTAAATAAGATAGTGAAAGGGAAGGACCCCGTGATCCGCAAGGTATTGGGAGCGATCCTGGCAGGGGGACATGTCCTGTTAGAGGATATCCCGGGCGTCGGCAAGACGACACTGGCAATGGCGCTCGGCAGGGCGATGGAATTGGATTACCGGCGGATGCAGTTTACACCCGACGTACTGCCAAGCGATATTGTCGGGTTTACGATGTATAACAGCGGGACGGGCCGTTTTGAATATAAGGAAGGCGCGGTCTTCTGCAATCTGTTTTTGGCGGATGAGTTAAACCGTACTTCCTCCAAAACGCAGTCGGCGCTTTTGGAGGTGATGGAGGAGTCCCGCGTGACGGTGGATGGGACCTCGCATGCTCTGCCGACCCCGTTTACGGTCATTGCGACGGAAAATCCGTTCGGCGCATCCGGCACGCAGCGTCTGCCGGAATCGCAGCTTGACCGGTTTTTAGTTTGTTTAAACATGGGATACCCCTCGCATGAGGCGGCAATCGAGGTCTTAAAAGGCAGCGTCGGCAGAAGTCTTGATAAGGTGCAGAGCGTGCTTTCTGTGAAACGCCTGATGGAGCTTCGGGTGCAGGCGGATAAGCTTCATGTGGAAGACAGTATCTATGAATATATTATTAATCTGACAGAAGCGACAAGGCGGGATGCGCGCATTGCGCTGGGCATCAGCCCGCGCGGCAGTATCGCGCTGTTGAAGATGGCAAAGGCGACGGCACTTATGCGCGGCGCGGATTATGTGATTCCCGAGGACGTGCTTACCGTCATCGGGGATGTGTGGGGACACCGTATTCACTTAAATGCCAAAGCGAAGGCAGAGGGTATGGATGCGGCGCAGGTGATTTTTGAGATTACGGAAAGGATACATGCCGTTTGATGAAAGGAAAGCTGAAACTGAATATCAGAGGTACGCTCCGCTTCTGCCTGCTGCTGCTTGCTACCGCGGAGCTGTGGTGGTTTTTTCGCAGCTATTTCCTGTTTGTGGCAATGGTGCTGATGGTCGGGAGCGCGGCGGCGTCCGTACTTCTTTTTTGGAAAAATAAAGACGGATTAAGCGCGGAGGCAGTGCTGCCGACAAACCGGGTCGGGCGCGGCAGGGCGTTTCCCTTTGTGATCCAAGTAACGAACAAAAGTCGTTTTGCAGGCTTTGGCGTCAGGCTTACTTACCGATGGGGCAATGCGTTTACGCAGGGCTATCAGAAAAAACAGGAGCGGCTATGGGCCGCGCCACGTAGGGGCGCATGTATAAAGCAGCAGTTGGAGAGCGGCTATGCGGGGCGGATCGAAGTGGAGATCGAGCAGTTTGTCGTCCATGATGCGTTTCATATCGTGGAATACTCCGGCTGCGGGACAAGCGATGCATGGACACTTGCCTATCCGATGCGGCGCACGGGGAACGAGGATGCGCTTTCCTCCGTTGTAGCCGGATTTCCCGAGGAGGACGAGCTTAAAAAGCGGGGTACGGATTACAATCCTGACTATGAAGTACGGGAGTACATTGCGGGCGATGAGTTGAAGAGCATTCACTGGAAGCTGACGGCAAAACGGGAACATTTGATGGTGCGGGAGCGGCTTGCTGCCGGCAGGGAAAAAATAAATGTCCTGCTGCCATTAGGAAGCGATAAGCTTGAGAATGATCAATTGATGGATGCACTCTGCGGTGTGTGCGGGCTTTTGTTGGAAAAAGGATACCCTGTGCAGCTTTTTTGGCAGGGTACGGACGGGGAGCTGCGGACGAACTATTGCTTGGAGCAGGGAGAACTTGAGGGCGTGACTGCAGAAATCCTAAGCTTCGGCGGCTTTCGGCAGTCGGAGACGGTCAAACAGCAGATGGCGATTGCCCATCCCGGCGAGAGTTATATTTTGATTCAGACAGGAGCATATCTGGGTGCGTATGGCCGGTATTAGGAAAAAAAACCAAGTGGACACATCGGATGTGCGGCTTCTCCAAACAAAAAAGAGACCGCGCTATGATATGAAAGCGGCGCTTGCAAAAGCGACGCTGGTTTTTGCGCTTGTCTACGGTTCGATCGGTGGTTTTTTATCCGCATATGAGATCGCATATCAAAAGGAACAATGCATACTCGGCATTTTCTGGCTGTCGGTTCTTTTGAGTGCGGTGTATGAGACGCGGCGGAATTGGGCGGTCAATCTTGTCAATATTCTAGTATTTCTTCTTTATGTCTATGTTGCATTTCAAAGGTTCTGGGTGATCAACAGCGGTTATTATGCTGTTGTCAATCATATTTTGGAGGATGCGGGAAGGTATCTTGGCATTACGAGCAGGACGGAGTATGCGCTTGTCGTGGAAAACGAACGCGTGGCGGTAACGGGATTTGCCCTGCTGATCGGCATGGTGGGAACGATTCTGCTGCAAATCCGTCTGCGTCACAAAGCGAGTCTGTGGACGACGCTGCTAGTGACGTTCCCGTTTTATGCGATCCCGTTTTACTTTGAAAAATCACCCGGTATCGGGTATATGATGCTTTTGTTTACCGGATATGCCGCGGTCGCAGCGATCCAGGGAACGAATGTCCGGGAGCAGTCGGCGAAACAGGCGTATGATATGCTTCCAGTCATCACGTTGTTTGTTGTTGTGTTCGTGCAGGCAGTTACGCTGATACTGCCGCGCGCCGGATATGCGTCGGTGATCCGTGCCAATGCGGTGAAAAAGGCTTCGGAGAGAGAAGTGGCAAATGTGATGGAGTATGGTCTGTTTTCGCTGTTTGGACGCGGACAGAACGGAGCCGGTGTGAATGGCGGCATGCTGAGTAAGGGTTCCGCGGTCATACCCGATTATGAGACGGACCTGATCGTGCGCTATACGCCATACAGCTATGATCCGGTTTACCTAAAAGCGTTTACGGGAAAAGACTACACAGGGGACCGATGGACAAGAGCGGATGGTGCTGACGCATGGATGGAACAGACCGTGGCGGGCAGGGCAGCGCGTTATGTGCATGACGAGCCGACGGGCAGGTTAATTGGAGATGTTCTTCCGGACGTGGCGGTTGAAGAGCGTGATGTTTCGGGTGATGGGACGGACAGTGCATCCGGTCAGAGCTGCGGTGTGATGGAGGTTGTAAATGTCGGCGCATCCGGGGCGTATGATTACCGTCCTTATTATACGGATCATGCACGGCGTGGCGGTATGGACGCAGAATATATTTATTTTCCTCCTGTTGTAGCATTGCAGGATGTGACGGAGGAAGTGGACGGGGATTATCTGACAGTGCCGGAAAGCTGCCGCAGGGCGGTGGAGCGCATTTGCGGGCAGGCCGGATTTACGGGCACGCCGAGGGAGATCGCGGCTCAGGTGACGGCATATTTTGACGAGCATTATTCGTATACGCTGCGGCCGGGCTTTTATTACGGCAGTCCCGATTATATCACGCATTTTCTGTTGGAGAGCAAGCGGGGCTACTGCGCGCATTTTGCGTCGGCGGCGGTGATGCTGTTCCGCAATATGGGAATTCCTGCGAGGTACGCAGAGGGATATGCGTTTACGTACGAGGATATGATACTGGACGGTACGCTTGTGGAGGATGCCGATTACGCGGATTATTACAGCGGTTATTCCCTCATCGGCGAAACGGCGCTTGTGGAGCTTGAGATTTCTGACGCTTCCGCGCATGCATGGGTAGAAATTTATATCGAAGGGGAGGGCTGGGTCGTGGTCGATCCAACGCCCGCGTCAAGTGAGGAGGAGGAAAGAAGCTCATTCTGGGATGACTTTTTAAATCGAGGCGAAGACGCTGGGGATTCGGGTTTCGGAGAAAGCAATGTCGGCGCTTATATCAAGACAGCGGTCAGCAGTCTTGCATCTGTTCTTTCTGTGGCTGCGCTTGTGCTGCTGTGCTATTTTATGGGAAAAAATGTGATCCGTAGGGTAAAAGAAAGACGGCTGCCCGCAAGGGAGCGTGCAAGCCTGGAATACAGGCGGCTTGCTGCGTATCTCTCGCGAAAAGATCAGGAGTTTGCCGTACTGCGCACGATCAAAGAACAGACAGACTGGATCAACGCGCACTGCCGCCGTGGATTTACGGATGAACAGAGCACGGCGCTATATGAATTGTTTTTTGCGGGAGAGACAGCGGCGCAGGCGGATGCGAGGTGGGAAGCGCTGACAGAGCATTGCCGGAGACGATGGTCTTTCAGGGTTAGGTAATTAAATCTTTGACAACCTCCGAAGCGATGAGCAGTCCCGCGGCAGCAGGCACGAAGGCATTACTGCCGGGAATCTGACGTTTTCCCTGTAGCGGTTGTTCTGCTTCGTCGATATTGCCTGCGGATGCGGGTTGTTTGACGGTCTTGCCCGCCGCCGTGTTCGGATTGCTGCAGTCGCCAAGCGGCGTCATGGCGGGTTCTCTGGAATAAACGACCTTTACATGTTCGATGCCCCGTTTGCGAAGCTCCCTGCGCATAACGCGCGCAAGCGGGCATACCGTGGTTTCGGAAATATCCGCGACCTCAAAAGCGGCGGGGTTCATTTTATTTCCGGCGCCCATACTGCTGATGACGGGCGTTCCCGCATGAAGCGCCTGTTCGATGAGCATGAGCTTTCCGCTCACGGTATCAATGGCGTCCACCACATAATCATAATCATGAAAATCAAATTGATCCGCTGTCTCAGGAAGATAAAAGGTGCGGTAAGTCCGAAGCTGTGCCAGCGGATTGATGGAGAGGCAGCGCTCTCGCGCGGCGTCCACCTTATATTGTCCGACGGTAGCGGTCGTGGCGATGATCTGGCGGTTTAAGTTAGATACCGCGACTGTATCGTTATCGATCAGGTCAAGCGCGCCGACGCCGCTTCGGATCAGGGCTTCCACGACATAGCCTCCCACACCGCCGATGCCGAATATGGCAACGCGGGAACGGGAAAGGCGGTTCAATGCTTCTTTTCCGATTAACAATTCTGTTCTGGAAAATGCTTCCATGGGTTCCTCCTGACAACATGAGATTTCGGCGGCTGTCAATGAACGCCGCATACCAAATACCCCCGAAAGTTCTGTATCGATACAGATTTATTATAGCATACTCTGTAAAAAAGACATTAAGTATGATAAAATAATGAAAAACTCTACATAAGAGGGTGTCGGATGCATTACATTATTTTTGACTTGGAATGGAATCAGGCGGATAAAAAGCAGAATGAAGATCCGAAGCTGCCGTTTGAGATCATCGAGATCGGTGCGATCAAATTAAATGAGAATTTTGAAAAAATCGGCGAGTTCTCCCGGCTGATCCGTCCGAGCGTGTATCATACGATGCATGCGATCACGCAGGACATTATTCATATCAGTATGAGCGAGCTGAAAAGGGAACAGACCTTTACGCCGGTCATGCGTTATTTTTTAAAATGGTGCGGTGAAGACTGCGTGTACGGCACATGGGGTTCGCTGGATCTGACCGAGTTGCAGCGAAACATGGATTATTACCATTTTCCGCCGCTTTCGGACGGACCGCTTACGTATTTGGATGTACAAAAATTGTACGCGCTCGTCTATGAACCGGAGGATGACAAAAAGCGCCGTTCGCTGAAAAACGCGGTGGAGCAGCTTGGTATCACGCAGGACATTCCGTTCCACCGGGCGTTCGCCGATGCGTATTATACAGCAAAGGTATTACAGCGCATCAGCGCCGAGCCGTCGGCGCAGCAGCTTTTGAAACGCGTTTCCTACGATGTGTATCGGATCCCGAAAACGAGAAAGCAGGAGGTTCATATTATTTTTGACACCTACGCAAAATATATCTCGCGGGAGTTTGTGGATAAACAGGCGGCGATGGAGGACAGAGAAGTCGCCAGCACGAAGTGTTATATCTGTCATAAAAACTGCCGGAAGAAGCTGCGTTGGTTTACGCCGAACGGCAGGCATTATTATGCGCTTGCCTGCTGTAATAAGCACGGCTATATCAAAGGTAAGATCCGCATGAAAAAG
Source organism: Lachnospiraceae bacterium (assembly GCA_014804425.1). Taxonomy (GTDB): domain Bacteria; phylum Bacillota; class Clostridia; order Lachnospirales; family Lachnospiraceae; genus DLAJ01. Next base: position 180,862 of record JAAUZV010000007.1, read on the forward strand.
ACAGAGGGCGATAAGGTATATGTGGTGAAGACCTTAAAGCTGATCGACGAGGAGCAGGCAAAGACCGTGCAGGAAAAGCAGGAGCATGCGCGCGAGATCAGACGCCAGCACCGCAGGGCAAAGCATGAGCAAAAGGTGCATGAACAAAACGCGGACGTATAAATGCAGGGGAAAGCACCTTGACAGGAAAGGAGCCTATATGGAAAGACAGAGCGAGCTGAAATGCATCCATTCGACAGTGCTCTCCAAAAACGGAAAACCGTTTGTTTCCGTGATGTTTGAACGCGGGAACGATCGTGCCGAAGGAACCGTGCCGGACTGTGTCATTACAAAGAGCGAGGGCTTCACGGAGGAAGAGATCGAGGAGCTTGAGGATTATATGAAGGCGCAGAGAAAGGAGATCATAGAAAGCGCGAAGCGGATCTCCGATATTCGGCGTCTGCTCAGCTGAGACGAAACGTGACAAAAAGGCTATCCTCTGCTGCAAAAGAGGATAGCCTTTTTGTCTTTTTTATAAGCTTACCACAATTTCGCCTGAAATGTCCGAAATGACCGTATCATTTCCTTCCACCGCAAAGCTGCCGCCGGTTACGGCATTTGCCTTGACATTAACGAGGCGGATGGAACATGACGTTTTGGTATCGACTGTGATCTTAGTCTGACCGCCGTCCTTTACCGCTTTCACTGAAAGCGCCGCCTGATTGTCCATGCCGTAAACGACAGCGGATGCTTCTTTTTGATCACTCAGCTGATAAACGCGGATCTCCGCGCCGTCGGCGTAATCGTAATCCGGCTTGTCATCATGCGCGCCGAGCACGACAATGGCGTTTTCCTTTACCATGAGCGGAATGCTCAGGTAGCCGTGTGTTTCGGTGATCCACTGACCGCCCTGCTTCACCTCTCCGGTAAAGAAATTTGTCCAGGTGCCCTTTGGAAGATAGTATTCGGCAATGCTCTGATCATTGAAGATCGGCGCGACGAGCAGGCTGTCGCCGAGCATATACTGCTTATCAAGATAATGGCAGGTCTTATCCTCCGTAAATTCCATGACCATGCTGCGCATGCACGGAATACCGGTCTTGTTTGCGGCAACGGCGGTCGCATACAGATACGGCATGATGCGTGCCTTGAGCTTCGTAAAGAAGCGTACGACGTCTACTGCCTCCTCATCATATACCCACGGTACACGGTAAGAGGAAGATCCGTGCAGACGACTGTGCGAGGAAAGCAGTCCGAATGCGACCCAGCGTTTATACACGTCGGCGGTTGACGTATTCTCAAAGCCGCCGATGTCATGCGCCCAAAAGCCGAAGCCGGACATACAAAGGGAAAGACCGCCGCGCAGGCTCTCCTCCATCGACTCGTAATCGCTCCAGCAGTCTCCGCCCCAGTGAACGGGGAACTTCTGACCGCCGACGGTCGCGGAGCGGGCAAACAGTACCGCTTCTCCTCTGCCGCGTTTTCTCTCCAGCAGCTCATAAACACACTTGTTATAAAGATACGTATAGAAGTTATGCATTTTTTTCGGATCGGAGCCGTCAAAATAGGTCACGTTCTCGGATGGAATCCGCTCGCCGAAGTCGGTCTTGAAACAGTCAACACCCATATCGAGCAGTTTTTCCAATTCCTCCTGATACCACCGATACGCCGCAGGATTCGTGAAATCCACAAGCGCCATACCCGGCTGCCACATATCCCATTGCCATACGTCGCCGTTTACACGCTTCACAAAATATCCCTTTTTGCAGCCGACCGCGAAGAGCTCGGACTCCTGCCCGATATACGGGTTGATCCACACACAGATATTCAGCCCCTTTGCCTTAATGCGCCCAAGCATGCCCTCGGGATCGGGGAACACGCGATCGTCCCAAATGAAATTGCTCCAATGAAATTCCTTCATCCAGAAACAGTCAAAATGGAATGTGCGCAGCGGAATACCGCGATCCAGCATGCCGTTTACGAAGCTCATAACGGTGTCTTCGTCGTAATTGGTCGTAAACGAAGTGGAAAGCCATAAGCCGAATGTCCACGGAGCGGGAAGCGCCGGCTTTCCGGTTAAGTCGGTGTAATGCACGATTGTATCCTTCATGGTCGGCCCGTTGATCAGGAAGTAATCCAGCATGCCGCCCTCGACGGAAAATTCAGCGCGTGTGACCATCTCTGTTGCGATCTCAAACGAAACGCGCTCCGGATGATTGACGAGCACGCCATAGCCCTTGTTGGATACATAAAAAGGAATGTTTTTGTAGGACTGCTCGGTGCTCGTGCCGCCGTCTTCATTCCAAATATCCACGGACTGTCCGTTTTTGGTAAACGGCGTAAAGCGCTCACCGAGACCGTAGATCAGCTCGCCGACGCCCAAAGAAAGCTGCTGGCGCATATACGTGTTTTCGGTATCGCCCGCCGCGTCATATGCCAGCCCCCTCCATGCGGTCTTCATGCAGGCGAGATCCCTGCCGGACGATCCGGTGATGACATCGCCGCCGCGCTTGTAGGTCATGGAAAAATAAGTTTTTGTGATCTCAAGTGAAAGCGAACCGCTCTGAATCGTGAGCATGTCCTCCGCATCCGTGACGGTGAGCGGAAGCTCCTCGTTTAATGCCAGCTCAAAAGCGGGGCCTTTTTCCAGACGTCCCATGTGGTGGCAGGTGCGCACGCGCAGGATCTCAGGTGCGGGGGAAGTGATGATCATCGTAAGATTCACATAACCCAGAGTGTCCCCCCGGTGGTTGATGCGGTTTGTCGGCATACAGAGCGTTACCCTCGTCGGCTCCACCTTGGTGAAATACACCTGCTGCGGTGCAAAACACTCGTACCCCTCTTTTTGAAGCCAGCATCCGTTGCTGAATTTCATGGTTTTTATCCTCCTTTTCCTATCATTCTGTAAAAAATTATGATACACTTCCGATAGGGACAGGAATCCCTGTCCGTCATGAGTTCATTATAGTGGATTTTACCGGCAAAGACTACACCATTATTTGAACGTTTTATGGACGTAAAAAATAAACTTGAGCAATATAGTGTTAGAATAAGCTTAAATACTAACACTTTCTGATCAATTCGGAATATGGGGAGGCATCCTTGAGATCAAGTAAGAAGCAGTCGCAGGAAAAAAGAAAAAGAAAACACGCAAGTCCTGATATGACACTGATCCATCACCTGTTCGGCAGACACGGGATCAAGCGGCAGCTCTATTTTATTTACCTGCTCGCGCTGTTTGTGCCGGTGACAATGCTCGGTATCTTTTTGATCATGAATACGAACAACCTGCTAAAAAATTACTATTCCGACATGGTGGCGTCCGACAACCTGCGTATTAAGTCGATCTTTTTTGAGATCACGACGCAGATCTATAACATGTCTGAAAATATCTGCGGCGATGAGGAGCTTGCGGAAATGCTCGGAACGGATTACCGGACGGAGCGTGCGTTTGCGGCGGATGCAGATGCTTTTATCAATGGGAACAGTTATCTTTATAATTATGCCGAGGTGGAAGAGCTGGCGATCTATACGGATAATCCCTCCATTTCCGACCATCGCATTTTCCGGCGGGCGGAAGAAGAGGAGAAGGCGCAGGATTGGTTTTTGGAGGCGTCGGAACAATCGCGCGTATTGTGGATGCCGTTGGAGCGGACGGACAAATACGGCAATATTTATTGGAATCTCTGTCTGGTGCGCAGGATCCCGCAGCAGAATGATGCTTATCATGCGGTACTTGTCATCAAGATCAGCGATAATTACCTGCGCACGCGTGTGGAGAGCAGCGATTATGCGATGATCGTCAGCGCGGACAATGGACAGATCGTCTACGCGTCGAACCGTTCGCTCTACGGGCAGCCCATGCATCTTGATATCGACCTGAATGATGCGCATTATTCTTATGCGGACAGCATGACGGTGGATGGCAGGCGCAGCATTGTCAATGTTTCCACATTGAACATGTATCAGTCCGAATCGCGAATTTACATCTGCACGCTGAATCAATATGCGTATGACGATATTTACAGAATCGTCCGCACCTGCGTTTTGATCGTTCTGACGGCAATTCTGCTGCCGGGGGTCATGGTCTTTGTATACACGCATTATTTTACGACGAGAGTGGAGCTGCTTCGGGGGGAGATGCATAAAGCAAGCCACGGGGATTACAATATCACAGCGGATTTCCGGGGCAATGACGAGATTTCCGAAGCGTTTGCCGATCTGCAGGTGATGGTGGAGAAGATACAGGAAAAAGAGGCGGCGATGTATCAGTCGCAGATCGGTGAAAAAGAGCTGATGAATAAGCAGCAGGAAATGGAGTTCAAGATGCTTGCGAGTCAGATCAACCCGCATTTTCTTTATAATACGCTGGAGACGATCCGCATGAACGCGTTTGCCGCAGGTGACCGCGAGGTAGCGACCGCCATTAAGCTGCTCGGTAAATCGCTGCGCTATGTATTGGAAAATACGGGAACGGCATCCACGACGCTCGAAAAAGAGATGAATTATATCGAAAACTATATTAAGATTCAAAAACTCCGCTTCGGCAGCAGGATTGAGTACCGGCTTATTGTGGATGACGCCATTTGTCTGAGGGATTATCAGATTCTTCCGCTGCTGCTTCAGCCGATCGTGGAGAATGCCATTCTGCACGGACTGGAGGAAAAAGAAAACGGCGGCGTTGTCACGGTGCATATTTATTTGGATGAGAATCTTCATATTGATATTTCCGACAATGGCTGCGGCATGGAATTAGAACAGGTCAGAAAGCTGCGCAACAGCATATCAGTGCGGAATCCGGAGATTAAAGCAAGCATTGGTCTTTATAATATCAATCAGCGCATCAAGCTCTGTTACGGCAGCAGATACGGCATGAGTATCAGCAGCATGCCGGGAAAAGGGACGATGATCTCACTTGTCATTCCGCCGATGACAGATTCTGCCATGTAAAAAAAGACAAGTAATAGATGTAAAAAAAAAACCGTATTTTTATTGCAATAGTTATTATACACTCATAAAGTACATTCGTGTAATTATGCACGAAGCAATTAAATAGGAGGGAAGAATTATGAAAAGGTTGAAGAAGTTGTTAGCAGCTGTATTCGCCTGCTCACTTGTACTTTCTGCAATGCCTGTAAACGCAGCGCAGGATACATCGGGCTTGGCAGACGGTACGGCATACCTCAACATCAACAACGCAGATTGGGGAGAGTTTGAGGCAGAGTGGACAAACGCAGAGATCACCGGAGACGGTTCCTACACCGTATCCATGAATGCGGCAGAGCCGCAGAGTCTGGCACAGTTTAACGCTCTTGAGGTAGTAAACGGCGAGGCTGTTCTTGGGACAGGCTGTGTTCTTACCGTAGACAGCATTAAGATCAACGGTGAGGAGATTGAGATGCAGGGACCGAGCTACACCTGCTCCGCAGACGGCGGCGGTGTTACGACCCGTGTCAATATCTACAATGAGTGGAACGCACCGGATGAGACAGCGACCGCAGGCGATGACAAGCATGTAGATCACCGTGTTGCTGAGGGCAATCTGATGGATGCAACAGCATGTCTGTTCTCCTCTGATTACCTGACGGATTTCCAGTCGATCGAAGTAAGCTTCACGGTTTCGGGCTACGGCACACAGGCAGCAGAGGGAAGCGCTTCTGCGCCGATCGAAGTAGAAGGCCCGGCGATGGCACACTTGAATATTAACAATGAAGCATGGGAAGAGTTTGACGCAGAATATGTGGATGTAGAGATCACCGGAGACGGCTCCTACACCGTATCCATGAATGCAGCAGAGGCCCAGAACCTTGCGCAGTTTAACGCTCTTGAGGTTGAGAACGGAGAAATCCTTCTCGGAACGGCATGTGTTCTTACCGTAGACAGCATTAAGATCAACGGTGAGGAGATCGAGATGCAGGGACCGAGCTATACCTGCTCCGCAGACGGCGGCGGTCTTACGACTCGTGTCAATATTTACAATGAGTGGAATGCACCGGATGAGACGGCAACCGCAGGCGATGACAATCATATTGATAATCGTGTTGCTGAGGGCAGTGTAATGGATGCAACGGCCTGCCTGTTCTCCTCCGATTATCTGACAGGCTTCCAGTCGATCGAAGTAAACTTCACGGTTACGGGATTCGGCACACAGGCAGCAGGTTCGGATGCTCCGGAAGAGGAAGCACCGGCGGCTTCTGTTGATTTTGGCGGAACTTACAATGCATATATCGGTTTCCAGACACCGAAGTACTCTTTCCGTAATGCATGGGATGATGGCAGCTACGGCAGAGATGTAGCTGGAGATATGGATTATTTCAATCAGGTAACAGGCTGGGATGGCAATGACGCAGTTGTGCTCCCCGGTACACTTACCGATGCTGTGATCGCAGGTAACGGTACGTATACGGTATCTGTTGACGGCTTAAGCTTCCCGGACGGCGAGTTCGCAGATCAGGAATACATGAATCTGATCTTCTTATCCACGGATATTCCGAATACGGGTGAGATCACGATTTCCGATGTGCAGCTGAAAGTAAACGGCTCCAGCGTAGATCTGATGAATGGTCCGATCATCAGCCCGGATTCTGAGCTGTATCTCAATATGCTGCTTCAGAATATCTGGAATGATGAGGTAGGAGAGATCGGTTATTATGCAGTTCCTCCCACAAGCATGAGCATTACCTTTACGGTAAGCGGCTTTAACTATGATGCAGAGGCACAGGCAGAGGAGTCGACAGAAGCTCCCGCACCGGCAGATGGCAATGATACCGCACCGGCAGAGACGACTACTTCAAATGATACGGAAGAGAGCAGCTCTAACGTAGTCCTGATCGTTGTGATCGTTGTAGTGGTTGTTGTTGCAGCAGCGGGCGCAGGCATTGTGGTAGCAAAGAAGAAAAAGAAATAATTGATTTCTAACACATTGAAAAGGCAGAGCCCATAGTGGTTCTGCCTTTTCAGTTTTCTAAAAAGTAATGTATTTTTTATCAAGTATTGACCGTATCTTAACAAAATGATTTTCTTTATAATATTTGATATATATGGAGTAGTCTGCAAAAGAATGCATTGCAGTCTTTTTGAGGGCATGGTGCTCCAAAAGAGTACGTGTACTCAATGAAAAAAGATGATGAGGGAGGTAAAAAATGAAAGAAGAGTTATCCCCAAGAGAGCAGACCGCAAATAAACTGTATATTCCGCTTCGGATTTTGATGGTATTATCTGCGGTTCTATTGTTCTTTCCTGCAATTAATCCTGCGCTGATGATCACAAGTGCAGGGCAGGCGAAGGTAAGCGGAACGGCATCGCTGTTTACTTGTGCCGTATCCTACGGAAGTCTGACGAATGGCTTAAACCGTGCGTTCCGCGTAGGCTGGATCAGTCAGGGATTGTTTGTGATGCTGTATTTAGCCTGTGTGTTATTGGTGCTTGGCATTGCGGCTGCGGCTGCCGCGGGCTGTATGTCTGCCGGTAACCGCAAATTAAAAAATCTGGGCAATATCATTGCCGTTGCCGGGGGTGCGGCGCAGCTTATCGGCTCGGTTCTGATCCTGGTATTTTATTTTCTGATGATTGATTCCGCAGATATGAGTAAGATCACCATGAAATTTCCGACTGCGGTATGGATTTATATTGTAATAGGTATGGCAGTTTTACTATTATCTATTGCGGTGATGATCTTAGTTCCCAAGGCAGATAAGGACGAACATTTTGCGATCGAATCAAAGTATAAGCTGTTTTTGATGATCATGCCGTTCCTTGTTCTCTGCTTTGCATTTTCCTATCTGCCGCTGTTTTCGTGGAGATATGCATTCTTTGATTATACGGCGGGCGGTGAGATCGGCTGGGACAATTTTGTCGGCCTGAAGTGGTTTAAGGTTCTGTTCCAAAATGAAGCGTATACGAAGCGGTTGTTAACCGTTATGAAAAATACGCTTGCCATGAGTGGTCTCGGACTTTTGACAAGCTGGCTGCCGATGGTGTTTGCAATCTTCCTTGCCGAAATGAAGAGCACGAGATATCGTCGGTTTGTACAGACCTTTACGACGATCCCGAACTTTATCAGCTGGGTATTGATTTATGCGATCGCATTTGCCATGTTTAATACGGACGGCTTTATTAATACCCTGCTTCAGAGCTTTGGTGTGAATGCTACCGACAATTATCTGGGTGGAAATTCCCATATGTGGTTAAAGATGCTGGCGTGGGGAACATGGAAGGGCGTCGGCTGGAGTGCGATCATCTACATATCCGGAATTGCCGGAATCGATCAGCAGCTTTATGAGGCTGCGACCGTGGATGGCGCGGGGCGCTTCCAACGGATGTGGCACATCACACTGCCCGGCCTGCTTCCCACTTATACGGTTATGCTGATCATGTCGATCGCGGGTATCTTGAGCAACGGTATGGATCAGTACCTTGTGTTTACGAATGCACAGAATAAGTATTCCTTGGAGGTACTCGACCTTTATGTATACAATCTGGGTATCGGAAACGGAGATATTCCGCTTTCAACAGTTGTCGGTATGATGAAATCCATTATCGCGGTCGTTCTGCTCTTTGTTGCGAACAGAGTAGCGAAGTCCGTCCGCGGCGAAAATATTGTGTAGGAGGTGGCGGACTATGGCGATGACAAAGCAGGAAAAGCTGGATGCGAAAGCAGAAAAAGCATATGAGAAAAAACATAAAAGAAAATATAAGCTGACCGCCGGAGACATTATTTTCAATATCCTGAATTATGGATTTTTCGGAATTTTTACGATAAGCTGTATTTTCCCGTTCTATTATATTTTTATTAACACGATCTCAAGCCGCAGCGCGGTTACGAGAGGAGAAGTACTCTTTTATCCGATTGGTTTAACGCTTAAGAATTATCTGGATATTCTGAAGGTGGATGATGTATTCCGGGCATTCGGTGTATCGATCACCAGAACGTTGATTGGTACGGCGTTAATGGTATTGGCAACGGGTTTTATTGGGTATTTGGTGACACAGGAAGAAATGTGGCATAGAAAATTGTGGTATCGTTTCCTGATCATCACGATGTATTTTAATGCGGGTATCATTCCTTGGTATATGAACATGAATATGCTCGGTCTGACCGACCATTTTGTTGCATATATCATTCCCGGTATCGTAGCGCCGTACAATATCATATTGGTAAAAACGTATATTGAATCCATTCCGGGAGAGCTGGAAGAAAGCGCGTTTATGGATGGAGCAGGGTATCTGACCGTGTTTTGGAAGATTGTCTGGCCGCTCAGCCGTCCAATCTTAGCAACCATCGCGATATTCGGTGCGGTAGGACATTGGAACTCCTTTACGGATTCCCTGATCCTGATGCAGAATACGCCGAAGCTGTATACGCTGCAGCACTTACTGTATAACTACCTGAATCAGGCGACGAATATCGGCGCGGCGATGAATTCGGGTGATTCAGCGGCAGCGGCGGCAGCGGCGGAGATGCTGAATAATAAGGTCATCAAGTATACGGTGGCGATGACTTCCATTATTCCGATCCTGCTTGTCTATCCGTTCATGCAGCGCTATTTTGAGAAGGGCATTATGCTCGGCGCGGTGAAAGGTTAAGGATGCGCAAGGAAACGGATCAGTTCGTATGGTGTTATGGGGAAACGGATCAAAGGCGGTTTCCTCTTGGATAAAAATAGCACAAAAAGGAGGATAAAAAATGAAAAAGATGTTAAAGAAGATCACAGTGTTGACATTAGCCTGCGTTATGCTGATGTCCACTGTTGCAGGCTGCGGCGGGAAAGGGAAGGATAAACCGGTCACGCTCACGATTTATTCCCAGCTTGCAAATTTTTCCGGCGAACAGACCGGATGGTCAGCACAGATCTACTTAGAGAAGTTTAATGTCATTGTCAATGTTGTGCCTGATCAGGACGGTGTGTTCGAGACGCGTATGGAGAGCGGCAACTTAGGAGATATCATTGTATTTGGCTCTGTCGGCGGCGACTATCAGAATGCGGTCAATGCCGGACTGCTCTATGATTGGGAGGCGGACGATCTGCTTCATGAGTATGGTCCTTATATTGAGGAACACTGCCAGAACGCATTAGAGACGAATCGCAATATGAACGGCGGAACCATTTATGGGATCGGCCATAACCTTGCGACTTCCACAGAGGATATTGACAAGTTCATTTACACATGGGATTTACGCTGGGATCTGTATAAAGAGCTTGGCTATCCGGAGTTCCATACGCTGGATGATCTGGTAGAGGTTCTTACGGCGATGAAGGAGCTTGCACCGACTGACGATAACGGCAAGGAGACGTATGCGATCGGTCTTTGGCCGGATTGGGACGGAACGATGGTTATGTATGTAAAATCCATGGCAAGTGCGTACTATGGTTATGAGGGCGACTTCCAGCTGGGTCTTTACAACCAGGAGAACGGTGAGTTTTATGGTGCGTTGGAGGAAGGCGGTCCGTATATGACCTGCTTAAAATTCTTCAATAAATTAAATCAGAGAGGTCTGATCGATCCGAACTCGATGACGAATACCTATGAGGAAATGAAACAGAAGCTGCTTGCAAGCGGATATTTCATGTCCATTTTCGATTACAGCGGAAGCATGATCTACAATGAGAATCATGTTGAGGACAACAGACAGATGCTCCCGTGTGCGCCGCTTGACGCCAGACCGATCGTATCCGGCTTGAGCACGCTCGGAGGCAACAGAGTATGGGCGATCGGTGCGAATACGGAGTATCCCGAGTTATGTATGGAGATCATTAACTGGTTTTACACGCCGGAAGGAACGATGACCTATAACTATGGACCGCAGGGACTTTGCTGGGACTATGATGAGGATGGTCATCCCTACTTTACCGAGTTTGGCGAGCAGGCATATTTGGATCGCGAGACGATGATGATCGGCGATTATGAGGGAACCGGTACATTTAATGACGGTGCGTTTGCATTCAATAATACGACATGGACGCTGAGTGCGGAGAACCTGGATTCGAACGGTGATAAATATGATTATCAGACATGGCCGTCTTATCAGATTCCGGCAAAATCGGAAATTGAGCAGGATTGGAGAGATTATACCGGAGCGACTAACAAGCAGGAGTATATGGAAGGCAGAGGCATTTATTTAGTCACGCCGATTTCCACTTATCAGCAAAACAAGCTGGAAGGCGAGATGAAGACAAAATGGGAGGCGGTAACCGATGTTATCGTAACCTACTCATGGCGTGCGATCTACGCAAAGGATGACGCGGAATATGATCAGATCGTAGCAGAGATGATCGAGCAGGCAAATGCATACGGTTATCAGGATTGTTTGGATTTGTCTCTTGAACAGTCCGCGATCAGATATGCGTGCGAGCAGGAATTGAAATAAGCGATTCGCGTAAAAGAATGATAGAAGACGGTGCTTTGTGACCGTGCGATTGTTATGAATATGGGGGGGGAGGCTGTTCTAAGGGACAGCCTTTCCCTGTCTTACGAGGAGTGTACTTATGAGTTTTTTTAGTCCGGAGGGTGCTCTTTACCGCTTTATTTCCCGTTTTTGGGATATGGTGAAGCTGAGTGTGTTGTGGCTGGTATTCAGTATTCCGATCATTACGATCGGACCGTCAACGATTGCGGTGTTTTCCGTTACGATGAAGATGATCGATGAGTCAGAGGGTTACGTGGCGCATCAGTTTGTAAAGGCATTCAGAGCAAACTTAAGAAACGGTATTCCGCTTGGGTGTCTGTTTATCATGTGCATGGAGATCGTCAACTTTGACTTTCAGATGTTTCAGAGGAATGAGACAAATCCAATGATGCCGTTGATCTTCGGTATTATTGCGCTGTTTGTCTTTATGATGGGATTTGTTTATGCGTTTCCGCTTTCTGCCCGTTATGAGAACACGCTGTTTCGTACCATCAAGAATTCCGCGGACATTGCAACACGCTATTTTGTGCGGACACTGAGCTTGTTTTTTATCCTGTTTGTGGAGGTCGTGCTGATCTTTTTTAACTGGACAACGATATTTATCGGTGCGCTGATCGGTCCGGCATGCATCTGTCTTACGATCTCAGGATATGCGGTTCCATTCTTTAAAGAAATCGAGAAAGAGGAGGGTGCAGTGACCTATAAGCAGACGGAGAAAGAGGATGATTCCCGATAAGTAACGGTTCATCCCTGCAAGAGATCGACCTTCTTGACAGTACTGGAAGACTATGCTATGTTATAAGAGATAACGGTAACTCCGGCTGATGCGGCAGTCGGCAACAAGGAGCAGGAAGCATGCAATATTATTTCTGTAGATAAGAACCGAATAGGGTGGCACGGAGCCTGTAAGATTTTGCGCGCCGTGTCGTATTTACAGGAAAACTGCCGAATGCTTGAGACGATATATGTGGGATCATAAGAAAAGACGCTTTGCGGATTTTCTTTTATCTTAGATGAGGAAGGAACGCAGTAGGACTGTGTTCTTTTTTGTTGCTTTTTTTCAAAAAATGCAGTAGGGGTGTATGAGTTCAATAAAGCATGGCGGCCTGTCATAAGGAGGAATGAAAATGGCACAAATATCGGTAAATCATGTAACGTTTTGTTATGAGGGAAGCTATGACAATATTTTTGAGGACGTATCCTTTCAGATCGATACGGATTGGAGACTCGGACTGATCGGGCGAAACGGACGCGGGAAAACGACATTTTTGAGGCTGCTCTTGGGGGAACTGGAATATGAGGGAAGCATCAAAACCAACATCGTATTCGATTATTTTCCGTATCGATTGCGCGCGGAATATGACCTTCAAAATGCGGTGGACGTGCTTTATGAGCTTTCGCCGGAATGCGAGCTTTGGCGGGTTTTATGCGAGTTAGAGCAGGTGAAGCTGGATGCGGAAGTATTATATCGCCCGTTTGGGCAGTTGAGCAAAGGAGAGCAGACAAAGCTTATGTTGGCACTGCTTTTTTCACAGGAAAATCACTTTCTGCTCATTGATGAGCCGACAAATCATTTAGACATACAGGCGCGTGAGGTGGTGCGTGATTATTTGAGCCGTAAAAGCGGATTTATCCTTGTTTCGCATGACCGCCGCTTTCTGGATGCGTGCATTGATCATGTGCTTGTCATCAATAAGAACAGCATGGAAGTGGAGAAGGGAAATTTTTCAAGCTGGTGGGAGAATAAAGAGAAGCGGGACGCGTTCGAGCTGGCTGAAAATGAAAAGTTAAAAAAAGAAATCGGCAGATTACAGGCGGCCGCGCGGCGGACGGCGCTATGGGCGGATAAGGTCGAAGCGACAAAGATCGGATTCGATCCGGTGAAGGAGCATGATCGTTTCATAAACACGAGATCCTATATCGGCATGAAGTCCAAGCGCATGCAGCAGAGGCGTAAGAGTTTAGAGCGTCGGCAGGAAAATGCGATTGAGGAGAAATCCCGGCTTTTAAAAAATATTGAGACGGCAGAGAACTTGAAATTAAAGCCGCTGCATTATCATAAAAGCGTGCTGATCGAGGCGAGGGATCTTGCTCTTTGTTATTCCGCGGAACCTGCAAAACCACTTTTTGAAGGAGTGCGTTTTCGGCTCGAGGATGGGCAATGTCTGGCAATACAGGGCAGAAACGGCGCCGGAAAATCGAGTATCATCCGTGCGATCCTCGCGCAGACAGCAGCAGGCAAAGAAATAGAGACCGGGGATACACAGTGCGGTGCAGGCACAGAAGAAGCGCCGCAGATCACATCAGGAGAGCTGCGTGTGCCGGCCGGTTTTATTGTTTCATATGTGTCGCAGGATACATCGTTTTTGCGGGGCAGTATCAGAGAATATGCCGAAAAGAGAAAAATTTCCGAAACATTGCTGTTTGCGCTGCTGCGCAAGCTGGATTTTGAGCGGGTACAATTTGAAAAGCCGATGGAAAGCTATAGTGAAGGGCAGAAAAAGAAAGTACTTCTGGCGGGAAGCCTCTGTGAACAGGCGCATCTTTATATCTGGGATGAACCGTTGAATTTTATTGACGTATTTTCCAGAATGCAGTTGGAGGCACTGATCAAGACTTATCGCCCGACGATGCTTTTGATCGAGCATGACGAGGCGTTTATACAGGAAATCGGAGCGGAGGTTCTGCGTCTGTAAAGCGGCAGGGAAGATTCTCAAAAAAGAGTTTCGCGTCAGCGGAACTCTTTTTTTATTCCCCCACCATCTGCTTTCGGAATTCAGCGGGACTGATCCCCACATATTTTTTGAATTTCTTGTGAAAGTAATCCACATTTTTATAGCCGACCTGCTCGGCAATTTCGTAGACCTTCAAGCGGTTTTCCAAAAGCAGCTCTTTCGAGCGCTCAATACGCATATGATCGACATATGAATTGAAGCTTTCGCCGACTGTCTTATTAAAGATTTTGCCGAGGTAGGCGCTGTTATATCCAAATAACGGCGCGATCGTTTCCAGCTTGATATTCGTCTTGTAGTTATGATCAATATAATAAAGAATATCGTCTAAGACACTGTCCCGAGAGGAATTTCCGATGGCGTTCATGATCATTTCAAACTGTTCCGAAAAGAAGATCAAAATTTCATAGAGATAATATTTCTTATTGATAAAATCGAGAGCGGTGGAATTGGTCGGAAACGGAATCGCCATTGTGTTGTAAATGTGATTCATCTTTTCTTTGATCTGTAAATAAAGGTCGGAGAGAAACAGTCTGACCTCATCGATGTCGTTGCGGACCTGATACAGATAGAGCTCCAGCTGATAAAGGGTCTCCGCTACTTTTTTTCGGTTAAAAGTCTGCAGGAAGTCGATGAGCAGCCCGCAGAATTCATTTAATTTGTCGGTACAAAGCTCCTGATCAATAGCCTCCACATGAGGAAGCTCTTCAAAGCCTAGTGTATGCTGTCCCTGCGCGCAAAAAAAACGACGGCTGAGCAGGGTGACAGCGTCAAGGTAGGATTCGTTGATGCTCATAAGGTCGTGTACCGGGCGCCCGTAAGCGATAAACAGCGAGTCTAACGGCGAATCCTTCTGAGGGGGGGTGTTTTCGTAATGGTCTATAAAGTCCTGAAAACGCTTGAGAGCGGAAATGCCTTTTAAGAGAACCACATCCTTATGATCCTCCTCAAAATACTCAAAAAAGTGACTGTCCTGATTGGTGACCTTTAACAGCTCGGCAAAGCTATAGGTAACATTGCCCCGCTCAATACTGAAATTTTCATAGGTCACGATCTGATAGACATCGGCGTTCATCGAAAAAGCTTCAATGCGGATGTCATCCGGCGATGCGCAGCCGGTTACAAGATCGTGCAGAAGAACGTTACGCGCCCGCGTTTTCAACCGCTCTAAGGCATCGGTCTGATCTGCATCCATTGTAAGCTGTTCCCTGATATTTTCGATTGCGGAAGTAAGCTCGTCCTCATCGATCGGCTTCGTCAGATAAAAATTTACTCCGTTTCTGATCGCGTCCTGCGCATAGGTGAAATCGGAAAAGCCGCTCAGGATGATGATCTTTCCCTTGTAATCCTGCGCCCGCAGCGCATGAACGACGTCAAGACCGCTCATTTTAGGCATTTTAATATCAAGCAGCACCAGATCGGGCTTTAAGCCGAGGATTCCATGCAGCGCATCTTCCCCGTTTCCGGCTTCGCCCACGCAGGTAAAACCCATCTCATTCCAATCAATTATGCACTTCAAGCCGTTTCGAATGGCAAGTTCATCATCCGCAATGAAAAAAGTATGCATGATCTACCTCATAACATTTTAATCCTGATCACGACAGGAAGCTCGCTTTTTACGCTTGTCGTGGTAAAGTGAAGACCCTCGCTGTCCTTTGTCCAATGGATTTTTTCCTCAAATCCAAGCACGGATACATCCTCGATCAAACCGTGGAAGAGAGGCTTATTCTGGTCGCTGCTGTCGGCAAGTGATCGAATGATAACGCTGCCGTTCTCCGGATACTTCATGCAGGTGGCATAAAGACAGCCGTCCCCGACGGTGAAACGGAAATCCTCACTTGTATAGCGGCTGCCGGAGGAATCACAGAACTGACCGGAAACCTCCGTTGTCGGGCCCTCTTCCGAAAAACGCCATACATGCGTATTGTATACGGCTTCACCATTCACAGCAAGCCACGCGCCGATCTCTTTTAAGATGGTCGTATCCTGTTCGGGGATGGTGCCATCCGCCTTCGGACCGACGTTTAAGAGGAGATTTCCGTTTTTGCTCACAACATCAATCAGGTAACAGATAATATCCTGGGTTGTCTTATAATTCAGATTGGTCGTGTAGCACCACGAATTATGTGCAATGGCGGTGTCCGTCTGCCAGTGATAGGGCTTGGCGTCGGCGAATTTACCGCGTTCCACATCGACAATACCGCTGCCGAACATCATTGCGTCATGTTTATAGCAGATGCCGACCGGAGTACCCCATTCTTCGCCGCGGTTATAGTAATAAGCGGCGAGCTTCTTTAAGTAAGGCTTCCATGAAACATGCTGTACCCACCAGTCAAAATATAAAATAGCGGGGCGGTACTTATCGATGAGCTCGGCCGTACGCACGAGCCAATCCTCTAAATATTCCTGAGTCGGGATCGGCGTATCGGTCAGACTCGACTGGTCGGGCTGTTTTTGAATAGAGGGCCAGTAAAAATCGCCGCGCTTAAGAGGTTCCTTAATATCTGAATCAAAATCCCTGCCGTTTCCCATAAACCAAAGATGCTCCGCACGGTGGGAGGATGTGGCGAACGTGATGCCCCGGCGTGTAAGCGCATCCCGCAGCTCGCCCACACAATCCCGTTTCGGCCCCATCTTCACGGAAGTAAACTCCGAAAGATCACTGTCATACATCTGAAAACCGTCATGATGCTCGGCGACTGGAACGACATACTTTGCACCTGCTTCTTCAAAAAGAGCCGCCCATTCGTCCGGATCATAATTTGGCGCGGTAAACAGGGGGATAAAATCTTTATAGCCGAAATCCTTATGCGGACCATAAGTTTTGATATGGTGCTCAAATTCTTCGCTTCCCTGTATATACATATTCCGGGAATACCATTCGTTATTAAAAGCGGGAACGCTGTAGAGTCCCCAGTGAATAAAGATACCGAATTTGGCGTTTTCAAACCATTCCGGCATTTTGAATCGTGACAGGGAACTCCAGTCATCCTTGTACGGCCCCTGCGCAATGACCTGCTCGATCTGTGCGAGATATTCTTCGTGTGTCATACTTAATCCTCCATTTTCTAAGGAATATCCGATGTTCCCATTAATGTGTTTTGGCGCGCCTCATTCTGGGTGATAGCGCCGGCAAGATCATAGGCAAGGATCTTCTCATAGTCAAGCGCGTTAAGCCGGGCGCGCATTTCTTCATGATAACGGTAAAACGTATCTTCATCCTCCGCAAAAACCATCCGCCATGAATAATCCGTAATGACAGAACGGCATTGGTTGCGGATGATGTTAAGCTCGTTCGTTTCCTCCTCGGCGACATAGTCTACGCCGGGCGCGAGAAGGAGCATATCATGCGCTGAAAGATATGTTACGGCATTCGTACTGCCGGTATATGCCTGCCAGTCAAGGACCAACGGCGTGACTGCGATCGGTTCTTGATAGGATGGCCAAAGCCGATAGCTGTATGAATAACCATCCGGTGAAAGCTCCGTCGGTGAAACCGCCTTATAATTGAGCGCGGAGATACCGTCGGCCCAGGTGCCGCCGCCCCATTCTTCCGGAACCGGCGTATCCTGATCATTAAACGCGGCCATTCCGAACTCGGTCAAAACAGGATTGCCGTCCGCGTCCAGCTCCCATGTAAGTCCCTGCGGTCCGGCAGCGGCGTTGCTGACCTGTGCGCTGTTGACCATGATACCTTCCGGGGAGTAGAGCCAGTCAATGAAGGCGGCGAGCCGTTCAGGGTCCGCGGTGTTTCTTCCGATACAGATTACGGTTTTCTGATTGCCGTAAGGCTGGCAGCCGTAGCTGAAAATTGTCATATCGTCGATCGGCACAAGCATATATCCGCGCCCCGCCGCGCCGTTTTCAACCGTGTTATATGCCGACTGGCACTGCCACGGCCAACAGGAGTACAAAATGGAGCCGTTCGCATATTTGTTAAAAACATCGTCGTAATTCTGTACGGAGGAATCAGGATCGACGAGACCGAGCTGATTTGCGTCAAAATAAAATTTCAGAACGCGTGTATAAATTGAGACCGGGTCCGTCAAATCTTGAAAATCGGAGCCGTCTGCCTTTGCAAGAACAAAGCCGAATTCATCGTAGCCATAATAACAGCAGGGTTGTTTGACGGCGTTCATCATATTGCCGTCCCAATTCTTAAAAAAAGAAAAGGCGTAGGTGGGCGTACCGTCCTCCGTCTCCGGATAAAGCGCCTGCATATCTTGAAGGACGGGCAGAAGATCCTCAAGCGTATGTATGGCAGGATAACCGAGTGCGGCATAGAGATCCCAGCGCACATACGGTCCGAACGTCGGCTCGAGCACATCGCTTGGCGTATCAGCAGAAAGCGATGATATTTCGGAAGGGATTGCATATAGTCCGCTGCCGGGAAGCTTGTCATTCAAAGAGTTGATCGCGACGTCATAGCGCATGATCTGCTTGTCCTGTAAGTATGCGGACATATCCAGAATCAGGTCGGATTCAACAAGCTCCTGTAAATGTCCTTTTTCTCCCGAGGTAATGATCAGATCGCCGAGATTGCCTGCCGCGCAGCGTGTCGCAAAAAGCGTATCCTCGCCGCCCGTCACGTTCGGGGCAATAATATTGAGTTCCATATTAAACTTATCACGGACGATCTTGGCGAACCATCCCGATTGAATTCCCTGAAAATTGGCAAGACAATCAAAAACGTCCACGACGATAAATTCCTCATAGGGGCATGCATCGGGATCGGTTTTAACACGGCCGCAGCCGCCAAGCGTCGGCATGAGCAGGGCGAAGCAGAGAACCGCCGCCGTGCAGAAGCGTTTATTTTTTCGGAAAAAAGGTATCATAGGAAGTTTCATATCATGTGACCCTCGTAACATTCTGTATCTTATCTATATCTGCGGCCGCTGCGCCGCCGTTTCGGCTTCCATTCGGAAGACGGGGGTGTTCTGCGTTCCCATTGCGAATGAGAGCTTCGGCGGGATCGCCTGAAATTCAGCCCGACAGCGTCTGTCCGGACAGGCCGATTAATGCGCGCGCTTCGGTAAGCTCTGGTACGTCCCCGCCTGCGCCTGCGTTCTTTATGACGGGAGGAAAAATAATAGCTTTTGACGTAGGCGACCAGGTAAAGGAAAACAGCGATCACGACTGCGCCGATGACCAAAACAGCCAATACCCGTTTGATATTGACAAAAATGATCCGTGGCTCTTCCGGTTCTAATTCCGGTTCGGGAGTCGGCATCGGGATCGGAGACGGTGCCGTAACGACTTCCTCCTCCATCGTGGGCATATCCTTGAAGCTGAACGGCGTCTCCTCAAATTGGAACGGCGCCGTCATATCAAGCGCGATATCGATCGTCGCCGAGCCAACCGGCTGTCCGTGATAAGAGTAGGAGAGCACGGCGATGGTGTCCTCGCGGTCAGTATCATAGGACAGCTCGCAGTCAAGATCTGAGAACTCGATACTGACGGGAATAACGACATTATCATGTTGGTTGAGTGATAAAATCGCTTCTGACGAACCGAAGATGTCAATACTGGTCTCAAAGAAGTCTGTACTGTTAATGGAATACGTCGTTTCGTTTTGGGCGACATTGACGGAGTGAAAGTTGCTGAAGCCATATTCAAACAGCGCAATGGTGTCCGCAAACTGATAAGGAGACTCTTCCTTGATGATGACGCAGATCAGACGCATGCCGTCCCGCTCTGCACAGGACACTAAGGTCTGTCTGGCGCTGTCGGTGTAGCCGGTCTTGGAACCGACGAGATCTTCATATACATATCGGCTGCCGTAACGGTTGCCCTTGATCAGGCGGTTATGGCTGGACATGATGATTTCGTCCGGTTGTCTGTCGGAGGGATAGAGCGTGTAATATGGCGTGCATGCCATTTTACTTAACAGCTCAGAGGAAAAAAATGCCCGCGCGATCAGCGCAAGATCATACGCGCAGGTGTAATGCGCGTCATCCGGAAGACCGCTGGGATTGACAAAATGGGAATTGACACAGCCGAGTTCGGCGGCACGCGCATTCATCATATCGGCAAAGTCGGCCATGGAACCGGCGATATGCTCCGCAACGCCATTTGCAACCTCATTAGCGCTTGCGACCAGCACAGCGTAAAGCGCCTGCTCCATCGGAAGCGCTTCTCTTTCGTCCATGCCGATATTCGAGCCGCCGTACGGTACGGAAAACACGGCCTCATGGGACATTACGACAATCTCGTTCATAGCGCTCTGTTCCACGGCGATCAGTGCGGTCAGGAGCTTTGTCGTGCTTGCGGGATAACCGGGTTCATAAATGTTTTTGGCATAAAGGATCGTTCCGGTATCGGCATCCATTAAAATAGCGGAATACGCACCGATCTCCGGACCTTTCGGCCAGCCTGCGATCTCGTTTGTCTGCACGGGAAGCAGCTTGCGCGCCTCGGCCTCCGCTTCATAATCGACCGGCTCCGCCGATGCAGTAAACGGCGTGGCAAGGAACAAACAAGCGCATAGAATACCGAGGAACCATTTTTTATAAAAAGGAACGCCGCTTTTTGCGGCTGTCGTATCGAAAAAAACGTGCATGGGAACCGCTCCGTCAGTCAAAATAAGTTTAACTAAAAATATGATACACTATTTTACCCCAAAACCAAAGAAAAATTGTCCAAAATTTGCAAAATTTTTCAGGTCTTCTTATATTATGCTTTTTATTTGCACAAAAAAGGTGTAGAATACAAACGGATTTCTTTTAGGGAAACGAATCAAAGCGTTTCCCTAAAAGAAATCCGTTCAAAGAATTTCCTACGGAAATTCTTTTGTATGAAACAGCAAGAAAATTCGATGAAGAAAGGATGTTGCCGCGATGAGACTTCGCAATATTTCCGGTTCGCGCGATGTGATCGCTGAAAGTCCTTACGTTGTGCAGGAACCGCAGCAGTATCGGGGCAGATGGGCGGAGCTGTTCGGAAATCCGAATCCGATTTTTATCGAGGTCGGGATGGGAAAAGGGCAGTTTCTTCATACGCTTGCCGCGAGGAATCCCGCAAACAATTATGTCGGTATAGAGAAGTATTCGTCAGTGCTGCTGCGCGCCATTCAGAAAATGGAGACGGAGGAGCTGCCGAATCTGAAGCTGCTGCGAATGGAGGCGGAGGAGCTTACCGCCGTGTTCGGAAAAGGAGAGGCTGCGGGCATTTACCTGAATTTTTCCGACCCGTGGCCCAAGGACCGGCATGCGAAAAGGCGGCTCCCGTCCGCGGAGTTTCTTGCGCGCTATGATGAGATCACGGCGGAGGGCGCAAAGATCGAGTTTAAGACGGATAACCGGGCGTTGTTTGATTTTGCCTTAGAGCAGCTTCCCCGATCGGCTTGGAAGGCGGATGTGATCACTTATGATCTGCATGCGGATGAAACGCTGATGCAGGGCAATGTGATGACGGAGTACGAGGAGAAATTTTCTGCCGCAGGCAATCCGATCTGTAAATATGTGCTCACGCGCAGACTTTAAAATCATCAGAGCAGTCATCGGATAGGAGGAATGCGCATGTTCGTATTGTTTTATTTATTATGGATCATATTGAACGGACAGCTGACCGTAGAGATTGCGCTCATCGGGCTGCCGATCTCCGTTCTTGTTTATACGTTTATCTGTAAGTTTATGGGGTATCAGGCAGGCAGCGATCTGTTTCTTGCAAGGGTGTTTTGGAAACTGATCCGTTATCTGTTCGTGCTGATCTGGGAAATTCTCAAGGCGAACGTGTTGACGATCGGAAAAGTACTGCGCTTCGGAAAAGAGGCGTCCCCCGCGATCGTGTCGTTTGACGTGACACTGAAAACGGAGGTTGGCAGGGCGCTCCTTGCGAATTCCATTACGCTCACGCCGGGAACGATCACCGTTTCGTTAAGCGACAATCATTATGTGGTGCATTGTCTGGACAAGGCGTTCGGAGAGGGGCTGGATTCCTCCGTATTTGTGCGGCTGATCGCAGATATGGAGCAGGATTATGAGCGGTTTATGTCAAAAAGAGCACGAAAGGGCGGCGAAGGAAAATGAACGGGATGTTGAACGGGCCGGAAGCGGCATATGAAATGTTATTTACACCGGTTCTGATCATATTGGCGGTCATGATTTTTTTATGCCTGATCCGGGCGATCTTAGGCCCCCGCGTATGCGACCGTGTCGTGGCGGTCAATATGATGGGAACGCTTGTCATTGTGACGATCGCAGTGCTGGCGTTAAAGCTGGAGGCGGGATACCTTGCGGATATTGGCATGATCTATGCCGTCTTAAGCTTTTTGGCGGTCATCGTATTGACGAAGGTGTTTATGGGTATTTACCGGGAGCATAAAGAAAAAAATACGGGAGGAAAAGACAATGGCGACGCTTGAGTGGGTGCGTTTCTTCGTAGGAGCGGCGTTTCTGATAGGCGGCCTTTTGACGTTTGCGGTGGAGCTTTTGGGCGTATTCCGTTTTCGTTATGTCTTAAACAGAATGCAGATCGCGGCGACGGGCGATACGCTGGGGATCGGATTTTCTTTGGTCGGATTAATGATCATGAGCGGATGGAATTTTACGTCTCTGAAATTTTTTCTGATCGTGGTGCTGCTATGGTTTTCTTCACCCGTGTCTTCCCATATGCTTGCGCGGCTTGAGGTCATGTCAAATCCGAATCTTGCCGCACATTGTGAGCTGCCGGAAGAGATTGCGGAAGAAAAGAGCGGGGAGGCAGGCGCAAGCGACCGGCTGGAGGCGTTTGTGGAGCTTGATCAGGGCGGAAAGGAAGAAGTAAAATGACCATTTTTATGAATATTTTGTTTTTATTTCTTTTGGTGTGTGCCATTGCCGTGAGCTTTACAAAAAATCTGTTAAACTCCATATTGGTCTATATGTCGTTCAGCTTAGTCATGGCGCTCATCTGGCTGATGCTGGAATCGCCGGATTTAGCGATCACGGAGGCAGCGGTCGGCGCGGGTGTGACGACGGTATTGTTTCTGGTCACATTAAAAAAGCTTTACAGCGTGCACACGGGCAAGGCAATTGCATCAGAACAGGATGAGGCGGCGGAAACAGGAGAGGAGGAGAAGCCGGATGAACACTGAGAAGCGGTCTGTCCGGGAACGGTTTCGCGACTGGTTCTACGGGGATACACAGGCATTTGACGAGGCGATGCCGATGCGCAGACAGAAAGAGCACCGGCCGGATATAGAAGCGCAGAAAGAATATGAACGTGAGCGTGCGCGGATGCGGGAACACATCTTCAATGTGGAGCATAACTGGGAAATGTGGCTGTTTCGCAAATGTTTTGAGATCATGGGTATTGTATTGTGCGTGCTGATGGTCTGCGTGCTGCTCATTGCAGTGTCCTATCTGCCCCCGACGGGGCATGCGGATAACCCCGCCAATAATGAGGTTTCTCAGCTCTATGTCGAGCATGGCGTTGCGGATACGGGCGCGGTCAATTCCGTGACGGGTATGATCCTATCCTACCGCGCGTTCGATACGTTCGGTGAGACGAATGTGCTTTTTATTGCGGGCTGCTGTGTGATGATCCTGCTTTTATTGGATCATGGGGTCTTAAAGAGCTCCGCTATGGCAAACGACCGGTTTTACGAGCCGAAAAATGATGTGATCCTGCAGCAGGTTGCGCGTATTCTTGTGCCGATCGTGTTTATTTTTTCCATCTATGTCATGCTGAACGGGCATTTATCGCCGGGCGGCGGTTTTTCGGGCGGCGCCATGATGGGAGCGGGTATGATCTTATATACCTGTGCGTTCGGGTTTGATAAGACGCGGAAGTTTTTCGGCGAGCGCGTGTATACGGCGGTGAAGGTTACGGCGCTTGTGCTTTACGGCGTCATGATCACTTATTACTATATTATGGGTGCGAACGGGCTTGAGAATCATATTCCGCTCGGAACGCCGGGTGCAATCTTAAGCGCGGGACTCATCCTGCCGATCAATCTGGTCGTCGGGCTGCAGGTGGCGTGTACGATGTACGCGTTTTATGCGCTGTTTCGGCGCGGCGGGTTTTAAGGCGCGAAACGGACAAAGCGGAAACGGAGGAAGCGCATGGGAGACAATTTATTTGCAAATTACGGTGAAGTGGTCGCGATGCTGTTGTTCGGCATCGGTTTTGCCAATTTACTGCTTCAAAAGAATCTGATCAAAAAGATCATCGGGTTAAATGTCATGGATTCGGCGATTTATCTTTTTCTGGCATTAAAGGGTTATATTATAGGGCGGATCGACCCGATCATCATAGACGGGGATCTGAATGCGGAGCGTTATATCAATCCCGTTCCGAGCGGACTGGTTCTGACGGGAATCGTTGTGTCCGTATCCGTCACCGCGTTGATGCTTTCCTTAACGATCCGTTTATATCAGCGGTATCACACGGTAGATTTAGATGAGATTTCCATCCTTCTGCGAAAAGAAGGAAAATGAGAAAATGTACCTGCGCTGTCATCGCGCGGATAGATAAGAATGAGTGAGGGATGATCATGGATTTGATTTGTAATTTTCCCTGTATATCAATTGTCATGTGTATTTTGGGAGGAATCGTCAGCTCCGCGCTGAAGGGCAGAGCCGCAAAATATCTGAACGCTGTGATCTTACTGGCAGTAACGATCATGTCGGCATTTGTGTTCGGGTACACGATCATGACGGGAGAAAGTTTTACCTATGTGATGGGGCGTTTTCCGGCGCCATGGGGTAACGAATTGCGTGCCGGTGTGCTCGAAGGCGGCATGGCGTTGTTTTTCTGTGTCATTATGATGCTTTCGCTGTTCGGAGGGCAGGAGAAGCTGCACACGGAGATCGAACCGCAGAAGCTGAATCTTTATTATATTTTGTGCGATCTGCTTTTAAGCTCGCTGCTTTCACTTGTATATACCAACGATCTGTTTACGGCGTATGTGTTTGTCGAGATCAACACGATCTCCGCATGCGGACTTATCATGATCAGTCAGACAGGGCGGACAATCGAGGCGGCGACGCGCTATATGATCATGAGTCTGCTCGGTTCCGGTATGCTGCTGCTCAGCATCTGTATGCTCTATGATATGACGGGTCATCTTTTGATGGAAAACATCCACCAGACGCTGAGGGCGAGCGTGACGGCGGGAAGGTTCCATGTGCCGCTCATGATCACGATCGGTATGCTGTGTGTGGGAATCGCCATTAAGAGCGCGCTGTTTCCGTTCCATACATGGCTGCCGGATGCGTACGGTTATTCGACGGTTTCGAGTGCTGCCATTCTTTCCAGTCTTGTGTCAAAAGGATATATCTTTTTATTGATCAAGATCATCTACCGCGTGATCGGCTTTGATGTGATCTATGCGAGCAGAGTGACGGATATTTTATTTGTGTTCGGCGTGGCGGGTATGATCATCGGTTCGCTCTCCGCCATCAAAGAAAACGATATTTACCGCATGACCGCATTTTCGTCCGTGGCGCAGATCGGTTATATTTATATGGGCTTCGGGCTCGGTACGCAGGCAGCGATGGTGGCGAGTGTTTTCCATATCCTGTCGCATGCCGTGACGAAAGCGCTGCTGTTTTTATCGGCGGCGGGGCTTGCGGACGCGTCGGGCGGCAGCAGGCGCTTCATTGATCTGACGGGATCGGGGTATCGAAATAAGATCGCCGGCATTGCGTTCGCGGCAGGCGCACTCTCCATGGTCGGAATTCCGTTGTTTTCCGGTTTTATCAGTAAGCTGCTGTTTGCGGAGGCGTCAGTGCGCAACAACGGAAAAATGCTGCCGGCTATGATCGCGCTTGCGATCAGCACGATCCTGAATGCGATTTATTTTATGAAGACCGTGATCCGGATCTATACGCCGGTAAAGACGGATCAGGAGAAGATTTTGTTAAAAAAGCATAAACTCTTTGCGGCATCAATGGCATGTTTTATTGCGTTAAACATATTTTTGGGACTCTGTTCCGACTGGATCGTGGATCTGATCGAAACGGGATTGGAGATGTTTGTATGAGCAATTTACTATTACCGATTCTTTTTCCGATCGCGGCAGGCATCGCAATCCTTGCGCTGCCGAAAAAAGTGTTTGCGTTCGGACGTTCCGGAGGGGAGCGAAGGGGACTTTGTATCATAACCGGCGGATTTTTTGTTGTGACGGCGCTGCTTTTGGTGATGGCGCTTCTTACGACAACATCGAAGGATGCGCCGCAGATCGCATTCTTTTTGACAAGAAAGCTGCCGATCCAGTTTGGCTTTGATGCGCTCGGGCGTGTATTTGCGGTCATGATCTCGGTCGTCATGCTGCTTGCCGGCTGTTTTTCGTTTGTCTATATGAAGCATGAGAATCGGGAAAAGCGGTATTACGGATTTTATCTGATCGTATACGGCATGCTGAACGGACTTTGTTTTGCGGATAATCTGATGACCTTTTATCTGTTTTATGAGCTGATGACGATCACGAGCATGCCGCTGGTATTGCATACGCAGACGAAGGAAGCCATTCTTGCAGGCTTAAAATATCTATTTTATTCCTTCTGCGGCGCGTACATGGTATTGTTCGGGCTGTTCTGTTTAAGCCGTTTCTGTCTTTCCAACACGCTGACGTTTGGGGCGGGCGGTATTTTGGATAGAACGCTTGTCGAGGGACACGAGACGCTTCTTCTGGTGACGGCGTTTTTGATGATCCTTGGTTTCAGCGTGAAAGCGGGCATGTTTCCGCTCCATGCATGGCTGACAAAAGCACATCCCGCCGCACCTGCGCCGGTATCCGCCGTGCTCTCCGGTATTGTAGTGAAAGCGGGTGTGCTCGGCGTGATCCGCGTCGTGTATTATCTGTTCGGCACACAGTTCCTTGCGGGTACATGGGTGCAGTACACATGGCTGGTGTTATCGCTGCTTACGATCCTGATGGGTTCGATGATGGCATATTTGGAAAAGGGCTTAAAAAAGCGGCTCGCGTATTCCACGATCAGTCAGGCCTCCTACATTTTGTTCGGGCTTGCGCTGATGCAGCAGACGGCGTTCACAGGCGCTGTTTTACACACCGTATTTCATGCGTTCATCAAATCGGCGTTGTTTTTGGCGGCAGGCGCGGTCATTTACCAGACCGGCAAAAAAAATGTTTCCGAGCTTTCCGGCATCGGCAAGGAAATGCCGATCGTGATGTGGTGCTATACGATCGCCTCGCTCGGACTGATCGGTATTCCGCCCGCGAGCGGTTTTATCAGCAAATGGTATTTGGCGCTGGGATCGCTTGATTTCGGTGTGCGCGCATTTGCCTATACCGGTGTGATCGTGCTGCTTGTCAGCGCGCTTTTGACTGCGGGGTATCTTTTACCGATCACGATCAGGGGCTTTTTTGTAGGAGATGATTACGATTATCAGGCGTTAAAAAAGAAAGAGCCGTCGAAGCTGATGACGATACCGCTGATCCTGCTGGCGGCGGCGACGCTGCTGCTCGGTATGTTTCCGAACGGGTTGATTTCCTATATCGGAGATATTGCCGCGGCTATCATGCGATAGAAGGGGGGAAGACAGATGAATCCGGTAGCATTATTTATTGTGATTATGATTCCGCTTGCAGGCGGTGCGCTCATTTTGTTTCTTCCCTTCAAAAAACGGAGGCAGTTTGAGATTTATACGGAAACGGTCGTGCTGATCACATCCGTACTGTTTCTTCTCCTGCTCACGAAAAAGCCGACGGGAACGTTTACGCTGGTGAGCTTTGTCAATCATTTGACGATCTCGTTCCGGCTTGACGGCATGTCCATGGTATTTGGCGGACTGATCGCAGGACTGTGGCCGTTTGCGACGCTCTATGCCTTTGAGTATATGCGGCATGAAGAAAACCATCTGGGGGAATGGCATGCGCGTCGGTTTTTTGCTTTTTATACCATGACCTTCAGCATCACGCTCGGTATCGCGCTTGCCGATAATCTGTTGACGATGTACTGCTTTTATGAGATGCTGACGCTCATTACACTGCCGCTTGTCATGTATACGATGACGCGGGAAGCGATCCTTGCGAGCCGGAAGTATCTGTACTATTCGCTCGGCGGTGCGGCATTTGGCTTTATTGCGCTGATCTTTATCATCGTGTACGGAAATGTTTCGTTCCGCTACGGCGGGAGCCTTGATCTGGGAGCGATCGGTTCAAGGATCAATGTGCTTCTTTTGGTATATGTGTTTGCGTTTTTCGGTTTCGGCGTGAAGGCGGCGGTCTGCCCGTTCAATGCGTGGCTTCCGGCGGCGAGCGTTGCGCCGACGCCCGTCACGGCGCTTTTACACGCAGTCGCCGTTGTGAAATCAGGCGCTTATGCGGTCCTGCGGCTGACCTATTATTGTTTCGGCGCGGAATTTTTAAGCGGAACATGGGCGCAGGATGTCGTGCTGGCAGCGGCGATCGTTACGATTTTGTACGGCAGCGCACGTGCGGTGAAGGAAACGCATTTTAAGCGGCGGCTTGCATATTCCACGATCTCGAATCTTTCTTATATTTTATTCGGCGCGGCTCTAATGTCTCCGGCAGGACTTGTGGGAGCGCTCACGCATATGATGTTTCATGGTGTCATGAAGATTTGTTCCTTTTTCTGTGCGGGTGCGGTCATTTGCCAAAGCGGCAGGATTTATGTGCATCAGCTTGACGGACTGGGCAGAAAGATGCCGCGTGTATTTGGAATGTTTACGTTGTCGGCGCTGGCGCTGATGGGCGTGCCGGGGCTGTGCGGTTTTGTGAGTAAGTGGAATCTGGCGGCTGCGGCGATGGAAAGCGGGAATCTGCTTGCCTATCTCGGTGTGGGAGTGTTATTGATATCAGCGCTGCTTACGGCAATCTATATGCTGACCGTCGTCGTGCGCGCATTCTTTCCGCAGAGGGAGATTTCCTATGCCGCACTGGAGGGGATTCATGACCCGAACTGGTATATGCTCGTGCCGCTTTTTGTATTTTGCATTATGATCGTATTTTTGGGGCTGTACTCCACGCCGTTTGTCGATTTTCTGACGACGATCGGAAAAGGTTTAATTTGAAAAGGATGTGAGATGTGATGGAAGGAAATCCGATTCCGGCAATACTTATTTTTTATCCAATGTTTGCGGCGGTCGCGGTATATCTGATCGGGCGCGACAATAAAAAGATCAGGGATTATATTGTACAGCTTGTGGGTGTGACGGAACTTCTCGCGTTTGTTATCGTGGCGGTGTGTTTTCAAGAGACGGGGGCGCTTTCGTTCACGTGGAACGGCTTTGCCGGTCTGGGAATGCATGTTACGCTGGACGGTTTTCGTGTGCTCTATGGTCTGATTGCGGCGCTCATGTGGATGATGACGGCGCTGTTTTCTGGTGAATATTTTGCGCATTACCGCAATCGGAACCGTTATTATTTCTTTTATCTGATGACGCTCGGGGCGACGGTGGGCGTATTCCTTTCGTCGGATCTTTATACGACGTTCCTGTTTTTTGAGATCATGTCGTTTACGTCCTATGTGTGGGTTGCGCATGACGAAAAACCGGAGTCCCTTCGGGCGGCGGCAACCTATCTGGGCGTGGCGGTCATCGGCGGTCTTGTGATGCTCATGGGATTATTTCTGCTTTATCGCACGGTCGGTACACTCGATATGGCATCTCTTTATGAGGCATGTGCCGCATGTACGGATAAGCGCATGCTTTACGCGGCGGGCATTTGTCTGCTGTTTGGTTTCGGCGCAAAGGCGGGCGCGTTCCCGCTGCATATCTGGCTGCCGAAGGCGCATCCGGTCGCACCGGCGCCCGCGTCGGCATTGCTGTCCGGTATTTTGACAAAATCGGGTATTTTCGGTATTTTGGTCGTAAGCTGTAATGTCTTTTCCCGGAATGCGGCATGGGGAGCGCTCATTTTAACGCTTGGCGTGATCACGATGGTGGCAGGCGCAGTGCTTGCGCTGTTTTCTGTTGACTTAAAAAGGACGCTTGCCTGCTCGTCCATGTCGCAGATCGGTTTTATCCTTGTCGGCGTCGGAATGCTCTGTATCTTAAACGGCGGGGGCAACGGCATCCTGCATGCGGAGATCGCGGCACGCGGAACGCTGCTGCATATGGTGAATCATTCGCTTATTAAGCTTGTGCTGTTCATGGCGGCGGGCGTTGTGTTTATGAATGTGCATAAGCTGAATCTGAATGACATCCGGGGTTTCGGCCGGAAAAAGCCGCTGCTGCATCTTGCCTTTTTATCCGGTGCGCTCGGGATTGCGGGCGTGCCGCTGTTTAACGGCTATATCAGTAAAACGCTGCTGCATGAGAGTATTGTCATGGCAAAGGAACTGGCGTTACATGCGCCGATCGCGGACTGGGTTGGGGCAGCATTTCCGTTTGGCTATGAATGGAACACGTTTTCGCTGTTTGTGACGAGTCCGAGGACACTGGAGATTGTGGAATGGCTGTTTTTGATCAGCGGCGGGCTGACGGCTGCTTATATGCTCAAGCTGTATATTTGTCTGTTTTGGGAGAAAAATAAGGATGCGGAAGAACAGGCGCGCTTCGACGGTATGAAGGCGTATATGAACAAAAAAAGCGCATTTGCGATCGTGGGAAGCGCTGTGCTGCTTCTGGTGATGGGATCGCTCCCGTATCTGATCACAGATAAGATCGGTGCGTTTGGTGAGAATATTTTTCATGTGTCGCCCGCGCATGAAGCCGTGTCCTATTTTGGATTGGAAAGCTTAAAGGGCGGACTCATTTCCCTTGCGATCGGTGTTGTCCTCTATTTCGGTGTCGTGCGGACGTTTTTGATGAAGGATGAGAAAAGCGGAGAGCAGCTCTATATCAACCGGCTTCCTAAGTGGTTTGACTTGGAAAACGGAGTGTACCGCCCGATCCTCTTAAAGGGGATTCCCGCAGTGCTCGGCTTTTTCTGCCGCATTTTGGACACGCTGACGGACGGCATATTGATCGTGCTCAGAAAAACGGTATTTCGGGAGAGCCCGATTCCCCATGAGCGGGAGCAGGGGACGATCTTTACCGATATGGCAGGCTCTGTGGGCGACTTTTTCCATCGTCTGCTCAACCGGACGATCCGCAGAAAGCATCCGAAAACGCTGACGCGAAGCTATCGTCAAGTCATCGCTTTAAAGCGGGAGGAATTCCGCGAAAATAATGTACTGATCGCGCGCAGCTTATCGTTTGGTCTGCTGTTGTTCTGCGCAGGATTTCTGTTTACGGTCATTTATCTGCTTTTCAGAGCGTAAGGCAGGCTTGGAAGGGGATGGGCTGACGGAATCTATTGTATTTCAGGGTGTGGGTATGCTACAATGTCGTGAGACATGGTACCTGACTGAACAGGCATGTACGGTGCCTGCCCGAAGCGAGATTACATGTAAGGATGGAGGACATGTTGTGAAAAAGATCATTGCCCTGTGCAAGCAATATCGTGAAATCATTGTCTATCTGATCGTCGGGGTGATGACGACGATCGTGAGTTGGGCCGCCTATGCTGTTTGTAAGCTTTTTCTGGATGTGCAGGATCCGATACAAATGGATGTGGCTGTTGTCATCCGCTGGACAACAGGTGTGGTGTTTGCTTATTTTACGAACCGCGCTTTTGTTTTCCAAAGTAAAAATCCGAATATGTTAAAGGAAGCGATTTCCTTTACCTCTTCCCGCTTAGTCACGCTGGTATTGGAGCTGGTGATCATGCGGGTATTACCGTTTGTGTTTGGCTTGAATGACTGGATCTCGACATTTATCGCTGCCGTGGTCATCACGGTCACAAATTATATATTCAGTAAATTTATTGTATTCAGAAAGAAAAAAGAGGATTCCTGACATGGAAAAAAAAGAGACGCTCCCCAATATCAAAAAAGAGTTTACGCTTGGTTTTTCAGCGCTGGCAGTCAATACTGTTTTGCTTTATGCGGGTGTATTTCTTTTTTCTCTCCTCTATAAGGCAGGGGCAAAGGAATCACAGTTGTTATCGGCGGCTTGGGCGGGGGATGCATCCTCGCAGACCTTTTTTGTGCAGCCGGCATTGGCGCTGATCGGTATTTTTCTTTTATTTGCACTGAAAAATGTGTATGATTTTCGTTTCTACCGCATTCAGCTTCAGGCGAAGAACGATCATGCGAAACTGAGGCGTGTGATGGAATGGATTCTTTATGTGCTTGTGATGGTGCTGCTCGTCGCACTGATCTTTATCTGCTTTAGCTGCGGCAAGAACTTTTTTGACACTTATACCTTTGAGAGCGCGGCGCTTGGCAATGCGGCATATTCCCTGCTCTATTTTGTTTTACCGCTTCTTTATATCATTCATGCGGTCATCAGGATCATCCTGAATAAAGCAGGTATCAAGACGGGGGACGAGAAACCGAAGACGCGCGCCGAACGGCGGAGGGAAGACAGGGATAAGGCGAAAAAGGCAGCCGGAAAGAAGTGACAATCAGTTACAGAAAAGCGATACATAGAAAGCAGGGGGTATAGATTGAAAAATCAAAGATTTTTCAATCGGCAAATTTGTGCTGACGCCCAAATTCGCGGGCTATAGGCAGCATGGAGGATTATCATGAAAGTAATCGGAAAACAAAGAAACAGCAAAATGTGCTTTATCTGCGGGATGGATAATCCGATCGGTCTGAAGGCACAGTTTTATAATATGGAAGACGGAAGCGTCATGACGCCGTTTGTATTCCGCAAGGAGCATCAGAGCTTTCCGGAAAGAGTGCACGGCGGACTGGCGGCGACGATGATCGATGAGCTGGGACTGCGGGCAATGTGGGCCAAGGATCAGTCGGAGGAGTCTTTCGGCGTGACGATGTCATTGTCGGTAAAATACCGCAAGCCCGTACCTTATGACGAGGAGCTGTTTGCAAGGGGGATCGTGGTAAAAGAAACGCCGAAGTTTGTGACGATCGTTTCCGAGATTTATGACCGGGCCGGCGATCTGCTTGTAAACGGCGAAGCGGTGTATATTAAGCTGAGTCCCGAACAGATTGTCAGCGATGCGGTGGATACGCATGATGAGATGTGTTATCTGATAGAGGATGATGTACGGGAGCTCCCGTTTGCAAAAAAGAGTCGATAGGGCTCTTTTTTAACAGGTTCATACACCGCAAAAGCAAGGAGGATATCGGGATATGAGGAACATTCGGACAGCGGACGTGACCGCTGCGATCAAAGAGATGTGCATAGAGGCCAATCATTTTTTAGCGCCCGATATGAGAGAGGCGATGGAGCGGGCAGCAGAAGGGGAAGTATCGGAGCTTGGCGGGCAGATCTTAAAGCAGCTCAAAGAAAACATGCGGCTTGCGGGCGAGGAGCAGATACCGATCTGTCAGGACACGGGAATGGCGGTCGTCTTCATGGAGATCGGACAGGATGTGCATTTTGAAGGCGGGAGTCTGGAGGAGGCAGTCAACGAGGGCATCCGTCAGGGATATACCGAGGGGTATTTGCGTAAGTCCGTCGTGCGCGATCCGCTCATCCGGGAAAATACAAAGGATAACACACCGGGTATCATTCATTACAGTATCGTGGACGGCGATCAGGTGACGATCACGGTTGCGCCGAAAGGCTTCGGCAGCGAAAATATGAGCCGCGTA
This sequence comes from Lachnospiraceae bacterium, assembly GCA_014804425.1. Taxonomy (GTDB): domain Bacteria; phylum Bacillota; class Clostridia; order Lachnospirales; family Lachnospiraceae; genus DLAJ01. Next base: position 214,497 of record JAAUZV010000007.1, read on the forward strand.
TTTATGTTAAAACCCGCGGACGGCGCGGAGGGAGTGAAAAACGCGATCTTGACGGCGGTGCGCGATGCGGGACCGAACGCCTGCCCGCCGATGGTGGTCGGCGTCGGTATCGGCGGCACGTTTGAGAAATGTGCGCTTCTGGCGAAAAAAGCATTAACGCGCCCGGCGGGGTCTCATTCCGAAATCCCTTATGTGCGCGATATGGAACAGGAGCTGCTTGGGACGATCAATGAGCTGGGTATCGGACCCGCAGGGCTCGGCGGCAGTACGACAGCGCTTGCCGTCAATATTTTAACGTATCCGACACATATCGCAGGGCTGCCGGTGGGCGTGAATATCTGCTGTCATGTGAACCGGCATGCGGTGCGGGTATTATAAAGGAAAAAGCAGACACGAAAGCCATTTTAATTTGCAGAAAGGCAGGACTTCTGATATGAACGAGTATCGGATTACGGCGCCCTTTGCGCAGGAGACGGCAAAGCAGCTTTGCGCAGGGGATTATGTCTATCTTACAGGGACGATCTATACGGCGAGGGACGCGGCGCATCAGCGCATGTATGAGGCGTTAGCAAAGGGAGAAGACCTTCCTTTCTCCATAAAAAATAACCTGATCTATTACATGGGGCCGTCTCCGGCGCGCGAAGGCAGACCGATCGGCTCCGCGGGCCCGACGACGGCAAGTCGTATGGATAAATATACGCCCAAGCTGCTGGACTTGGGAATGATCGGTATGATTGGCAAGGGAAAGCGCTCCGAGGCGGTGCACGATGCGATCAAGCGAAACGGCGCGGTCTATTTTGCGGCAGTCGGCGGCGCGGGCGCGCTGTTATCAAAATCCATTACCGCATCTGAGGTGATCGCCTATGATGATCTTGGCACGGAGGCCGTACGCAGGCTGGAGGTAAAGGATTTTCCGGTGATCGTCGTGATCGACAGTGAGGGAAACGATCTGTATGAAACGGCGGCGCAGGCATATCGGAAACAAGCATAGGAAGTTCAGATAGAAAAAGCGGATCACAAAAATGATGGGGAGAAGGCGATGAGACGAATTGCGGCAATGGTGCTGAGGTTATTTTTGAAGACACCATATTATTTTTTTCGCATATGGTTATGCGGCAGAAAAAAACCGATCGATTATGAGCATAGCTATCGCGTCATCCGTCATGCGTGCAAAAAGGCGAATCATGCAGGGCGTGTGCGGATTGAGGCGCACGGACTGGAAAATCTGCCTGCGGAAGACGGATTTATGTTTTTTCCGAATCATCAGGGTCTCTATGATGTATTAGCAATCATTGATTCGTGTGAGCGTCCGTTTGCATTTGTGATCAAGAAAGAAGCAAGTAAGGTGATCCTGCTTAAACAGATCGTGGCGGCGACAGGCTCCCTGCCGATCGACAGGGAGGATCTGCGTCAGTCCATGCAGGTCATTCATGAGGTCACGGAGCAGGTGCGTGCAGGCAGGAATTTTCTTATTTTTGCGGAGGGTACGCGCAGCGGACAGGGAAATCAAATGATCGAGATGAAGGGCGGCAGCTTTAAGAGCGCGGTAAAGGCACGCTGCAGCATTGTGCCGGTTGCACTCATTGATGCATTCCGGCCGTTTGATGAAAAATCCATCAAACCCGTGACGGTGCATGTCACCTATTTGAAGCCGATTCCTTATGAAGAATACAAGGGCATGAAAACAAATGAGCTTGCCGAATTGGTGCGCGGGCGCATTGAGGCATCCATTGCCGCGCAGACAGCAGGCGGGAAGTAAGCGGGCAGCACGCTCGTTTTCCTGCAGGCGATAGGAGGAAGGAACGTGTTATGATCTATCTGTCACGGTTTACGTTTCCCGATATAGAAGAAGAATATGATTTTTTAATGGGAATCAAGCGTACCTGCTATGACACGTTTTATCCGTTTCAGGTGCTCTCTAAGCACCGGCTGAGGCAGCTTGATTTTGAGACGGTCACGATTCTTTACGGCGGAAACGGTTCGGGAAAATCAACGGCGCTCAATGTGATGGCGGAGAAGCTTGCGCTGTCGCGGGATACGCTTTACAATCGAAGTAATTTTTTTGAGGATTATACAAAGCTGTGCGGCTATCGGATGGAGTCGGGTAAAAAGCATTGCGAGGGCAGGATCATTACGAGTGACGATGTTTTCGACTTCATGTTAAACCTGCGCACGATCAACGAGGGTGTTGACAATAAGCGGGAGGAAATGTTTGAAGAGTATATGGAGTTGAAGTATTCGCATTTCCGAATGCGTTCGCTGGAGGACTATGAGCGGCTGAAAAAAGTAAATGGCGCGCGGAGAAAAACGCAGTCCAAATTTATCAGGGAAAATCACATGGATAATGTGCGGGAGCATTCGAACGGCGAGAGCGCATTTGCTTATTTTACGGACAAGATCACAGAGAACGGACTGTTTTTGCTCGATGAGCCGGAAAATTCGCTGTCACCCGAAAGACAGCGCGAGCTCGTGCAGTTTATCGGGGATGCGGCACGATTTTACGGCTGCCAGTTCGTGATCGCAACGCATTCTCCGTTTTTGCTTTCTATGCGGGGCGCAAAGATCTACGATCTGGATGAGGAGCCTGTGGACGTGAAACGGTGGACGCAGCTAGGGAATGTCCGCGCGTATTATGATTTTTTCAGGGAGCATGCAAGGGAATTTGAGTGAGGGATATGCGGGCGAAGAACCTAAGAGAAATGTGCGCGAAAAATAGAAGTTGACAAATGGAACAGACATTAGTATAATTACTGTTGCGTCAAGAAACAAAGGAATATGTTCCTGCAAATATTGGTAGCGGATGTAATTCAGACTGTGGAGAAATACTCAAGAGGCTGAAGAGGCGCCCCTGCTAAGGGTGTAGGTCGGGCAACCGGCGCGAGGGTTCAAATCCCTCTTTCTCCGTTCAAGCAATAACTATGAGCTGCCGAGAAGTAACAGGTATTCCGAATGGAAAGAAGTATCGAAAGGTACTTCTTTTTTTATGCGATTGTGCTTTTCCGGCTGGATTTTTTGTTATTGCTATTAAACAAATTCGCTAAGATACGATCAGGAATCATTCTATTTTCCCCGCCCATGCCCAAGGTAATGTCACCATTAGGATTACCATGGAAGTCACTTCCTCCGGTAAAGGCCAGCTTATTTTTAATAGCGATATCCTGAAGCTTTTTAGAATATACGGAATCTTGGGACGGATGGAACACTTCGATTGCTTCTAATCCGTGACCCATCAGATTTTTTATTAATAATTCTGTTTCATCATCAGTCAGCCCATATTCTGCCGGGTGCGCCAAGGACACAATTCCGCCCGCATCATGTATTTTTTGGGTTACAACTGAAAACGGAGGATAGCTGCACGCAACATAAGCGCTGCCACCTTTGTGAAGATATTTTGCCAGCGCCTCCCGTTCCGTTGATGCGTATCCTTTTTTGACCAATGTTCTTGCAAAATTCATACGAGTCAGGATACATTCATCAAATGGTTTTTCGATATCTTCATATTCAATACCTATTCCGACTCTTTGAAGTGCTTTTATGATTGCATTATTATGCTCATCTCTTAGCGCTTTTAGTGTCTTCATATATTCATTCATTTTTTCTGAGGAAAAATGATATCCCAAAACATGAATATTAATAGATTTGGTACCAACCGTACAACAGGAATTTATCTCAACGCCATTAATGAACCTGATTCCAAGCTCTTTGGCTTGTTTTTCTGCCCTTTCCAGCCCTTTTATGGTATCATGGTCAGTCAGAGAAACGACTGACAGCTCTTTCTTTTTTGCATGGGACAATAATTCTTCAGGCGTATAAGTTCCATCTGAGTATATTGAATGGAAATGTAAATCAATATAAGCCATTTGGTTTCTCCCTAAGAATCTTTTTGATTCTTTATAGTTAAACGTTCCATGAAGGGCGATAGATCCTAATTTACCGCTTTGATTATATCGTAGTCGTATACCCTGTTCAATTCATTTTCATGAAACCGCTGAAATTTTTATTAGTAACACGTAAGTTAAAAGGGAAAAATGAAGAAAATCAGTTGACAAATAGGCGTAAAAAATGGTATGATAAAAATCCACCGTCGGTAATGACAGTGGCACAGCGCATCTTAATTAGGCGCTTCGTTTCCTTTTTAGAGGGGAAATGTCATATTCAAAGTTAGCACCATTTTTGCAGGATTTGGTTCTGTATACGCAAGGTCAGAAATTTTTTAAAAAACCTGTTGACAAGCGGGAAAGTGCGTGCTAGTATATCACTGTTGCGGCTCGACCGGAAGGCCGGGAGCGCAGGAGACGGGCAGGGACCCATCCGGCAGGAACAGAGGCTTTTAAGGCATGTTTCGGGGATAGGG
>JAAUZV010000008.1:0-26448 GCA_014804425.1 Lachnospiraceae bacterium
CGCATGCAGGAGGCTGCTGCCGAACGGAAACACTGGGAGAAAATAAAGGAGCAGCTTGTAGAAGCAGAGAAAACTCTTGAGGAAAAAGAAAAAGCGATCGCCGAAAAAGACAATACCATCGCCGAAAAAGACAATACCATTGCTGAAAAGGACAATACCATTGCTGAGAAAGATGCCGAACTGGAACAATTAAAAGCACAACTGCGCAAATATCAGAAGCAGGACCGACAGGACTGATATAAAAAATTTCCTATGTCTGTTCCTTGTTACATCACAGATGTTTTTCTAAGTTATGTAAAGGTTCTGGCTCATGCTCTCCTCTCCACAATATCCTGTGGTTTGCAATTTTGCCGTCAATATTTTGTAGAAGTCTGCGTCATTTATCCACAGCATTTTCCGACACACGTGACATATTCCGCTAGAAATCCCCAATTTCCACAGACTTATCCACATCGACTGACATGTCATATGACACTCAATAAATTCATCTTCTGCATGAACCTCTTGCAATTTGCTTCCTGTGGTTGTCCAGAGTGGTCAACACCACATCTTGTATTCACAGATTATGTCACCCACTGTTCCTAGCGGCATTTTCGATGTCCCCCCTGCGCCATCTCCTCCTGCTGCCTTCGTCGGCAATCATTCTTCATTCATCAGGATTTAATTGCATGTGATATGTGAGTGTGTTATGATGGCAACGAAAACATCAAAATGCTTTTGCAGGCATTTCTTTTTCGTTCGCTGCTTACGCAGGTTTGGAGACCACCATGGAAAAATATTCGATCGGAGAAATCATTCGTTATCTTCGGAAAGAACAGAAAATGACGCAGGAAGAATTGGCAGAGGGCATCTGCTCCAACGTCACCATTTCCCGCATTGAATCCGGAACACAGATGCCATCGGACAGGATCATCAACCAGCTGCTGGCCCGGCTCGGGAGCGATCTCTATCAAACCGCCAACACTGCGCGGGAAAAACGGGATCAAAAAACAGAACGGTATCTTTCCAAAATCGCGGAAGATGTCAATAAGGGATATTTTGAGAAAGCTGCCATGCAGCTCTCACAGGTTGATTGTGAAGATATCACAGATGTTCGGAACCGCCAGCTTTACATCCTATTAAAAGCGTCAATCGAACTTTATACCGAACCACACCGCACAGCAGAGATCATTGAGGAAATCAAACAGGGCCTTTCCCTAACCAAAAAAGACTTTTCCCTTTCACGATTTTCGAACGTGCCGCTGACTACTATAGAAGCCAATCTGCTCAATGCACTCTGCGCCGCATATTTTCAAAACGGCGAAGACGAGCATTCAATGACGCTTGCAAAAAAGCTGAGTGAACATCTGATGCGGCATAAAGCTTCTTTTCAAAATGATCCGGAGCTGCTCCTGAATGCCCTGATCAATCTGTCTCAATTGTTGGAGAAAGAAGCCGACTATGACAGTGCGCTTCAAATCTGCGAACAGGCGATCGTGATCAGTAAGGAGTCGTATCATCAAATCTTATTTGCGGAATTACAGTATTTTAAAGCAAAGCTGTTGTTCCGGCTGGGGCAAACGGAAGAATGCAAAAACCTTCTTTCCGTCATCTACCCGTTTATGCAGCTTCAGGGAAAAACAGCTTTTGTTCAACTGATGGACGATTTATATCGGATGATGTAAATTAAATTTACATCATCCGATATGTTAATTTAGGATAGACCTCTCTATAATTAAAACATCCCATTTGCAAACGGTGACATGAAAACAAAATAACAAGCGATTGTGAAACAAGACTGGGTTGGCGAACTAATCATTCCCGACAGCTGTGAAATACCCTCGTCTTACAAATAATCGCAGCACAAGGGAGGTCCTATTATGAAATCGTATTTTACTCATAAAAATAACACACGTTTTATACTGGCTTTTGTTTTACAGACGATTCAGACGCTTCTCGTCGTTTTGGTGGCGGTATTGCTGAGCATTTTGATCGATGCCGTATCCGACAGCATCCAAACCGGAGATACCGCACCGCTGATAAAGATCTTACTGATCTGCATTGCCTACGCCGTCCTCCTGGGACTCGCCGTATTTTGCACCGAAAGGCAGAAAAGCCGCTGTATCATGAACGCCATGACGGCATTAAAGAAAGATGTCATGTCCGCCATTCTGAACAAAGAAATCATGAGCTATCATACAGAAGCAAAGGGAACCTATCTCTCCATGCTGAGTCACAATATGAATCTCGTGGAAGAAAATTACTTCAAAAACTTTTTCACAATCTATGAATCCCTCCTGAGAATGGTGCTCGCCGCGATCGTATTGATCGTGACAAATCCAATTGTCGCGCTCTTTTCGCTGATATGCACCTGTATCCCAACCGTCATTCCTAAGCTCTTTACGAAAAAATTATCCGCCATGCAGGCAGAAACCGCCGAAAAAGCATCGGATTTTCAAACACAGGTAACCGAAATATTGGATGGATATGAGCTGATCAAGAATTACTCCCTTGAAGAACAGATGCAGAAACGCTATCAGGAACGATCCTTGCAGGCAGAGCTTTGCAAATACAAGCGGGAATGCATCATGGCAGAACTTCAGGGAATCGCGAACATGGCGTCAATCCTGGCACAATTTCTCATCATGCTCTTTGCGGGATTTTTAGCGACAAAAGGATATATCACATTAGGAAGCATCGTGGCTGTCACGCAATTATCGGGTCAGGTCATTACCCCCGCATCACAACTGACCGCAATGTTCGGGCTTCTTACATCCATACGGCCGGTTTCTGCAAAAATCATGGAATTAGTCAAGGAAAACGACAACCCACTCCCGATCGGCGAAACAAAAACCGAGGAGCACGAGATCTCATTCCGCGATGTTTCTTTTTCCTATGGGGAGCAGCCTGTGCTAAAGCATATCCATCTCACGCTGGAAAAGGGCAAAAAATATGCCTTGACCGGAAACAGCGGCAGCGGAAAATCCACGATATTAAAATTGTTGATGCAATACTATCCGACTTATGAAGGACAGATTCTGATTGACGGGACGGAATTAAAAGAATACGGATGCTTTTTTAAGCAATGCGCCTATGTGGGGCAGGAAGTGTTTCTTTTGAATGATACGATCGAGCACAACATCTGTCTATATCAGGAACCGGATACGGAACGCCTTGCCTATGCGATACGGGAATCCGGTTTAGAAACAGTCTTGGAACAGACAGACAAAGGAGTTCAGACAATGACGGGCGAGAACGGTTCGAATTTCTCAGGCGGAGAACGACAGCGGATCGCCATTGCCAGAGCACTCTATCACAACAAAAGGATCCTGCTGTTTGATGAGGCAACCTCCGCTTTGGACAGCGACATGGCAGAGAAAATTGAAAACCTGATCCTGAACCTGAGGGATGTGACCTGCCTTTTCGTCTCCCACAAGTTAAGCGCCTCCTGCGTGGAGCGTTACGACAGCATCATCCGTTTGGGCGCGGGAAGCGTATCGGCATAAAATTGCCTGACGGCACGGACACAGCTTTTCCGGATTGACTCCCAACCTCCTTTTTCTTTTGCGATATTTATGGTATCATTAATCAGACAAACTTTTATGGAGGTTTCCTATGACTTTGATCGGTTCCCATGTGGGCATGAACGCCCCGGATTTTTTTCTCGGCTCTGCAAAGGAGGCTGTCTCCTATCAGGCCAATACAATGATGCTTTACACCGGCGCTCCGCAGAACACCAAGCGCCGGGAACTCTCTGACCTAAAAATTGACGAGGGCTGGGCATATCTTCGCACACACGGCATCGAAGAAATTGTCATCCATGCCCCCTATATCATCAATCTTGCCAACACTGTAAAGCCGGAGACCTATGAGCTCGCCGTTTCTTTTTTGACATTAGAGCTTCAAAGGAGTGCCGCGATGGGTTCCCGAATACTGATCCTTCATCCCGGCGCACATGTCGGCGCGGGCACGGACATCGGCACCCGCAGCATCGTGAAAGGACTTCACGAGGTTCTAAGCGCCTGCCCCGACTGCATGATCGCTTTAGAAACCATGGCGGGAAAAGGCTCCGAGATCGGCAAACGCTTTGAGGAGCTTGCCGCGATCTATGACGGCGTGCCGGAAAACGACCGGCTCCGTGTCTGCTTCGACACCTGCCATGTTCATGATGCGGGCTATGATATTGTACACGATTTTGACGGTGTGATCGGGCAGTTCGACCGACTGATCGGAAAAAATCAGATTGCCGTATTCCATATCAATGACAGCAAAAACGAGCGCGGCAGTCACAAAGACCGCCACGCTAATATCGGTGAGGGCTTTATCGGCTTTGACGCACTTCATGCCGTCGTGCATCACCCTGATTTTTTGTCCGTTCCCAAGATTTTGGAGACGCCCTACCGTCCCGATCCGGAGAATCCAAGTCAGACACTTCCTCCTTATAAGGAAGAAATCGCCATGCTAAAAGAATCGCAATAGCGATTCTTCTGAGATTGCGTATCGTCTCAAAGCCACTCGTCCCAAAACCGCTCGATCCGTCTGCCGATCGTGTCCAGCTGCACCTGCTCAAAACTTTTCCATTCACGCGGAAACATTGCCCGGTATTCCGGCTGGCAGAAACGATAATCAAGCAGTGCGACAATACCGACGTCCTCCGACGTCCGAATGACCCTCCCCGCCGCCTGCAGTACCTTATTCATACCGGGATACCGATAGGCATAGTCAAAGCCGACACCGCCGTCCCCGTCAAAATAATCTTTGAGGATCGTACGCTCTGCACAGACTTGCGGCAGTCCGGTTCCGACAATAATAGCACCAATGAGCGCATCCCGTTTCAGGTCAATGCCCTCCCCAAACAGACCGCCGAGTACGCAGAACCCTAACAGACAACGATCGGAATCCGCCTCCGTATACCGCAGGAGAAACGCCTCTCTGGCGCGCTCATCCATATTTCCCTCCTGCACGATACAATCCATATAGGAAGCGTCGTATTCCTCCGATACAAACACTTCATACACCTGCCGCAGGAACTGATGGGACGGGAAAAAGATCATATAATTTCCATATCTGCAATCCACAATCCGCCGGATATACTTCGCAACCCGCCGATACTCATTCTCCCCCCGTCGCGTATACTTGCTTGTCACATCGTCGGCAATATAGATCCCGCGCTTTCTGTCATCAAACGTGGACCCCGCATACACCTCATAGTCTTCATCCGTTCCGCCGAGCAGCTTCTTATAATATTGAATTGGAAGCATCGTCGCCGAAAAAAGCACACTGCTCACGGCGCGCTCCATACATTCCTGAAGGTTGCGCGACGGATCGACACAGAACAGCTTCACCAAAAACCGCCCCTCCCCATCCATCTGCATATACGGGACATAATGCTCGTCCACAAGCTCCGTGATCATCAAAAAATGAGAAACCTCAAAATAGAAATCCAGAATTTCTTCCCGCCCGGGCATCGCTCCCGAATCCGTATTCTCCAAATACTTTCCCATCGTCTCGGACAGCCGGTTTAAAGAAAGCGTAAAGCCGCCAAGCTCCGGATTCGTCACACAGCCCTCACACTCCCGCTTTCGCGCAAGCAGCTCCTTATTACACCGGTCAAGCAGACGTGAAATCTCATGCAGCTGTGCCGCTCCGTGAGATGCCAAAGATGACGCAGGGAACGCGGTCTGCGAGACATCCATCAGCGACATCTGCCCGTCTTCCCGCAACGTCTCCTGCCCGTCCGACGCTTTCTGTTCTCCTCCCGCGTTCAATGCATCCCGGATCACGCCCTTCAGCCGCAGAAAATCTTCCTTATATAATGTCGCACTGTACATCTCCCTGCCGCGCTCCACTAAATTGTGCGCTTCATCGATCAAAAATAGATAACGCTCCGTATTTCCCTCGGCAAAAAAGCGTTTCAGGTACACATGCGGGTCAAACACATAATTGTAATCGCAGATAACGGCATCCGAAAACAGGCTCATGTCCAGACTCATCTCAAACGGACAGACCCGATACTTCTCGGCATAGCGCTCAATGACCTCCCTTGAAAAGCTGTCCTCGTTCGTCAGACAGTCATAGAGACAGTCGTTGATCCGGTCAAAATGACCTTTTGCGTACGGGCATGCGTCGGGATTACAGATCGTCTCCTCCTGCGGGCAGATTTTTTCTTTAGCCGTTAAAAGAACACGTTTCAATTGCATACCCTTTTCCGCAAGCAGCCGCAGCGTATCGTCCGCAACCGTTCTCGTGATCGTTTTTGCCGTCAGATAAAACAGCCTGTCCGCGCGCCCCTCTCCCAATGCCTTGAGTGCCGGATACATCGTCGAGATCGTCTTTCCGACGCCGGTCGGCGCTTCAATGAACAGCTTCCTTTTATGATAAATTGTCTGATATACATAAGTAACCAGCTCCTTCTGCCCCTCCCGGTACGGAAAGGGAAACGCCAGCTCCTTCATCATGGCATTCCGTTTTTCCAGCCAGTCCATACGATAATCCGACCACTTTCGATATTCTGAAATCAGCGCGTCAAACCATAAAGACAACTCCTCGAAGGAATATGCCTCCTCAAAATATTTCACCGCTTCCGTTTCCAAATGGCAGTATGTCATGCGCACATGGATTTCCGAAAGCGCCTGCTGCGCGGCATGAATATACGCGTAGCATTTTGCCTGCGCCAAATGAACCGGTATCGGTTCCTTGATCTTTTGAAGGCTCCGATAAGTTCCCTTGATCTCATCCACCGTAACAATGCCGTCCTGCACAAAAATGCCGTCCGCCCTGCCCTCTATGACAAGCTCATAGCGTGCAAGGCTGACCGTATGGGACAGACTGACCTCCGCGCGGTACTCCGGTCCCATACTGCGCTGAATTTCCCTATGAATCCGGCTGCCCGCCTGCATCGCATTCTGCTCCTGCGCCGTATGCCGATTATCAATATCTCCGCTCCTCATCAGAAACTCCACCAGGCCTCTGACTGAAATATGATTTTGCATAAAAAAACACCCCGTCTGGGAATATGATAGCATGAGCGCTGCCATTACGCAAATACCTAACAGGCAATTCTCATCCTGCCACTCCCAAACGGGGTGTTCCACCTCGAGAAACAGTTGTCGCTTCAGTGCAATCCTATGATGCACATGCAAAGGTGTGCATCAGCTTCTCCAATTCCTCATTATAACCATCGTAGCTGACGTAGAGCGGACTGGAAAAATCCAAGCCTAACACACCAACAATCGATTTTGCGTCCACCGCAAAACTGCGGTTGGAAATATCAATATCAAAATCACATTTCGTTGCAACATTTACAAACTGCTTCACATCTTCCGGTGTCATTGAAATTTTCTTCGTTATCATTTTTGTCCTTCCTTTCTGATATCAAACAACAATTACACTAGATGTTGTAGAAGTTATATAACATTTTCTCCCAGTTGTAAAGTACTTTTCTCAATACAATTTTTTCCATTTCAAAAAAAATCAAAATATTTTCGAAAATTGTTTCTTTTTTATAGTCCTTTTGTGCTACTTACTGTTCCCCCGGGTCTTCATCTACTGCGGCATCTGCAAATTCCGCGCTCTCTGTCACGCGGCTTGCAAGCAGCGCATAGATTCCGGATACCTCCCTGAAATACGCCTTTGTATCAAGCTCTCCGTTTATCGTATTCCTCCGCACAGCTCCCTGTGACACATCCCGCTCCACGTTTCTCCATGTCTCATAATGTTCCGCGAACCGGACGCCGTAGCTTTCTCTTCCTATATATAATGAATCACAAAATTCATGGTACTGATCGCGAAGCTCGCCAAAACTCCCGCCAATCACTTCCGCATCCTCATCGTCTGCCGCAGTCAAAAAACACTGGATAAACGGATACTGCTTCATTGCCTGCATCCTTGCCGTCTCAATGGCAATACAGCGTTCAAAAAAGCCCTCCCGCTCCCTTGCGGCAATGCCGGAAAGCTCCAGCCTCATAAACCGACTGAAATAGTCATACAAGAAATCATATAACCCCTGCTTGCTGATAAAATAATGAAACAGCAGTCCCTTACTGATCCCGGCGCGCTTTACGATCTCATCCGTGCTCGCATGCGCATAGCCCTGTGCAGCAAACACGCCGATCGCCGCATTCATGATCCTGTCCTGCTTTTCTTTTTTCATATCCCAAAATTTTTCATTCATATCGATACTCCCGTCCGGCGCCGCCGGCGCTGTCAAACACGACTGTATTAACCGAAAATCTCGTAAATTCCATTAGCTTCTTTTGCGCCCGCCGGAAAGCGCTGTCAATCTTTGACATTCTTTGACCGAGCGAGTCGAAATCTATCATATCACATTTGGATGCGTATCACAACTATTCTGAAATGATTTTCTGTGTACAAAATTGTAGAATATTTGGAGCAAAAAATAGTAAAATTGACCCGTCCGAACAATTTTTCAAAAGATATGTTTAAGTAATGACTTTTTTGCATATAATGACTTGTGAGATTGTCTCAAATGTATTAAAATAGATAACATAAATTTCCAATTGTTCAAAAGACTTTCGCCGATGCAAAAGTCTTCGAAAGATACCAATCATCCAAAGATGCTAATCATTTTGAAAGGAGTCCGTTATGGCAAAAAAGTTTGGTAAGTTCCTGTTGTTCTCTGCCGCTGCCGCTTCTGCTGCAGCAGGCGCATACTATTATCTGAAGAAAAAGAGTTCTCCCGATGAGGATTCTGTAGACGACTTCGACGATTTTGACGATTTCAGCGAGGATTTGGATGAGGATTCCGATCAGACTGCGGATTCTTCCGAAGATCGCTCCTATGTCGATTTAAGTCAGGCGAAGGAAGATGTGGAGAAAGCAAAGGAAAATATGAAGGAGGCAAAGGAAGATGTGAAGAAGGCCGCCGAATCTGCGGCAAGCGCCCTTTCCAGCGTTGCTTCCGAGACCGTCGAAAAGACGGAAGAGCTTTTTAATGACGAGGATTCTGCAAAGAAATAGGAACCCCCGTAGCTCTGCCTCCCGGATTCACATTACGGGAATTTCACTTTATGATTTCATTTCTAAGGGGAATGCATGGCGCTAAGCGCCACACATTCCCCTTAGATTTACTCTATTACCTTTTTCACATGATCTCGTATCACTTATTGCAAAATATCCAATATGTCGGATAGCGTTATTCCACTGTCCTCCGCGCTTATTACATTGGGCTCATTCATGCTATATGCCGACTGTTCCGCATTCAAAAGGCTTGGATAGGTATTCTCAAATACTTTTATCAATAACAGATATCGTTCACCTTCCTGCAAAACTGCAGCACCTTCCACAATATATTGATTATCATCTGCTTCCCCACCCGGACATTTAATACTAATATAGCTCTCCTCCGAGCTTCCCTTATAAATACTGTCAACCTTCACCTTATAAATCGTATAAGGAATGCTATAGGACTGATCCAGGTCCGCCACGGAATCTTTTTCACTCTCTGCTCTTACATCCAGCATTTCATAAGATACGCTTTCTATTGAACCACTGAAAACCAGGTCCGCCTCATCGACCAATTCTTGCGCTGTATCATATGACGGATACTCCGCATGAATCATGGTAATCATTTTTTCATTTTCAGGCTCAGTCACATTCTTTCCACATGCCCCCAAAACGCAGCCGGCAATCACCAGCATTGCAATACAGAAGTTCTTCTTCATCGCAGTCCACCCTTAATATTTTGCATTTACATTATCAATGTCAAATTGCTGTGGTGTCGTCATCGTATTTTTGTCACGTCTATATTTCATAAGTGAGGGCTGTGGCATATCAGCATCCATTTGTATCATCAAAATATTTACGAATTTTTCCAGCAGCTGCGCAATATCCGAAGTCCTGCGCGAAGTTCATCGATCTTTAACCCGCCGAAGCCCATGACGACCGTGCGGTCAACAGGCAGCCCCGCCGGAAGCCCGATACACTCCTCCTTTATCGTCAATTCCTTTAAGGTATACACACGGATTCCCATCGTCGCGGCGCGCAGCTTCATTTCACTGGCGCTTAACCCGTTGTTTGCCGTCACCAAAAGATGCATGCCGGCATGCTCCCCGGAAACAACAAAATCAGCCCCCCATCGCTTGATACCGCTCAGCATCAGATCGTGCTTCTGTCTGTAATACTTTCGCATCTTATTCAGGTACCGTTCAAAATACCCGTTTCCGATAAATTCATTTAAAGTCGCCTGATCAATGCGCGACACCGTGGACGACAAAAAACCGCACCGCGAATGAAACCGCTCCATAAGCGCCTCCGGCAGCACCATGTAGCTGATACGAATAGCAGGTGCGATCGCCTTGGAAAACGTGCCGATATAGATGACGCGTCCGCTGTGATCGGATGCCTGCATGGACGGGATCGGCTTGCCGCGATAACGGAATTCACTGTCATAGTCATCCTCTATCACATACCGCTCCTCCTTTTGAGCCGCCCAGCGAAGCAGCTCGCTCCGCCGACCGATCGGCATGATCACGCCGGTCGGATATTGATGGGAGGGCATGACATAGGCGACATCTGCCTCCGATGCCGCAAGCTCGTCCATACGCATTCCCTGCGCGTCCATTCCGATCATGCACATCCGAAAGCCCATCGCCGAAAACAGGCGGTATGCCCGCTGATACGTCGGATTTTCCATTGCAACCGCACGCCCCTCGCCGATAATATAACGCAGCAGCATGAGCAGATAATCGTTTCCCGCGCCGATAATGATCTGAGACGGCTCGCACTGAACCCCTCTTGCACTGTGTAAATAGCGCGCGATCGTATGACGGAGGCTGTGATCGCCCTGCGGCTGCCCCGGCAAAAACAACTCGAGCCGGTCATCATTTAGGGTATTACGCGTGATCCTGCGCCATGTATCAAACGGGAACAGGGACATATCCACACCGTTCGGAGAAAAATCAATCTGAAACGGCAGCTTCGGCTCCGGCTCCGGCTTCTCCTCCCGTTCTTCCACCGGCTCAATTCGGACAAGATCATCCACATGGCAGACAAAAAAACCACGATAGGGACGGGCTTCAATATAGCCCTCCGCCTGAAGCTGGTCGTACGCCAAATCCACCGTACTTCTGGATATGGACAGAAACTCCGCCAAAGAACGCGTCGAGGGAAGCCTCTCGCCGACGAGAAGCCTCCCTGCCCTGATCTCTGCTACAATATAATCGTAAATTTGTTCATAGAGCTTTCTCTTGCTGCCAGGCTCTAAAAATAAAGTCAATTCCTTCATCGTTTTTTCTGCTGTTCTTTAATCTTCGCCATCAGCATCTCTCTTAAATCTCTTGCCTTTTCCTTCATACGCGGATTTGCGCCCGGAGAAACAATGATGCCTGATACGAGTTTACTTGAAACGTCAAACTGCTCAAACCGCATCGCCGTAACAGCGATCAGATAATCCACCGTGGACTCATCCATGCCGCACATCGGATAGCCTTCGGTCTGCCTTGCCGCCAAGAATCCTTCAAGCGCATTTTTCAAAAATTCATTCTCCTCCGCATCGACCTCTTCTTTTTTCTTGGCGTAATCAGGCGCTGCCGGATCGAGATGCTCCGCCTGTCCGCGCAGGAGCCACGCGGTCTTTAAGCATATGTATGCCTTTTCACTCGGCTTTGCCAGCTTGACGATGGCGTTTGCAAGCGTCAGCTTATAACGCTCCAGTGCCTCATCGTAAGTATAAATCTCCTTCGTGTCGGTCTGCGGCTTAAAGGAACGCGAGATCGCTTCTTTGATCTTGGTCGCCTGTACTGCCGTCAGGAACTTAAAGTACCGGCTTAAGGCCGCATAGCCGCAGTTCGGGCAGAGGATCACGTCATATTTTAACATATCAATATTTTCATACTTCGGACGCAGGTCAAGATCTGTTCCGACCAGCTTAGCCTTACCGATCTTGACAGTTCTTGCCTTAAATTCCTTATCACAGAGCGGGCACTGGAACGATTTGTCAAACAAGAAATCCTGCTCCTGCGGTGCTTTCGGTGCCTCCGGCGCTGCATCCTGCCCCTTCGCACCTGCCTGCGTTTCATAAATATTCATTCCCTCGAGACCGCCTAAGCCAAACTGTCCCAATCCGTCTAATAATCCCACTGCGCTACCTCCACTTTCCTCTTACTCTTACCGGGTGAAGCCTGTTTCACCCCGGCGGCATATTGTGACGCCATAGAACTTCTTCATTTCTTTTACGCTTTTGGTAATACGAACGAACTCTTTAACGATACGATGCGGTTAAAGACAAGCGCATCCTCCTTGGAGTCCTTGTAATCCACACAAAAATAACCNTGTCTGACAAACTGAAAGCTCTCATACGCCTTCGCNCCTTTGAGCGCNGGCTCCACATAAGAATGCTTCAAAACCGTTAAGGAATTCGGGTTTAANTTCAGACTGCCGTCTTCTTCATTATATACCCCTTTTTCCTCATCTACAATATTTTCGTACAAACGGATCTCAACCGGAACTGCCGCATGACACGGCACCCAGTGGATCGTACCCTTTACCTTTCTGCCGTCCGGACTGTTTCCGCCCTTTGATGCCGGATCATACTCGGCATGCACAACGGTAATGTTCCCGTCCGCATCCTTCTCAAAGCCTGTACATTTTACAAAATAGGCGTTCATCAGACGCACTTCATTTCCGGGAAACATGCGGAAATATTTTTTNGGCGGCTCCTCCATGAAGTCCTCCCGATCGATATAAAGCTCCCTCTCAAACGGAACCGTTCTTGTACCGAGCGCTTCGTTCTCCAGATTATTCGGTATTTCGATTTCCTCTGTCCGGTCTTCGGGATAATTGTCGATCACAAGCCGTATCGGATCAAGCACCGCCATCACGCGCGGACGGCTGCATTTCAAATCCTCACGAATACAATATTCAAGCATCGCATAATCAACAGAAGACTGACTTTTTGAGACGCCGCACAGCTCCACGAATTTCCGAATNGANTCCGGCGTAAAGCCCCTTCTTCGTAATGCGGCGATCGACACGAGACGCGGATCATCCCACCCGTCCACAATGCCGTCNTCGACCAGCTTTTTGATATAGCGTTTTCCGGTCACAACATTGGTCAGGTACATCTTGGAAAACTCAATCTGCCTCGGCGGTACGGGATATTCCAATTCNCGCACAACCCAGTCATAAAGCGGTCTGTGATCTTCAAATTCCAGCGTGCAGATCGAATGCGTGATACCCTCGATGGCATCCTCGATCGGATGCGCAAAATCATACATCGGATAAATACACCAGCGATCCCCCGTATTGTGATGCGTCATATGCGCCACGCGGTAAATGACCGGATCACGCATGTTGATATTCGGCGACGCCATGTCGATNTTTGCACGCAGCGTCTTCTCCCCGTCCNCAAATCTGCCGTTTTTCATATCCTCAAACAGCGCGAGATTTTCCTCCATGCTCCGCTCGCGGTTCGGATCGTTCTTTCCCGGCTCCGTCAGCGTGCCGCGGTAGGCGCGCACCTCATCCGCCGTTAAGTCGGATACATACGCTTTTCCCTTGCGGATCAGCNTNACCGCCGCCTCGTACATCTGTTCAAAATAATCGGAGGCAAACAGCAGGCGATCCTCCCAATCCGCGCCAAGCCATGCCACATCCTGCTTNATGGACTCGACAAACTCTGTCTTTTCCTTTGTCGGATTCGTGTCGTCAAAACGAAGATTGAATTTGCCNTTATATTTTTTTGCCAGACCATAGTTTAATAAAATGCTCTTTGCGTGTCCGATATGCAAAAAACCGTTCGGTTCCGGAGGAAACCTCGTGTGCACCGTATCATATACGCCTTCCGCTAAGTCCTTATCAATCTCGGTTTCAATAAAATTTCTGCTTACNGTTTCCTTACNGTCATCCATTTCNGTAACCATGCCTTTCCGATATTTGCGGCTTCCCGCCGCAGGCATCCTCGATGCATTCGTAACAGCTCCGCCTGCACGATTGCGAAAGTAAGACCCTATTCTATGCGAGNTTGCAAATTTACAAGCCCGCCAAAACATGCTTCCTTGTAGCATCATAGCACAAACCATGGAAATAATCAACAATCATGCCGTAAAACGGCATGACGCAAACGGCATGNCTACATCCCGCTCTGTATCCTTCTGCCGGCTCTGCGGTAGAAAAGACTAAACTGCNCCTTCTCCACAACGTACACATCCTGNGGNTTATCCTTTCGCACGCAGAGATAGTCCCCCGGTTTTCCGAACAGAACGTGCTCCTCATCGTTTGCCGGAAAGATCTTGACTGTTTTTTTCAGTTTCTTTGCATAGACGCGAATGTCTCCGATGCTCACGCAGCTTTTCGCGTAAGTAATCAGTCCGCGCACGCTGCCGTCATTGTCATTTCGGATGACCGGATTATATTCCAACGCTGCAGGCAGCTTAAACCGCTTGCGCACCATGTTGTTTTGATTTAGGAACTGCTCTTTACAGCGCAGGTACACTTCACCGCGCATGCCGATCATAATGTAATGCTCCCCATCGATCAGCAGTTTTACGTCGCCCGCCATCGACCGGATCGTCGTGGGCGTGCCAAGCGGGAAAATGTCCATCGGATCAATATAGCCAAACGAAACGGATTTGCGGCAGTACTCACGCATATCGCTCGTGTCAAGATCCCCGTCCGCCGCATAGATCGTCTGATTGTTGTCGAAGAACTCCGCCATGCGGTTCCCCATGAATGCCTGAGTGTGCAGTGTCGTATACTGCTTTTCATAGAGCTTTCTGTTGATAAAACCGCCCGCCTTATCGATGTGCCCGCCCCCGGAGCCGATTCCCTCCGTCACATAGGCCACAATATCGTTTGCGTGAGCCTCCTTGCTGCAGCTCCTCACGGAAAGCTTATATCCGTCTTCCTGCTCATTGTAAACGATACAGGAATTGATCTCCGCGACCTGGATCAAAAAATCACTGATCAGTCCGAGCAAGTTTGGATCACACGGCTTTGTCTTGATGACGGCATAATGATAGTCCGCGTTATAAATGCTGCGCAGCAGCGCAAGTCCCGCGATCTCCATCTCCTCAAGAGAGAGATTCGTCTGCTTTAAATGGCGTATCTGCTCCCCATCATGGATGATCTGGTCCCTCATATCCATATCGTTCGGGTTGAAAATTTCGGTCAGCTGGCTCGTATCCGTATACAGTCCGTAATAAAGCGCTGTGCCGAGCCGCATGTTCGTCACCCGGTATCCCGCCTCAAGAAACATTTTCCACACGAGCGTCGAGCAGCTTCCGAACGTCGGCTCAATCCTGCTCATCTTCACATCCGTAACCTCCACCTGATGATGATCGATGATCGCCACCTGCTCGGCCGGAAGCTTTGTCACATTTCCAGCGCCGTACTGGCAGTCCACCGTAATGAGCAGTCCTTCGATCAGCTCCTCCTGCGGCTCCACGTAAGTGATCGGTATATCCAAAAGTGACAGCATCAGCGTCAGATTTGCCTTCTTTATGCAATTCCTGCCGCTGTAGATCAGGCGGACATCCTTTCCCTTTTCCTTAAAATAAGTATACAGTCCAAAACCGGATGCGATCGCATCGCCGTCCGGATTGTCATGGCACTGAATCGTGATCGGCTCATACTGTTCCAATTGTTCTAATGTTATCATAAGTCCCTCCTTATTGCCGGTTCCCCGCCATCCGGTCGCAGACACGAAAAAACGCATCCTGACCGAATTTCTCATACAACGGGCAGACATCTGTTTCGTCGTCCGTCATCTCAGTCAGCATGCGATTCTATACGCTTTCATCAATGTTTGCATCCATCTGCAGACTGCTGCGCCTGCTGTTTTTAGCATGTTCATATCCTGTACCTTGCCATTTCCCGATATCGCATTATCCTACTTTGATTTTACAGGATATGACACCTAAAAGCAACCAAAAAAGAGTTGCGCGGGACGCAACTCCTTTTTACTTGTCAATATTTTTGAAAGGAGCACAGCTCCTTTTTACACTATGGGAATTTTCTCAATCCCCGGAAGAATTTGCGAACGCAAATTCTTCGAAAGAATGGCGCTTTGTGCCATTCTTTTTTAGTGATCATCCTCCACGCTGTAATTCGGCGCTTCTTTCGTGATATGTATATCATGCGGATGACTCTCTCTTAATGCCGCAGCGGATATTTTAATGAATTTGCCGTTTGTTTTGAGCTCCTCGATCGTCGGTGTTCCGCAGTAACCCATGCCGGAACGTAAGCCGCCCATCAGCTGGAATACGGTGTCCTCCACATGTCCCTTGTATGCCACGCGCCCCTCGACGCCTTCCGGCACCAGCTTCTTGGCGTCGGTCTGGAAATAGCGATCCTTGCTGCCGTTCTCCATCGCCGCAATAGAACCCATGCCGCGGTACACCTTATATTTTCTTCCCTGGAACAGCTCGAAGGTTCCGGGTGCTTCGTCGCAGCCCGCAAAAATGGAACCCATCATGCAGACGCTTCCGCCCGCTGCGAGCGCCTTTGTAATATCACCGGAATACTTGATGCCGCCATCCGCAATGATCGGAATTCCGTACTCCTTTGCCACTGCATAAGCATCCATGATCGCGGTGATCTGCGGTACGCCGATGCCGGCAACCACACGCGTTGTACAGATAGAACCCGGTCCGATCCCGACCTTGACTGCATCCGCGCCTGCCTCGATCAGCGCTTTTGCGCCCTCTCCTGTCGCCACATTTCCCGCAATGACCTGAAGCTCCGGATATGCTTCTTTGATCATGCGCAGGCATTTCAACACATTTTCCGAGTGTCCGTGCGCGCTGTCCAACACGACCACATCGACCTTTGCATCCACGAGCGCGCCGACGCGGTCCAACACGTTCGCCGTAATGCCGACGCCCGCGCCGCAGAGCAGACGTCCCTGAGAATCCTTTGCCGCCAGCGGATATTTGATTGTTTTTTCAATATCTTTAATGGTGATGAGTCCGACAAGATTGTAATTGTCATCCACAATAGGAAGCTTTTCCTTTCTCGCCTTGGCAAGAATCTGTTTGGCCTCCTCAAGCGTAATGCCTTCTTTTGCAGTGATCAGCCCTTCACTCGTCATGGACTCTTTGATTTTTTTGCTGAAATCCTTCTCAAATTTCAAGTCGCGGTTTGTGATGATGCCGACAAGCTTTCTGCCCTCTGTGATCGGTACGCCGGAGATACGGAATTTTCCCATCAGGGAATCTGCATCCGCAAGAGTATGTTCGGGAGTTAAAGAAAAAGGATCGGTGATAACGCCGTTCTCGGAACGCTTAACCTTGTCCACTTCATCCGCCTGTTCGTCGATGGACATGTTTTTGTGGATGATGCCGATGCCGCCCTGTCTCGCCATGGCGATCGCCATCCTATGTTCCGTGACCGTATCCATTCCGGCGCTCATGACCGGAATATTCAGCTTGATCTTCTTTGTCAGCTGCGTTGTAAGATCAACTTGATTCGGAATCACCTGAGAATAGCTGGGTACCAGCAGCACATCATCAAATGTGATTCCCTCACCGATAATCTGTCCCATTTTCCTGCCTCCTTATGTGTTTGTGTGTGATTGATATGAAAATATTTGATAAAATATAACACTATTCGGCGGCGGTGTCAATCGAAAAATACCTTTCTCGGCGCAATATTTTTGATCATGCGCAGCATGTCCTCTCCCGGCTCGATGATAACGCTTCTTTGTCCATCGTAAACAAGCAGATAACGCTTGGCATCCGCCTTTCCGGAGCTGTAATCCGGCGTCTTGTCCAGCCTGTTTTTATATTCGTCCAAATGATGCGAACCAATGGGCGCAATGACCTCCAGACGCTCCATGCTGATCTGGGTGACTTTTTTACGCTTGGTCTTTGCCATGATCTTGTCAACCGTAAGCTCCTTATCAACGTACAGATACTCATATTCCAGATTTGTGTTCATACGCACAAAATACAACGCCACGCCAAAGACAATCGTTCCGATCAGCATCATCGGATTAAAGGACATCACAAACAGAACGACCGTAAATATGATCAAAAACGTAACGATCAGATTCAACAGTCTTCCTAATATTGTTGATTCCCTTTTTACCATTACCTCTACATAACTTTCACTCATCACTAATCCCTCTCTGTTTTTATTTTTCAAAACTTCTTCCCTCTATCATACAACAGATTGATGCGGTTGGCATACCCTTTTTGCAAATTTATCTTTTTTTTATGAATTTTCTAATTCCTATCCGAATCTGCTCATTGACGCACCGCCGCCTGACGGAGTAAGATAGTTCCTATACAAAATAAGAAAGGTTCGGTTTGGAGAATGAGTCAGTATAACAGCGTGAATGAGGAGATCAAAGCACAGGCGGATAGGGTAAAAAAACAACCGCTCCCGAGACGGATCGGTTATTTTTGGTATTATCACAAGTGGCAGCTCATCGGCGGGACCGCCGCTGTTCTTCTTGTCGGCTCCATCCTCCATACGCTGTTTACCGATCATCAAAAGCTGTACTTAACAGGCATCTTCTTAAACACGCGGCTGACAAATACCGAACGCGCGTCCCTGATCGACGAATACACCTCCGCAAACGGCATTGACACGGAAAAGTATTCCGTGGACTTCGACTGCTCGCTCGCCTACGATCTTGAGAATCCGACGGATTCCGTGAGCACCTATACGCCGGTCATGATGCTCGCCTACTCCGAGGGAAATGTCGGCGATTTTGCGATCACCGATGCAAAGACCTTTGATTTTTTCGGTTCCGCCGGCTATTTCAAAAACCTCAATGAAGCGCTTGACGAAACGATGCTCTCGCAGCACGCGGACAGGCTTTATTATTATGATTTTAACGATGGGAACGGCAGCATACCGATTGCAGTTGACATATCGGATGCGCCGAAGGCTTCCATGCTCGGCTATGCAAAAGAGGACGGTGTGCTGTTTTCTATCTTTTATAACGCGCCGCACACGGAACAGGCGCTTGCGTTTCTTACATGGATGTATTCAGAATGAAAAACCAAGCCGATTCCTATAAGTACACCCCTATTTTTCTGTGAGCGCCCCATCCTCAAAACAAAACGTCCGGTCAAACGTAAGAGCGCCGTCCATATCTTGATGCGTGACCATGAGCACAAGCTTGCTGTGTCCGGCAAGCATGCCGCGCAGAAGCTCCGCATATTTTTGAACCATCCCCTGATCAAGTCCTGCCTCCACCTCGTCCAAAATGATGACGGAAGCCTTTTCGCAGCGGACTAACAGCTTGGATAGGAGCAGCCTCTTGCGCTGCCCGCCGGACAGAGAAAGTCCGTTGTTTTCAATCGCAATGTCTTCCTGATCTAATGCCGTCCACTGCAGCGCTTCCTCTGCTTTTTTTACATCAAACGCGGGTCCGCTGATACTTTTCAGGTAATCACGGACAGATTCGTTCAGCAAAATCTCATCCTGATTGATAAACAGGATCTGCTCATTCAGCGATTCGCGAGAATAGGTAGAAATCGACTTCCCATTTACAAGAATCCGTCCTGCCTGCGCCTCATATACGCCTGTCAGCAGCTTGATAAAGGTGGATTTCCCGCTTCCGTTACCGCCTGCTAAACGGATACTCTCTCCCGCGTGCAGCATACAGGAAATGTCATGCAAAATCGCTTCTGTGCCCTTTCGATAGGAAAAACGGACATTCTCAAAAGAAATATCCTTAATCTGTCCAAGCGTCTCCGTTCCCTGTCGGCACGGCAGATGCCGCAGCCTGTCCACATTCTCAAAGCTGACCTGCGCGCGCAAAATCTGCGGTATGAGTAATTGACTTTTTTCTCCCTCCGACATGATAATACCGGAAAGTGTGATAAAAAATACAAGATTCACGATCGAGGCGCCCGCTGCCGGAAGCGCCAAAAGCGTGGACAGCGCCAGATTGAACAGCGTATTGTAATGGCTCACCGCTTCCGTCCAAAACACCTGCACGCCGTCTTCTTTCTGCGAAGATGCAATAAAATCCGCAATGCTCGTTTTTGTTTTGTCAACAAAATAAGGAAGCACCGGATTCGTCTGCACCAAAGAAATGGAATCTACATATTGGTCGCACAGCATATGATGCTCCTTGAGCTTTCGATTGGTATTTCCCGCTTTCGTCACGATCATTCTCTTTCCTAAAAGAGAAATGACCGTTCCTAGGATCAGTGCCGCAAAAATGAAAAGCATCAGCTTCACGTCATAAAACGCGGCAAGAATCAGGCTCGCAAGAATGACCGCCAAGCTCCCGAGCAGCGAAGGGATATGATGCCCGATAACCCGAAAGACATCCAGCACATCCGCATACATGGTATGCTTGATCCTGCCCGGATCCTCCGCATCGATCTGCGAACCGGAAGTCTCCGCTAGAGCGCTCTCCAGTTCCACGGACAGATCTGTGATGCAGCACCCTCCCAGTTCATCCAGCAGCCGATACCACCGGATGTCCACCATTGTTTTGAATACCAGATAAACCGCGAATCCCAAAATTCCCAGCACGGCATAGCCATAGTGCGCCTCGGCGATCACGCGCTCTAAGAACATCCGCATGCCGTACGGCAGGAATGCGTTCAGCAGCGTCAGAAAAATGATCAGTCCCGTAGCGCGCATGAAAACCTTGGGGTAACGTTTCATTGTCCTTTTGCAATAGCTTATGATCAAGCGCATGTTTGTCCCTCCGTATACGACCACAAATTTCATCTGCTGTCTATCCCATTATACAAAACGAACGGCTCACAATGCAATCACATTCTGAGCCGTCCGTATTTGGCATCTTTACAACAATTCCTTCAGCATCGCATTGACCGCGGCGGGGTCTGCCTTTCCCTTCATCGCTTTCATGGTCTGGCCGACAAGAAAGCCGATCGCCTTCTCTTTTCCGTTGCGATAATCGCAGGCAGACTGCGGATTGACCGCAATAACCTCCTCAATGACTTTTTTCAGTTCGCCGGTGTCGGTCGTCGTCTTTAAGCCCTTCTCCTCCACGTACTGCTCCGGGTCAATATCGGAAGTAAACATGACTTCAAATACTTCTTTTGCAACGGAGCTGTTGATCGCCTTTGCATCCGTCAGCGCGATCAGTTTTGCGAGATGCTCCGGTGAAAAACAAATGTCCTCCGCATCCATCGCTTTTTCTTTTAAGAGCTGCATCGTCTGTACCATAAGCCAGTTCGAAACCTTTTTCGGCTGCCCGCAGATCGCCGAGGTCTGTTCAAACAGCTCCGCCATATGCCTGCTCTGCGTGAGAATGTCAATGTCATAATCAGGCAGTCCGTACTCTTTTCGGTATCGCTCCATTTTTTCCTCTCGAAATTCCGGCTGACCCGCGCGGATGCGCGCAATCATCTCATCCGAGATCACGATCGGCGTTAAATCCGGCTCGGGAAAATAACGATAATCCTGCGCATCCTCCTTGCTTCTCATCGCATAGGATTCTCCTTTTGTGTCATCCCAGCGTCTTGTCTCCTGAATTACGGTTTCGCCCGCTTCAAGCAGCGCAATCTGACGTTCCCGCTCCCCCTCGATCGCATGCGTGATCGCCCGGAAAGAGTTTAGATTTTTCATCTCCGTGCGCGTGCCGAGCTTTTCGGAGCCGGCCTCCCTGACGGAGAGATTCACATCCGCGCGCATGGAACCCTCCTGAAGCTTACAGTCCGACGCACCCAGATATTGGATGAGCATGCGCAGCTTTTCCAGATAAGCGATGACCTCCTCCGCGCTCCGCATATCCGGTTCGGACACGATCTCAATGAGCGGCACACCCGATCGGTTATAGTCCACCAGCGTACAGTCCTGCCACTCGTCATGGATCAGTTTTCCCGCATCCTCCTCCATATGGATTTCATGGATACCGATCTTTTTACGCCCTTCCTCCGCCTCAATCTCCACATACCCATTTCTGCAGATGGGCAGATAAAGCTGGGAAATCTGGTAATTCTGCGGATTGTCGGGATAAAAATAATTTTTCCTGTCAAATTTGGTCTCCCGCGTGATCTCGCAGTTCGTCGCAAGACCGACCGCCGCCGCATATTCCAAAACCTGCCGGTTCAACACGGGAAGCGAGCCCGGCATGCCGGTACAAACCGGGCAGGTATGCGCATTCGGCTCCGCGCCGAACGCCGTGGAACAGCCGCAGAAAATTTTTGTTTTGGTCGCCAGCTCGACATGTACCTCTAATCCGATAACGGTTTCATATGATTTTTCCATGATATTTCCTTTCCCGCTTACCTATGCTGCTGCTCGTATGCATACGCGGCGCGGAGTATTTTTTTCTCCTGATAGCAGTCTCCGATGAGCTGTAAGCCGATCGGCAGTCCGTTGCTGTCCGTTCCGCACGGCACGCTGATCGCGGGCAGTCCCGACAGATTGACCGAGATGGTATAGATATCGCCGAGGTACATTTGGATCGGGTCCGCCAGACTCTCCCCCAGCTTCGGCGCCGTCGTGGGCGCAACCGGTCCCAGCAGCAGGTCGTATTTGGCAAACGCGTCGTCAAATGCTTTTTTTATGAGCGCCTTGACCCGCAGCGCCTTTAGGTAATACGCGTCGTAATAGCCCGAGCTTAATACAAAGCTCCCGAGCATGATGCGGCGCTTGACCTCCGCGCCGAAGCCCTCCGAGCGCGTTTTCTTATACATCGAATGAAGCCCCTCAAACTCTGTTGTCCGATACCCGTACTTGATGCCGTCAAATCGTTCCAGATTTGAGCTTGCCTCCGCCGCCGCGATCGTGTAATAGCAGGGAATCGCATACTTCACAAGCCCAAGCGAAAACTCCTCGATCACAGCGCCCTTTTTCTCCAGCTCTTTTGCCGCCGACAGCACCGCCTCGCGGACTTCCCCGTTTAGTCCGTCTGAAAAATAATCACGCGGAATGCCGATGCGCATTCCGTTCACATCCTCATGAAGCGCGCTCATAAAGTCCGTGTCCTCACGTTGTAAACTCGTCGAATCCTTGTCGTCGTGACCGGCGATTGCCGTGAGTACCGCTGCGCAGTCGGTCACGTCCTGACTGAGTGGACCGATCTGGTCAAGCGAAGATCCGTAAGCGATCAATCCGTACCGTGAAACCGTTCCGTAGGTCGGTTTCATTCCCACAACGCCGCAAAACGATGCGGGCTGTCTGATCGAGCCGCCCGTATCCGAGCCTAACGCATAAAAGCATTCTCCCGCCGCAACCGCCGCCGCAGAGCCTCCGGAAGAACCGCCCGGTACATGCGCCTCATTGTGCGGATTGCGGGTCACTCCGAATGCGGAAGTTTCGGTGGTGGATCCCATCGCAAATTCATCCATATTGGTTTTCCCGATGATCACCGCGCCCGCCTGCTCCAGCTTCTGAACGGCATGCGCCGTATAGGTCGGTACAAAATCGGCAAGCATGCGCGACGAGCAGGTCGTCCGCATCCCCTGTGTGCAAAGATTATCCTTGACCGCCACCGGCACGCCCGCAAGCGCTCCGGTAAGCTCCCCGCTGTCAATCCGTTTCTGTACGGCGCGCGCACGACTTAGAGCGCCTTCCTCNTCCACCGTCACATAACAGTGCAGCGCGCTTTCTTTTTCTTTGATCCGCGCAAGCACGGCTTCGACCGCAGCCTCCGACGTGACCTTTCCGCTCTTGATCGCACTGCCAAGACCAACCGCNGTATATTCCAATCGTTCCATTGAACTTATCTCCTCTTTCATGGAAAATTTTATGGACCCGGAAGAATTGCGTATGCAATTCTCTGAAAGAGTTTCGCGTCAGCGAAACTCTGAAATGAGCACAGCTCATTTTTGAGCACAGCTCATTTTTTATTCCTCAAANGTGCGCGGCACAACGAACGTATCCCCGCTTCTCTCCGGTGCACCCGCAAGCGTCTCCTCCCTGCCGTCTCCGTTTGTCACCACATCCTCACGGAATACATTATGAACGGAAAACACATGGGACATCGGTTCCACGCCCGACGTATCCAGCTCGTTTAATTGATCAATATAGTCAAGCATCTTTCCCATATCCTGCTTTGCCTGCTCCTTTTCCTCCTCGGAAAGCGCCAGCTTTGCCAAAATACCGACATAGTCAATCGTCTCGTCACTGATCATATTTGCCATCGTCCCTCCTCCTTTCCAAAAGAAATGCCTCGCGCATCCCAAAAGAATTCGCCTTGGCGCATTCTAAAAGAATTCGCCTTTGGCGCATTCTTTGAAAGAACGCGCAGCGTTCTTTTTTAGCTTCGCACCTTAATGTGTACCTCGCGGAGCTGCTGCTCAGTCACCTCACCCGGCGCGCCGCACATAAAATCCTGCGCGGAACCGCTCATCGGAAATGCGATGACCTCCCGGATGTTCTCTTCACCGCGAAGGAGCATGAGCATCCGGTCGATGCCGGGCGCCATTCCCGCATGCGGCGGCGCGCCGAACTGAAACGCCTGATAGAGCGCACCGAATTTCTTTTTTAACGTCTCCTCGTCATAACCCGCGATTTCAAACGCTTTTTTCATGATCTCAATATCGTGGTTGCGCACCGCCCCTGACGAAAGCTCCACGCCGTTGCACACGATGTCATACTGGTACGCGAGCACCTCGAGCGGCTCCTTTTCAGTCAGCGCGGCAAGTCCGCCCTGCGGCATGGAAAACGGATTGTGCGTAAATCCGATCTGGTTTGTCTGCGCATCCCGCTCAAACATCGGGAAATCATTGACATAGCAGAACCGGAATGCTTTTTCTTCCATGAGTCCCAGCTTCTCTCCCAGCTCGTTTCTGA
Organism: Lachnospiraceae bacterium; assembly: GCA_014804425.1. GTDB lineage: Bacteria > Bacillota > Clostridia > Lachnospirales > Lachnospiraceae > DLAJ01. The sequence goes on from JAAUZV010000008.1 coordinate 24,676, forward strand.
TCTGCCCGGCATAATATGCGGCGCGCTCCTTCTTATCGGCGATAAAGAAAATCGTGTCCCCCGACTCAAGTCCGGCAAGTGCCCTCAGCTCTGCTTTCAACTCCTCAGGGATAAACTTATCAATCGGTCCCTTATAGGATAAATCCTCCATGACCTCCAGATAGCCTAACCCGCCCATTCCGAGCGACGTCGCAAAAGATAACAGCTTTTCATGAAACCCGTTGGACATTTCGGCATGTACCCTGATCGCACGCACGGTCCTTCCGATAAACGGCTTAAAAGAGCATTTCCCGAAAAATTCCGTCAAATCCATGATCCGCAGCGGATTACGCAGATCCGGCTTATCCGTTCCGAACTCCAGCATCGCCTGTTTGTAGCTGATGACCGGATACGGTGCTTTCGTCACCTCATAGCCCTCCGGCGCAAAGCGCGTGAACACAGCCTCAAGCACCTCCTCGCCGACACGGAAGACATCCTCCTGTGTGGCAAAGCTCATTTCGAAGTCAAGCTGGTAAAACTCACCCGGTGAACGGTCCGCACGCGCATCCTCGTCGCGGAAGCACGGCGCGATCTGGAAATACTTGTCAAAGCCCGACGCCATCAAAAGCTGCTTATATTGCTGCGGTGCCTGCGGCAGCGCATAAAATTTGCCTTTATATTTTCTTGACGGCACGATATAATCACGCGCGCCCTCAGGCGAGGAAGCACATAGGATCGGGGTCTGGATCTCCAGAAAGCCGAGCTCCGTCATTTTTTGACGTAAAAAAGCAATGACCTGTGAACGGAACACAATGGCATCCTTGACTTTTTTGTTTCGCAGATCAAGATAACGGTAAGTCAGGCGCACCTCCTCCTTCGTCTCTTTCGACGTCATGATCTCAAACGGGAGCGGCCGATAAACTTTGCCGAGGATCTCGATGGATTTCGCGTCAAGCTCAATCGTGCCGGTCGGAATCTTCGGATTATAGGTGTCCTCACCGCGTTTCTCCACAATTCCCTTAACGCAGATGCATTCTTCTTTTACAATTCCCTTTAACAGCTCCGGCGTGCGGATGACAACCTGAAGCACCCCGTACATGTCGCGCAGGTCGATAAAGGAAACACCGCCGTGGTCGCGAATATTCTCAACCCATCCGGACATGGTAAGCGTCCGGTCAATATCCTGCTCGCTGATCTCTCCGATNGTTTTTGTCCTGTACTTGTTTTCTGTTATGCTCATATACCTGCCCCTTTCCATTTGGAAAATGTTTGACTCCCAGCCCGTTCTGCTTTCCAGGCTCGCGTTGCTNGCCGTAAAGTATTTCCGATGCGCCTGCTCGTGCAAGCACGGCATCCGCCTCGGAAATGCTTTCCTTCTCTGCTTATCNCGCAAAAANNTCCCGAAATACAATNATTGTATTTCGGGACGAATTCTTTTTTCCGCGGTACCACCCGTATTGAAGCCGCCTTATTCCTGTATCGGCTTCCACTCTCTCTGTACATAACGCGTACCCGCGTTCTGCCCTAGCCGTATTCCGGTTCAGACAGACTGCTCCGGAGCGTTCCCTTTACAGCTTCCCACAAACAGCGCTCTCAGTCGGTGACGCCGTATTCCTGTCGTGTTTCCCTGCAAGAGTCTCCTTCNTCGCATTTCCTATTTCCTGTTTCATNNANCCTGTAGTNATGCGCCGTCNGCAACATTGTATACACGGATACATTTGATTTATTCTGATACTAGCACGNTCGNGAAAGAAATGCAAGTGCTTTTTTNNNAAAANTAATTNGNTCTCTGCC
>JAAUZV010000008.1:26453-192287 GCA_014804425.1 Lachnospiraceae bacterium
GCCTCTNTTGAAACAGGCAAATGAATATGATAAGATACACNCAANANACTAAATNTTGTATNGGATGNAGCNAAANGAANNTTCTACTGCAAGCTTCCTNACNGAAAAATGATNATTCAGATTGNTTTGGAGAATCCTAATATATAAAATCCGGAAAGGACAAATCTATGGAAATCGAACGCAAATTTACAATAAAACAAATGCCGGAGAATCTCGCCGATCATTCCTATCACCTGATCGAGCAGGCATATCTCAATACGAATCCCGTCATCCGCATCCGCAGGGAGGACGACCGCTATTACATGACCTATAAGGGTGAGGGGCTGATGGCACGGGAGGAATATAATCTCCCCTTAAATGCCGATGCCTATGCGCACCTGCTGCCAAAGGCGGACGGCAATGTCATTTCCAAAAAACGCTACCTGATCCCGATCAAGACTCCCTGTTTTTCCTCCGAAGCCATTCCGCCGTGTAATCTGCAGACGCTCCCAGGGGACTATCAGCCCACGATCGAGCTGGACGTGTTTGCCCCTCCTTTTGAGGGACTCATCATCGCCGAAGTGGAGTTTCCGTCCATCGAAGCGGCGAACGCATTTATCCCGCCTGCATGGTTTGACAAAGACGTCACAAACGATCCGGCATATCATAACTCCAATCTGAGCAGGCAAAAAATTTAATCGTATAGAGAAAAAAGTTTCATTATATCGGGAGGATTCACATGAAAATCGCCATCATACACGGGCAAAACCATCAGGGCTCTACCTGCCATATCGCAAGAATGCTGGCAAGCAGGCTGAGCGATGACGTGAAAGAGTTTTTTCTGCCGAGAGATTTCGGAGAATTCTGTGTCGGCTGTACGACATGTTTTAGCGAAACAGAAGCAAAATGCCCGCATTTTGAACGATNATCTCCCATCACAAAGGCGATNGACGACGCCNACGTGATCATACTGGCGAGCCCCGTCTATGTCTATCACGCGACGGGCGCCATGAAAGCTTTTCTTGACCATTACGGCTGGCGATGGATGGTTCACCGCCCCGAAGAAAAAATGTTTTCCAAACAGGCCGTCTGCATTTCCACCGCTGCCGGCGCCGGCATGAAAAGCACAAACCGGGATATGGCGCACAGTACTTTCTTTTGGGGTGTTGCCAAAACCTATACATACGGCGTTGCCGTGATGGAAACCTCATGGGAACGGGTCCGACCTCAGAAAAAACAGGCAATCGAAAAAAAGCTGGATTCTCTGGCAAAGAAAATCGTTAAAAGACAGGGGCATGTCAGACCATCCCTCAAGACAAAAATGTTTTTTTCCGTCATGCTTCAACTGCAGAAGCGCGGCTGGAACGAGGCGGACGTCAGCTATTGGACAAAAAAAGGATGGACTAAGGGCAAACGACCATGGANGCAGAAATAACCAATCATAAGAAAGGACAACAATCAGCATGAAAAAAGAATTTCATTTAGGTTTCTCTATCTTACGATCTATCATGTGTTTTATGGTCATTCTCATTCATTGCTGGAACGCCGGTAATGCTCAAAATGTAATGAAGTTCATTGCTTGGGCACGCGTATTTTCCGTACCTACATTTATGATGATGTCATTCCTATTAGTACAGCCTTCTCTTATAGAACATGATAAGAAAAAGATGAAAAACAGATTTGAACGGCTGCTGATCCCGCAGTTCGGATGGGCTGTTATTTATTGGGCAGTGTATGGAATCATTGATCTGCTCTTAAATAAGGGATGGGAATCCAAAATATCAGATTTGTTATGGCAAATATTCTTTGGTCACAGATTAAATACGGCTATGTGGTACCAGGTTGACTTGATCTACTTAACACTTTTATTTTTAATTGTNATTGTATTATGCAAAAAAAATTATACTTCCGTGCTTATCATATTGGGCATGGCAGCCCTTATTATCCAATATTCCGGCATAAATATGGTTTTTGAAACGCTCAGATACGAATTATCCTATCCGATTGGCCGCTTTTCGGAAATGCTTCCAATTGCTGTTGTAGGATTTGTGATTTCTTCAATGAACCTTTTAGAAAAGCTAAAGAATTTTCGCTTCATAACAGCAATCCTGGCTGTATTTCTCATTCTTATGGAATATGCATTTGGATTTTTCTCTGACGTAACCGGCTACGGTTATTCAGGGGTAAGGATGATTGTCATCAGCTTTGCATTTATTGCATTATTCTACATGATTCCTTTTGAGAAGCTCCCAATGAAGGCACATAACATAATAAAAACACTGACAAGTTATACATTGGGCATTTATTGTATGCATAGATTGGTTTTGTCCATTCTCAACGGTATGATCGAAAAACTTGACTGGGGAAAGTATATTTCGCTAAATACCTTTAGCAGTGCCATTATCATTTATATCCTTTGTTATATGGTTGCTTTTATCGGAACTTTTCTATTTAGAAAGACAAAATTAAAAATCCTTTTTAACTAGCAAAATCTCTTGTTTTATTTGAGAATCATCATTCGGTTCATATACAGCATAGCGGGGATACGTTTTGACAGCGTATCCCTCTTTCATTTATGATTCCCATAAATGTGACGCAGCGCCTCCTTTTCCGGTATATACTGATAGGCAGGTAAATAACGCGATCCATCCGCAGCCCATATTGTTTTGTAATGACCTGCTGAAAGCCGGCTCAGAAAGGAGACCCCTATGGAAGATCAACAGATTATTGACCTGTTTTTTTCCCGCTCGGAAAACGCCATATCCGAAACCGCGCACAAGTACGGCAGGTATTGTCACTCCATCGCCTACCGCATCCTGCAAAACGAGGAGGACAGCGAGGAATGTGTCAACGATACGTACCTTAAGGCATGGGACGCCATTCCGCCCAAACGCCCCGAAAAGCTCTCCGCGTTTTTGGGTAAGCTGACCCGCAACCTGTCCCTGCACCTATATGAAAAGCATCATGCGGAAAAACGCGGCTCAGGCAGGATCGCCCTTGCGCTTGACGAGCTCGCGGACTGCGTCCCCTCTGCGGACAATGTGGCGCAGGCCGTGGACGATATGGCGCTTGCAGAGATCTTGAACCGCTTTTTGGGCGTTCTTCCCACGCAGTCCCGAACCATGTTTTTGCGTCGGTACTGGTATTTTGATTCCGTTTCGGAAATCGCTTCCCTCTTTGGGGTCAGCGAAAGTAAAGTAAAAATGTCGCTTCTGCGCACGCGCGGTAAGCTAAAGCAGTTTTTGGAGAAAGAAGGTGTCTGCTTATGAAAGAAGAACGGATTCTCAACATGCTCAGTGAAGTGGATGAGACCTATATCGCACAGGCGGCGGATATCAAGCGCCCGTCCGCATGGCATCGTTATCTCGGCTGGGGCATGACGGCAGCCTGTGCGGTTATCGCCCTGTGTATCTGCCTCCGCTCTCTGACCGCCGGAGTCAACAGACCGGAGGCGAAGGCGCTCCCCATACTGACCGCCCGTTTTGAAAGCGGCGCTATGGGGTTTGAGGGCTTGCTGTACTATGATATATCCGAAGCGGAAAACGCAAATCCGTGGACGGAGGAACATGCTCCCGCGTCCTTGCCGGTCTATCGAAACACCGCTTATACGGACGGTTCCGGTCTCAGCGTATTTCTGAGTGATGAGGCAATGCTGGAACTGGCTGAGCAGACTGCCGCCGCTCTGGGCGTGTCCGTTGATCACACGGATTTTCGTCGTGTCAATGAGATCATTGATTACACCATCGAAGGACTGTCCGGCACAGAGGCTTACAGTATGACGGCTAAGACAACGTTCGGAGAGATCACGGTCTACGGAAACGGACAGATCCGAATCTTCTTTTCCGAAGCGGTCACCCTGCCGGAGGAATACAGCTTCACTTATTCCCATACGACTGACGATGAGGCTTTCGATGTGATCCGCTATCTGACGGAGCGTTATTCCGGTCTTTGCTCATTTGAGAAGATTACAGCGGATACCGGGGGTGATTATACCTATTACGGTGACCGTATCCGGTTTTATGGCGCGTATGACGGAAGCGGCGATCTGACACAGCAGATTCTAAGCTATCATTTTAATCGCATCTCCTTCGGTCCCGATGATGATGGCAACCTGTTCGTCATATGGCTCGGAAACCTGCTGGCCGGCGCGCAGAAGTTGGGGGACTACCCACTCATCAGCGCGGATACGGCGCGGAGCTTCCTCTTAAGCGGGGAATTTATCACCACCGTACCGGACGATTACCTTTTGGGCGGAACGATAACCGAATCCCAGATCGCAAAAACAGAGCTGGTCTACCGCACCGGCAATACGAGCGAGCTGTTCATGCCCTATTACCGGTTTTATGTGGAGCTGACGGATTTTCATACCGAAACGGAAGGTCTTACATGCTATGGCATTTACTATGTGCCCGCGGTGAGCGGCGAATATCTGTCGGACTTTCCCGTTTGGAACGGGCACTATAATTAAAAAGGAACGCAAAAACAGCGTGTACCGCTCTCCCGCGGTACACGCTGTTTATAACGTTTCTCTATCAATCTGAAATCCTGCGCACAATCCCCATCAGTACCTTGCGTACAACCTCGTCATGCTGCAGATCTTCTTCGCCAGCTCCTCCGAGAACTGTCCGTCAAGCATCCGCCACTCCCAGTTTCCGCCGAGTGTGGACGGGAAATTAAAACGTGCTTCCCCGCCAAGCTCCAGATAATCCTGCATCGGAATAATGCAGGTATCGGCTGCCGATGCGAGCGCCGCACGAATAAAGCACCACGGTACTTTTTTTCTGCTGTGGACATCCAGATACGCATTGGCAAACCGTCTGTCGCGCACAGATAAATTGTCATACCAGCTAAGCGTCGTATCATTATCGTGCGTTCCGGTATACACAACACAGTTGTGTGTATAATTGTGCGGCAGATAATCACTGTCCCCTGCCTTGGAATCAAATGCAAACTGCACGATCTTCATACCCGGATACCCTGTTTTTTGCACGAGCCTCAGCACGGAATCGGTTAAAAAGCCAAGATCCTCCGCGATCACGCGGCGTTTGCCGAGCTGTTTTTTCATCTCGCGGAAAATGTCATACCCCGGTCCCTTCTCCCAATGGCCGAATTCCGCCGTCGGGTCTCCGTAAGGGATCGAGTAATACTCGTCAAACCCGCGGAAATGATCGATGCGCACCACATCATATAACGTGTAGCAATATGCGATACGCTTCATCCACCACGCATAATTCGTCTTTGCATGATACTCCCAGTCATACAGCGGATTTCCCCAAAGCTGCCCCGTCGCGGCAAACGCATCGGGCGGGCAGCCCGCGACCGCAAGCGGAACACAATCCTTATCAAGCTGAAACAGCTTCGGATTCGCCCATGTATCGGCGCTGTCAAACGCCACATAGATCGGAATGTCCCCGATGATCTCAATGCGGTTTTTGTTCGCATAGGCTTTCAGAGCCTTCCATTGTTTGGCAAATTCATATTGCTGGAACTGATAAAAACAGATTTCATCCGCAAATTTCTGCCGATAGCTTTTTAATGCGCTCTCTTTGCGCAGGCGGATGTCGTCATCCCATTCGCTCCAGCTTTTTCCGTCAAAAGAATTTTTGACTGCCATATACAGCGCGTAGTCATCCAGCCAGAACGCATTTTCCTTACAAAATTCAGAAAACTCCGGATTTTCTTTGATATTGCTCCGCTCAAACGCCTTTCTCAAAATTTTAAAACGCGTATTGTAGATTTTCTCGTAATCCACCTTCGCCTCGTTATCCCCATAATCGGCCTCCTCACATTCTTTTTTTGTCAGAAGCCCTTCATCGATCAGCGTCTCCAAGTCGATGTAATACGGATTTCCCGCAAAAGTGGAGAAAGACTGGTACGGAGAATCTCCGTAACCAGTCGGTCCCAGGGGCAGAATCTGCCAATAGCTCTGCCCTGCTTTTTTACACATCGTAACAAATTCGTAAGCCTGTTTGGAAAAACCGCCGATCCCGTACTTAGACGGGATCGCCGATACAGGCATGAGTATGCCGCTCCTTCTCATCCGAACCTCCCTCATGCACAAGACTGCACAAACGCTACATATGAAGAAATGCCTTTGGCATTTCTTCGGAAAATGACCTAGATGTTCTTAGGTTGGGAATTTCCCAACCTTAGAACATCTTCATTTTCTTATTTCGCCATCTCCAGTTTCCAGATATCGCGATTATATTCTTCGATCGTCCGGTCAGAGGAGAAGAAGCCCGCCTTTGCGATGTTGACTAACATCATCCGTTTCCACTTCGCGTGATCCTCATAATCGGCAAAGATGGCATCCTTCTTTTCGATATAATCCTCAAGATCGAGCAGCGCCATGAACCAGTCCTTATTGATCAGATCTTTATACAATCTCTCGAGGTTCTCTTTTTTGCCAACCTTTAATACCTCCTTGCTGACAATGAAATCGACCGCCGCTTTGATCACGGGACTCTTTTCATAATACTCCTTGGATACATAGTCCGCTTTCTCGTAGTGCTTGATGACCTGTTCGCTCTTTTCTCCGAAAATATAAATGTTATCGTCGCCGACAAGCTCATGGATCTCCACATTCGCGCCGTCGGAGGTTCCGAGCGTGACCGCACCGTTCAACATGAATTTCATATTACCCGTGCCTGACGCTTCCTTACTTGCAAGAGAGATCTGTTCGGAAACATCGCATGCCGGAATGAGTTTTTCCGCATAGCTGACATTGTAATTCTCCACCATAACAAGGCTCATATAAGGGCTGACATCCGGATCATGATTGATGATTTCCTGCAGTACGAGCAGCAGATGAATAATATCCTGCGCGATCACATACGCCGGAGCCGCCTTTGCGCCGAAGATAAAGGTAAGCGGTCTTGCAGGCTTTTTGCCCGCCTTGATCTCTAAATACTTGTGAATGATATACAGCGCGTTCATCTGCTGACGCTTATACTCATGCAGTCTCTTGACCTGAATATCGAAAATGGAATCTGGGGATACCTCGACGCCCTCGTGCTCCTTCAGGTAAGCTGCCAGCTTTTCTTTATTATGATGCTTGATCTCTGCCAGTTTATCAAGCACCGCCTCATCATCCTTAAACGCAAGCAGCTTCTCCAGCTGTGCGGCATCTTTTTTATAGTCCTTGCCGATCGTCTCCTCAAGGAATGCAGCGAGCTCCCTGTTGCAGGAAAGAAGCCAGCGGCGGAACGTGATTCCGTTCGTCTTGTTATTGAACTTCTCGGGATACAGCTTATAAAATGCATGCAGCTCGGTATCCTTCAAAATCTCGGTGTGGATGGCTGCGACGCCGTTTACGCTGAAACCATAATGAATATCAATGTGCGCCATGTGTACGCGCTTATCTTTATCAATGATCTGAACGGCTTTATCCTTATACTTTGCACGCACGCGCTTATCCAGCTCCTTGATGATCGGCACGAGCTGCGGAACGACCTTCTCAAGATAAGCAATCGGCCACTTCTCAAGCGCTTCCGCAAGGATCGTGTGGTTCGTATACGCACAGGTCTTGCTGACAACCTCGATTGCCTCATCCATCGTAAACGCCTTATCATTTACTAAAATCCGGATCAGCTCGGGAATGATCATGGTCGGATGCGTATCATTGATCTGGATGACCGCATGCTCATTCATCTTGCGAAGATCATATTTATGCTCTTTCATCTCCTGCAGGATCAGCTGTGCGGCATTGCTCACCATAAAATACTGCTGGTAGATACGAAGCAGATGACCCGCCTCATCGGAATCATCGGGATACAAAAACAGGGTTAAGTTCTTCTCGATGTCCTCCTTATCAAAGTTGATTCCGTCCTTTACAATGGACTCATCCACCGACTCAATATCAAACAGACGCAGCTTGTTTAAGCCATTGTCATAACCGACCACATCAATATCATACAGGCGGGATTTTACCTTGCGGTCGCCGAATTCCACCTGAAACGTAATATCCGTTTTATTCAGCCAGGACTGCTTCTCGATCCAGTCGTTCTTTTCCGTCGTCTGAAGCCGGTTCTCAAATACCTGCTTAAACAATCCGAAATGATAATTCAGACCAATGCCCTCGCCCGGCAGTCCGAGTGTCGCGATCGAATCCATAAAGCATGCTGCCAGTCTTCCGAGTCCGCCGTTTCCTAAAGACGGTTCCGGCTCTACCTCCTCGATCCGGCTTAATTCTTTTCCTTTTTTCTTTAAGATTTCCTCAACTTTATCGTAAACACCGAGATTGATGAGGTTATTGGATAAAAGCTTTCCGATCAAAAACTCCGCGGAAATATAATAAATCTTCTTTTCCCCGTTGATCTCATCCGTTGCCTCCATAAGACATTTGGACATTTGGAGAACACAATAATACGTCTCCTCATCCGTACACTCGCTGATGGTCTTGCCGAACATGTCTTTTGCAAAATCCTCTAACTGCTGCTCCAGCTTTAACTCCAATACTTCCCGCTGCATGTTTGGTAATAATGTCATTGCTGCTTTCCCTCCTGTTTTGGCACCTTTCATCCGGTGCGATTCCTGATTCGTTTGGTTCAATTGCGTTTTATTCCGTCTGCTTTTTTCTGAAAAATCTCTGTTTTTTAATCTGTTTTGTCCCTTGTCTCCCCTAGAATAGCACAAGAAAACGTTTTCCGCAAGAGGTTTTTCCAAATTTTTCAATTATATTTTAACAAATGATATCCAAATATTTCAGCCGCACGATCTGGTAATCAAGCACAACGTTCCGCCCTTCCATACCGCCTAAGAGCAACGCGACCTCCTTGACCGCCTCCGCGGAAACATGGTTGAAATCCTGTCTGACCGTATTCATCTGTTTTCCGACATATCCCATGAGCGTAATGCCGTCAAAACCGCACACCGGATGATACACATTCATCTCAGTCAGCGCCTTCATCGCGCCGATCGCCATTAAATCGGAAGCGCAGACGATCGCATCGCTGTTCCTTCCATAGCGGAACGTCAGCTCACGCGCCCGAAGCTCACTGAACTCTCCGTAATGGATCGTCAGTTTTAAGCCCTTCTCCTCCGCCAGACGACGCATGCCTTTTGTGCGCTCATCCGTCACATACCCGTTTCGCTTTCCCGCAAGATAAAGCACATTGTTCACCGCAGTCGGGTTCGACTCCAGCGTCACCTTTGCGACCTCATACTGCGCGCGCTCCTGATCGATCCAGACCGAGGAGGTGTTCGGATTCACCATCGGAGAATCAATGACCACAGTCTTAAAATTCTGACTCTGAATGAGCCGGTGCAGCACCTTATCATCCTTGGAAAGTCCGTAAATGATCACGCCGCCGATATTCTGTGAACGCAGATCGCGCGTGATCTCCTCCAGTGTTTTATCCTGTATCATACTGAAAAAAACAGTCTGCACATCCAGGTTTAATTCTCTTGCCTGTCTGATCGCTCCGGAAAGATATTGCATATCAATCTCATCAATCGCCTGCGTCTGCTGATTGAGATTGATGATGAGCGCCACGCGCGCCGACTGTTTGGACGACAGTGCGGACGCAACCGCATTGGGAACGAAATTCAATTCCTCGATCGCCGCGTTGACTTTTTTCTTCGTCGCCTCGCTCACGTTCGGATACCCGTTTAGTACCTTGGATACCGTTGAAATTGCCACACCTGCCTGCTTTGCCACATCCTTAATGGAAACCATCATCCCGCTCCTGTCTCTTGTCTCTTGTTCCGGCAGCGCCTTATTCTTCCTCGCATCTCTCTTTTCTCGTGATTTGCAAGATTGGCAAGGCGTTCTTCGCTCGGAAATCGTTTTCTTTCATTATTATAGATTGTTTGGTTAAAATAGGCAAGTGATTTTTCCGGGGAAACACTGATTGAATCAATGCTTCCTTATTCAATAAAAAAAGAAGCCGGGACTCTTATCAGCCCCGACTCCTCTTATGATTGATTCCCATATGGAATCTTATTTCTCAAATAATTCCTTCATCACGATATGGCGCGGAAGTCCGTCCACGTATACCGGTGTGAGTTCACCCATGATAAGCGGACGTGCATACGCAATGTATTTCTCGTTTAAGTTCGTGCCGTCCTCGGTAAACCACTCATCGGGAACATGTCTCTCCACGTTTGCGATCTCATGAATGTCATAAGAACTCGTACCGCACTCATACGGATCTTCTCCGTCCCTTGTGAAAATGATCATCTTGCCTGTCTCGCCGTTTGCAGCTGCCTTCATCGCATCCGCACCTGCCTGGAACGCCTCGTTAATATCCGTTAAGGACGCCAAATGAGTCGCTGCTCTCTGCAGGGTGGAGAACTCGATCGCACGTGTCTTTAAGCCTGTCTCAGAAGCTACGAGCTGCGCAAGATATGCTGCCGTACCGGACATCTGCTTATGACCGAACGCATCGACTGCTACGTTCTCGTTTGCAAGCTCGCAGACATAACGGCCGTCTGCAATATGAACGCCCTCGGATACCGCGATCACGACAGAGCTCTTTGTCGCGCCAAGCTCTTTTACCTTGTTCATGAATGCGTCAATATCAAATACCTTCTCAGGCAGATAAATCGCATCCGCACCGGAGCAGTCGCTTCCCTTTGCAAGCGCCGCTGCCGCTGTCAGCCAGCCCGCGTTTCTTCCCATGATCTCTACGATACATACGGTCGGCTTCTTTGCGCCGAAGGACTCGTTATCACGGATGACTTCCTTTAAGGATGTTGCGATATATTTTGCAGCAGAACCATAGCCCGGGCAGTGGTCCGTGATCGGAAGGTCGTTATCGATCGTCTTCGGAACACCCATGAAACGCTGGCTCTTTCCGTGTGCAGCCGCATAATCGGAAAGCATTTTTACAGTGTCCATGGAGTCATTGCCGCCCGCATAGAACAGGCACTCAATGTCATGCTTCTCCATGATCTCAAATACCTTCTCATAGACATCCTCGTGTCCTTCGATCTTCGGCATTTTGAAACGGCAGGAGCCTAAGAATGCGGAAGGTGTTCTCTTTAAGATCTCCACATTGACCGGATCGGAGAAATACTCATCCATATCACACAGCTTGTCCTCTAAGAATCCTTCGATTCCGTGTACCATACCGTAAACCTTGTTCACGCCAAGCTTCTTTGCCTGAACATACACGCCCGCGATTGAGGAATTGATGACGGCGGTAGGGCCGCCGGACTGTCCAACAACAATATTACCCTTCATTTTGACCTCTCCTTATAAAATAGTTTATTTTTGCATCGGACACACTGCACCTTTCTATCAGTATGCCCATATCGCTCTCATTATATCAAATAGGCATTGTCGGCACAAGCACAAAATGGCAGATTCTTCCTACTCTATTCCGCTTCCGAAAAAAACATTGTTCCCGCGCTGGCATAAAACGCCTCCATCCACGAACGCTCTCCCACTTGGGAAAACGCGATATAATACGTCCTGTCCGCATCCACGATATATTCAAGCTGTTCGTAGTGTACACCCTTTAAATCGTAGGAAATCTCCACCACATAGGCAGGCTTTTCTCCGATGGACGCCGCTTCATAGCGCGTCAGCGTGATCTCCGGACGTTCCGCATACTGCTGTTCATAGGCATCCGCCAGATACCCGGTGAACTGCTCCTGCCCTCCCGTCATCACCTGTTCGAAATCCGTTGTTTTTTCCGTCGTGTAAATATACACATTCGATTGATCGTCAGGATAATTCTGATTCAAATACAATCCGCTCGTGGTCGATTGCTGATAACCTGCCGGGAGCGTCAGCGTAAGCAGGCCGACCTGTGCGGTCTCCTGCTCTTTTTCGGCCGCATCGGCGCCGCCTAATGTGCTCACCGCTTCGTCATCACTCCCCGGCTCACCTGCCGGCATCCCGTCCGCCCCGATTCCGTTCTCCGGCACAATATCGCGCACATCATCATCCGCCGCCTGCTTCTGCGCACAGCCCGTTCCTGTACAGAGCAGGCTCAACAACAGTCCGATCAGGAGCATCCTGCACATGCGCTGTTTTCTGTTTTTTCGATCGGTCAATGCTTCCGTCATCGCATCTCCTTCTTTCGATCTTTCCGTCTACAGATATTTTTCTTTTACATACTCTGACAACATATCTCTGTCAAGAAAGGGAGCGATCCCGCTGATCGCCTTGATTCCGTCCTTTTCAATTGCTTTTTTGGCAAGCACGTTTAAAAAACCGCGTTCTAAAAATGGCGCGATCGACTCAAACTGCTTCAGCCCCTGCTTCTCATATTCTTCCTCTGCAATCTTTTGAAGCGTCTCCTCAGGAATGAAGGGCACGATGTCTTCAAGTGCATAGAGTCCCTCCTCCCGATATCTGTTCTTGGCGATTTCTTCTACCAGCGCTTCTGAGACAAAGGGTACAAGATCTGAAATACTTTTTCTTTCCGCCTCCATTCCGCGGACAATCTGCTCTAATGCATTTCGTTCCACAAAAGGAGCAATTTCAAATACTTTTTTATAGCTGCCTGTTTCCGCAGCTTTTCGCGCAAGCTCGTTTATCGTATCGTTATTCAAGAAGGGCAGCAGCGGAAGCACGTCGTCAAACCCGACATTATGCATTTCCTGCGCGTTTTCCATTTCTTTTTCCACTCTTTCAAAGATCATATCCACCTGCTCTGTCTTCAATAGGGGCGCAACATCGGCAAGCTGCTGCGGCGTGACCGTATTGCTTTCCAGATATTCGCTGATCTTATGATTGGCTGCGCTTTCGATCAACTCGGATTTTTCACACAATATCTCATCCATGGTCACGTTGAAAATCTGCGCTAGCTCCGGCAATTTTGAAATGTCCGGCATGGAATTGCCGCGCTCCCAGTTGGATACTGCCTGAAAACTGATGCCCATTCTGTCGGCAAGCTCCATCTGCGTCATGTTGTTTGCTTTTCTCAATTTTGAGATTTGGAACCCTACGTTTTTCATATTGAACATATCGTTTCCTGCCTTTCTGCATGGGGGATTGTTTTTTCCTCTGCAGCCCTATTGTCACAAATCCCGTCGCATTTTTACAGCAAGCAGTAATTGAAAACGCAAACAAGGCCGACTCAATCCTTGATTGAATCGGTACGAAACAGAAATGCCGTAAACCCTTGATTTTACGCACATCCGCGTCGGATTTACGGCATTTTCCCATGAGTGCGGATAACAGGACTTGAACCTGCACGGTCTCCCACCAGAACCTAAATCTGGCGCGTCTGCCAATTCCGCCATATCCGCAAAGAATCGCTGTCGCGCTTCTTCAAAGTTGAAAGCTCTTTGTTGAGAAATCTTCTCTACAACAGCCTATCCATCATATCATATCACAGCCTGTCTTGTAAAGGTATCGCGAGAAACAAATTCATCCCATGACCCCTTCCGTGTGTCGGCCTTCCTGTCACGTCCACCTGCTCATGTTCTTATGGTGTTTTGCCCGATATACTTCTTTTAACTCATCGACGGAAATATCATAGCACAGCATGACATCATTATAATACATCAACACATCCGCCATTTCTTCCACGAAATGCGCCCGCACATCCGGATTGCCAGTGATCTTTGCATCCCCCTCTTTTTTGATGATGTCGATCACTTCTCCCAATTCCGCCATGAGCCATAGCAGCTTATTTCTGCCGGCCTGCGGACACACAGGCTCCCACTTGTCCTTGTACTTTTCCTGCAATTCAGCCTGCATCCGCTGCATCTCAAGGAATCCAAAATCCTCCATTGCGTAAATCCTCCCTGCGTTCTGCTGCAAATATCCATACATCCTCAAGCAGAATGTGATCCTCTTACCCGAGTGCCATCACATAGATCTGACACGGATTACATTCATCCCAAAGCGTCGGGAAAACCTCAAATTCCCGAAATCCCACGGCAAGATAAAACCGGTTGGTCCGGTCGTACTCCTCATACCTGCCCATCTGGACTGTCTTAACCTGCATAAATGCATATCCCGCTTCGCAGGCTGCTTTTTTCGCCTCCCCGAACAACTCCCGTCCGATGCCCTGACGATGATATTCTTTGCGCACCCCCATCACGGCAAGCTCCACCGTGCTCTTTCCCGTTTCCTTCAGATACAAAAAACCGATCGGCCGCTCCCCGTCGTATGCGGCAAAAAAAAGATTTCCTGCGCTCCCGCTTATGTATTCTTCCCGCGCTTCGGGAATGCCGAACCAGTCGGGAAGCGCTTCTAATATCTGACGTGCGATACTCCTTTTTTCCTGATTGTCCGCTATTTGTGTTACAGACATGTTCATAACCATACCTCCAAGCTGCCAATAGGCCGCGAATTTGGGTGTCAGCACAAAATCTGCATATTGGTCTTATTTTATCATGTCAGCAAAAAATCAAGCGCGAACGTAGTGAGCATTTGATTTCACCTGACATGATAACGAGAAAATCAAATCTGCGAAGCAGATTTATAAGCGCGAAGCGCGGCAGACGCGTAGCGGCTGGATTTTCGTGTTTATTTTATCATATCCGCAAAAAAACACAACCGGAATCGTCGGATTGTCAGCACAGAAACGCTTCAGACCTAATTTCATTTTTCATAATACTGCGCCTGCGCATGCCAGAGCTTGCTGTACTTACCGCCTGCATCCGCAACCAGCACATCATGGGAACCCTTCTGTATGAGCTGCCCATGGTCAAACACGGCAATCGAGTCACAAAAACGGCAGCTTGAAAGCCTATGACTGATAAACACAGAAGTCTTATTCTCCACCAGTACGTTGAAATTCTCATAGACCGCTGCTTCCGCAATGGGATCGAGCGCCGCCGTGGGCTCGTCCAGCACTACAAACGGAGCGTCCTTGTACAATGCCCGAGCCAAAGCGATTTTCTGCTTCTCCCCGCCGGAGAAGTCAATCCCCTCAGAGTCATACTTCTGTCCGATTGCCCTCTTCAGGGCGTCCTTCTCTTTCAAGTCCGGATCCTTGTCAAGACTTTCCAACTTATCGCCCAGGCCTGCGCGAATCAGGCAGTCACGCACTTTTGTCTCATCGTAAGTATCGCTTATGGCAACATTCTCGCCCAGCGGCAGATCTAAAAGCTTATAATCCTGAAATACCACGGAAAACAACGCCAGATATTCATCGTACCGATACCGGGTAATATCGATGCCATTTAACAAAATCTTTCCTTCCGTCGGGTCATACAGGCGGCAGAGTAATTTAATAAATGTGGTTTTACCCGAGCCGTTCTCTCCCACGATTGCCAGCTTGTCGCCGATCCTGAATTTCATGCTGACATGACGCAGCGCCCATGCGTCCGCACGGGGATAGCGAAAGCTGACGTCCCGGAATTCAATCTCATAGTCTATATCATCCCGTTTTTCCACAGCAAGCGTGCCCTTATACATATCATTGGGAAGATCCAAATATTCATAAAGCGATACCAGATAGGGATTGTTCTGTCTTAACCTGCCGATACCTGCGGCAATGCCCGCGACAGCCTCTATAAATCGTTTCGTCGTTCCCTGATACAGAATAAAACTGCCGATTCCGCACACACCAATGAATGTCTTGGCCGCTATAAAAAGAAATACACCCAAGTTTAACGCCGCATTCAGCAAGATGGAGCGAAAATTATATTTAATAGTAACCTTTTCCAGTTCTCCCACCCATTCGGGACGAAGCTGGTTCTTACGGATTTCATCCATTACAATACGGTTCAGGTCAAACACGGCCATGTCAATTCCCCACAGGCGTGCGAAAGCGGAATAGCGCATATTTGACTTCGCCAGCTTGCCAAGCGCTTTCTGCTGCCCCATCGCACGGGCGGCAGAAATCTTTATGGAACAAAGCGCGGTTATCATGATCAATGCCAGAACCACCACTGCAGATGCCGGTGAATTGATAAAACCAAACACACCCGCATATTCTCCCTGCGCTGTCATGGTAAACATGGATACCATCAGGGATGCAGAGAAAACAATACCCAGAATACTGCTGAACAAATCAAGAATCTGCCACATAAGATCCGCAAGCCCTGCGCCGGTGGCATTCATACCGGCCAAAATCTCCGAACGCCGAAGCAGCACATCCGGATCCTCCAGATGCTCATACTGAAACTCATTCTGCTTATCCAGCATAAAGGCTTCATGCTTGTGCCACCTTAGTTCTTCGCAAATCTGCCTCCTGCTTCGCAGCAGCTTTATCACAAGTGAAATCAGCAGTCCGCCGATCACCGTAATCCCGGCCAGTCGAAGAAGTCTCTTGTGATCACAGTCTCCCGCAAGCTCGTTCACCATCTGCGCGGACATATAGAGACCAAAGTATGGCGAGAAAGTCTCTGCGATGGCGTAAAGCACCTGATACAGCAAAAAGTGCGGCAGTATCTCATTCATTAGTTTCACGCCGCGTCCAATCAGCCGACATTCTTCCCGAAACGTGCGCTTCCCGTTATGATCATTCCATACCATCCTTATTCGCCTCCTTATAATACTTACTCTGAACCTCAAACAGCTCCCTGTATTTTCCTCCTGCCGCCATAAGCTCCTCATGAGTGCCCACCTGTGCAAACCGGGCGCCGTCAAGCAGGAAAATACGGTCGCAGAAATTCGTTGACGCCAGACGGTGAGAAATAAATATAGAAGTTGCCTGCGCGGCAATCTGATTGTAACTGCGATACATCTTATCCTCGGCAATGGGATCAAGAGCCGCCGTGGGCTCATCCAGAATAATACACGGCGGATTCCTATAGAGAAGCCTTGCCAGCAGAAGCTTCTGCTTCTCCCCGCCTGACAGCTCCACACCATCTTCATGAAGTTCCCGTCCCAGCGGCGTATCTGCTCCCTTAGGCAAAGATGCGATCTTCTCTGTCAATCCCGCCAGCTCGATACAGGCGGCAAGCCTGTCCCTGTCAATCTCCTCTTCTTTTGCTGCCGATGCGATATTCTGTGCAATGGAGATCGGCAGAAGATTGAAATTCTGCGGTACGACGCCAAACAGTCCATACATTTCGTCGCGGTTATATTCGTATAACGTGTGCCCATCCAGCAGGATTTCCCCCGAATCCGGCAGGAGCATTCCGCACATCAGCCTGATCAGCGTTGTTTTCCCGGCGCCGTTTAATCCCACCAGCGCAATCTTCTCTCCCGCCTTGATCTTAAATGAGATGTTGTCAAGCACCTTTTTCTCACCCTTGGGATATTGGTAGGATACATTTTTGAATTCTATGGAAAAGGGTCCCTTAGGCACCGGAATACCCGGACTCCGGTTGAGCTTATCCTCCACCTCCATCGCCTCCCTAAAATCGGAGACCTGCATCGCTCCCTCCGAAACCCGGTTTATTTTCCCCAGAATATTGTCCATCACTCCGGACAGAGACGTAATTGCCGAGAAATATAATACAAAGGAGGATGCATCCACATTTCCCCGCACAGCTTCGCTGATTAAAAACACATACGCCGCCCCGTCACGAATCAGGATCATGAGGAAATTGACAAAAGCCGTAAGGATACTGCGTCGTTCCAGCTTCCCCTGCTCTGCCGCGCTCAAATCACACAGATGCGCGATCCGGTCATGCAGGAACTGTTTCATGCCATACAGACGTATGTCCTTGGCGTAACTGAAATCATGAGAGATTGACCCTGTGATACAATTCATTTTTTTCTCAATATCGTTGCGTACGTCCCGCTCCTCCCAGTTCTTCCTTCTCTCCCACTTTCCCATGGCGGCATTCAGCGCACATCCGACGGCAAGCAGCAGAATAATGACCGGATGGAGCACGGAAACAACCGCTCCAAACAACAGAAAGCTTAAAATCTGCGTAAGCATATCGGAAAAATCCATCGGAAAATGCACGCCTGCCGTGTGATTGTCATTGGTAGCATCTTCTGCACGTTCATTCAATTTCTGCACTTTAGGATCATATTGGTGGTACCAGTCCCTGTCACGCTCGTATTTTTCCCAGACATAACGCATCCTCTTCATGACATAAAACTCTGCGCTACTGATCTTTACGGAAAGAATATTATTGGCAAGATCACACAGCAGCTGTGCGAGCAACAGTCCGACAATCACCAGTGCAATCGGTGTGAATCTGTCCGACGTCTCCAGCATCGTCAGCACTGCGGACGGCGTATAAAGCGCAAGCGCCGACAGCGCCAGAGAGATCGGCACCGTAAAAATTCCCGTAAACACCAACCCCCGCTCACTGTTCCACAACAGGCGGTAAATGTATCCCACACACGAAAACATCCCGTACTTCGGCTTGCGCCTCGGTTTCCTTTGTTCTTTTTTCTTCATCGTAATCCAATCGTCTCCTTTCGTGATCACCTGAAAGAATACTATACCCAATCAATAAAAAAAGCACATCCCGTCAACCAAAAGTTATTTTCGGTGAACGAAATGCGCTAAAGTTCATTCTATAGGGCGAACACCCGACATGAAATAAGTTGCCGGAATTATTGCAGTGGAATCAACAGTTCCGCTGTAAATCCGCCGTCCTCGCTATCCGCCGAGAAAAGACCGCCGTACTTTTTCACAAGGCTTTCCACCCGTACAAGGCCAAGACCATGCTGCGCCCCTTTGGCGGACGAAAAAAAGTTTCTGCGCTTATCGCGCTTCTTTCCGGCGGCGTTGGTGAATGCAAGATAAAGCTGGGTATTCTTCTGCCCGATATAGATACGAAGGAATCGATCCTCCCGCGGCAGCCTTTTATTCTCCTCAATGGCGTTGTCCAGCAGATTCCCGATGATGGCGCACATATCCACATCAGTAACCGGCGTCCCCTCCGGAATTTTTGCCTTAGCATTGACCGCAATATCATTCTGCGCCGCAATATTCATCTTTCCGTTCAGAATCGCATCGATCATGACCCTGCCTGTCTTAATCGTGGTATCCACCTGTGTGAGATCATGATTTAACTCACGCAGATATTCGTTCACTTCCTCATACTTGCCCAGTGCCATACTTGCCTGCAATGCCTGAATGTGGTTGTGATAATCATGCCTCCACCCCCGCATCTTCGTATACATCGACTCCACCTCGTCGCAATATTTCTGAAGCAGGTCGCTCTGATAGTCCTCAATCCGCCTGTCAATCCATTTTTGTAGAAACATAAATACCTCATATATTAAAATATATTAAAACAATCGTATCATTTCTTTTCCGATCTTTTCTGCCATCCCACGGCTGATAGGAACTTCCTCACCGTTTTTTAGCAGCACACTGCTGCCCCCAATCCTTGTGATGTGGCATAGGTTGACGCAGAACGAGCGCTGGCATTTGAAAAAAAATTCGTCAAGCGCTTCTACCGTCTCGGCAAAAGACTGCTTCATCCGGTAATTTTCTGCGAAAGTGTGAATCACGACATACTGCTTTTGCGCTTCAACATAAAGAATCTGCGAAAGAGGCACGAAATCCGTCCTGCGGTCATAAGTCACGCACAGTCTCTTTTCCGTTTTCGCAAGATGAGCGGCTGCCTTATGAAGCACCTCATGCAGCTTTTCAGAAGAAACCGGCTTCATGAGATAGTGCAGCGCAGCGACCTCATACCCTTCTGCAACAAAATCAGGATATCCGGTAATAAAGATAATCTGAACCGCATCGTTCCCCTGACGCACCTTCTTGGCAAGGTCAACGCCGTTCATCTCCTTCATTTCTATGTCAAGCAGGAGAATGTCAAAGTCCTGCTCCCCTTCGTATTGAAAAAGAAATGCCTCCGCAGACGGAAATGTGAAAATTCTCAGGGAATGCCCCGCAGATTCCGCCCAGTGTTCGACTAAAGCAGCCACATATTCCGTATCTGCGGAGTTGTCATCAATAATAGCTATCTTGTAATTCATATGCCACCTGCCTATATCCCTTGCAATCATAACACAAAACCTGATGAATTATGAAAATTAATTCACGCCGGGCTGAGCCTCACTCATAAACATACTCCTCCCTGCTTGTCATCTGCAGCACGCCGTCGTTCAGCTCCCATATTTCCAAAAAATAGTGGACGCCATCTTTACGGACCTCCGTAACCGGAATTTCCCTGCGGACCAGGACAAGCGTACCATTCGAATCAAGGAACGGACTTATCGGGATTTGTTCTCCCTCCTGCGGCACCCAAACCTCCAGTTCCGGGTACTCCCAGCCCAAGATATTATTCCAGTCTTCAATCTCCCGCCGATCCATCCACAGATCTCCGTTTTCATCCGGCCGAAAATAGTCCGTCGCGTACCGACCCATACTGTCCCATTTATAGTCGCAGGCGACCTCCCCGGCCTCCGGATCCAGCTTCGCGCCCTGAAGTATGCCGATATAACGATACTGTTCTTCCTCCTCGTCCCATGTCCAATAATAATAGGGAATGGTGTTGTTGGGCGCCCACCCGAATAAGCCGAAATCCGCATTCCCGTCAAAATTGAGATCCAAGACCTCTACGGTATCTTCTATCGACCAACAGTCCGTGTATCTCATATCCTCCGACAACGTATTGATTTCGTCAACCGTCAGTTCTTCACTAATTCCGGGCATAATCCTTTCTATATACTCCTCCGAGAACAAATCTCTTTCATGCGCCACGATTCCCTCAGCCACAAAAACCGTCTGAATCAGCATATCCCCATCGTAAACCCGAACCTCGCTGACTCCGTAATGACGTTCTCTTCGCTTTTTCCCCACGACCTCAAGCGTGAATGTCCTGCCGTCCGCAAGGTGCACTTCCCTCGTCAAAAGAACATGATCCTCCCACTCTGAGGCATCCTCCTGTGCCATAGCGTCGTCATGATTTTCGGCTTCGGGATCCCCCTCTGAGGACAGCGCCGTATCGGGAATATCGTCTTCCTCAGGTACATTCTGCGCCCCTGCTCCATGATTTCCCGCTTCGGAATCTTCCTCTGAGGACAGCATTATCTCGCCCGCATTTTCCTCAGAACTCCCTTGCTCCACAGCCGAATTTACCGTCACGTTTTCAGACTGTCCCTTGGCACTCCCGCATCCGGCACAAAGCAATAAAAACAATAACATAAACGACAGTATAAAACGTCTCATGATACTCCTCCGTTTGAAACCAGTAGGTGAAGTTTCTTTTACTATTGCCCCACAAATCTCTGTTTAATCTGCTTATCCGTCACATAAAATCCGTATCCTAACCATGCTAACCCAATACCGGTTCCGATGATGAAGTGCCTAAAAAACATACGGCTCCCGGCTCGTCAGCTTTAACTCGCCGCCCTCAAGCTCCCATATTTCCCAAAAATAAGAAGCGTCTCCATCGTCATAAACCTCTTTTACAAGAATCTCCCTTTGAATCAAGACGAACGAATCCTTCCAATAGGCGGGTACTGACCTTGGCGAAAACTTCTCTCCCTCCCGCGGCACCCAAACCTCCTGCATCGGTCCCGAATCAGACACACGACTCTCCATCAAATCCATTGGCGACCATACAATTTCCCGCCGATCCATCCACAAATCCCCGTTTTCATCAGGCCTGTAATAATCGCTCCCCCACGAGTCCGCATTTAATCTATACTCACTGCTGAGCTCTCCCTCCTCCGGGTGCAGCCTCACACCTTGCATCGTGCCGATATAACAGTACTGCTCTTCCTCCTCATCCCATGCCCAATAATAATAGGGAATATTATTATTGGGCACCCATCCAAACAGACCGAAATCCGCATTCCCGTTAAAATTCAAATCCAAAATCTCTATTGTGTCCTCAATCGACCAACACGCCGTATATTTCATATCCTCCGGCAGGCTATCAATTTCATCAGCTGAAAGCTCTTCACCGATGTCCGACAAAAATTGTTCCAGATACTCCAAATATTCTTCAGAACAATAATCCCACAAAGACTGATCCGAGAAATTGTCCCTTTCGTTCTCTACATTTCCCTCCGCCGTAAAAACCGTCTGAATCAGCATATCCCCATCGTAGACCCGGACTTCGTAAACGCCATAGCTCTCAAATACTTCATCCACCCTTTTCCCTACGACTTCGAGCGTCAAAATCCTGCCGTCCGCAAGAGGTGCTTCCACCGTTAAAAGAACATGATTCTCTGACTCCGGATCAAAAGCCTCATCCCCCGGCATTTGGTCGGCCTCATTCTCCCCTGCGCCAGAGTTCTCCGATGTTAATATGGCATCCTTTCCTTCCCCCACATTGGCAGGCGTATGGTCTTTTGCCCCGGAAGCGTTCCCACATCCGGTACAAAGCGCCAAAAGCAATACAGTCAGTGACAACAGGAATCGTTTCATGATACTCCCCCGTTCTAATCCTATGCGTGACGATCATTTCATTTTGACTACGGAACTGTTCCCAACCAAAAGTCCCATCTACACATAATAAATGGAACTGTTCAGAGCCGGTGTTTGACTCTGAACAGTTCCATTGTAGCAACCGTTGACATGCTTGTCCATACATACGCTTTATCTTTTACCTCATAAACCATAGAAACCGTAACAAGTTCAGCCAAAGGCCGGACGGTTACCACAGAACTTCATAACACTTCTACTCGCCCGAGATCAACGTTCTGGGCGCAATCTTCTTAATCCGCAGCGACATGAGGCAGGCCGCCGCAAACGCAAACAAAATCAGAGCGGCTCCCGCAATGATAATAAAGAGAGGCGGAACCGTAAACATACATTTGACAATCCCAAGACCGCTCAAAAATACCGCCAGAAGCGGATTGATGATCTGTGTACAGATGACCATTCCCACCAGCGTAAAAAGAATGATCGGCGGCATAAAACTGAACGCTGTCTGCAGGATCAGCTGCCGTGTGGTATAACCCAATGCCTTTAAGATGCCGTAATCCCGCTTTTTGCTGTTTAGAAGCGTCCTCACCAACAGATACATCACAAAGACTACAACGATCCCGCTTACAATCAATATCGCGGTCACGATGATCGTCATCAGCGAAACATACACGCTGCCTGAACCCTCTATGACCGACATGATATTTAACGTCGTATTGATATCCCTGCCGAACTGCTCGCATACCCCGGCGTTAAAATCGTCAATGTCCGTGTCGTCCGTCAGATTCAGATAATAACTCACATCCTGAGAGCTTCCGATCCTTTCATATCCCTCACGGGTTATGGCACAATCCTTTCCGAGCTGGTTGGTCGTCTGCACATAGCCCGTGATCAGATAGCTCTCTTCATTTCCTTCCGTTTTCAGGAGAATCTCATCTCCCACCTTAAGATCGTTTTCTTTTGCATATTTCGCCCCGACTGCAACCTCATTGTCATAGATCGGGAAGCGCCCTTCAATGATGATACTCTGATTATTTAACTTTGAAAAATCATCGGATATGGTTGCAATCAACGACGTTCCGCCTGTGTGCTGAAGCGCCACGGCAGCAGTGTACTCATACAATTTTTCTACCCGGCTGTCCCCGTGCATAGCCGCTAAAAATTCATCCTCCCTGCTCCGGTTTACATTGATGCAGGAATCCGCAACCTCCCCCGCGATCAGATCAATAAACGGCTGCATATTGATGATCATATTCTCAAACATGACGCCGGAAAATACAAGGATCAGCGACAGGACCAACATGGTCACGCCGACCGTGATATTCTGCTTTACCCTCGAACAGGCGGTTTTCATCGCGAGCGCGGCATGCAGGGGCAGACACGTTTTATCAAGCGCAACTTTGTTTTTCTTAAAATTGTGCGTCGTAACACCCTGGCGGATTGCGGTGATCGGTTCGATCTTCTTCATTTTTTTTGCGGACAGCCACACCGCCAATGCGACAATCACGAAAATCAAACCGAGGGTGATCAGACACGGCAGCAAAAGAAACCGCATCTGATATGGGATGCCCGTCTGCGCGATCATCATGCTGTTTATCATCGGAAAAATGCAGTAGGAAAGCCCTACGCCGAAAGCGGCCGTCACAACACAGACACCCGAAAACTGCATGATCAAAGAGAATACCAATTGTCTGCCCGTATATCCCATCGCTTTTAACGCCCCTAAGTTCTGCATGTTCTCCTGAATGTCATTCATCACGTTAGAGGAAATGACGACCACGCCGATCAGCAGTACAAAAAATGCCATTGCGCTCATGATCCCTGCACAGATCATTTGTGAAATGTACCGTGATGTCGTGACCATTCCGTAATGATTGCTTAACCACAAAACATCGGAAAATTCTTCCGAAATCCTGTCATTCAGCGACGCCTCCGCCTCCTCGCTCTTCATTTTGTCCCTGATACGAACCGAGACAAACGTCGCTCTCATCGCGCTCCCATTTTCAGAAAGCTCCTGAAATTGATCCTTTGTCAACAAAAATGACAACATTCCGCAATTGTGCGTACCCGCCATCGTATTGTTAAAAAAGCCACAGATCGGATATTGGAAGGTTTCGCTGCCAATCGTAAGCTCTATCTGATCGCCCACGCAATATTGATCTCCCATCCCATAAATCATGGGGAGATAGATACCGCTTTGAAGTCCGCCCTCCTCGGTGATCTCAAACCTTCCCACATCCCGTGAAAGCGACGCCTCCTTTTCCAAAAAAACAAAAGCAGACATGATTTCTCCGCCTCCGTAAGCAAGCGAACCGGGCATCTCAAGCGCGTCTGACACGGAAAATCCCGTCACCTCCCCGTCATTTTCCAATATATCGTTCAAAAATTCCCTGAACGCTTCGTTATCGGTATACGCTGCGATGGTAACATGACCATCGTTTAATTTCTCATGAGAGCGGTCAAAATTTTTCTTATAATCCATGGCAAGCATCAGCCACAGATTCATCAATACGGACGAGATCAGCACAAGCACGATGATCGCCGCAGTCTGCCCCTTCGTCCTGCGGATATTCGACCGGACAAGTAACATGGTTCTATTCATACTACCACCCCATTTCCGCAAGAAACGCCGACAGCTTCTCATGCCGCGCCTTATCGTTCGGTTTGTATGTTCCCAAGTCGCACTCCCCCATCACGACGCCATCCTGAATATATAGGATGCGGTTTCCCCTTCTCGCCGAGCGCATATCGTGCGTCACCATCACAACGCTTTGTCCCGACTCGTTAAACCTTGTCAGCGTGTCTAACACGTCCAGTCCCGCCTTTGAATTGAGCGCGCCCGTCGGCTCGTCGGCAAACAAAATCTCAGGAGAATTGATGAGCGCACGGACGATCCCCGCGCGCTGCGCCTCCCCGCCCGAAATCTGCGTTGGGAATTTTCTCTGCGTCTCCTCGGGAATCCCCACCGCCGCAAACAGCTCTTTGGCGCGTGAGACGACTGCTTTTTTATCCTTGCTCACAAGCAGTCCCGCCGCAAGCACGTTATCCAAAACGCTCATGGAATCGATCAAATAGATTTGCTGAAAAACGAATCCGCAATGCTCCTTCCGAAACACCGCGAGCCGGTCAGATTCGAAATCTGATATGATTGCTTCACCGAACGAGATCGTTCCCAACGTCGGTGTGTCCATCCCCGAAAGCGCGTACAACAGCGTGGATTTTCCCGCTCCGGACGCACCCATAATGACTGTGAAATCTCCCTTGTAAATCTCAAGATCCATGTTTCTCAGAACGTGCTGCATCGCTCCCTTATTGGAAAAGCTTTTGCTGAGACGCTCAGTTCTTATCAATGTCTCTTTCATGATAAATACCCATGCCTTTCTTTGACCTGTAAACCCATGCCCTTTTCACGTTCCATTTTGCCCGACATAAGCTTAACTGTCTTTAAGCAATCCTTAAAGATTCCTTAAATCTCATATTTTTCTACACAAAATAATTCTTTCAATATGAGGATTTCATGGTGATTTTGACCGTGGCTTTGCTGATTGTAGCAATTCTGAATCTGAAAAACAAGAAATAGCCGTCCTGCTCCTGACAAAGCAGACGGCTATTTCTTAATAGTTTCGTTATAAATCTTCTCCCTGCTGCCGCTCAACAAAATCCGCACCGTCACCGCAAGCCCGTCCGTTCCGTTTTCGACCGTAAGCTCTCCATGCATTTCCTTCATAAAACGATCGCAAATATACAGGCCTAAACCCGCACCTTCGATCTTCCCGGCATTGCTTCCTCTCCTGTATTTTTCTTTTAACTGCGGAAGCTCCCTCTCTAAAACCCCGCCGCCGTGATCCTCGATCCTGACCGCAAGATAAGCGCCCGTCACGGCTGTATTCACGTCTATTTTTGTATTTGCATATTTATAGGAATTAGAAAAAATATTGTCAAACACTTGCTGCAATCGTATTTTATCGGCAAAGATCATACAGCCCGGGACATTTTTCATCTCGGCATAATGAAAATAGTCCGCTTCCTGAAGCATTCCCATAAGCTCACCACTATTCATGTCTGCGGGCTCGACCCCAAGCTGCTGCAATTCCTCCAGCGTAGCGGAAAAGAGATTTGTCACAAGTGTGTTGATCTGATCGGTCTTATGAATGATATGGATATAATTTTGTCTGGTCTTTTCGTTTTGGGCGGTCGCCGCGCCAACCTCTGCGACCGCCTGAATACTGGAAACAGGGGTTCTGATATCGTGGGAAAGCTGGGCGATGAGTTCCTTTTTGGAAGCATTGGCGCGCGCCTCTTCCATACGCGCTTTTTTCAGTTCCGTCCGCATGAGGTCAAAGCTCTCGGTAAAGGCGCCGAACAGATTTTTCTTATCCATCTCAAGCGGAAGCTCCAAGTTTCCTCCGGCAACGCTTTTTGCAAACCGTTCCAGCTTTCGGAACGGTTTTACTACAATATGACCCAGATATGCCAGATAAACCACGCACATCACGCATTGCATGCTGACTGCCAATACAAGAACGGCGGCAATCTGCCGCCTATTGTTGTTCCATCTTCTCTCGCTGTCGTTATCAATCAAGATCCTTCCGACAACGACACCGTTTTTTTCAATATCCAAAATCGTATCGCGGTGGGTCACCGCCTCATTGACGCTTACACTCAGACCCGGTTTTGTCTGAAACAGAACCGCGCCCTCCTCGTCAAGCACTGTATAATCAAGTCCTGTCCCATTTTGATGGCGCTCCATCTGATCAAAATCCCTCTCCACGGAACGCACCGCCTCATTGACGGCTACGGCATCCTGCTTACTGTCAGGATTCTTCCTCATCAGCAAAATCAAAGCTGCGATCTCCGCCACAAAAACAAGGACGACAATGCCAAGAAACCGACGATATTTCATCGCTCATCCTCCATGCTGCCAACACCAAAGCGAACAAGTCCGCAAAGCGAACAAGTTCGCTTTTATCCCTCCGCACTCCGTAAACAGAACCTTTTTCCGCATTCGGCTTTACGCTCTTTTCCCACAAAACCGGTAGCCGTCGCCCCAGACTGTGACAATATAATGAGGCTCGCCCGGATTACGCTCAATTGCTTCACGAAGTTTTCTAATGTGCACGTTCAGCGTTCCGTCTCCCGTGAACTGATCTTCCCATACATGCTCAAAAATTTCCCGCTTGGAAACCACACGATTCTCGTTTTTGACCAGATACGACAACAGCTTAAATTCCAGTGCGGTAAGCTTGACGGGATTTGCCCCGACGGACACCTGCTTTCCGTCAAAATCAATCGTCAGCCATTCATCTGCATATCCGTCGCCTGTCTGCCGTCCGTAACGTTTTAAGACCGCCTTTAGCTTGGCAAGCAATACACCGAGCGAACATGGCTTTTGAATATAATCGTCGCCGCCGATATGTAACGCCATGATTTTGTCGTCGTCGCTCGACCGCGCGGAAAGAAACAAGATCGGTATCTGCGTTTTTTCGCGAAGCTCCCTGCACAGTTCAAACCCGCTGCCCGCCCCGAGATTGATGTCAAGAAGCAGAACATCGACCGTATTTTTGTTCAAAAAATCCAAGCAACCGCCGACGTCATAGACGACCGCCGTGCAAACCCCGAACAGATTAAAATATTCCGCCGCGCTGTCGGCAAACATCCGTTCATCATCAACGATCAGGCAATCGTACTTCATGCTATGCCTCCTGCGACCCGACATGCTTAATGATCGTACGGTAGATATGAACAAAAAAGATCATACTTAACGCCAGCGAGCTGATCTCTGCGATCGGGAATGCATACCATACCGCATCCAGTCCCCATATTTTTGCAAGAATATATGCCGCGGGCAGCAACACTAAGAGCTGTCTCGCAATCGATACGATCATGCTGTAAAATGCCTTGCCGAGCGCCTGAAATACGGAACCGACCACGATACAGAAGCCCGCAAAAATAAAGCAGCAGCTGATGGCGCGCAGCGCGGGAACGCCGATCTTCAGCATATCATCCGATGCTTCAAACAACAACAGAAGCTTGTCCGGTATGACCTGGAACACCACGAATCCGGCGATCATCACGCCGAGCGCATAGGCAATGCTCAGCTTAATGGTCTTGATCATCCGGCTGCGCTTCCCGGCGCCGTAATTATACGCAATGATCGGAACCATCCCGTTATTTAAGCCGAACACCGGCATGAACACAAAGCTCTGCAATTTAAAGTAAACGCCGAATACCGCTGCCGCAGTGGAAGAAAACGACATGAGGATCAGATTCATGCCGTAGGTCATGACCGAGCCGATCGCCTGCATAATGATCGAAGGAATACCGACCCTGTATATTTCCCCGATCATGCGCAAATTCACCGGAGACTGCCTGAAGCTCACATGAACCTCTTTATTTTTTAACTGATTCAAAATCACCGCAAGCACTGCCGCCACACACTGACCGATGACCGTCGCAGCCGCCGCTCCCGCAACCTCCATGCGCGGCAGTCCGAAATAACCAAAGATCAGGATCGGATCGAGAATGATATTCGTAACGGCACCCGTCATCTGCGTGATCATCGCAATCATGGTCTTGCCCGTCGATTGCAGCAGCTTTTCCGCCATTGCCTGTACAAACATCCCGATTGAGCAGATGCAGCAGATACGCATATAGTCCGTGCCATACTTCATGATCACGTCACTGTCCGTCTGCGTTCGAAAAAACACATTGGTCAGGAAAATGCCGATCAATACAAAAAGGATATAGCCGACAAACGCAAGAAAGATGCCGTTCGTCGCCACCTGATCGGCACGCTCCGTATTTTTTTCACCAAGGGAGCGTGAGAGCAGCGCATTGACGCCTACGCCCGTTCCGATTGCAAATGCGATCATCAGCGTTTGGATCGGGAATGCAAGCGACACGGCCGTCAATGCATCCTCGCTGACCTTTGAAACAAAAATGCTGTCTACAATGTTATACAGCGCCTGCACAAGCATCGATAACACCATCGGCAGCGACATATTCAACAATAGCCGGTTCACCGGCATCACGCCCATTTTATTTTCTTTTACCTCATTTACTGCCATGATTTTTGCCTTGTCCTTTCGTAATGATCGATTGATATAAAAACTCGCTATCGTCTACCATATCATTTCATTAAAAAAAAAGCAACCATTCGTAAAAAAACAATTGACAAGACCGACGATGTTCCGTATAATATGGAAATGTTGATAGCCTTGAGGCTGTGTGTTCGTAGCTCAGTTGGATAGAGCAACGGCCTTCTAAGCCGTGGGTCGGGGGTTCGAATCCCTTCGAGCACGCTCGGATATTTCGCGGAGTGCCCGTTTGATGGAATATCCGTTTTTCAATACGGTGGGTATGGCGCAGTCGGCTAGCGCGCCAGATTGTGGCTCTGGAGGCCGAGGGTTCGAGTCCCTCTATCCACCCTGTAAGAGTGTAGTCGCTACCATGCCTCACAGCTTACAATTTTGGGCTATCGCCAAGCGGTAAGGCACAGGACTTTGACTCCTGCATTCACCAGTTCGAATCTGGTTAGCCCAGTTTCGTGACTAACTATGCCGTTTACGGCTATACTTTGCATATGGGATACTAGCTCAGTTGGTAGAGCACTTGACTTTTAATCAAGTTGTCGGGGGTTCGAATCCCCCGTGTCTCATGATAAAGATTTATGTACAGCGTAAATCTTTGAGAGAATCCGCTTGTTGCGGATTCTTTTTTATTTGGAAACTTTTGTCGTAAAAAACTTCATTTTCCGTCTTTTGTTTTTTTTCTCTATATGTTATTCTGTAATTGGTACTGTCCATTTATCTATAAGGAGTCATTCATGTTTCAGATCGATCCCGCAAAAAAGACCGAGATTTTTCAAGACGCATTAAATGAATTAGGTAACATCGGCGCAAGTAACGCCGCAACTGCACTCTCCCAAATGATGAACAACATCCTGATCCGGCTCAGCGTTACAACCGTGCGTCTGATCGGTGCGGCAGAAGCATGCAGCTATGTCCGTTCCGAAGGACATGAACATATGGTCGGCGTGTATTTGGACATCGTCGGAGATATTCACGGGCGCATGCTGTTTCTTTTACACCGCGAGAGCGTTGACAGTCTGGTCTCCGCCATGACGGGTGGAATGGACCCCGCCATGCTGCCGGACGAAATGAAGGCCTCCGCCATGCAGGAAGTCGGGAATATCATCACGGCCTCCTATATCAACAGCCTTTCAACAATGACGGGGCTGACGATTGATGAATCCGTTCCCACCGTCATTATTGATACGATCGAAAATATTCTTGCCACCGCCATGCAAAACAACGGCAAGATTCTGTTTGTTCAGTCACAGCTTCGGGCTGAGTCTGCAAATGTACAGGGATTTTTCGTATTCATGCCTGATCCCCCCTCCTTTGCAATCTTAATGAAGGGGTTGGGCATGTAAAAGAACGCTTCGCGTTCTTTGCGAGATGATGAACCAAACAGCCGCAGCTATGATCTTCTCATAACTGCGGCTGTTTTATGTTCTTTCTTGTCAATGCTGATATTTCAATTACTTGCTTGCATAGTAGTCATCGAACATGCCGTTAACTGCGTCCATGGTCTCCTGACAAATAGCGGGAAGATCCTTGCCCCATGCGCCGGTTGCCTGCTTATAACCTTTCTCGATTGCAGCCTGCATTTCCTTCATCTTGTCTACATCATCACCTGCAAGTGCCTGTGCAAACTCAAATAAACGCTGAGAGGTCTGCTTTACGCCGTAATATCCGTCCTCGGAGATTGCCTGCTGCGCATCCAGCTTTGTCTGCGCATCTACGGTAAAGTTACCGTCCGCAAGGAACTTCCAAATGCTGTTGTCTCCGGTCGCTGCGGAAGTCTGCTGACCGAGCATCTGCTTAACCATGTTTATCATGGTGGAATTGCGCTGCTCCTGATCTGCCTGCATCTGCTTTACGATCGCTGCACGATCCGTCTCGGACTTCTTTGCCGTTGCGTATTTATCCGTCTTCGCGGTAACGGTTCCGTCACTCTTGCTGTTCTCATATGCTTTCATACCGCTTCCGGAAATCTCAACGGTCGCACCCTTTTTGTTCTGCTCCGATGCTGCTTTCTCTGCTGCTCTCGTGTTGTTATTTGCCGTTGTACCGGTATAATACTGACCGTATTGGCTGTTTACTCCTGATACATCCATGCTCATGCTCTTTTCCTCCTTGACATTCCTTCGTAAATCCGTTTACGACGCTGCTTTACAGTTTCTACATATATTATCGGTGATACAGCCTTATTTGTTAATAGGCTTTCTGTGCTTTTTTCCATATTTTAACGATTCTCACGGGAAGGAAGCCCTTCTTCACACACCGACTATCCGCGCCCGGCTGCCGCCGTTTTTGCTCTTTGTCACCACGATCTGTTTATCGATCCGTTCCTTGAGCGCGGCAACATGGGAGATCATGCCGACAAGCCTGTTTCCCTCCGTCAACCCTATAAGCGCTTTCATCGCCTGCTCAAGCGCATCCTCATCGAGCGAACCGAAGCCCTCGTCCACAAACATCGTATCCAGGCGCACGCCTCCCGCAGATGCCTGAATCTCATCGGAAAGCCCCAGCGCCAGCGAAAGAGATGCCTGAAAGGACTCCCCGCCCGAAAGTGTTTTGACGCTGCGGCGGGTTCCGTTATAGTGGTCAACCACATTGAGCTCAAGCCCGCTTTGACTGACATGGTTTTCCGCTTCCCTGCGCCGCTCCAGCTCGTACTGTCCGCCGCTCATCATCATAAACCGTGTGTTGGCACGCGCAATGATACGGTCAAAATAGGTCATCTGAATATACGTCTCAAGCATGATCTTTTCCTTGCCGCCAAGATTGCCGTTTGCCGTATCGGACAGCGCCCGCACCCATATAAAGTGCTCCTCCGTCTTTCTGAACTCCTCCGCCTGCGCCGCAAGAAGCTCCCTGCTTCGCTCATTCGCGCTCCGCCTGGCATGAACATTTTTGGCCTCCCGCGTCAGTTCCTCTTTACGGAAAAGAAGACGGTCTCTCTGCTCCTCGTTTTCTTCCGTTTGACTGTCGGGTGCTTCCGCAACCTGCTCCCGTAACTGCCGGATCTGTCCCTCCAGACTGCCGATCTGTTTCTCGCATGCCGCCGTCTCCCGCTGCGCCCGCTCCAAAGCCTCGATAAGTCCCTCCTGCTGCCTTTTGAGCCGTTTCCAGCTTTCCTCCGCATCCTGACCGCTCTCAAAAAACAGTCTTTCCGAAAGCAGTTTCACCACCGACTCCGCTTCCTCTTTCTGCGCCGTACCGGAAGCGATCGCGATTTCCAGTCCGGCAAGCGCCGTTTTCAGCGTTTCCAGTGCCTGCTCCGCTTCCGCTATTTCCCGTTCCAGCGTCTCACGCTTTGCAATGCGGACTTCTTCTTCCGCAATCCGCGCGCGGCACGCGGCAAGCTGCGTCTCCGTGTCCGCCTTTTGCTCCGCCGCCGGTATTCGATATTCGACGGGTTCTATGTCCGCATCCACATGCAGCAGTTCCGACACCTGCTTTATGAGCGACTTGCGCTTCTCCTGCGCCTTTCCCGCCGCTTCTCCCGCGCGCTTGCTCTCCTCCGCAGCCTTTTCCTGTGCCCGCTCCGCCTGTTCCTTTCGTTCGTCAAGCTGCTCCCTGCTCGGAGCGGCCGCGCCGCCATGCGCCGGATGCGGATGCTCCAATGCACCGCAGACCGGACAGCGTTCCCCGTCTTTCAAGGTTTCCGCGAGGATTCCCGCCTGCGCGTCCAAATAAGCGCGGTTGTCCCTGTCATATGCCGCCTTTGCTTCTTCCGCCTCGTCACGCGCCTGCCGATAAACCTCCCGCGCTTTTTCGCATTTCTCCTCCAGCTTTTTATATTCGTCAAACGCCCGCTCCAAATCGCCAAGCTTAGCGAGCCGTTCCTCTAACTTTCCGGCATCGGATAAAAGTCGCTCCCGCTCCTCACCCGCGTGCGCAAGCGCCTGCCGTTCCTGCCTTTTACCATCCGTCTCCTGTTTCAGCGCTCCCATCCGCTCCTGCTTCTGTGTGCGCTGCCGCCCGAATGACGCAAGCGTATCGGACAAGTCGGCAATATTCTGCTTCCGCTCATCTAATTCCCGATATTCCGGCAGGGACGCTTCCAGTCTGGCGATCCACTCCTCAAGTGTTTTTCGTTCCGCATCGACCGTCTCCCCCGCTACGCGCTTTTCCTGCTCTGCATCGACAGTTCGCCCCTCTACGCGCTTTTCCTGCTCCGCATTGCGGCCCGACTGCTCCCCGCACGCTTCCAGCCACTCCGTCAGCGTTTTGCGCTCCTTTGCTCTCTCCTTCTCCGCGTTCCATGCTGCGAGAAGACGCTCTCTGTGCGGCAGTTCCCGCGCAAGATCTTCCTCCGCCTCCCGCAGGCTTTCACGTGTCTTTTGAAGCGCCTGCGCTTTCCCGATCGCCGCCGTGAGCTTTGTCAGTGTTTCCTCATCCCGGGCGATCTCCCGCTCCAGCCGTTCCTCCTCGTTTTGATCCTGCAGAAGCAGCGTTTCTATGAGACCCATGACGTCCGCAAACGGCAGCTGCCCGCTTACCGCTTTTTGCAGTTCTTCCTGTGACCGGATATCGTCTTCCGTACAGCGAACAGACCGGATATGATGCTCCATACCGAGTCTTGCGTCGTCAAGCTGACGTTTCAGCCTGCCGGATTCTTTTTTTAACCGCTCCTGCAGTTCCCAAAACGGTTCCGTCCGGAAAATCCGGCGGAATATTTTTTTCCGCTCCTCCGTGGTGGCAAGCAGCAGCTTGAGGAAATCTCCCTGCGCGATCATCGCGATCTGCGTAAACTGATTGCGGTCGATCCCGATGATATCGCGAACGGCCTCATCCACCTCCCGCTGCTTTGTGATCACTCTGCCATCCGGAAACAAAAGCGTGACGTCCGCTTTCTCCGTCGTCATACCGCCGCCGCGCTTTGCCGGGCGTTCGTATTCGGGATTGCGCCTAATCGTATAGTTTTTTCCCGCATATTCAAATAACAGCTCGACCATGGTCGGCGTATCCGGCGCGGCATATTGGGAGCGGAGCATAGCGGGTTCTCTGTTCTCACCGCTTGCCCTCCCATACAGTGCAAAGATCATTGCGTCAAAAATCGTTGTTTTTCCGGCTCCGGTATCCCCCGTGATCAGGTAGAGCCCGCTCCTGCCCAGCTCGTCCATCTCTAACACGGTCGTCTCCGCATAGGGACCGAATGCGGACATCGTCAGTTTGATCGGTCTCATCGCTGTCCTATCCCTCCCATATCTGTTGAATCAGATGTTCCGTCCATGCCGCCTGCTCTGCGCTCATCGGCTGATTATTCTGCTGCGTGTAAAATTCTTCAAACAGGGTAAGGGGCGTTTTTTGCGCCACATCCGCCGTACCCGTGAGCTGTTCCCCGCTCCTCGTCCGCCTGTTATCATAATCAAGCTTCATCAAGCGATGATAGATGGAACGCAGCCTGCCGACCGCCTCCGGGATATCCTCCTCGTCCGTCAACGTGATATGCAGATAATCCTCCTGATACGTTGTGTGCTCATAAAAGCTCTTTTTCGTCAGTTCCTCATACGTTCCCCGGATTTCCTTCATGTCGTGCTTCGGGGTGAGCGGCACCGTACGTACGGCAAGCGTTCCTTTTTCTAAAAGCGTAACAACAGAGACGGATTTTTGATCCCCCGCCTCGGAAAAAGAATATTTTAACGGGGTTCCGCAATAACGGACCCGCTCTTCCCCGCAGTTCTGCAGTGCATGCAGGTGCCCGAGCGCTACATAATCAAAGTCGTCAAACACCGACGCATCCACGTTGTCGCTGCCGCCGACCGAGATTTCCTCCGATTCCGAGCGGCTCGCTCCCGTGACAAACTGATGGGTGACTAACACGTTGCGATCTGTTCGGTCAATCTCCATCTGACTGACCGCAGTGCGCAACGCATCCGTATAGCTTTCGATCGTTTCATCCGGAAAAACACTGCGCACATGCGCGGGCTTTACGAAAGGAAGCAGATAGATATGTACGCTGCCGTATTCATCATCCAGCGTGACCGGCTCCGTCGCGCCGTGATAGGCCGGAGAAATATGAATGCCGCTCTCTCTCATAAGCCTTCCGCCAAAGGCAAGCCGCTCGGCGGAATCATGATTGCCGCTAATGACCAAAACGGTCAATTTTCTTTTTGCCAGCTGCACCAAAAAATCATCAAACAGCCCGACCGCCTCCACGGACGGCACGGACTTATCATAAACATCCCCTGCGATGAGTACCGCGTCCGGCTTTTCCTCATCGATAACGGCAATGATCTTTTGTAATATATCGCTCTGCTCCTCCAGCATGGAAACCTCATGCACGCGTTTCCCCAAGTGAAGGTCCGAAAGGTGGATCATTTTCATGGTGATACCTCCCCTCTTATCATCATGTATCCCTCCCACAAAATGACGTTTTCAAAAAGGAATATCCTTCTTTTTGTTTTACATTTGCTTTTATTTTATCACAAGATCCCTGCAAATCCCATATAGAAAACCTTGTGGGTTAAATTATTTTAAGAATGAAGTAAGGCAGACTTGTTTTTCTTCTGGCAAAGTTATATTATGAATCGTAAAGAGAGGTTATTTATGAACACAACGATCCGAACTGCAACGCCGGAAGACGCTGCACGCATTTTAGAAATTTACGCATACTATGTGGAGCATACGGCGATTTCTTTTGAGTACACCGTACCCACGCTGTCCGAATTTCAAAACCGCATCAAAAGGACACTGGAACGCTACCCCTATCTGGTCATTGAAACAGACGATGGCATTCAGGGCTATGCCTATGCCGGCAGCTTCATCGGACGCGCCGCATATCAGCACTCCTGCGAAATGACGATTTATCTTGACCCTCATGCCCATAAGCAGGGACTTGGACGAAAACTATATGAAGCGCTTGAAAACAGACTGAAAGAAATGGGATTTTTGAATCTTTATGCCTGCATCGGCTGGCCGGAAATCGAAGACGAATATCTGAACCGCAACAGCGCAGACTTCCATGCTCATTTAGGCTACACAAAAGCGGGTACCTTCCATAAATGCGGCTACAAATTCGATCGCTGGTATGACATGATCTGGATGGAAAAACTAATCGGAACGCACCAATGATGATTGGATGTGTCGGGAACGTTTTTCATGCTCATTGGTTTTCTCCTTATAATAGTCACACCATAACTCTGCGTCTTACAAATCCTGATTACTTTCTTAAAAAGTCGCTGAACTCTTTTAATTCTTTTTTCTTATCCTCAGACAGGCTGTTAAATTCCACATCCGTAATCGCCCCCTCCAAAGTATATAAATGTACCAGACATACAGAAGGATACGCCTCTTTCAGTTTTATAAATGCCTGTTTTGAGCCTGACTCGATCAGTTTCTCAGCAGAGTCAATCCCGACCGAGGTCAGTTTCTTTTCCATTTCCTTACCGATATTTCTTAGAGATGTTAATTCCGACATGTCTCCTCCTTATGTTGACAATGAATCGCTCATTGCAATTGACACGATCAAGTCAAATGGCGGCTCTGAACCCACGACAGGTAATTGTGCTCATCGTCCAATTCATACTCATAATCCAAAGCAGGCCTGTATGCATCGATCACACGGATCGCGTATTCCAGAACCTCTTCTTTGCTTTTTCCCGCCACATCGATCATCACTTCGTTTGGCAGAAGCTTCCTGCTTCGTATCACGGCATTGCTCCGCTCAATTCCTTCCGGATAAAACAATCCGCCTTCATGGTCGCGGCGGTTTATCATCTGCCGCCTGATCTGCTCCGTGTCGCCGGACACTAATTTTAACGTAATAAATCGATATCCCTTAAAAATGACCGGGAGCTCTCTCGTTCTCACATCGTCAAAATCGAGCGCAACAATGTCTCTGCACCCTTTTTCATAAAAGAAACGAAGCTGCAGCAGTACGTTTTCCCAGCACATCTGCTCCTCATAGATTCCCTCATCCTCCACATCATTTGGAATCATAAATTCAGGAACCATACTCTGCTCAACATATACGCCGTTATAATGCTTGTATAATTCTTTTGCCAATGTTGTCTTTCCGACGGCACTCGGACCAATGATAAAAATAAAATCCATACGAATCCCCCATGCTGCCAACAGCCCGCGGCTAACCTCTTGGCCGTATCCGATTCATGACGTACCCAACAGCAGTTTTTCCGCCCTTCGCACATCTTCCGCCGTCAGGCCGACATCAGGATCTGTCTTTACCTGATGCCGCTCTATCTCTGCATGATGTAACTCCAAATCGTCGATCACGATCCAATGCGTAACGTCCGGATGCTGCTCAAGATAAGCGATGATCTCCCCTGCCTTCACCATGCTGAATTTTTTTGTTTTTCGTATTTCCTCCGTCGAATGATCGGGCGTGATACCCGCAATCGACACCCCTTCCCTCTCCAGCATTGCACTTAAGATTTCCGCTTCTTTACGCAACGGTTTTAACTCCCCGGTAAGCCAATGCTTCCATCCTGAATGTAAGATGATGCCCGCGTTTGTGCGCTTCACAAGTCCGCTCAACAACATCACTTTTTCGTTGTCGATCAATGTGCCGCCGCTGATCTCTTTTTGATGAGATTGATTCCATGCATTGGAATTCAGTACGCCGTCAATATCTAAAAATATCACATGATTCATTCTTTCATTCCTGTGCCGATCATTATAAAAACAAATGCCCGAGCAGCTTGCTTCTTTTTGCGCCGCTTGCTTTTCCTTTGCGGCTATTATATCATGATTTTCAGGCTCCAACAACTACGCAACTGCCATTCGCTTTTTTGCGCCTGACAGATTCTTGATTCCGGCATCTCTCTGCCTTATGATAATAAACAAGAGCTCTTACAAACTTTTCTTAGAGGAGGAAGTGTTTATGAATATAGCGATCCTATCAGAATATTTGCAGTACCTGCGCAAAAGTCATCATTATACACAGGATGATCTGGCAAAACGGTTAGACCTGTCGCGTCAGGCAGTTTCCAAATGGGAGACAGGAACAACGATACCCGACGTGGAGATTTTACTGAAGCTTTCCAAGCTGTACGGCATTACCATAAACGATTTATTGGAGCCTGAGATACAGCCACGGAAAATCACTGATTTNGAACAGATCTCTACNATTTCCAAAGANGAGGTAAAAGAAGCATTAAAGCAATTTGATACGGACTCTTTGGTGATCGCATGTATGGGAGCATCACCCGAAATGAATCTCTTTATGGAGGAATGNTTNCCCCATGTGGATTATGAATCGACAAGAAAGCGGATNGGCCGGATCAGGATTGAAACCGTCGAGGANATGCAGGATCAGATCGTTTCCATGATCAATCTGCGCGCGATCGGTCAGGAAATGTGATCCTGTAAGAGTCACGGCCGGGTTCGGGAATTCTTCCCCCGACCGTGGCTGCACNGCTTCCCGCNNAGATGCAGGTTGTATATGGACGTNGC
Source organism: Lachnospiraceae bacterium (assembly GCA_014804425.1). Classification (GTDB taxonomy): domain Bacteria; phylum Bacillota; class Clostridia; order Lachnospirales; family Lachnospiraceae; genus DLAJ01. The sequence continues at coordinate 65,077 of JAAUZV010000008.1, forward strand.
GTGTAAAGCGTGTTTTTATGGAAAAACCCCGCTCGCTAACAGGTTATCTTTTCCCATACCGCAGACATAGGGATTGGCGTCATACCGATAACAAACCTCCAGAAAATCCGCACGCTGCTTCGGATCGTTCATNATCTTTACAAGTAATTCGTTCGGAATCGTCCTCGCATATGCGCCGGGGCCCGCCATTGTAATCTCCTTTACGCCAAAGCGTCTCAAAATATTCTCCAATTCCTCCGGCATAAACGTATAGGTGATACACCATGGTGTGCCCCCGTTCTCATACTCGGCAATTTCCTCACTTCCGCCCATCAGACCGTCCTCCCACAGCTTCATGACCGCGTCCTTACGGAACGAAAAGGATTCCACCGCATTCGCTTTATTGTCAACGCACCATCTGACAAAGGGGTCATCACAATTTTCATCCAACAGGAATTGATTTTTTTGTATCGGATTCGCCAAATACGGAAGGTATCCTAAACGGCTCGATACGCTGATGATAATGCGCTTGCGGCAAATGCGCGTCAGCTCGCCGATCACCTTTTCCTGATTCGGATGCGTGTAGGAGATGGGCGCATCAAAGGAAATCACCATATCAAACGATCGGTCCGCAAAATCACTCAGATCNTCTAACGCTCCTCTCACAAAGGTGATNTTNTCAAGAACGCCCTCTTTTTCCGCACGTTCTTTCGCTTTCTCTATCATTGGCTGGGANATGTCAAANTGNGTNACTTCACAGCCATGCTTTGCAAGAAGAATGGAAAACCTCCCGCATCCCGCGCCGCCGTCAAATACAGTTTTGACCCCATCCAAATGTGAAAGCAATTCCTTTTCAATATGGCTTTTTTGAATGATATCGTCTATAAANGTTTCTTCTCGNCGNCTTTCCAGCTCGCCCTTATCCGGCTGATTCCACAAACGTTCTGCTATTTTTCTGCTGTAATCCATCTATTTCTTCCTCCCCGGCCTCACCTGCAATCGAACAGGGATANCATGGGNATGAGNTTCCCNTACATCCCCTCAAAACGAAACTGCCCCTGCGCGTCTTCCTTTTCCACGAGAAACATGGCAAGCTCTCCCGTAAGGCAGTCNNTGACTTTTTCCTCNGGCATCCCCGCNTTTNCGCTGACCTCCGNAATGTCCGCATAGGCGTCCTCCGCATGCGCCGTCAATTGGTAAAGCGCCGNCGCTGCCCGCAAATTNTCTGTGTTTGCAAACGGTTTTATGATCGANACGATCCGGCGCATNTCCGCATTCATCAGGTTTATGTCCCGATTATTTGAAAAAAAGATGCTTCCGCGCCTCATCACNGTCGTAAAACCGGGAAGATCNTAACAGGAATAACCCCATTCNCCGTTTCCGGCGTGCTCGATGGCATCATCCGTATCCCANCCCGGATTTTGGTTCCACTTTGCGGTCATCTCTTTTGAAAGAATGATCGTATGCAGTGCTGCCGCGATATGAAGCACGAACTGAAAATCTTCTCCTTCCGAGAGAGAATCGATTCTCTNACGAATATCAAGGACGATATTCTCCGCNGTGGACACNGGTGTAAACCCGAACAGCTCGTCGATCGAGACACTGAAAAATTCTGCGATCTCGGGTAATAGCTGAATATCCGGACAGCATTGCGCGGACTCCCACTTTGATACTGCCTGATTGGAAACGCCCAGCGCCTTCGCCAGTTCTTCCTGCGTAAGTCCTTTCTGTTTTCTTAAAAATGTGATCTGTTCATGAATTTTCATTTTCATTATACCTCACCTCTCCTGATTGTTTTTCTTACTAATCCCTCATGTTGCCTACAACCTATAACATCATTTTACGGATATGCTGCCCGAAAAACAATCACGCATTGGTTTGGTTCCATGTCCGCCTCTCCAACCTGTGGTTGGAAACGCGTCCGGTATTCCTGTATTTCATGTACTGAAAGTTCCCTTCCGGATTTTGATTCTATGCCTCCAGATAATTTCTCAAGATCGGAGCCTCGCTCAGCTCTACATTCTCGAAATGATGGTAAAACCTATCTGCTTCCTCATTGGTTGCACGGATTAAATAATATTGGTCAATTTTATTTCGCGCGCAATCTTTTTCAAATTCGGCAAAAAGCATCTGCGCAACGCCTTTATGTCTGTGCGCTTTTAACACATATACCCAATCCACATACGCCATCCTATGACCATCCTGCATGCAGCCATAGAAATGATATTCGATCCTTCCGATCACTTTCCCATTCTCTTTAGCAAGAATCGATGTCGTTCTGCTATAAAACGGATCCGCGATCCTGTCTTTTATGCCCTGTTCATCGATTTTATCAGCAACCATATTATCCGGTTCTTCACGCATTGCAACCTCTAAATACGCAATATAGCTTTCTACATTATCTTGATTCAATATTTCAAATATCATTCCGCTATTCCTTCCTCTCCGAAAATGCCGGCATGATTTCTGATCATACTCCCGTACCGGCGTTATACGCTTCCTAATCATGTCCGTTTACAAACTCGTCCAACTTCACCTTTACCTCATCTTCATCCAAAAGAAGATCATTCATTTTTTGATTGTATTTATGCCGCTCCAAGCCTAATATATGTTTCTCAGCATTCTTAAAAGGATATTGCCTTGCAAAACAGTTCAAAAAGTCCGGATCATCTTCCGCATTCCCATAGATGCCGATAATGTACAACTTCTTCAGCATTTTTTCCCAATGGCTTTCATTCTGCATGAAGTACTCCTGACTGCGCTCATTCAAAATAAAATATAAGGAAGATGGATTTCCGCAATACATCGGAACGATGAAAAATATCTTGTCTGCCAAAGCACATTTCTCGAAAAATGCGTATATTCCGTCACCATGATACTTACATTGACCGGACATACACTCATAATCACAGTCAGCGCAAGGCTGGGTAGAAATTTCTCTCATGAATAATACCGAATCATCTTTTGACGAAATATATTTTGCGATCGTATCACAATTTCCGTCTCTTCTTCCGCTAAAACTGACTATTATGTTCAAAGCATCACTCTCCTCTTTTGCACATGTCTTGTTTTCCGCATTCTACGCGTTTTTCTCTGCGCTTTTTCCTCTCTTCCTGCTTTTTAGTATCTTTTATTGTGATTATAGTATAAGCCAATTATATGAACAACTATTTTACTCTCTTTTCGTACCCTATTTTCTGCTGTGACCTATTTTTTGCCGCCAAGCTCCACTAATCTCAAATAACGAGGAATATCTTCCTTTACGGGGTGGAGCTTGAATGGCGCTCCGCAGCATCCGCAATGCCACTTTTCTTCCTCTTCAAACTCGTATTTTACTCCGAACTTACAGCTTCCGTTTATGCGATTTTGGCATCCGGTGTCACTATAGCGGAAGATTTCCACGATCCTTTCGGGACACTCCTTTAAGTACGAAAGGCACTTCTCTGCATTTCGGATTCTTAATTCCAAATATAATGCTCCTTTATCAGAGTTCAGTGCATAATCATATGCAGCCGACTGCCGGTGAAAATATCGGAGCATAGGACCTTCATTCGAATCTCCTTTTTTCCTTGTACACCCCAGTTGTACCAATATCTCATCCAAAATCGCTATCACTTCCCGATCCGCCTCATCATGCATCTTATCGGCAACATAGTCGCAGCCCTCCGCCAGACTGCAGGTATGCAGATCTTCCGTTAATACTCTATAATTCCATCCGATAAACGCGTTGCTGAAAGCAATGATGCCTGAGTCCACATTTTTCACGTCCTTGAGCTGCGTATTCTTTACTTTTTTCGCAACAAGAGAAAGAACTTTTATGACACTCTGATTATCCGGATAGTCAATCTCCAGATCATCTCCTGATGACAAGCTGTAATTTTTGATTCCGCTAAACAAAAAACCATAATCGCACATTGCTTCTAATAATTGATTTGTTCTTTTGGCTTTATTCCATTTTCTGACTTGCGCCGTGTCCGTAATAAATACATTTCCCTTAAAATCGCCGCAGGCAAACAGCCAGAGCATGAGATAGAACAGATTCCGCGGCACTGTCCTGGCCTCTCTTGCCTGATTTGAAAAATAATCATATTCCTCTGTTTGATATAGTGGCAGTCCGAATCTTTGGGGTGCGTCTGCGATATCAGAATACATCCGGTAAAACATCGCTCCGATTTCCCTGAATGCACTTTCAAATTCCTCACGGGATAGCGTCTGCAAAAAGTCCGGATGAACCACCAATTGATCCGGAATATCTACCAACTCATTGCGGCGTATCAAGGCCCATTCACTGACTAAATAATTTTCTCCCACAATCCTGTCCCTGCCTCTCTGTAAAATGATTATTCATTAAGATTCCTTGCCGCGGATTTTAATCGGCACATAAATATCCATTTGATCATACCCTAACGCATTCCTGATCTCGTCCGTTGGATTGACCATATGGCACATCGTTCTGTGTCCCGGACGCTCATCCGGTTCAAATCCGCTGTCTTCTAACCACTTCAAAATTCCCGAACATACCCTTCCGGCTATATCATCATCCCCGTCCACCGACATGGCAGCGGCATAGAGTCCCCCTTCAAACTTGATCAGCTCATAAGGCGCCGTATCTTCTCCTGTTACCCAGTCTTCAACCGCCCAAATCCAGACCGCTTTCCCATCTTCCTCAAACCAGAGAAAATCCGGAGCGCCATAGATCATCTTTCTGACGAAATGATTGTGCGCTTCCTGCCATTGCTGAAACGTACCCATGACATTTTCAAAGGAATCCGCACCGGATGAAAATGCTTTGAACGGATTGATCTGAATGATCCTTACTTCCGGTGCTTTTTTCAGCCTGTCCGACACATCAGGCAAACGATTTATTTTTGAGGTGTTTCCGTCATAGGAAATGTTGACAATACGGCTTTCTATTTTTGACGCTTTCTCATACAGTCTTTTCACATCGGCATCCCTGCTGAAATCCGCCCGCCTGATCTGTTCGACAAATTCCAGTATAATGTCCTTTAAGTCCCGAAGCAGCGCAACCTCGCCGTCAATAGCCTCTACCTTTTTTCCGAGCACATCTAAAACGACCTCCGAGCTTGCCGTTTGAAATATTAATTGAATATCCTTGATACTGATATTCAGTTTACGCAGGATTAAAATCTGTTCCAAGCGCTTCATCGCCTGTTCATCATACAGTCTGTAGGCATAATCCCCGCTTCGTGTACTGCTGATCAGCCCCATATCCTCATAATAACGCAATGCGCGGGCCGATATATCATATTTAGACGAAACTTCTCTTATTTTCAGTAACTCTGCCATACAAAGGCCCCTTTCATGATGTTATACCTATTATAAACGCTTCCCTAACGGCAGAGTCAAGCACTCCGGCATATTCTGGAAACACATCCAAACTTTCCATCGCTCCGCCAATCCGATCATACTGTTCCTCAGCATTTTCAGGCGCCTGAAAATGCTGCACAATCCTATCATAAATTCCTTCGCATACACTCCTTCCATCGCTTTCGCATTTACTTTTTCATGAATATGCGTTATACTATCGATTAAGATACATGATTGTTATAAAAACAAATCAAAAAATCAGCGCGCTCCTAATTTTAAAACAAATAGCAGCATTGTGAGGAAATATACCATGATATGTAAAACTTGCGGAGCCGATATAGGCAATAAAGGAAAATGTGAATATTGCGATACAGTATATTTTGAAGAAGTTCAGCGACAGAAAGCCCATCCGGACGAAAATGAAGCTGCAAAACAAGAAAGTACAGCAAACGACAAATCTGGTAAAACCACGGGAATATTAGCTTTCCCCGCTAAAATCGGAATGTTTATCTGGTCTATAGCTTGTCTGATCAATCTTCCACAATTAAAATCCATTGATTATTTTGAATATATATGTCTTATCATATTTGGTTTGTTTATTTTTGGCGGCATACCACAACTGATCAGCTCAATGCTTTACAAGCGGCATAAGGTTGATCAGGAAAAAGAGGCAAAAACAAGGACAAAATTAACTTCAGCCACAAAAATTGTTGCGGCTTTATGGATTATGTGTTCCATAGTCATTCTTTTATCAGACGAAAACCCCAATGATTATTATCAAACTGTATGGATTATAATATTCGGTTTTCTTTTTTATTGTGGCTTAACCCAAATGATCAGCAGCAGGCTGCAAAGACGACATAGATCGAACCATGCCGAGCAGACCGCACCGTCCCGAATCCGTGATGCCGCTTTATCCTCAAAACCCTATGACCATATGGATAATTCTGAATTTGAATTATTTTGCTGCGATATCCTTGATAAGAATGGATTCACAGGAATATCACTCACAAAAACTCCGGAAGATCAGGGCATTGATATTATTGCATTTAAAAACGGAACAAAGTATGGCATCCAATGTAAATGCGTTGCATCCATCATCGGAATCGCAACGCTTCAAAAGGTCCTTGCCGGAAAAAGCTATTTTGAATGTCATGTTGCTGCAATTATCACAAATCAATATTTTTCTGAAGATGCAAAAGTGTTAGCAGAAAGAGAAGAAATGATGTTATGGGACAGAGATCGTTTAAACAAATTCATTTCTGATATTTAATCTCTGACCCTCACCAACCCAATCTGCAGCCGATACTGCGTTACTCTGTCAAGCGCTCCATAATGTACAGAATCCACAAAAAAATGAGCCTGTCACACAGGCTCATGAACCATTTTTGAACGAATAAAAATCGGGGTGACAGGATTCGAACTAGACGTTTTATTATCACTGTTGTTATTTCCGTATTCTCTCTAATTGCTGCCGTAACTGCTGCTGTTGCCGCTCTAATTCCCTTATTATAAAATTTATTCTTATTTGATTTACTGCGGCAAATGCGACCGCCACGGATAGCGCGACGTTGGATATTAAAAGATATTTTTCCATGTGCATCTTCCTCCTAAATCATGTGCTTTTCTTTATATCGCTAACTTTGAGTTGGTTTCTACAAGAAAATAATTTCCTTTGCTTTTTGCACCAATCTGTTGCATTATCTTTACAAGTACGGTTCATAGAAAGGTGGTTTTAATATGACTTTGACTGAAGTCTTAACATCTCTTTGTAACGAATTAAAAACATATCGTGATATTCGTTCTTTCATAATCAAATATAACATTCTTCCACTCGGCGCAAATGGGTGTACTATCACTTCCGGGGATTTAATGTTGATTATGAAAAAATTTTTTGATACTGAAATTGTTCTTGCAGACCTTAACGCTCAAATTCCTTCTGCATGCGCATCTCTCGGTCTTAGTATTGAACCTATGGCAGCTATTGATGATTTGGATAACCCAGTTCCTGCCCTGTATAAAATTTCTTTGAAATAAATTTCTTAATTAAATGTTGACTCGTCTATTTTGGATAGCCCTGCTCTTTCTCTCAATTCGTTTAATGTTATCTGACCATTATTAAATGCCTCAACATCCTCTTTAGTCGCGGCTATTATGGTTTGTGACATTGTGCATCTTCTCCTTCCTTATGCAGTTTTACTTCCTGCAACCTTTTCGATAATAAACGCTGTCACAGGTACCTCTAACGCGGCGCATATCCGAACATACTCTTCCACATCACACTTTCTTTTCCCTGAAATAATTAATGATAGTTGCCTTTCTGTAATTCCTGCCCACGTTGCAATAACCTTTTGTTTATAGCCTTTGTCCGAGATTTGTTTTTCAATGCATCTCTATCAAACATACCGTTCCTCCTCTCCCTGTTCATTACTATTGTTTAGTACAGTTCGTAATTATTGACCCGCCAGCAAAAAAAATCATTTCTTTTGAACTTTTTATTTACATAATCAAAATAAAGTGATAGGATGTAATACATAAAGGAGCATGACACATGAATAAACTGTTAGCCGAAAAGTTGCGATCTGCACGGATTAACCGTAACTTTAAGCAATTAGACGTTGCTGAATTTCTAGGTGTAAAGAAAAATACTATTAGTAATTGGGAAAATGGCAAAGCCAACCCTGACATTGATTCACTTGTAAAATTATGTGAATTTTATAACATTAGTTGTTCATCTATTCTTGAGGAAGCTTACCCCACTCAAGTAGTACATAGCTTATCAATATGTGGATTAGAAAGAGAAATCATACTTGCATACAGAAATGCTGATGAGCTTGGTAAAGCTATGGTTCTTCGTTCTTTAGGTTTAGATAACAAGCCCGTAAAAGGGGACAACGCAAAAATGGCATAAAGAACCGAAATCAATACAGCGTCGGGAATATCACCTATATTGATTTCGGTAAATAATTATTCTTAGAAACTATATTTGCAGATAAACAAAGGAGAATCAAACATGACAAAGAAAGCAAAAGGAATCACATATGGTGTCATCGGTATTGCCGTACTGTCTGCTGTTTTTTCATCTGACAAAAAGGTTGAATCTATTGAATTATCTGTTCCTGATTATCAGATTGAATATGACATCAATACAAAAATACCCGTTGATATTGCCCTCTCCCCCACTGATGCGGATGCTAAATCAATCGAATATTTCACCAGCGACGATTCAATCACGTTTTCAGATGACGGAATCCTCACTGGTAACGTTGAGGGTACTTTTGACGTTTATGTGGTGGCTGATGATGTCACAAGCAATGTCATTTCTATTAACGTTGTGGATATTTCTGCCCGCGAATACGCTATGGCGGAAGCCGAGGCACAGCAGGACAATGACGAACATTCCCAAGATCAGGCGGCTGACGAAGATGTGCAGACAGATACAAAACAAACCGCCCCGGAACCCGAAGTACCCGAAATTGAAGAATCTGCAACGGATTCTCAAACGTCCATTGAACAACCCGAAAAAAACGCCGAAACCAATCATCAGGGATCTTCTGAACAACCAAGTGTTGAAGAACAGCCTAATGCAATCCCCAATGAGCAGCAGACACCTGACACACCGCGCGCTCAAGATACTGAACCCGAACCTCAAGTAACTGTAGAAACGCCGATTCCTGATGCACCAGTTGTTCAGCAGTCATCCGAAGTAAACCTTCCGGCAGAAGAACCGAGTAACGGCGGTGCCACCGATTCATCAGGTAATGGCAGCAACTTCAATACATACGATAATGCTTCACAGCAACAGACAGATTCTACCTATGTACTGAATACGAATACCATGAAAATTCATCATCCTACCTGCTCAAGTGTACCGAAAATCGCTCCGCATAATTATGCCACTTCAAACGCTACACTTAATGAGCTATTGGCACAGGGCTATTCTACTTGCGGGATTTGCTTTAAATAAATCAAGAAATCCGCCCACGGTGCAAAAAATAGGGGGTCTTAAAGGTCTGCAACACGGTATCAAACGCCTCAAGCGCTGTAAGATTGGCAATAGGGGATATGACTATCCATGACTAACACTGACTTGTAAATACACACTATTGCAGCATCGCAGCAGAAAGTATTTATGTCAAAGCTTTGAAAAGGAATACGAACTATGCCAGACAAAGGAAAAAAGATATTGATTTTGGGCAATGGGTTTGATCTAGCCCATGGTTTACCTACAAAGTACTCTCATTTTTTGGAATTTTGCTATGGTGTTGAGAAGATATGGGCTTACGGCACAAGTAACCATAAATATACAGATAAATCAAATAGAGAATTTTTTGAAAAAGAATTATATTACATGCTAACAAAAAAAAACATTAATGAAACATATGAAATATCACTCAAAGATTCCATATTGATGGAACTTCATCGTCTCCTTTATGAGAATATTTGGTTTAAATACTTCATAGAATTATACGACACAAATAGTATAAAAGGTGAAAATTGGATAGATTTTGAGTCTGAGATTCGATTTATCATCAAAGAAGTAGACCAGCGATCATTATCACTTAATAAACTTTGGTATGATGTACAAAAAGAATTCAATGATCCTTTAACAGATTTAAAACTGAGAATATTTGGCAAAAAGTTTACATTTGACAAATATATGATACGAAAAAGATGGAAACCAAGCAATATGATTACAATTAAGGATTTTAGAGAAAGAACTTTTGAAGATCTTGAGCGTTTGACGAGAGCATTTGAACTATATTTAACTAATTTTGTTGAGAAAATTCCAATCAGACGAAAAATACCTGAAATATCAAATCTCTCCCCGGATTATGTGATTAATTTTAATTATACAGATACATATGAGAGAATATATAAAAAGGAAAACGTATATCACATACATGGAAAGGCAGACGCAAAGCGTCCAGCAAGCAAAAACAATATGGTATTGGGTATTGACGAATACTGGACTGAANATGANCGNGACGANANAACNAACTTTACAATATTCAAAAAGTTTGCNCAAAGGATNCAAAAACATACNGGNAATGAAANCNATAAATATTTAGANGAAATACAANNGTTGTTCANANCAANTGGAAATNTTTGGTCNGATAGTGAGGATCNATCAAAATATCATCCAGTTGGCGTTTCNTNTGTTTANGTTTTTGGNCATTCACTTGATNTTACAGATAAAGATATTTTATCAAGNTTTATCGGCGATNANTCGACATCCGTAACCNTATACTGTATGGATAAAGGAACAGAAGGNGAACTNATNGCGAACACAATTANACTCATNGGTGANAAAAAACTTCTTGATAAATCGAATCATGTACCCCCAAAATTAAATTATGTTATTCAAGAAAAGACCACGTATAACAATTGAGTTTTGATTGATCTTTTACCGCGTCCGAAAAGTCGTTTGACGTGCCGCCAGCCCATGAGACCGAACCGCATACCAGTACAGAAGTACCATCTCCCGAAGCACCGATAGTACAAATTCTGTNTGACAGGATTCACAATAAATANNCTGCTTTACAATTATTTATTGTATATTACAACAAATAGCTGTAATTTTCTTGCTTTTTTTAATATAATTGCATATAATAAGGTTACAATAAGATTATCGCCTAAGAGCAGGGCGATANAAAAATAAAAACGGCTCAATGGATGATTCTCCTTGTAGAGCGCAAGGAGCTAAAACAAAATAAGGCTCAATGGATTGTACCCTCTGCGCATGCAGAGGGTACATTTTATAGGAGAAAAAACATGACGTTAAGGATACTTTCTGAAAAGTTTTATGATACCTATTCACATTGTAAAGAAATCCTAAAAAAAGAAAACAGACCATATGCATGTATGACTATAGAGATTGACGGACTGCTGTTTGCGATCCCATTTCGACACCACATTAGACACCAGTATTCTTTTCATACTATAGGCGAAGCGGGACTTGACTATACAAAAACCGTTGTAATTACGGATATTACTTTTCTATCAGATGACAAACCATCTATCGAAAGCAACGAGTTTTCCATCATCAAAAGAGACGAACAAAAAATTCGCTACGGCCTTGCTAAATACATACGTCAATATAAACGTGCCATGAAACATCGTGATAATCCAAGAAGTGAACTGATCCTAAAATATAGTGCATTGAAATATTTTGAGGAATATTTACAATAGTGATAGCGCCTTTCAAGTGTCGCTGTTATTTTTGTACCCATCTTTCAGGAGGACCATGCACATGAAAATCGAAAAACTCCCGTCCGGCTCTTACCGCGTCCGAAAAATGTATCAAGGCAAGATGCATACCGTCACATTCAAAGACAAACCAACGCAAAAGGAAGCGCTGAAGGCGATCTCTGACGAGCTGGATAAAATCAAGTCTGCCGGTAAGCCGATGACCTTTTACGAAGCCGCGTGCGGGTATGTGGACATGAAGCGGAACGTACTTTCCCCGCGGACTGTTAAGGAATACGCCGAGACAGGAAAGCGCCTGCCGAACTGGTTTAATATTTTGAGGGTGTCGGATATTACGCAGATTGAGCTCAACCGCCTCGTAAATGAGCTGTCAAAGGACAAGTCTGCCAAAACTGTACGTAACTATCACGGTTTTGTATCTGCCGTTTTANGCGTTTATCGTCCCGAATTAAAGATTTATACTACTTTACCGCAAAAAGTCAAGAATGAGCCTTACACGCCATCGCAGGCGGACGTAAAGCGGATACTTGAAGCTGTAAAGGATACAAAGTTTGAAATTCCCCTTACACTTGCATGCTACGGAATGCGCCGATCAGAGATATGCGCTTTGCAGATTGAAGATGTAGACGGGGACATCGTGCGCATCAACAAAGCCTTAGTTCTCGACGAAAATAAGAAGTGGGTACTCAAAACTACCAAAACNACNGAAAGCACCCGGAATATCATCATTCCNATGGANCTTGCCGACAAGATACGNNCGCAGGGATACATATATAANGGACATCCCGGCTCGATNACAAAGCACCTTGAACGCATAGAACGTGATCTAGACATCCCGCAATTCCCTCTGCATAAGCTCCGGCACTACTTTGCAAGCCAAATGTCAGCGCTCGGTGTNCCTGAAGCTGACATTCTCCGACTCGGCGGTTGGGAAACGGATCACGTCATGAANTCNNTATACCGNCACTCCATGATAGAGAAAGAAGAACAGGCAAAAAGGGATGCCGCAGAAAAGCTGCAAAGAACCCTTTTTTCTTAACCCTTGTCATGACAAATTTTATGACAAAAAATGTTACAATTTTTTATTTTATATTACAATTTCACATTGTAAAACAGGCAATGTAAATGCCGCAAATCCTTGATTTTACGCGTGTTCGCGTCGGATTTGCGGCATTTATAAGAAAATCGGGGTGACAGGATTCGAACCTGCGGCCTCCTGGTCCCAAACCAGGCGCTCTAGCCAAGCTGAGCCACACCCCGCAAAACATCATAACAAATGTATTATAAGGAAAAGCAGCAGTCCTGTCAACTGTCAACTTCCGGCATTCTCCCATGACCTCTCTTCAAAACATCGATTTCCCGCAGAACGCTACCGATAAAGCTTTCCATGGAAAAACTGCTCCTGGAAGGCAATGTCCCCTAAGATCTTCTCGTCCGCAATGTCTTCACCTGTCAAGGACACGATCCATTTGTCCTCCACATCATCAAAGCGATGATATACCGCGATCACCTTTCCCTCAAAGTGCGACAACGGCTCATCCGTTCCGAATATATACACGTCCTGCTCCGCTCCGTCACCGGCAAACACGCCGTCCACATAACCGTAATTGATCGGGTAGCGCATATCCGGATGCCGTGGATGCGCTGTTCCCAATGGTCTGTCCACTGTTCCCTTTACCGTCCTTCCGATGATACCGCTATAATCCATCCGGCTCCTCCCCCCAAAACTTAGCGCCTTTCATTCCCCATATATTCTCCCTATATCTCATCGAACCCATTTTGCATGGTCAAACGGCTACTCACACATACCGGATCTCAAAATGTGCCTTCCCGTCCTCATCTAACTCCATCAAAATATAAGAAGGTTTGCGGTCATACTGGCGCGGATAGGATAAGCTTCCCGGATTGAGCGCGATCACACCGTCATCCATATCCACGACCGGCTTATGCGAATGCCCGTACATCACGATATCCATCTCGCGCTGCCTCGCAACCTTCTTGATCGTCTCGTTTCCCATGGACACATAGTAATTATGNCCGTGCGTGATCCANACATGATAGGAACCGATNTCGCATACGACTTCNCGCGGCAGATCGGAGAAAAAATCATTGTTCCCCATGACNATATACGCAGGNCAGTCCGCCGCCTCGCTGACGANATATTCACTNCCTTCCACGTCCCCGCAGTGNATGAGCAGATCAAGCGGCTTCTCCCTGCGGACAACCTCCAAAAAGTTTTCATTCTTCCTATGCGTATCGCTCACAATCANTATTCGCATNTTCTCCCCCATTGTATTTCTATCATAGCAGTCATCCGGCATTTCNAATGCCCATTGGCATAAGCTTTANAAGTCCTTCTCACGCCAGCTTCTCCCGCATGGCGCGCANCGCCTTTCCCCTGTGGCTTTCCTCATTCTTTACTTCGGGATCAAGATCCGCCGTCGTGCATCCGTATTTTGGCAGGATAAAAATGGGATCATAGCCAAAGCCGTTTTCCCCGCTCTCGCCGTAACCGATCCTTCCCTCCATGACGCCCCGCGTCTCCAAACATTCCCCGTTTGGCAAAACAGCGGCGATCGCGCACACAAATCGCGCTGTCCGCTGCTCATCAGGCACGCCCGAAAGACGGTCGATCAAATTTTTATTTTTTACGGCGTACGACGTTGTCTCTCCCAGATACCGCGCGGAATAAATCCCCGGTTCACCGCCTAAATAATCAATTTCCAGCCCTGAATCATCTGCCATCACAATGGCATCCATGGAAAGCACTTTCGCCCGTTCGGCCACTGCCGCCGCCTTAATGCGTGCATTTTCCTCAAAGCTTGTCCCGTTCTCCTCCACGTCAAGTACGATTCCCGCCTCTTTCATGGACAGGATCTCCGCGCCCGTGCCGCCTAAGATCATGCGGATTTCCTTCATCTTATCCTGATTTCCCGTTGCAAAAATGATGGTCTGCATCACACTAATCCTCCATGCTGTCAACATCAAAGCGAACTTGTTCGCTTTTTAGCGCTCCCGTTTCTGCTCATAAGCCTCCAGAATGGCGCGTGCAATGCCCTCCGCCAGATCCTGTCTGTAATCATCCCTTCTGAGAAGCGCCGCCTCGGCATCACTTCCCGGTGCGCCGAGCGCCAGATAAACAGCAGGCACCTGCGCGTGATAGAGCGCTTCCTCCGGCTGCGCATCCTGCTCATCTTCCGCCTGCTCCGCAAGCTCAAACACACCGATGCCGCGATTATTCACAGCCTGAGCCGTATAGCGTACAAGCAGATCGGCAAGCTCGGCATTCGTCAGCAGCGGTGTAAAGTATGTCCCGTTGTAACGCGCAGAGATGCCGTAGTCCTCCCCCTTGGCCAGATGAAGGGAAATATACATGTCCGCGCGCATCCCGTTTGCCAACGCAACCCGCTCCGCGCCGCCCGGGTTCTCTCTGTCCGTTCTCGTCATATACACCCGGATTCCCTCATCCGCAAGCAGCTCCCGAACCCGCCCCGCAATATCCAGCGCAAGCTCGCTCTCCGTAACGCCGTTTTCCTCAATCCCCGTATCCGCGCCGCCATGCCCCGCATCAAGCACTACAATACGGTCATAAAGCTCCCTTGGCATTTTCAGCGTGAGCATGAGTCTCTGATTTTCCAAGATTGCCCCATATTCGTAACTGTCTTCCATCAGCGCCATCAGAATCAGTTGTCCGTCCCACTCCGCCGTCTGTATCCGATTGATGCCGTCAAGGCTTCCGTACACGCCGTCCGATATATCTGACGTTCCCATGCCGTCAATCGTGATCGTCAAAATATGATTCATATAGTCGCAGTCAATATGAATGGCTTCCTGTGTCACTCCCGCGGCAACCGGAATACAAAGATTATCCGCGTCTTCCCTGACCGTCGGCGTCAGTTCTTCAAAATCAACCTGCGCCGTCTGTGTCTTATGGCTCTGCGTCTCATCTTCTTCCGCCCGCACATAGATCAATGGCTTCTTCCAGGAATAAACAAGCATGCCGGCGATCGCAAGTACCATCATCGCAATCCCGATGATTCCCGACCATTTCACAAGCTTATGATACATCCGTCACCCGCTCCCTCGGTCTTTTCGGCGGCTTTGCCCCCATAAACTGATAATAGTAAGTCTGCAGCATCCCATTGTAAATCTTGCGGTTTTTATCCGCTTTACGCCCGATGGCCTTTTCCACCTGTTCATAAGATGTGATCATACAGAGCGACCATTCATCCAAATTCCGATAACGCTCTCCAAGCGTCCGATACAGATCAAAAAGCTCATCCTTTGCGGAAAGCCGCTCTCCGTAAGGCGGGTTCGTGATGAGAAAACCGTATTTTTTTGCATGACTGAGGCTGGCAACGTCCCTTTTCTGAAAATGAATCAGGGAATCCACGCCCGCCAGCTTTGCATTCTCCCTCGATATGCGGATCATCTCATCATCCGCGTCATAGCCCTGAATATCCGTCTCAATCTGCAAATTGACACCCTCGCGCGCCTCGTCCACCGCGTCATACCACTGTCTGCGTGTGATCAGGTGCTCCCAATCCTGCGCCGTAAAGCTCCTGTTCTCCCCCGGCGCGATATTCGCCGCCATCATTGCCGCCTCGATCGGAAACGTACCGCTGCCACAGAACGGATCGACTAAAATCCGATTCTTATTCCAAGGTGTGAGCATAATGAGCGCCGCGGCCAGATTTTCCGCGATCGGCGCTTTTGCCACAAGCCTGCGGTAACCGCGCTTGTGCAGGGAATCCCCCGTCGTGTCAAGCCCGACCGTCACCTCATCCTTCATCAAAAAAACACGCAAAGGAAAGCGCTCTCCGTCCTCCGGAAACCACTCTCTGTGATAACTCAGCTTCATCCGTTCCACCATTGCTTTTTTCATGATGGACTGAATATCCGAGGGACTGAAAAGCTTACTTTTTACACTTGCTGCCTTTGCCACCCAGAATTTGCCGTTTTCGGGTATCCATTCTTCCCACGGCAGCTTCTTCGTCTCCTCAAACAGCTCATCGTAGGTTGTCGCCCGAAAACGACCGATCTGAATCAAAACACGTTCTGCAGTCCGCAGAAAAATGTTTGCCCGACAGACCGCCTCCGCATCGCCGTAAAACGAGACTTTTCCGTCCGTCACAGCGGAAATGTCATATCCAAGATCAATGATTTCTTTCTTTAATACCGATTCCAAGCCAAAATGGCAGGGAACGATCAACTCAAATTTTCTCATAGATTTATCATATAGCCCGCTTTGTCATCTGTCAACAAAAGAGTGACATCTGTTGCGCTTAAAGCCACTCCTTCAAGGAATTCGATAAAGGTGATTATGTACCAAAAGCGGCGGCTTCCGCCGCCGCTTTGCGCTCTTATTTGCAGTTGGAGCTATTGGAGCTGTTAGAACTGTTGCTGCTGTTCGAGCTATTGGAGCTGTTGCTGCTGTTGGAACTGTTCGAGCTGTTGCTGCTGTTCGAGCTGTTGCTGCTGTTCGAGCTGTTCTTCGCGTTCTTGCTCTTTGCATCCTGTGCGTTCGTGCTGTTATACTCGTTGCCTGCCTGATTGCTGCTATACTCGTTCTTTGCCATGATAGGGCACCTCCTTTTTTTCTTACAAAAAGTAGTATCCCTGCAAAAAAACAAATTATTCAGGTATCCGTTATTTTTTTGAAAAATAACGATACAGTGTGATAATGCCTACGGCAACAAGAATGATCGGCAGCAGCGCAATCAGCAGATGAAACAGGATCGTGAGCACGGCAAGCAAAATCAGCAGCACGACAAGCAGTACCAGCCACATCGGCAGACGGAACATGTGCATTCCGCCATTGAACGAGACATCCTCGTCATACGGAGCGCCGCTGCCTGCCGTGCGCCCCGCGCCCCCGACAGTGCTTCTCCGCGCATCTGTATTCCCGCCTGCGCTTCCGGCGGCATTTCCTCCTGCCGCCTTCATGCTTTTTGCAATCAGCCGCGGAGAACCAAGTTCACGAAGAACCTCTTCCTCGCTTTTTCCTTTTTTGATCTGCATCGTAATATAATCTTCATAATAGGCTGCCGTATCCTCAATCTCTGCCGTAGAAAAACTACCCGACATTGCCCGCCGCAGCTCTGCAACAAACTCCTGTCTGTTCATCGTATGTCCTTCCTGATAAGAATCCCCTTCCGGCTTTCGTCAGAAGGGGATTTTCCTACGCCACACTTTATTCTCTCAGTTTCAAAAGAATTTTTAATGTTAAAACTCTCAGTCTCAGAAGAATTCGCCAAAGGCGAATTCTTTGAAAGAACGGCGCAGTTGCGCCGTTCTTTTTTAGCCCTTAACGGCTCCGGCTACCATGCCCTTGATGATCTGCTTGCTGAATGCGAAGTAGAAGATCACGACAGGCGCCATTGTGATGAGCATCGCCGCCATCAACTGCGGATAGTTCGTGCTGAACTGACCCGAGAACTGCCTCATAGCAAGCGGAAGCGTTGCCCAGCCGCCGTTACTCTTTAACAATACAAGTGCAAAGGTAAACTCATTCCAGTTTCCGAATACCTGAATGATGGCAACCGTGACCAAAATCGGTCTACAGATCGGCAGAATGATGGAAAACAGCGTTCTCGTGAAACTCGATCCGTCGATCGCCGCCGCCTCCTCCAATGCCGATGGAATCCCTTTGATATAGCCCTGCACCAGAAACAGCGAAACAGGAAGACCGAACGTGACATACGGGAACAACAGCGTAAACCACTTGTTATCCATATTCAACTGTGAAAAAATAACGAATGTCGGTACGAGCAGGGAGTGCGTCGGGATCAGCATTCCCATCAGGAATACCACGTACAGCGGCTTGTTGAGTTTGAAATTGATTCTTGCCAAAATATAACCGCAGATAAACGAAAAGATTACGATCAAAGCCACGGCAAGCACCGTTGTACGAACACTGTTGATCATCGCCTGCACCAAATTCGTATCCTTATTTGTCATAACGTCGATATAGTTCTGCAAATTCGGATTTTTCGGCATTCCGATGATGTCCGCATTAAACTCCCTCTTTTCCTTTAAGGAAGAATAGAACATCCAGATCAACGGAAAGATACAGGTCAGCGAAAAAATCCAAAGGATCAAGTTGAGTACAACGGAAAGCACGCCGTTTCCGATCTTATGGCTTAAGGACTTGTTCTCAACCTTCGTCATTTCCATCTTCTTAGCCATTGAGCGCGCCTCCCTTCTGCAGTTCTTTCATTTTCTTTTTCATCTCTTTATCCGTCTTTTTCTGAAGCTTCTTCTCAATGCGGTCATACTTATCCGTCATGAGCCAGTTCATCAAAAGCTGGGAGCCGCCGATCACGGCAAGCGAGCATACAAAGATTCCTACGGAAATACAGCTTCCATAGCCAAGTCTGTTATACTGGAACGATGTGGTATAGCCATAGAGCGCCATAACCATTGACGCGTTTCCGGGTCCACCCTTCGTCATGATCATAATATTATCAAAAGCTTTCATATTACCCGCAACACAGAGGGTAATGCAGACAAGCAACGTACTCTTTACTAAAGGTAATACAATATAACGCGCGCGCTGGATCGCCGTTGCGCCGTCAATCTCGGCAGACTCCAAAATCTCCGTATCGATCGCGGACACTGCCGATAAAATAATTACCATATAATATCCAATGTACTGCCATATCAAAGGAATCGATACGATCAACATGATATGAGCCGTATCATTCAGCCATACCTTTCCGTTTCTCGTGCCGTCTATTACGCCGATCTTATCCAAAAACCAGTTGATCAGACCATATTTCTGATGATAAATGATGGTCCAGATAAAACCGAGCGCAACCGCGGAAATGGTACTCGGAAAGAAGCCGAACGTTCTGTGAACGCCTTTCAGCTTCACAAGCTTGGAGTTGATCACCATTACCAACACAAAGGCAATACCGATCTGTCCGATAATACAGGCAACAACCAAATACATATTGTTGCCGAATGCCTTCCAGAATACTTTATCCTGAAGCAGTTCCTTATAATTCGCAATCCCGTTCGGTGTCGCATTCCTGAACGGACCGCCCTTCCACTCGAAAAAGCTGTAAAAAAGCGCCGCCAACAACGGTACAAACACCGTAAATGCAAAGAGTGCAACCGGAATCAGCAAATATGCGAAAATGACCCTGTTTTTCGGTCTGATTGAATTCAGCATGTTTTCGCCTCCCACCCTTAAAATCCTGTCATACCCCGGATTCCCTATCGTTAAAAAAAGACGAAGCTGCCTTCGCAAACAACCGTTGGTCTAAGCTCCGTCATATTATTTCTGTCTATAGGATTTCTTCAATCCTAAAAGAACACTTTCCATTCTTTTTTTGGCCCCGCCGGAGAATTTCTCCGGCGGAGTCATATAGAATTTCATTCTCTTTTGTGTCAACAGTGATTAGTTGCCGAGGAATGCCTCGTAGGATGCCTGTGCGTTTGCTGCTACCGTAGCAGGATCCATCTCTCCGTTACACATAGCCTGCATGTCAGCATTCAGCGTGCCCCATACAGAACCGTCAACATAGGAGTCATAAATCTCTGTTGCAACGTTGTCAACATAGTTGAAGTTGTAGAAGTCAACCGTTACCTGATCAAATGCGCTCATATCAAAGCTAGCCTTGTAGAAGCCCTGCTCTGCATAGTTCTCACCAACATAGACTGCGAAATCCGGTCCGGTGATCTCACGAGCAAGATCGATACATGCTGCAAGCTTATCCGGATCATTTGCTACCTTTGCATTGATGGCAACACCATAACCCATACCGATGTTCTGGTAGTTGTTTACATAAGAGCCATCCGCTACCTGAGGAAGTACCGCTACCTTTAAGTTAGCATACTTGTCAGCATCTACGGAAGCCTTGATATAGGAGAAGTCCCAGTTACCGCCGATGAATGCTGCTGCATCGCCTGCGATGAAGTACTCACGTGCATCCTCGTTTGTTACAGCGTTGAAGTCAGAGTTGAAGATGTTCGTTTCATGGAACAGTCTCTGGGTCTCTGTCAGTGCTGCTACGAAAGTATCATCCGTGAACGCTGCCTGTCCGTCGCCTGCCATGATGTGATCAAACCACTCTGTTCCGGTATACTGATAGCCTAAGCAGGAGATGAAATCAGAGTTCATCTGCCACTGTCCGCCGTTACCGAATGCGATGGTATCGATACCCTGTCCCTCGAAGTAATCAACTGCAGCCTCAACCTCTGCCCATGTTGTCGGGAAGCTGTCATAGCCTGCGTCCGCCCACATCTGCGCATCGTAAACGACTACAGTACAGGTCATACCTGTCAGTGCCGGGAATGCATAATACTTGTCACCAACCGTGAACGGAGTCATTCTCTCGTAATTGTAATTAGTAGCATACGGAGAATTGGTGATCGCATCCGTTAAGTCAAGGATCAGTCCCTGATCTGCCCAGCTTGCTGCGTTCATACCCTGAAGCATGAATACATCAGGAAGGGAATCAGCATTTGCATAAGTTGCGATCTGGGTCTTGAAGTCTGCGTTTGCAAGAACTTCCTGATTCAGCGTGATGTCCGGATGTGCAGCATCCCAGTTAGCGATTGCTCTACGGAATGCATCAGAACCACCGTTACCCTCGGACTCCTCGGATGTGGAGTAATGCATGAATGTAATCTCGCCTGTGTAAGCAAGATCCTCTCCACCAGCCGCGCCATTGCCATCGTCTGAGGTGCTGTTGCCGTCATTGTTTGCAGGTGTATTGTTGTCTTCTGCCTGCTGGTTGTTGTTGTTCGACGAAGAATTATTATCGTTGTCATCTCCGCCGCCGCAAGCTGCAAGGGAAATTACCATTGCAGATGCCAGTAACACACTTAATAATTTCTTTTTCACTTTTTCTTATCCTCCTCTTACAAAGTGTGATGAACAGTTACTGCATTTATATCAATATCACTTGCGTGTGATATAAATACCACAAGGTGGTTTGTACAAAAAAACAATGCTCTTACTATATCACAGCTCTATTTGTTTGCCAACCCATAAAACAAACTTTCGTTTTATTTCGTTATGCTGATCTTTCTTCTTTCGCGCTGTTTTCCGCATTTCCGCCGACATTGTCCTAAGACTTTCCATTACTTTACATTCTTGCCATTCACCGCCTGCGTCTTCCGGGGGCTGCCGACCGTTCCTCCGCGCGCCAGCTCTCCCGGCACGGTGATCTGCTCGATCAACGTCGTCTTCGGATGCTCGATCAGCTCGATCAGCTTCTTTGCCGCAGTCGTTCCGATCGTCTGCGTATCCTGCCGGACCGTCGTCAGGATCGGCTCAAGCTGTGACGCAATATGCAATCCATCATATCCGGCAACCGAAATATCCTCCGGTATCCGCAGTCCCTTGCCTTTCAAACAGTTAATGCCGCCGACTGCCGCAAAATCATCCGGATAGATGATGCAGGTCGGGCGCTCTGTCTGTTTTAAGAGGCGTTCCGTCTGCTGCGCCGCTCTTCTCATATCACGATATGCCGCAGGCAGGACGTAACTGTCGGGAGCCGTTATGCCCAGCTCCTCCGCCACCCGGTAAAAACTGGAAAGGCGGTCTCTTGTAACTGAAGTGTCATCTCCGTGAATATAGGCAATCCTGCGGTGCCCCATCTCATAAATATAAGAAAGTAATTCCCGCATACCCCTGATATTATCCGAAGCTACCGTGATCCGTTCCGAAAACACATGGTCGATCGTCACAACGGGAAGCGTGCTCTGAAGCAGCTCGATCACTTCCGCATCCTTAAAATCAATGCAGGCGATCACGATCCCGTCAAGCCCTCTGTAACGGCTGTGTTCCAAATAAGAAAGCCGGTTCTTACGTGTCTTGGAGCAATTCAGGAACGTAATGTCATACCCCTGACTCTCCGCATATAACCGAAAACTGTCCAGCACGTTTGCAAAATAATCATGCGTCAATCCGCTCCTCGACTCATCGGCAAACAAAACGCCCAAATTGTATGTGCGGTTCGTCTTTAACGCCCTTGCCGACAGATTAGGAAAATACCCCATCTCCTTGGCGACCTGTCTAATATGAAGCTTTGTCTCTTCGCCAATGTCAGCATGATCATTCAGCGCCTTGGAAACCGTGGCAACCGAAACGCCGCAGGCAATGGATATGTCTTTCATGGATGCCATATGATCAGAAGCCCTTTCTCCATACCGACAGCAACGGCAGACACACCGCCAAATACGGCTTCGCTGTGCCTGTGATAACAATGTGCTGAGTGCTTAATCGTTTTCGTTGAAATGATTATATAACAATTTTGATATTTTTACAACATTTTATTGTGCATCTTTATATAAGTTTCACATTTTTGTATATCTTTACCATACTCTTTTTCCACATTTTGTATATTATCACAATTTTTCTTTGTCGTTTTTCCCTTTATTGCTTTTTCCGGTCTTCTTCTGTATAATGAAAATTAGTGGACAACGCCTTAATTTTCGCCACTTAAACGATTTCTTAAATCAAACAGAAAAAGGAGAATATGGCTATGAAATTCGGTTTTTTTGATGACGCCAATCAGGAGTACGTCATTACCACACCAAAGACACCGCTTCCCTGGATCAACTACCTCGGGTGCAATGAGTTCTTTACCCTCATTTCCAACACCTGCGGCGGTTATACTTTCTATAAGGATGCGAAGCTGCTCAGGATCACCAGATACCGCTACAACGATGTACCTTATGACTGCAATGGCAAATATTACTATATTAAAGACGGCGATTCTATTTGGAATCCGGGATGGCAGCCTGTCAAGGCAGAGCTTGACTCCTATGAGTGCCGCCACGGTATTGGGTACAGCCGTTTTACCTCGGCCAAGAACGGCGTAGAGGCATCCGTACTTGCTTTTGTTCCTTTAAACGATAACTGCGAAATCAATCAGGTCACACTGACGAACAAGACGGACAAGCCGAAAGAGCTGAAACTGTTCTCCTATGTAGAATGGTGTCTGTGGAATGCCGATGACGATTCCAGAAACTTCCAGCGTAACCTGAGCACAGGCGAAGTCGAGATCGAGGGCTCCACGATTTATCACAAGACCGAATACCGCGAGAGGCGCAATCACTATGCTCTTTTCTCGGTCAACAGCCCGATTGACGGCTTTGATACGATCCGCAGCGAATTTATCGGCGCGTACAAGAGCGGCGCCGACCCGGAAGTCGTAGAAAACGGACAGGCAAAGAACAGTGTGGCAAGCGGCTGGTCGCCCATCGCTTCCCATCAGATCAATATCACGCTCGCGCCGGGCGAGAGCAAGTCCCTTGTTTTTGTTCTCGGCTACTGCGAGAATCCGGACGACGACAAGTGGGACGCGCCGGGCGTTATCAAAAAACAGCCCGCAAAAGAACTGCTTGCAAAATTCCAGACGGATGCGGATGTGGAGAAGGCGTTCACGGAGCTTACTTCTTATTGGAAGCAGCTGCTTTCCAAGTACACAGTTTCCTCCGCAAACGATAAGGTCAACCGCATGGTCAATATCTGGAACCAGTATCAGTGTATGGTAACGTTTAACATGAGCCGTTCCGCTTCCTATTATGAGTCGGGTATCGGACGCGGCATGGGCTTCCGCGACTCTTGTCAGGATCTTTTGGGCTTCGTTCATCTGATCCCTGACCGCGCGCGCCAGCGTATCATCGATATTGCCTCCACCCAGTTTGAGGACGGCAGCGCTTACCATCAGTACCAGCCTTTGACGAAAAAAGGAAATTCCGACATCGGCTCCGGCTTTAACGACGACCCGCTCTGGCTGATCGCGGGAACAAACGCTTATATCCGCGAGACCGGCGACATGACGATCTTAGATCAGATGGTTCCTTTTGACAATGACGAGAGCAAGGCAAAGCCGCTCATGGAACACTTAAAGCGTTCCTTTGATTACATTGTGAACCACAGAGGTCCCCATAATCTCCCGCTGATCGGGCGTGCGGACTGGAATGACTGCCTGAACTTAAACTGCCATTCCTTACAGCCGGGTGAATCGTTCCAGACATTCGGTCCGTCCGAAGGTCCTGTTGCGGAATCCGTCTTCATCGGCGGTATGTTTGTCAAGTACGGTCAGGAGTACGCGGATCTCTGCCGCTTACAGGGCAATGATGCCGAGGCGGACAGAGCGCTTGCTGAGGTCGCAGAGATGAACCGTGTTCTTCTTTCCGAGGCCGGCTGGGACGGCGAATGGTTTATCCGCGCTTATGATTCCTACGGCGGCAAGGTCGGCAGCAAGGATTGCGAGGAAGGTCAGATCTACATTGAGCCGCAGGGCTTCTGTGTACTCGCGGGCGTCGGCGTGGAAACCGGCGAAGCAAAGCGCGCGCTTGATTCCGTAAAAGAAAAACTCGACACCGATTACGGTATCATGATCTTACAGCCCGCTTATACCAAATATCACGAGGAGCTGGGCGAGGTTTCCTCTTATCCGCCCGGCTACAAGGAGAATGCAGGTATCTTCTGTCACAACAACCCGTGGGTATCCATTGCGGAGACCGTGATCGGACGCGGCGACCGCGCGTTTGAGATCTATAAAAAGACCTGCCCCGCTTACACGGAGGAGATCAGCGAGATTCACAGAACCGAGCCTTATATCTACTGCCAGATGGTTGCAGGACGCGACGCAAAATATCACGGCGAGGGCAAAAACAGCTGGCTCACAGGTACCGCGGCATGGACGTTCGTCAATATCTCCCAGTATATTTTGGGCGTATATCCGACGCATACGGGTCTTTCCGTAAATCCGTGTGTACCGAAGGATTTCGGCGATTTCACGATCACCAGAAAATTCCGCGAGGGCACTTACCACATTGAGGTCAAAAACCCGAACAATGTGGAAAAGGGCGTCGTCAGCCTGACGGTGGACGGCAAGGCCGTGGACGGATGCATCATCCCGTACGAGAAGGGCAAGGCGGAATACCAGGTTGTTGTAACGATGGGATAAGAAATACATTTTTGAAAGGAATCCGCCAAGTGGCGGATTCCTTTTTTGCCGCTTGGCGGATTCTTTTGTATTGCACTTCTTGTCCGCTTCGATTATAATAACGTTATCTTTCAATTTGATAGGAGGCTATAAAAGAAATGAAAAGAAAGTATGCAGCACTATTGTTACTGGCTCTCGCTCTGACTCTGCCTGCATGTGGAAAAGAAGAAAACACTACGGCAGAACCGACGATTGCAGCAGAGACACCGACTCCCGAACCGACCGAGGAGCCGACCCCTGAACCGACCGAGGCGCCGGAGGAAAATCCGGAAGAAGACAACGCTGACGACGGGGACGATCAGGATGATCTCGGTAATATGGATCTGAGTGACAGCTCTGCCGGCACAGACACAGACTACCGTGCACCTTTTACAGGTTATTATGGCGGGGACTATATCCTCATCAAGAACAATCAGTGGGACGATTATAATCTCGTTTATTCGGATACCACGCAGGCATATGCGCTTGTCGATGAGGACGTCAGATATTTTGCCGTGATCGGCGATGAGGTGTACTACACTTCCAGAAATTCTGACACCGAAACATATTCCTTTTGGAAGATTGCAATGGAAAACGGCGCGGAGCCGGAGCTGTTGCTGGATGGCACGCAGGTTTGTTCTTTTTCCTATTATAACGGCCTGATCTACTATGATAATTATGATGATTATTATGAATTATACTGCTACAATCCGGCGGATGGCAGCAATGAGCGGATCGATACCGACTCGCTTGGCCGTTATTACATTTTAGGCGATTATCTGTATTATGAGCGGATGGACGACCAGTCCTTCTGCAAGATGAAGCTGGACGGAAGCGACAAGGAGACGCTTTTTGCACTTTCCTATTACGATTTGGAATATTTGAGCAGCTTTACCGCATTTGACGTCAGCGGCTATATCTTCTTCGCTTTTACGACACCTAACGGTGAAATGTACATCACAACAGAGGATGGCGAAAATTACGAGCTGATCGCAAGCGGTCTTCAGGATTTTGACTTAAATCAGGATATTTACTGCATGGACGGTTCTCTGTACTATTCCACAGAGAACGGAACGGAGATTCACAGACTTGACATTGCAGAGTATCTGCTGACTGAGGGTATGACCGAAATTCCTGACACGGTAATCTGCAACAGAAGCTTCTACTACTTTGAGCTGACCGACGGACTGATCTATGTGGAGCTTTACGGCGGCAACAATGAGGTAGAAGTTTACGACTGCCTGACCGGAGAGTTATACAACACATTTGACTTTTCATAAGCATCACAGACAAATGCGGAGCGTGACGGCATGGAATTGCCTGCGCTCCGCCTGTTTGTGTCACGAACCTCTATGCATACAAAAAACCGGAATCCCTTAAATAAGGATTCCGGTTTTTTATTCACGTGCGTTAGAGGATTCGAACCCCCGACCTTTTGGTCCGTAGCCAAACGCTCTATCCAGCTGAGCTAAACGCACATTTGCTTTACGCAACAAATATATATTACTTCATCATCCACGCTTTGTCAACTGAATTTTCGCATCTGTTTAGGAATTCTGTTCTTTCTTTTTCACTCTGTGCCTTGCCTCGTCCCGCTGCACCAACGGGGTTCTGCGCTCTCCTATGTTTTTTGCCGCACACTTTTACATTGTCTTTGCACTTTTATTTTTTAGCGGCACAATGCTTTGCCTTCGACCTGCAAAAGCATTGTTTTTCTGTCATGGATTACTATACAGGAAATCTTTACGCAGCGTCAAGGCTTGTCCGCATGTAAGGCATCGCACGAGGACGTTTTACTTTCTCATTGCAGCGAGAAATCATAAAAGCTGATATTCATATCGACATTCCCGGTAATGCCCGCCACTTTCGCGGTGTCCGTGTACTGCCAGATGTCAAAGGCATACGGAAAATAGAAATACGGCGTATATGCCGCAAACCACTTCGGATACTGCTCAATCCTTGTCATGTCGAGCATGAGCATGAAAGTCTTTAAGTTTCCGTATATCATCGGACGATAGCCCGCTTCTTCGATCCGGTCAAAAAAAGCAATGCAGTTGTCCGTCCACTGTTCCATCGTCAGCACGTTCGTGCGTGCGCTTGCCGCATTCACGTCCTCCACATCCAATACCACCGTACATTGCAGGTTATAAGGCGAAAGCGCCTCGATCACGAAATCCGCTTCCTCTCTTGCCTCCTCCGGCGTGAGCGCCTGTGTAAAGAAATATACGCCGACATCCACACCTGCCGCCGTCGCGCCCTCGATATTCCTGATAAAATACTCGTCAAGCACAAGTCTCCCCTCGCTGCCATAGCCGCGGATTCCCAGACGGATGATCGCATACTCCACGCCGTCTGCCGCAACCTGCTGCCAGTTGATCGCCCCCTGATAGCTGGAAATATCGATCCCCTTGTGCGTCACAAGCTGTTCATTCTCATAATACTGGTACTCATTGTTCTCGGTAACAACTAAATTGTCATTGACATAGGGATGCTTCTGCAGGGTGTCATTGATGTCCATAAAATAGTATTGTCCCGCATCCGCAAACACGATCTGGTCCGGGAAAAAATGACGGAGCATAAGAACCGTTCCGTTCCCGTTCGTGATCTGCTCCTTTAACTCCTCCAGAAAGCGCTCCCGCGCTTCCAGATCCAGCGTCTGCGCCTGCTCCGCCAAAAGCTGCGAAACTTCTTCCTCCGTATACATTCCGTCAGATACCGCAATCGCCTCAACCGCTTCCATTTCTTTCAGTTCCCGCTGCAACGCCTCATTTTCTTTTCGAAAATAAAAGAAAACAAATAAAAGCGCGGCGATCGCAAGCAAAGAAAGCATTGCAAAAAAAACTGCTGCAATGCCTCTGCTTTTGTTCACCTTTTGCTTCGGGGTACGGTGCCGTCCCTCCGTCTGTTCTTTCCGTTCCTCTGTTCTTTCCCGCATGATTACCTTCTTATCTTTATACTGTAAAATTTTTCTCAATTTGGGAAGGATTGCTACGCAATTCTTCGAGAGAGTTTGCGTTCCGTAAACTCTTTTTTACTTCCCGAAACGCTCCGCCTGCTCTGCGATCAGCGCCTGATCGTCAAAATAATTGATCTTCATCGCTGCCTTGACCTCGGCAAGCGTCTGCGCCGCAACCTCTTTTGCCGCCTTGGTTCCTTCCTTCAATATATCATAAATCGCCGGAATATCTTTTTCTAATTCTTTCCTGCGCTCTCTGATCGGTGCCAGCTCCTCCTCCAAAACCTTGTTCAAAAACTTTTTGACCTTGACATCGCCGAGTCCGCCGCGCTTATAATGGTCTTTTAATTCATCCAAATTTTGGTATTCAGGCAGATAACGCGCAAACTGCTCCGTCCTGCTGAACGCGTCCAGATAAATAAAGACAGGGTTGCCGTCCACATTGCCCGGATCTTCCACGCGCAGATGGTTCGGGTCCGTGAACATCGACATCACCTTCTTTTTTACATCCTCCTCGGAATCAGACAGATAAATGCAGTTGCCGAGCGATTTGCTCATTTTTGCCTTGCCGTCCGTTCCCGGAAGACGCAGACACGCCTCGTTATCCGGCAGCAGAATCGCCGGATCCACCAAGGTTTCCCCGTACACGCTGTTGAACTTATGCACGATCTCCTTTGTCTGCTCAAGCATGGGCATCTGATCCTCACCCACGGGGACAGTCGTCGCCTTGAATGCGGTGATGTCCGCCGCCTGACTGATCGGATAGCAGAAAAAGCCGACCGGAATGCTCGCCTCAAAATTACGCATCTGTATCTCGCTCTTGACTGTCGGGTTACGCTGTAAGCGCGATACCGTCACCAGATTCATGTAATAGAACGTCAGCTCCGTCAGCTCGGGAATCTGCGACTGAATGAGAATATGAGATTTTGCAGGATCGATCCCGCACGCAAGATAATCAAGCGCCACCTCGATAATATTCTGGCGCACCTTCTCTGGGTTGTCCGCATTATCCGTCAACGCCTGTGCATCCGCGATCATAATAAATATCTTGTCAAACTCGCCTGAGTTTTGTAATTCCACGCGTCGTTTCAAAGAACCGACATAATGCCCGACATGCAGCCTGCCTGTCGGTCTGTCCCCTGTCAATATGATTTTTGAATTTGGCATCCGTATGCCCTCCTGCTTCCTGTTTTCGCCCAACCAAATATGATAATTGCTTTATTTGTCATGATACCATATTTCCATCCATACTTCCAGTAGAAGTCTGTTCTTTTTCGGTTACATCCATTTGAATATTTTACGGAATATTGGGATATGGCAGCAAAGCAGCATTCTGTTTATCATATCAAGAAAAAATAAAAAATGAATATAAGTATTGACACTCTCGCAGCGTAACGGTTTACGATGAAACTGAAAGGAGGACAGGATGAAAACCGTAAAAGACGTATCAGAGATAACCGGAGTGAGCATCAGGACATTGCGGTATTATGATGAAATCGGTTTATTAAAGCCAACAGAATTAACGGAAGCAGGTTATCGGCTCTATGACAACAAAGCATTAGAAAAGTTGCAGGAAATCATGTTCTTTAGAGAATTGGAATTTCCATTGATGGACATCAAAAAAATCATGGATGACCCAAATTACAATAAAGAACAGGCTTTATTAACTCAAAAAACTTTATTGGAGCACAAACGAAATCGGCTAAATGGGATTATTGAGTTAATAACAGATGTAATGAAAGGAGTTCACACGATGAGTTTTGAGGCGTTTAGCAAGGAAGAAGTGCAGAAAATTTTAGACCACACATTGGAAAATATGTCAATAGAATCACTGGAAGAGCAGATTCAAACATTCGGCAGCGTAGAAAAATATCGAGAATATTTGGCATCCGGATTTGCAAATGAGCAGGCAATTGCCGATGTATTCAAATGGTATGGCGGTAAAGAAAAGGCCATACAGGCAATGACGCAGTCAAACGGGACTACCGAAGAAATAAAACACGAGCAAGATGAAAATGCACAAATCTATCAGCAGTTTATGACCGCGAAAGAAACGAATAATGCAGACATGGCACATTCCGCTGTTGAAATGCTTGCCG
This sequence comes from Lachnospiraceae bacterium, assembly GCA_014804425.1. Classification (GTDB taxonomy): domain Bacteria; phylum Bacillota; class Clostridia; order Lachnospirales; family Lachnospiraceae; genus DLAJ01. The sequence continues at coordinate 95,604 of JAAUZV010000008.1, forward strand.
AGAATTACAAAAAATTATTTGCCCTTGATAATGCAAGAAATATCCTGCTCGATCTGGCAAAAGAATATCTCCAAAGTGCAAAACTTGCAGAAATAACCGACCTCCAATACGGAGAAGGCTGCTCAGAATATGTCGCAAATGCGATCAATCGTTACTATGGCGCATAGATTGAAATATCATGATCACTGGAAATTTATAGTTTTTTTCCGTATTAAATTCCTCAATCCCGGAATTACGCTGATCCTTCCGGGATTGAGGAATCTCCTATTCCGACCGGCTTCATTTTCTCCCCTTTAAGCGCTTATCACTTCTCGTGGCAAGAAAGGTGCCGACGCTCTGAAAAATCTGCACCAGTATGATCAGACAGATCACGGCAAAGAGCATGACAAGATACTGATAACGGTAATACCCGTAATTGATCGCAATCTTGCCGAGCCCGCCGCCGCCGAGAATCCCGCTCATCGCGGAGTAGCCAAGGATCGTCGTCAGCGCGATCGCCGTATTTAAGATCAGGGACGGCACACTCTCCGGAATCATGACTTTCACGATGATCTGAAACGGGGACGCGCCAAGACTCTGCGCCGCCTCGATCACGTTCGGATTGACCTCGCGCAGACTTCCCTCCACGAGTCTTGCAACAAACGGAAACGCCGCAATGACGAGCGGAACAACGGATGCCGGCGTGCCGACAACCGTCCCGACGATCAGCCTTGTGATCGGAAATACCATGATCATTAAGATCAGAAACGGTACGGAGCGCAGCAGATTGATCACAACATTTAACAGATGCAGCACCGCTTTCGGCACTTTCAAGATCCTGCCGTTCTCTCCCGCAACAAGCACAACGCCAATGGGCAGGCCGATCACGATCGCAAAAAGAGTCGATAACAGCGTCACATAGACCGTTTCCCATATCGCCAGCGGAAACTGTGTTTTCAATATATTCAGTGCATTCTGCACGGTTTCGGCTGCAAAAAGATCATGAAACATCGCTGATTACCTCCTCCACATCAATATCAGGAATTGCCCGCAGATAGCGGACCGCCCTGCCCAACTGCTCCTCACCGCCGCAAATGCCAAGCAGCATATTCCCGTACGCTTTATCCCCGATGCTCCGGGTGGACGCCGCCAAAATGCTCGCGGCGATCTGCTCCTCCATTGCCATTTTCGCAATGAGCGGCGTTTTCGTGGCGTTTGCGCCGTTAAACACCACGCGGATGATGCGCTCACCCTCTTCTGCTGCCACACTCTGCTCGTAGCCCTCGGGATAAACAAGCCGTTTTGCCGCATGCGATTTCGGAGCGGAAAAAACCTCACTGACCGTCCCTTCCTCCGCCACAACACCGCCGTCCATGATCGCGACTCTCGTGCAGATCTGTTCCACCACACTCATCTGATGCGTGATAACGATGACCGTGATACCGAGTCTGTCATGAATATCGCGGATCAAGGATAAAATGGACTGTGTTGTCTGCGGATCGAGCGCACTGGTCGCCTCATCGCACAAGAGAATTTTCGGCTGCGTGGCAAGCGCGCGGGCGATCGCCACGCGCTGCTTTTGCCCTCCCGACAGCTGCGCCGGATAGCTTTTCAATTTATCCGAGAGCCCGACCAGTCCGAGCAATTCCGTCGCCCGCTTCACCGCCTCTGATTTTTTAACGCCCGCAAGCTCCAGCGGAAAACAGACGTTTTTCAGGCAATTTCTCTGCATTAAGAGATTGAAATCCTGAAAGATCATCGTGATATTGCGGCGTTCCTCTCTTAATTCCGCCTCTCTCAGACTGCCGATGTCCCTGCCGTCGATCAGGATTTTTCCACTTGTCGGACGCTCCAAAAGATTAATACTGCGCACAAGCGTGCTTTTTCCGGCGCCGCTCATACCGATAATGCCGTAAATCTCGCCGTCCGCGATAGAAAGGGACACATTTTTGAGCGCTTCGACATTTCCGTCCGAGGTGGAAAATGTCTTTGTCAAATTCTGAATCTCGATCATATGCTGCTCTCCCGCTATTGCGTCAGTGCATCCAATGAGGATTGCTTTCCTCCGTAGAGTCCCATCGGCTCCACATGGATGACCGCCGCCACAACGATATGGGTGCCGTTCTCCGCATTGAAATCCTCCAGATACGGAACGTGTTGGAAATAATTCGCGTCCACCTCGCCGCTCTCCACAACATTGTTCGGCTGTATGTAATCGGTAAACTCCTTGATGTCCAACGTGATATTCTTTTCTGCAAGAATCTCTTTCGCGATCGCTAAGACTTCCGCATGCGGCGTCGGTGATGCGGCGACGGAGATCGTTGTTCCGGACAGCGCGTCATAATCCACCGTCGCATCATAGCCGTCTCCCGGCTGTTCCACCACACTGACAACCGCGCCGCCATAGGTTTCCGCAATGTAATCCGCCACCGCCTGACTCGCAAGCGCCGCGATCAACGCTTTGATCGCATCCGTGTTTTCGTTTCCCTCTTTCACGGCAAGAATGTTGCCGTAGGAAGAAGCGGAACCTTCCATGACAAGGGAATCACTTATGGGATTCAAGCCCGCCTCAATGGCATAATTGGAATTGATGATCGCATAATCCACATCCTGAAGCACATTCGGAACCTGCGCCGCCTCCACCTCCTGAAACTGAATGTTGTGCGGATTCTCTTCAATATCCTGAACCGTGGCGGTAATGCCCGCATCCGCTTTTAAGGTAATGTAGCCGTTCTCCTGAAGGAGCAAAAGCGCACGCGCCTCGTTGGTCGGATCATTCGGAACCGCGATCGTAACGGAATCGCTCTTTCCACCGCAGCCCGTCAATGCAGCCAGACTGAGCACCGTGATCAGTAACCAAACAATCATTTTTTTCATAATACCTCAACCTCTCTTTTCTTGGAATGAACTTATCATACACGAAGCGTTCTTGTTTTTCCAATATCATATAGATATAGTAAGTTATAGGTTGAAGTTATAACTCGATCATCCGCATTTCTAATTATGACTCAGATATTCCTGTATCTTATCAATATACAGCGACGCAAGGCTGCTGAGAATCCGGTTCTTTTTTACAATATACCCGATTTTCATCGTCATGTTGTCTGTGCCGTCGTCTTTAAGCGGGATCGCCCGATAATCCTCGCCGTTCAACTCACCGCAGATGATGCCTGAACACAGCGTATAGCCGTTCAAGCCGACCATCAGATTTAAGACGGTCGCCCGGTCATTTACCTTGATCATTTGGGAATACTCGTTCATCGTAAAGATTTCTTCCAAAAAATAAAAGGACTCACTCCCATTCTGTTCAAAGGAGAGGAACGGATAACCGCCAAGCTCCTCCATACAGATGCTTTTTTTATCCGCAAGCGGGTGCCCCTTCCACAGATAGACATAGGCTTTGCAATCAATCAGTTCATGGAATGCGATCTCATTCGCGTTCAGGATCTTCGTAATGACCTTGCGGTTGAAATCGCTCAAATACAAAATGCCGATCTCGCTGCGCAGACTCGCCACATCGTCAATGACCTCACGCGTCCTTGCCTCCCGGATCGCAAATTCATATTTGGAGGTATCAAACCCCTTTACCATCTCCACAAACGCTTTCACCGCAAAAGAATAATGCTGCGTGGTAACACCGAATTTCTTTTTGATATTCCCCTCCGGTCCGTATTTTTCGGTAAGCTGCTCATATTGATCGTACACCTGTTTTGCATAGGCGATAAATTCCTGACCGTCATTGGTCAGCGTCACGCCCCTTGCACTCCGGTGAAACACGGTAATGCCAAGTTCCTTCTCCAGCTCCTGCACCGCTCCGGTAAGCGACGGCTGTGAGATATATAAACGTTCGGCTGCTTTGTTCATGGAACCGGTTTCCGAGATCACGATCGCATAATGCAGTTGTTGTAATGTCATAAAAAACCTTCCTTTCTCTTACTTGAAAGCCTACTAAATATATGGTAATATAGGAATATTCTTATGATGCTCTGCTCAGAGCAGGAACGGAGGACACCATATGCGTGTTTCTACAAAGGGAAGATATGCGCTTCGTATGATGCTGGACTTAGCGAAGCATCAGAACGACGGCTATATATCGCTTGGGGAGATCGCCGAGCGGCAAGAGATTTCCAAAAAATATTTAGAGCAGATCGTTCCTCTCCTCGGCCATGCCGATTTTCTGCTGACCAGCCGCGGCTTTCAGGGCGGATACCGTCTCGCCCGACCCGCCTCGGATTACACTGTCAAAGAAATCCTCAGACTGACCGAGGGCAGCTTAGCTCCGGTTGCGTGCGTATCGGACAATCCCGTCACCTGTGAAAGAAGCGCCGACTGCCCGACGCTCCCGCTATGGCGTGGCTTAAACAAGGTCATCGACGACTATTTAAGCGGGATCACGCTGCAGAATCTGGCGGACGGAACCCTCAGTTAGTCCGACCCGCAATACAGGGTAAGCAGAACGGCGCATTTTCAGATTCATTGTACAGCAAAGACCTATCCGCATGCAACATGCAGATAGGTCTTTTTCTTCATAATTCCTCACAGCATTTCATATCCGTCCTCGCGCGGTTACTCCTCCGCAAACATCGGCGTGGAGAGATAGCGGTCGCCCGTATCGGGAAGCAGCGCTACAATCACCTTTCCCTTATTTTCGGGGCGTTTTGCAAGCTCTGCAGCAGCCCATGCGGCTGCTCCCGATGAAATTCCCACAAGCAGTCCTTCTTTTCTTGCAAGCGTCCTGCCCGTCTCAAACGCATCCTCGTTCTCCACCGTAATGATCTCGTCATAAACTTCCGTATTAAGCGTATCGGGAACAAAGCCCGCACCGATACCCTGAATCTTATGCGGCCCCGCCGTCCCTTTGGAAAGCACGGGAGAGCCCGTCGGCTCAACGGCAACGACCTTCACATTCGGATTCTTGCTCTTTAAGTACTCGCCGACTCCCGTCACGGTTCCGCCCGTGCCGACACCCGCCACGAAAATATCAACCTTTCCGTCCGTATCTTCCCAGATCTCCGGTCCGGTCGTCGCACGGTGTACCGCCGGATTGGCGGGATTCACAAACTGTCCCGGGATAAAGCTGCCCGGCGTCTCCTTTGCCAGCTCCTCCGCCTTCGCGATCGCGCCTTTCATGCCCTTTGCTCCCTCGGTCAGAACAAGCTCCGCGCCATATGCCTTTAAGAGATTACGGCGCTCCACGCTCATCGTCTCCGGCATCGTCAGAATGATCCGATACCCTCTTGACGCGGCAACAGCGGCAAGACCGATTCCCGTATTGCCGCTCGTCGGCTCGATGATGACCGAACCGGGCTTTAACAATCCCTTCTCCTCGGCATCGTCGATCATTGCGCGGGCGATCCTGTCCTTCACACTGCCCGCCGGATTGAGATATTCCAGCTTGACATACAGCTCCGCCTCGAGAGACTTCTCCGCGATGTAATTGTTCAGTTTCAAAAGCGGTGTGCCGCCGATCAAATCCGTAATTCTTTCATATACTTTCATGGTTCCTGCTCCTTTTCTCCTATAATTTATAATTCCTATGGAATTTATAGGTATTGTAGCGCAGTCCGCATGGTATGTCAAGCACTTTTAAAACATTTTTTCATATTGTCATCCGGCTTCCGCGCCCGCTTTGGCTTTTGCCCATCTGTCCCAGCACTTGTTTACGCAGAACTCCGCCGCATAGCTGAGCACGATCCCGCTGATCAATCCGACAAGCACATCGCTCGGATAATGCACGCCGACATAAAGCCTTGATACGGCAATCACTGCCGCCAGCACAATGAGCGGTATCCCGAATTTTTTCGGCAGGTTTCTGACAAACACGCACGCCGCCGAAAAAGCCGCTGCCGTATGCCCCGACGGAAAGGAATAATCAATCGGTTTTTTGACCAACGGGATCAATTCCGGGATCGCATCATACGGTCTCACCCTTGCGACGAGATTTTTGAGCAGCACGTTGTTGACGATAAGAGAAAAAAACAGCGCAAGCAGTGCCATACAGCCGATCTTTCGTGTCTTTTTGAAAAAAAGGAATCCTATCGAGATCAGAATCCAGATGATCCCCGCGTTTCCGAGCGATGTGATAAAAACCAAAACAGGCGTCAGAAAGCGGTTTCTGATAAACTCCTGAAAAAACAATAAAATCTGACCGTCAAGTTCTAACAATGTATGTATCATTCCTATTTCCTCCTTTATCCTATGCTCTTACATCTGATGCCGCACGATGCGATATTCATCATCCAGCGAAAAATACGGGCACGCATCATTCGTTCCGCGCAGAAAACGCTGCATATCATCCTCATCCAGATTCACGTCACAGACGTAATACTCCTCGTCCTCATCATATGCATAATGACTGCAATTATCACAATTTGTCATATGGATACCTCCGATAAAAATGTGCAAAACATCAGGCTTCACTCTACTGGGAGGGATGCTTGTTCTTGCTTTTTTGCAGTCCGAAGAATCCAATCCACTGCCGCTTCGGCATGAATGGGCAGATTTTCGGTTGTCTGGGCTGCTCCCCCGTTCTCCGATTCTTCTATGCCCGAATAGAAGGTATACAGCGCATATCTGGCCAACAATCCGGAAACACGCCCCCTCTCTATCGAATCTTCGGTGCCCAGTACGATCACGACCAGATCATGCTCCATGTTCCCGTCGTCCGCAGTCAGAGATGTGACCAGACAGGCTCCTGCCTTATTGGTCGTTCCGGTCTTCAAGCCGGTGACCTCCGGCATATTGTGCAAAAGCGGGTTGGTATTGCGCACTTCAAGCTCGAGGGTCCTCAAGGTGGCATATTCCCGGGAAGTGATGTCCGTGATCTGAGGATACACTTTCAAAAGATAAGATACCAGTCGGAACATATCCTCCGCGCTCATGCGGTTCTGACGTTTTGAGGGAATGGGCTCTTCCGTGTAGGAGGGCAGACCATGGCTGTTAAAAAAGACCGCTTGCGTAAGCCCCAGCTCCATCGCCTTCTCATTCATCATCCGGACGAACGCCTCCTCCGAACCGGCGATTGATTCCGCCAGACACAGCGCACATTCGTTACTGGAAGGCAGCAGCGCTCCTAAGAGGAGATCCTGCACCGTGATCTGTTGTCCGGCCTCTAATGGAATCACTCCGTCGGCTGAATCGGATAATAGCTGAACCGCATCAGAGATCGTGACAGACTGCGCAAGGCTGATCTGCCCTGCCGCGATGGCATCCATCGTCAAAAGACAGGTCATAAGCTTGGAGGTGCTTGCGATCGGGTAGGGTGTATCAGACTGGTACTGATAGTAGATTTCTCCGGTCGTGGCATCGCCTACCAGCACGCTGTTGACTCCGTAAAAATAGCCCGCCTGCTCCAATGCGGCAGGAGAAATGTGAAAGGGTTCCTCCGTGTGAATCTGCAGGGAGCCCGCGGCCGGAACAGTGATGTTCACATTCAGGATCATGGCAAGATCGGCGGCCATCATGAAACAGTCATAATAACCGGAAGGCAGCTTCGTGATCAGGGTGTAGTAATAGACACTCTGCCCGCTTACCTGGAATTTGTTTCGCCGCAGAGTAATGTCCGGGTTTTCGCTGTCCTCCCAAAAGACATTTTCCACTCCCACGGGCGTATAAGTATTTCCCGGCTCCAGTGAAACCGCATCCTTTGTGATCTCCAGCGAGAACGCTTTGTCCGTGCCCCTCAGCGCCATGGCAATGTCCCGCAAAGAGTAATACGTGTTGTGATCGTAGCCGTAATCCAGCGTTTTTACATTGCATGCAGCGCCGGTATCTGTCTGTACCTGACAGCTCCTCGGAATTTCGAAGCTCGCATCCGCCTTGGCAGGCAGGAGGGAACCGATCAGGACCGCAGTCAATATAAAGGAACTTATTTTCTGTAGGATTTTTTTCATGGGATCTCCCTTCGTGCACATTTTCCGGGAACGATTAAAAAAGCTTATTGCTCTTGAGGCTGCTTAAGCATGTATACCACAGGGGAATGATCCGAAAAGAAACCGTCTGAAACAGAACCGTCTTCTTCAGAAAGAATCAAGCTTACGTCATTCCGTATATAGGATTCCACCTTTATAGCGGCAGGTCCGCCGCCATCAAACTGTCTGGTCAGAACGCCTTCCGCAAATTCATAGACGCCGCTGCCGTCATATTGAGCCTGCAACTCTTCCAGCGAAGGCAGCAGGGCAGGTCCGCAGGACATCAGATAGGAGACTGTGGACATCCCGAACGTCTCGGTTACAAGCGCTTCAATGGTCTCTTGATCTGTAGACCCCGTATAGCCTGCCATGAGAAGTCTCTCGGTCAAAAGCGCACGAAAAGCCTCAGCAAACGCTTCATAAGCAGCCTGCTTGCAGGCATCATAGCTCTCCGGCAGAACATAACAGCGGAACGTGCCCTCAGAGGGGGCGGTCTGTTCCAAAGTCAGATTCATTTGGATGGTCAAATCCTGCATATAAGCTTCCATATCCTCCAGTGAAATGGAGACAGCCTCTATATCCTGCAGCCAGCTAAGCGCCGTGACGGCGGCCTGTTCTGTCATGTCCAGCTCTGCGATCCATTCCCCTGAAAGCTCTTCATCCTCCGATGCAAAAAAGTGTAAATAGGCCAAAAAAGCAGTGGAGGCGCTTAAAGTCAGAATCAATAGGACAACTACAACATTTTTGATGATTTTTTTCATAGAGATACTCCCTGTCAGCGGTAGCGGGCGTCCCTTTTCGGGAAGACCGTTCTCAGTCCTTTTTTATCCCATCAGCAGATGCACGAAATATCCCGCATAAGCAAGAAGCATGACCGCGCCTGCCCATCTGCGAAGCTCTTTCTTTCTCGCCGTCGCCACCATTAAGAACACTGCCGCGGCAATGCCGATGATACCGTCTAACAGGAATGCCCGCTGATAAGGAACGACCGTGACGAGCGCCGTTGTGCCGAGTACAAACAGAATATTAAACGTATTGCTTCCGATGATATTGCCGATCGCGATGTCCGCATTGCCCTTGCGCGCCGCTGTCACAGAGGTGATCAGCTCGGGAAGCGATGTGCCGAACGCGACGATCGTCAAACCAATCAGGCGCTCCGTCATACCCATTTCCGTTGCGATCGCCGAAGCGTTATCAACCGTCAGCTGGCTTCCGATCACGATCGCCGCAAGACCGCCCACCGTCATGAGAAGGATCAGCCAGACACTCTTTTTCCCGCCGCTCTCCTCTTCCTCCTCACCGTTTCCTTTTTTGGCCTGCGCGATCAGATAAACAAAGAAGCACAGAAACACACCCCAAAGGATCAGACCGGAGCTTAAGGTCAGCTGCTGCTCCAAGTATCCCATCGCGGCAAGCAGAACGGAAATACCGATCAGGAACGGCATCTCATAGCGGACGGTATTTTTCTGAACCTTCATCGGACGGATACATGACGTCAGTCCGAGAATCAGCAGAATATTCATGATATTGCTGCCAAGAACATTACCGACTGACAGGTCCGCGCTGCCCTTGATCCCTGCCACAATACTGATCGCCGCCTCCGGCGCGCTTGTTCCGAACGCGACGATCGTCAAGCCTATGACGATCTGCGGAATATGAAAGCGCTCTGCAATCCCGACCGCGCCGTCCACAAAATAATCCGCGCCCTTGATCAAAAGAACAAATCCAACAAGCAGCAATACGACATTCCAAACTAATTCCATATGAACACCTCTTCCTCATCATCTTTTCACGCCGACTCAAAAAAGACTTTTGCACACACTTATCAAGTCTGTGCAAAAGTCTTGTTCCTAATCCGCTTAGGGGTATAGCCACGGGCTTTGCACCCGGGGTGTGTTGACTATACGCTTGCAACTACTCCCTTTTGTCAAAAATAATGTACCACACCAAGGCGAATCCGTCAACAGGATTTTGGTGATTTCTCCTGTCAAATCGGCGCTATATTCACCCTCTGCTCCCGGTCCTCAGGATGCACTCTTCCCCTGAAATGTCAGAACCCCATCCTCCATCCGGTACACCTTATCCGCAACCTCTGCAATCCCCATGTCATGCGTGACAATGATGACGCAGTAATCATTCTTGTGCGCCAGCTCCGTGAGGATGGATACGATGTTGCGGCTGTTTTCGCCGTCTAAGTTGCCCGTCGGCTCATCCGCAAGCAGGATTCCGGCACCGGAAGACAGCGCCCTCGCGATGGCGACACGCTGTTGCTCGCCGCCTGATAAACGGGACGGGAAACGCTTATATTTTTCATCCCCGATACCGACTGCCTCTAAGTTTTTCATCGCATGCATTTTTGCATCCTTTTTGGCAATGCCGTTTAGTTCCATCGGATAGCAGACATTTTCTAACACCGTCAGCCTGGGAAATAACTGAAACGCCTGAAAAATCACCGACACCTTCTGCCTCCGATAGGCATCCAGATTCATCTTTTCCATGTTTTCTCCGCATAACCACAAGCTCCCGCCCGTGGGCGCATCTAAGCCTGCCATCACGGAGAGCAGCGTGGTCTTTCCGCTGCCGGACGGCCCGATGACCGCCGCGACCTCTCCCCTGTCAAACGTGCAGCTCACATGGTCTAACGCGTTTCTTCTGTTTCCTTTGTATTGATAACTCACCGATTTCAATTCCAGTTCGGGCATAAGTTGTCCTCCTATTTCTCTTCATTCCCTTTATTCCTTCACTTGCAATAACTCTAACGGCATTTTCCGCGTAATGTGAACCGCTCCCAAAATCGCGCCCAACACGCAGCCGCCCAGATACACGCCCGCAAACAACAAAATCTGCCGCATCGAAATTTCAGGAAAACCATCATACATCGCACAGCATCCTATGAACAGTCCGAGCATGCTCAACAACACCGGTTCCGCAAACAGCATCCGCCTTGTCCTTCCACGACTGTTTCCGAGTACCCGAAGGAGCGCGGCTTCCTCCGTCCGCTGTAATAACAACAGAAAGATCAGCCCGCCGCCCGCGATGACGGATACCGCAACCGTCACAGGAAAGAGAAGCTTCATCAGATCAAGGTTTTTCTCAAATGGCTCCACTACCTGGCGGAGTTCGCCCGTCCAAAGCATCACAGCCGTTTCCTGCAGCGCCATGCGGGGACTTTGCAGCTGCTTTTCAATCTCCGCCTTTACCGTATCAAGCTCCCGGTTAAGGGCGGGGTTGATGATGAACTGCATGGAGGAATAGCGCCAATCGTCCTCCTCTATCACATGTCCCAACACTGACGGCGGGATCAGCACTTTATCCCATGCACCTCTATAGATACCGTCGCCCAGCTCCACGTGTCTGATGCTGCCTGCTATGACAAGCTTAATCGCCCACACCGTCCGTCCGCTGGTAATGCCGATGATCAGTTCCTGTCCATACTCCAAGCCATACTGTTCCAGCCATGTATCAGGTATCAGGATCGGCGTATCATTTTTAAGTGTAACGATATTCATCTCCGGTACATGGTACTCCCAGTTTGTGGTAAAAAGCTCCGGTCCATACCCATCCGCGTAATCAATCTCCACATGGTTCTCTTCACAGAACCGCTCAATGTTGTCCGTGCTCCTCATCGGAATCTCGGAGCCGATAAACTGGCTGCTCAGGACTTCTCCGGTGATCAGATTGATAACCGTACGCTCCACGCGAACCACATCCGCCGCCTCCGTGTACAGATCGTACACATAACCGCTCTCCATAAGCCATTCCAGCATGTCGTGTGTCACAAACGCATCGCCCATTTGGGTTGCGAACGCCGCATCCTGCCTTACCAGTTCTCCGGCAATCTCTGTTGAGGCATACAGCCGTTCCACCTCAGCGGTATCCAACATGATGGATACCTGCATCCATGTGACCGCCGCAAGGAAAGCAAGCGCAACTGCAATCATCAGCGTCGTATGAACCGGTCTTCTTCCTATATGCCGCCATACAAAACGGCACGCGGATCGGACTCCTTTCCCTTTTCCCGCCTCCCCAGGCAGGGACACATGCCCCGCTATCTTTAACTCTCCCACCGCTGGCCTATCTGTCACGGATTGCTTTCCGCCTGCAGATACCTCTTTTTCCCTTCTTATTCCGTTACTATTCGCCCACTTCCGCCTTCCCGCCGCATCCTGCAGAAGCTCCGTCACCGTTCTGCGCGCCATGATCAGAATGCCGACAGCAGCAGCCGCTGTCAGTAGAAATACCGGCACAAACACTAATATTACAAGCCATCGGACAGATAAGCCCATCTCCGCATGCTCCTGCATGCCGGTCAGCATCTGTTCCGCTTCCCCAAGCGCATAATGCCAGGAGAAAAGCGCTCCTGCGCCAATCCCGATCACGCTCATGATCAGCATGGGTGAGAGACACATCCGGACACATTTCCTTTTCGGTACGCCAAGCGCACGCGCAATACCGAGACTTTTCCGGTTCTGCCTGCTGTATAGAAACGCAATCAATACAAACCCCGTGCACATCACACCCAAAAACACCAACACGCCGGAGCGCGCCGTCCGCTCCATCGCATTCGCGGAAACCGCGAACTGCTCCCAATCATTTTCAATCAACTGAATCCGTATGCCCAAAGCAGAAAGCGGCTCCCGCACTTCGCTTAAGAATGCATCCGTATCCTGCGGATCCTTCAGCACAAAACTGAAATACTGATCAATCATCCCTACGTCATTGACATACGCCTCCGACACGCTGCCATAGGGAATATACAATTCCAAGTTCTCGAAACTGATATTATGCATGCCTTCATTTAACGGCATATAATCAAAAATCCCGACAATCGTATACTGTCGTGTCTCCGAGTCATAGCTCTGCCATTCTGACACATCCTGCTCTCCCACGGCATACGCATACAACTGAAGCTGTGCTGATCGGAACGTGAGCTCCACCGTATCCCCGACCTGCAGTCCTCTCGCGTCGGCAAAATCCTTATGGACGGCACAGACCGCCGCTCCGGAACTGCTGTCAATCCCGTCCAGCCACCGCCCGTCTGTCAAAAACATCCGCTTTGAGACATCCTGCGCCGTCGGCATGGCACTCATATCCTTTGTCACGTACACATACATGGAATGGCGGTTCAGCTCATCAAACTGCATACGTTCGTTTGAAGCGAGTATGGAGAGTGCCTCATCCCCTTCTTTTTCCGGCAGGATGGGGCTGTTCCCCGGTAATGCAAGCGCTGTCAACGCATGTCCGCCCGCTGCTCTCTCCCACATCTCATATCCGTTCCAACGGCCATTCCGATCATAACTATAATACGCCCGGACAAGGTAGCGTTCTCCTACCGTCAGTTCCGGCAGCTCCCATCCTTCACTCTGCGCCAGTTCATCGGTAAAGACAACATAGACATCCTCGCCCTCCGCCGCATAGTCGGGATAGCCGCTGATACGCTCCGACACGGTGAACACAAGGCGGCTGGCTTCCAGCTGCACAGCGCCCGACCAACTGCTCCTCTCGAACCAGTCCTCGTCCACATATTTCAAAGTACCCCAAAACAGGACTTCCGCATTGTTGACCCCGTATTCGTCGAGAAGAGGCAGCTCCCCTTTTCCCGCTAATCCCGCATTATACAGATCCGTTAACGTTCCCCAAAGGTAACCGCGCCCATCCGCCGTCTCCACATAGGGTGACGCCTCTATGATCTTCGCTCCCGCGGCGATATTGTTTCCGTCCGCCGATGTCAGCCATCCGATCGTGCGGTAGTTATCAGAAAGACGCTGCAGCTCCTGCCTGACGGCAAGATACTCCACTGCCCTTGACACAAACCCAAACGACAGCACTGCCGTAAGCAGCGTCAGTGTCAGTGTAAACAAAACTCTGCGCCTGTTTTCTTTTCTGAATACGTTCATGATGGCTCCTTTCACGACACTTTATGATTCCCTTTCCGTCCCGAATGATCTGCTTGCATTTAGTATATTTCAATAGGTAGACTTCTGTCAACCCCGGCAGGTTACACATCAAATCCGTTTATGCAGATATCGCTCCGTTTTTCCGGTGAGGACTCTCTGCGTATCTCATTTTAATATGCCGTCACTTTGGTCCAAAGATCCGCCAGATATTTTTTTAATTCCGTTTCCTGATACCCGAACACCTCGTCAGACGGATGACCGAAACGCGGCTCATACGCGCTGATCCCTTCGTACACCGTCGCCCGCATCTCCTCAAAGGCGCTCTCCACCGGTGAGGAATAGCCGACCGCCTCCGAATTCCTGAGTGCGCTCTCATCCTCCAGCATAAAGTTGATGAACTGGTGGGCAAGCTCCGTATCCGTGCAGTTCTTCGTGATCACCATGCAGTCATACCAGATATTCGTTCCCTCCTCGGGCGTAAAATAATCCAGATTCCTGTTTTCCGTGATCATGTATGCCGCGTCGCCGGAATAGACGACCGCCATCGCCTTATTGCCAGAGATCATATTGTCGATCACATCATCGCCGACATAGACGGGCTCCATCGCGTCACGCTGCGCCACAAGCCAGTCATATGCCTCCTCAAGCTGCGCCGTATCCGTCGTATTCATGGAGTAACCGAGCGCTTTCAGCGCAACCATAAACGAATCACGCTCGGAATCATACATATAAATCTCTCCCGCATAATCCGTGTTTCTTAACAGATTCCACCCCTGCGCTAAGTCCGCCTCATTCACGATCGTCGTATCGTAAATAATGCCGACCGTTCCCCAAAAATAGGGAACCGTATAGGTATGCTCCTCATCGTATGCCGCATTTTCCATGACCGAAGCCATCAGATTTCCGGCGTTTGTGAGCAGATCCCAATTGATCGGCTGCAGATAGTCCTCCCTGATCAGCCGCTCGATCATATAGTCGGACGGAATGAGAATGTCGTATTCCTCCCCGCTCATCAGCTTTGTATACATACTCTCATTGGAATCAAAGGTCTCATAAATGACTGTGCAATCATATTCTCTCTCAAATTCATTGATAAGACTTTTATCAATATATTCTCCGGCGTTATACACCTTCAGCACCCTGCCGCTGCTTCCGCAGCCGGATAACGTCGCTGCCAAAAGAACCGATACCAGCAGGCACGCCGCCGCTCTTCTTATATTTTTCATCGTTCTTCCTCCTTTTGTCTTCCGTTTTTCTTTTTATTCGCGAGCATCGGCACCACATTTCCGATCAGCAGCGCCACCAGGATCACGACGATCACAATGGTCGAGAGCGCGTTGATCGTCGGATTCGTGCGCTTCGTCATGTTATAAACAATGATCGAAATATTCTGCACGCCGTTTCCTGTTACAAAATAAGAAATCACAAAGTCGTCAAACGACATCGTAAACGCCAGCAGCATACCCGCAAAAATGCCCGGCTTGATGCACGGCACAATGACCTTTATGAGCGTCTGGAACGGACTCGCCCCCAAATCCATTGCCGCATTGGCAAGACTGTCGTCGAACTGACGCACCTTCGGGTACACGCTCGTGATCACATAGGGCGTACAGAACAGCACATGGGACAACAGCATCGTTATATAGCCCTTGTCAAACTTCATGGATGAAAAAAGGATCATCAGTCCGATCGCCGTGACAATATCGGGATTCATGATCGGCAGGTTATTGACGTTCAGCAGCCACTCCTTTAATACCCTGCGCGTCTTCGACAGGCCGATCGCCGTCAGCGTACCGAGCACCGTCGAAATCAGGGTCGCCAGCACCGCAATGCTGACCGAGACCGATACCGCACCCATGATCTCGCTGTCCGCCAAAAGCTGCTCATACCAATGCAGGGAAAAGCCCTCAAATCTTGTCAATGACCGTGATGAGTTAAACGAAAACACCACCATGACAAGGATCGGTACATAAAAGAACAAAAAACATAGCACGATGTATAGAATGGGAAAGCCTTTTTTTCTTTTTTTCATCGCTCTCCCCCTTCCGACGTATCGATCTTCTTGGTCGCCCATATCATGATCAGGATGGCAACTGCCAAAATCAACGAGATCGCGCTTCCGAAATTCCAGTCTCCCACTGAAATGAACTGTTTCTCGATCAGATTTCCGATCAGCACATACTGTCCTCCGCCGAGCAGCTTCGGAATAACAAAGGTGGAGATGGACAGCAGAAACACCATCGTCACCCCGTTGATAACCCCCGGAAGGGACAGCTTAAAGGTGACTTTCCAAAACGTCTGCCTTCTGTTTGCGCCAAGATCATAGGACGCCTCGATCAGCGATTTGTCCATCTTTGCCAGCGCCGTATGGATCGGGATCACCATAAACGGCAGCAGATCGCACACCATACCGAGGATGACCGCAAAATCCGTATACATGATCGACACCCGCCCGATACCGAGCCTGTTCAAAAAAGAATTGATCACCCCGTTATCCGACAGCAGACTGATCCACGCATACGTGCGCAACAGCGTATTGATCCACATCGGGATTGTCACAAATAAAATGAGCGTTGTCTGCGTCCTCTCCCGAAAACCGGAAATGACATAGGCAAGCGTATAGCCGAGCAACAGACAGATCAACGTCGTGATAAGACCTATTTTTAAGGACCGCAGGAATACCTGACGGTAAATCGGGTCTGTGATCTTCTTAAAATTGTCCAGCGTAAACTGGATATTCAAAAGAGAATTACCGCCCGTCGTGACGGAATATAATACGATCAGCAAAAGCGGTATAATAATGAGCAAAAATGACCATACCAGATACGGCCTTATCAGACTCTTAAAATGTCTCATATAAACCCCCTAATAATCCATTTTATACATGACATGAATGTCTTCTTTGTCGAGCACCATTCCGACCTTTTTTCCGACTTCATGAATATCCGTCGTATGGATTTTATACTTACGCTGCGCGGTTTTCACGATGAGCTCGTAATGCACGCCCTTGAACACACTGCTGATGATCTCTCCCACAAGATTTGCCTGCTCCGGCGCGACGATCTCAATGTCCTCCGGCCGCAGCACAACCTCGATCTCTTCATTTTCCTTAAAGCCCTTATCCACGCATTCAAACTCATAGCCGTCAAATTTCACAAGGCAGTCCCGGATCATATTGCCCTCGATAATATTGGATTCCCCGATGAAATCCGCAACAAATCGGTTTTCCGGCTCATTATAAATATCCACAGGCGTCCCGATCTGCTGGATCTTACCGTCATTCATCACGACGACCGTATCCGACATGGAAAGCGCCTCCTCCTGATCATGCGTGACAAAAATAAAGGTAATGCCGACCTCCTGCTGGATTTTTTTCAGTTCGCCCTGCATCTCCTTGCGCAGCTTCGCATCCAGCGCGCTTAACGGTTCGTCAAGCAAAAGCACCTTCGGCTCGTTCACAAGCGCCCGGGCGATGGCGACACGCTGCTGCTGTCCGCCTGAAAGCAGCGTGACATCCCTTTTTTCAAAGCCGTCCAGCCCTACAAGCGAAAGCATTTTTTGGACCTTCTGATTGATGACGGATTTATCCACCTTTTTGATGTTTAAGCCAAACGCCACATTGTCATACACATTCAAAAAAGGAAACAGCGCGTACTTCTGAAAGACCGTATTGATCTCGCGCTTATAGGGCGGCACCTTGGCGATGTCAATGCCGTTAAACAATAATTCTCCCTTGCTCGGTTCCTCAAAACCCGCAATGATGCGCAAAATCGTTGTCTTTCCGCAGCCGGACGGACCGAGCAGCGTCAGAAACTGATTCTCGTAAATATTTAAGTCAATGCCTCTTAAGACCTGCTGGTCGTCAAAATTCTTTGTGATTCCTTTCAGCTCGATGATGCAGTCTCCCATATCCGCCATGTTTCTGCCCTATCCTTTCCTCAATCCCTATCCGGTGCTAAAACCCTGCCGTTCAGCCCGCGCCCATTCGCAAAGGCGCTTCCAGCCGATGGCCGAACCAGTATCTTAAAAGCTCGGCGGCGCGCTCACCCACAAAATCTGCGCGCCCTTCTTCGATTCTATGTAATGCTTATATTTCGGCTCAAAATAGAAGGACTCCCCCTTCTGCGCCTTGTATGCTTTCCCGCCGATCACAATGGAGATCTGACCGCTTAGGACATAGCCGAACTCCTCCCCCTCATGGGGATTGTCCGGGTAAGTCGCGCCCCCCGCCTCCAAAGATAGCAGAATCGGCTCCATCATGTTTTTCTGCGCATTCGGAATGATCCATTCTATCCGGTTGCCCAGCTCCTTATCCTCTTTTTCAAAATAATCCGTCTTATGAAACACGACCTGCTCATCCGCCGAATCGTTAAAAAATGTTTTTAAGTCCGTCCCGAGACATTGCAGGATGTCGATCAGCGTCGCAATGGAGGGCGAGGTTAAATCCCGCTCCACCTGTGAAATAAATCCCTTCGACAACTCCGCCCTGTCCGCAAGCTCCTCCTGCGTCAGTCCCTTCAACATCCTCAGCTCTTTGATCTTATTCCCGATCTCCACAAAAACCCCTTTTCCGCGTGGAAGCCCTTTCCTTTCGCGCTATGTAGTCTTAATCTAAACCGAAAGTTCACCTATACTATCCTTTATAAATATAAACCAAAAGTTTAGAATTTCTAAACTCGCAAGGTCTAGTATACATCTTTGTCGCTGAATGTCAATAGTGTTTTTTTAAACAAAAAAGAAAAAAACAGATATATCCAAATCCGCAAAATGAATGCTTGGATATATCTGTTTCAAATGTCCTTTTTGTTTTCTCCGTCCGAACCTAAGGAACCACTGACTAAATGAGCGTTTCCCTAAATCTCTCCGCCGAGCCTCTTTTTCATCCACAGACCGGTCTCGGTCAGGTCGTCTTCTTCCCAGCCGGACGTCTTTGTGCAGGGCACCTTGATCATGGAGGATGTCTCGTCACGGTTCGCCAGATTCCACTGTGCATAGCTCATACAGCGCTCATCCGCAAACTCCGCCCATTTGCGCGCTTCCTCCTCATCCAGATCTCCGTTCCCCGACGCATCACAATTGCTGTACTCGCTGATAAATACGGGAAGTCCCTTATCCATGGCATAGCTGACCTTATCACGGAGATACTGTTTATGCGTCGCCGCATAATAATGAACCGCATACATCAACTGCTCGCCTGCAACCGGATCGTCCGCAGCATGATCGACATCCTGCGACCAGTTCGGCGTACCGATGATGATGACTGCCTTCGGCGCTTTTTCACGAATAACGGGAATGACCTCCTCCGCATAGGCTTTGACCGTCGCCCAGTCCACGCCCTCGCCGTTCGGCTCGTTGCAGATCTCATACAGCACATTGTCATAGCCCGCATACTTTTCGGTCATCTCAGTAAAGAATTTCTTTGCTTCTTCTTTATTTGTCTGCGGATTGCCGTCGCTCAAAATATGCCAGTCAATGATGACATACATGCCAAGCTCCGTCGCCGCTTTCACGCCGGTATCCAGCAGGCCCTTTAAGTAATCCTGATCGCCGTCCGTCAAATAACCGCCGTCCTCCGCCGTATACATCGCAAGGCGGATCAGGTTTCCTCCCCAATTCCGGATTGTCTCAAACGCCGCCTTATTGATATATTCAGGATACCATACGATACCGAGCGTGCTCGGTCCTTTTAACTGAAACGGCTGTCCGTCCTTATCCGTAAGCTGTGTTCCACGCACCGATAACGCACCGTGCTTCTCAAATGCTGTTGCCATTGTGTCACCCTCCGTTTTTCTTTTCGTTATCTTTTTCTATCTCTTCGTCCCGTGATCCGCCCCACAAAACGACGCTTCCCGCCGCAAGCGACTTTGGAACATCGATCAGCCTTTGATTCGACGAGCCGCGAAAAAGCAGCGTAATATCATGCAGTTCTTCCACATATCTGCCGTCCACCATCACGTCGATGTAGGACAATAGTTCCCTCGTCATCTCCCATTTCGGGCACATCTCTTCCACGATCTCCCGGTCAAACAAATAACCGGTAAAACACCAGATATCTTTATCCGGCAGTTCTTTTTTCACACGCCTGAGAAACGGAAGCAGCCCGACCTGATTCTGGTACTCCATCGGTTCTCCGCCAAGCAGCGTCAATCCCCGTATATAGTAAGGACTAAGCTCCCCGATGAGGTAATCCATCGTCTCGCGGGTAAATTCCTTCCCGTACCCGAAATCCCACGCAACCTCGTTAAAACAATTCTTGCATCTGTGATTGCAGCCGCTCACAAACAGCGACACCCGCACGCCCGGACCGTTCGCAATATCACAGGTCTTGATCTCCGCATAATTCATAAGAAGTCCCCGAAATATCCCAAAGTTCAGCAGGCGCCATTCATGCATCAGGCAGCCGATAGCCGAACTGTTTGTTCCTTATAGGTGCAGCACGCGCTCCTTGATCTCCTGCGTTCTGCCCTGATTCCAAAACTGTGTGCCGATATAGCCGCAGGTTCTGCGCGCCACATTCATCTTATCCTGGTCGCGGTTGCCGCAGTTCGGACACTCCCACAGCAGCTTGCCGTGGCTGTCCGTGACGATCTGGATTTCACCGTTATAGCCGCACGCCTGACAGTAATCGCTCTTTGTATTCAGCTCCGCATACATGATATTTTCATAAATATACCGCATGACAGCGAGCACCGCATCGAGATTGTTCTGCATGTCCGGCACTTCGACGTAGCTGATCGCGCCGCCCGGCGAAAGTTCCTGAAACTGCGCTTCAAACTTCAGCTTGTCAAACGCATTGATATGCTCGGTCACATGCACATGATAGCTGTTCGTAATATAGTTTCTGTCCGTCACGCCCTCGATCACGCCGAAACGCTTTTGCAGGCACTTGGCAAATTTATAGGTCGTGGACTCCAACGGCGTTCCGTACAGACTGAAATCGATGTTCGTCGCCGTTTTCCATTTGCGGCACGCCTCGTTCAAATACTGCATCACCGACAACGCAAACGGCGTCGCTTCCGGATCGGTATGGGACTTCCCCGTCATATACTTCGTGCATTCGCATAAGCCCGCATAGCCGAGTGAGATTGTGGAATAGCCGCCATAGAGCAGCTTATCAATCTTCTCGCCCTTCTCTAAGCGCGCAAGCGCGCCGTTCTGCCAAAGGATCGGTGCAACGTCCGACGGCGTTCCCTTCAGACGCTCATGGCGGAACATCAGTGCGCGGTAGCAAAGCTCCAAGCGCTCATCCATGATCTCCCAAAATCTCCCCGTATCCCCGTTCGAAGAACACGCCACATCCACAAGGTTGATCGTCACAACGCCCTGATTGAAGCGCCCATAATATTTATGCTTTTTCGGCACGTAATTCTGCGCATTCGCCACATTCCCGGCTCCGGTTTCCGTAAATCTGTCCGGCGTTAAAAAAGAACGGCATCCCATGCAGGGATAGCAGTCGCCCTGCTTTAATTTTTTCATGATCTTTTCGGAAATATAATCCGGCACAAGGCGCTTTGCGGTACACTCCGCCGCGAGCCTCGTCAGCTCCCAGTACTTGCTGCCCTCATGAATATTATCTTCCTCAAGCACATAGATGAGCTTCGGGAACGCCGGGGTAATATAAACGCCCTTCTCGTTCTTCACGCCCTTGATGCGCTGACGCAGCACTTCCTCGATCACCGCCGCCAGATCGTCCCTTGTCTGTCCCTCCGGAACCTCGTTCAAATACATGAATACCGTGACAAACGGCGCCTGTCCGTTCGTCGTCATGAGCGTGATCACCTGATACTGGATCATCTGCACGCCGCGGTTGATCTCCTCTTTGACGCGGCACTCCGCCATGCGGTTCACCATCTCCTCGTCATGCGCTGCGCCGACAAGCTCCAGCTCCTTTCGGACCTCCTCGCGGAATTTTAAGCGGCTGACCTGCACAAACGGTGCAAGATGCGCAAGCGAAAAGCTCTGTCCGCCGTATTGCGACGATGCGATCTGCGCGATGCTCTGCGTCGCAATATTGCATGCAGTCGAAAAGCTCTTGGGCGTGTCGATCATCGTTTCGCTGACGACCGTTCCGTTCTGCAGCATATCCTCCAGATTCACGAGACAGCAATTGTGCATATGCTGTGCAAAATAATCCGCGTCATGAAAATGAATGAGTCCCTTTTCATGCGCATCGACAATATCCGCGGGCAGCAAAAAACGCTTCGTAATGTCCTTGCTGACTTCTCCCGCCATATAATCACGCTGTACGCTGTTGACCGTCGGATTTTTGTTGGAATTCTCCTGCTTGACCTCCTCGTTGTTGCACTCAAGAAGGCTTAAGATCTGTTGATCCGTAGAATTGGATTTTCTGACAAGCGCTCTTCTGTAACGATAGGTGATATAATTTCTTGCAACGGAAAACGCACGCTGATTCATGATCTGGTTCTCCACCATATCCTGAATCTCCTCCACGCTCGGCGCGCGCTGCATGGAAGCACAAGCTTCCTCCACGCTCAAGGCAATCCGTCTGATCTGGTCGTCCGACATCTTCTCGCTGTCCACGACGCTTAAGTTTGCCTTTCTGATCGCGGCCTCGATCTTGTCCATATTGAAGCCGACCTCCGAGCCGCTTCTTTTGATAATCTTCATTTCTGCTACCCCTCTACACATTTTTAACATCGCATACCATATATTGTATCAGAGTTTTAGCAGGTGTCAATATGTTGGTATAAAAAACAATAAAAAAACAAGCGCTTATGTATCGATCCTGACAATCTCCGCCAGCGCCTTATTCCGGTAAGCGACATCCTCCCTGACAGTAAATCCCTGCTTTTCCCAAAACGCATTCCCGACTTCATTGCGGTTGAATACAAGNAGCGCCGCTTTGTTGATGCCCTCCCGCTTCAACGCNTCCTCACAATGGCTCATAAGCTGTGNTCCGATGCCCTGCTTTCTGTAATTTTCCGCTACGGACATATGGTAAACATACCCTCGGCGCCCGTCATGCCCTGCCAATACGATTCCGACCACCGCATCGTNTTNNACCGCAACAAAGGATGTGTCGGGATTTCTCTTCAAAAATTTTTCTATGCCCTCTTTGGAATCGTCCAGATTATTAAACCCCATATTTTTGCAGGACATCCAAAGTGCGTATACTTTCTCATAATCAGAAATTTCCATTACACGAATCTTCATTTTGAAACCTCCAAATGACTTACAGTGATTTTTTGACATTCTTATATACTGAGAACGCAATCTACGCATTCATTTTTTCCACAACCTCCGCGGGCTTTGCCGTCATCTCCACCCACGCCGGAAGAAACCCGCTCTTGATCGCATTCCGCATCGAGCGGATATTGGACCATGCCGAGCAATAGAACGGAACCTTTCCCCTTTCGAGAACTTCGACCGCCAGACGGCTTGTGAGCGCCGCCGCGATTCCCTGCCTCCGNTATGCCGGAAGNACNTCCACNCCGATCTGCCACATNTCGTCGCAGTCGGCGGAGCATCCGGCCAGCCCGATCANTTTCCCNNGGTCNTATGCNCCGANNCCCAGNACATCCANTTCNTTNCTGTCNTCACANANNGCNTTGCCCCATTNCGGCNCATACAGCNCGGCAAAANCCGGCTGTTCCAGCACCCGCAGCTCATAGCCGCANNNNANGGCNNGCAGCTTTGTGACNTCNGGCAGATAGTATTCCGCCATAAAACANACCTTNCTGCCCTGCTTCATCAGGCGTTCNTTCAGCCAATGCATGTTCGGCGTNTCNAANCAATGATAGAACTCAAATTTGTCGATGTAGGCTGACACCACCTCTCTGANCTCATCCTTTACGGATGCAACGATATTATTTCCGTAAGACACCAGATTGCAGGTGATCGGCTCCTTGTAATATTTTCGCGCATTCTCTCCGAGCACGGATGAAACAATCACATTCGTTTCGCGGAGAAAATCTCCCGGATCACAATGAATGTCCGCCGCCGACTGCTCCATGGCAATCCTTAAAATCTCCCTATTATCCATTTCCTACCTCTTTTCGTCTTTCCGCATTTCAATCGAACGGCTTTATGANTCCATCGTTNCTTTAATCCNGCTTCTTTAGAGAAACGCGCTTCCTTAGGATCACGAGCAGCACTGCCGTCNCCGCCACNACCAATGCCACCAGCACGACCACGATCATGNCNNNCNTGTCATNTGTCNGCGGCNCGATCCGCTCCGTCCCNCTGTTCTCCAAATCCTGCGANTGTGTATCGTCCTCTTTTCCGATCTTAGGGGCTCCGTCCGGATACAGGGCGGCATAATCCGCCGNAGGCGCATCCAGACACACCCACACACTCCTGCTGCCATAATAATATCCGATATATCCCCAGCGATGCCCCGCTTCATCCGTATACACACCACTGTAATCGGGCAGATACTCCCAGTCTTGCAGATTCATACTGCTATAGCTCTCCGCACCCGGATATTTCCAAAAATAAACCGTCCCATTCCGATACTGTTCGTCCAAAGTACCATTCTCGCTGACAATCCGGTCGCCGTAATCTTCCGCAAATGATATGGAATCATAGACCACCTTCATATAGTCCATCGGCATCCACCCTGTCTGCTCGTCCTCCGAGATGCCCCACACAATCCCCTGCGCATCTTCATAGGTAAAGGAGATATACGCCTTACGTCCGTTTTCCCATGTCGTTACAACCGTTGCAGATTCCGGACTCTTATAAAGGATCACCACGCCGTCCGGTCCATTGGCGGTATATTGTCGATTTACATAAGTGCACTCCGACGAATGTTCCTCATAAAAGGAATCCATCGGCTCCCAGATCACATCCGCCCGCACAGAAATCGTACAGAGCAGAAAACAAANCACCGTTCCCAAAAAACCNATCCACTTTTTCATAAACTCCTCCTTATTTCCAAAAGAATNACTCCAAACAGCCATGCACAGAGATTTGCCGCTACCGACAGTCTGACGGGATGATCGATCTCCCACTGTCTTTTTTTCGCAAAACTGCNNTAGATCCACGCCTCTACTATCACAACCGCCGTTTCAACCAAAAGCTGTATCGGTAAAGCCGCTGCACCCGGCAGATACCGCCTCCCAAGCCAGCACAATAATACCGCAGGCGGGTTCGTGAGCACATTGACAAGTGTCACGAGCAGGATTTTGTTTTTTCCGCGTATCGCGAAGCACACAATCGCCACGGCAAGCTCCACTGCGATCGTAAGCAGCAGGGAAACCAAAAACATTTCCAGTAAATAATCCCTCACGACTTCTCCCTTATCACACTCATTTTTTCCGATTTCCCCTGCCGGTAAACACAGCGTGTCTCATACCACTTCCCCGCTGTCACGCCGGCTTTTTCCGATTCCCGCCGCCAGCAGCAGCATCGAAAGGATACTTCCCGCGCTGCCGATCACATTGCCGGTCCAAGCGGGCTGTATACCCAAATAACCCGGCAGAAATCCCAAAAACAGGGCAAAGGTCAAACATCCAAACGCAAATCCCGGCATTTGCGGAAATGCACAGATCATCCAGTACAGGGTGATCGGCATGGTCATGTTAAATAAAAACAAGGCAGCCAGCCCGAGCGGCATGACAGAAGAAAATAAGTAGCAGACCGCCGCCAGAATGAGCGAAACCACCGCCGTCCGAAACGAGCCCTTCCATGCTGACAGAAATCCGCCCGCCATCTTTCCGCCCACCACGGCAAGCACGCTGAACACCCCTGTCAAAACTCCGATATTCCAAGGAAACGAAACCGCCATGCCGATATACGAGCGCAGGATGACAACAAGCAGGCAGCAGACGGTTAAGCGCAAAACATTCCCTTGATCCGGATGAGCGTGTCGGCTTTTACACGGGATGTCAGGTTCCGATGCAGGACAACGTAAGCGGAAACAGAGCATTCCTCCGCACAATAACAGCATCGAAGCGCTCNCCCCCCAAAACCACGGATTCCATCCGCCGTTTTTGGCAAGGGTAGTCCCAACGTACAGGCCCAGCGCACCCGGCGCAACAAACACACCAAGCCGCTTGATCAGTCNGTTCCCGGCATTCCCGCCGTATTGGTCTCTGCAATCGCTTTCATCGCCGTCTTCGTGCATCGTTCCCACACGCCTGTCTCGTTTCGTTCCCACGCGCCTGTCTCGTATCGTTCCCACGCCGCCGCCCACATGGAACAGCGCATTTCCGATTCCCAATACGACCGGATGCGTCACGACCCCCGCAATCGTACATAAAACACCGATGAATGCGGTCATAAGATCGAAGTCCACATTCTTTTTTCCGGCTTTCGCATGCCTGAAAGAAACGTCCCGATTCCTTCCTTCTTCTCTCGCATGTAAGGCGTCCAATACCACGCCAAACGGCATCTGCAGGGCGAACGCACAGAAATTATATAACAATATATAGAAATACCCGCCGTCCTGCGGGATAAACGTTCCGAACATCGCCATGGCGCACACACCGTCCACCAGTAGATGCAGAACGGAATATAGGACTGTCATCTGCGTTTTCCTCTCTATGAAGCAGCTTTTATCCGGTGCTCTCACACTTTAGACGCGAATCATCCGCCCTTTTGTTTCATCCCGCATATCCTCTTTCCATTCGTTCAAATCTGTTTTGCAAAATCCTCGATGCTTTCTGCTTTTGCCGCAAGCTTCAGCCCTGCACGGCGCGTTTCTTCATCCTTTTGCGCCGTAATTGTCTCCTGCAATGAAGAAGGAACGCCACCCAAACTGCCAAGAAGATCAAGTACTGCCTCTGCCAGACCGGCAGTTTTTCCCTCCGCAAGCCCTTCTCTCCATCTCAGTTTTTCAATCTCATAGCTTTTCATATAGGCAAGCCCCACCTTTCCGTCTCTCTTTACCGCCGTTACCATTTCGTGCAGTCTTTGTAAATTCTCCGTCTTCGCATTCTCCTTTGACGTATGCTCCATATAATAGAGAAGTTCACGCAAGTCTTCTGGCGGATTCCCCTCTGTCCCTTTCGTGTAGAGAAAAATTGTTCTTGCCCCATCTTCGTATGGCAGTTCGGAGACCTCAATGCAGCCGCTTTTGACCGTATATACCATCCGTTCTAAGCCAAACGGATCATAGGTCGTGACAAAAATCACGATGACATTTCTGAGAACGTTGTATTTCTCTCCTGCCTGCAAGCTTCCTGCGTCCAGCTTCGCATGATAGAACCGTGCTCTTCTCGGCAGGTCAGCAACCGCCTCTTATGATCTTCCATGCACTATGCTTTTTTAATTTTGTTGTGGGTAAAGCATAGATTACAAAAGAATGCTGCGCATTCTTTCAGAGAATTTCTGAAGGAAATTCTCTTGGAATCATAGAAAGAACTCCATCGAGATTGGCAGAATGCCGTCTGACGCGGATCGTTTCTCGAAAAATATCCTATAAGCTGCACGCAATTCCTTTGGAATCACAGAAAATCCACGCAATCATTCCTCTCCGTACACTTCCTCGATCATCGGAAACGTGCTCCACGCCTTCGGCCAGCCGCAGTAAAACGCAAGCTGCGTCACGACCTCCACGATCTCCTCCTTCGTGATTCCGTGGTCTTTTCCGATGGCAATATGCGATTTCAATTGCGGGTACAGCCCTGTGGAAAACAGCGCCGCAATCGTGATCATACTTCTGTCCCTAGCGGATAATTTGTCCTCCCTCGACCATACCTCGCCAAATAACACATCGTCATTTAATTCCGCAAATTTCGGCGCAAGAGCACCCAGATTATCTCTGCCTGCCGTTTGTTTTTTCATTTCTGCTCCTCCCCCAATCGACTGTATTCTTCCTCCGCTACCGGCTCGCACCACTCCGTCCTGCCGCCTTCTCCTGGAACCTCAACGGCAAGATGCTGAAAATAAGATGCTTTCGCTGCGCCGTGCCAGTGCTTCACACCCGCGGGAATGTTCACGACGTCGCCCGGCTTTAATGCTCTCGCCGGCTTTCCCCATTCCTGATACCAGCCCTCGCCCGCAGTTACCAGAAGAATCTGTCCGCCGCCCTTCTCCGCGTGATGGATATGCCAGTTGTTACGGCATGACGGCTCAAATGTCACATTGCCGATCGCCACCTGTTCGGTGGAGAGCATGTTCAGCCAGCTTTTGCCGACAAAATACTTGGCAAATGCATCGTTTGGCTCTCCGGTCTCAAATACACTTAAATTCTTCTCATTCATATTCTTTCCTCCAATCTTTTTTATTGCTGTCTCCTTCAATCTATTGTTTCTTCAATCTGTATTATCATATCAACGGTATCAGTGTCCGTCAAATAAAATCTTCTGTGCAATTTCCTTCTGTGTTGTATAAATACTTTTTACAATCACTGACAGCATTTTTCTTCCAAAGTGCCATTTAAAGTGCGATTTAGCATTTAAGCAGTATATTAAATTTATCTTCATACAACATTCTTAACTCCAGTACTCACTCATCATCCTCTAATAAAGGCATATTGATTAATTCCTGCAATTTCTTCTGCAGCACGTTTTTATCCGGGAGTTGAAGTTGATACTCTGCAACCATCATAGGAGACAATGTTCTGCTCATAGCATACTCTACTACTTCATCATCTTTAGATGCACATAATATCATCCCAACACTTGGATTCTCATTTTGTCTTTTCTTCTGGCGATCAAGCGCTTCCAGATAGAAATCCATTTTCGATATATATTCCGGCTTAAATTTTCCTATTTTCAATTCAAATGCCACAAGGCACTGTAATCCCCGATGAAAGAAAAGCAAATCAATCTTATAATCTTCACCACCAACCTGGACTCTGAATTCTTCGTCTATGAACGTAAAATCCTTACCAACCTCCAGAATAAACTCCTTCATATTTCTAATCAGACCTCTTCTTAAATCAGTTTCTTTGAAGTTGGATGGCAAATTCAAAAACTCTATCACATAAGAATCCAAGAATGGATTGTCTTTCAATCCTTTTATTGGTTCAGGCAATAATTTTTTCTTGGACAGCATATAACGTTCATAATATCCACTGTCAATCTGGCGGGACAATTCCCGTGCCGAATAATTTTCTTTTACACAAAGAGTTATATAAAAATGACGTTCTTCGGGTGTTTTCGCTTTTGAAATTATGGTCAAATGATTTGACCAGCTTATTTGTGACAACAGTGTTGCCACAAATTCATCATCTTCATAAGTTTCATAAAATTTCTTCATACGATATAGACCACGCCTATTAAATCCCTTAATCTCAGGAAATGCATTTTGAATCTCTTCTGCAACTGTATCTATATATGCATCTCCAAATGATGCTTTAGTAGATTCTGTGCTCAGGTATTCTCCCACTTTCCAATACATCTGAATCAACTCTTCATTAACCTTTTTCAGAGCATTCTGCCTTGATTGGTCAATAATCTGAATAAGATTGCCTACTATTGAGATTTCATTTTTCACCAAAATCTACCACCTTTCAAACTTGTGTCAACACTGTTGTCACAAATCAATGTGTCCTATATCTATCATCTATATTTTCTTTTTACTGATATTGCCAATTGCAATGTCCAATTTGCAACCATTATATCACAGCCCCTCTGAGTTTTGAAGTTCTGCCACACCTTTGGGAAAAACCATTTATCATTTAGAAGATTCTCCAATAATGATATCAAAAATAAAGATAGGATTGCAAAAGATGCGCAGTATGGCGGCTTCTATGCGGTAATAACAAATCTGGAAGGAAATATCAGCCTGCTACTATACCGGCTTGTAGAATAAAAATTGAAAAACAGCCACAATGGTCGCAATGATGCGGTTTGTGGCTGTTTTACAGCTTTTAACTGTCAATTGTCAAAGATGAGACGATAATGAAAACGTTTCGCTTTATCAAAGCTTTATTATACAGATTTTTGTTTGTTCTTACGCATCCTTTAGTGCGCTGATTAATCCTAATACAATTCCGAGAATGATCGCCCATGCTCCGATTCCCATGATCGAGAAAAAGTGACCGGAACAAATCATCAGCCAGATCAGGCAGGCAAGCGGAATCAAAGAAAATACCAGTTTCAGCTTTCTGTGATTCGTTACGGTAAAGACCAGAAGTCCGACACCGCAGACAATCAGAATCCACGGCGTAACAAGCGCTGCCGCACGTCCTTTCAAAACCAGCCGTGCCGTTCCGAAAACCTCCTTCACACTGCCGTCTTTAATATCGGTATCCATCTCGTCTTCCATCTCACGAACAAGATAGTCCTCTGCACCTTCCAATGCGTCCGCAAGATCATCCGTATCTGCAACGCCCAGCTTATCCGCCAGACGCGCAACCGTACCGCTCAATTGTGACAATTCAAACAGGTTCAGCCCGACACTGGCCTTGACACTTACTTTGGAACTGTAAGAAGAACCCATAAAATAACCGGAATAAGACGGAACCTCCACTTTTTCATTCACATGAATGGAAGCAAAATTCATAAACGGCGCAACCAAAAACAGCATCGCTGCGATAATGCCCAAAAGGCAAAACATGCTGATCCCCATACGTTTTACCCTGCCTGCAAATTCACCCGGCGCATTCTTAAACACCGCGCCGACATTCCCCATGTTTTTCTGAGGAGGTACGGAATATCCCATCATAGGAGCGCCGCCGTACATCTGCTGGTTCGGCTGTCCGTATCCCGGTTGTCCAAATCCCATGCCCGCTCCCGGATTCTGTGCCTGCTGCATCGGAATCTGCCCTGCGCCCGCATTCTGTGCTGACTGCATCGGAATCTGTCCTGCGCCTGCATTCTGTGCCTGCTGCATCGGAATCTGTCCTGCGTCTGCATTCTGTGCAGGCTGTACGGGCGGTACTTCACCCATTCCCGAATTCTCCACAGGTACAAAAGTCTGCCCCACATTCGCACCGCAGTTCGGACAAATTTTCGTGTTCTCCGGCATCTGCGTGCCACACTGATTACAAAACATTTTTTTCCCCTCTCTTTACCTGTATTTTATATCAATCTATCGGTAAACTTCCTTATCAACTATTTTTCCTAACTCAGGTATTTTCCCAGTAATCTTCTCCTTCTTCAGATATACTGTTAATTCCGAATAATATCTGTAGAAAATCCTGCTTTTCATTCAAAATACGGATAACCCTTACGGTATCACCCTCAACCCTGTAAAAAACATAATTAGGCTTTACAACCAAATAATAGTAATCCGTTGGATATTCTATCAGATCCGCTAAGCGAAGACCTCCTTTCGGAAACAGCTCTAACTGTTTGACAGTTGATGTAATCTCCTTGGTACAAGCTTTTGACTTGCCTTCACCAAACTGCCCGGCAACATAGGCTTTTATCTCCTGTAGATCATCCAACGCTTTTGGTGTATAAATCAGCTTCGGCATATCACAATCCCAACGCAGCCTCTACCTCATCCGCTGTTAACCACCCCTTTTCTCTGGCAGACTGCTCTCCTTCTTCCAGTTTTGTCAAAAGCTGAATTGTTGCTTTTAATCGATCCAACTCATCAATATCCACAATGGCGTATGCCCCCCGACCATTCCGAGTCAGATACACCGGTTGGTTTGTTCTTACTTCTTTTAATACTTCTGTATAATTTCTCAAATCAGATATTGGCTTAATATTGGGCAAAGTCATCATCTCCTTTGCACTTATTATATGCAATCTGCAGATCATTAGCAAGAAAAATAACACGTGAATTTACAGCAAGGATTGACTGGCTTTTTGTATTGATAGCTCTTTGATTTCCACACTATTTTACAAAAAACACTCACCCAGCCATCTTCTTCCTGGATTTCAATCAATCCATTCGGAAGAACAGGGCGTCCGTATTATCTACCTCAAACACATACAGACCATCTCCCCAATCAACCGCGTTATTGTATACTCCCAAAACGATACCGTCATAACCTGCCGGAACAAGCGCTTCAACATGGATTTGGCATACATTGATCCGCTCCCAGTCCCCATATGCAGGATCTGCATTATCCGTCCAGCCGTTCCATCCGGCCGTTTGAATGAAGCAGCACTCTGTATAATCCACACCGTTCCAATTGACTGTAAAATGTACTATTCCATTATCATCTGTTGCAGAAGTATCAACGCATTTGATAATGTCATAATAATCGTCAAACCAGCTGTCTGGCGACATCCCATATTCCCGCGCATTTTCATCCCCAAAAACAGCTGTAATATCTACCATTTTCCACTCATATCCTTCTTTTGTCTCATGGGTTTCGTCAGAATCAAATGTCTGATAATTGGAAAATATCACCTTTCCTACGGTCGTGTATGCAGAATCATTGTAACACGTTGTTCTATAATCATATTCCTGATCCAACTCCACCATATGTTCCGTAAGATTATATTTTTCAAAATCCGCCTGTAGCGGTTCGCCTACGCTCTCGCCGCACACCTCACAGACAGCCGCCTGCTGGTAATTCGCCTCTGACAAAGTATGCTCTAACGCATCCCCCTCGGTCTCTCCGCATACGCTGCAGGTCTTAGGGTCACTGCATGTGGCGTCCGCCCATGTATGCCCCAATGCTTCCCCCTCGGTTTCTCCGCATACGCTGCAGGTTTTTGGTTCTGCACAGGTGGCATCTGCCCATGTATGCCCTAATGCCTCTCCCTCGGTTTCTCCACACTCACTACAGGTTTTTGGTGCCATGCAGGTTGCATCTTCCCACACATGTTGATGTCCGCACCCTGTCGTAAAAACACTCATCAACAATAACATGCCGATCGATAAAACTGCTTTCTTTTTCATTTTTTTTGTCTCCTTTCACAATCAGCTCATTCTGCCATAAAATTCCCGACAGCTCACAACCGTCGTGTTTGCTGCCGGGATGGATTTACAGAAATCTATCGCTTATAATATCTTGTCCTAATGTAATCTTCATGAAATTTATTCATGTGTCAGTTTCTTCTGAACCTTCGCGTAATCCAGCGTTTCCAAAGCATCGGCAACGGCCAAAAACATCTCTTTCTTCTCTATATCGTCGCAATTGCCCGCGCTCGACCTATTTGCGCTCGTCCAAAAGGAAATGGTTTCCTCCCAAATCTCTTCCAAGATTACTTCTTCGGTGGCATGAACCAGCTCTTCTGAAAGCGGAATATCCTTCCTGATATGATAATCGTTTCCGTCCGTAAAAAAATTGTGTAAAATTACATCATACTTTTCTTGCTTTAATACAACCTCAAAAGTGATTTGCATATCATCATTTCGCACTATCATAAATATCCTTTCTCCTTTCCCTGCTGCACTTTGTGCACATATCAACCAATAGACATCCGTTACCGTTTCAAACTGCCTCGTTCGAAGACTCTTTCCTCCTGATCTTTCTTTTTGCAAAACAATAAGTCAAACTCCTCCCTCACGGGTCTTGACCAATTCCTCCTTCCTTTCTCTTCATAAGTGTATCATCTTTCAGCATATTTTTCAATGCTTTTAGCATATATTTGTTTTCCTAAAGTTATTCCGTATAGCATAAAATAAAACTATGGAGGAGTTCGTTTTATGGTATATGGTTTAGGTCAACGCTTACAAGAACAACGGTTGCTAAAAAATCTTTCGCAAAAAGAGGTTGCCAAATCCATTGGCATATCCAGTTCCATCGTCTCCAACTATGAAAGCGGAGAACGGACACCCAGTGTCGAGGTGCTGATCGCGCTTGCCCGCCTTTATCACTGCTCCGCCGATTATCTGCTCGGTTTTGACAGGATCGATAAGGACAGGCTGCTTGACGTCTCTATGCTGAGTGATGAACAGCGCACGCTCCTGCAGCATTTTTTGTCAAGCATTGGGGCATGATCCGCTTTGATCTGCATCCCCCTTTCTTCCGTTTTTCAGCTACTGTTCCATTTGCACCTCAATAGAGCGCAGTTTTTCTCCAAAAGTTGCACCTGTTTTTCATTTTTTTTCAAATTTTTCTCAAACCTGAAAAAAAAGTTTCCTATATGCAAAGAGGCTGCCGCATTTTGCGACAGCCCCTTCTCATAGATTCAGGTTCCTTATCTTGAATCCAGCAAATACAGCTTCACGATCAGATTTTTCTTTCATCCTAATAATAGTTTACATAGCTTGTCCCATCAGCACTGTAGTCAGTCCGTTTTACGAGGTTCCCGTTCGCGTCATATTCAAAGATAAAATAAGAAGTTAATGTTCCATCGGCTTTGTAGTCGGATCGTTTTACGAGGTTCCCGTTCGCGTCATATTCATAGAAATAATAGGAATATATTGTGCCATCTGCATTGTAGTCGGTATATTTTACACAATTCCCATTCCCGTCATATTCCCAGATATAATAAGCAACTGTTCTTCCATCGGCATCGTATCCGGACTGTTTTACAGGGTTCCCATTTGCGTCATATTCCCAGATATAATAAAAATCTATTGTATCATCGCTATAGTAGTAGGACTGTTTTACAAGCTTCCCATTCGCGTTATATTCATTGATACAATCTAAGGTTCCATCGTCATAGTAGAAGTACCGTTTTACAAGATTCCCATTTGCGTCATATTCATAGACAGCATCTATTGTTCCATCGGCGTTATAGCGGGTCTCTTTTACACCATCCCCATCTTCCTGCCCTTCCGTCTCTGATCCTCCGGCAGTGCTTTCTTCTGTCTGCACCGCCGATTCATGTTCTTCCTGCTCTCCCGTCTCTGCGTCCTCTACGGTTTCCTGCTCTTCCGCCTCTGCGGCCTCTACAGTTTCCTGCTCTCCCGGCTCTTCGTCCTCTACGGTTTCCTGTCCTTCCGGCTCCGATTCCTCAGCAGTACCTGCCTGCAGATTTTCGTCTGCCTCTGCCGCCGATTCGTTATCTTCCTGCGCTGCCTCTGTATCCTCCGTCATGTCTGAACCTGCATCCGCGTCCGTCCCCGCCATTACTGTTTCCGACGGATGTTCTTCGCCCGCATTTCGGGAGTTCGCATAAAGGATCAGCGCCGCGCCTCCCCCTATGACAACCGCCGCCAACACAGCGCCTGCTATCAGCTTATAGCGCACGCCCGACCGCAATATTTTCTTGATAACCGTATTCTTTGCACCCGCATTCTTTACACCCGATCCGCCCAATTCCTTTTTTAATGCTTCCGGCATCGGCCCCGCCTCGCAGGCCTCCGCTTCCTTTGACAAAAACAGCAGCATAAACGGCGCCAAAGTGTAAAGTCTTGTCCCTTTTTCCCGATCCAACACGATCACGGCATCTTTAATCTTAACCTTTGCCCTGCTTAGATGGGACTTTACCGTATTGGCGGGAATCTCCAGTTCCTGTGCGATTTCCTCTATGGACTGTCCGCGATAATAAAACCCGATGATGCACAGCCGCTGCATATCGGAAAGTCCGTCTATGATCTCCTGAACCAAACGCTGTTTCTCCCGATCCTGCAGGATCGTCTCCGGAATAAACGCCTCGTCATCTGCAATGGCTTCAAAAAAGTCCTGTGCGTCCCCGTCCGGATCATCGTCAGCGCGAATCAGGACATCCCTTTGTTTTTTTAAGTACGCATAGCATTTGCGGTTTCCGATCGTCGATGCCCAGCTTAAAAAGTCCTCTGCGCTTTTTAACTGTGAAATATTCCGGCTGATTTCCAGATAGGTCTCCTGAAGCATATCTGCCGCGATTTCCTCATCCTTCACCACATGGATCACGCATGCACGCAAATACCGATAAGATAATTCATAAACCCGGTCAAAACTCTCCGCATTTCCGTTTTGATACTGCCTGACAGCATCCTCTAGCTCTTTTGTTGTTTTCATACGAATCCTCCATGTTTCCGCTTTCTCTATTGCCCATTCGAGCAATCTTTTAATAGAGTACCATTGCTTCCGAAAAGTTGCACTGAATTTTATTTTATTTTTTAGCACAGCCGAAGATTTATGATATAATGAGCGTTAGCGAGAAGAATGAGTTTACTCATTCGGCGAGCGGCGAATGTTGATCATGAATCGAAGATTCATGATATAATAGGCGCAAAGGGTTTGCGAGGTTAGATCATATCATGTAGAAAGGCAGGTTCATCCCCATGACATTGGTTCGCTTTTATGATGAAGTTTCAGATGAGCTTTTGAAGTTTGCGGTCATCATCACCGTACATAACGGCAAATGGGTATTTTGCAAACATAAGGAGAGAAACACGTTAGAGGTTCCCGGCGGTCACAGAGAGCCCGGCGAGGATATTTTTTCCACGGCAAAAAGAGAATTGTATGAGGAGACCGGCGCGCTCGATTATACGATTACACCGATCTGCGTGTATTCCGTCACGGCACCCGATAATTTTGACGGCATGGAATCCTTCGGCATGCTTTATTATGCGGATGTGACTCGGTTCGAGCAGGAGCTGCACAGCGAGATCGAAACGACCGTTATCACCGACACGCTGCCGGAAAATTGGACTTATCCCGAAATTCAGCCGAAGCTGTTAGAGGAAGCATCGCGCAGGGGCTTCATCAGATGAATCACAACATATTCCGAATGTTTTTCCGTTCTGACCGGATACCCCCATCCGGCGATGCCGGAAGATACCACTTCCGTCAGGCTTCCCTCTTGGCGGTATCCGTAGGTCATCTCATCCGTGTGGAATACCTCTGCAAGGAAGCCCAGAGGCCAAACCTGACCGGCATGGGTGTGACCGGAGAGTATGAGCCCGCATCCGCTTTCCATCACGTCCGCATACTCCACCGGCTGATGATCGATCAAAATCCATTCCTTCGCAGCATCCGCACCTTCTACAAGTTGGAAAACGGATTTTCTTGTTCCTGCACCGTGCCCTCTGTCAGCGCGTCCGATCAATAGGATCTCACCATTAATCTCACACGTCTCGTCCTCAAGGATACGGATTCCCGCCTGCTCTATCGCATCTGCCAGCTGTGCCGCTGTATAATTCGGTCTTTGGGTATACTCACTTTTATCATGATTCCCATATACATAATAAATCCCGTATCGGGTATGGATATTGCCCATGATCTCAAACGCTTCCTGCATTTGCGCAAGACTTGTGCGCTCGTCCACGATGTCACCGCCCAAGATTACGATATCGGGGCTTTCGCTTTCAATGGAGTCCGCCGCCTGTTTAAGTTGAACACTGTTCGCGGCCGTTCCATAATGCAGATCCGAAAAAAACACAATGGTATACCCTTCTTCCCGGATCTCCTTATCCGTCCAAACCGTATATTCCGTTTTGACAACATGATGTATATTATAATAGCCGTAACCGACCAGCAGCACCGCTGCCAGCAGTGCCGGTATTCCGCTCCGGTAAACCGCCTTTCCCCAGTAGGGAAACGTTTTATTTTTGCGCAGCTTTTTCACAATCAGCGCAATAAAATCAAGCACAAGTAAAAATACTACCATGTGCATGAATATCACAAACCATAACCCATTGATCAAGGCGACCGACAGAATCAATATGCCGGTAACTCCCGCCGCGATCATGATTCGCATTTTCTTCGTAAGGTTTTCTCCAAAAAAACAAACTGCCCCATAAACTTTACGGCAAAGGTAAATCCCCGCCAATAAAATTACGATCAGGGGCAGCAGCATCCAAATAAAAAACATCATCCTGATTTCCTCTTTTGAACAGAACGCTTTCTTTTGATCCTACACATCTCAATTCATCCTGCGATATTTTTGGACCGTCTTTACGATATAGTAAATTCCCGCGATCCCGCCGCTGACCGCACCTGTGATCAAAATACCCTCAATCGTAAAATGCAGGTACGACAGCGTAATAAAACTGATGATGAGCAGCAACAGTATGACATAGCCCGCCGTGCATCCTACCATCAGAAAAAAGCACAAAATATCCTTTATCAAATCCAATACGGAAAACCGGCCCTCGTCCCGCACGGTTCTTCTTTTCTTTTTTGGCATCATGATCCTCTTTTCCATCTGCATTTTTATCCTATGCGCGTTTCACTTTGCTTTGCCCACACGCTTTGCCCGTCGTCCGTATAGCCGCAGAGCACGCGGCACATCCGGCTGTTTTCAAAATCAAACGCTTCTCCCGCGACCGCCGTGACACCGGACAGCGATACGTCCAGCCGTCCGCGCGCAGGCGAATTGTCCGTGTTGGAGAACACGATCCACTCCCACGCTCCGCTTGCTTCACGGCATCCGGCGTTCTGTTCTGCCTCCGGCTGCGCTCCTGTCTCTGCCGCCCTCCGCTCTGCCTCTGCTGCCTTCTGCGGCACTGCCTTTGTTACCGCCGTCGGCGCATGTTTTCCGACAGGCACACCGTCCGCAACGTCGAAACGATAAATCTGCTCCGCAGCGCGCGCCTCCCCCGCAAACGGCTCCGGCGACAGCACCGGCCAGTCATTGATAAAATACATTCTCCGCACGACCATATAATGCATGCGGTAAGAACGTCTGTCCCTCTTCTTCACCGGCTCATGCACCAGCGCCGCCGCGCCATCGCGCACATGGTGAACAAAATAATAGGCATCCTCCGGCACATTATAAAACGGCACACCGTGTCCCGGTCCGCGGAATCCGTCAAAACGCCATTCCGGATTGCTTACCGTCTCCACCCTCACGCCATGCCGCGTCCATACCTCGATCGTACGCGGTTTTGTTATGCTCCGCTCCGCGTACGGCGTTTCCGCAGAAAAACAATAGCTTCCCGCAAGCTTCATGCCAAGGGATTCCCCATCCAGATTTCTGCCGTCCATGTCGCGGTACGGTCCGTCCACCGTGCGGCTTAATCCCACGCGAATATCATAGTCTTCCCCGAGCCAGCCATACGAAAGAAACAGATAGTAATTGCCGTTATGCGGATTTCGGATGACAGCGGCGCCCTCCGGTCCGTCGATATACGAGCCTGCCGGTTTATGCGCAATGCGCCGTCCAAGCTCATGCACATCTCCCGACAGACTGAGCCCCGTTTCGGGCGCAAGCTCTTTTAAGTAGATTCCTCCGAAAAAAGAACCGTACACCAGATATTTTTTCCCATGCGCGTCATCCACGATATGCGGATCGATCGCATTCGGATAAGAATTGTCCGTTCCCCATGTATCCACGACAACGCCCCGGTTTTCAAACGGTCCTTCGGGATTGTCCGCCACCGCAAGGTGAATGCGTGATTCTGAGCTTCCGAATGCCCGCGTTGCCGAATAATACAGACGATATTCCCCGTTCACATACTCCACAAAAGGCGCCCAAAAGCCGGGTGTCGGCGCATAATGTCCGTTGTTCCGCGCTTCTTGGACCGCCGCGTCGGAAAGCGCATAGCCGACAAATTCAAAATCCACCAGATCCCGGCTTTTCCGGATCGGAATCCCCTGCCGATAGCGCGAGGTGATCGCACTGTCCGTAGCATAAGAATAATACTGACCACTCACGGGATCATAAAACATGGACGGATCGTGGGATTCAAATAACGGGTTTTGATCTCTGTCATGACAATTCAGCTTAAACCCCGGCCGTAAAACCTTATCTTTTTTCTCCGCAAGTTCCTGTTCCATCGTCTCCTCCGTTCCTCGCTGCTCCGTGTTGTTCTCCTCACACTTTCAGACATGCCGCCCGTAGGCGTCATACCGCCTTCGGCGTCATACCGCCTTCGGCGGCACAACAATCCGTGTTTTCACACGTTACTCATAAACCCTGCTGCCCCAGATCGTCACCTGATTTTCAATTCCCATCGCCGTAAATACAACCGTCTCGATATTGGTGTTCTCCACCGCCATCTCGAGCGTGACGCCGCTGTAAGTAACGTCGTCAAAATGTAAGGTAATATATGGCGTACCCGGCTCTAATGCCCATGTACCCGTGTACTCGCCGCTGATTTTTCCGTCCTCCGTCAGCGTGATGAACTGTGGTTTTTTCGTCTCAAGATGCTCGTAATCGATGTCCAGCTCGTGGATGATCATCTCGTAATCTCCCGCAACCTGCGATGCAGACAGCCCATTCTGCGGCAAGCTCTCGCCCACGGTCTGATACGGTGCCGCCACAAGCCATCCCTCCTTGTTGACAAACAACTGGTGCACCTTCACATAATGCCCCTCCGTGCCGTTGCTCGTGCGCGTATGGAAGATGATATAAGCGCGGCCGTCCTCATCCACAAATGCGGAGTTGTGTCCCTGCGCCACCTGTCCCGAAAGAAAATTTCTCCACTTATAACCGCCAAACAGGCGCACGCCCTTACTCATATTAAAGTTCATCTGTAATGTGTCAAAGAACGCATCGTTGCCGAGTGCATCCACATAGCCGCCGTCCGGTGTCTCCGAACGGTATACACG
Source organism: Lachnospiraceae bacterium (assembly GCA_014804425.1). Taxonomy (GTDB): domain Bacteria; phylum Bacillota; class Clostridia; order Lachnospirales; family Lachnospiraceae; genus DLAJ01. Next base: position 135,581 of record JAAUZV010000008.1, read on the forward strand.
GACATTATAACCGCGTGCCGCCTCTAAACCGCCGTAGGAAATAAACAAGTAATAGTAATCGCCGATTTTTTCAATATAGGAAGCCTCACCGGACGAATACATACCGCCCGCGATCTTTTTGCCGAAATAAGCATCCGAATGAATATCCGTCTCGTAGCTGACTGTATAATCACGCAGTCCTGTTTCCTCGTCCAGCTCCAGCATGAAAATACCGCCCGACCAGGAACCGTAACTCATCCACAGATTCCCGTCATCGTCATAGAACACGCAGGGATCGATGCAGTTCGGAAACATATCTCCCCATTTATGATTATCCACGCCGTTTGTCACATAGCGCTCCGGTATCTCATCCTCACCGGTCACAAGCGGCGCATCCGTCAATCCGTAATCATCCTCGTTAAAGCCGCCGTATACGATCGTGCCAACATACTCATACGGCCCCTCAAACGCATCCGCCGTCAAAAGAACAATGTTCGACTTCCAATCATCCCCGTTTGCGCTTAAATACATGCAGTACTTGTTCATCGATGTATTATAGATCACATCCGGCGCCCAAAGATAACCGTTCCAGCCATCGGCGCGGTCATCTAAATTCCACTCCCGTATCTGGGACTTGACGTTTTCGGAAAAATTACCCTGTATCACGCTGTCCAGACTCGTCCAGTCCGTCAGGTTCTGGGACATTGCCCCGCAAAGGAAGCTGCCGACAATATAATAGGTGCCGTCTAAGTCGCGGAAAATGGACGGGTCATGACAGGTCACTCTCTGCGCAATCTGAACATTCTCACGCTCAATGACAAGCAGATCCTGGGATGCTTGGAATTTGATCACGGCGCGGAGCATGATCTCCTGTCCCGCATATTGTACTCTTATGTAAGGGCGGACCGTGATCTCCTCCACATCCGCAGCGGCCGCCTGTGTAGGAACTGCCGGAACCATGCCTGCCGCCAGCGTCACGGTCAGGAATAAGATGAGTGCGTTTTTGGCGCCGTTATTCCCATTCCCCTTTTTCTTTTTTAACAAAATAAGCACAACGACAACAATCACGGCAAGGACTGCTATGACACCGGCCACAATGCCGATGATCACACCGCTTCCCATGCCCTGCGATACATAGATCTCCGCATCGCCGATCAGCACGCCGCTCAACTCATAGGTCTCACCCGCCGCAATTTCAGGAAGCTCTGTCGGCACGGACCCCTCATACGCTTCAATGATACCGTCGGTATTATTGTAGGTAACACTCGTCGCCGCAAGCGTCCAGTGCTGCTTCGTATTTTCCACGCGGAGCGTATAATGAATCTCCTCACCCGCACGATACTCCGCCTTGTCCGTCTCGATCGTCACGGCAACGCCGTCCTCCGTCGATGTATTCGCCGTCTCGCCCTCGGCAAGCGCAGTCATCGCAAGCATCGCGCCAAGCAGGCAGATACAAAGCCATGCCATGATTCGTTTTTTCATACTCTTACCCATTCCTTTCTATGACCTGCGGGTTCCTATGCAAACAGCATCCCCATCCGGTTCACACTTATCGCAGTGCCAAAAACACGGAACTCTTACCGCCATACCCAAAATACGGAGCCATGCGGAGGAAGCACCACAGAAACATCGTGCCTCATTTTTCCCGCCTCATACGCGCCGTCCCACGCAGAACGCATCTTCTTTCCCATAAGCGAAACGCCGTTTGCCGAAAGCGCCGCAGCTTCCGGAGACAGCTTACGCTCCTGTTCCCCCAGATTAAACAGCGCAAGATAAATACTGCCGTCCACACGATCCTCATTCATCCAGACCGCGCTCTCCCCGTCACGGTAAAGCTGCTTCGGCATCCCGCCGTTTTTCACGCACGTCAAAAGTGTTTCGTTCGTCAGAAGCCCCGCTGTCCAATCGTCTAACTTCGTCAGCTCCGCCCCGATCATCAGCGGTGCGCGGAAAATGCACCAGAGATTCATCATCGTAACCTGCTCCGTGCGCGTAAATCCGGTATCGCGCTCCTTGCCGAACGCTTTTCCGATCTTGCCGAGCGGCAGCATATCGCAGTCCGGGAAACTTCCCGGCGCCACATGCCGCTGCCACAATTCACAGCGGTCAAACATATCCTTTAAGGAATCCCAATGATCCCAAAAATCATCCGTGATGCGCCACATATTCGCATGCTGCGCATAATACCATGCCTCCTCGATCTTCGCAGGACCGGGAGACAGGCTCAAGACCATCTCCCTGCCGCAGCGCTCCATCGCCCGATGCAGCATGGCGATCTCCGCCCGCGCCGACGGCATATCCATCCGGCAAATATCGTCGCACTTGATAAAATCGACGCCCCACTCCGCATACAGTTCAAAAAGAGAATCGTAATACGCCTGCGCGCCCTCGCATGCCGGGTTTAAGCCGTACATATCGGGATTCCATGCGCAGATATTCGACGGATCGGCGATCTCGTTTGCCTTAACGGACGAGCCGTAAACCGGAAGATGGCGATGCGCCGCCTCGCGCGGAATGCCCCGCATAATGTGGATTCCGAATTTTAATCCCAGTGCATGCACATAATCCGCAAGCGGCGCAAATCCCTTCCCGCCCTCTGCGGAAGGAAACCGCTGCGGACACGGCAGAAGCCGTCCGTACGCATCCATCTCGACCTTCCAAAACGGAATATACTGATACCGTTCCCGCATGGAACCGGCGTCATACGAATACCATTCGATATCGACAACGACATATTCCCATCCGAATGCTTTCAGATGTGCTGCCATATAGTCGGCGTTCGCTTTCACCTGCTCCTCATTCACCGTCGTATCATAATAATCGTAGCTGTTCCACCCCATCGGCGGGGTGTTTGCACAATGCCCCTGCTTCATCTGCGCTCTATCTCCATTCTGTACTGCTTTCACCTGTTCACACTACCACCTTTTATGCGGACAGCGGCTCGCCTTCACCGCGGCGCGCAGCTCCACATAACAGCCGCAGGCAAGGCAGGTTCCCTCTGAGAGCTTTTCGCACTCCTTACAGGTAGAAAGCCGGTTCTCATAGAGCGCCTCCGGCGCTTTAATATCATGATCCAGACCGACGATATAACGCTCCAGCTTTTCACGGTATTCGTTTTCGTCAAATTCCCGTAACAGACAACGCTTACATACCCTCACGGTCGATAAATCCGCCATGCTGCCGCCTCCGTATCCGTCCTTCTTTCATTTTCTTTGGCCATAGTACGCGTTCGCGCCGTGCTTTCTGTAATAATGCTTATCCTGCAGCTCCTGCGGAGCGGGCTGTACCCGCGCGTTGATCTGCTCCGCCCGCGCCGCCATCTTCGCAACCTCCTCAAGCACGACCGCATTGTGTACTGCCTCAACCGCATCCTTACCCCACGCAAACGGACCGTGGTTTTTGCATAACACAGCGGGAACCGCCGTCACATCAAGACCTCTGCTCTTAAATTCATTGACGATCAGCAGTCCCGTATTTTTTTCATATGCCTCGTCAATCTCCTCTTTCGTCAGCACNCGCAGACACGGAACCTCGCCGTAAATATAATCGGCATGCGTTGTTCCGTANCANGGAATGCTCCTGCCCGCCTGCGCCCAGCTCGTCGCCCATGACGANTGGGTATGTACGACGCCGCCGATCTCCGGAAACGCNCTNTATAACTCCGCATGNGTCGGCGTATCGGAGGACGGATTATANTTCCCCTCCACGCGNTCGCCATCCAGATTCATTACGACCATATCCTCCGGCTTCATNGTCTCNTANGGNACNCCGCTCGGCTTNATNACAAACANNCCGCTCTCGCGGTCGATCTCGCTNACATTGCCCCATGTAAATGTCACAAGCCCGTATTTCGGCAGCTCCATATTNGCCTCATANACNTTTTTCTTTAATTCCTCTAACATANCGACTCCGCTCCTTCCTAGAAATTNTCCACCGCCGCGCGTTCAATGGGCAGCGCTTTCTTATATTTCTCAATGAATGCGTCAAANCCTGCNACNTCCTTCTCATCCGGCTCCATCCTGACGCCCTNATNGCCNGCGAATACCTNATTGTTCAAATAATCATCNAGNGTTTCCGCATCCGCTTTATTTAACATGTAGGATGCNAGCAGCGCCATGCCCCACGCGCCGCCCTCTCCGGCTGTCTCCATNACGGAAACCGGCGTATTTAACGCTGCCGCCGTGATACGCTGTCCGACGCCGGGCGTTTTATACAGTCCGCCGTGNCCGAGCATGCTGTCGATCTGCACGCCTTCTTCTTTTGTCAGAATATCCATGCCGACCTTGATCGCGCCNAGNGCCGTATACANATGCAGGCGCATGAAATTCGCAAGATTAAATTTCGCATCCGGNGTGCGCACGAACAGCGGACGTCCNTCTTCAAAGCCCGTGATCGTCTCACCGGAAAAATAATTATACGCCATCAGNCCGCCGCAGTCCGCATCNCCCTCAAGCGCCTTGCGGTACAGCGTNCCGTAAATCTCNTTCATATCCGGTTTGCAGCCGAAGCTNGCAAGCGTTTCCTTAAAGAGATTCACCCANGCNTTNAANTCNGANGTACAGTTATTNCAGTGTACCATACCGACGAGATCTCCNGCCGGAGTTGTCACAAGNTCNATCTCCTCNTGCACCTTTTTTAANTCCTTNTCCATCACGACCATCGTAAAGACGCTCGTTCCGGCNGAAATATTTCCGGTACGCGGCGTNATGCTNTTTGTCGCNNTCATACCCGTTCCCGCGTCTCCCTCCGGCGGACATAACGGAATGCCNGCTTCCANATTGCCGCTNACNTCTAACAGCTTCGCGCCTTCCTCNGTCAGCACGCCGCCCTTATCACCCGCAAGGAGNACCTTCGGCATAATNTCGGCAAGCTTCCACGAAAATCCTTCTCCCGATACCATCTCATCAAANTTNCGCATCATACCGGCGTCATAATTTTTCGTTGCAAGATCGATCGGGAACATGCCGGACGCNTCTCCGACNCCGAGCACTTTCTCACCGGTCAGCTTCCAATGCACATAGCCGTCGAGGGTCGTCATGTAATCNACCTGCGGCACNTGCGCTTCNTTATTTAANANTGCCTGATACAGATGGGCNATGCTCCACCGCTGCGGAATNTGATAAGCAAACGCTTCGGTCAGCTTCGCCGACGCTTCCTCCGTCATCGTATTTCTCCATGTNCGGAACGGCACNAGCAGTTCGCCGCTCTTGTCAAANGCCATATAGCCGTGCATCATTGCGGAAAANCCNATNGCGCCGACTTTCGTCAGCGTTACGCCATATTGNTTTTTGACATCCTCCGCCAGCTTTGCGTAGCAGTCCTGTAATCCTGCCCATACATCGTCAAGNCTGTANGTCCAAATACCGTTCTCCAAACGGTTCTCCCACTCNTGNTCGCCCTGNGCGATCGGCGCNTTNTCTTCTCCGACGAGCACCGCCTTGATNCGCGTGGAGCCAAACTCGATGCCGAGCGCCGTCCTTGCTTCCTCAATTGCCTGNCTGTTTTTTTCCTGTCCCATACCCATATCTCTCCTCTTCTTTTCCTCTTTTCTCTCTTTTCTCTCTTTNCTCTCAATACGCAATTGCGAANCGCCTTNCTTCACGTTTCAGGCTTTCCCCAATATGCAAATCCATAAGCAGGNGCTATGAAAGNGCCGGTACTTACATGCGGTATTTTCGCATGTTATGTACCGCTGCGATTGAATTGCAGCGANAGCNTGCCTGCGTTGGATNGCATATTNGNGGAAAGTCTCATCNTCTGTCAANGCGNTCGCAATTTCCTAATTACACAACCTTATTCCGATAATCAAACACCGGTCTTCCGTCNTCATCCCAAACGACCTTCATCAGCATCGCATGNCGNTTCGGGTCGTAGAGCGGATCACCGACGATCTCCGCATANGTNCGCGCGTGATAAACGCACACATCCGTACCGTCCGCAAGCTTNGTAAAAGAATTATGNCCCGGCCCGTAAAAGCCCTTTTCCCGGTCCGAGCACAACACGGGCTGCCGNTCNTTTTTCCATGCCCGCGGGTCNAGAATCTCGTCATTCTCGTCAATGCTCAGCATGCCCATGCAATAGCATTCGCCCGTCGCACTTGCGGAATAGGTGACAAAAATACGCCCGTCCCGCTTAATCACCGCCGGTCCCTCGTTCACCCAAATATCCACGCGCTCCCAGTCATAATCGGGCGTCGTCAAAAGCACCTGCGCCGTCGCAAGCTTTGTCGGCGATTCCATCCGCGCGATATAAAGGTTCGAAATCTGGATGCCGACGCTGACCTTTTCCGCCCAGATATAATAGTAGTTTCCCTTGTTTTCAAAGACCGTTGCGTCGAGGGAAAACGCCTCAAACGAATAGATATCGTCATCGGAGCGCTGCATCTTTCCGCACTCCTTCCATGTATCCCGCATCGGATCGTCACCCTGACATTCTAACACATAAGGACGGATCTTCCAAATATCCTCCTCCTCGCCCGCCGCGTAATACAGATACCATTTTCCGAACAGATAATGCAGCTCCGGCGCCCAGACATGCTTGCTCATCGGTCCCGACGCATGTTTTGTCCAGACAACGGTCTCCTCTGCTTTTGCAAGCGCCTCCAAGCTGTCCGCCTTTCGCAGGATGATACGGTCATATGCCGGAACGGACGCCGTAAAATAATAGCTCCCATCCGTATGCCTGTACACATAGGGATCGGCGCGCTGCTCGATCCATGGCTGATTATACTCCGTGATCACACCGTTTCTGTCTCTTTCGCTCATTGTGAACCTCCCGCTCTCTAATTAAATACCATACCATAAAACACACATGTCCGTCCACGGAATCCGCCGCACACAGACATCTGGATTTTAAAGGAAACGCTGATTAAATAAATCAGCGCTTCCTTAGATAAAACACTCCGGATTCCGGTCGTGTCCGTCATCCGGAGTGTTACCTCAGCTTGATTTGAAACTTACACAGGGATCACAAAACCCCTATTGCTATCACTTTGCGTCTTTCCAGACGCATTTGATTACTGAACATCAACGAAAGAACCGTCAACCGTTAAGCAGAAGTACAGATCGCCCGTTACCGCAATGCCGGTGTAGGTCTGCGTATGAACTGCCCCTGCCGGAGAAGTAACGACTGCTACAACATCCGCCGTATCACCGTTGTTCGTAACGGTCAGCTCAACGGTCGCACCGTCAACATCGTCAATGAACGTATCCCAGTTCCAGTCACACTCCGGAGTTGCAACGCCGTCATAGCCGCCGCCCCATCCAAAGTTATCCGCACGAACAACGCCATACTCTGCGTAATCTGCATTGTCCTCAGCGGAATGTCCGTCAGGCGTGCTCTGAAGGATGACAACGAAGTTATTCCAGTTGTTTAAGCCGCTGGACCAGTTCGTGAAGCTCATCGTTGCAGACTCACCGTTCGGTACGGCAACGATCTCAGAGAACTCTGTCCAGAAGGCGGTCGTGCAATCCTTTGCGCCGACTACGGTACCGGTCGTCTCTACATCGCTGTGATCTCTTGCTACCGGCTCCTCCGGCTCTTCCTCTGCAGGAGCTTCCGGCGCTACGGACTCTACGTTCGGATTGCCCAGTGCATACAGGGATGCTACCTGTCCTGCGGAAAGTGCGGAGTCAAACACATAAAGATCATCGATAAAGCCTTTGAAGATCGTATCCCAGTAGTTAATACCGAAATAGGACTCAAATGTAGAAGATCCCGGCTTCATGATGTTCGGAGCAAGGGTTGCATCCCATGTGTATCCGCCATCCCATCCCATGGACGCGCCATTGGTGGAGAAGCATTCCTGTGAATCATACACAAGCTCGCCGTTTACATAGTACTGTGCGCCTGCGGTCGTAGAACCGACAGGACCGTTCTGTACCTCGCCGGAGCAGACGATCGTTACCATCACCCATTCCTTCTTACCGGTGATCGCCTCGTCCTCGCCCTTAAAGCCCCACATCCAAGGCCAGCAGTCCGTGCCGTCCTGTGCGTCGCTTGCCTCGTTACGGCTCCATACGATCGGGAATGCCTTAAAGCCCGGGAACTCGGTCTGGGTTACGTTCATCCATGTGACATTGTTGCCCGCATCCGCTGCCTTACCGATGTCATAGCCGATCTGCAGGGTTGCACCGAAGTTGGAAAGTCTGTCCGCGTTCATCCAATAAGATACCGTGTATGCATCCGTATTGGTCGGCTCCAACTTTAAGTCAAGACCGAACTTACCGTCAACATACAGTGCGTTTCCGACAGGACCGTCCGCATAAGCAAACGTGACATCCGTCGGCTCAATGCCATAGGTTGCACCGTCATTGTCGCCCACATTCTCTGTCTGGGTAACAGCCACATAGTTCTCGCCCGCACCCTCATCAAATGTGATATGCGCAAATGCTTCCGGAAGATCCTCCGGCGTTACCTCAGCCGGTTCCGGATTGGTGTCTGCAGGAGCATCCGTGTCATCTCCCGCATCAGCCGCAGGCGTTGTGCCTTCATCCTGCGTGTTGTTGTCTTTGTTCTTGTCGTCTCCTCCGCCGCATCCGGAAAGCATCGCTGCCGTCATTGCGGTGCAAAGAAGAATCGCCAATACATTTTTCTTCATTCTTTTTTCCTCCCTTTGAATGTTTATATAGAACCTTCTCTCAAGGAACCGGAAAGGGTTCCTTTATTGAGCGAAGGAATCTACCACTGCCTGATACTTCGCAAGATCTTCCTCGGATAACACATTATAGCCGCTCGGTCCGAAATAAGAGATCATTGCCTCTGCGTGATAATAGTTTGCCTGCTCGGTCGCTTCCTCCACATAATCGGCAGCCTTTGCCTTTCCCTGATCTACCAGATCATGAATACCGATCTTGTTAAAGTACTGATCGCAGAAGTTCCAGTAGCCCGCAATATTGTACCAGCCGTAAGGAACCGGTCTTGTCACGCTTGCAAAATAATCATCCCAGAAAGGCTTGTGATCGGCATCCTGCGGGAACAGGGACTTGTAACCATCCCAGATTTCCTGATCCAACGTGATCGGCATCGGCATCTGCGCATTCTTTAACGGTGTGCCGGATGCGTTTGTGATGGAGGTATCGGAATAGATCGCAATTCTCTCTTTCCAGCCTTCAATGCCCCAGCCCATCCACTTTAAGAGCAGATATGCCTCATACGGATACTTGCAGGAGGTGGAAACACCACCCATATACATCGTGGAAATGACGTTGTGCTCCTTCTCGTCCACAACGTTCGGGGTCACATAGGGAACAATGTCAAGACCGAATCTCTCCTGATAGCCTTCCAGTCCCCAAAGGTTCTGATAGGTCCAGAAGCCCTCGGAGAATACCGCAACGTGTCCGGTCTCACCAAACCATGCATCCCAGTTACCCGTCCAGTCTTCCATTTCCTGTGTCTCCTGAGACGGAGCCACATATCCGCCGAGCTTTAAGTCGGAGAATTCCTGCTCGCCGACCGCCCAATAGGATAAGTCGAAATCTGTGCCGTCATAACCGAACTCGCCCTTTAATGCTCTCTCCTCCGGGGAGCATGCTGCAATGCCGTACAGGGAATCCAGTCTGTTGTAGAAACCAAGTCCGAAATACTTCATGCCGCTTCCGGTATCGACCGTCGCGTCCTTGATGAGCTGGATCATCTCCGCCCAGGTCCAGTCCGTTCTCGGCATCTGAAGATTCAGGGTATTGATCACGTTTCTGTCAATGAAGATTCCGCTCGGCCAATATACCATCGGCATTGCGTATCTCGCGTTCGTATCAAAGCAGCCGATACCGTACTCTTTGATCGTTGCCATCAGGTTGTCATTTTCCGGGTCATTGTCAAAATACTCGGAAATATCCAGCCAGTACTGATTTGCGAGCGCCGTATCGGAATCCGTTCCCTCGAATACATCCGGGAAATTTCCGGCTGCCGCCGCCGCGGACAAATCCGCGCTCATATCCTCGATCACACGCGTTTCCACTTTGATGTTCGGATATTTTTCCATAAACTTTTCCGCCAGCAAGTTGATCGTCGTCTCATCCTCGTAATGCCAGAAGGTCAGCGTAATTTCATCAGTCGTCACGCCGTTCTCATCCACATTACCGGAAGGTCCGCCGCCCTTCTTACCGCCGCCGCAGCCTGTCAGTGCCAGCATCAGCGACGTCATGAGCGCTACTCCCACTAATAATTTCTTTTTCATTTTTTTCCTCCTTTATCTTTTTTTATCTTTTTATTCGCCTGTTATACCGGCTCTGTCGATACTCTCAACAAAGTGCCGTTGTAACACAAGGTAAGTGATCAGAAGCGGCAATATGGATAATGCTGTCGCCGCCATCTTGACGGATTCGTTTAGGTTTGTTGCCATCGCTCCCACGCTTGCCTTTGTCTGGAAGGTGGATTCGAAATTTTTCAGCTCGATCACCAGATTCGTCCAATCGCTCTTCGTGGTAAGTCCCCGCACGTACAACTCCGTTAAGTACGACTCATTCCAGTACCATACGAACGAGAACAGAACGACCGTAATGATCGCCGGGAACGCGGACGGGATCGCAATCTTGAAAAAGGACTTAAAATGCCCCGCGCCGTCGATCGATGCCGCCTCCATCAACACCTTCGGCACCTGCCGGAAGAATTGATAAAAAATCAGGATAAAGATCGGTGCGTTCAATCCGTTTCCGAAGATCGCCGGTAACAGGAACGTCCACAAGGTTCCCAGAATGCCCATGTTGTTGTAGAGCACATAGGTCGGGATCATTGTGACCTGGCTCGGCAGGATGTAGGAAAAGATCAAAATTCCCATCATGATCTTTTTGCCCTTAAAATCATACCGTGCAAAGCCGTAACCGATAAACATGCAGATCATCACATTGCAGAGTGTCGGCAGTCCGGCGATGATGATTCCCTTGAAAAACGTGGGCCAAAAGTCCATGGATTTTGCCGCATCCGCATAGTTTGTGAAAAACAGTGTGCTGGGCAGCCACTTCACCGAGGTATCCAACAGATCGTCCCGGTTCATAAAACTGGTGCTGAACATGTAGAGCATCGGGTAAAGGTATACAAAGCCGATACAGATCAATAAGCCATATACAACAATCTGCTTTCCCGCACCCTGTTTTTCCTTTGTTCCGAAAATAAAGCGGTGAATCTTTTCTTTGGTAAATTTCTTTTTAATAGTCTCCAGAGCCGTCGTAGGTTTTGTATTTGCGCTTTTTTCTTGCTTTTTCGAGCTTTTTGACATTTCTCTTTCCCCTCCTCTCTATCCGTTTCTCCATGCGGAGCTCTTTCTTCTTTGCCCTCTTGACTTTTTTGATCTGCCTGTCGTAAGCATCCTTCTTTGAGCCAAGCAGCAGGAAGAACAACAGCACGATCAGGGTAATGACGATCGCGTACATCCACGCCATAGCCGAAGCGTATCCGTAGCCCTTCTCCTTCGTGCCCGAGAACATTGCCGACTCGATCATATTGATCAGGCTGTTCTGCTCATTGCCCGATAAGAAGATGACCGTATAGACCGCATTTAAGAGGATCATCGGCTTGATCGTCGGCAACGTGATCTTCCAAAAGCACTCCCAGTTGGAACCTCCGTCAATCTTTGCCGCCTCGTACAGCGCAGGGTCAAGCTTTTGTAACGCCGAGAGGAAGATCAGGATCTGTACGCCCGAATACCAAAGCGTCATGATCATATTGCTGAAGATTTCTCCGACTGATTCCGCCAGCGAATGCGACAAAAATTGATCAAACGCATTGACAATAGACTGGACATTCATACTCGGGATCGTCGCTGCACCCTCTTCCACCAGCATATTCATGACCGGTCCGCTCACAATGATGACCGGCAGGAAGAAGATCAGTCGGAAGAATCCACGACAGCGTATCTTTCCGTTCAGCATCATGGCGATCAACAGCGCGAACACCACGATGACCGGAACCTGTACGATCGTCTGCCATATGTATGTGACCAGCTGCTGCGGGAACTCAGGGTTCTCCATCCAAATCTGCGTAAAATTCTGCGTTGCCACATAATTGTATACTGTGCCGAGCGGGGTGATACGGATATTGAACCACATATAGTAGAACGACTGTCCGAGTGGTATCAGCAAAAAGAGCAGCACGCCGATAATCCACGGTGCGACGAACAGATATCCCATCCTCGCCTCTCTCTTTTCAAGCTTTCCGAGCTTGATCTTGGGTTTCTTCTGCTTTTTCTCTTTACTCATTTACTCACCCACCTTATACGACATTGCTTCGACTGTGTTTCCGTCAACCGTCTGAGCAGTATTGCTATAGTTGACGTAAACCGTAACTCCGTTATCGTAAGTGACTTTCGTGACATCGTTCGGGAGCATCTCGTGTCCGACAATGTGTGCGCCTGCCACCTTTGCGTTCAACGCCCGCAGTTCTAAAGTATACTCAATGATCGTATCGCGGTATACGCTGTATTCCGAGCTGTAAATATCACAGGAATTCGTGTAGATCAGCTCTGCGGAGCTTTCCTTTGTGATGTAGAAGGACGGATAGGTTCCGGTCTCTACCATTTTTAAGAAGAACTCCTTTTTATTTGCCTCAAAGTTCACATATTCGGAATACACCGGAATCGTGCCCTTTAATACGATGGATAAAAACGGTACGCTCTCATCCTCAAAAATATAGTTTGAGGTGTAAAGCGGCATATCAAGGAATGCATCCGTGTACTGCCAAAGATAAGCAAACGGCTGTTCCAGCACAAGCGCCGCATCCTCATCTAAATCCCTCACCATGCTTTCATAGCTTTCCGCACAGTCATACCGCGTGTAAAACTCCCCGCTGTAATTGTAGGAAAACAGCGTATTGCTGACGCCTGCAAGGCAGATTGTATCAATGCCCTTCTTAAAGTAGCTCGCCGCAAATTTGTTGAGCAGCTTATTGCTCCTTGCCGGCGTTAAGTACATCATTTCCTCATAGACATCCTTATGGGTATCCTCCGTAAAACGGCGCTTGTTGATCATCTTGATCACGTTGAACGTCGCATTCTGTTCATCGGGATTGATGCGCATCGCATCGTTATAGAGGTAAATCTGAATCCCATCCGCTGCCGCATCCCGTATGAGCTTTGTTAAATCAGATGTTCCTCCGATGCCGCCGTCCGCCTTGTATTTGGAGATTGGCACATTGTAGAGCCCGCCCTTCTGCCAGCCCTTATATACGGTAAAGATGTCCGCAACGCCCTCCGTTGCCAGATCTTCATACATCTCGCGGATGTCATCCACGGTCGTCATGACGACCGCCGTGGTTCCGAGAACCCAGTTTTCGCGCTCCGTGCCGAGGAAATCAATTCTGGTACGATAGGAATCCTCCGCGCTGCGCAGCAGTCCCCTCGTTATCAGATAGTCGCGATAGGCATTCGCCATGCCGCAGTAATTCGCCTCCTCATCCGAGAGGAACATAAAACGGATCTGCAGATCAGAATGGCTTCTGCTGTCCTCCGGCTTTTTGAAGGAGCCGCTGCTCGAGTTGTTGCTTGTCGGCTGTGTGTAAAGCCGCCGTTCCACAAATTTTGCATAGATACGGTTGTAATCGACATTCACGCCGTTCGGATTCGCCTCGATCGTGGCGCGCATCGCGCCCTCCTCGATGACCGCGAGATACGCGATCTTGTCATCCGTATGCGCAACCCCGTATACCGGCGCCGCCACTTTTTGCGCGTCATTGATCATATTATAACGATCATGCAGCAGGGTTTCGACGACAGTCTCCTGAAAGCCGACATCCGTACCGTAGACCATCGCGGTATATCCGCTGTTGAATCTTCCCTCTTTGTCATCCAGATAAATGAGCGCCCCGTTTCCGTCCGGAATAAAGAGGTAGCCTTCCTTATCGTCCAAATAGGAACAGCCCATGAACGGATAAATAGAGATTGTTCCAATCTGATACTCATCTCCGTCCTCTCTGATGGACTCATCGGGAATCCTTGCCACCAGACCGTCCTCCTCTAAGCTGACCTCCAGCCTCATGCCAAGCTTGTAGCTATTCCAGTAGAGATCCGCCGTAAATCCGTTGGAAGTATAGGTAATCGTCTTTGTGACATTGTCATTGAGCAGATCCGCCTGTCTCGTATCGTCGCTCTGGACGATCATCGTCAGCACGACCGCCGATTTCATGGCGCCGAGCCATGTGTTGTTATTGTTTCCGTCGTCATAGCTGATGGAGGATTCCATGTACGCTCCCGTCACCTTATCCGCTACGACAACGGACAGATCTTCCTCATTCATGTAGAGTGCGTACCGTGCGTTTTCCGTCACAAATTGATGTCCGTTGATGCTCTCCGCTGCCTGCGCCTGCAGGGTTACGCCGCATCCCATATCAGGGACGAAAAGAAGAAGGATTACCGCCATGACCAGACTGCATATTTTTTTCATTTTCGATTTAGCTGCCAATCCGATACACCACCTCTCCAAATACCGACTGAATAAAGTCAAATACCTGCGACCACAGTACATAAATGATAAATGCCAGCAGACACGCGATCAAAATCGTAAAAATTGTCAGTCCGATGATCTTGAACGTCTCCTTGACCTTATAGTTATTGATCTCCTTAATGGCTATGAAGATCAGCACCGCGATCCATACATACATGAACAAGTTCGCAAACTGAACAAAAAACGCTTCGTTAAAGGTTACGACATGCCCCAGCAGGAAGATAAACGGCATAAATACAAGATACGGTCCTAAGCTGTAAATAAACGAGCAGTAAATGTGTTTGAACTTTCCTTCGCCCTCGTTGATCGTACACATCAGATAATTACATCCGACGATCAGCACAAGCATGACCACGATCGTTCCGATATCCGACAAAATGTCGTAGCTGCCCTCCCGCACATACTTCAGCAGAAATCCGCAGAAATATTTGTTAATGATGTAGAACAGCATGAAGATCACAAGCAGGATATTGGCACTGAGCACGGAAACTCTTCCCTCACGCTTAATGCCGTAGCAGCCGTCGATCGGGTGTCTCATATAATAAAACATGTAGCGAAGTTGCTTTATGATCTTGACCTCGCCGACCTTATGCAGCACCGCCCGCGGCTTGTCAAGAATATGCTTTTTCTTATCGAGCACACCGATGACTTTCTTCAGCACAAACAGGATAAGAAGAATGATAATGACGGCCGCAAGGTTATGCTTTAACCAGTTGTTCCGGATTTCCCAGAACGCATCGGAATATCCTTCATAATCCTTCGCCAGTCTTGCGTAATGCACCGCCTCACTGTAACTTTCTTCTTTGTAGAGCGCCCTGCCCATCGCCATGTTGGCGTAGTCAAAGAGGTTGTTCATTTTGAGCACCTCTGTGAGCGGCTCCTTACTCTGCGTATAACGTCCCTTTGAGAACAGATACAGCGCCTCATGCAGATAATTCGTAAACTCGGTCGGCTCATATACCTGAATCTGCGCCTTATCGGAATCCAGCACGTAAATCTTATCGTCCGTTCCGACCTGAATCGCCTCCACTTTGGTACTTAAACCGATTCTCTGCTGTCCGTCATCACTTCCGCCGAATACAAAGAGCAGGTCGCCCTCGTTATTGTATTCATAAATGAAGCCCATCTGTGACGCCACAAACACGTTATCATGGTTCCCGACCGCAACCGCAGCCGGTACCGGCTCATAGTAATCCGGTTCTATCATATTGACACCCGCAATGTTGAGCCTCTTTAAGGTGTCTTTACCCTCTCCTCTCGTGACGGTGTAGATCAATCCTTTTTCATCGATCGCCATATTATCGGGCGTTGCCGGAATGTTGCCTCTCGACTTTGCTCTCTGGGCATCCGTCTGGATCGCACGCCAGATAATATTCCAAAGGGATGGGTCCGTACCGTTTGTACCGAAGTATCCGAGGAAGGTTCCTCCTTCTACCGGGCTGATCTGCACAATACCGTTCGTATTGGACTCGCAGATGATGTACATGGTGCCCGATTCATTTACGATGATCTTAAGAGGCAGGAAATCCTGTGTCTCTCCGTAAAGCGGCGCTGTCGGCTTTCCGTAGGTCTGTATCAGTTCGCCGTTTTCATCAAACACGAAAATGGATCTTGCGTCACGGTCCGCCACATAACAGATGTGCTCCGGCGTGACAAAGATACCGCGCGGATTGACTAACACCCCTTCACCGAACGTGCTGATCAGGTTCGCTTCCATATCGGATACGACCACGCGCGCGTTTCCGCTGTCCAGAATATACATATATCCATCGTCCAGCAGGGTAAAATCCGTCGGAGCATTCAGTGCTTCTTCCCCAACCTTTGTAATGGTCTCATAAGGCAGATATGCCGTCTGTGTCTCCAACACATATCCGTAGCCGTCCACCGTATAAGTCTTGTACGGCGCGTCCGCCTGTACGATGATCGTATCCGCCGACACCGCAAAGGCAATGAGGAGCGCTGCCAATGAAATGATTCTTTTTTTCATTTTTTTCATGGTCTACCCTCTCATTTCTACTTGATACCGGAATGCGCCATCGTGTTCATCACGTTCTTCTGAAGGATACAGAAGAGGATCAGGTTCGGCAGGAACATGATCAGCGAGGCTGCCGCCGAAATACCCTGACCGGCTACGGTATTGGTTGTCGTGGTACTTGTCAATGTACTCATATAAAATGCAAGCGACTTTAGTCCGTCGTCATTGATGTAATAATTTGCCGCCTCCAGATTCGTCCACACCTGCTGGAATACAAGGATGGCAGCCGTCGCGATCGCGGGCTTGATCATCGGCAGGATGATCTTGAGATAAATCTGGAACTCCTTCGCACCGTCCATGTACGCCGCTTCGATCAGCGAATCCGGAACCTGATCGACGAACTGTTTCACTAAGAACAGCGCGACCGGCAGGGCAATGAGCGGTAAGATCTCCGCCCAGTAGGTGTCGATGAGTCCGAGCTTATTCACGATCAGGTATCTCGGTATCATGACCGCAACCGATACGAACATCAGCGCAAGCTGGTTGATCTGAAGCATCACGGTTCTTCCCTTGAATTTCAGTTTAGAAAGCGCATATGCCGCCGCCGTCGAAAAAAACAGGGAGGCAAACACCGTCGTCACCGTGATCAGAATACTGTTAAACACATATTTACTCAGCGGAATTCCCGCAGAGCGCGAAGCCTTGAACAGCTTTCTGAAATTATCCAGCGTCGGATGCGTTGTGATGAATTTCGGCGGGAAAGCAAAGAGCTCTTCCATCGGCTTAAACGCATGAAAAACGATAAACACGATCGGCAGTCCCGTGATCAACACAAGCGGTATGACAAAGAGATATATTTTGATCTGTCCCCGCTCAAACTTATCCGGGTTCATTCTATGTCCTTTATAAGCAGCCATCTTTTCTCCCTCCCCTCTTATTCTTCACCGAACAGCTTCTTGGATATGGCTGAGAATATCTGTACGATCAGCAGCAGTACGACCGAGGTCGCCGCCGCGTAACCCATCTCATATCGGATGAAACCGTAATCCTCAATGTGGTTGACGATCAGCTGCGCCGCATATTGTGGCGTTGGATTTCCCGCAAGCAGCGTACTGATCTGTCCGTTTTGGAACGCTCCTACGATCTGCATGACCGCTGCAAAGAGCATCTGCGGCTTCATGCTCGGGATCGTTACATAGATCATCTCCTGGAAACGATTCTTCACACCGTCGATCGCCGCCGCCTCGTAAAGAGACTCATCGACATTTAAGAGTCCGGCGAGGATCGCTAAGAATCCGACGCCCATGCTCGACCATAAACCGATAATGATGACGATCGGGAGCAGGTATTTCGTGCTGACGAGCCAGATGATCGGCTCGTTGATCGCGCCGATGTCCATCAGCCAGCTGTTGATATAACCCGTCTGATCTCCCGTAAACATGATCTTCCAAAGTACCGTCATCGCGACACCGGTCGTCATACTCGGTGAGTAAAGGATCAATGCAAAGATCGTACGCGGCACCTTCGTCATATTCGCCAGCGCCCATGCGAGCAGGAACGACAGGACATAGCCGCCGACGCCGACGATCAGCGCGTATTTCACGGTATTCGGTATGACATACTGCATAAACACATCATCACTGGTGATCAGGTTTATGTAATTGAGCAATCCCACTGCTTCCGGAAACTGAATGGCGTTAAAGTTCGTAAATGACAGAATGACCGCCATGATGACCGGAGCCAGTATAAACACAACGAACAGTGCCGCATACGGAAACACAAAGAAATAACCGTTCTTATTAAAATGCGACTTGCTGCCTACCTTTGATTTTTTGAACATGTCTCCGCCCCCTTAACGTCCCATGATCTCGCGAACCTGCTCTACCGACGGTATCACATATTCCTTGATCACATTGCCATCGGCGTCAATATAGCCGAATTCCTCCAGCTTACGCAGCGTCTCTCTGTTGACCGCCTTCACTACGTCATCCACCCTGGACCGCAAATTCTTTCCGTTGGCGACCACATCGTTGAACGCGTTGGAAAGTTCACGCTCTAACATGTAACTTCCGAGCAGACGCGGCGCTTCCAGAATATTTTCCGCCTGTTCCATGATCGTCTGCTTATGCTTGGTCGGATAAGGCAGATTGCCGAATGCCTCTAAGTTCGCGGTCGGCCAAATATATTCATCGCCATACATGATCTGTAAGCGCTGTCCGAATTCCGCCTGCACCTCCGTGCTCGACCACCAATCCATGAACTCCCAAGCCTGCTGCTCGCGCTCATCATCAGAGCGGAACATGACCGTACTCTCCGCACCGCCGCTCATATAGCGCTTGATCTCTCCGGTCTCTTCATCCACAACACCGGGAACCAAAGATATTTCCCATGAATTGGCAATTTCGGGCGCCGCATTTAAGATCAGGTTATACGAGTTAAAATCGGCAATGCCGATCGGCAGATCTCCGTTTCTGAAATGCTGATAGAAGTTCGGAATATCCACCGGCATGTTATAAAGGGTAAACAGCTCGGTAAGCTGCGTAAAGCCCTCGATCGTCTCCTCGCTGTCCACCGTCACATCCAATGCCGTTCTTCCGTACAGCGTACCGCCGTTCTGGAAGATCAACGGCGTCGTACCGTGGAAGTTACGCATCACCAGCATGGATGCGGTCGGATAGTAAATATTGAGTCCCCTCATCTGTAAGTCCGTCAACATGCCGATCATCTCATCGACCGTCTCCGGCGCCTCAAGTCCCAGCTTTTCCAGAATATCCGTACGGCAGAACATAACATAAAAGTTCATTGTTTCCGGAAGGGAATAGAAGCCGTCTCCGATCACGGAGGAAACCAAAATACCTTCACTGTATCTGCCGAAAACTTCCTGATAATTATCAAACTTTGTCAGATCCACCAACGCACCGCGGATACCAAGCTCGAACGGGATCGAGTAGTTAATGCCGGTCGCGATATCAGGCGTATCCCCCGATGCATTCGATAGGACGAGCTTATTGGCGTCCGTCATAATGGATAGATCCACTTCTATACCGGTCTGCGGTGTAAACTGCTCGTCGATCATCTTCTGCATGATCTCGACATACTGCCTCGGACGGTTTACCCACACCTGGAGGTGGGACGCATCCGTATTGCTTGCCGAATAAGACTGCCCGAAGAAAGAGTAGACGAACCGTTTCAGGGACATCCAGATACTCTCAAAGAAATTTAATCCCCGCGGCAGTTTTGCGCCATCCTGATAAATATAGATCCGATCGATCGCAATATTATTATCATTGATCAGATCGATGAAATTCGCAATCTGTGTATTGATGGAATTGACACTCGTAGAAAGCTCCCCTACACGGTAAACCAGCTCGTTCGGCTCATCGCCGAGACTCTTTAACTGCTTTGCCGCAATGATCAGATAGGCAAACGCCGCCACATCCTCGGGATCATTCACATCGACATACTGCGTGGCAACATCTGCCACCTCATAAAGTCCGTCCACCCAGCCATACAGGCGTTCCTGCAAATCCGGGATATATCTTGTCAGTCTCAAATCCCTGTATTTATCTTTTTTGGTGCCGGCTACCTTCGTCACCTCAAGCGACAGATCGTTGATACCGCTCATGATCTCATCGACTCTTTCCAAAGCGTATCGGAGATTATCCGCACTGATCGTAACGGAAATCGTGTGCTGTCCCTCCTCCAGAAAAACGCTTAAGCGGTTTCCGTCATCATCCGTTAAAGATGTGGTTTTATATTTGGTTGTATATGCCATAGGATAACTTTGAAATGCAGTGTTCGGTATCTGTCCGTCAATACGCCAGTCCACGAACACGGGAAAATCATTTTTTTCNGACTGAAGATAATTCGCGCCGATATAATACCAGCCNGCCCTGTCTACACGNAANCGATAAGTNATCTCCTGTCCCGCCGTCTTAAAGGAATCGGCNTCCACCGTATTTAATACCGTGTCTTTTGAGGAAAGCGGNGATAAAGAAGAATCATACTCGCCGACCGCATGAATGGAAGAGTCGTTGCGNGCATAGAAATCTTCNCCCTGAATCGTGATCAGCTCGTTTCCTTCCGCCTTTTGCGAACCCGTATAGNCNGCNACGCTCTGCGGCGCATTCAATGTGATATTGCCGAGGAGGAATGTTCCCTCGTTGACCGTAAACGTCAGTGTATGTTCTCCCGCAGTCAGCTCCACGAGCAGCGGCTCGGAATAGCGGTAGCTCGTATCCATCAGATACTTGCTCTCCCACTGAATCTTTTTGTCCGGGAGCGACACGATCTCATTGCCGTAACGGTCAAGCTCCACATCCTCCTTTGACACCCANGTCGTCTCAAATGTGAGGTTCCTCATCTCATAAAAAGGATAGGNATCATCCACCATCAGNGAAAACTCGATCGGCAGGATCGANCTGTCATAGGAAAGATAGTCAAACCCCATCCAATAAAGCCCNGTCTGCGGCACATTCACTTTTACGCTGACCGTATCGCCGCCGTGCAGATCGACAACCCCGTTTTCATAACCTCTGTTATCCGCCGCNATCTTGTCGCTGTACGCTCCGTCTAAGACNTCGTCCATTNCAAAACGAATCTGCTCGCCGCCGTATACGGGTGCCGTATAGTTTGCGCTGATGTTCGTATAATTGGATGTCAGTCTCTCTACGCTGAAGNTTTCNCCCACCGCAGGCATCTCTACCGAATCGGACGTCTCTTCCGCGGCCGCAGATACCTGCGGCATCTCTCCGGCCTGCGCCCCCTCAAGCGTGATGACTGCCGCCAATGCCAGCGCTGCAATTCTTTTCCATTCCTTCCGTGCCATACGAACCTCCTTACTNTGGAACCTTTCTTTTCTAAATCCCCCNAGAGTATGTTAGGTAATCNTNGATTACCTAACATACTCTAAAGAAAACAGCTGTTTTCTTGAACCTCGANAAATANCNNTCGTTTTTAATTAGCTTTGCTCATTTNTGAGNNNNGCTCATTTTTTTGTNACTTCCAAATGCAGCACGCTGCATGCNGGAATCGTAAANNTNAGCCGATCGTCCTTGAACGTGCAGCCCTCANACTTCTCCGTATGTACCNTGTTCGGATTCTCGAACGTATTNTGGGCATGCATCTCATTCGTCAGGATCGTTCCGCTGACAGCNTCAATNTNTGTATCCGCAAGAATNCTCTCCACNTCATAATCCTTCTCGACGGACAGGTTGTTGATCGTAATGTGGATCTTACCGTCTTTGCCGAGCGATACGGACTCGTTNAAGTTCGGNACCTGATACTCATCCTCCANACCGATCGTCTCCGTCTCGATATAACTTTCTAACAGCTCCGCNTCCTGATGNCACTGATACATGTGGAATACATGATACGTCGGNGTCAGGATCATTTTTTCACCCTCGGTCAGGATCACNGCCTGAAGAACGTTTACCAGCTGCGCGATGTTNGCCATCTTNACCCTGTCNCAATGCTTGTTNAAGANATTCAGGTTGATNCCNGCCACCAGCGCGTCGCGCATCGTNTTCTGCTGATAGAGGAAGCCNGGATTGGTGCCCGGTTCGCANGTGTACCAGGTTCCCCANTCATCTATGATGAGNCCGACNTCATGCTTTTTATCATAATGATCCATGATCGCNGTNTGATGCTTGATCAGCTCTTCCATNTANANNGTCTTGCTCATCGTCTTATACCAGACCTTNTCGTCNAAATCGAGCGCGCTNCCNTTCTNGATCCANCCCTCCGGATGNGTGTAATAATGNAGNGATANTCCNTCCATNAAGCCATGCTGACCNTCNTCGCAGCGGAANGTCGTCTTCATTACGCCCTCTGTCCATTTATAGTCATCGATGTTCGGCCCGCAGCATACCTTGAAAATATGCTTGTCGGAGCGGTAATTACGGACATACGTCTGATATCTCCGATACAGGTTCGCGTAATACTCCGGCGTCATATTGCCGCCGCAGCCCCAGTTTTCATTACCAACGCCAAAATAATCCACGTTCCACGGCTCCTTACTGCCGTTTGCCGCACGCAGATCCGCCATGGGAGAAACGCCCTCAAACGTCATATACTCAACCCACTCGCTCATCTCCTGCACCGTTCCGCTGCCGACATTGCCGTTGACATAGGTCTTGCAGCCGAGCTGTCTGCAGAGCTCCATAAACTCGTGCGTGCCAAAGCTGTTATCCTCGACAACACCGCCCCAGTGGGTGTTGATCATTTTCTTTCTCTTTTCCTTCGGTCCGATGCCGTCCATCCAGTGATATTCATCGGCAAAGCAGCCGCCCGGCCAGCGCAGCACAGGAATACCCATCTCCTTTAACGCCGCCACAACATCATTTCTCATACCGTTTGTGTTCGGAATGTCCGAATTTTCTCCAACGTAAATTCCCTCATAAATGCATCTCCCGAGATGCTCCGAGAAATGTCCCTGAAGTTCAGGATTAATATGTCCTTTCTGATTTGCCGGATTAATGTAAAGTTTAAACATGTTTGTCCCTCCGTCCTTTCTCTCTGTTGTCGGCTTTTTCTACGGTTCCCTTCCGTAAAAGACCACTTATCGGATAATATGCTTGATCAATAGCGTTTTTTCCACCGTTTTTTATACAAATTGCAGATTTATTTCAGTGAAACTTTTAATATACACTCGATTATCGGCTACTTAAACGATTACTATATCCTTTTGTTTCACTTTTTGCTTAACCTTTTCTTTTTTTGCTTAATTATAGTTACAATTTACCACACCGAAGAACGCAAATCAATAATCATATTCTCTTTTTATCGAAAAATTTTCCCCTATGTTTTTGTGCAATTTGACTATTTTTTGCGCGATATTTTAGAAATCACAACGTTTTTTGATTTTTATCTGTTTTTACTCAAAAACGGCTTTTACTTTTCTATTGACTTAACCTTTTTCTTTTCCTATAATGAAAATCAAGTAGTATTTTTCATGTCTACCGGCATATTGCCGCGCTATCAAAGGAGGCAGCTATGTTATATGTAGGTTCCCTACAGGAGGCAGCAGAAATTTTCAAGGCGCTGAGCACGCCGATGCGTCTGCGCATCATGGAACTGATCTATGAAAACGATCATCTCAGCATGAATGATCTCGCTGAAGCGCTCGGTCTGACAAACAGCGCAATCTCGCTTCACGTCAGCAAATTGGAAAGTGCGGGACTTGTCAAAATACACACGACCTCCGGGAAACGCGGCATCATGAAGCTGATCCGCCCAAGATACAGCCGTCTGATCGTCGATCTCGCGCCGCAGAATACTGCCCGCGCATGCTATCAGGATGATATTGCAGTCGGTCAGTATACGTCCGCGGACGTCCATCCGACCTGCGGACTTGCCACGATCAACAGCATTATCGGCGAGTTGGACGATCCCCGCGTATTTTCTTATCCCGAACGGTTCAAAGCGGGTATCCTCTGGATCGGCTGGGGCAGCATCGGATATAATCTGCCGAACCGGCTGCGCGCCGGACAAAAGCTGACGGAGTTGCAGATTTCTTTTGAAATTTCTTCCGAATGCCCGGAAAATAATGATGATTATCCGAGCGATATTCATTTTGAGATCAATGGTATTTCCGTCGGGACGTGGATCAGTCCCGGAGATTACGGCTCCAGAAAAGGAATGCTTTCCCCTCAGTGGTGGCCGGAGCTCTTAAATCAATACGGTCTTTTGAAAACCTTGATCATCAATCATAGCGGAACCTTTATCGACGGCACGCACGAAATATCGAGCGTGACGATCGAGGATCTGCATATTGATTATAACAGCAGCATCGACCTGAAGTTTTCCGTGCCAAAAAACACGCCAAACCGTGGCGGCATGACGCTATTCGGAAACGAATTCGGGGATTATAATCAGAGCATCCGCGTGAAAGCGTACTATGAAGACGTGAATGAGTCATGAAATTTTACTGTAATATAAAAAAGACTTTCGCGCCGGCGAAAGTCTTTTTTATATGTCGGGATGTTTATATTCATGCTTCTCTACTATATATTAAGAACTTTCTTCATACCCAAAGTACATGAAACGTTCTTTTTTACAGGATCGTCTTTACCCATCCTTCCGGCGCTTCGATATTTCCCATCTGAATGCCGGTCAGCGTATCGTACAGCTTCTGGATCGTCTCCCCCATCCGCTCCATACCGCTCGCAAAGCAGATCTCTTTTCCGTGGTCATTGATCTTGCCGACCGGAGAGATGACCGCCGCCGTTCCGCACAGACCGCACTCCACGAATTCCGGTACTTCCTCAAAGAACACCTCGCGCTCCTCCACCTGCATGTGAAGGTAATGCTCCGCCACATAGAGCAGGGAACGTCTCGTGATCGAGGGAAGGATGCTGTTCGACTTCGGCGTTACCAGCTTGCCGTCCTTCGTGACGAAAATAATGTTCGCGCCGCCCGTCTCCTCAACCTTCGTTCTTGTCTGGGGATCCAAATACATATTCTCATCAAAGCCCGCCCGATGCGCCTCCATGATCGGATGCAAGCTCATCGCATAGTTTAAGCCTGCCTTGATATTGCCCGTTCCGTTCGGCGCCGCACGGTCAAAATCGGAAATGCGGATCGTCAACGGCTTCGCGCCGCCCTTAAAATAAGGTCCTACGGGAGTGACAAAGATACGGAACTGATATTCTTCCGCCGGCTTTACGCCGATGACGGAATTGGTTCCCATCATGTAGGGACGAATATATAATGTTGCGCCGGTGCCGTAGGGAGGAACCCATGCGACGTTTGCTTTTACAACCTCGCAGACAGCCTCCACAAACCGATCCTCGGGAAATACGGGCATCTCTAACCTTTTTGCCGTATCCGCCATGCGCTTTGCATTCATATCCGGACGAAAGCAGACAATGTGTCCATCCTCCGTTGTGTATGCCTTCAGTCCCTCAAAACAGGTCTGCGCATACTGAAACACGCAGGCGCACTCGCTTAATACCACATTTGCGTCATCCACAAGCTTTCCCTCGCCCCACGCGCCGTTTTTATACTCGGCAACGTAACGCTTGTCTGTCTGATGATAGGCAAAACCGATATTTGCCCAGTCCAAATTCTTTTTTTCCATTGTCTGTTCGACTCCTTTCCACACCGAAGGACGCTGCTTTTGCCCCGCGGAGCATTTCTGTTCTTTTCCATATTAGTATAGTTGCGCTGTTTTTTCAATATCAGATTTGCAAGCAGCACTGGATTTTTTACTCCGCACGTGCGATAATGGAGTAAAAGCAGGATAAATGAGCGCCTTTTGACACAAACTACGTTCAAACAGTCAGACAAGCGGAATCGCGGACCTGCATTCCGGACAGAAATGGAGGATGTTTATGGCTAAGATCGTCAACACAGCGGATTTTGAAAAAAGTGTATTACAGTCGGACAAGCCCGTGCTTGTGGATTTTTTTGCGACCTGGTGCGGTCCGTGCAGCATGATGGCTCCGGTGCTCACAGAACTTTCCGAGACCTATGATACGTTTGAGGTCGTAAAAGTCGATATCGATGAGTCCATGCCGCTCGCGGAGCGCTACGGCGTGATGTCCGTTCCGACCTTTATCGCATTTAAGAACGGGGCGGAAATCGGCCGTACGATCGGCGTTCAGGCAAAAGAAAATCTCCTGAAGATGCTGGCTTTATAAAAGATTGGCGCAAATGCGCCAATCTTTCGAAGAACCGGGATGTGCGGAGATTTCTCCGTTTCCCGGTTCTTTTTTACGATCCCCAACTGTTCGCCAGTCTTTCCTTTTTTAACCAGTTCAAATCTTCCTCGGTTGGGTTCTCATAGGACGCCGCGATTTTCAGATGAGCCGGCGCCTCTCCGCAGACATATGCAAAACTGACCTTTAACGTCCATTCGCCCGGCGTCACGGGAATCTGCTCCTGCACGGAAGTGTCCTTTGTGATTTCATCTCCCACTTTTTCAAAACGGTATACGCTTTGCCCGTCCGGTGAAACCACTTCAACAACAATCTGCTCTTCCTGCGGAAAGATATTTTTGTTGAGCTTCCTGATCAGATCAGAAAACGCGATCTCCAGGTTCACGATATTGTCCTCATGAACATAAAACGGCCAAATTCCCATACTGACATAGGGCGCCGTATATACGTTTCCCGCCGGAAGCTTTGTTTTTTGAAATGTAGTATCCAAGCGAAAGAGATACCCTTGCTCAATATTCGCCATCAGTTCTTCTTTTGTAAGATAATATTCATAGATATCCTCTGCATCTGCCAAACCGGCAGCAATCGCACCCGCATTACCGGTGCCCGCCGAATCCTGACCCGCCTCCACATCGGATGTTCTTCGTTCCAGCATAGAAAGCAGCAGATAACTCGCCGGCATAAATTCCCGCATAAACTGCTTCGCTTCTTCCTCGCTGCCCTCGGACTGCACCAATTCCGCATAGGTTTTCTGCGTGATCTCAACCAGCGCGTCAAAATATGCCTGTCCGTCGGTGAGCGGCATCCGAAGCGCCATCTCCTCCAACGTCATCTGATGCAGCACACGGATCATCAGCTCACCCCTTAAGCCGCTCTCGCCGCCCCGCATAAATTGGCTGTAGATATAGCGTAGCGTATTATCCCCGTAATAATAAAGCTCTCTTACCGTGAGCGGATATGCCGTCATCCGCGTGACCGCGTCCGCATCTTCTTCCAAAAGATCATCCCGGTCCTCCTGCATCCTGTCAAACAGATCACCCATGACAGACCACGTATCCACCACGCCCGTTTCCGCGACTGCTCTCGCATAACTATCCTGCATCAATCCATAAATATACTGCTGTCCGTCGATCATCGCATCCGCGACCTTCACAGCTGAAACCTTCTCCCGGATATCCTCTGCAAAATAGCTGCCGTCACGCGGCGTCCAATACTCCGAAAGCGTGTACGAACCATCCTCATTGACCAAAAAAGTGATCGCCGCCGGAACATAACTTCCGCCAAGCTCTGTCAATCCCGTCTGCTCGCAGAGATATGCCGTTGCCAGCACCTGCACATAGACCGTGAGGGTCTCGTGTTCTCCCGCCGCCGCATCCATCGCCCCCTCCGTTGCCAGCACGACATAGCTGACGCAGGGATACATCGCCCACAATTCTCCGGTCACGCCTTCGGCGGCTGCCTCTGTCCTCGTCACACCGCCAAACGCTCCTGTCTCCTCCGCCCAGTCCCATGCCGCTTTTGCGATCGCATCATCTAACAGGCTGCTCTCCGGGCGCAGCGCATAAATGCTCCAGACCTCACCGCCGCCCATATGCCGCAGCAGCCACAGTTCTCCGTCCACATACAACAACCGGCTCCCGTCTTCCAATGGACGCCATAAGCGTTTTTCCGCAGGAAGCGTCCCAATCCTTTCAAGCTCCGCTTCCATCCCGTCATTTGTCAAAAAGATCCCGTTGAATAGCACTTCTAATTCTTCTTTATTAAAAAATGACCACGATACGGTGTCCGCGTTATATTCCGCCGGTGCCTGCTCAAAAAGAAGACTCTCCTGCTGCCCTAACTCATTCCATATCAGACCGTCCGCTTGCAGATAACCGCCGATCCGTTGTCCTTCGACCGGAAAATAAGAACTGAGCGGATTCATATAAACACAATGGTCATATTCATACCAGCCGTCAGCCGGAACCGCCACGCCTTCCGGGTTGCTCCCGCCACCCGAATCCGTCGCTCCGGCTGAATCGTTCCCGCCTTCCGCCCCGTTGATTTCGGATACGCCGCTTCCGTCCCCTGTTCCTGCTGTTTCCGATGCGCCGCTTCCATTTCCCTCATCCGTCGTTTCCGATGCACTCCCGTCTCCCGCGAGCGTGTCTCTTTCCGTCTTGGGATTGGTCAAAAAGCAGACAGCCACGACCACGAGGCTAAGCGCCGCTGCCAGCAGCACCCAGAACGCCGGCTTTTTATAATGAAGAACACCCTTGACCCGCTGCCGGACGCCCACCTCTCCAAACGCAACCGGACAGGCGGCGATCCGAAAGCGACGCACACTGCAAGTCAGCAGCGCCGTTGAATACGCCTTGCGTTCTTCCACATCATACCGTTTCACCACACGCTCATCGCAGGCATACTCAATATCCCTGCAGAGCATACTATAGGCGATCCACAGCAGCGGATGAAACCAATATACCGCCAAGAGCAGATAACCGAACGGCTTGATCCAATGATCTTTTCTGTGGATATGCGCCAGCTCATGGGAGATGATATAATTCCTGTCCTCTTCCGCTACTTTCGTCGGCAGATAGACGCGCGGACAAATAAGCCCGAGTACAAACGGCGAATCCACCCATTCGCTCTCCAAAACCGGAATGCTCCTGCGTCCCGCTTCCCGCTTCACAAGAACCGCCGTTCTCACATGAATGCGCAGCCGCATATAGGATGCCGCCGCATAGAAAAGCAGGAGCACCGCACCCGCCAGCCATACCCGGGAAGCCACGGCCGTCAGCACCTGCATGGGATTCACACTGTCCCCCGGATTCGGTGCAAAATGGTCGGATATTACCGGATTGACCGTCTCATTCAGTATTCCGATCCCCATATGTATTTCCGGTTTCTCGGTATACATCACGTCCGGCGTGACCGTCTGCGCGCTCGGAATGAGCGAAACAGCGCTTTCTAACTGAATCGGAACAAGAAGCCGGACCGCCACCATCCCCCATAGGAGACAGCACATCCATTTCGGCATTTTTTTCAGTATCACCCGCAAAAGCAAAATGATCGGAACAAGCCAGCCCGCGCAGATCGCCCGATTCAGCAATTCCAAAAAGAAACGTTCCATCCACTGCCCCTCCTATTCCCTGTATGTATCGATCATTCGCCGCACGCTCTCCACATCCTCTTTGGAAAGCTTTTGATGCTTTGTAAACGTGGCAATAAACGCGGGCAGCGACCCTCCGAATTTCTTATTGACAAGCTCGTCAATCTCCGCCGCCTGAATCTCATCCTGAGACACCAGCGCAGTAACAACCGCATTCTCATTTTTTACCACGCCGCGCTCACTCAGACGCTTGATGACCGTATACGTCGTCGTGCGCGACCAGCCAAGCTCCTCCTTGCACAGCCGCGCAAGATCAGCGCTTGCAATCGGCTCATGTGCCCACAAGATCAAACAAAAACGATATTCACTCTCAAAAACCTTCGTTGTCGGCATTCTCCGCCCTCCTTGTCCGCCGCGGCGATCCGTCCCGGTTTGAAACAGGTCTTCGCCGCACGCAGTTTGTCTAATGCGTTAGACAATAGATTCATTGTCAGTCTAACACATTAGACAAAGAGTGTCAACTGCCGCAACCGTTTTTTACACCTTCTCGATCACGACCGCATGGGCGATGCCCGGTACGGTCTGCCCCTCGTTAAACGAGGTTTTACTAAGGAGCGCGCCCGTCGGCACGAACAGGACTCTTTTCCATTCTCCCGATTCAATGCGCGGAAGGATATACGCCGATAACACCGCCGCGGAGCAGCCGCAGCCCGAACCGCCCGCCTCCGTCTTCTGCCGGATACTGTCATACATGCGTATGCCGCAGTCGTCATGCTGCGCGGCAATCTCAATCCCCTTTGCGGTCAGCAGATCGATCAGCGCCTGCTGTCCGACCGTCCCTAAGTCACCCGTGAAAATCTTGTCATAATCCGACGGCCTTCTTCCGAAATCCTGCAGATTCTGCGCGATCGTATCGGCTGCCGCCGGGGCCATACAGCAGCCCATATTAAAGGAATCTTTGATACCGTAATCGACGATTCTTCCCGATGTGATGCCGGTGATGCGCGCGCGTGCTCCGCTCGTACTTGAGGCGGACAATACATACGCGCCGCTTCCGGTCACGGTCCATGTGGAGCATTTCGGCCGCTGGGAACCATAGCCTAACGGAAAGCGGAATTCTTTTTCCGCACTGGCAAAATGACTGCTCGTGACACAGGCGAGTATATCCGCATAGCCTCCCGCGATCAGCATGCTGCCGATGCCAAGCGCCTCTCCGCAGGTCGAGCACGCCCCATACATGCCGAGAATGGGCGTTTCAAAATCCATCAGTCCGTATGAGGAAGCGACCGTCTGCGCGAGCAGATCTCCCGCGAGCAGATAACGAATATCCTTGTGCGTTAAGCCCGCTTTTCCCAGCGCCAGGCTGAGCGCCTCCTTTTGCAGCGTGCTCTCCGCAGCTTCCCAGTTATCGCATCCCATCATGTCATCCGACGCTACCATATCAAAGAGCGCGCCGAGCGGTCCTTCGCCCTCCTTCGTCCCGACGATGGAGGCGCTTTCCCTGATATANACCCCTTTATCAAACGCTACACTCTGTTTTCCTTTTTGCGGACTCCCCATATCGCACCATCCCTTCTCTGACCCTGATTTCCATTCTTTTTTCTCATGCTTACTATGCGCCAAAGAAATGATTTTTATTCTTTTATCAAAAAACAATTTTGCTTCCTATCCCATTTTTTTATTGAGTCCGACCGTGATTTCCCTTATAATAAAGCGAAGACCTCTTGCAGAAAGGAAGATCACGTTCCTCAGGGTAAAACATATGAATTCAGAAAACAAGTATTATGAAGAATTGTATTTTATTCATCAGGATAGCCGGTCGCTGCTCCCGCAAAATCAGGCAGCCATCATTGAGCTGCTTGACCATAACGGTGCTGTCGGCGTCGTCAGCTTCTATGATGAGCCCGGATACCCTATTTATTTTGTTTCGGGCTTTGCCCTGACCGCGCTTGATTATGANTACTCCGAGATGCTTAGCGCCTGTGACGGGCAGTTTTTGAATCTNGTNTATGAGAAAGACAGGAAGGCCTTTNCGGAAAATACGCANAATAAGANTGTCGTCTGTCAGGAATTCCGTCTCGTGAACAAGTCCGGTAAAAATATCTGGGTCAACTCCTANCAGAAGTCTTCNCTTTCCATGGACGGCCGCCCGATCATCATCGCATCCGTGCGCATCGTCGAGGATGCCAGAAAANGGGAAAGCGAATTGCTCANGGCGCTGACAAAGGGNTATAACCGCATTATTTATGTTGATATGAATCAGGGACGNTACCGCGTCATCAANAGTGACGGCGGCGTTTTTGACGAGCAGATCTGCGGTACGCTCCCCGAGCTGGAGGAGCTTCTTCGTCAATACAGGCAGGANTATACCAATCCGGAGGATCACTCCTTTGCGGATATCCTAAACAGATTAAACTTTTTCTCCGTCTCCGCCGATCAGGGNGGCAATTATCAGACAACCTATCTCGCAAAGACCGGNGACGACTACCAATGGGTAGAGTTTCAGGCATTTTACGGCNGNGCCATNAATTTGGATACCGGNCATTTCATNTTGACTTTCCGCATTGTTGACGAAGAAAAACGGCGTGAATTGGANGCAAAAAGAATTCTGTCCGACTCCCTTGCAAAAGCGGAGGAAGCCGGCCGTATTAAGAATAAATTTCTTTCCCGCATGTCCCACGATCTTCGGACGCCGATCAACGGNATCATCGGCATGCTGGAAATNGCCAAAAAGAATCGGACAAACCCTGAAAAGATCGACGAATGCATCAACAAGATCGCCATATCCTGCGATCACCTAATGAGTCTTGTCACGGATGTTTTGGATATGAACACGTTCGAAAACGGCGACCTGCGCCTGACGGACGAGGCCATACGTTTGGATTCCCTGCTGACGAAGGACCTCCGTCCGATTTTAGAACGGGCAAGGGAGCGCGGTCTGACCTATACGGCACAGATCGAACCGTTTGCACATCCCGACATCATCGGCAGCCCCAAACATATTATNCAGATATTTCATCACGTTTTAGATAACGCCATCAAATATAACAAACCGGGCGGCACCATCACACTGAACGCACGCGAGGTTTCAGACAATAACAACGTGGCAGTGTTCGAGTTTCGGATTACGGATACCGGAATCGGCATGGAACCCGAGTTCGCCAGCCACGTGTTTGAGGCGTTTGAACAGGAGCATAACGAGGCCCGCACCAATTANATGGGNANCGGTCTCGGCATGTCCATTGTCAANATACTNGTAACCCATATGAACGGAACNGTNTCGCTTGACAGNACTCCCGGCGTAGGTACCACCGTCTCCATCACGCTCCCCTTTAAGATGGGAACGGCGCTTTCAGACGCCGACGGTGCATCGGACGCCCTACATACAGCATCATCAGAAACAACGNCGCCNGCTGCCGATGAATCGGATNCAANAGCTNATGAATCGNATGCAGAAGNCGACGANTACAGCAANCTGTCCGCATGCAGGGCTCTGCTCGTCGAAGANAATGAGATCAATATGGANATTGCNCGCTTTNTATTGGAGGACGCGGGNATGAGCGTGGTCTGCGCCGAAAACGGCCAGCTTGCATTAACGCGGTTTGAAGAGTCCTCGCTGAATGANTTTGATTTTGTTCTCATGGACATTATGATGCCCGTGATGGACGGGCTGGAGGCAGCACGCAGACTTCGGGCNCTGCCGCGCCCTGACGCCANATCCGTCCCGATCATCGCTCTGAGNGCAAACGTGATGGACGACGATATCAAAAAAACAAAAATGGCAGGNATGAACGAGCATCTGCCGAAGCCCATCAANTCCCACCANCTGCTTGACACCATTGCAAAATGCTTAAATCGTTAAAAAAAGAACCTGCACCAGCGACATGCTGATGCAGGTTTTCTTACATTCAATGCCGGCGACCGGAATCGAACCGGTACGGGAGGTTAGTCCCGCAGGATTTTAAGTCCTGTGCGTCTGCCAGTTCCGCCACGCCGGCACAATGCAATGTTTTGAAAAGAACAGAGCCTGTTCTTTTCCGTGGGACCTATAGGGCTCGAACCTATGACCCTCTGTTTGTAAGACAGATGCTCTCCCAGCTGAGCTAAGATCCCTGATACAAAGTATTTCTTTGTTCCGTTTGTCCTTAGAATCATTTATTCATGAGAACATACGGAGCGACCCAGATCGGACTCGAACCGACGACCTTCGCCGTGACAGGGCGACGCTCTAACCAACTGAGCCACTGGGCCAAAAACAATTATGAATGGACCTTCGGGGACTCGAACCCAGGACCGACCGGTTATGAGCCGGTTGCTCTAACCAACTGAGCTAAAGGTCCGAATAACCTCGGAACATATTTTGCTCCTATTGTTTCAAGGAATCACACATTCCTCAAAAATGACTCCGACGGGAATTGAACCCGTGTTACCGCCGTGAAAGGGCGATGTCTTAACCTCTTGACCACGGAGCCCTGTCTTTCGCGGGTTCTCCCCTCCGGGAACTCGCACATGTGACGTCCGAACGGACATTCTTACGCTTGAAATCCCAGCGAAATTGATTATAGCATATCAATATCCCCTTTGCAACAAAAAGTTTGCAAAGTTTGTCATCCCAAAATGAGATGCAAAACCACCAACGCGATCAGAAAGCAGACGCTGCTTGCCGAAAAAATTGCAATGTACGCCCCTTTCCGGTTTGGCTCCTCCTTCGCCACATACTTATAGGATATCAGACTGGCCATAGAAGCAATCAGCGTTCCCAGCCCGCCTAAGTTTACACCGATGACCAATTGCCCGTAATTCTGCGTAAAACCGGACAACAGAAGCGCCGCCGGTACATTACTGATAACCTGACTGGAAGCGATCGCCGCATATACCTCCCGGTTTTCCACTACATTCTGCAGAAGGCTTCGAAAAGCAGAAATCCTCCCCACATTACCGATAAAGATAAAGAATCCCACAAAAGTAAGCAGCAGGGAATAGTCTGCTTTTCCCAATATCCGCCTGTCCATCACGAGAACTGCCGCGAGTACGATTCCGGTCACGACCTGCCACGGCAGCACATGTATGACCGTCAGCAGACAGAGCAAAAACAGGCATAAATAGACCGCCAGCGGCGCCAACACCGTTTTCAGACAAAAGGGCTCCTTCTCCTGTCCCGCAATCCCGCAGGAGCCGCCCTTCCATTCACCGGAGCAGCGTTTTCCCAAAACCATCCCCCAGAGCACCAAAAGAGCCAGCGACAATAACGCATAGGGCAGCATCAGCAGCATAAAGCTGCCGATGGACATGCCGGATTTACTGTAGAGATACAAATTCTGCGGATTGCCTATGGGTGTCAGCATACTGCCCAAATTGGCGGCGATCGTCTGCATCGCCACGATGGGCAGGATCAGTTTTCGCTTTTGTTCCCCTCCCATCATCTCAAGTACGATAAAGGTAAACGGCACAAACGTGATCAGCGCTACATCGTTCGTGATCAGCATACCCGAAAAAAAGCAGAGCAGCATCAATACCTGCACAAGACCGCCGAAGCTCTTTACCCTGCGCAAAAGCCCCTGTGCCACCCAACTGAATATCCCTATCTTCTGCAGCCCTGCCATGACAACCATCAGGCAGAACAGGATCGCCAGCGTCCGATAATCTATGTATCCTGCATATTCCTTGTCCGGCAAAACCACGCAGGCGGAAATCACTGCTAACAGCAGGGAAATACACAGCACCACTTCTTTTTTGACAAATGCGATCACATTCTTCATGACGCTCTCCTTCCCTGCGCAGCATTTTTCAGGATGAAATAATAACAACGATGGTTTCTGTTTATTTTATAATACCATAGTTCTCATCAGATGTAATGCACAAAATCCTTTCATCGTCAAAAACACGGGGTGAACCGGAAAACACTATGTTCCCGCAATCTCACAGGTGTGCAATTGTCTTTATTCATTTTTCCATATGTATCCCATAAGCTGTTCAAAGCTGCCTCTGGGATATTGGTTGATATCCCTGCGCTCCCTGTTGATCAGGCAGTCCGTCAGCAGAAATACATTCATACCTGCCGCTATCCCCGCTTCCATATCTTCTTCCACATCGTTTCCCACCATAAGGGTTTCTTCCGGCTTTGCCTTCAGCCGTTTTACGACTTCCCTGTAATATTCCGGGTTCGGCTTGCAGAATCCAATATTTTCATATGTGGTATACCACTCAAAGTCCGATGGTTTCAGCCCGGCCCATGCCATCCTGCTGACAGTAGCTATATTCGGAAAAACAGGGTTTGTTGCAAGAGCAACTTTAATTCCCATCCCCTTTATCTTCCTAACCGATTCACCTGCTTTCGGATTGTATCCGCATAACTCCTTCGCCTCCTGAAACTCACATCTGTAGAATTCCTCGAACAGCGGCTTGTCATCCGCCGCCTTCCTGCCATATATTTCACCGAACCTCTCCCAAAATACTTCTTCATTACTCTGTTTCCCATTATTTTTTACCATCGCGGAAATTCCTGACCATACGGATCCCACAAGCTTCTCCGAGTCATATCCGTATGGTACCATCGTATTTACCAGAAGCTTAAAATAGCCTTTTGTAAATTCATCCTGATTCATTGGCAGCAGCGTCCCGTCCAGATCAAAAAGCACCAGCTTTATATCCATATCCGTTGCATCCCCCCTGTTTTTCTCCTGCCGGAATTGACTTTTTATTCATCGTCCGCTATGTTGAAAAAGGAAACCGGCAGCGCTTCATGCAACTTTAGTTGCACTTATAGATTTTATACCGTTTGCCGGAAATATCAACCGGCTATGACTTATTTGCAACTTTTACCCGGTAAATGTTGCTCTTCTCGGAACGGGATTCGTATGGGAAGCAATTATTGTAGTATCGGGACAAAGAACGTGAAGATTGTCTGCGCCGGAACCAATACCGCTGCTCTGGGAGATACAGAACGGAACAATCGTCTTTCCGGAAAAATCATAGCTCTGCAAATTGTGGTAACGATAGCCTGCAGCCTGTTTCCCTTTCCAAAATAACTTAGTAAAAATGCAGGAATCAGCCAGACTGCACCTGAATTTGCAAGAAAATTCAGATTCATTGGAAGATACTTTTGCCCAGTCAATGTCAGCACTCCTACAACCAACCCAAGCATTATAGCCAAAATATATTTTTTAGTAGGTTTCATAATTTGTCGCAGTTCCCCCGTTTCGCTAAGCCCCGCAAGATATCCGCTGAAAAAGTCATACTGGATTCCCTTCCTCTTATGTAACGGCTAAAGCATCCAGCAAATGCTGCAAAGCTTTCTTGTGGTCATCATGGCAGATTTCCCTGGCATCCCGGACAATAGACGCTGCTCCTGCCGCCGATGACAGTACGGCAAAGTATTTCGCCGCAAACCGGGCAGATCTCGCCGCCATGCCCGTACACCTGCAAAAACGGTGTATTGCGGTAATCCTGTCCTTTCGTTTCCAAATATTCTTCCGGAGTTATCGCATTTTTTTCAATAAAGAAAGCCATGCATTCAGAAATAGCCGCTGAAATCCGCTCCCATTCACATCCCGTCAAACTGTTTGCCGGACGGGAGGGGCATACCTTCGCCCGGAACAAAATTTCATCGGAGTAAATATTTCCTATCCCTGCAACCACGCTTTGGTCAAGCAGGCATTCCTTCACTGTTTTCTTACGCCCGCTGAACTTTTTTTCCAAATATCCGGCACTGAGGTTTTTGTCAAACGGCTCTAACCCTAACCTTGAAATTCCGCTGTATGTATCCGCCTCATGACTCTGGATGTACCAGAACCGTCCGAAACGGCGTGTATCGGAAAAACGCAGTTCGTTTCCATTGCTTAAATGAAAAATGATATGCGTATGTTTTTCCTGCGGATAATCATGCATAGTTACGAGAAGGCAGCCCGTCATCCGCAGATGCAGGATGATTTTATCGCCGCTTTCAAGCAGAAGGATCAGAAATTTCCCCCTCCTGTCCATAGCCGAGATTGTCTGATTCTTTATTTTTTCACAGAAAATCTCTGCTGACGGATATGCTATGATATCTGTGCGGTTTGCAGTAATATCTGAAATCTCCAGACTCTTTACCTGCGGCTCAAGGATCCTTTTTATTGTTTCAACTTCAGGCAGTTCAGGCATTTGCTGTTCCCTCCTTTTGTGCCGATTTCTTGATCTGTTCATGATAAAAATAGTTGACGATAACAGGCGGTGCATCGAGCGTTTCCCAATAACTGCCGCGCAGATTAAGGCTTTCAAGCCAGATCCGATTGCAATGCCCCTATGCCTGGTTAAAGACAGACATCTCTAAGCTCAATGTCGTTGCTGCTTATGACCACTATCCCCCGCTTTGGAAGCAGACCTTTACATTGTTTGGAGAAATGTTTTCTTCCTGAATTGTTAAGCCGCTTTTTTTCTAACAACAGCGGCTTTGCAATTTTACAGCATTTTGATTTTTATTTCAATATTTTTTTCAGCTCTGATAACAAAAGCTCCGCAGCCGGCGTAAATACCTGATATTTTTTCCAGATTACATACATTTTTGTATAAAGAGCCGGAATCATCTCACGAAAACACAGATCGCTTTCCTCTGATACTTCAATCAGCTTATCAAAGGTGAGTACCACGCCCAGACCCTCCCTTGCAAATACGGCGGCATTACCGGACAGGTTAAAGGTAGCCATCACATTCAGCCGGTCAACCTGTTCCCCGCACCATCTCGGCAGATCGACTTTCTCAGACTGTTCCGAACAAAAAATGGGATATGGCAGAATATCACTGATCTCAATCGCTGATTTTTCCGCCAAAGGACAGTCTTTCCGCATAAGCACGCCCCATGTATCATGTCCGGGAACCTCAAGATAATTGTATTTTGATAAGTCCGGCGGCTCTACAATAAATGCAAAGTCTAAAAGCCCACGGTCAAGACTCTCTGCAACCTGCCCGGTATCACCGCTGGTAATATGGTAATGGATGCCTGCCTGTTTCTCATTTAACCGGCTGACTGCACGGGCGAGATACTTGATCAGGTGGGATTCGGCACAGCCGATATAAATATCGCCCCCTGTGATCTCGTCTAATGCCCTGAACTCACTTTCAATCTTATCCGCCATAGCGAGAAGATCCTCTGCCCTTTTTCTGAGCAGCATTCCCTCATCTGTCAGACTGACACTTGTACTGCCTCGCCGGAATAATTTTTTTCCAAGTTCCTGTTCCAGTTCCTTCATCTGCTTGGAAAGGGTGGGCTGTGTCACATGAAGCCGTTCCGCGGCCCTTGTCATATTCCCCTCCCTTGCGATCTCCAGAAAATATCTCAAAACCCGTATTTCCATAAACAGTCCCCCCGTACCATTATACGCAGTAATAGATATTCTCGTCAAGAATATCACGATATGAATTATGAATATTAGACATAGCGAAACCGTGCGGGTATAATACATTCAGAAGAGAAACAATTCGTAAAGCATTTTGCAGTTGACGCAGGATGCGTCCGCAAAGTCAAGGCGCAGGAAGGGAGCATGATGATCATCATGGCAGAGGCATCAGATGTATATGGCATTCTGTATCAAAATCTTGTGGATGCGGGATGCGGCGAAAAAGAAATCACCGGCTGCATGGATCACGCACAAAAAGGAGAATGGAAAAGCCTGCTGCCGGTACTTACACGGCATAAAAAAGCTCTGCTGGAACAGGTGCATCAAAGTGAAAGGCAAATTGATTGTCTTGATTTTTTAATCTATCGTTTGAACAAAGATTTTACAGACAAGATCAACAAATAAATTCAATAAAAGGAGAACAAACTTATGGAAGAAAAATTGGTTTTGACAACAGAGTGGGATAAGACTTTTCCCAAAAGCGACAAGGTAAATCACAGCAAGGTAACATTCCACAACAAATATGGGATCACATTAGCGGGTGACATGTATATCCCGAAAAACGCGGATGGGAAACTTCCTGCCATAGCGGTATGCGGTCCTTTCGGCGCCGTGAAGGAGCAGGCTGCCGGATTGTATGCACAGACGATGGCAGAGAGAGGTTTTCTTACGGTTGCTTTCGATCCGTCCTTTACAGGGGAAAGCGGCGGGCAGCCCCGCTATATGGCATCCCCTGACATAAACACGGAGGATTTCATGGCAGCGGTCGATTTCCTTTCCCTGCAGGATAATGTTGACCCGGAGAAGATCGGCATCATCGGTATCTGCGGCTGGGGCGGTATGGCGCTCAATGCTGCGGCGCTCGATACCCGTATTAAGGCTACGGTTTCCTCCACCATGTACGATATGACAAGGGTGAACGCAAAGGGTTATTTTGATTCCGAGGACAGCGAAGAAGCACGTTATGAGAAGCGCAAGGCCATGAACGCTCAGAGAATTGCAGATTACAGGAACGGCTCCTATGCACTTGGCGGCGGTGTGGTCGATCCGCTTCCGGAGGATGCGCCATTCTTTGTAAAGGATTATTATGACTATTATAAAACAGAGCGCGGCTACCATCCCCGTTCCCTCAATTCCAACGGTGGCTGGAATATGATCGGCTGCCAGTCCTTTATGAATATGCCGATCCTCCAATATGCAGGCGAAATCCGGAATGCTGTATTGATCATCCACGGGGAAAAGGCGCACTCCTGCTATTTCAGCAAGGATGCGTACCAGCTTTTGAAAGGGGATAATAAGGAGCTTATGATCATTCCCAATGCCGTTCATACCGATTTATACGACCGGACTGATGTGATTCCTTTTGACAAGATGACTGAATTCTTTGCGGAAAATTTGAAGTAACAGATGATGAAAGAATGGGTGCAGCCTGTCGGGCTGCACCCATTCTTAAAATATCTTACCTAAGCGTTCAAAATCTGACGGTCTTCGGCTCATCGACAAAGGAACTGAAGGTTGCCACTGCATCCTCAAGGTAAAGGACTTCTGTATTATCATCCTCCGCCGAATATCTCCCTTTCAAGGAAGGATATGCATCCAGCATATGCTCCTT
This sequence comes from Lachnospiraceae bacterium, assembly GCA_014804425.1. Lineage (GTDB taxonomy): Bacteria > Bacillota > Clostridia > Lachnospirales > Lachnospiraceae > DLAJ01. The sequence goes on from JAAUZV010000008.1 coordinate 175,700, forward strand.
TGCCTTCACATTCTCATCACGGATCAGCCTGCATGCAATGCGGACCCACACACCATCGCAAAAAGCGCATAGCTCCGCTTTGGGGTTTGCCTGAAGCTGCTTGGAAACATCCTTAACCTTTCCTGTCTGTATATACATTTTTCCTTCAAAGATGTCAATGGTGCCAAAGGGACGCACGCGGGGCTGGTCGCCTTCTGCCGTCGCAAGATAATAGGTTCCGCATTTCTTCAAAAACTCATAGACTTCGTTCATTTCCGTTCCCTCCTTTATGTTGTAACTATTGTATTACATATTTTTTTATTTGTACATATCTCATAGAATTTACCGTATGATGATTGAAACGGGCCGCCGTCTGCCCTATAATAAGAGCGTTGATAAAATCGACCGTTAATAAAAACAGAAAGGTGAAAACAAATGAAAAAACGCAACAAACTCCTTGCACTGCTCATGGTCCTTGCAATGACTTTTACCATGGCGGTTCCCGTCATGGCGGCAGAGGCGGAAGACGGCATCATGACGATCTCCGCCGTGCCGGAGGACATAGCTGGGAAAACCGTGATCCTGCACACCAACGATGCCCACGGGGCGATCGAGGGCTACGCCAAGGTTGCCGCGCTGAAGGCGGAGTACGAGGCCGCCGGCGCCAACGTCCTGCTCATGGACGCCGGAGACTTCAGCCAGGGCGAGACCTTTGTCAGCGTCTCCGAGGGCGCTGCCGCCATCGAGCTGATGAACATGGCGGGCTATGATGTAGCCGCACCCGGCAACCACGAGTTTGACTACGGTTACGCCCAGTTAAAAAACCTGATAGAGGCCGCCGATTTCCCCGTTCTGGCCGCCAACATCAAGTGTGAGGACGACAATGTCTTCGGCAGTCACATTGTTCTGACCGCGGGTGAAACCAAGGTTGGCGTATTCGGCCTGACTACACCTGAGACCGCCACCAAAGCCCATCCCGCCAAGATCGCGGGTTTGATCTTCGTAAGCGCTCAAGAGATGTACACTCTGGCCCAGGCCGAGGTGGACGCCCTGAAGGCCGAGAACTGTGACTACATCATCTGCCTGAGCCATATGGGCATTGATGAGGAGTCTGCCCGTGAGGGCAACCGCTCCATCGACCTGCTGAACAACGTGACCGGCATCGACATATTCATTGACGGTCACTCCCATTCCACCCTAGAGCAGGTTCAGGAGACCACCGGAGGCACCGGCAAGGTGGGCGACACCTACCTGACCTCCACCGGTACCAAGCTGGCCAGCGTCGGCGTGGTCATTCTGGACGGCGAAACCATCATCATCACCAGCGTCTCCACAGAGGACATCACCGTGGCCGAGGACGACGCCATTGCCGCCCGCGCCCGGGAAATTCAGGACGAGATCAGGGTCGAGTACGGCGCTACTTTCGCCACCTCCGCCGTCAACCTCAACGGCGACCGTGATCCGGGCAACCGCACCGAGGAGACCAACCTGGGCGACCTGATTGCCGATGCCATGCTTTGGTATGCCACGAAAGACGGCGGCCTTGAGGTGGATGACGCCCATGTGGTGACCGTGACCAACGGCGGCAGCGTCCGTGCGTCCATCGAGGCCGGTGACATCAGCAAGAACAGCGTCAACGCAGTTATGCCCTTCGGCAATACCGTGACCATCATCTATGTGACCGGCACCCAGCTGTTGGAAGCGCTGGAAGCCTCTACCTACTGCACGCCCACCGCCGTCGGCGGGTTCCCCCAGATCAGCGGTATGAATATCACGATTGACACCACCCGGGAATTTGCCCAGGGCGACCTGTATCCCAACAGCACCTACCACGCCCCCGCTTCCATCAACCGGGTAACAATAAACTCCGTCAACGGCAGTCCGTTCTCGCTGACCGACACTTATGCCGTTGTCTCCAATGACTTCTGCGCCGCCGGCGGCGACACCTACTACGCTTTCTCCACCGCCACTGTCATGGATACCGGCACGCCGCTGGACGAGGCCATGATGCAGTATATCACGACTGTGCTGGATGGCGCCGTGGACGAGCAATACTTAACGCCCGCCGGCCGCATTACCGTCATTGCCTCCGAGGCGACTGAGCCGGAGCAATCCGAACCCGCCTCCTCCATCATCTATGTGGTCATTCCGGGCGACTCCCTGTGGTGCATCGCCCAGAGGCAGTACGGCAGCGGCTCCCTGTGGTGCCTGATTTACGATGCCAATCAGGACACCATCAACGATCCCAGCCGCATTTGGGTCGGCCAGACGCTGAACATCCCCACCCGGTAAAGCGGTCGCGCCGCCCAAACCGGCAGGAAGAATTCTCTGACCGATTTCTTACCGATAAACCGAAGGCCGGCGCTTTCCATGGAAGTGCCGGCCTTTGGCGGTATGTTACTTTTCCCTGCTTGTTTTTAATTCCAGCTTATATTTTTTATTGTATTACACCGTTTTCTTCCAGCCATTCCGCCACGTCATCAGGCATTCCCGATCCACCGGAATAAGAAATCGCAAGCCCTTCTCCAATTGTGGAATCAGGTGCCAGCTTTGCGATTGCCGTCAGGCTTTGCCCAAAACGCCCGCCTCCATGAGAACAGAAAGATAAAAAGCCCATAAACACTGATGTCTACGGGCTTTCCGGCCGCCGCGCCAGCGACAGGTTTAGCTCCCCGAGTAGGGCTCGAACCTACAACAACTCGGTTAACAGCCGAGTGCTCTACCGCTTATTAGTCATATTCAAACTGTAATAATTTACAGTTATTTTTAGACAAAGCATTTTTTACAATTTGCAAAGCTGCTGAAATATACATTTTCTGAACTTCATTCATGTCATAAACAAAATTACCAATACGAGGTGCTCCAAGGTCAAAAATAGCATTAATGTCTATTGCCCTCTCAAATGTTGACCCCCTTCCTGTATGCGAATATGCATTACGCCATTTTTCAATTCTCCCTTCTTTCTTCCACAGTTCTTTTTGAATGAAATCCAAAAAACCATCATTCATCTGCGCCTTCATGTAGTTTATCTTACTAATCACCTTTTCATCAGATGTATCCAACATTAATACACGCATCGGCTTATTAAGACATATATTCAATTCTTCTTTTATACACCTAGTCAAATCCGCCAATGGTTGCAACTCATGATTATAATTATCCTCACCAAAATAAGCCAATCTTCTCGTTAGCGCTTTGATTCTAGACCAATGTTCTGTCTTATTTGTCGTATACGGATATCCTATTATATCTCCCCACTCTGCTCTGAACTGGTCGATTGCATTCTGCAAATGATGATATAGTGTCATTTCATCATAAACAATTATAACATCCTCAAACGAAACCTTATTTCTGAAACGCTCCTGTATTGTAAATAATACTTTTATCAATTGCTTTTGTGACATCTTGTTCATTTCTTCATTATCAAGCGCAGAAAAATAGAAACATGTTGATAATATCTCTCGTTCTTCTAAACTTGAAAATGCATTAATATTTTGTTTTCTAAGTTCAGACAAGTAAGTCGCAAGTGCTATGTTTACATGATTTACTTTATCCTGGGTTTTTATAAAATTATCACCCTTCATCTCATCAATATGCGTATAACACATTATTAGTTTGTCTGCGTGACCAGAATAAAGAACATCCTTAAGTGCTAATTTTGCATTATTCATAAGTGGCTGTGATGCATCATCCACTAGCAGTATTGCGTCTACATCCGAATATTTCGCCATTACTTCCGTGGGTACAGAAGTAATAGATGTTGAGTGCCCCAACCCCATACCATCATAAACAACTAGCTTTATTGGTTCATTGCAAAACTCCGGTTGAAAATCTCCACGTATTCTTATATTTTTGACAAGAGGCGATAATAAGCTCCCCCATTCATGTTTATTATTACTAGAAAACTTCTTTATCAATTCAAAAAAATACTTTCGGTCATCTGTTTTTATATAGTAACCATTAACCCACTTTCCCGTGTTACTAACCACTTTCCCGCCAGAAAGTACTGAGAATTTCTTCTGTACTTCTGCCACAATATCTTCGCACATTATTAATACTTGATCATCATCTTCATATGCATAATTATTTATGTCAAGCTCTGGAACAGACTGTATCAGTTCTGTACTTATGGCTCTTATGCTATCAATATAAGTTCTTAATAGCTGTTGCATTTCATCTGACGAATCTGTATATTCCTCTTCATCAAATTCATCAAATTCCGATGGTTCTTCTCCCTTATACTCACCCAAAATATACGCCAATCTAATAATCAGATCTTTATGATTAAATAGTTTCTGTGCTATTTCTTTATCAGAAACTATTTTGCCATTTTTTTGTGCTTCTAAACATAATCTGCAAGCTTCTTCTATGCACTCAATTATATACTGAGAGAACAAATCTTTTGACATAAATGTTACTACGGCTTCATATTCCTTAAAGTCACCACATATTATCTCTTGATTACATGTAGTTGTACGACATGTAGATGTTGAAGGGAAACTGTATTTTGTAGTCCCACAAATATGTCTCAATAAACTCGTTTTTCCCACACCACTTGGTCCTAGCAACAATGCGAATTTGTATCCATTTTCTCTACTCGGCAAAGTAATATAATTCAATATATCATTCGCCGTTGTCACTAGTTCCTCCATAGGATCATAAAACATCTCAACAATCAAATCATTAAACTTTTTAAGCGCATCACTTTTCTTTGACACTTCCCAATACGCCTCATTTGCTAACAACTCATTTAATTCATCAACAAGTTGTTTTGCAACCGCTTCATCCCTTGTTCCCAAGCCCTTATGAATCTTTTTTCCATATTTCCCGTCCTTATCAAGCACTATTGGATGTCTGAATGTAACAGTATACCCTTTATTTCCTTTAGTCGAACTGTAGTTTGCTGAATAATTTGCCATATATCCCTCCGCATTGTTCCAAATTTTGTTCCAGATATCTGTTAATAATAATATACTCTAACATTTCTCACTTGTCAAGCACTTCTGGAACATTTTTTGGAACACTTTTCAGAACATTCTAATGCTCTTACCATAATAAGTCAAATCTATCGTCCATTAATAAAACACATATTATTTTCTTGGGAAAATGCTATCTAGAATATTTCACAGACATAATGTGTTGTTTTATCTAATTTTTGCAATAAAAGATACCTTCTCTTCGATTGAACACCTTTTCTTTTTATACCTCTATCAATTCTACTGATGCAATAGAATAAAACTCGGCCATACAATGCAATCCCTGTTTGTTTTCTGTTTATCGTTTCTCACCTGCATTTGCAGACATTTTTTTCTTTCTGATTTTGATAAGTCTTTATTCCTATGCAAAAAGCCTATAAACACTGATGTCTACAGGCTTTTTTCTAGCTCCTCAAGTAGGACTCGAACCTACGACACTTCGGTTAACAACCGAATGCTCTACCATTGATAGATATGCAACCGGAAAATACTAAAGTAGAGGTTGCCAAGCATCCCTTGCTCTTGGGATAATATCTTTTTTCAATAATTCTTTGTACTTAGCGAACAGAACATAATTTATCACAGCGAAACTCCCTTTGCAATAAAAATTTTGCGATTTTCTATATTTTATATCTCTTTAGTATTTCTCCGGTTTTCTTCCCACTGCTTAACATAAGCTCATGCCGTGGTACGATATATTTTCATCCGGTTCATTGTCGGCAGAGGGTAGGAGCGTGTCCAAAAACTCATTGGCATTCCATTCATTGCAGAACTGGCTGTAAGTCATGTTCAGTTCCACGGATATCTTGTAATCCCTACCTACCTCAACACGTTTGAGCAGCTGGCATGCTATCATTTTCTTCTGCTCCAGCGTTGCCGAGTCAAATTCCTCTGCCCATGACTTGAACTGCTTATAAGCCGGTGTGACCATTTCGATCCCCTGCTTTTTCTGTATTTCTTCCTCCTTGAGTCTTTCCAGCTGTATTTCCAATTCCTCGATCCTCTTTTTGACGGTCTGGAGGGCCTGTGTCAGATCCTCCGGCGAATAAAGGCTGTCCCCGGTCAGGGTCTTGGCGATCTCCATCTGTAACTTTGTGAGCTGTTCCCGGTGCTTTCCCAGCTCAAAATTAAGTTTTGTCTGCATGGCGCGGTTACCGGCTATCCTGCGCTGGAATAGGTCCTGTATCTTTTCTTCCTCCGGGGCGCCGCCCATGGACTTGAAGATCTCCCGTATGGTCTGGCTGACCATCCCGTCCACCTTTTCTGCCTGGTAGGTGGTCTGCCCGTCACACGGACAGAGTTTGCGGCTCTTGTGGTAGCAGGAATACTTGACCTGATCCACACGGTATACGGAACCGTCAGCCCTCTCATAGCTGTCCGTGTAATGGATGGCTGCCAGCCGCCCGCCGCAGTGGGCGCAGAATATATTGCCCGAGAGCATTGCCTGCCCCTGGGTGCGCATGGCGATGTGGCGCTTCTCCTCGTTCTTCCTGCTGCGCTGCTCCATGATATACATGATCCGGCTGTAGGTTTCGTCACTCCTGATCCTGAGTGCCTGTAATGCATCCGAAGTCGATCCGTCCTCAAGCCTCCCACAGTAATAAGGGTCTTTTAAGATGCGGCTGATCTTCAGCCCGGTAAACCTGTCCCCGGAGCGCGTCTTATACCCTTTTTCATTTAAGAACTCCGCCAGTCTCCAGCGACTTCAACAGGTGTGCCATATTCTGGCCAAGCCTTCTCATGGTCTCCAGCCCCTCCTCATCCTGACGGACATCCCCTGGCATCTGACCATAAGCCATGGGCCAGTAGGAAGATCCTATAACAAACATGTTCTGCAGCATAAAGAAGTGATTCATTGCATCTAACGCATTCAGGGCACCGCCGCGGCGTGCTGCCGTTACAGCCGCCCCCGCTTTGTACTTGAACAAATCCTCTCCCCGGTTCATATCCGCCACCACAGACGCCCTTTCCAGGAATGCCTGCATATTGGCTGAGACATTCGCCGTATAGACTGGTGAGCCAAGGATGATTCCATCCGCCTGTGTCATCTTTTCAAAGATTTCCTGAAACAGATCCTTTCCATGGACGCAGTTCTTTCTGCCCCCACAGGCCCAGCAAGCCTTGCAGGGTTCAATGATACTGCCTGAAAGCTGCACCATTTCTGTTTCAATCCCTTCCTTATTCAGTTCCTCAAACACGGTGTTTATCAGAATAGCCGTGTTTCCATCTTTTCTTGCACTGCCATTGATTGCTAAAACTTTCATTACGATTCCTCCATTTTGCAAATTTGGAACCTTCTCAATTTTCTTGCGCAAATTGATAAGTATCGAATAATTTGACCTTAAGGTCAAATTATTCTCAATACCAATCATGTTTCTCGTTACGGTCCAGCGCATTGATCTGCGCCATTTCATCTTCAGTTAGTTCAAAATCAAACAACTCCGTGTTTTCCTGGATGTGGTCTGGATTGCTGGAGCCCGGTATGACCACCACTCCCTTCTGCAGGTTCCACCGCAGGATTATCTGTGCTGATGATTTTCCATGAGTATCTGCGATTTCTGAAATCACTTCATTGCCCAGCAGTTCCGCCGTATATCCCCGCCCACCAAGTGGATACCAGCCCTGTACCACAATACCCAGACCCTGGATATATGGGATGACATCATTTTCCTGATAATATGGATGTATCTCATTCTGCACCAGAGCAGGGGTTATGTTTACTTGGGGCAGAAATTCCTCCAACTCATTTATATACCAGTTTGACAGACCCAAAGAACGGATCTTGCCGTCTGCCACGGCTCTTTCCATAGCCAGGTATGCCTCCACATCCCCTGTGCCCGGATGGTGGAGCAGCATCATGTCGATATATTCGATATCCAGTTTATCAAGTGCCTCCTCAATCGCAGCTTCCGGGTCAGAAAACTGATTGGGGTAAAGTTTGGTGATCACAAAGATCTCCTCCCTTGGGATGCCGGAGTTCCTGATGGCTTCCCCCACACTTTCTTCATTATGGTACATATACGCCGTATCAATGAGTCGGACTCCCCTTTCTAATGCTGCTGAAACAGAATTCACACAGACCTCCCCTGTAAGGCTGTAAGTGCCGAGCCCATATATCGGCATCTCATACCCACTGTTCAGCACCACCATCTTTGTCTCAAAATCAAAAGAATAACCGCTTTCCACTGCTGTTTCACTTCCTCCCGTTTCTTTCCTATGATCACTGTCTACAATGCCAGCCTGCGATGGAACGGATTCTACGCTTCCTGCCAAATTGCCTGATGCCGGTATTTCAGGCGGTTCACTATCTGTAATCGATTCCATGGGTGCCAGCTGCTCCTGCACCGGTCCCTGTGTCTGGCCGCACCCGGACATGACAAAAATCAAGGAACAAGCCAGCACCATCCAAAGCAACTTTCTCATTGCATACCTCCTGCCGTAACTTTTTTTATCACTTTTGCAGGCACTCCGCCCACAACCGTCATACTGGGAACATCCCGCGCCACCACAGCACCGGCCCCAACCACAGCCCAGTCCCCGATGGTCACGCCGGGGAGGATGGTGGCATTGGAACCGATCCACACATGCTCACCAATGCGGATCGGCGCATAATGGTTTATACGGTTCTTTGCCGGATCAAGGTCATGGTTAATGGTTGCCAGCACTACATTGTGCCCGATCAGCGTGCCATCCCCTATCGTGATGCCTCCCTGGTCCTGAAAATGGCAGCCTGAATTGATAAACACATCTTTTCCAATGCTGATATTCTTTCCAAAGTCCGTATAAAAGGGAGGAAACAGCCTGAATGTGTCATCAATTTCTTTCCCTGTCAGCCGTCCCATGATTTCCCTGATCTCCTCCGGGGTATGGTAGCTGCTGTTCAGCTCCACGCCGATCTGGATTGCTTCCTGGCAGAGCGCATCAAAAAGCTCCCTCCACTCCGGATTGCATGCAGCCTCCCCTTCTTCTCCGTGAAACTCTTTCAATATATCTTCTAAATCCATACCGTTCATCCTTTTCCATAATTTTTCATTATTTTAGAGACAATCCAAAGTCTTTTAACTCTGCAAGCTTTTTATGGGAACCATTTTCGCTGCCATGCGCCGTAAATACGCCCATATTTTCCAGACCAAGATAATCCAGAAAATCTCCCTTGAACGAGAATAGCGCACCGTCATACATATCTGCATCTCCGGAACTTAAAATAATCGCCACCTTTTTTAGAAAAGGCGGTCTGTTCGGATATGCCGCAGAGTAAAAACGGTCAATCACACATTTCAACTGGCCGGATATGCCATGATAATAAATCGGCGAGGCTATTACCAGCATTTCCGCATTTTTCAACAGCTTGTAGATTTCCTGCATATCATCCTTCTGCACGCAGGAACCTCTGCCCCTTGTATGGCAGTATTCACAGGCAAGACATCCGCTGATCCGCATTTTACAGACATCCACTACCTCTACCGTATGTCCGGCAGATACCGCGCCTTCCTGGAAAGCCTCTACCATTTGCTTAGTATTTCCCCTCGGACGTGGGCTTCCGTTCAAAACTAAAATATTCATGACTGCTCTCTCCTTTTTGCTCAAAAATCTTTTACTGACTCCTCATCCGTAGCCTCCAGCCTAAAGATCACCGGCCGAAAACCATCATTGCAGCAGCTGATAGCTACCCCCGGCTCTTTCGCCCAATCATTGTAAAAGAATCCTTCCTTCCCGCCTCCATTGGCAAGTGCAAAAACATATTGATAAATCGACCTCCATGCACCATCACAAAACCCCTCCGGCTTTACGCGGTCAGCATAAAACACCTGACCTTCTTTCATAATGGAACAGGCTGTAAGTTCTTCCTTTCCGTATTCCTTAGCAATATCCTCATAGAATGCAGTTTTTAATACAGTGATCTTTACCTTTTTCATATATCCTCCATGTTAGGGCTGAATAAAATGTATCTTTCTGATTTTATTTTAATCTGCATCGGTGCAAATATCAAATACATATATAATATCTGTATCTATACTCAAAAGGTATTTAGCAAAAAATTTATATAGAGACACGCAAAATGGGCATACCGCAGATTTACAGACAATGCCATCTGCAGTATGCCCACAGAACTATTTCTGAAAAATTACATCTCCTTTTCCCATTCCCTGAGAGTATGGACTCCCGTTTCATCACCAAGCTTTTCCAGCCTGCTTACTTCCTCTGCGGTCAGGCTGATCTGCACCGCTTTCGCTGCTTCCTCCACCTGTTTCACTTTTGTCACGCCAATGATCGGAAGTGTTCCTTTTGCAATGGCCCATGCCGTGGCAATCTGTGCGGGACTTGCATCATGCTGTGCGCCAATCTGCTGCAGTTCTCCAACCAATGCTTCCAGTTCCTTTAAATGAGGATTGTAAGCCTCTCCCCGTCCGGTTCCTTCCGGGAAAGGATGAGACTGATTAAATCTTCCGGTAAGTGCTCCCTGCTCCAATACCATATAAGCGTAAAAAATAATACCATTTTCCTTACAGTATTCCAAAATGCCGGCACGTTCCGAGGAACGATGGAGCAGGCTGAAATGGTTCTGGACTGCCGAAATTTTTAAGCCTTCTGCCGAAAGGATTTCATTTACCCTTTTGATTTCAGCAAGATTGTGGTTTGAAACACCAATCTCCCTGATCTGTCCGCTCATTGCCAGAGGGATCAAGTCCGGCGTCCATTTTTCCACATCCATGGGATTGTGTATCCAATATACATCAATCACATCAGTATGCAGACGCTCCTTGCTTCCATTGAGCATTTCCTGCATGGCATCCGGTGAGGCGCTGGCAATCTGCGGCGTAAATTTGGTAGACAGGATGATATCCTCTCGCTTTACATCCTTTACAAAACTGCCAAGGATGCGTTCCGAACTGCCTTCTCCGTAAACGGCCGCAGTATCCCACAAAGTGAGTCCGCACTCCATTGCCTTGTCAAATACTGCCTTCAGATCCTCCTCAGACAGATAATTTCCAAATACCTGGTCACCGCCTGCGGCACCGGCTCCCCAGGACCATGCTCCTAATGCTATTTTGGGTATAGATGTACCCATGATTATATCCTCCTTTTGTCCTATTATCTTAAATTTTCCTGAAAAAACTGCTCCGCCGTCTGTTCATAGCTGGCATCGATTAAATTTTGATAAGTGCTCCCATATATCATTTGTTTCCTGTTCCCCCTGAACTTCATTGTAAACCGCATAAAGTAAAATATCAAATACATATACGGAATGCATCTGCATACTTGAAAGGTATTTCTGCTTTTGATATAATAACTCACGTCAAAATCAGGACCCACGAAGGAGGATTACCATATGGATATCAGAGTATTGCAGTATTTTCTTGCTGTTGCCAGGGAAGAAAGCATTACAAAGGCCGCAGATGCACTCCGCATGACCCAGCCGCCGCTTTCCAGACAGCTCAAAGACCTGGAGGAAGAATTAGGGAAACAACTTCTTATCCGTGGAAGCAAAAAAGTCACTTTGACCGAAGACGGGATGCTGCTGCGCAAACGCGCCGAAGAATTAGTGGATCTGATGGAAAAGACAAAGGCAGAGCTGACATCTTCCAATGAAAATATAAACGGGGAAATCTACATTGGATGTGGTGAAACAGAGGGCATTTCCTTATTTGCCCAAGCCGCCGAGAATCTTCGGAAAAAACACCCCCTGGTACATTACCATATTTACAGCGGCGATGCGGAACGTGTTATGGAAAGACTTGATAAAGGTCTGATTGATTTTGGTCTGCTTGTAGGGTCTGCCGACATCACCAAATATGATTACCTGAAACTTCCGGTAAAAGACACATGGGGCGTATTGATGCGCGCAGACAACCCGCTGGCAGAGAAGGAAAGCATTATGGCAGAAGATTTATGGGATAAGCCGCTGATCATTTCACACCAGACTTCCATCAACAACGAAATGTTTTCATGGCTTAAAGCTGACATCTCCAAATTGAATATTGTCGCTACTTACGACCTGATCTACAATGCCGCCCAATTCGTAAAACAGGGATTCGGATATGTGATCGCACTAGACAAGCTCATCAATACAACCGGCAACAGCAACCTATGTTTCAAGCCCCTTTACCCTACCTTGCAAGCAGAACTCTATATCGTATGGAAAAAATATCAGGTTCTTTCAAGAGCTTCCAATGCGTTTCTCTGCCAGTTGCAAAATGAATTGGAAATGTATGATTAACTGTTAGGATGAAATTGCATTTTATGGGATTGCAGGAATCATTTTCAGTATAAATAATCGAATTTCTTTGCTATGTAAAGATTTATACTTTTAAGAGCATTTGTTGTTTTACTCTAAAATGGATCAAAAAACAGCAGCCTGAATCATTCATCCAAACCACTGTTTATACATTTATTATTCGGCATTCACATCAAAGCAGTACCCGACTTCCCTGACACATCGGATTGCAAAAGCAGCATCCGGTATCGCTTTGAACAGCTTTTCACGCAGGTTCCTGATATGGCATTTTACGGCATTGTTCTCCCTGCCAATCGCTTCATCGCCCCATACGTTCTGGTATATCTGCTCATAGGTGAGAACCTGTCCCCTGTTCACCACCAGGAGATAGAAAAGGTCATACTCCTTTGCCGTCAGGCTGATCTCCTTGCGCCCGCGGTATATCTTCCTGCGGCTTGGGTAGATCTCCAGCCCCAGCACTGACAGTATCGAATCGTCATTCATCTGCACATAGTCAAAATCGGGGTAGCGTTTCAGGACTTCCATCACCTCATCAAAAGCCGGGGAATCCTGTCCATTAAACTCAATCATCAATATGCGTCCGATACTATCACCTTCTTTATCCCTTTATTATTTTATAGCACCTATTGGTATCTTCCAATAAACGCCCTTTCTTCAAACTGCTGTGACATAATCTTTTTTTCATTAGTCAATAAGATTTTCTCTGTTTTATTTGATTGTCCATATGGCTCATCTTTGACTGCTACAACTATAATTACCCAATGTCTGAAAACTGCTTTCCCCTTTGTATCCACGAGTCCACATCAGCTAGTGTCATCTCACCTGCCATACAAAAAATATAAATGATTTGTTTTCCTCTTTCTTAAAGACAAAAAACATACTGCGATCCACATCTATTGTGAAACGCAGCATGTCCTTCATGATTAATTATCAATTAATTTATCTTCATTATTCCAGCTATACAGCTTACGGACTTCTGAACCGATAACTTCTGCCTGATGCTCTGAGGCCAGTTTTCTTAATGCGTTAAAATGAACCTGTCCTCCTGCAGACATTTCCAAAAGGAAATCTTTTGCAAAAGTTCCATCCTGAATATCTGATAAAACCTGCTTCATGGCTTTTTTCGTATCTTCTGTGATAATTTTAGATCCCGTGATATAATCACCATATTCTGCAGTATTAGATACAGAATATCTCATTCCTGCAAAACCCGACTGATAGATCAAATCTACAATCAACTTTACCTCATGGACACATTCAAAATAAGCGTTTCTTGCATCGTATCCTGCTTCAACAAGCGTTTCAAAACCAGCCTGCATCAACGCGCAAATACCACCGCATAAAACAACCTGCTCGCCAAAAAGGTCTGTTTCTGTTTCCGTACGGAAGGTTGTTTCCAAGACGCCCGCTCTTGCGCCGCCGATTGCCGCCGCATAAGCCAGCGCACGCTCTAATGCTTTTCCGGTAGCATCCTGCGCCACAGCTACCAAACATGGAACACCTTTACCTGCCTGATACTCACTTCTTACCGTATGTCCAGGTCCTTTGGGAGCAATCATGGTAACATCAACATTCTTAGGTGGTGTGATACAACCAAAATGAATATTGAAACCATGTGCAAACATCAACATGTTGCCTTCTTCTAAGTATGGCTCAATATCTTTCTTATACATATTAGCCTGCAGTTCATCGTTAATCAGAAGCATGATAATATCAGCTTTTTTAGCTGCTTCTGCTGCTGTATAGACCTCAAAACCCTGCGCCTCTGCTTTTGCCCATGATTTGCTTCCTTCATAGAGACCAATAATAACATTACATCCTGATTCCTTTGCATTCAGGGCATGGGCATGTCCCTGGCTTCCATAGCCGATAACTGCAATCGTCTTTCCTTCTAAAAGGCTTAGATTACAGTCTTCCTGATAATAAATTTTTGCGTTACTCATAATAACCTCCTTATGTAATACGACATCATACTTAATATTGTATGATGACTATACATCAATTTAGATATCTTGTCAATACAATTTCTCTTTTCAGACAGAATAAAAAAGTGCCACACCTATTACAGTGTGGCAGTCCTCATTTATCCATATCATTTTTCTAGTTCTTCTGTAAGCATTGCGTTATTCAAGTGAATCTTGATTGCGCATTTAACAGCTTCCGGATTCCGCTGTTCTAAAAACTTCATGATCATAGCATGGTCTTCATATGCATCTTTCGCAATAATATGAAGATTATGATCCAAATCAAAGGTCTTTTCTATCGTTGCAGTCAATACCGGTAAAAACTGTCCGATAAACTCATTGTGAGATGCCTTGATAAGCGCTCCATGAAAGGCAATCTCCGATTCTATTCTCTGTTCACCTGTATGGCTTTTCTTTAAATTCTTTTGACATTGTTCCCCTAATTTTAATATATGCGCAATTTCTTCATCACTGGCTCTTATACATGCCAAAGCAGCTGCTTCCGGTTCAAAAATCATCCTTGTTTCATATAAATCCCGCAAGGTCACTTTTTTGCTGCTTATTTCCTGCAGGTCAATCCCACTATCCGCATGACGCTCCAACTGCTCTACAACAAAAGTACCTTTCCCTCTTTGAACATTCAGCAATCCCTCTGAGATCAGAATACGGACAGCTTCCCGAAGCGTTGTTCTGCTGACATTTAGTTCCCCGGAAAGCACATTTTCATTTGGAAGCTTATCCCCAAACTTATATATTTTTTCGGTAAGTATCAAATTTCTCAACTTGTCTGCGGTACGCTGCGCCAGGCTTTGCTCTTGCATATATTTATTTCCTTTCTGGTATGTATTTCCACCATTTCCCTTAATTTATTGAGACAAGTATATCATTAAACCATTGATCATGCAAATAATCCAATCACAATAGCTAAACTACTGAATACCCACACTTCCAAGCCACTCCTCTATGGTATCTTTAGAAGTCCCTACCTCAAATCTCCTGCTTTCAGACCATACTGTGGAATCGGGACAAAGGGTGTGCAGGTTTGCTATGCAAAGATTTATACTTTTAAGAGAATTTGTTGTTTTACACTAAAAAGGGTCAAAAAAACAGCGGCTCAGATCATACATCCAAACCACTGTTTATACATTTATTATTCGGCATTCACATCAAAGCAGTACCCGACTTCCCTGACACACCGGATTGCAAAAGCGGCATCCGGCATCGCCTTGAACAGCTTCTCGCGCAGGTTCCTGATATGACATTTCACGGCATTGTTTTCCCTGCCGATTGCCTCATCGCCCCATACGTTCTGGTATATCTGCCCATAGGTTAGGACCTGCCCCCTGTTCACCACCAGAAGATAGAAAAGGTCATACTCCTTTGCCGGCAGGCTGATCTCCTTGCGCCCGCGGTATATCTTCCTGCGGCTGGGGTAGATCTCCAGCCCCGACACCGACAGTATCGAATCGTCATTCATCTGCACATATTCAAAATCGGGGTAGCGTTTCAGGACTCCCATCACCTCATCAAAAGCCGGGGTGTCCTGTCCATTAAACTCAATCATCAATATGCGTCCGATACTATCACCTTCTTTATCCATAATGTTTTTTATATAATTCTCGAAGCCATCATATGACTGTGTACTTTAATTGTAAAACTGCCCTATTTTTCTGCCCCCAATCAGAAATTCTCTTCTTAGTCAAGCATCTCTTTCATGCTTTCTTCTTTCTGCCATACCACCTCAAAAAACCAGCCATATAATGCCCAACGAATATAAACATACCCATAACTGCTATATAATCCAGCAGGAAAAAGAATAAAGGCTCATCGTAATCAAAAAACACAAAGTGAACCTTTAACAGCATATAATTCCCTATGTCCCGTTTCACAAAAGCATACATACCGTATACAGCCGCCACTACTGCAGCAATGCGAAGTATGCAGGTACGAACCTTTGAAGTTCTTTTTACTGCTTTTCCCGCCACTCCCAGCATCATATTCCAGTGCAGCCCAAGATGAAGTGACATCAATACAACCCCCCAATAAGCTGACAGCATATGAAGTTTTCTTCCAAAAGAGCTTCCGCCATGGATCGGCAGAAAGGAGAGAACACTGCGGGAAATAATGGCACCACTGACCATGGAGCCGATCATGGAAAGGAGCACTGACACCACCAGCATCGTCTGCCATATCCGGAAAGGCGTATATTTCCCTTTCAGAAGCCCCCCAAACCATCTGCGGTTCAGAACATGATGGATGACAAACAGCAAAAACATCCCTATTCCCAACCATTCGTGGATAGACTGCCCTATCATCTCATAGGTCATCAAAAACATCAGGGCAACCATCATCCCAATATCAACACCTGTCTTAACAATCATTTTGGGGTTCATCCAAACTCTCTCCTCATCAATCCAATATGTTTATTTTTC
>JAAUZV010000009.1:0-77166 GCA_014804425.1 Lachnospiraceae bacterium
ACCTACGAATCGATGCTGCAGCAATACGCAAACGGGACCGGTTCGATCGCAGAGAAAGCGGAACAGACAGCCGATTCATGGGAAGGCTCCATGAACCGTTTATCCAATACATGGACCGCCACGCTCGGAAACATCACGGATTCCGATGCGATCGTCACGATCGTAAACGGCTTAAACAGCCTGCTTTCTGTGGTGAATCATGTCACGGATGGACTTGGTTCTTTGGGAACGATCGGACTCGGCGCCGGATTATTCGCCGGGATCAAAAACGCAGGTAGGGTAAAACGGAACCCCCTTCTATCGAATATGCCTGTTACAGTATGAGTTCCGATTCAGAGAATCGGTTTTGCATACTGTCCTTTGTGAAATACACAATGGTATCTCGTGTGGAATCAACCACCGTATATCCGATCAGGGATATAGCAGATATGGCATCCCTCTACATTATGGATGTACCCTTTTGCAATTAAGGGTCTTGAAAGTCAGTATACAGATATTACTACTCTCCTTCGTGGCGACACGGACGGCTTTAGTGACAATGTAATATCTGATGACAACGAGCAGATGACAGCGTACAGATGTACAGAAATCCTTTTAAGGATGGGAATCTCGCATGACGAGTGCTAATCTCAGAGAGCATCAGGGCAGGCGGTATCGGGTGAAATCCCCGCTGCTGCAAGGAGTGCTCCGGACTTTGCCGGGTGTAACGGTTAGTAATTGCCTTTAGGAATCTTATCTCCTATGTTTACACATTTGTGGAACTCTCATTGTCGGAGTCGATAAGAAGACAATTGATGCGGTCAGGAAAAAAGTTTTTACGGAATTCTTTAGCCGCACCCCGTCTCAAATATCCTGTTTTATATTTTGTTTTACACTTCAATTTGAAAGGATGTGATCCATTAAAGTACTACATTTTACTCAATAGTTCCTGTTTCTTGTTATTGTATTCCTCTTCCGTTATTAAATCTTCTTCATACATTGACTTGAGTTCTTTGAGCCTGGATTTGAAATCTGTTGTGTCAGATTTAATATTTTGATCCGTTTCTTTGGTTTCATGAATAGTATATTCATATTCTTTTTCAGGCAACATATCAAGCAATATGTCAAATACTTTTGAATTGAATTTTAAAATTATTGATGAATCTCTACAATACATCAATACACTTTGTTTATCATGTACAATTGAACTGCTTTTAACAGCTTCTACAGGTTTGCGGCTTCCAATTATAGCTCCTGCTTCACCTCCAATAATACCACCTATTATTGCACCCTTAATAGATGATCCGCCACCACCTCCTCCTGTTACTTCAGTGGTAATATATTTATCACCCACAATACGATAGTATTTTATATCAGATACTTTTATTTTCATGCCATTTCTTAAAACAGTATTACATATACATAAAGAATCAGCATCTTTCCATACAAAACAACTATCACCAAAGTTAATGTCAATATTATCAATTACTATATGGCATATTTTACTGTTGCTTGGTATATCACTTCTTTTAAAAAAACAAGTAGTATACATTTCGTTTTCAGATTGAGGTAAATCATCATACAAAGTATCAATTAGTGTATCAACATTATTTCTTTCATTTGGATAAAACCCAACATCCAATACATTATATGGATCTAATATCAATTCACAATTAATACATCCTGCGGATTCTTTATACTTTATTGAAGATACCTTATCATACTTTATATGGACTG
Source organism: Lachnospiraceae bacterium (assembly GCA_014804425.1). Lineage (GTDB taxonomy): Bacteria > Bacillota > Clostridia > Lachnospirales > Lachnospiraceae > DLAJ01. The sequence continues at coordinate 1,717 of JAAUZV010000009.1, forward strand.
GCGATAACGAAGCAATAACATCAAAAGGTTTCGTAATAATTTTATCAATTGGATTAATTGCAATCCATCCATTGACATTAGACGAATTAAGTATAATCTTTACATCTTTTGAAGTAATATTAGGTACTGACTTCCAAGCACGAATAGTAAAAGAGCTAAAGAAGCTTTTCCATTTTATAATACAATGATCAAGTTCATTTTTTTGGCATTTGAAATAAGCACATGCCTCTGATACACATTGCTGTTCATCTATCCCCTTGAAGTCCACTCGTATACGTTTGCCATTTTCGTCAGTTTCATTTATCCATTCTTTTTCAATTTGTTCAGAATATATAATTTCTTTTCCGCATTCTGGACAGGAAATAGTTATAATATCTTTTTCATTTGATAAGTTAAGCAATCTTTCAAAGCCACAATTTTTGCATCTATAATATATTGTTGACACTTTTATTCTCCTATTATCGTATATTTATATCTATTATACATTAGAAGTATTTAAAACGCAATCTCCGCAATTGCAAAATGAATGTCTTCACAGCATTCATAGTGGTTCTCTACAAGCCACCAGATGTAATCCTCCACAGATTACAAAAATAGAAATAGTATGATATTCAAAACAACATTAAAAGATATAAATACTACAGCAGTTGCAATAGATAAATTAAATAAGGTTACATCAACAATAAGAAGTGCAAATGATAAAAATTATGCTCTGTATGGTGCGGCAATAGATGGATTAAATGCAAAACAACTAACTTTGGCATTATCAACTCAAAAACTTTCAGATGAAGAGTTAAGAGAAATAATACAAAAAAATGAGTTGATTAAAAAGTATGGTGCAGAACAATTAATAAAAACAGGTTTATTATCTGAAAATTCATCATTATTAGTTTCCGAAAAAGCTGTTAGTGCGGAAAAGTTAAAAGAAAGCATTATTCAATCGGCAATAAATAAAGAAAAAGCTGAGGAGTTTATCCAAAAACAATTAATTGTCACTGCAAATGGCGAGGAATCTGCTTCTACTATTCTACTTAATAAAACATTAATGGATGAAGCAGTTAAAAGGGGCGTATTATCCGAGGAAAAAGCGGCTGAAATTCTGTCTACTTATGGTGTTGTTGTTGCTGATAATACAGAAATAGGAAGTAAAATAGGACTCGAAAAAGCAACTAAAGAATTAATCAAAGATAAACTTCACCTGAGTAAACTTAATAGCTCTATTATAGTTGGAGTAACTGCATTAATCACTATTCTATATCAATGTTCAAAAGTAGTTAAAGAAGTTAGAGATAAAGCACAAGAATTAGGAACTTCTTTTAAGGAAACATCGTCTGGTATAAAAGATTACAAAAACCAAATAGAGGATCTATACAATGTAATTAATGATAGCAACTCTTCTATTGAGGATGTTACCAATGCTCGTAAAACCCTTTTATCTGTTCAAGATGAGTTAATTGATAAGTTTGGTACAGAAAAAAGTGTTATAAATGATGTTACAGAGGCAATTAATGGTCAAACAGAATCCTTGGATAGACTTACTAAAACAGAATGGCAAGAAGTTAAGAATGAATTCAACAATGGCGGCTTTTGGAATAAAATTGCCAACTTCTTTGAAGGCACAGATAATATTCAAAGAATGCTTGATGAATATGGTGAAAAGACAATTTTATTCAACTGGGTTGATTTTGTAAGTATAAACAAACTCACTGATGAAATGGTTGCTGAGCTTGAAAATATTGGTATAGATATTAAAGTCAGCACTGATAATCTACAAGCCATAAGGGACTTTGATTCCTTAACAGAATCTATATCAGATACAAAAGGTGCAATGCTGTCCATTACCGGTAATGCAGAGGAAATATATAATCAATTAGTAGCACTGCAAAATCTTATTGGAAATGACGATTCTTTTAATAAGCTATATAAAAAAGTTGAATCTACTGCTAATTCATATAAGAATTTAACAGACAACTATAAAGAATTCTACAATCAATATATTCTGTATGAAAAAATACTTACTGTGGAATCCGATTATGCAGATGCATTTAAGGACATAACAGATGCGTATGAGGAATATAATGAAGCATTTATTTCTGGTGATGAGAATAAAATAAAAGAAGCGTCTGAAAAATATGCCAATACTGTGTCAGACGCAATAAATAATGCTATTACAAATGGGGATTCTGATGTAGCTGACTACTTTGAAAACATGTATCCAGCATTACACTCTGTTGTTGAAGGTTGGAATTTTACTATAGCTTTTGATTCTAATGTTGATAATTTGCAAGACAAAGTGCAATCTGTTTTAGATGAATTAAAGGACGATGATGGTAGATCCTTAACAGCAGAAGAAATACTTGGATTAGATACAGAAAACGAACAGTATCAAGCACTAATTTCTATTGCACACGAGTATAATATGACTCTTGAAGAAATGATAGAGTTATTAAAAGAACGTAATTTAGTATCTGCCATGGACTATCAAAGACTTGTCGATCTATTTGGACAAGAAAATGTAGATAACCTTTCTACAGAGGATTTGGAAATCGCTTACACAATCAAAAACGTTGGTAATATGACATTTGAACAATTACAGGCAGCGATTGAAAAGACAAAAGAAATTGCAACTGTTCCGACCACTCCCCTCTCCATCACTGAAACAGTAAAACAGATTGATACAAGATTGAGACCAGTGCTTTCTTCCTTGCAATCTGCTTATCAAGAAATCTTTTCGTTAGACGAAAATACAGGAGAAAAAATATTTACTCATCTTGACGAAGCAGAAATTACGGATAAATTTAAGCCGGTATTGGATGCGTTACGGGATCTGGATGAGATTGACGGAATCAACATAGACTATTCCACCTATGACGATTTTGTATCCGTATTATGCGACACCTCTTCTACTGCGAAAGATGTTCAGGACCAGATTGACAAACTTGCAACCTATATCATCTACACATCTGATTGCACAAATATGTCTGCCGAGACATTTAACCTGCTTGCAGAATCCCTCTCTGAAATGGGGATTACAAATGCTTATGAGATACTTGGAAAAATCCGTGATGCGCAGGAAGATCTTGCCGAATTAGGATATGATGCAACTACTATTACAAAAGACGAAGCAAAAAGTATACTAGAGCTTGGTCGTGCATCACTAGAGACAGAAGAATATTTAAGATACTATCTTCTGCAAAAAGAACTTGCAAAAAATCCACTCAGCACGATTGATGACATTACACAATTAGAATCTTTGTGCAATGCATTAGGTATTACCGGCGAATTATATGAAGCAGTCGATATATTAAAGGCGAACTTTGAAGCAAAAAAAGCAGGTGTACCAGGAAGTGGAATTGATGAATCAATTAAATATTGGCAGCAGAAAATACAAGAGCTTACAAACGACGGATATGAATATTTTAAATTTAATTTTGACAAATCCGAAACAGGTTCGTCAAGATCCGGTTCATCATCCGCAAAAGACACAGCAGAAACCTTCGACTGGATCGAACAGGCGATCAACCATGTAGAAAAAGAAATCAAAGCACTCGACGAAGTCGCAAATTCAGTCTACTCCACCTTCTCACAGAAAAATGAAGCACTCGCGCAGGAGATCAGCAAAATCAGTGAGGAAATTGACCTCCAGCAGCAGGCATACACCAATTACATGAACCGTGCCGAAGCCGTCGGTCTCTCCGACCACTACAAAAACCTCATTCAGAACGGCTCACTCGGCATGGAAGACATTACCGGCGAAGCCCTACAGAATCAGATCAGCGAATACCAAAAATGGTATGACAAGGCACAGGATGTTTCCAAGGCAATCAAAGACCTTAACACTGACATGAAAGATCTATATGTCAGTGCTTACAAATTACAGACCGAAAACCTAAAAGAAAAACTTGACAGCGACTCCATTACTCAGAAACAATATTTGGATGGTCTGAAAGAAGCATATGAAAGATTCTATGCCGATTTAGATGACTTTGCAGAACAGTATCATGAAGCCGTATTGGAATACCTTGCAGAAGAAAAGAATTATCTGAACAGTGTTGCCGGTGCCGCCGCATCTCTGCTTGATACCGAGATCGACAAAATACAGGAAGATGCAGAATCACAAGAAGAAAGCATCCAAAAACAGATCGATCTGCTCGAAGCGAAGAAAAAGCCGCTGCAGGATGAACTGGACGCACTGGAAGATAAGGCAAAAAGAGAAAACCTCATATTAAATCTTCAAAAGGCCCAATATGAATTGGCAAGATCGGAAAACCAACGAACAAAACTGTTATATAAAGATGGACAAATGGTCTACTCTTCCGATCCTACCGCCATAGCGGATGCAAAAAAAGATGTAGATGATGCCAGACTGGAGCTCCAAAAGCAATCAATTGAGGACCGGATCGATGCGCTCGATGATGAGATCAATAAATATAATGATCTCATTGGCCAGATCAATCGCGCAGCAGATACACAAATTGATGCACTGGAGAAGATCAAGCGCAAATGGCAGGAAGTAACCGACCAGCAGGAATATGTAAAAAACATGACGTTACTTACGGATGAATTTGGTACAGGTGCAGTCACCAAAATTCTGACGGGCAATGATGACGATTTACTGGAGCGCTGGAAAAACAGCTATATCAGCACCCTTGCCGGCATTGACATGGAAAGTCAGGGTTATATCGGTGATATGACCGGGCAGCTCGCAGCATTATATGATGTAGATTTATCATCGCTGCAAGACCAGTTCCGGAATGTGGCAAATACTATAAGCGGCGTAACGGGCGCTTTGGGAAAAGCCGCCTCCGCGGTCGGAATTGGCATCAACGCGCCAACCGATCGACAGGGTGCAGAAGGGGAACCCGTTTCCAGTAACAGCCTATCTGATTCTGTCACAAATCTTGGTATGATCTCAAATGAAACCCTTCCTGACATAACGTCAAATATGGAAGAGATTGCACAAACCGCGGCGAACGCGTCATTCGAAGTATCTCATGTGGCAGATGCCATCAACGACATTCCCGAATCCAAAGATGTGACGATTTCTGTTCACACAGTTGGCAATGTTTCAGGCGGAGCGTCCTCACTCATATCGCAGACTGCATTTATGGAAGGCAATGTCTATGCTTCCGGCACCAGACGCGCAGAAAAAGGTCTTGCCCTTGTCGGTGAAGAAAAACCCGAAGTCATTCTTACAAACGATAAAAAAGCATTCCTGGCAAAACAGCCCACCCTGCTCAACATGGAAGGCGGCGAAACCGTCTTTGACGGCGATGCCACAGCCAGAATGCTGAAAGCACGCGGCTTCAGGCCGATCACTGCGGACGAATTTCCACTTTTGAAAGCATTCAGCTCCTACAGCCCGGATGAACTCCGGCAGAAATTTGCCCCCAGCCTAGCCAGTCCGGCAACATCCGCAGCGTCCTCTGCGATGCAGAATGCCAATCATGCCATCAATAACAGCTCCGTCAACAACGGACCATCCTACACCATGTCGGGTGATGTTCATATCCATTGTCCGGGCGTTACAAAGGATGAAGTGGCAAAACAGATTGGCACAGAGCTGACAAACGTATTTAGCGGTTTGAGCCTAAAGGCATATCAACGCGCGAATATCACACGATAGTTCAGTTTTCAGTCCCTTATCCCATCCCCCACCCCACTCCGAAATACGGGTGCGTGGGGGATGTAAGAATCTTAGAAGCACGAACTCAATCTATTATAAAAAGGAGGAACCCCAATGGAACAGGAAAACAAACAAAAACCGATCAGCAAAGACTATCTGACATCCTCACTAAAGGATTTTGATTCCGAGGTATTGGATAAGAAGTACTTAAAATCCGATGACGGGCAGTTACATACGCATGCCAATAAAGAGGTATTAAACAGATTAGACGTTTCCGATACCGGCGCATTGCTTTTTGACGGAACCGAAATCAATACGGAATCTCAAGCGATCCGGCAGCTGATTGATCTTTCCTATGCGAACGCAAACGGTTATACGGACGAAAGGATTGCCGAACTGATCAACGGTGCGCCGAGCACGCTTGACACACTGAAGGAGATCGCTGATGCGTTAGCGGAAAATGACGACGTCATTCAGGCATTACATGATGCGATCGGAAGCAAAACGGATCAGGCAGACCTTAAAACCGTCGCTTTTTCAGGAAGCTATCACGATTTGATCGATAAACCGGTCATTCCGACCAATACAAGTCAATTGACCAATGACGCAGGGTTTAAGACTGCTGATAATGATACATGGAAAGCAAACACTGCTTCAAGTGAAGGATATGTGGCATCGGGAGCCGATCATGCCAATCAGGTCTGGAAGACCGACGAGAACGGCAATCCGGCTTGGAGAGATGAAGCGGCTGTTCTGACCGGAACGATCTTAGAGCAGACATTAACAGCCGGTGCTACGACGATGACATTTACAAACGATGCGATCACGGACGACAGTCTGATCGATGTTTATACAGATCCATATTGTACAGGACTTAAAGCCGTTAATCAGGACGGAAGCACCTTGACGCTGACGTTTGACGCACAGAACGTCAATATGCGAGTTTGTGTGAAAGTGGGGTGATATTTGTGGCATTCGTTAGATGTAATCCTGGCAGGGACGGTGGTGAGGTAATAAATATCCCACAGTTAAAAGCCGAATCAGCAATGACAATATCAACAAGTGATCAAGCACATATTGGAAAAACAGCAATATCTATTAATGCTGCAGATTATTCAAAATTAAATATAGCAAGCGTTGTTATTGTTAATAATAACGGTGCTCCGTCATCTTATTATTATCCACATGTCGTAATAAAAGGCGATGGTAAAGTGTTGTCAACTATTTCAGCGAACAGGAACAATATAACAGTTTCACTTGCCGGAATAACAACACTTATGTTTGAATTAGATGCAAGCGGCGCTTTCAAGAATGCAAATTTGTATAATTCCGTAACTGTAAATAACATCGTTATATCATAGTAAAGGATGGAAAAACAATGGCACTTTATCGTTGTAATTTGAGCGAGTGTAGTAAAGAGAGACACATAAGAGTAGGGTCGGCATATCAGGGAGGAGCACCATCATATGCCGACGGACTTTTCACGGAAGAAAACATAGGGTATAAGACCGCCACGGTAAATTCAAAGTCCGCAACATACTTATGGATTGAACCTATGACTTCCTTAGACGCCCTTCCAAAGGGAACAGGTACTTCTACAAGAAACATCGGCGACGTAATTGATATTAGTGGTTGGAAGTATATAGGAATATATGTAATGGCAAATGCATCAACGAACGGGTATGCAACTATCACGCTGTCATAATTTTAAAAAAAAGCAATGATCAAGCGCACCGCCTGAGCGGATGAACGGACAGGGCTCCTGACATGTTTGATTCCGGTAGACAATCTCATACAAGATATTTTTTATAAGAAATCATCATACGTGCAAAAGCTTCTCCTTTCTTGCGTTTTAATCGAACATTCATCTTAATCACCCTAGAGATCACTCCATGGATTTTTAACAAAAAGAAAAACCTTGAATCCCCTGTCATATACGGGTATTCAAGGTTTTCTTAACAGCTGATAGGGGAATCGAACCCCTGTTTCCGCCGTGAGAGGGCGGCGTCTTAACCGCTTGACCAATCAGCCATTTCTTAATGCCTCATGCAAGGCACTTGCTTATCATATTATATTTTTGAAAAAAAAGCAATACCCAATTTGAATTTTTTATAACTTTTTCAACACTTCATCAAATTCTGCTCTTCCATTTGATTATAATAAGTCTCCAGCATGAAAAAAATCGTTGCGTATGCGTACAGATCATAATGCCGCACGCCGATCCGCTCCTCGTTCCTGATCTGGGACAGGTTAAACAAAATCCCGCTCCATGTTCCATGCGTTCCCTTTGATGCCGGCGGCATCAGGGGGAACCGCTCAATAATGCGCTCTTTTCGCGATTTCCTGTCTTCCTCGTCAATCCCGCGTATCTCGTCCACTTCACGCAGCATATAAAAGGATAAAAACTTATTTGCCGCGTAAAATGCAATCAACTCGTTGGCATAGTAAAAAAACGCTTCCACCGCCTCTCCGTGCTGCTTGACCGCCTCTAACAAATGCCCCTTATGGAAGATTGGTACAGTCAGAAAAGCGCCGCACATGCATGATGCTACCTTATGCCTGTCCAATATCTCAATATCCGTATTATAGACCTGCCGCTTATAAACGCCTCTCAATTTGGAATACTCGTTAAAAATATCCCGTTTGCATGGATTTAAGTCCCGCTTTTCGATAAACGGTTCACAATCCAGCATCTCCTGAACAAACGGTGCGATCTCCCGATCAAAAATCTCATTAAATAATTCTCTTCTCATGTATGATACCTCTGCCTAACACGAAATCATAAATCTGAGATTCATGATTTCGTCTGTTCTATGACCTTCCGGTATGCTTTGTAGGCATCCTCAATCTTGTAATCCCGATTGTGTGACGTGAGTTCCTTTGACATATACTGCTCATAAGTAACTTTTTTTCCCAGACTCTTATCGTCCCGCAAATAGTCCTGTAACCCCTTTGCTTTTCCCATGGCATTTTCCTCTTTTGCCCAAAAGCCCGATTCGGAGATTTCTCCCGATCGGACTTTTGACGATCTGAACCTATCTATGTATCTTTTTTATTATGTCATAATTTCGATTACTTGCATACCCTATCATAAGTCCTAATTTTGTTATTGTATATTTGTCATCTTTAAACGCTGTACGATCAGTTCTCCCATTCCGGCTGTGCCTGTATTATATCTGTCGTTTCCGTCCGAATGCATGAACAAACTGACTGAATCATACCCGCTGACATCAAAGACCATCCATTGACCGGATGCCTTCGTTCCCGAAATCGGAGATAACCCCACTTTGCCGTTTGCATGATGTCCGTAACAGGTAATACTGGCGCCTCCGCTATTTCCATTGCCCGCTTGGTGGGCATATTTTGAAATGTACAGTTTTGCGTACTTTCTTCCGAAGGTATAAAACTGTCTCGTATTTATCGAGTTGGCCCCTCCCCCGTAAGTATACGGATTTGATGTATATACCCGATAACCGCCGGATGAAAATTCCGAAATGTTACTTCCTACTGTTCCTTTTGAGATGACATCCGATCCGGCAGATACCTGTTCCGGAATGCAATTATTCATAAAACTGGTTATCACCTCCGGACCGTCTAAGCCTTTTTTTCCTAAATCGCAATGGTAAAATGGCATCTTACACCCCTCCTCTCAAACTTCTCTTTCTGTTTTTCTCTCTCATCATGTTTCATTTCCTACCTTTCTCTTAATCTTTCATATCGTATTCCTTTTATTTGTTATTACGTTGCTATTATATGTGTAATTGTTGCTTTTGTCAAGACCATTTAGTGATTTTGTTGCATTTTTCTCTCGTAATGTTGCTTCAATTGTTGACGCAGGTATCATCCTTCTGTATAATGGACAGGAAAGCGGCTTTCTGACCACTGAAAATTTTTTATACGAAATCGATCCGCTTGTTTTGCGAGGTGCCTCATCATGAAAGACAGAATCAAAAAGCTAAGAAAAGAACTTGATCTGACCCAGCAGGAATTTGCTGACCGAATCGGGGTCAAGCGGGGCGGAATCGCCAATTATGAAATCGGAAGAAATGAGCCTGCCGATTCGGTCATATCGCTGATCTGCAGGGAATTTAACGTGAACAAGAATTGGCTGCGTGAAGGAGTTGGAGACATCTTTATCGAACAGACAATGGATGAACAGATTGCTTCGTTTATCGGGCGCGTTCAGATGGATTCAGAGGATTCTTTTCAAAAGCGTCTGCTTTCTGCGCTCGCAGAACTCAATGAAGACCAATGGAATCTGCTCTCCGGGATTATCCAAAAGCTGACGAAGTGAAAAAGGGATCAGGGGCGTCCTGATCCCAAAATCGCTTTGATATAGGCATAAATGATCTTTAACCTTCTCTGATCCGCCTTTTCAAGCAATTCTATAATGCGTTTCTTATAGTCTATTACCCTCATCCCCCTTTTATCAGCTCATCCAATCATATCTCCATCACAATACTACCAAACATATGTTCGATTGTCAAGAGCGAAAGGCGGTATTATGACACAAAATCAAACAGACTGAGCTGATTGGAAAGCGGAATGTCGCCGAGCAAGCCCATTTCCGCCATCTCGTCCACGCATTTCTTCGGCGTCTTCGTCCGGTCATAGAAATCGTCCCTTGATAAAAAAGGACCGTCCTTTGCCGCCTCAACAATGGCGTCCGCGATCGCCTCCGATACGCCGTCAATGCTCGTCAAGGCAGGCATGATCTTTCCGTCGTCCGTCACCGTAAATAAACGCGACTGCGCCTTAAAAATATCGATCGGCTCAAATTCATAGCCGCGCGCATACATTTCCTGTACAATCTTCATATCGCCGTACGCATCCTGCTCCTTGTTGGCAAGCGTGTCCATGCGCTTTTTATAATCGCTCATGATGCTCTCTAAATGCGCCCGTCCCCTGCACATGAGCGCATAGGAAAACGCCTTTGCACGGATGGAAAAATACGCCGCATAATAAGCCAGCGGGTAATTGACCTTACAGTAAGCGATGCGCCATGCCATCATGACATATGCGGCGGCATGTGCCTTCGGGAACATGTACTTGATTTTTTTGCACGACCAGATATACCAGTCCGGCACGTCATGCTCCAACATGACCTGCTCCATCTCGTCGGTCAAGCCTTTTCCCTTCCGCACCTTCTCCATGATCGTGAACGCCTGCTCGCTCTCGATTCCTTTTTGAATGAGATAGATCATAATGTCGTCACGGGTACAGATCGCGGTGGAGATTGTCGCCTTTCCTTCCTCGATCAGCGTCTGCGCATTGCCGAGCCACACATCCGTTCCGTGGGATAGCCCGGAAATCCGCACCAGATCGGAAAAGGACTGCGGCTTCGTATCCTTTAACATCTGAATGACGAACTCGGTTCCGAACTCGGGAATCCCGAGCGAGCCCATCTCACATCCTCCGATCTCATCCGGTGTGATGCCGAGCGCCTCCGTCGAGGAAAATAAGGACATGACCGGCTTATCGTCTAACGGGATTTTTGTCGGATCGACCCCCGTTAAGTCCTGCAGCATTCGGATCATCGTCGGATCATCGTGCCCGAGAATGTCAAGCTTCAGCAGGTTATGGTCGATGGAGTGATAGTCAAAATGCGTCGTGATGATCGGCGTTGTCATATCATTCGCGGGATGCTGCACCGGCGTAAACGAGTTGATCTCCTCTCCGACCGGAAGCACGACGATGCCGCCCGGATGCTGCCCGGTCGTACGCCTGACGCCCGTACAGCCGATGGAAAGGCGGTTGATCTCACTTGCACGCTTCTTGACGCCGCGTTCCTCAAAATACTTGCGCACATACCCGTATGCCGTTTTATCCGCAACCGCACCGATCGTACCCGCGCGGTAAGTCTGTCCGTAGCCGAAGATCACTTCCGTATATTTATGTGCCTTACTCTGATATTCACCGGAAAAATTCAAGTCAATATCCGGCTCCTTGTTGCCCTTAAAGCCTAAGAATGTCTCAAACGGGATGTCAAATCCATCCTTCACGAGCGGCTTGCCGCATTTCGGACAGGTCTTATCCGGCATATCACAGCCGCTCCTGCCGGAAAACGCGGCGACCTCCTCGGAATCAAAATCAGTATAGAAACAATTAGCGCAGCGGTAATGCGGCGCAAGGGAATTGACCTCCGTGATCCCCGCCATGAACGCCACGAACGAGGAGCCGACAGAACCGCGCGAACCGACCAGATAGCCGTCCTCGACCGACTTCCACACAAGCTTCTGCGCAATGATATACATAACGGCAAAGCCGTTTGAGATAATGGAATTTAATTCTCTTTTGAGCCGCTTCTCCACGATCTCAGGCAGATTCTCCCCGTAAAGCTCATGCGCCCGGTTATAACAGATGTCTGTTAAGATCTGGTCGCTGTTTTCAATGACCGGCGGGCACTTATCGGGGCGCACGGGCGATATGTATTCGCACATATCCGCAATGAGATTCGTATTCGTGATCACGATCTCCTCTGCCTTTTCGGGCGGCAGATAGGAAAATTCCGCCAGCATTTCCTCCGTTGTCCGAAGGTAGAGCGGCGCCTGCTCGTCCGCATCGGGAAATCCCTGCCCCGCCATCAGGATACGCCGGTAAACCTCGTCCTCCGGATTCAGAAAATGAACATCGCAGGTCGCGACGACGGGCTTGCAAAACTGCTCGCCAAGCGCAATCACCCTTTTATTTAAGGCGATCAGATCCTCATCGCTGTTTACATTCGAAATCTTTTCATCACGGATCATAAACCGGTTATTGCCGATCGGCTGTACCTCAAGATAATCATAAAACCGGACGATCCGGCTGATGTCCTCCTCCGACTTTTCCTCCACGATCGCGCGGAATAATTCTCCCGCCTCGCACGCGCTTCCGATGATCAGCCCCTCGCGGTATTTCATGAGAAGACTTTTCGGCATTTTCGGGCGGCGGCTGAAATAATTCAGATGCGATTCCGAGATCAGCTTGTATAAGTTAATGCGCCCCGTATCATTTTTTGCCAAAACAATGACGTGGTACGCATGCAGCTTTCTGACTGCCTCCACATTTGATGCGCCGAGCGCATTGATCTTTTTCAGGTCATCCGCACCCTGCTCTTTGCACATCGCAAGAAACCGGACGAAGATCTCCGCCGTCGCTTCCGCATCATTGACTGCGCGATGATGCCCCTCCAGTGAAATGTTTAATTTCTTACAGATCGTATCAAGCGTGAATTTATTTAACTCCGGCAGCAGGGCACGCGCAAGCCCGACCGTATCCAAATAGGTGTAGTCCGTGCCAAAGCCCTGTCTTTTACAATTCTCCTTCAAAAAGCTCATATCGAAATCCGCATTGTGCGCCACCATTACCGCACCTTCGCAGAAGGATACGAACTCCGGCAATATCTGTTCGATCATGGGTGCATCCATCACCATGCTGTCATGGATGTTCGTCAGTTTTTCGATTTCATACGGAATCGGCACGTCGGGATTCACAAACGTCGAAAACCGCGCCGTGATCTTTCCGTTCTCCACCCTGACCGCACCAATCTCAATGATACGGTTGGATACCGGAGAAAATCCCGTTGTCTCTAAGTCAAACACCACATAAGCGCCGTCTAATGGGTATTCCTTCGGATTTGTGACGATCTGCTTTAAATCATCGACCAGATACCCCTCCACGCCGTAAATCGGCTTAAATCCTTCCGGCAGCTTATCCAGTGCATGGTTCGCCTCGGGAAACGCCTGCACATCGCCGTGATCGGTGATCGCCATCGCGCTCATGCCCCAGCGGCCCGCGCACTTTAACAGATCAGCGACATCGGAAACCCCGTCCATATCGCTCATCTTTGTATGACAGTGCAGCTCCACACGCTTGCGCACGCTGTAATCCATGCGCGGCTTGCGGGTGTCCGTGCTTTTTTTGATACCGAAGATTGAACCGATCGTGAGCTCTCCGTCGAACCGGTCAAGCTGCGTCACGCCCTTGAGCTTCACAAATTCATTCTGCTTGAATTGATCTTTTACTTCTTCAAACTGCTCGTTTTTGAAAAACATTTTCACCGTGATCGTATCAGTAAAATCCGTGAGATCAAAGATCAAAATGGTTTTTTCGTTCTTAATCGCACGCGGTTCCACTCTTGTGAGCATGCCGGAGACAACGACTTCCTCCATCTCGCCCTGAATCTCGTCAAGCCGCATCGGCTCGTCGTCAAAATCACGTCCCCAGATGACATCGGGATTGTCCGTGCGCCTGCTGCTTTTGGCGTAGCCGCCCTTGGAGAAGTCTCTGCCGGATGCCCCTCTCTCCGTGTTTCGCGCTTTGAATGTTTTTCCCTGCCCCGATGCCTGCGATGCGCCGCCTGTCCCGTGCGCGGGATTCTGGAAACCTGCACCCTGCTTCTGTTCCGATTCCCGGGATGCATTACGCGCAGTCATATCCGCTGTACCTTTCGATACGCCGCCTGCTCCCTGTGCCGTGCCGCCCCCTGCCTGTGACACACCGCCCGCTTCCTGTGCCGCAATATAGGCTTCGTCGCCCGCACCTTTTTCTAGGTGGGCGTCTCCTGTCTGCATGCCTGATGCCGCCGCTCCCGCACGGCTCACAATATCCATGACCTCCCTGCGAAGCCGCTCCTCATCCTCCTGTCTGTGCTTGTTCACCGCCGCCTCGCGATAGGTGATCTCCGCCTCCGCATGCATGGAAAAACGTTTTTGCAGAAGGTTATCCAAAATGTGCTTTAAGTCCCGCTCTTTCCCGCGCGCAAGCACGGTATCCTCCACCTCCACGACAAGCTCATGTTCGTCCGGATAGGAAAAATGTGCTTTTTTCATCATGGAAAAAAGCACATGATCGTAAGCGCGCAGCTCCAGAAGGAGGCTGTCATAATACGCCTCCATGAGCTTTTTTAAGTCATACTGTGCAGAAAGGACATAGCGCTCCAACAGGCGCACGGTCATGTTCGCCCGCGAAAACAGCTGTTTTTTAATTTCCCGCTCGGCATAAAAAATATCTTCCTTTTGCAGCAGACGCTCCGAAAAAAGATACACGCGCAGCATATCCTTATTCCGTGTTGTGCTGACGCGCTCCACCAAGACCGGTTCAAAACGCGCGCTGACTGTCTGATTCAGTTTAAGTGAAGGAAATACCTCAAAAAAGCTTTTTGCCATGATCACGCCTCGTTCCAGTTTAGCAGCTCGTCCCTTAAAACGGAAAGTAGTTGTTCCTCCGGCACTTTTCTCACGATCTCACCTTTTTTGATCAGGAGACCTTCCCCGTCGCCGCCCGCGATGCCGATGTCCGCCTCTCTCGCCTCTCCAGGGCCGTTTACGGCGCAGCCCATCACGGCGACCTTGATATTTAACGGAATATCCTGCACCATTTCCTCGACTTTGTTCGCCAGTCCGATCAGATCGATCCTCGTTCTTCCGCAGGTCGGACAGGAAACGACCTCAATGCCGCCCGTACGAAGTCCCATATTGCGCAGGATCATTTTGGCGCTCTTTACTTCCTCCACGGGATCGCCCGTCAAAGAAACGCGGATCGTGTCGCCGATCCCTTCATACAGGATCACGCCGAGCCCGAGCGCAGACTTGATATTGCCGCTCGTCAGCGTTCCCGACTCCGTAATGCCGACATGCAGCGGATAATCCGTTTTTTCCGCAATCAGCTCATGCGCCCTGATGGAAAAAAGAACATCCGAGGACTTGATGCTGATGACGATCCTGTCATAATCAAACTCCTCGATCATGCGCACCTTTAAAAGGGCGCTTTCCACAATGCCTTCGGGCGTCACGCCGCCGTATTTTTCGATCATTTCGCGCTCTAAGCTGCCGCCGTTCACGCCGACACGGATTGGAATATTCCGCTCCCTTGCCGCGTCCACGACCGCCTTCATGTTTTCTTTCGAACCGATATTTCCCGGATTGATGCGGATCTTGTCCGCGCCGTTTTCGATCGCCGCGATCGCCATGCGGTAGTCAAAATGAATATCCGCCACAAGCGGAATCTGAATCTGTTTTTTAATCTCTGCGATTGCCTGCGCCGCTTCTTTATTCGGTACGGTGCAGCGGACAATCTCGCAGCCTGCCGCCTCCAACCGAAGTATCTGCTGCACGGTCGCCTGCACGTCCTCCGTCCGCGTATTCGTCATAGATTGTATTAAAATCGGATTGCCGCCGCCGATCAGGCGGTCTCCGATTTGAATTTCTTTGGTCTGTTCTCTTTTCGTCATCATGTTCTCCTATTTTGTCTGAACCCAGTGTACTAGATACGTTTCTCTGATCAGTTCTATTTTTCATTATAGCAGTTTCTTCTTTTGTTTTCTACCGGGTTTTCATTTCCACCGATATGATATTGTGCCCTTATGACTTTCCCTGTTAAAAGCAAACCCGCAAATTATCCTCTGACCGCCCTCATCCGCAGTCTGACATAATCAGCATACCACTTGCCGTCTTTATATAACACATGTCTTTATATAACACACTTCGCAGCATGTCCACCGCTTCGTTTTTGATCGTTTCTCCCGTTAATTCTGTCAGTCTGTCAAAAAGAATTGCATATGTTATATTAAATCCTGTATCTTCTAAAAGTGTTGCATATTCTCCAATGTCCGAAAAAAATAAATGTACATTTAATAAATGTATCCGCCAAACTCGAATACAAGCTCCCCATCCTTTTTGAGCGCGCGATACACACATTTCAGCATGTCCTTCTGCTGATCCTTATCAACTGATAGCCTTTATCCCGTAAGGCTTTTGACAATGCACTGTTTCCGTACTGATGCACAAAAGAAAAATCTGATGTGTACTTTTCTCCGTCCCAGTTCATATTCATATAAAATCTCCTTCCGCCCGTTAGCCTAATGTACAGACACGTTCGTGCCCTAAAACCAAGCTTCCAATGCTATGATATTGTCTGCTTACCAACCTGCTTAAGATATTCCTGCGCCATTTGCATGGACACATTCAGCTTGCTTTGCAGTCTTTCCAAAATATCATTTTCCGATAATCCGCAATCAAAACCTGTTTCTATGATACCTTCCGCTTTTCCTTCCGCTTTGCTGTCCTTTGCAATCTCATCAAATAAATTATACATACCCGCAACTCCTTTTCCATTCAATGAATTTGCTCCTGAGACGCTAAACCAACTTTGTGTTTTTAGTATACTATCAACCCTTGCCGTTTGCAATATCCGACAAACAGCGGTCAAACAGTATGGTCTTCCTATACTGTCTGTTTTCCTATGTCAGTACTCCAGTGCAGCGTCTCATTCATCTTTGGCTAAACTACGCTGAGTATGAATTAGGCGGCCCTTCACCCGCTTCCGACGAGTACAAAGCTTCTGCTGTAACGCAGACTCCCATCGCTTCCCTTTGCCCGAAAACGCACACGAATCACCATATCCTCTGTCTGCTTCGGATCAAGATAAACCCGCTCCGCTGTTTTTATCCATGCGCCGTCATTTTGACAGATCTCACATTCCTTAACGTCCTTTGGGAACGAAAAATATAAGCCCTGCGTCAAGATGGCCGGATGCTCCGATGAAAGCAGACGCTTTACCCCGTCCGTATCACAGATTGCAATAAACAGCGTCTCCTCCTCCTTCGTCTCTTTCCCTCTGCTTTCATTCCGATCTGTGCTGCCATCACACTTGATATTTCCATCCCCGACCGTGCTGCCGCCGCACTCAATGTTTCCATACATTCGGTCTGTAAAGGTACCTTCCGCAAATCCTGTTCCAAGCAGAACATTCAGCAATACAATGAGCAGACATACGGGCAAAACATGGCACAGCGTCCTAACAAAATAAACCCTTCCACTCTCCCGATTTCTGCGTAAAAAAATAAAATACAGCAAACTCGCTTTTACAGAATCTTCGTGGCAGAACCGCCACAATAAGAAATGCCTCATACAGAATCCCTCAATCCCAAAGATGTGCCGCCGCAACTGACTGTTCCGGCATTATTATTATATCCCCCCGCAGCATCTTGCGCTATCGGCAGAATGACGATTCTGTTTATACCTTGATTTCCCAGTGTTTCCGATACACACACAAAAGGTGTCCCACATTTGGAACACCTTTTTTTGTGCAATTTTTTAATATATTCTATTTAAACAGCCGCATAATATCATTATACATGACGAATATCATGAGCGCCAGCAGCATGATCACCCCGATAAAGTGTACGACCGCTTCCTTGTCGCGCGGTACCGGCTTTCCGCGGATTGCTTCAATAAATGCGAATACAAGCCTGCCGCCGTCCAGTGCAGGGAGCGGAAGCAGATTGACAACGCCAAGGTTCGCGCTCAGCAAGATCGCAAAATTCAGCATGCTTGCGATCAGCGTTAAAATGCCATACTCGGACGCTTCATCATAGACCTCGCCGACCACCTGCGCCATGCCGACCGGTCCGGAAAGATCCTTGACGGATGCCTCCCCCCGAAACAGCATGAACAGGCTCTTATAAGTAACCTTGATCCAGTAACGGACCTCATAATATCCTGCCTTGATCGTGTCGATCGGACCGCATTTTTCATAAATGCCGCCCGTAAGACCCATATAATATCGTCCCTCCTGCTCATCATAACGCGGTGTGATCACCGTCGTATAGCGCTCCCCGTCCCGCTCATAGACAACCTTCACATCCCTGCCCTGATTTAGCTGCGAAAATATTGTTACCTCGCGGTAAAGATGCACCCGCTCCCCGTTTAGGGAAATGATCTCATCCCCGGCCATTAATCCCGCTTCTTCGGCCGGATAGCCCTCCACGACGCTAAGCAGCTTTGTACCGTCGGTGCCGGACATTCCGACGACGATCAGGGAAAAGAAAAATGCAAGCAGAAAATTAAAGATCGGTCCCGCCGCATAAGTCGCGATCCGCACCCACACGCTTGCCGCCGGCAGCGAGCGATCCCGTTCCGTATCCGGAATCAGTTCCTGTGCCTGTGCTGCATCCTCTCCTTTTTTCTTTTTTTCCGATTCATCCAGCCCGTCCTCATTCTCAAAAATACAGGCGCCGCCAAGCGGCAGCAGACGCCACGTGTAAAGCGTCTCTTTTCCCTGCCGTTTCAGTAAGATCGGTCCGGCGCCTACGGTAAACTCCACCACGCGGACACCGTTCGCCTTTGCGACCAAAAAGTGGCCGAATTCATGTGCGATAACGACCACCGCAAATATCACGAGGAACCATAAAATTTTTATCATAATTGTGTATCTCCGGTTAATTGCTTAATAAAATCATATGTCTCTGCTTCCGCTTCAAGAATCTCATTTACATTCGGATTATTGACAATCCGATGGGCGCTCATACAGTCCGCTATCAGCTCATAAATCTGTAAAAAGCGTATCTTTTTTTGCAAAAATAAACTGACTGCCCGCTCATTCGCCGCATTATAAACGGTCGGCATCGTTCCTCCCGCCCCGGCCGCCGCAAGCGCCATGGAAAGCCCTGCAAAGGTCTCCATATCCGGCTTTTCAAATGTGAGCTGTGAAATCTGACACAGATCCACGCGCCCGCCGTCCATCGGTTTTCTGTCCGGATAAAAAAGCGCATATTGAATCGGGAGCTTCATATCCGGCAGCCCCATCTGCCCGATGATCGAGCCATCCGCATATTCCACGGCGGAATGCAGAATGCTCTGCGGATGAATGAGCACCTCGATCTGTTCTAAGTCCACATCAAACAGCCAGCGCGCTTCCATGACCTCCAGGCCCTTATTGACCAGCGTCGCCGAGTCAACCGTGATCTTTTTTCCCATTGACCAGTTCGGATGCTTGAGCGCATCCTCCACCGTCACGCCGGCAAGCTGCTCCTTCGTTCTTCCCCGGAACGGTCCGCCGGATGCCGTGAGCAGGATTTTGTGCACACGCCCGCGCGGCTGCCCCTGCATCGACTGAAAGATCGCGCTGTGCTCGCTGTCCACCGGAAGAATGGAGACACCACACTCCTTCGCAAGCGGCATGATGATGTGCCCCGCCGTCACAAGCGTCTCCTTATTGGCAAGCGCGATCGTCTTATGTGCTTTGATCGCCGCAATGGTCGGGCGGATGCCGATCATACCGACGATCGCCGTCACAAGCACCTCCGCCTCCGGCATTGCCGCGATCTCCAAAAGACCGTCCATACCGGAAATCACGCGCACGGGCAGGTCCTTCACGCGCAGCGCAAGCTCTTTTGCCGCCTCGTCGCTCCACATACACGCGATCAGCGGATGAAATTCCCGGATCTGCGCCTCGATCGGCTCCACGCGCGTCCCCCCCGCAAGAGCCACAACCTTTAACTCCGGATTTGCACGCACGATCTCAAGCGTCTGCGTGCCGATGGAGCCTGTTGACCCCAGAATTGCGATCTTTCTGCTTTCCGCATCTTTTTTCATCGCTGCCCTCCATCTCATCATGATCAGCACGTTTTATGCCAGAAGAAAAATTCCCAAAAAATAAATGAGCGGCGCCGTCACGATCACACTGTCGAAGCGGTCCATAATACCGCCATGTCCCGGAATCAGCTTTCCGTAATCCTTAATATCATGATCGCGCTTAATGCCCGACGCCGCCAGATCGCCGAGCTGGGAAAGCACGGAGCCGATGCCGCCAATCAGGGCAAAATAGATTGCCTGATCCGGCAGCGAAAGCGCATTTGTTTTTTGCAATAAAAATCCGTAAAGAAAACCGATCAGTGCCGCGCCCAAGATGCCGCCGACCGAGCCTTCTATGGATTTCTTCGGGCTTAACACAGGCGCGAGCTTATGCTTTCCGAATGTCCTTCCGACAAGGTAGGCACAGGTATCGCTGATCCAACTGCTGATAAACACAAGCCATACAAGATAGAAGCCCCCGTACCACTCGCGGATCAGCCAGATAAAGGAAAGCATGACAGGCGCATAGACACAGGCAAAAAAGGTTCTGATCGGCACATCGCATTTTGATTTCGGAAATGTCAGCACATAGACCGCCATCAGGCACAGTAATGTGATGATCATGACCATCAGGCATGCAAACGCGGCTGCTGCCGACCCCGTTATCGTAAGCTTCACATCCCCGCCTGCGCGAAGAAGTCCAAGGCCTGAACCATATAAATACATCAGCGCATCATAACAGGTAATGCCGATGATGCCGATGATCTCATAGGCATTGGGTCTCTTTCCTTTTTCATTGACTCCCATCGCCCTCGTCAGCTCCAAAAAACCGATCAGAGACACGGCGTAAATCGTGAGCAGCAACACCCAATCCCCCGCCCAGATAGCACCAAACGCCAGTATTACAAGCGCGATCCCGCTGATTGTTCTTGTCAGAAACATGTTTTTTCCCCCTGTCTTCTCACACTTTGCCGTACCGGCGGTCCCTGTCCTGATAGGCCTCCACCGCTTTCTGCAATTCCTTCCCGTCAAAATCCGGCCACGGAACAGGCGTAAAATAGAACTCGGCATAAGCCAGCTGCCAGAGCAGGAAATTCGAGAGACGCTGCTCCCCGCTCGTGCGTATGAGCAGGTCGGGAGCCGGAATGCCCGCCGTATCCAAAGACGCCTCAAACAACTCCGTCGTGATTTCCTCGGTAAGAAGTTCTCCCGCCTTTACCCGCGCGGCAATTTTCTGAACGGCGCGCAGAATCTCATCGCGGCTTCCATAATTGAGCGCAACGATAAAATTCAGACCGTCATAATCCTTTGTCGCTTCCTCCAGCTCCGCGATCTGACGCTGAAATTCATCATCCAAGCCCGTCCGGTCACCGATCACACGCACGCGCATATTATTTTTTTTCGCCGTCTTCTTACAAGTGGAAAGATAACTTTTTAAGAGCTTCATGAGCGCCGCAACCTCATCCGACGGTCTGCTCCAGTTTTCGGTAGAAAACGCATATACCGTCAGATAACGAATCCCCATGTCATGCGCCGCGCGGCAGACGACCTCAACGTTTTTTGCACCCTGCACATGCCCGTAATTACGGGGCATTCCCTTGCTTTTTGCCCAACGCCCGTTTCCATCCAAAATAATTGCCACATGCTGCGGTATTTTCATGCCCTTCCCTCCTCAAAAGAATGCTTTGCATTCTTTCAAAGAATCTGTCAAAGACAGATTCTTTTATTGCCTATCGTCAGACAAGGGCGCACCCGCATGCAAGCATGCCGTGCGCCCCCCATTTTCGCTTATACCGTCATGATTTCTTTTGATTTGTTCTCGACGAGAGTGTCAACTTCCTTGATGTACTTATCCGTCGCCTTTTGAAGCTGTTCCTCAAGCTGCTTTACCTCGTCCTCCGAGATTTCCTTGCTGAGCTTCTTCACCGCATCATTGCCGTCGCGTCTGGCATTACGGATAACAACTTTATTGTCCTCGCCCTTTTTCTTGATATCCTTGACAAGTTCTTTTCTTCGATCCTCCGTCAGTTCGGGAAATACCAGTCTCACAACCGTTCCGTCGTTCGACGGCGTGATTCCGATGTCGGACATCATGATCGCCTTCTCAATCTCCTTGATCAGCGATTTTTCCCAAGGCGCGATCTGGATCATTCTTGCCTCAGGAACCGTGATATTACCGACACTCTGAATCGGCGTCGGCGTTCCGTAATAATCAACCTTGATCTTGTCCAGAATATGCGGATTGGCACGCCCCGCACGAATCGTCTGAAAATCCGCCTGCAAAAACTCAAGCGCTTTCTGCATTTTTTCCTCGTACTGCACTAATCTTGCGTCCATATTAACCCTCCCTGACCACGGTCACTTCCGTACCGCCAAAATCACCCTTTATCGCATTTACAATACTGTTTTTTTCATTCAGTCCGAATACACGCATCGGCATCCGGTTGTCTCTGGCTAAAATGGATGCCGTCATGTCAACGACCTGCAGATTACGCGCGATCACCTCGTCGATCGAAACCTTGTCATATTTTTTGGCCGCGGGATTTGTCCTTGGATCATCATCATAAACGCCGTCGATCGCCTTTGCAAGCAGGATCACGTCGGCCTCCACTTCGACCGCACGCAGTACCACTCCGGTATCCGTGGAAAAATAAGGATGTCCGGTCCCACCCGCAAAAAACACGACCATACCCTTTGAGAAGTATTTGTTTGCGCGATCCTTAGAAAAGAGCTTTGTAAAGGAACCACACTCAAACGGCGTCAAAACATTCGTCATCAATCCGATGCTCCTGCATATTTCAGACACATAAATGCAGTTCATGATCGTTGCCAGCATGCCAATCTGATCGGCTTTGGTACGGTCGATGTTCTCACTTGACCGCCCTCTCCAAAAATTGCCGCCGCCGATCACGACACCGACTTCGATCCCGTCATCGACAAGTTGCTTGATCTGCAGTGCGACCTCTCTGACCGTCGCCTCATCGAATCCGGTCTTCTTATCGCCCGACAACGCCTCTCCGCTCAGCTTTAATAGAATACGCTTCATGCCGTTCTCTCCTCTATATATTTGCGCACAGCGCAAATTCTTTTTTATATCTTCGCGGTCTTCTTGAACTCATCAAAGAATGCAGTCGGATTGACATCCGCATAGCACTGGGAGCACATACCTTCCACAACCGCACCGTTGTTGATCTGAACGGACTTAGACTTGATATTGCCCATGACAATCGCGGAGGTGTCTAAGATGACAGGTCCTTTGACATCAATATCGCCCTTGACTGCTCCTGCAACCACTGCGCTTGACGCCATGATATTGCCGATGATCACAGAGCTTTGACCAACCTTTACGCTTCCGAGAGAATTTACCTCACCGACGATTTTTGCCGACTCTGCATAAATCTCAGCCGCCTTGGAATTACCGTTGACTACGCCGGTCACATCCAGTTTGCCGAGAATTTCAATATTACCTGTGATCGTTCCGAAGATTTCCAAAGACCCCTTCGATATAATGTCACCGGTGATCGTCATTCCTTCCGTGATCACAGATTTCTCATCACTTGCTACCTCGTTCTCGCCAAATAACTGCTCCTGCATGTTCTTAACCCCTTCCTTCTCCACTTCTTTTTCTTCCTCGTTTACTGCTGTACTATCCATTTCCATTACTTCCTCTGACATTTTGTCTGCCTCCGCTTCTTTTATGATTTCTGTTTCCGCAGCCGTATCCGGCATGCTTTCCTCTATCATATTATTTTCTGCCGTATCCGGCATACTTTCCTCCATCATGCTGTTTTCAGACGCATCCGGTATACTTTCTTCTGTCATACCGCTTTCAGACGCATCCGGCACCGATTCTGCTTCCGAAATCGATGCTCCAAACAGCTCCGCCGTATTTTCTTCGGTCACGGCTTCCGCCTCCGCCGGCTCGCTCATGGTATCGTACGTTTCTGCCGTTGTTAGGATGTCTGTCCCCAACGCCTCTTCTGTCGTTTCGACCGTCTCTGTCCCGTCTTCCGCTATGTCGCTTCGCATTTCCTCATCTGCAGCCGTTTGTGCCTCATCTGCTGCGATATCCGAATCTTCCGCGTTCTCCTCCACAAGATCTCCGGTATCCGCCGTCAGATCAAACAGCTCAGCCAACAGCTTGTCTTCTTCACTCTGCTCATCTTCTGTGCTGTCCTCCAAATTCAAGACAGTATCCAATGCAGGCTCCTCCGCCTCAGAACTGCTCTCCTCCGCCTCAAGCAGTTGTGCCAGCTCCATTTCCTCTTCTTCCGATACGGCCTCGCGCTCCAAGGTACTCTCCGACTCCACAAACAGCTCTGCCAGCAGCTCGTCCTCCTCGGTCTGCGCTTCTCCCGTCTCCTCAAATACCGCCGCATCCGGCTCTGCCTCACTCACCGCGTCAAGCCGGTCTACCATATCGGCCAGCGTCTGGCTTTCTGCCTGCCCGGCATCCGCCGTTTCATCAGGCATCAATTCGCTGACGGCCTGCGATAAGTCTTCCTTTAAATCCGAAAAAAATCCCATCTTTTAACCACACCTTTCCGCAACACCCTGCGCATCTGTTCGGGCGTTACTCGCTCTCTTCATCCGCTTTTACCTGCTGGATCCGTGCCGTATCCTCCGTGATCGGCAGGATAACGGTATTTTCCATCTGTAAAATGCGTTCTATGATCACCGGCAGCGCCTCAACAGTTGAATGCTTTCCTGACGCATCATGCATCAGCACGATCGCCGTGCGATATCGTTCCATATTGTTCGTTACATTATCCGCAAGCTGCGCCGCCGAAAGCCGCACACTTCCCGCATCTCCGTTTACGACGTTCCAATCAAAATAAATGATGTCCCGCTCATTCAAAACATCGATCAGCTCCTGCACGTCCGTACTGCTGAGCGCATTGCTGCTTCCTCCCGGAAAACGATAAAAACAGCTTGTCACACCGGTCATGTCATACAGATAACTGCGGATTTTCTCTAAATCCTCAGTGAACGCCTCCGTCGATGCGTAAATCTCACCATACCGATGGCTGTAGGAATGCATCCCCAGCGTATGCCCTCTCTCCAAAATGAGCCGATACATTTCCTGCGAATGCTCATCTGTCTTACCCACGACAAAAAAGGTTGCTTTCACGCCATAACGGTCTAAGATATCCAAAATTTCTTCGGTGTTGCTGCTCGGTCCGTCATCAAATGTCAGGTACACCTTGCGGTAATCCGGATACATCTGCTCTCCGCTTAATTCCGCATCCTCCTCAGCTTCGCTCTGCGCATCCGCTGCTATGTCGTCCTCGGATTGTCCGCCGCTCTCCGCAGCGCCGTCATCCGCATGCATATCAGCCCCGTCATCGGCTTGTCCCGCGTCGTCATTGACAGGCTCCGAAACCTCTTCGCCCGATACACCGTTTTCAGCAGATTCCACATCTTCCGGCACGCCATACATCGGTGTACCGCCCATCAGCATGCCGTCCGGCGATATGCCGTCTACCGCATTCGTTCCCATCACGGGGTCCGCACTTCCGTCCGCCTGTGCAAGATAGCCGGCCTCTCCTCCACCCGAAGAAAGCCTCCGGGAATCGCTCATCTGTGCGGCAAGCCGCGTTTCGCGCGCCGCCTCAAGCTCCTGCACCTTCTGCTCTAATCTGCCTACCTTGAAAAAAAGAATGATACACAGAAGCACAGGCAGCAGGATTGCCAAAATGACCGTCAGCACAATGATTTTCTTTAATCGATTGATCCGCCGTCTTCGCTCCGCCTGTGTTCTTGCGGGCTTTTCCGGCGCCTTCTCTACCTCTGCCATATGCGCTCTCCGAAGGAACACCCGTTTCCGTTCCTTTCACACGATTACCATTATAACATATCTATCCCCCTGCGGGCAAGTACATAACTCATATCTGATCATATCCGAAAAAATATCCGCTTATCCCGATCCGGAGCAGGTATCAGACTGCCTTTGCTCCTCCTGCCTCTCACTCGCAGACATAAGCCGCCGTCTCTCCGAGCGTGATATTGTCCGTTCCGATCTGGGCGACTGTTACAATGTCTCCCGCGGCCAACTGCGAATTCTCGATCAAAAGCATTCCCGGCTCCACATACGTTGTCTTTTGTGTTTCCCCATTGACACACACATGACTGTACTCATTAAAGCCCGTTCCGTAAACATAAACAAGCCCTTCCTCCTCCTTCGCAACAGCGGTCACGGTAATCTCATCAATGCCGAGCTTCAAATCGGTCGCCTCATAGGGATTGATACCGCCGTAAATCTCCCTGTCACCGTAAAGCATGTCATACTGAAGCACCTCCAGCTTGTTGAGATAATCTTCGTCCCACATGCAGCTTTGATGAAGCTTCGTTAAAATCCCCTGCGTAATGCCCGCTTCCTCCAGCACCTTTGCGGAAAGCTGGTACGCTTCCAAATTAATGTCATTTTTTTGAAGACCGATATTATCCCAGATCACATACTCCGTTGCTGTGAGCACGCCGCCTTCCACGTCCTCTGTTTCCAGATTCATATAGGGCAGATGGTCTCCGTAAAGCACGAGGAGCACCGGCTCTCCCCGCTCCTCAAGCGCCGTGACAAGCTCCCGCACAAAGCGGTCATCCTCCGCTATTTGGTTTACATAATAGCTCCAAGCATACTCCATGCTCAAATCCGTATAACGGATAAAGATCGGCTCCTCATCATCCAAACGCTGAGACGGATACTCCCCGTGCGCCTGCACGGAGATCGCATAAACGATATCCTCTCCCTGTGTGGAATCCATTGCTTTTAAGATTTCTCCGACCAAGATCTCATCTTTGGCAAAACCGTTGACATTGCGTTCCACATTGTACATGTATTCAATCGGTGTGAACGTATCAAAGCCCAACTGTGAAAAAACAATGTGCCTGTCATAAAACGTCCCGTCATTATTGTGGATCGCGTGTGCCGTATAACCAAGCGCTTTTAAGTTGTTTGCGATGCTCTCACAGGTCGTCGATTTTAAGATCGTTTTATACGGATATTCGCCCGGACCGAAAAAGTCAAGATTCATCCCGGTCAAAATCTCAAACTCCGTATTAGCAGTACCCGCTCCGACGGACGGCACATACAGACGGCCCGTCGTATACTGCCCGGTCAATTCACGGTAAAACGGGATCGGATCCTGGGAAAACTCCAATCCTGCAACCGTATACGGGTCAAAAAAGGATTCCAGCTGGACAAAAATAATATTCGGCATCCCGCCGGTCTGCGCATTATCCGGCTGATCATTTTCTCCCTCAGGTTCCCCCGTCGGCTCCGGGTCCTTCCCCGAGGGTGCGGCACCGATCCCTCCCGGCGCATTTATTCCGCCCATGACTCCGTTTCCCATACCCGGCTCTAACGGGTTGACCGGAAACGGCGCATTTAACGAGTCTTGCACAACATTTTCAATCAGCTCCGGAGAATAATCGTCCGGCTTTTCCATCCCGAGATTGATGATGCTGTTGGCAAAGCAGTAAGGAAATCCGTAGTCATGGTAGGCATCCGCCAGATTGGAAAAATTTTCCGTAGCCACGCCGCATACGATCAGCAGACGATTAATGCCGATCAGGCTGAAGGTATAGATCACTGCAATCGCCAGCGTTGCCAGTATGTGCAGTTTTCCCTGATATTTCGGCATTTTTAACCCCAGCACCACGCTCAAGACAACCGACGCAAGGATCGCAAACAAAATTAACCCGATAACGATGGGCGACAGATACAGCTTTACAATACGGACCGCCGATGTGATCAGCAAAAAATCAACCGCAGCAAACGGCGTTGTCCGAAAGCAGAGCAGAATTCCGTTCGTAATGCCAAGCGCCAAAAGCAGGATAAAAACAATCGCATTGTACATGATCCTTCTGCGAAAGATGCTGCCGACTCCGAAAAACAGCAGCAGGATCAACGCGTTAAACACAAACATCACCGGCCGCTGGATCACATACAGCAATGCCCGGAGCAGCGAATGACGCGAAACACTCTCAAGGATCAGGTTCAAAGCAAGGGATTCATACAGGCAGAACAGGATATAATGTTCATTGACCCACTGTATATTATCTTTATGAAAAACTTTTTTGATCTTCTCTTTCATTGTACACATCCTTTATGCCGCAGACGATCACACACGCATGACAACAGAACATGCATCTCACACATTCTATTGTTGCAAAAAAACAAGCGCACTATTACTTTAATCGTAGTAGTGCGCAAAGTCAAGATGCTTCCTGTTTACTTTTTACTTTTTATTATCCGTATTACGATTGGTTTTGACGTTTTCAGGCGGCATATGCTCCTTACTGCGCTCAGATATACTTATCCACAGCCACGCCCTTAGCGTCCTCTCCGGTCAGACCCAGCTTATTCAGCTCCCGCTTGACGTCCTCCTGAACCGTATCCTTCTCCTGAGACAATTCCGTGATCGTATAGCTTTGCTTTTCATTCCGATCCTCTGTCTCCTCAGTGTCGTCCTTCCTGCGGGTTCCGCGCTCTTCCTCCGGCTTTTCAGCGGGGGATTCCTCCGTTTTTTCCGTCTTTGTCTTCTCGGCGATCTTTTCTCTGAGGCTTTCCGCCTCTTTCTTCTGTTCGGCGGCACGCTCCCTGTTACGCTCCAAGGTCTGCTCGCGCTCAGCTTTGCTCTCACGCCGCGCCTGAATGCGCTCTTCCTGCGCCTCCTCCTGCTCTTTGCGCGCTTCGAGCTTTTCTTCTTTTTCCTCTTTTTCTGCCTTGCGCTCCTCTGCCTTCTCCTGTGCTTCCTTCGTTTCCTCGTCAACCTTGTCTTTGACTTCGTTGATCATGCCGTATGCCGCCTCTTTGCTGGCAGCCAGCTTAATATCCTCAGCCGTATCCTGCGCGAAGCCCATCCCCTGCTCATAGGGTTTGGCAAGTATGCTTTGCTTTAGCCCGTAAATGGCATCATTCTCTTCTTTGATCTGCGGCTTATTGCTCTCTATAATGCTGCGGTACATTCCCGCATCCTTGTTTACTTCAAGGCTTCGCTTCTGATATTCCGTCAGTTCCTTTTCATCAATCTCGGCGAGGCGTTCTTTTTCTTCCGGTGTCAGGATGATACCGCTGCCGGACCATTGGCTGTCCTGACGCTTCTCCAACAGCTCTAAGTCCTTCTGTTCCTGACTGTCATCCGCAATGCCGTACTCCGTCTTCCACTCCGCCTTCTGATTGTTGATCTTATTTAATTCAGTCTGCGCCGCTCTTGACTCGCCCTTCAGTTTTTTGATATTGGCGCGCCGCTTTTCCATGTCCAATGTAACCTTATTATCTTCTTCAAACACATCGGATACGATCTTGCGCGCCTTGCGAAGCGCCGCCTCTTTTTTGTCCTGAACAGGGTTCTGCTGCATGGGTGCGCCCATCTGCACGGATTTCGTTTTTCCCTGCTTCTTTCCCGCAGCGCCCTGTGCCTGCTCGTCCTGTCCTATTGCAAAGGATACGGAAATCACGCCGTCTCTTTTTTCTCCGACTCTCATAAGATCCCCTCTTTTCTATGATACTAGAAACGTTCTCACCCCAGAAGAATCGCTATAGCGATTCTTCGAAAGAACGCAAAAGAATGTTTCACATTCTTTGCGTTCTTTTTTATACCGAATAATCCACTGACTGACCGCGCATTTTCTCCTCTTCGGTACGCATATGGTCTGTGAGATAGTTCATCTCATAATCCTCTATTTTGCGCATCAGTTCCTCGATGGAGTCCGCCGTGATGATCACCTCATCCGATTCCTCCGTCCGGTCTTTTCTGTCTGCGCGCCGCTTTTCGATGCGTTCTTCATCCGCCTTCTTTGCAGCCTTCTTCTTTTCCGCCTTGGCGTCTTCCTTCTTCTTTGCCGCGCGCTTATCGATCATCTTTCTCTGCTCCGCAAAGGATTTATCAACCGCGGCAAAAAACGATGCCCGGCCGTCCTTATAACTCATTCCGTAAGAATTCACGCCCGGCTTTGTACCGACTGTCTGCGCCATCTGGGACAGTCCGGAAGACGCAGCCTGAATCTTGCTCTCCATCTGTGCACGGTATTTTTCATCCGTTGCCATGCGCTCGATCTTATCCGTATCGATCAGCACC
This sequence comes from Lachnospiraceae bacterium, assembly GCA_014804425.1. Taxonomy (GTDB): domain Bacteria; phylum Bacillota; class Clostridia; order Lachnospirales; family Lachnospiraceae; genus DLAJ01. The sequence goes on from JAAUZV010000009.1 coordinate 31,755, forward strand.
GTCATCCCGTTCGGCGTGGCAAAGCTGTTCTTCATCGCGTCTGCTTCCTGCTTTCTGTCCGACGCTACCAATACGAAGCTCATGTTTGCATATTTCTTTGTTAATTGATTGTAGTAATCCTCCGCTTCCTTGCTCAGCTTCGGATTGCCGTAGGTTCTGCCGGTCTTGATCTCCCTTTTGCCGTCCGCCCTTGCAGCTTCTGTCTGCGACTTTACTTCATCCGTTTTCTTTTCGCTTCCCGCCGCTTTCCGCTCGTCCTGCCATCTGGCATTCCCTGCTGTCTGTGTCATGTATTGCGGCGTCTTGTATGTCTGCCCCAATGCCTGCACATAAAAATCCAATCCACTCATCCTCTTTCCTCCTTGAAATTGTCGTGTTGTCAGTCTGAATCGATATCTCCCGCTGCCCGCAGCGGTTGATCGGCTCTGTACGGGGTATCCTTTCCCCGGGCGGTCTGTTCTTTGTCCGGAAGCTTTTAATACATTTATACTTCCTCAAACGTCAATCTGTCCCAAGTTGCAAACCTCCATATTGTATATCGGCAAAAAAATAAGAATGGTTTACCATATTTTTCAACTCTTTATAGTCGGATTATGCTTTTTCATGCAGAATCCGTAAAAAATGATCCCACCAGACAAAAAAAGAACGCTGCGCGTTCCAGGACTAAGAAATTTCCTATAAGTAAAAAAGAGCTCCGAATTTCTTCGAAGCTCTCTGCGATCAATATCATGACTCATTCCGGGAATCAGTTGCCGGCCATCTGCGCCGCAACCTCGGCCGCAAAATCCTCATTCTTCTTCTCTAAGCCCTCACCGGTCTCAAAACGGACAAACTTTGTTAAGCTGATATTTGCGCCGTTTTCCTTCGCAACCTGTGCCAGATACTGTGCAACAGTCTGCTTGCCGTCCTCCGCCTTTACATAGACCTGATCGACAAGGCAGATTTCCTTTAATTCCTTATTGATACGACCGTTGATCATGCCCTCGATCACCTTCTCCGGCTTCTGGGACTCCTTCGGATCGTTCTTGATCTGCTCCTTCAAGATTTCTTTCTCATGCTCGATATAATCGGCCGGAATCTCATCCTTAGACACATATTTCGGAGAAAGAGCCGCAACCTGCATTGCAAGGTTCGTCAGTGCTTCCTTCACCGCATCGTTGCATACATCCGTATCAGCCGCAACGATAACGCCGATCCTGCCGCCGCCGTGCAGATAGGTCACGGTCATGCCGTTCTCTGCAGTCACCTTCTCAAATCTTCTGATCTTTAAGTTTTCGCCGATGACCGCGATCTGCTCAACAAGCGCATCCTTTACGCTCTTTGCCGTATCTGCTTTCCACGGCTCCTCCATGAATGCGTCAACATCTGCCGCATCGGAAGCAAGCACCTGCTCTGCAACCGCCTCTACATAGCTCTGGAATTTCTCATTCTTTGCGACAAAGTCCGTCTCAGAGTTTACCTCGACAACGGCCGCTGTCTTGTTATCTTTCGTGATGACACGGCACACGCCCTCAGCGGCAATCCTGCTTGCCTTCTTCTCCGCCTTCGCCTGTCCGTTCTTTCTTAAATATTCCACAGCCTCGTCCATGTTTCCGTCGGTCTGTGTCAATGCCTTCTTGCAGTCCATCATACCTGCGCCGGTCATTTCTCTTAAATCTTTTACCATTGCTGCTGTGATAGCCATGTTATCTATAACCTGCCTTTCTTAGTTTTCCTATTCCATCACGCTCGTACCGCCAACGGCGGCACGCCGTTGTATGCGATATCACAATCCAAGAAGAATGTCCGTTAGGACATTCTTCGGTGTGAAGAGGATTTGCGTAGCAAATCTTAGAATTTCTTTGCCCGCGTTTTTTGCGGACTTAGAAATTCTCTTCACACTTTATGCTTCCGCGTTCTCTACAACTTCTTCGATATCCTGAGCGTCAGCCGCTGCAGCAGCCATCTCCTCCTCAGTGTAAACTGCCTCGCCCTGATTTGCCTCGATGACAGCGTCCGCCATCTTGGACACGATCAGTTTTACGGCTCTGATGGCATCGTCGTTACCCGGAATGACATAATCAAGTTCCTCCGGGTCACAGTTCGTATCTGCGATACCGATCAGGGGAATACCGAGTGCATGTGCTTCCTGCACGCAGATTCTCTCCTTCTTCGGATCAACAATAAAAATCGCATCGGGAAGCTTCTTCATCTCCTTGATACCGCCAAGGTTTTTCTCCAGCTTATCCCATTCTTTCTTTAACGCAATGACTTCTTTTTTCGGAAGCACGTCAAAAGTTCCGTCCTCGGACATTGCCTCGATCTTCTTTAACTTTGCAACACGGGACTGGATCGTCTTAAAGTTCGTCAGCATACCGCCAAGCCATCTCTCATTGACATAAAACATACCGCAGCGCTCCGCCTCGGTCTTTACCGCATCCTGTGCCTGCTTCTTTGTGCCGACAAAAAGAATGGTTCCGCCCTGAGCGGCAATCTCGGAAACTGCCTTGTAAGCCTCGTCCACTTTGCCGACGGACTTCTGCAAGTCAATAATGTAAATGCCGTTTCTCTCCGTAAAGATATACGGAGCCATTTTCGGGTTCCATCTTCTTGTCTGGTGTCCGAAATGTACACCTGCCTCCAGTAACTGCTTCATTGAAATTACGCTCATGTTATTCCCTCCGTTTGGTTTGTGTTCCTCCGCATTCTTCCCCTGCATCCGCCACCCTGCTTTCAAGGCACCGGCGATTGCATCCGAATGCGTGTGGTTTCCCTGTTTCTATCGCGGCGCATACCGCAACGTTGTGATTATAGCATGATTTTTTATACGATGCAACCAAATTCTTGCAATTCAAGCAATTCAAGCATGCAAAAAAACACGCCATTCTGAAAAATACTGATCAGAACGATTCACTGCACCGATTTTCAAAAGGCCGGCCCTCTCAGGACAGAATCCCGGCTTTTACGAGCACCACCAGAAAAAGGGCAGAATCCCTGCTTTTACCAGTATCACCAGGACAAGCGTGACCACGCCGATTGCCCCAAAGATCAGAAGCACGAGCTGGGAACTCTTTTCGTCCTCCAGACAGACCGCATCCTGCGTCTGCGGGTCTACCAGAATATGTACGGTTTTTCCTATGCTCGGCTCTGCCTGTCTGCTTGAATTACTTTTCAGCCGCTTCTTTATCCCGCCCCAGTCATACTCATAGATTGGAAAATAAAGATCTTCCATCATATTGTCGTCATTGCGATGCTGCACTACATCAAAATCCACGATCACACCGGTGATCTTGTGCATCGCCTGCATCCTTTTCGAGAACTTCTTTTTTTGCTGAATCCCGTAAATTCCTACTAATATAAAAAGAATACTGACAACACCGCTAAAAATCAAAATACCATTCTGTGACATGTCTTTCCCACCTTTGTATGAAAGTTGTTTGGATCATCTTTTTCCTAAAAAAACACTTCTCAGAAATTTTCCGTTGTGCCGTCAGTATAAACGATCGCGGTAACCTGGTATTCAAATTTCAGATCATCATAGGCCGTATTATAGACTTTGACATGTTCATCTATAAACTCATTGACGTCCATACCCAACCCGGTAAACACAGCGCTTCCGTTCGCAGCGATATTCTGCCCCGTAAAGTCCAGAGAACCAGTCATAATCTCTACCCCGAACAGATCCTTAATAATAAAAACACCCTGAATTCCTTTGATATCCTTCGATGTATGATTAAATACTTCAAAAGTAAATTCTACCCTTGGAGAATATCTTCCTGCTCGATAATTTTCTTCCAAATTTTGTTTATCGGTAACATTTACAACGACCTTCTGATCTTCTAACGTACCCATTGCCGGTTCTTCTTCCATCCCCGACCCGTCAGCATAAACAATACCCGTAACCTCATATTCAAACTGTAGATCATCAAAAGCCGTATTGTAAATCTTAACGTGTTCATCCATAAACTCATTAATATCCATACCCAGCCCTGTAAATACAGTGCTTCCGTTCGCGGCAATATTCTGTCCCGTAAAATCCAGAGAGACCTTCATAATCTCTACCCCGAACAGATCCTTAATAGTAAAAACACCCTGAATTCCTTTGATATCCTTCGCTGCATGATTAAATACTTCAAAAGTAAATTCTACTCTTGGAGAATATCTGCCTGCACTATAATCTTCTTCCAAATTTTGTTTATCAATAACATTTACGATAATGTCCTGATTTTCCGGCGTATCTGTGTCCGGCTCTTCCTCCTGACCCGCGCCATCAGCATAGACAATACCCGTAACCTCATATTTAAATATCAGATCCGAAAAATCCGTATTATAAAGTTTCACGTTGTCATCGATATATGGATTGATATCCATTCCCATCTCATCAAAAACTATGGTTGCATTTGCTGCAATATTCTCTCCGGTGAAATCACAATTTACCGAAAGAATCTCTTTTCCGAACATGTCACAGACCGTTAATATTCCCTGTATTCCCCTCACGACCTTGTCCGTTCGATTCCAGACCTCAAAAGTGAATTCCACTCTGTCATTATATCTTCCCGCTTGTGTATCTTTCGCTAAATTTGTTTTATCCGTAACTGTTACAACCACCTCGTCATCCAAAACAGGAACCGGCTCCGTGTAACTTTCTCCACAATCTACACAGGTAAACGTCTTTTCGCCCTCTTCCTCAAAGGTCGGCTCTTTTGTAACCGCTTCTTCATAGCTATGTTCCCTTGTCGGTACACTTTCCACTTTCGTATCTCCGCATAAGGTACAGGTAAATGTTTTTTCTCCTTCCTCGGTGCAAGTCGGCTCTTTTGTGACCGCGCCGTCATCGTATTCATGTTTACAGCCGCATCCGGTAAGTGCAAGGCAAAGGAGCATCATCCCAGCCCACAGAATCCGTTTCTTCATAAAATTACTCCCTCCCATAATATTAAATATCGCTATTATAACACACACTTTTACATCATTCTACTTTTTTTCGCATAAAGGAAAATCTTAGAAACACAAAATTCTCCATATATAAAGCAGACTTTATTTGTAATTTGTTTAAACAGATTCCGTATGCATTATTTTTTTCCAAAAATACCAGTTACTCCCAAGAATAATTCTTCTTTCACAGTCCATGCTTATGATACGGCGAAAAAAGAATTTCGCCGCCACATTTCTCACACTAATTATAAAGGACGGAAACAAGGCATGGTACAAGGAAAAGTAGAAATCTGCGGCGTCAATACCGCAAAGCTTCCGTTGTTAAAAAACGAAGATCAGGAAATTCTCTTTCAGCTCATCAAAGACGGAAATCTCGCCGCGAGAGAAAAGTTTATCGAAAGCAATCTCAGGCTCGTATTAAGCGTCATCAAGCGTTTCTCCTCCAGCGCGGAAAACATCGACGACCTCTTTCAGATCGGCTGCATCGGTCTGATCAAAGCGATCGACAATTTTGACCTGTCGTTCAACGTCAAATTCTCCACCTACGCCGTACCCATGATCCAAGGGGAAATCCGGCGCTTCCTCAGGGATAACGCGTCGAGCATCCGCGTCTCCCGCTCCTTAAAAGATACCGCTTATAAGGCAATCTATGCCAAGGAGCTGTATGTCAAAAAACATCAAAAAGAACCGACCATCACGGAAATTGCTGACGAGATCGGCATTTCAAAGGAGGACATCGTCTATGCCTTAGACGCGCTGCAAAGCCCGATGAGCCTGTATGAACCCGTCTATACGGAAGGCGGCGACACGCTCTATATCATGGATCAGATCAGCGACAAAAAGAATAAGGAAGAGACATGGGTGACGCAGCTCTCCCTTTCGGACGCCTTAAAACGCCTGTCTGACCGGGAGCGTGAGATCATATCCATGCGCTATTTTGAAGGAAAAACACAGATGGAGGTCGCCGATGTCATCGGCATCTCACAGGCGCAGGTATCCCGGCTTGAGAAAAACGCCTTAAAAAGTATGCAGAACTATCTGGCGGAAAACTAAAAAGGAGTTTGCGCTTACGCATACTCCTTTTTAACCTGCCGGAATTTCTTCACCCCAGAAGAATCTCTACACCCTGAAGAATCGCAACGCGATTCTCCGAAAGAACGCTTCGCGTTCTTTTTTTATGCCTCCCTGATCATCTCTTTTTTTAACCGCTTCATAATCTTTTTCTCCAAACGTGAAATGTACGACTGGGAGATGCCTAGCAGATTGGCGACCTCTTTCTGCGTCATTTCCTCCCCGTCCACATTTCCCAATCCGAAGCGGAGATTGATGATCAGCTTTTCCCGATCGGAAAGCTTCTCGATCGCGCCGCTTAACACGCGGCGCTCCGCCTCATTTTCTAAGTCCTTATAGATCACGTCCTCATCCGTGCCGAGAATATCCGAGAGCAACAGCTCGTTGCCGTCCCAGTCCACATTCAGCGGCTCGTCGATCGAGACCTCCAGCCTCGTTTTGTTATTTCTGCGCAGATACATGAGGATCTCGTTTTCAATACAGCGCGACGCATAGGTCGCCAGCTTAATATTTTTATCACATTTAAATGTGTTGATCGCCTTGATCAGACCGATCGTACCGATGGAGATCAAATCCTCCACACCGACTCCCGTATTGTCAAATTTTTTCGCTATGTATACGACCAGCCGGAGATTGTGCTCGATAAGCACCGATTTTGCCTGTGCGTCCCCCTCTCTCCCCAGCATGCTGACGCACGCGTTCTCCTCTTCCGGCGTCAAAGGCGGCGGCAGGATATCCGCGCCCCCGATATAATGAATATCGCCTTTATTCTGCACAAAAAATCCCGCTTCCCGATGCAGAAGGCGCATCTGTAACTTTGTCGGTATTGCCACTTTCCATATCATAATGATTTCCTCTTTTCCCAGTCTTCTTTTTTGACTCTGTAAGGAACCGTTCCCAACGCTTTCTATTTCGTAACAGTTCCCAAGAAAAAATCAGGATGCAGCAGCATTTGATAGCTCCCCTCCGCAGACAGCCGCTCGTCATACAGCGCAACAAGCATTCCCTCCATGGACAGCGCGGACGCCTCCTCGCCGACCGGCGTCAGCGTGACATCCCGTGCCGCATAGCCGTAAAGCATCCCGTTCGTGCATCCAAGGGAATGAAAGGGAATCACCGCCTTCGGAAGTCCGCGTTCTTTCTCGGGAAACAGCGCGCTCTCAAGCACCGCGACCGGTACGCCGCGGATCGGCTCGTACAGCCGGTTTCCCGTATCCAGAATCCCGATACAGTCGATTTTACAGCCGTCGATCCAAAAATGAACCTCATAGCGCAGGCTGTCCTCCACCTGTCTGACACGCGCCTGACTTTGCAGCCTTGACACAAGCATGCGGATTCCCTCATACAGTACCGCTCCGATTCCCGCGATCACGGGCATCGCCAAGGCGTGCTCCCGAAACCATCCGATTTTTTCCTGTAAAAATGAAATAAAACCTCCGTATAAGATTGCCAGAAAAAACATACACGCACACCCGCAGGCAAACTCCCGCGTACGCTTTACGCGATAGGTAAGCCAGAGAAGCAACGGCTGTATGAGCCCATACCCTGTGAAAAGCAGAACCGCCTGCGGCAGTCTCGCGATCAACAAAAAAAACAGGGTCAGACACGCGCCGCATGCAGCGGACAGTAATTTCCTGCGGCGAGTGGCAGGACGCCGCAGAACCATTCCCGTCAAGGACAAGATCCAGTAATCCGTAATCAGACAATTTGCAAACAAGACATCCACATACACCTCGTAACGCACGGCCGGCATCCTTTCTTAAGGTGCCGCACATGGCAGCGCATGCCCGGTCACTCAGATCCTTTTTATCCCCTATGTTATTCTGACATGCTCATTATAAGCCATCCGCCATGCCCATTTTGTCAAAAGAGGACGGCACAGCAGCAAAATTAAGTGACATTTTTCGCCGCGGAAGCCCATTCTAAAAATCAGGAACTAAAAAAGACATATCCAAATGCAACGGTGCTTTAAAATGAATTTCTAGAAATTCATTTTGCCATCGGTACTTACATGCCGTATTTTGGCATGTTATGTACCGTTACGAGCGACAAGCAGCGAAAGCGTGCCGTGCATTGGATATGTCTTTATATGTTTCAACTATTCTATTTATTTCTCTGTAAAAAGTCCGGAATCTTTAAGGATTTCTCCTCCACCGTACTCCTTAAATCAGCCGGTCTCTGCAGACTCGGTCTGCTTGCCGTTCCCGTCGATGCTCCTGCGGTCGAGGTTTGGAAATTCAGATTTCCCGTCATCGGCTTCTTGATCGGTGTCGGGCTGACCTTGGTCGGGAACGTGCCGAACGAGGTTCCGAATTTGCCCGCCTGTGCCGCCGCCTGCGCATCATCCAAGCCCGTCGCGATGACCGTGATCGTACAGGAATCCGTCATGGACGCGTCATACATCGCACCAAAGATGATATTCACATCATCCCCTGCCAGATTCTGTACATAGCTTGCCGCATCATTGGCATCCGTAAGCGAAATATCACCGGATACATTGACGATCACATGCGTTGCGCCGTTGATCGTCGTCTCAAGCAGCGGAGATTCCACCGCCATCTTGACCGCATCGCTTGCCTTATCGTCTCCCTTGCCGAAACCGATACCGATATGGGCGATACCCTTGTCCTTCATGACTGTCTGTACATCCGCAAAATCCAGATTGATGATCGCGGGAACATTGATCAGATCCGTGATTCCCTGCACGGCCTGCTGTAATACCTCATCCGCCTTTTTCAACGCCTCCGGCATGGTTGTCCGACGGTCAACGATTTCTAAAAGCTTGTCATTCGGAATGACGATCAGCGTATCCACACTTTCCTTGAGCTTCTCAATACCGGAAACGGCGTTTAACATTCTCGCCTTTGCCTCAAACCGAAACGGCTTTGTCACAACGCCGACGGTCAAAATGTCCATGTCCTTTGCAATCTTTGCTACGACCGGTGCAGCACCCGTTCCGGTACCGCCTCCCATACCGCATGTGACAAAGACCATGTCCGAACCGCGCAGCGCCGCGGTAATATCTTCCATGCTCTCCTCTGCCGCTTTCTCACCCACTTCGGGCTTCGCACCCGCGCCAAGCCCCTTGGTCAGCTTTTCGCCGATCTGGATCAGCTTCGGTGCCTTACATAACTGCAAAGCCTGTTTATCCGTATTGATACCGATAAAATCCACCCCATCAATACTCTCATCGACCATTCTATTTACAGCGTTATTACCGGCACCGCCCACACCGACTACGATGATTTTGGCAGCGGATTCGGCATCGCTTTGCATAATCTCTATCAAGATCAGGTTCCTCCTTCAAGTTATTCCCTTTTTACTCCATCCTAATTATCATATATTCATTCACTAAATTTATCAACCTATTTTTTCACTTTTTTTCAAAGATGTCACATCTAATCCTCCGTGAATGTTACGTTATCGGAGGTGTCCTGATAATCTCTCATATCCAAGACGCCGCTCTTCCCTGTCAGACTCGGCAGAATATGCTGCAGTCTGGTCACTTTCTCGTCAATATAATCGCTTGTCCCCAAAATCACGCGGACATTGCCGAAATAGACCGTCATTTCATAATCCTCGGAAAAAAAGATCCGGTCTGCGGCAAGCTTATACTTTGACAAAAGCTGCGTGATGCTCAGGATGCTTCCGAATACCGAGCTGTCCTCGATCGGAAGCGGTTCATATAATGTTACGGATTCAAAGCTTAAGCCGCTCACCTGTGGGATGCCGTCCGTCCGCTGCGCCGCGCTCTCCACCACGATCCCGTCCTTATCAAAATAGAAATACCTGCCGAGGTAGTTGACATAGCCCGCAAGCGATTTCTCATAGACCATGATCTTTACCGTATCGCGCGAAAGAATTTTAATGTCCATCGCCTGTACGAACGGAATGCTCGTTATTTCCTTATTTTTATACATAAAGGAAAGAACGATCGAATTATGCGCGAACCTGCCGCCCATGACATAATCAATGATCTCCTCATCCGAATAATGGGTATTGCCCTCCACATACACTGTCGTGATCCGGTAATTCTTCCATATGTAAAGCCCAGTGCCTGCCAGTCCCACAAGCACGGTACAGACAGCGATGAGAATGATGAGTCTGATCTTGTGCTTCCTTTGTTTTTTCATGCTCAGATTTCCTTTAACTCAATGTGGCGCGCCACGCTTAAGACCAAGCCGATCTCTATGAGCAAAAACATGACGGACGAGCCGCCGTAGCTGATGAACGGAAGCGAGATTCCCGTTGTCGGTATCGAATTCGTCACGACCGCCACATTCAAAATGACCTGTATGGACAAATGCCCGATGACGCCGACGACGATCATTGCGCCGAATAAGTCCCGTGCGTTGTTCGCAATGATCATGCACCGCCAGATGAGCAGGGCAAACAAAAGAATGACCGCGATCGCTCCGAACAGGCCAAGCTCCTCACAGATAACGCTGAAGATCATATCATTCTGCGCCTCCGGGATAAACCCGAGCTTCTGCATGCTCTGCCCCAAGCCCTTTCCGAAAATGCCGCCGGAACCGATGGCATAAAGCGCCTGAAGCGTCTGAAACGCCGTGTCGTTGGAATACTGCTCGGGATGCAGCCACGCCAATACTCTCTGTCCGCGGAACTCCCCCGTACCGCCCTGATTGACGATATAGAGCACGATCGCCGCCGCTAACGCGATCACGATCAGCCCGGCAATGACGAACTTTTTGTAATCGGGGCTCGCGACAAAGAGCATGACGACCGCAATGCCGAGCACAATGATCGCGGAGCTTAAGTTACTGGATATTCTGTAAATAAGTAAAAACAAAACACCCGCAAACCCAATGATGACCGCAGCGCCCTTCATGGTGCGTATGCTTTTTCCCATCTTGCATACAAGACTTGCCAAAAACAGAATGATTCCGAGCTTTGCAACCTCTGCGGGCTGTAAGGACATACCAAGATTCAGCCATCTGGTCGCGCCGTTTCTGGTAATGCCGAGCGGCGTTAACAGCAGAAGCACGAGCACGATCGAGCCAATATAGGCAAGGAGCGCAAACTTCTCCCACTTATGATAATCCACCCGTGCAAAAAAGAACATTGCCACCAGACCGAGCGCTGTGGAAACTGCCTGTTTTTTTAAGTAAAACGCGGAATCATAATCACAGGCCGCCGAAATGCCCGCCTCATATGAGCTTGTCGAATAGATCATGATCAATCCGAAGCCCAGCAGAAACAGGATGACAAACAATAAGCTATAATCAAAATAATATTCACTTTTTACATGGAATCTTGAACGTGTTCTTGTTCTTGTACCTGCTCCCTGTGCCAATCTACCATCCCTTTCCTAAGGCATTCTCTCTACCAGATCCTTAAACATCCTGCCGCGCACTTCATAATTCGGAAACATGCCCCAGCTTGCGCATGCGGGAGAAAGCAGCACCGCATCTCCCGGCTCCGCTTTTTCTCTGCATATCTCCATCGCTTCTTCCAAACCGTCCGCCATGACGATATCCGTAAAACCGTGCGCCCTCGCGCACGCGGCGATCTTTTCCCTCGTCTGACCGATCAGTACGAGACATTTCACCTTGCCGTCAAACGCCTCGATCCATTCATCATACTCGCTCTGCTTATCGTAGCCGCCGCCGATCAAAACCGTCGGCTTTTTCATGGCGCGGATTCCCTGAATCGCCGCGTCGGGATTCGTCCCCTTAGAATCATTATAATAATCCACGCCGTTTTTCGTCGCCACGAACTCAATGCGGTGCTCTACCGCCCGGAATTCCCGTACCGTATGTAAGATCCGCTCCTTCGGCACACCCAGAGCTTCCGTGATCGCCATTGCAGCCATGATATTTTCATAATTGCAGACGCCGACCAGCTTTGTCTCCTGCACGCTCATCAGCCGCTCGGTATTCCCGTCCTGCGCGCGGAAGATTTCTTCACCCTCAAGGAAGTAGCCGTCCGCAAGCCGCTCTTTGGAAGAAAAGAACACGACTCTTGCAGGGCAGCGTTTTGCAAACGCACGGGTATCNGCATTGTCATAATTTAAGACNCAGACNTCGTCCTTCGTNTGATTTTTTGTGATNCGNTCTTTTACCTCTATGTAATTCTCCATCGTCTTATGNCGGTTTAAGTGGTCGGGCGTAATATTTAANATNGCGGATACGCGCGGATGAAAATCAATGATCGTCTCCANCTGAAAGCTGCTGATCTCCGCAACCGTATGNCTCTGCGGCGTTGTCTCAAGCACCGCCTCCGTGTAGGGCGCGCCGATATTGCCGACCACAAAGGTATTNCCGTAAAANNTCTGCATGATCTGACCGACAAGCGTTGTNGTNGTCGTCTTTCCGTTCGTTCCGGTGATCGCCGCGACCGTTCCCTGTTCTTTGGAATACGCAAGCTCAATCTCACCCCAGATCGGNATTCCCGNCTGCCGCAGGCTCTCGACAAAAGGCGAATCCACCGGTACNCCGGGACTNAANACCGCAAGCCTGATACCGGCTTTTACCTCCTCAGGCAGGTTCTTCGTGCAGATCCCCACCGCCGGATAATCCTGAAGCTTATCCGCAAGATCCTGTACCGACAGCTTTTCATTCTCATCAAACAGGACAGGCTTCGCGTCACATTTCACAAGCATTTCCACTGCGCCAATGCCGCTTTTCCCCGCACCGACNACCAGTACCCTGCTATCTTTCCAATCCATGCCGCTCTTTCGTTCCATGTAGGTCATACCTTTCTTTCCTCTATCAATAAAAAACATATTTCGTGAAGAATGTCCGCCAGGACATTCTTCGGTGTGAGAACAGTTCGATTAAGCAGAATCTCAAATCTTATCGGAGAATGCATGNCGAATTTATTCGCTGTGCATTCTCCTGTGTGAGAAAGGTTCCGCTTAAGCGGAACCGTAGNANNTCTTNGCGAANCGNCCNNNGNCGNGAGCNTTAGANNTNCTTCTCACACTATTACCANACCCCTTGCAACGCAAGCAGGCACAAAAGCGCCGTCACAATGGAAAAGACCGCCACCACACGCGTCTCCGACCATCCGCACAGCTCAAAATGATGATGGATCGGCGCCATCTTAAAGATCCGTTTCCCGTGTGTCGCCTTAAAATAGGTCACCTGCAAAATATCAGAAACCGTCTCGATCATATAGATAAAACCGATGATCGGGATAAAAAGCGGCATCTGCGTCATATATGCCATGCCCGCCACAAAACCGCCGAGTGCCAGCGAACCCGTATCCCCCATAAACACCTTCGCGGGATACACGTTGAACAGCAGAAAGCCGAGCAGCGCGCCCGCAACCGCACAGGAGATCGGCGATAAGCCGTTTGCCGTACCGATGCTCACGACCGTAAAAAAGGTCGCCACCATGACCGTGACGCTGCTTGCCAGTCCGTCCAGACCATCCGTTAAGTTCGTTCCGTTCACCGTTGCGATCACGATAAAAAACATCGCCGGGATCGTGAACACGCCAAGCTGTAAATAATGTCCCGTCCAAAAGGGAATCTTCATATCCAGCAACACATCCGTATAGCGCATGATATAAAAAACAAACACGCTCGTCACAATGAGCTGACCGAGCATTTTCTGCCATGCCTTTAATCCCATGGAACGCTTGAGCACAACCTTGATATAATCGTCAATAAAGCCGACAAGCCCAAAGCCCAGCGTCAGAAAAAGCACCGGCACGATCTTCGGATAATCTTTCACGTAGATGAGCGAGGTGAGCGTCACGCCCAAAAGGATCACAATACCGCCCATCGTCGGCGTCCCCGATTTTTTTAAATGCGACTGCGGTCCCTCGCCCCGCTCCGTCTGTCCCACTTTCAGCTTCCTTAAAAAAGGAATCAGGATTGGCGCAAATACAGCGCTGACCGCAAAAGAAATCAATATCGGCAACAATATACTCAAATCTACCATGACTTAGCCCGCTCCCGGTTTTTTCTTGTTATTTATAAAACAAATTTCATCATATCACGTTTTCCGTCTTTATGCAAATCTGCTCTGCTTTCTCGCTCTAATAACCATGCCTTTCCATAACCTGCAAACTTGAATGCGTATGAAATACGCTATGCCGCAGGCACAAAATTTGCAAAGCGAACAAGTTCGCTTTTGAAAAATCTTTGATTTTTCAATCTATATGCTTCCGATCAGGAACCCTCTTTATTCCATATAAGGAAGAATATTTTCAAATAATGTCCGGGCGACGGGTGCTGCCACCTGACCGCCGTAATAAACGCCCTGCGGATTATGGATGATCACAAGGGCAAGCACCTGCGGATCGTTTGCGGGCGCAAACCCGATATAGGATGCGATGTAGCGTCCGCTCCCGCGCGGAAGCGTCTGGCTCGTCGCTGTTTTTCCTCCGACACGGTAACCCTCGACATACCCGTTTTTACCCGTTCCCTCCGCCACGACCTGCTCTAACAGATAGCGAAGCGTTTCCGACGTCTCCGCGGAGACGATCTGTTCTCCCGCGCCGCTTGCGAACAGGTTTGTCGCGCCGCTTTCTGCGCTCTGTGTATACATGGCAAGATGGGGCGTGATCCTCTTTCCCCCGTTGACTAAGGATGCCGCCGTTGCCGCCATCTTGATCGGCGTGATCTGGAACGACTGACCGAACGAAACCGTGGCAAGCTCTACCAATCCCATATTTTCCGGTTTATGCATGATCGTACCGGCTTCCCCCGGCAGATCGATCCCTGTTTTTTCCAACAATCCGAACTGCTCAAAATATCGATAAAAATTATCCACGCCAAGACGCAGCCCGACCGTGATAAATACGGGATTGCATGAATTCATGATGCCCTGCACGAATGTCTCGGAGCCGTGACCCGCCACTTTATGACAGCGGATCCTCCGGTCTTCCACGGTAATAAATCCCGGACAATGAAACTGATCGGTAGTGGAGACGACCCCTTCCTCCAATCCTGCCGCTGCCGTAATGATCTTAAAGGTGGAACCGGGCTCATAGGTATCGCTGATACAGGCATTGCGCCACATTTGATTTAGGGCATTCTGCTTCTCGTCCTGTGTCATCCCTGTCGTATCCACGTCCTCGGGAAGATTAAACGGGCTGTTTAAGTCAAATTCCGGAACATCCACCATCGCATAGACTTCCCCGTTTTGGGGATTCAGTACAATAATGGAAACGCGTTCCGCCTGTTTTGTCGCCATGACCTGCCTTGCAAGCTGTGTCGCATACGACTGGATATTGATGTCCAATGTCAAATACAGATCCTGCCCGGCGACCGGCTCCCTGCGGTTTTCACCCGCGTCGGAAACCTCTACGCCGCGCGCATCGGCCACCGTAAGGATGAGGCCGTCCGTTCCCTTCAGATACCGCTCATATTCGACCTCAAGACCGATGATACCCTGATTATCCCCGCCCGTAAAGCCGAGCACCTTCGATGCTAAGTCTCCGTACGGGTAAAAGCGCTGATAATCCTCATCCACTTTTACGCCGTCCAAATGACAATTTCTGATCCGGTCTCCGGTCTCCTTCGGCACATTGCTTTTGATTCTTTCAATAGAAGTAACTTTCTCCACCCTGCGGCGCACATATTCTTCGCTGAGCCCCAGTTCTTCGCTCAATATGCGGACGACCTCGTCAGCGTCGGTGATCTGACTGTGAATGACTGAGACCGTGCATACAGAACGGTTGGAGGCAAGCAGCTCCCCATTCCGGTCGTAAATGCACCCGCGCGCCGCCTTAATGACGCGCTCCCGCTCGTGAAGCTCCTGCGCGACCGCCGTATAATAATCAGAGCAAAAGATCATCAGATACGCAATCCGCCCGCAGAGCGCCGCGAAAAGAAGCATGCAGCAGACCGTATAGATCACCAGCTTTTTTCTGTTTGCGGTTTTATTCCTTCGGGAAGCGCCCCCTGTGAACTTTATTTTTGCTTTCCTCATGAAGTAACCCCGTAAAAGCCTTCTTTATCATTGTATTCCGCTTTTACAAGGTTATTCATTTCCGCATCGGCTATTGATGCGGCGAAATAAGCGGACTGCCCGGCTCAATCGGCTCGCCCGTCTCCGGATCTAAAAATTCTCCCGTCAGCGGATCGATGGCATAGCCCGTCTCCGGGTCATACCGCACAGTGTGCCCCGTGCCGCCATCTCCCGTGCCGCCGCTCTGACCGTCTCCTCCGGTTCCGTCTCCGCCCGTCTGACCGTCGTCTCCCGTTCCGACTCCGCCGCTCTGACCGTCACCATCATCATGATCGTCCACGGACGGCGTCGGAATCGTGATCGAATTCATTTCCAGATTATCAAGCTCAGCCCGCTCCGCATCCGTCAGTTCCTCCGTCATCGGGATACCGAGATACGGAAGAACCTCCGTTAAGATTTCCCGCACGATTCCGCTCGCCAATCGGGAATTATCCTGTTTATACTGGTTTGCACGGTCTATGACGACATAGATCGCGACCTGCGGATCGTTCGCAGGCACATAGCCGATAAAAGAAACAACATAATTGATACCGTCACGCGGTACAACCTCCGCCGTACCGGTCTTTCCGCCCATTGTGTAACCCGCCGGACGCGCCGCGCTTCCCGTACCGGTCTCCACAACGGCATTGCAGTATCTCACAATGGTGTCCGAAACAGCGGTAGAGATCGTCTGTTTCAAAATGCGCGGCTCGATATTGCGCACCGTCGCGCCGTCTGCATTCAAAATGCGGCTCACCATATGGGGCTCATAATAATATCCGCCGTTGATCAGGGAACAATACGCGGTCATGAGCTGGATCATCGTCACGTTAAAGCCCTGTCCGAAGCTCGACGTTGCAAGCTCCGTCTCGTGCATCGTTTTTTCGGTATAGACAAGTGCATCCGTACGCGTCTCTCCTGCAAGATCGATATTCGTCCGGAGACCGAAATTAAAAATCGCTTCGTATTTCAGCATATTTGTTTTACCGATCGCCGCACCCATGTGCATAAGCGCAACGTTACAGGAAGCCTCCATTGCCCCCTGCACCGTTACCTCGCCGTGTCCTACTCTGTTATGACAATGGATGTCATAATCCCCCACGGTCAGGTAGCCGTTGCACATATAACGCTCGTTTCCGGTCAGCGCCCCCGTCTCTAAGCCCGTCGCCACCGTAAACGGCTTCATGGTCGAACCCGGCTCATAGGTGCTCGAGATACAGAAATTCTGCCAAAGCTGGTTGACGATCTCGGTATATTCCTCCTGCGTCATGGCATCTATCTCTTCCTCCGTATAGAGTGCACTGATGTCATACGGATTATTACAGTCAAATGTCGGATAGCTTGCCATTGCCAAAATTTCCCCGTTGTTGGGGTTCATGATAATGCATCCGGTATTATAAGCGCCGAGCCCGTCGCGATATTCATCCTCGTGCGCGTCGTTGAATTCCCTTAGCTTCCGCTCCACGATACTCTGAATATGCGCGTCAATGGTCGATACGAGCGTATAGCCGTCCTGCGCGGGCACAGTCGTGCGCTCCAAGTCGGAATCTTCATTCAGGTACCCGTACTCCCTGCCGTTCATTCCGCATAACTCTTCGTTATAATACTGTTCCAGACCATACATGCCCGTGTTATCGTTTCCGGTGAAGCCGATGATATCGCAGGCAAGCGACCCGTTCGGATAATTCCGCTGATATTCTTCCTCAAACCATACGCCTGCCACATTGGGATACTCTTTCGAATTATTCTGGATTTCCTTAAACGCGCTGATGTCCTCATAGGGCATTCTGCGCAAAAGAACATAATACTGTGAGTTCGGATGGTCGTTGATATACTGTCTGAGCGCCGCAATATCCACATCAAAGCAGGAATCCAGCGCCGCGAGAGTCGGTTCCATGTAGTCTTCATCGGAGAGAATCTCTTTGCTGTCAATGATCAGATTATAGACTTTTCTGCTTGTCGCTAATACCGTCCCGTTACAGTCAACGATATTCCCTCTTTTAAACGGGATCGTGGTGCTGCTGTATTCCTGCTGGGACAATACCTGCCTTTTATAGCTCTCCCCGTGATCACGCACAAGCAAATAAAGACGGACGCTAAGCGCAGCAAAAGCCAGCACTACTGCCACGACCAGCACCACCAGCTTCTTCTGCATCCTCATTGTGAATTTGTTCTTATTATTCCGCTTTTCTTTATCCCGCCTGCGTACAGCCACTTTCCTACCTCTGTTCCTTCTTATACACCATTTGAACCACCAAGATTACCCAAATTTTATTCGCGCGAGTTTTGCGTCTTTCTGAAATCGTCACATCCCAGAAGAATCGCCCTGCGATTCTTCGAAAGATTGACGCCTTGCGTCAATCTTTTGGAATCTCCGCATATTTACGCGCGTAATCGTCTCCGCCGCCCTCTACCCGGATGATCTGCCCCTCTGAGGCATATTTCATCCCCAGCTCGCAGATAGCGATCCTCTTGACTTCCTCCAGATCAACGGAACTGTTGATTCTGTTCTCATACTCGTCATTATCCTGCCTTAACGCATGAAGCTCGCTCTCCATGCGGGAAACCCGCTTCACGCTATTGGTAATATCGGACTGCAGATTGATATACCTGATCAAAACGAACGCCGTGAACGCAAGCGCGCCAACCAAAAACACGACATAGCCAAAGTTCATCTGCACGGCTTTTTCCCGATTCTTGCGCGCAGTATGATTCGGCTTTTTTTTAGGCGCCTCCTCAAGCAGCTCCTCAAAGCTCGGCTCCCTTACCGCAGTACCGCGCTGATACCCGTAAGCGTCCTTTCTGTACGGATTTTGTCTGCCTGTATTCCGACTACGGCTCCCACTCTGTCTTCTATTTCCCTGCATCTGCTGATACTGTCTGCCCATTTGTTTCTCACACCCCTCCATGTCAAACCGCACTCCCCACAGGCTTGTCCGCCTTCGCGTTTTGACTAGTTTTCATTCCTTTCAAAAATCCTCAGCTTGGCGCTTTTGGATCGCTTATTTTTTTCTAACTCCTCCTCGGACGGCAGGATTGGTTTCCGGCTGATCTGCCTTCCTTTCGATACATTGCCGCACACGCACACCGGAAAATCCGGCGGACAGGTACACGGGTTCTCGTTCCTGCGAAATGCCGTCTTCACGATCCGGTCCTCCAAGGAATGAAACGTGATGATGCTGATTCTTCCGCCCGGTTTCAAAAATGAGATCATTTCGTCAAGGGAGTCCCGCAGCACGTCCAGCTCATGATTGCATGCAATTCGGATCGCCTGAAATGTTTTTTTTGCAGGATGCCCGTTCATGCGCATTTTTGCCGGAATGGATGCCTTAATGATGTCGCACAGCTCTCCGGTTGTCTCGACCGGCTTGTCCTTCCGCGCTGCCGCAATGTGTTTCGCAATATTTTTTGCAAACTGCTCCTCTCCGTAGTCACGGATGATATGATACAGCTCCGTCTCGGAATAACCGTTTATGATCTCACGCGCAGTCAGCGACTGGCGGTTGTCCATCCTCATATCAAGCGGTGCGTCCTGCTTGTAAGTAAAACCGCGGCTCACCGTGTCAAGCTGGTAGGAAGACACGCCGAGATCTAAAACGATACCGTCCGCCCCTTCCACTCCCATCTCACGCAGCCTCGCCACCGCATGGCAATAATTGTCCCGCAGGATCGTCACTTTCTCCCCAAACGGCGCAAGACGCTCCGTTGCCGCCGCGATCGCATCTTCATCCTGATCGATCCCGTACAGCCTTCCGCTCTCGCCGAGCCTTGTACAGATTTCATAGGAATGTCCGCCGCCGCCAAGCGTACCGTCCACATAAACGCCGTCCGGCTTCATACGAAGTGAATCCACCGTTTCGTAAAGCATAACGGATTGATGCCCGAACTCCATCGAATGTTCCTTTCATTTTCGCAGATCCCTCGCTTGCCGGCATGCCGTCCCGACTTCACAGGCAATACCGGTTCCTTTTTACAAGATACCGTAGGATGTCAGGCTCTGCGCAAATTCTTCCATATCCTCATAATCAACCGCGCCGTCGTAACGCTCCTTCGACCAAATCTCCGCGCGTTTTCCGACGCCGATCAATACAACGTCCTTTTCGATCGCCGCAAACTGACGCAGATTCTGAGGCAGCAGGATCCTGCCCTGCTTATCGACCTCCGCGTCCGCTGCTCCCGCAAGAAAGAATCTCGTAAATTGTCTTGCTCCTTTATCCGTCATCGGTAACGCCGCCAGTTTCTCTGTCAATGCCGTCCATTCGTTCTCATCAAACACAAACAGACAGCCGTCCAATCCCTTTGTCACAACGAACTTCTCTCCGAGACTTTCTCTGAACTTTGCCGGGAATGTCAGCCTGCCTTTGATGTCCACTGTGTGGTTGTACTCACCTGTAAACATCATACGTCACCGCCCCGTGGAGCTGCCACTGTGATCCTCCGTGAACGATTTTCACCACTTTTGGGGTTCAAATCTGCCACTTTCATCCACTAAGGACCACTTTTCTCCACTTACAAGGCTATTTTACATGACAAATATCCATCGTGCAAGCATTTTGTGAAAATTGTCCAAAAATTTTTGCTGGAATTTGTGTTTTTCGAACATATGTTTTTAGATTTGTGTTATCATACAATTTGAAAAAATGATTTTTCTTTCAGATTTACCCAATGAAGCTTCTGTTTTTGACACTTTTATAAATGAACGGAGCAAGCGGGACGGCATTTGCCGCCAATACAGAAAGCGAAAGGAGAACGCGCCATGTTACAGGCATCAGTGATTGAGGCGTATGTGGACAGGATCTACGACTATGCGCTGAGAAAAACATATACGCGGGAGGAGGCTGACGAGCTTTCCCAGGAAATCCTGTTCACACTGGTGCGTGAGCTTCCGAGGCTTCGGGACGAAAGCCGTTTTGAAGCATGGCTCTGGGGTGTGGCAGGAAATGTGGCAAGAAGCTTTCGGCGATCCATGGGAAAACAGCGCGCGATGTATTTCTATGATGTACCGGAGGAAATTGTCTATGATGAAGCTGCCGCCGAGGAAGCCGCCCGCAATGAGGAGCTATACGCCGGCCTGCGCGAAAAGATCGCCATGCTATCCTCCGTTTACCGAAATATGATCATTCTTCATTATTATGAAGGGCTTTCCACAAAACAGATTTCAGAACGACTTACGATTCCGGAAGGCACTGTCACATGGCGCTTATCAGAAGCGCGCAGAAAATTAAAAAAGGAGTGTACGCATATGGAAGAAAGTGCATTGAAACCAATTCAGATGAGAATCGACATTTACGGTTCCGGCAATTACAACGGAAGAGAACGTCCGTTTCCGAGCGAGTATATTAAGGATGCTCTCTCCCAAAATATTCTTTACCATTGTTATAAAGAGCCGAGAGGAATTGAGGAGCTTGCAAGGCTTTGCGGTGTCCCTGCCTATTATATTGAGGACTGTTTGGAAAATCTGACTGCGCGGGATGCGGTAACGGAACCGGTCAAACAAAAATATCAGACGGCCTTTCTCATCTGGACGGATGAGTACGGCAAATACCAGCGAGAACACGCACGGGATTTCCTCATGCCCATCATGGAGCGCATGATTGCCGCCTTGAAAGAAATCGCGGAGGAGGCCCGGCATATCGACTTTTATAAAGCCGGAAAAAGTGAGGAGGAGCTGTTTTATCTGTATAGCGTCCTGGCATTTTCCTGCATGGAAAAAGCACACTATCACCGCCCCTATCCTCCGGTCTCAAAAAAATACGATGGAAATTCTTGGGAATACATCGGTTATATGGAAACAAGAAGCGATCTCCGACGCGGCGTCGGCATTCAGACCTGCCACGGCGACAATGTGCGCTACAGTCATTGGGTTTTCTGTTTTGGCGGATTCCAATGGAGAGAGATGATGCCCAACGAAGAAATTCAGGTCTGTGACGACATCCTAAACGCAGGAAAAACAACAGATGAATACAGGGCGGGCGAAGCGATCCGCAAAGGGTATCTCAAACGGTCGGAAGACGGCTCTCTCGCCGTAATGACACCGGCATTCACGCAGGAACAGAAGAAACATCTGGATCAGATCGCAGAAAAACATATGGGACCGTTGATGGACGAATATTGCCGTATCATGGATGGATATATTGCCGATTACCGCAGGCTGTTTCCGAAGCATCTCGCAGACACAGCAGCGCGGATGTGTAAGACCGGCTTTTTGAACATGTTTGCCGAGATCATCGCCTACGCACAGGAACACGGTCATATTCCGCTTCCTCCGAAGGACAATATCTGTGACGTGCTGCTCCGGCATTAAATCAAGCAAGTTAAAAGGGAACGAAGTAAGAAAACCCCTTCTCTTACTTCGTTCCCTTTATCCACTCTGCCCGCCTCATTCCGACTGCAGAGGCTCTTTATATTCCAGGCACAGCATCGTAATATCATCAAACTGCGGGGCTTCCCTGACAAAGCTGTCCACATCTGCCTTTATTTTTGTGAGCAATTCTTCCAGTGCTTTATCCTTATGCTCATTCAGGGCATTATGCAGTCGCCCGCTTCCATACATTTCATTGTCCGCATTGGTTGCTTCCGGCACTCCGTCAGTATAAAGGAAAATCCGGTCACCCACTGCCAATTGCATCCTTCCCTCTTTGTAGCGCATATCTTCCATGCCGGCAAGGACAAACCCGGGTCTTACCTTATAGGCTTCAAAGCATTCCCCTTTACGGCATATATAAGGCGTTTCATGACCCGCATTGACATAGGTAAACTCGCCCGTCGCCAAATCCAAAACACCTTCAAATGCAGTTATGAACATTCCCTCGCTGTTGGAATCGCAAAGAAGATTATTCACATCCGAAAATACGCTTCCCAATGAAATTCCCGGCTGTGTATGGTCTTTTATCAGCGTTTTTCCTATCACCATAAACAGTGCCGCCGGTACTCCTTTCCCGGACACATCTGCCATAACTATCGCAACATGCCGCTCATCCACCATGAAGAAGTCATAAAAATCCCCGCCGACCTCCTTCGCCGGGTTCATGGTTGCATAAACATCAAATTCTTTCCTGTCAGGAAATGCAGGAAAAATACAGGGCAGCATAGAAGACTGGATATGCGTCGCAATGGAAAGCTCCGCACCGATCCGCTCCTTATCTGCAGTCATGGCAGTCAAATTTTCAATATAAACTTCAATATTGCGGATCATCTGCGAAAGTGATACGGCGAGTTCCCCAACCTCTGAATTCAGGTATTCGTAAGTCTTAAACACTTTCCCTTCCAGTCCGTTCTCTGCGTTTTCCCCTTCATCCCTCAGATAATCGGCAGCTGCCTGCGACATCTGCTCGACAGGCTCGGTAATATTCTTCTGGATATACCAAAGCAGCACAAGCGAAAGCCCATTAAACAAAACAAGATCAAAAGTCACATACAGGTATATGCGGTTCCACAAATCCACAAACGCCACACTTTCCTGTCCCATACACTCAATATATACCCCCGCACCCACAAGCAAAGCGGAAAACAGCGAAAGCAGCATAAATATCAGCACCATTTTCTCATTCAGCGTAAATCGACTCTCTTTGGTGCTGTCTGCCACACTCGCCGGCTTAAATACATAGACATAAGACAATACATAAACAGGCAATATGATCTGTCTGACATCTATCCTGCCATGCAGCACAAAGAATAAAAGTAAAACCAACACAGAGAGCTGCATCGAGGCATCCGAAAGGACCGGCCACAATTTTCCGTTTTTCTTACAGCAAGGGATATTTTTTTGCAGGCGCAGAACATCAGCGGCAATCAACATCGGTATGCCAAGCACAATTCCAAAAACAATGTTATTCAGCAGCAGCATCAGGGTTGCAACCGTATATTCCGAACTAATGCCAAAATATTCCATCAGCAAAGATAAGTAGCCTGTCATCAGCAGGGAATCCGCCACAACAAGCGCCATGTATTTCCCCACTGATCCGGCATCCGCAAGCGACACTGCCTTATGCGTGGTCTTATGCTTAGCCTTATCCGCGGTTTTATGCTTAAACCAGCCCGCAAACAGCGGCGCATACCAAAATTTATATGGCAGATACCCAAACAGGAACTGGGCAAAAAAACCGGCGATACAAAAACTCATCTCATACCCTGAATAGATGTCCCCGAAAAAATTACCCACTGCCGTCCCCAATGCCCCGGGTAAACCGAACAACAATCCGCATACAATAGGGAACACACTCGCCGGCCTTACCTCCGTGACCTCCGCAAATGCAAAAAACTTCCGAAACGGAATGGATACACAAAAAAACAGAATAGCCGATACCGAAAACTGTAACAAATATTTTTTCATATTCCATTGCCTTTTATTTTCCATATCCGCCTCCTGAATTGAACGCCTTAAACCATTCATTGTAAACATATCTCACTTTAAATTAACAGTACACATAAAATCAAAAAATCTGCAACGGAGCATAACTGTATCCAGACAGAGTCCCGAATACTGCTCCCATCCAACATATAAAGCATGACCGCCGCCATACCCAATACCATCACAAATGACAGAATCCCTAAAAGCCGCTTCTTATGCCGCCTCTCCCGAACGACAGGGAGCATGCCGGAAAGGACACCGCCTATCGGCCTGCAGCAGCCAAAAAGCCCCGTTTCCAAATTCAGCACAATAAAGACCGGTATCCCTAAAAAAACAGAAAAAGCCAGATTATTTAAAAGGACATATATGTAAATCTGCGGCAGCCTGACGTTAAAGAACAGATCCAGTCCCGCCCCGATGATAAAAGCCATAACAAACGATGCAACCGTCGAAATCAGGCAGTACCGACCAATATTCCCAAAACTTTTCAGGTTTGGCTTTTCATTGGAAAAAACATACCATAAACGAAACGGCAGATACGCCCCGATCAAATTTGCCGCAAACCCAAGCAGCGACGTTGCATTGAATGTACCAAATAAGTCTGCTGCCATATTTCCAAGACCACATGCCAAAGCCCCCACCGGACCGGCGATCAGCCCGAACATAACAGGCAGCGCATTGACCGGACGTATTTCCGTAAATCCCTCGATCAGCACCATGACTTTAAAGGATGCGCCCAGCACCAAAAACGCCACGAAAAAAATTACGAACCGCAGCAGGCATTTTGAATTCCATTCAAGCCGAAACCACTCCCCAAATCCTGCCGGCCGCAATGCCTTCTCCCCTTGAAACACCCTGCTATATGATGAAACCTGTGTTTCCTTTTGCTGCCTTACCTCTTTTTTATTCAGGAAATCCGTTCCGGCGATCACAGCCCCACAGGCAATCACAAGACTGCCCACAAACGGAAGCAAATGAAATGTTTCAGAGCTCCCAAAGGATGCCGGAAGCAGAATTGCCAATGACAGCGTAATGACCGGCTCCGTGGATGCGATCACGGTGACGTTAAGCGGATTGGCATACTTCTGTGCATACATCAACATAATGTACGCATAGGCCTTCGTAAAAAAAGCCAGAATAATAATAGAGGAAATCATTCCGGAACTGTATGTCAGGGACATGAAAGTCGTCGGTTCTTCCAAAAGCCACAAAAGATACCCTATAAGCGCCGTAAACATCATCTGAACCACGGCCATAAGCAACGGATCTTCCTCCTTGGCAAACCGATCTGCTGCAATCGTGTAAATGCCCATGACGAAGCAAGCCGCCAGCATATATAATGTTCCGAGATTCATAAAACCCTGTAATTGAAATCCATTTGTACAGAATATTCCCACCAGGATCACAATGATCCCTGCAACATGATTGCGGCTTGGAAACTTCTTAAAAAACAACATCAGAAGCGGTACAAAAATGATGTTCAGCGAAGAAATAAAACTTGCATTTGAAGAAGGCAGCAGGGAAATCCCCGCCTTTTCCGCCAAAAGATTTCCACACATCAAAAGAGCCAGAAAAAAGCCTTTCCAGAGTGTTCCCTTCCTGATTTCTTTGAGGCGCTTGAAAAAAACAACAGACATAATCATTGCCGCAATCCCCGTTGTAAGCGTCAGATAGGCATAGGAGGACAGATCTTCCGGAAGGCTCTTAATAAAAATATACGAAGCTGCCCAGCATAATGTAATGGAAAAAAGCACAATATTATTTTCTTTTTTAGTCATCCTGCCCCTCTTTTTCGTGTCCATAGTAGTAGGCGCTGTTTTCCTGCCCATGCGTGATCAGTATGGAATTCTGATTCAGTTCCTTTAATACGTCATCCATAATCTGCATGATCTGTTCTTCCGACGCCTCATAGAAGCTGTAAATCAATGTGTTTTCTTCTGTCAGGATGTTCTTTTCATCCACCCAGCCGCCCTTCGCTGTCTGCATGGTATAACCATCCACATAGCGGCTGCAGATTCCGTTTACCATGCGGATACCATCTTCTGTAGTGATGATTTGTTCATAGGTATCTTTATCGTTCAAGCCGATATAAATCGTATATTTCTCAGTGGGATCATACATATTATCCATGTCTTCCTCTATCTCATGAATCCCACGGATCCGGCTTACCGTATAAAATCCCAAAATACCTGTTGCTAAAAGATTTGCGATCAGCAGAGCCACAATGACCTTCTGCATGATACCTGCTCTTTTGTTGCTCTCATCCATAGCGCTTTCTCCAACCATTTTTTCATCATTCTCTTATTTACAGGTCTTAATTCTTCTTATCGCCCCTATAGGTATTTGACGATCGTCAGGATATTCTTTCCCTCTTCATAACAATACGTCACTTCATCCATGAGCTTTTTTACCATCAGGATTCCCAGACCGCCTATGGAGCGTTCCTCTGCGGAGAGTGAAATATCTGCGTCCTCCTTCGCAAGCGGATCAAAAGGTGTTCCCGCATCCAGAAACTGAATCGTCATTTTCGGCACCTCTCTGTCCGTCTCACAGCGTATCGCAGCCTCTCCATCGCCGGAAGGATAAGCATAATGTACAATATTAACATAAATTTCTTCCACTGCGATTTCCACCTGCGACATCACCTTAAGGGAACCGCCTGCAGCTTCCAACTCTCCACGGATAAATTCCTGCACATCTTCAAGGCGGTCCGCGGATGCCTGCAATCTAAGTTCTTTCATGCTTTTTCTACACCTTTCAGCCTTCCTCGCATCTTCTTTTTATTGTTTATTCAATGGTCAGAATATCTACAAATCCCGTAACCTCAAATACATCCATGATCATGTCATTTACGTTCTTTACAACCATATTGCCCTGCTTGTTCATCTTTTTCTGTGCCGCCAGAAGAACACGCAGTCCGGCAGATGAAATATATTCAAGGTCTTTTAAGTCCAGGATCAGGGACTGCACATCTGCTGTCAGATCTGCACCGATCTCCTTTTCCAGCTCCGGCGCTGTATTGGTATCCAGCCTTCCTTCCAACGCCAATGTAAGTACTCCATTTTCCGTGTTTTTTGTGATCGTCATTTTTTCTCCTCCATTTCAAAGCATATTGAACTGTTTTTCGTAATTTTTTATTCTAAGGAAACACGGATCTGATCCGTGTCTCCTTGACCTCCTGATCATCTAAGGCTGACATACTCCACGTGTTCGGAAAACGCCTCCTTCGCGCACACGGACACTTTATATCCCGGAATATCATATTCCATGATGCGGCAGGAAAGGAGCTTACCGTCCCGGCGCACGTTTGTTTTTTCAGGACCCGGAAGCAGCTCAAAACGGTCAAAGGCAAGGCGCATCCCTTCCCCTGTCATCTTGATATAGCTTTCTTTCATTGTCCAGATCCGGAAAAACCTGTGGTCTCTCTCCTCTCCCGTGCATGCATTGACATACGCGGATTCGCCGGTGTGAAAAAAACGCTCTGCCACTCCCTCCGGCGCTTTCACGATTTTTTCCACATCACAGCCTACTTCCTTTTCTGCTGTCGCACAGATGACGACGCTGCCGGAGTGAGACAGATTAAAAAAGATCCCTTCCACTTCCGGCTTCCCATCCGCCCCTGCCCGAACCGCGTCAGGCGAAGCCCCATAGCGGGGCAGGACCCTGTTTAATAAAAGACCCGCCCCAAGGCTCCGTTTTCTGTCTTCCGCCTTCAGATATTTCATGATCCTGCATTTTCTCTCAATGTCTAATTCATGAAGCAGTGCAGGAGCTTCTTTCGGATCCGGCAGACTGCCGATATCCGCTGCATATAAATGTACCATCCCGCATTTTCCTACCCGAAAAATCCCAGTTTGTCCAGTGCATTAATGGCATTTTCCAGATAATTGTCATCTGTGATCGGCCACTTATAACCCAGGCGGTACAATACCTCCGTGGTAAACCGGTTCTTATATCCGACTGTGTAAACCTGCTCCCCGTCTCTTGAAGCATATGCGATCAATCCGGATACCGCCTCGCTGTCCTCATGGGCTGCAGCATAATCATTCACTGCCTGTTCAAACTGATCATCACTTACAATCTGAATCTCAAATCCGTGATTCTTCATTGCATAGATCAAGTCTCCCATAAAAATATGGTGGCTGTTGCATGCATGATAAACGGTGAAATTCTTATCTGTTCCCGCAAGCTTTAAAATTGCCTCTGCGGTAGAATCAATCGGCGAAAATTCAGCGCTTTCATTCATACCGCTTACAGGGAACATTCCCACTGCCACATATCCGCGCACACCCCGTAAGAAGCCGTTGGTGACAAAGTTGATCTGGAATTCTCCGTCCGAGTTACGGCTCATCAGATTTCCCACACGGATGACCTTCGCATCCAGTCCGTCATGAACTGCTTCCAGTATATAACGCTCCGCCAGGAATTTTGTCCGGATATATTCATTTGTGATTCTCTGGCCAATATACAGCTCATGCTCGCAAAGATCCCTGTCCACGCCGGGTTTATCACCCATTCCTTCTCCCGCGACAGAGACTGTCGATATCTGAATCAGTCTTCTGTCCAGTTCACTGCACAGCGCGATCAGATTTCTGACACCGTCTACATTNATCTTCTGAAGNGTATCATCTGANGANAAATGNTTTACGCATGCTGCGCAGTTGATCAGGGTCTTAAAAGGATATTCCTTTAAGCTNTCCAATGACTTCGNGTCTGTGATATCTCCGTCAATGCAGATNATCCGCTTCCCGAAAAGTTCCTCACAAGGGTCATCGAAATAATACATCAGCATGTTCATCAGNCGTTTTTCAGAGGAAGGATATTTCCCTTTNCTTACCAGNGCATATACCGTTCCCTCATAAGAATCCAAAAATGCNTTCAGCACATGGATTCCNAGGAAGCCCGTAGCGCCGGTCAANAGGATATCGCCCACNTCNTCTTTCTTTACNAGATCTGCGTTCTTTGCTCTGTTGGGAAGAAGAATGCGNTCNACCTTGTTNTAATTGTGGGAAGATATTTCATCTTTTTCCACCGTTTCCTCTACCGAGTNCTCNCACACNCCTGCTGCAAGCTGTCTNACCGTAGGGTATTTGAAAATGTCGGCATANACTACNGGAAGCTTTTTCGNCATACAAAGCACTGCNATCTTGGACGCTGTCAGTGANGTGCCTCCCAGNTCAAAGAAATTATCGTTGATTCCGACTTTNTCCATTCCCAACGCTTTTTCAAATATNTCACAAAGCTGTTCCTGTATCGAATTGACCGGAGGTTCATATCCCTCTCTTTCNGTCTCCACGTCAGGCGCAGGCAGTGCGCGNTTGTCNATTTTTCCGCCCGGTGTGATNGGCATGCTGTCNAGATGCACATAGAANGCNGGCAGCATATATTCCGGCAGNAGCGGCTTTAANAATTCCTGCCAGGTCTGCGTATCCGGCGATGCACCTGTATAATATGCCACGATATACTTGTTTCCGCTCTTTTCCANNACCGTGACNGCCGCTTCCACGATTCCCTCATAGGACAGGANNGCGCCTTCAATTTCGCTNAATTCTACCCTGTATCCNCGGATCTTTACCTGAGAATCGATTCTTCCGATATATTCTATATTTCCGTCNCCTCTCATGCGCACCATATCGCCGGTATGATACATTCTTGCATCATCCGCACAGGTNNTGAANGGATTNTCNACAAAGGAAGCNGCTGTCTTTTCCGGCAGGTTATGATACCCTCTTGCAATCTGTCTGCCCGCANGACANANTTCCCCGGNTGCNCCCACCGGCAGNCGNTTTAACTTCTCATCCACAATATAGCNNCGCACATTCNTCTGCGACCTTCCNATNGGNATGTTCTTATATTCCTTATCCACCACAAACTCTGTGGATGANACCGTATTNTCNGTAGGNCCGTANCCATTGATCATGGTGTAGCTGCGGTTATAATAGCGCTTNAATTTCTCACCGCCCAGNGTCACGNACCGCAGATCACANGGATCTGTCAATATCTCTGCCACAAGCTCACCCATCTGGGTAGGGAAGGTTNCCANGGTNATTTTTTCTTTTTTNANNGNNTCNGCNACCTGNAGGGCATCNTTCCGGATNGNTTCCGGGAAAATATACAANAGNGCTCCNACCGTAAGAGGCGCAAACAANTCATGNACTGANGCATCAAAACAGAANCTTGCAAATTCCGCCCAAACATCCTCGGGANTGNTTTTCAGGNANNTGTTCNTNTNCATNATCANATTGACCAGNTTTCTCTGTTCNANCATAACCCCNTTGGGTTTTCCNGTNGAACCNGAGGTATAGATCATATAGGCAAGNTTCTCCGGCTTAGGTGCNGTAAGCTCTGTGGTCAGCTGATAATTTTCACCTTCTTTTACCATATCATCCAGCCACAAAATATTTCCCTTGTAAAACNCTGTTAAGTCTGCATATTCTTTTACCGCCANAAGGTTNTCCGCACCGGAATCACTGAGCATATATTCCAGTCTGTCCTTGGGATATTCGGGATCTAAGGGNACATANGCCCCGCCTGCCTTCATGACGCCNACATATCCTATCACAAACTCTCTCGTTCTTCCTGAAAGGATTCCCGCTACCTTTTCCGGTCCGAATCCGTTTTCNGTNANCTTTNCTGCCACATANTCAGACATCTGATCCAGTTCGCGATAGGTNATCGTTCCNTTCTCNTCACGTACNGCNCCTCTGTCAGGNTACNNTTCNACTGCCCGTTTNAANAGATCCACAAAGGTCTTTCCGGTATAAGCAGGNTCNTTNTTCATTTCTNTTTCTTCTTCAAACAAAAGNCGNATCTCTTCCGCCGTCTTTCCTTGGACAAGTCCCTGCGCCGCTATGGAGAAGTTCTCTAATANGTAATCGATCGATTCCGGCTCAAACAGATCTTTTCTGTATTCCAGCTCATATACGAACTTNCCGTCCTCCACGCTGATCGCNAGGGAAACCGGGGCTTTTGCCGCATTTAAGTGAAGCGGNATCTCCTCCGCNTTCTCCTGCCCGATGGAATCAAANGCNAAATTATCTCCCTGATAAACCAGCATGGCATCGGGNTGNATCTTACAGCGTCTGCTGATTTCCGAAAACGGATAAATATCATGATCNATGGCATTCATCAGCTGATCCTGCAGCNCACTGAAATAGCTTTCTGTATCATCCTGAAGCTTACAGCGCACCGGAAGCGTTTTTACCAGCATACCGATCGTCTCGGCCAGNCGGGAATCGTTCCGNCCATGATAAATGGTGGTGAAAACAGCCTCATNCTTAAAGTGATATTTTGCCANAACCATACCGAAAACACCAACAAAAAATACATTTTCNGTGATTCCGTATTTTTCGCAGAGCGCGCGCACCTCNTCTACTTTCAGATGCTCCTCTGCAAGCCTTGTATTTCCCACTTTAGGCTGCTGATCGTTTTTATCGGGATAGAAACTGGTATCGCCGCCGCAATCCNCAAACTCTGAAAGATAGAATTCTTCCGCCGCCTTATAAGCATCNGATTTCACCGCTGCCTCATGATCCAGTGCAGCATCGTAGCTGGTATAGTCTTCCTCCGGAAGAACCTCTCCGCTGTAAGCCCGGTTGATCTGATCGATCAGTATGCCCAGTGAAGTGCCGTCTGCAATTAAGTGATGCAGATCCATGAACAGGTAACTGCCCTCCATTGTCCGGTGAATCTCAAACCGGTACAATGGTTCACTAAATAAACCATAAGGACGGACCAGTTGATCCAGATCCATATCGTCTATGATTTCAACCTTCGGGGGCAGTGCATCATTTCTTCTCTGCCTGATTTCCCTTTCCTCATCCATGAACAGCTGTACCTTTAAGTACGGGTGTATCTCAATGACCTGCTCTACGGCTTCTTTCAACCGCTCGAGATCCACCTTATCGCTTAACTTTAACAAATAAGGAATATTATACACCGTTGTGCCCATGTTGGCTGTGCAGTCAATAAACACCCCTGCCTGCGTATTCGTCAGCGGATAAACCTCCTGCACCTCATGTTTTCCGGACGCGCTGCTCCCAAGAACAAATTTTTCCAATTGCAGGATCGTAGCGTTATTCTTTAAGTCAGCCGTCTTGATCACAATATCAAATTCCTTGGCAAGCAGGACATTCAAGCGGATCGCGCTGACGGAGGTAAGTCCCGCAAAATAAATATCTGTGGTGATCCCGAATTCCCTATGACCTACCGCTTCCGCCACACACTCAAAAATTCGCTTCTGAATCTCGGTCTCAGGTGCGATCACCTCTTCCTGCTTCTTCTCCGGTATGGGAAGCGCACGCTTATTGACCTTCTGATTTTGATTCAGCGGAATCGCATCGATCTGCATGGTAACCGCCGGAACCATATAAGGAGGCTTGGTCTCGAGGATAAATCTGTTCAGGGCATCGATATCCACTTCCTGATCCGATACCACATACGCCGCAATATACTTTCCGCCGCCCTTTTCATCAAAGGCTGCCACGGTAGCATCCTTGATTCCCGGGAATCTGCGGATCACTTCCTCCACCTCGGTAAGCTCGATACGGAAGCCGCGGATCTTTACCTGGGCATCCTTTCGTCCCACAAACTGGATCATGCCGTCAGGAAGGAAACGCACAACATCTCCCGTGTGATACATGCGCTGATAATCTTTCTCCTGTGTATAGGGATTGACTGTAAAGCTTTCCGCGGTCTTCTCCGGACGGTTCAGATATCCTCTGGTTACCTGCAGACCGGAAATTAAAAGTTCGCCGCAGGCGCCCACAGGAAGCCTGTGTCCCTGCCCGTCCGCAATATATAGTTTCACATTATCCAGCGCTTTTCCGATGGGTATATTATCATAATGTCTGTCGATCAACAGGGCAGTAACCGCTACCGTACATTCCGTAGGACCGTAAAGGTTATAGAACTTATACCCCTTCGGCGGGTTCATGGGCACCAGTTTTTCACCGCCCACCGATAAATGCTTGAGGAATTTATTTTCCATTCCGAGGGCAAACTGCCGTCCCACCTGCGTCGTCATAAAGCTGTTCGTAATCTCATTTTCTTCAAAATAACGATTCAACTCCATGAAATCCAGACGGATATCCTCTGCAATAATATGAAGCTCCACCCCTGCCGTAAGGCTGCTGAAAATATCCATCATGCTGGCATCAAAGCCGAAGGACGCATATTCCGCCATACGGCAGTCCGCGTTCAACTGATAATAATTGTGATACCATCTGCAGAACGCCGTAATGTTTCCATACTCCAGCATACAGCCTTTCGGTACCCCCGTGGAACCGGACGTATACAGCAGCACGAACATATCCTCCGGCTTTGCCTTTGGAAGCTGAATATCTGCCTCGGGTAATTCCCTGATCTCATGGGTCAGGAGAATTTCTCCTCCGAAATCCGGCACAAGCTCTAACATGGCTTCATCTGCGATCAATAACTTAGCGCCCGAATCCTCTAACATAAATTTAAGACGGTCTTTCGGATAAGTAGGATCAAGGGGCTGATAAGCACATCCTGCCTTGAGGACGCCTAATGTTGCCACCGCCATATATTCACATCTGGGAATGATTATGGCA
The DNA here is from genome assembly GCA_014804425.1 of Lachnospiraceae bacterium. Classification (GTDB taxonomy): domain Bacteria; phylum Bacillota; class Clostridia; order Lachnospirales; family Lachnospiraceae; genus DLAJ01. The sequence goes on from JAAUZV010000009.1 coordinate 65,588, forward strand.
ACCGGATCTTCCGCCCCCAATCCCTTCTTCGCCAGATACGCGCCGATGCGGTCTGTCATTTCATCCAGTTCTTTGTATGAAATCCTTACGTCGCGGTAAACCACTGCCGTGTGATCCGGATAGTTCTTAACTACCTCCCGGAACATATCGATCACCGTTTTACTCCTGTCATAAGGCACTTCCGTCTCATTAAACCGATCCAGTAACGCTTTCTGGGCGGAGGAAAGAATAGAAATCTCAGATACATATCTGCTCTTCAGCATGGAATCCATGGCTGCTTCATATGCCTCCAGAATCCCCTCTATGCTGACAGCTTCGTACATGTCCGCGCGGTATTCGGCAGTCAATACATAGCTTCCGTCATAATCCCTCACCTGGATCACAAGAGGCTCTTTGGGCATATCCAGAGACAAATCCTCTCCCCTCGCCACGGTATCTTCCAAAGGATAATCATCCGTAAGCTCCGCCTGATAAGCAAAGATCAGATCCGAAGTGATCCCATATTTTGCCGCAATATCAGAAAACGGGAAAATATCATTTGCCATAGAATCCATGAGCTGATTCTGCACCGCCATCATATAGGCATTCACAGATGTTTTCCGGTCAAAGCTGCAATAAACGGGCAGTGTCTTTACCAGCATACAGATCGTATTCTCCAGTCTGGAATCATTCCTGCCGTTGTAAATGGTGGCAAAAAGGGCATCCTCTGTATTAGAATACCGCGCCATTACCACACCGAAAAGTCCTGTAAAGAGCGTGTTCGGCGTTACCTGCAGCTTATCGCAGTAAGCTAAAATCTTCTCCCTGGATATGGTCATCTTTCTGGAGGTCATTCCCTTTGCGGGAACCTCCTCCTTCTTATCTGCAATCGGAAGAGATTCTGTCTCAATCCCTGCAAAAATCTCATCATAATAAAGCGCAGCCTTCTTATATCTGCCGTCTTTTATTTCCTGCTCTTCATTCAGCGCCGCATCAAATCCCGTATAGGTTTCCGCTTTCAGCGCTTTTCCCTGATAAGCAGCATTTAAGTCTTCAAAGAAAATATCATAGGAATTCCCGTCCGCAACGATATGATGCAGATCCACAAATAAGTATTTCTTTGACTCTGTCTCATAAATCTCAATACGGAAAAGCCTTTCCTCCTGAAGCTGAAAGGGCTTTACCAGTTCCTTCTTTTTCTGTGCAAATTCCTCGTCCGTCACTTGAATCACTTCCGGCAGGAAGTCTTCCTGACAAGGCTTCTGATAAAGCTCCCCGTCCGCACTGATCCCGATTTTCGTCAAAAGATAAGGATGAGCCTGAACGACCTTTCCGATTGCCTCTTTCAGTCTGTCCAAATCTACTTTCCCATCCAGCTCAAACAGAAAAGGAATATTATAAATGGTGCTGTCCGGATTTTTGTTGCACTCTACGAAGATTCCCTTCTGGGATCCGGTCAGGGGATAGCTTTCTCTTTCTTCATGCACCATCTGCTTCGGTGCGTTCCCAATAAACTGCTCCAACAGCACAATGGTATTGTTTTCATGAATATCACTGGTTTTCGCCGTGATACCAAACTCTTCCGCCAGAAGGAGGTTCAATTTCATCGCGCCAAGCGAGGTCAATCCTGCCCTGTAAAGGTTTGTGTTGATCCCGAAATTATCGTTTCCCGTAACAGCGGACACGATATCAAAAAGCTTCTGCTGCGTGCGGTTTGCAGGCACTTCAATTTCCTTCTGCTTGAATACCGGCTTGGGAAGCGCTTTCTTATCAATCTTCATGTTGGATGTCAACGGCATTTCCGCTAACTGGATCAACACATCCGGAACCATATAATAGGTCAGGTAACCGGAAGCATACTCCGACAGTTCATCCACATCAATTTCCCGGTCTGCCGTAAAATAGCCGCAAAGATAAGCGTCATCCACAGGAACTACCACACTGGTCTTAATCCCCGGGAACTGATTCAGTACCTCTTCGATTTCACCCAATTCAATTCGAAGTCCCCTAAGCTTGATCTGGTTGTCCATTCTTCCATGGAATTCAATCTCCCCGGCATCATTCCACCTTGCCAGATCACCTGATTTATAGGCCTTCTGCCCATGAAAATCAATAAATACTTCTTTGGTCTTATCCGGAAGATTGATATAGCCGCGACCCACGCCTTTGCCGCAGATCAGCATTTCACCCATTTCCCCGTCGGGCACCACTTCATTTTTGTCATTGACAATATATACCTGTACATTTGCATTCGGAATTCCGATGGTAATATTCTCACTGCCGGAAATGACCTTCATGGTACAGCTGATGGTGGTCTCCGTGGGGCCATATCCATTCATGATATAAGCATCCGGTCTTACATCTGCGATTTTTTGATATAAACCTCCCGGGAACGCCTCCGCACCCAGATCATACACCGCTATTTTCTTTAAAGCCTCCGTCATCTGCGGCAGATCCAGCAGCTCAGACAGGAAGGAGGGCGTCGTGATCATACAGTCCACATCATTTTTACAAATCAGCTCTGCAAGCATCGGAGGATTTACGATTTCTTCCTCATTCGCCATCACCACGGTAAGTCCGTTGGTAAGCGGAATAAATTCTTCCATAATGGACACGTCAAACGTAATCGCCGCCAATGCCAGACATACATGCGCACGTTCTGTGATCCCGATCGTCTCGTAATTCTTTTCATTCGGATTGACAAAGTTCGCAAGGTTTCCATGCTCGATCATAACCCCTTTGGGTTTGCCCGTGGAACCGGAAGTATAGATACAATAGCACAGATCATTCTCCCCTATGGCAAGCCCGGGATTTTCATCCTTTTCATTTTTCAGCAGCTCTTCCAGCAGTAAAACCTTACATGCAAGCTCACTCCATAGGCTTTCATGCTGCTTTTTGAGCTCCTCTGTCGTAATCACGAACCCCGCCTTCGAATCCTCTAAGATATACCGGATTCTGTCGTCAGGATAATCGGGCGCCATGGAAGCAAAGGCGCCGCCGGATTTTAATATACCCTGCCGCGCCACATAGACATAGCTTGTCCGATCAAGCAGCACGCCTACAATTGACTCAGCTTTTACGCCCAACGCAATCAGACTGTTCGCCACCCGGTTCGCCCTGGCGTTCAGTTCTCCATAAGAAAGACGCTCTCCGCCGGCAACAACCGCTGTCTTTTCCGGATGCATTGTAACCTGCTCCTCAAACAGCTCCGTCACAGGACGATACACAAATTCAAATGCGGTTTCATTGTACTTCTTTGTTTCCATTCGTGTCCTCCATTCTTGCAAATGCAATTACTGTATTGTTCATGTCCATTGTCCGTATATAATCCACTTTCGATGATATGCGTTTGACAAGTTCAATGCCGTGAAACTCATATCCATCACTGTCAAAGGTATATTCCGCAGGATTAAAGTGGATTCCGTTATCCCGGATCCTGAGTCTCATTTCCTCTTCCTCTATGGATAAATTGACGTCGATCCACCGGGCGCTTTTCCCCCCATGCTTGATAATATTGACCGTCATCTCCTCGGACGCCATTGCAGCCAGATTCGCCGTATTGGGCAGGACGCCGTTTTCTTCACAAAACGCCGTGATCTCCAAAGGAATCTTAACCGCCTCTTCGATGGACGCCTCCACAGAAAGGTCTAGATTCACTCCTTCGTTTTTCTCGGGCAGAATGTAAAAATCAGAATGCCTGTACTTTATCTTTCGGTAAATATACGCAGTTGCCGCCGTCAGTCCCTCTGCGCAGATAAATGCAAGGGCAAGTCCGTTTACCCCCGTTCCTCCAAGCGCCTGCCCGAGCAGGATTCCCAAAAGCGCCGCCGGAAGTATGTAAAGGAAGTTCTGTAAAAAAGTGATCACACTTGCCTGGGCCGTTTCCTCTATGGATTCGTAATAGCTGACCAGAAATTTATTCCAAAGGTAAAAGGGCAGGGAGAAAATATAAATCCGCAGCGCCCCGATCATTTCCTTCTGCAGAACCGGCTCCGTAATACCGAATATTCTTGTCACCTGCGCCGTAAAAATCATGATAAAAACCACTGCCATACAGACCACGATAAAACTATACTGAAGCGTTTTTTTGCAAAGCGCGCGGATACCAAAATAATCCTTTTCACCGTACAAGATACCCGCCATATTGGGGATGATTCCGATAATACCGCCGGAGAGCATCTCCACGATCATCAGGATGTTATCACAGACCGTATAAATCGCCATTCCGTCCTGTCCGGTCAGACTCACGATGATCGTGTTAAGTCCCAGCGCTTTTACAAAGCTCATTGCCATAAAAACAAAAACCGGCGCTCCCATGACCACCGCCTCTTTCAGCAGAGAAAAGGACGGCGCTTTTACAAAACCGATCATTCTTTTGGGTGAACGGATATATCTGACAAATACCACCATTCCCACTACAAATCCCAAAATGGTGGATAAAGCCGCCCCTTTTGTTCCAAGAGACGTATATTTCAAAAAGATAAAATCAAGAATCAGATTGATGACATTGGAAATGATCAGATAAGCGGAGGACAATTCCGGATGATTCTCCGTCCCCAGATAACTGACCATTAAAAGGCCGATTCCGATAAAAGGCGCGCCCAGCATACTTACAAAAATATAGTCCCCTGTAAGATCCGCCACGCCCGCTTTGGAGGCCAGCATCTGCGCCAACGGATCCGTCACGAATAACGCCAGCACACTGAATAAAATACCGCATATAAGCGTAACAAAAAAAGTAAGCGTAAAGACGCCGGACGCCTTTTCACGTTCCCGTCTTCCCAGCATGACGCCCGCTGCAAGCGCGCCCCCTGTTCCCAGACAGTATCCCGGCAGCTGGAGTATCGTCTCCACCGGAAGACTTAAGGATACCGCCGTCATGGCATCGGTTCCCAGGAAATTTCCGACCATGATCGTATCCAGAATATTTCCCAACTGCAGCGATAATGCCATCATAATCCCCGGAAAAAGATATTGCTTGATCTTTACATTGATCAGGCGATCGTTTCTCTGATGCATCCCTATCCCTCCTGAACTCCGGTTTATAACCCGCAGGCCTACCAGATAATCATACAACACTAATTTGAAAAAAAACATCTCATTTTTTATATTTTTCGATCAGACCTACATAGAGCCTTACGATCATGCCCGTGACGATTATGCACAGGGCGGTAATCAGCCAGCATTGCAGCGATGAAAATCCTTCGTATTTATGAAAGCCATAAATAGCAAGATAAACAGCGATATGGATCGCATAATATTTTGATATATGCCTGTTGTAATAAAGCACCTGCTTTCCGATCACTCCGCTTTTTTTCATTGCCCCGTCACCAAAGTACAAAAGACCCGCAAGGAGCAGAACATGCGCAAGGCTTGCGATCACATGAAACAGGTCCGGGTGGCTGTACGATATGCAAAGATACATGTACAATTCGTCGCCAAACCCGTACTTCATTACGGTAACGATCCACCATACCAAAGCAATACCTAAGCATATCGGCATTACCAAACGATAAAACTTATTTTTATCCTTTACTCTTTGCAGTAAATGTCCGAATGCGACACCCAGAAACGCGTAGGATAAAAAGTAAATTGCGGCAAAGCTGACAAAATAGTCCTCGCCGATCATGATTCTTATGATGTAGCCAAGCACAGGAATATTCACGGGTGTTCCGGATATAAACGGAGCGGCGACGGCGAACAGCAAACCGACAACCGCATATCCGACGGCGGGAAGCTTTACTTTTTTAGCCAGTGCAAGCGCCAGATAGATGATACCGGTTATAAAAAATATATTGATAAACTGCAGATATTCCACCAAAAGATCATAATATACCTGCTTATTTTCAAGTCTGTTTCTTACAAACAGATAGGGCAGGGACAGGGCGGCAACATAAGCAATATTGCTCAAGTATTGGTATGCGACCATCACAATACCGCTTTTTGCAAGTGTCTTTGGTTCTGACCGCCTGCTGTATACTGTACCCATACCCATTACAAAGATGAATATGGCCGCACCGGATAAGGTAGCAAAACCGTATATGACTCTGATCACAATATCCTCATTGCTCGATGTTGCCTGATAGGCGTGTACCAAAAAGATAAACACCATAAAAAATCCTTTTAAATAATCAAATTCACCTTGTCTTGATGTATTGACAGGCTCCTTATCCAATATACGGTTCATGCCATAGCACTCCTTCCCTATCTATGTGCAGCTCTTTTAACACTTCCTCAAGCCGTTTTCCATATCCCTCACGGAAGATCAGACACGCTGCGCGGTCCGGCGCCATAATATCCGTTTTGTCATAGCAAAGGGCGCTTGCCCTGCACCCGCCTGCGCAGATCTTTGCATATTCACAGGCTCCGCATTCCTCTGTATGCGCCAGGAATTCGTCTACACGGGTATCGATCAGCTTCATATAGACCGAATCCGTCAGTCCCTTTTGCAATCCCACCTCTGTAACGAGCGGATATTCCTCCTGTATATCATAAGAGGAAAGAGACATACACGGAAGCATACGCCCTTCCGGCGACAGGTACATCACCTGTCTTGCATGACCGCATACGGTCTGATTCAGGCATTTGTCCCCGCCGTTGTACTTTTTTAACGGAATTGTCCATTCCACCTTTTCTCCGCCGCGTGAATTCTTTCCGTTACAGGAGAAGAACCCGCCGAGCATCAGCGACAATGGTCTTCCATCCTCAAAATACGCCGGAATGTATTCCAGATAGAGTTCCAGTGTTTCTTTCATAGAAATCGAATAATCCCCGCCCAGCCGTTCCCACAGCTCTGTCTCCGATACCGGATTCGTTTTCAAGTGCGTACAATGGTGATCGGCAAGCGTGCGGATGCTCTGGCGCAGCAGATGTTTATTTCCCTGATGGATGCAGAGTTCGGCGCCGGTCGGGAAACCCATTTCGTAACATAGATCAAATGCCCTGAGCACAGCTTCACCGGCGCCCGGAATTCCCCGGAGCCAATCATGCCATCCTTCATCCCCGTCATAGCTCATATTGAACTCGGGCTTGATCCCTCTTCGGGAAAGTTCCTGAAGCAACGCTTCATTTACCAGCGCGCCATTGGAATAAATGGTCCGAATGGCGATATGGCGCTCAAGCAGGGCGTCTACAATCTCCCACCAGTCCTTTCGTATGAGCGGCTCTCCTCCGGTAAGGGTTACCGACATCACGCCGCACTCTTCCAGCTGGTCTATGATATTCATAATGGTTTCATGGGACAATTCCCCGTACTTTGCCTCCGGTGCAGACATATAACAATGCCTGCACCTATAGTTACATTTTCCCGTAATAGACCAATGGGCCGTACGAATAAAACGGTTGTGATATTTACGGTATTCCTGATCCGGCGTCAGTCCTTCCCCATAACTGCAGGGCTGCACGATCTCTTTTTCGACAGCAGCACGAATCAGCTCCCTTATCCGCTCCGGCACGATTTTTAAGTCGCAGTCACACTTGCCGTTACAGAGACTTAACGCGTCAAATTCCTCCCGGCTCAAAAACCCAACCGTATTCCGCGGCCGCCGCACGAGCGCCCATGGCAGCTTTTCCCATCCCCGCAGGACGTAGGATTCCTTTAACCGATAATATCCCATAACTTATTTACTCCCTTTTTTGTTGGCAGCCTATAGCTTATTTATACGTCTCATCTCCGTCGCCTGCCATCGCGCAAGCGCATCTGGCACCGTGTTGAGTAGTGGATTTATCCGAGTACATTCCGCCACCGCCGACCACACAGGCACAGGTTTCATTCAATGCATTTCCCGATCCGCCACCGCCGACCACGCATAAACAATTACCGCCGCCTGCTACGGCATCCAGCTCATCGTCCGCAAGCTCGCCCTGCGCGTCTGCGGGCTGAAAGTCTTCTTCCTTAAGCTCTACCCCGTATTCCGCCGCTGCTTTGACAAAATCCTTCGGGGTGCTTTCCGGATTTTTATCCAGCTCCTCGATCTTCGCCTTCAGCTCCGGATTCTTTTCCATTTCTTCTAAAAATTTCTTCATGTTTGTTTCCTCCTATAATAATATTTTTTATATTCACCGCATTGCGGTCTACTACCGTTTTAAACAAAATATTCAAGCTCCGTTTTTCTTCGTATCGTCCAGCCGCTGTCTGGCAACCATACAAAAACACGTTTTTCCGCCCGCCACGGCACCCGGCTCACCAATAGGAATCCATACTGCGATCATCGCCAACGCCGCCATATCCACAGTAACATCCCCTATAATCGTCATCTGCAGCTTCTCCGACTCCGACAAACACACAGATACAGGTCACATGATACTCATCCGCTAATCCGCCTCCGTTACGATCGCAGAAACACATACTTCCGCCTGACACGGCGTCCAGTTCATCGTCCTGAAGCTCTTCCTTCGCGCCTGCAGGTTGAAAGTCTTCTTCCTTAAGCTCTACCCCGTATTCTGCTGCTGCTTTGATAAAATCCTTCGAGGTGCTTGCCGGGTTCTTATCCAGTTCTTCGATCCTCGCCTTCAGCTCCGGATTTTTTTCTATTTCTTCCAAAAAGCTCTTCATGTTTTACTTCCTCCTTTCATTCGTTGTCCGTTCATTTTTGCAGCAAATTGACATGGCAGTCTTTATGTCTGATTCCATCCATTTTTTCATCCTGCCAAGCGCCTTCTTATGTATGATACGGGTATTACTGTAGGACATTCCCATGATCCGTGCGATTTCTTTCAGACTCTTATTTTTGTAATAGTGCAGAAGCAATAAATCACGCTCGCGCTCTTCCAGATTTTCCAGCGCGTTTGCAAGCTGTTCAAGCGCTTCCTCGTTCAGCAGTCCTTCCCCGGTGTCGTCCTCTAAGCAAAGCTCACCGGGGATTTCGCAGAAACACTTTGCCTTGCGGAAATAATCGATAACGGTGTTGCGCGTTATCGTATATATCCATGTCGAAAGCGACGATCTGCTTTCGTCATAGTCCGCAAGCCCGTTGAATACCTTAACGAACACGTCCGATACAAGGTCCTCTGTGTCGTGTACGCTTACCATTTTTCCCCGGACATAGCGCGTTACCTTATCCTTGAACTCGATATAAATGCACTCCTGCCGCCGCTTCAACTCAACGTTTTCCTGAATCTCAATCATCGGGCCATTCCTCCCGACTCTTCGGCAGGGTAAGCTCTCCCGCCGCGTTCACCGCCTCGAGATCATCATCGGCGAGGGCATGATCATAACGGCTTTCGGTACCGGCTATCATTTCAGCAAGACGTGTATTTCCCGAAAATTTCTGAAAATCAAGCAATCGCTTCAGCGTTTTTTCCATCATTCACTCCCGATAGGCGCAATATTTTCCCAACCGTCCAGCAGTTTTGTTATTTTCTCATAATAGCCTTTTTTGAAGAACACGCACTTCGCGANATCACTGCCGAGCTTATCTCCCGTCAACGCCAAAGCCAACGCGCGGCAGCCGCCGGCACAATACCTGAAATACTTGCATTCCGCGCATTTTTCATTGACATTTGCGAGCTGCTTCAGAGAGACGCAGATCTCGTCTAAGTACATGCCCTTTTGGAGGAGGGATTTTAGTCCGTCCGATTTTACATTTCCCAAAAAATCGTTATGAGCGTCGTAATAACCCGACACCTGCATGCACGGATACACATTCCCGTTTGCGGCAACGGTGACCTTTCCGCGGTTTCCACGGCACACGGGCAGGCTGTCGCGNTACTCGCCCTCAGCGTACTCCACGGGGCGGACACGAAATGCCCTGCTGCCCGGTAAGATCGTCAGAAACTGCCAGATATCGATTTCCATTTTATGCNGCTCCCTGACATACTCGGCGGTGAATTCGTACATTTTATCGTAATATTCCTCAACGTCCAGACACGCGTCGCCCGCGTTTTNCTNCCAGCGCGGCGACTCCGAGGTGCGTATGATGCGCATCTCATTGACGCCCATGTCGTCGAGCTGTCGCGCTGTCGGGAGCACGGTATCGATGTTCAATCTGTGCACATTGGTCTGCGACCATACNCGGAATCCGTTTTCCCTGCACAGCCTAAGCGCTGAAAGCGCTCTTTCCTCCGCCCCCCTGCGGTTTCTCAGCCAATCATGATGGCCGATTCCGTCAAGGGATATTTTGATAATGGGATTACAGCCTATGGCTTTCAGCCTGTCCAGCGCGGCCTGATCGATAAAATGCCCGTTGGTATTGATCTCGCTGACATACATTCCGCACCTGTAAATTTCCTCGATGATCTCAAAGAAATTTTTGTGCAGCATGGGCTCGCCGCCCGTTATCGTAATGGCATTTATGCCGCATTTCTGAGCCTGCCCGATCAAGCTTTTCGCCTCGTCAAGCGTCCACTCGCTCATCAGCGGCGCGTTGTCTGCGGCGTTGAAGCAGTGCAGACAATTATAATTGCACTTTCCCGTGATCGTAAAGCTCATGGCAGGAAAGTAGCGGTTGTCACAGTCAAGGTGCTTCTGCCATTCGGAGAGCGCATCGCCGTCCTTCGCCGGGGTGATAAAGCCGTTTTGCAGGAATTTTCCTGCGAGCGGGGAATTTTCCTCAAGCTCCGTTTTCCCGTCACACTTTAGGAGGAATTCAAACTCGTCCTTCTTTAAGCCCTTTGCGTCGCGGACACCCTTTATGTAATACGCGAACGGCACCAGCCGCCATGAGCGCAGCGCGATATTCGGGTTCAGTATAAATGTCATAATCGTTTCCTCCTGAAAACTGCATCTGCGGCTTATTTCCGATTGCGGTAATCGTTGCAAAGCCACAGTCCCTTTTCGTAGGAACACTGTTTGCAACTGGTACAATGAAATTCCGTCTGTCCATATCTTCCTTTTTGACAATCGTGAACCATCTCACGCGGATCATGTATTGTCGGGTGGGGTTTCGTCCCACCGCCGCACTTTTTACATGTCCACCATTTACAGGCATGACAATACGAGACCACCAGCCTGTTCCCTTTGTAACAGCCGCCGCCCGCGACGCTGTCCAGCTCGTCGTCGGAAAGTTCTCCCGTCGTATTCATCTGCTCGAAATAGGCATTCGCCTGCTCCTCGGTAAGCTCGACATCGTTTTCCTTCGCGAGCGCCAAAAGCTCCTCCGCAGATTTTACCTCTCTTGCCTTTGCCATAAGCTCTTCGTTTGGAATCGCCATCATCGTTTCCTCCTGAAATCCTATTTTTGTCTAAATCACATTGCAGATTATTTCCGTTATGATCTACGCTCGCAATATATGTATTCTCCCTCTGTATGGGTCCAGCCACAGTTGCCGCACACATGATTATATTCACTTATTGGAAGTCCCCTCTGATCAATAGGTACTTTACCACTCGAAGTATAACTCACAAGATATGGCTCCCACAGATCGCAAGTACCATTCCGAAAAAGAGGCTTAGTAGGATCAAAGGGTTTGCTTTCCTTTTTGCCACAGCCNCCGCCCGCGACGCTGTCCAGCTCGTCNTCAGNAAGCTCGCCNGTCNTATTCATCTGCTCNAAATAGGCGTTCGCCTNCTCCTCGNTAAGCTCGACGTNGTTNTCCTTCGCGAGCGCCANAAGCTCCTCCNCNGANTTTNCCCCTCTTGCNTTTGCCATCAGTTCTTCGTT
>JAAUZV010000009.1:77171-86881 GCA_014804425.1 Lachnospiraceae bacterium
TCNNCATAATCNTTTCCNCCTGAAATTAAAATTTCTGTACAGACTNCAGNTTTGNATCGTCGCAAAGTCTACAATNCCGCGGTCTTTTTCCTNCTTTATGCGCTTATCTGATTTCCTGACCCATTCACTTCGCTTCTTCATTTTCTTTTTCATGAGATTCCTCCTGTGCGTAAAATTTGTTTTCTCTATATTTAACGCAACAGGANGGAATTTTATTGCGAAAAGTTTTTATTTTACAAAGCCTTCGGNNCCCCAATAGCCGCAATACAAGTAAGTGAAACCTGCCTCTCTGTAGGTCTGACCACAGTTCCCNCACACATGTCCTTCATCTAGGGGTACATNAATATANANCCGAGGCTCCTNCCAATGTTCGCAAGTAGCATGCTCATCGACAGGCAGCATAGGGTTAAAGGGTGGTCCGCTTTCCGTTTTTTTGCCACAGCCGCCGCCNGCGACGCTGTCCAGCTCGTCGTCGGAAAGCTCGCCCGNCTTATTCATATGCTCAAAATAAGCGTTCGCCTGCTCCTCCGNAATCTCNATGTNGTTTTCCTTCGCAATCGCCAAAAGCTCCTCCGCGGACTTTGCCCCTCTTGCCTTTTCCATCANTTCTTCGTTTAAAATCGCCATAATCGTTTCCTCCTGAATTTATATTTTTGTATAAACCGCATTGCGGATTACTGCNGATCTTTGCCTTTATTNCTTTATACGATCCAANCCCGCCAAGGGCTAATATTTTTNANAAATTTTTCAAGCCCCGTTTTTCGCCGTNTCGTCCAGNCGCTGTCTGGCGACTAATTCCGCAAAGAACCCGCCCTTTTCTATCAGCTCTTCGTACTTCCCGTCCTCGATGATCCTGCCCTTNTCAAGCACGATAATGCGGTCGCATTGNTTNATCGTGGAAAGCCTGTGTGCGATAACGATCCGCGTGCATTTTAATCCGTCCAACGACTCGGAAACGGTTTTCTGCGTGATGTTGTCAAGCGCGGAGGTCGCCTCGTCGAACATCAAGACCTTGGGGCCCGGCGCAATGGCACGGGCTATCATAAGCCGCTGCCGCTGACCGCCCGAAACACCGCCGCTGCCCTCGGAGATGATCGTGTGCATACCCATGGGCATACGTCGGATATCCTCGGCAATGCCCGAAAGCTCCGCCGCCTTCCACGCATCGTCCATTGTAAGCCACGGCGCGGAGATCGTGATATTCGAGAAAATATCACCCGAAAACAGCTTGCCGTTCTGCATGACGGCGCCGATATTGCGCCTCAGGGACTTTAAGTCCACCGTGGAGATATCCTTCCCGTCAAAGTACACCGCCCCTTTCTGCGGCGTTTCAAAGCCGAGCATCAGCCGCATCAGCGTGGACTTTCCGCAGCCGGTTGCTCCCACGATCGCCACGTACTGACCGGGGCGTATCTTCAGCGAAAGGTTATCCACCACAAGGGGCATGTTCTCGTTGTAGCGGAAGGAGACATTGTTCAGCTCAATGCCGCCCGACAGCCTTGTTATCATCTGCTTGCCCTCGGATATTTCCGGAACGGCATCCAGGATCGGCTTCACCATGTCCATGACCGGCTTGATCTGCGCCACTGTAAGCGCCATTCCCGCCAGCGACATAAACGCTCCCGAGACCATTCCGTAGGCGGTGTTGAAGGCGTAATAGTCCGCCACCGAAACGCCAGACGATATCGCGAAATAATACATCACCAGCGTACCTGTGAGCGAGATAGCCGTGGAAATAACACCGTTTATCTTGATGAACGCGGGCGGATCGTAGGTAAGACGCGCCTGTTTGGCATAGAGATTGCCCCATCTCGCAAACGCCCTTTTTTCCGAGCCCGACAGCTTTATCTTCTGCACCCCCGAGATCAGCGCGTAAGACATACCGCTTTCCTTTGTGGAAAGCTCCATCTGCCGTTTGCTGATATTCATCTGTACAAACGCCGAGAGCACCGAGAATACCACCGTCACAAGCGTAATGATAAGCGACGGCACTACCAGCGCGGGCGCGTATACGAAAATCTGTGATATGTACACCAGCGAAAAAATCGAGGTAAGCCCCGTTGACAAAAGCGTCGATACCAGCATTTTGCACAGCGAGTTGATACTCTGCGCTCTCGCGGACAGTTCGCCGGAGCTGTAATCCTTAAAGAAATCTGCGGGCAGCGACATCACTCTCGACATCGTTGCCGCCTGAACGGAGATGTCCATTTTTGTGTTTATCCGCGCCATGATCAAATTCCTTACACCCGAGATCAGCATGGAGCTTATCGTAACGCATATCATAAACACGGTTATCGAAAACAGCAGCCGCATACTGCCGTTTTCGATGACGTCGGAAAACAGCAGGCTGTTCAGCTTCGGCGACAGCATACCGATCAGCGTGATGCTGAGCGCTGAAATGCCTGTCAGCACAAAATCCGCGGGTGAGAGCGTTTCCAGAATATACCGCATCAAATCGGCAATCCCGAGTTTTTTCAGCGGCAGCGGCTTGTAAAACGCTATCGCCTCCTCCTCGAAAAGCCCCTCATTTTTACGGTTGATCTTTACGCGCTTTCCCGTTTCCGTATCGGTATAGCTGTATCCGGTCAGTCCCGTGGGAATCAGCGCGACCACTCCGCCGTCGCTTTTGCGTACGCCTAACATGGCGCCCACCGCGTCCTTGTACCAACCCTTCCCGAGTATTACCGTGCGGCGCATGATCCCGTGCGGGCGGAGCAGATATTCGAGCTGCTCGTTTCTGTCCTTAATGCTGTCCGGAATTTCACGCGTTTTAACGTGATAGAATTTCAGGATCTCGTCAAAGGCGTTTTTCGCGATCTGCCGTTCGTCGTTTTTCGCTGCGGAAGCACGGCCTCCCATGACCGCCCCCGCAATATTGACAAAGGAGTCCGCGAAAACATCGTTGTCGTTTTGCTTACGCTGCTTTATCTGTTCGTCAAACCACCCCATTTTTCGCGCCCCCTTTATTCATTCGTTACAAGCTGCGTATAAACGCCGCCCTTTGCATATAATTCCTCATGCGTTCCGCGCTCCACGACAACGCCGTTGTCAAGCACGATGATCTCGTCGCAGTCGCGGATGGTTGACAGCCTGTGCGCCACCACGATACAGGTAATTCCGCGGTCCTTTATCGACTTCACGACATTGTATTCCGTTCTGGCGTCGAGCGCCGAGGTCGCCTCGTCAAGAATGATGATCGTAGGGTCCTGCGCAAGAACGCGCGCTATTTCCATACGCTGTCTCTGTCCGCCCGAAAAATCCTTACCGCCCTCGGTAATCTTGTACTGGTAACCTCCGTCACGCTGCATAATATCCTCGTGGAGCTGCGCGTCTCTAGCCGCCATGATCATCTCGAAATCCTCTATCGAGCTGTCCCACATTTTGATATTATTTGCGACCGTGTCCTCAAACAAAATAATATCCTGATCGACAACAGCCAGCGAACCTGTGAAAACACTTCTGTCGATTTCATGGATCGGCTTTCCGTCAAATAATATCTCGCCGCTCCAGGGCTTGTACAATCCCGAGATCAGCTTTGACAGCGTGGATTTTCCGCAGCCGGACGTGCCGACAAACGCCACCCTGCTTCCCGTTTTCAGCGTCAGATTAAAGTCTTTGATCAGCGGCTCGGCAAGGCGCGAGTAGCCGAACGTGACATTTTTCAGTTCCACATTCCCCGATAATTTACCATATTCCGCGTTCTCGTCCATTTCGTCGTTATCATAATTCACGTCGGTGGGATACTCCATGACGTCCTCGACCCGCTCCATCTGTGTGCGCATTTCCTGCAAGGTCTGCCCCGCGGAAATGAGCATTTGCGCAGGTGCGGTGAAGGATGCGAGAAAGCCCTGAAAGGCCATGATCATACCCACGGTGAATTCGCCGTTTATCGTGAAATAAACGCCGAGAATCAGCACCGCAGTGTTCGCAAGCGACCCCACGAGCGCCGGTATCATCCCGAGGTATTGATTGAGCTTCTGAAACTTCACCTGCTGCGTGTTTACACTCGCCTGATAACCCGCCCATTTCTCGAAGAAGCCGTTCTCCGCACCGCTTGCCTTGATGGTTTCGATCATCTCGATTCCCGCAACGGTCGCTCCCGCCAGCTTTCCCGAATCACGCATCTGCACACGGGTAATATTGATCCGCTTTTTGGAAATGATTTGGGAAACCGCAATATTGATCAGTATGGAAATAAGACCCACAAGCGTTAAAGTAAGGCTGTAACGTATCATCACGACCAGATAAAAAAACATCATGATCGTATTCAGCGCGAGAGGCGCAAAGGTCTGCACCAGCGACTGCGCGATCGATTCATTCATTGCCTGTCTCTGCTGGATATCCCCCGCCATGCGCTGGGAAAAGAACTCCATCGGCATGCGCAGAACCTTCCACATATACTCGGTGCTGCCAATGACAGAGAGCTTGCCGTTGATCTTCAGTGAATACACGGTCTGTATCCACTCCACCACAAGCTGAACAACGCTTATTCCCGCCAGTGCGATCATGAACGGCATAAACCATTCGGGATTTTGACCCGTCAGCAGCCTGTCCAGAAAGATTCTCGAAAATGCAGGGCTGATGATACCGAAAAGCGAGGTGATAACCGTGGTCAGAACCACAAACGCCACTGCCACACCCGCCCCCGTCATGCGCTTTCTGGCGAAGGAGAGCACGCTCTTTGGCTTGCCGCCCGGCTCAAAGCTCTCCGATGGCTCAAACATCATACAGATCCCCGTGAAGGATTTGTCGAACGTTTCCATCGGCACTAAGTAGCTGCCCTTTGCCGGATCATTCAGCACCGCCTTATTCCCCTTGAACCCGCAGAGCACCAGAAAGTGGTTAAAGTTCCAGTGGATGATACAGGGAAATTTCCCGTTCTTTTTTAAGTCCTCCGGTTCATAGCGGTAGCCCTTCGCGGTCAGCTCGTAGGATCTTGCCGCCTTCAATACATTTTTTGCGTTTGAGCCGTCGCGGGATACGCCGCAGTCTGCCCTGACCTGCTCTAACGGAATCCATTTACCGTAGTATGCCAAAATCATCGTAAGGGAAGCCGCCCCACACTCAAGTGCCTCCATCTGCATGACCTGCGGCACTTTCGCATAACCCTCTGTGACAGGCATTTTGACCATAGCTTTTTTCTTCATGGCAGTCATAAGCCTCCTAGTTTATCACGAACGACATGGGATTGACGCTCTCGACCACGATTTCCGCCGCATAAACGCCATCCGGCAAAGCCGCATCCAGGGTCGCTTCATATACCCATTCATCCATTTCCAGATCACCTATATGCATGGCATACTCCGAAAAAGTTCCATCCACAGAAACAGGTTCTGTACCGATTTCCCTGATTCTATATTCCTGGCCGCCCACCGTGACACACATCCCTTCCGCCACGGAAGCTATCCGGGTTTCCTTTATGTACACGACATTTCTGCCTCCATCCGATATGCATACGCAGCTGACCGTTGTGTCAAGATGCCCGAATACGCCCCATACGCACACGCCTGCCAGCAGTACGATCACGGCAGTAAGTATCATCCATACACTCGGGTTGGATACACGGATATAGTCATTCAACTGCTCGGGTGAAGACACCTGATCCATACTTTTTTGCCTAAATAAATGATTTTCCATTTTTGTAGCTACGCTCCTTCCTCAGCCTGTCCATTTTCCTATTTTCCTGATTGTCAGAATGTTTTGTCCATTCTTATATTCATAGGCGTTTTCATCCATATTTGTTCATCGTATATTTTATAATAATTATGGGGACATTTTACGTTTTGACATGAATCGACCCAAAATTGCATTGAATCGACAGTACAATAACAAAATTACATTCGGGAGCTTTTTTGCGCGATGACCATGAAGGGCATAAAAAAGAACGCTGCGCGTTCCGAAAACTAAGAAATTTCCTATAAGTTAAAAAATGCGAAAAGGAATCATCTTCCTTTTCGCATTTCACATTCTGAAAAGCGCCACAGCCAATCATGGTATACCACTTTCATGGTTCCCATGTAGAAATTGCCTTGCTCCGGTCTGCATCCTATTCTATTGGCCTTCTTCCTGCTCGTCTTCCGCGCGGCTGCTCTCTGTCTGCCCCCACTTCTCCTGCATATCTTCTTCCAGTCCGGCAAGCACTTTTTTTCTCGTCATGCGAAGGACTCTTACAACAATCTCCGCCCCGACCGCAAACAGGAACAGCAGCATGCCCAATAGCTGCGATACCGCAATGTTCGTATTCCACAAAAGCAGGCGGTCGGTACGCAGTCCCTCGATAACAAACCGGACGATCCCGTAGCCGCCGAGATAGATCAGTGCGATCTCGCCTTGGAATTTTTTATGTTTCCGATACAGGATCATGATCAAAAAGACGATCAGATTCAACACACTCTCATAGAGAAATGTCGGCATGACCTGTATATAATTGACGCCCTCTGTAAACATGTGCTCCGCAAGCTCTAACGTTACGTCCCTGCTTCGCACATCGACAATGGGCAGGCGCATGGCAAACAGCCCGTCCGTATATCTGCCGAACACTTCACGGTTTACAAAATTCCCCCATCTGCCGATCACCTGTCCGATGATCAACCCCGGAATACAGACATCCAAAAATTGTAAGAATGAAATTTTCTTGATTTTTGTAAAAATAAAACAAGTCAGGATTGCGGCGATCACACCGCCGTAAATGGCAAGCCCGCCCGCCCGGATATTAAATACACTGAGCGGATCGTCCCGGTACATCTCCCAAAAAAACACCACATAGTAGATCCGTGCGCCGATCACGCCGAACAGGATGGCGGGAACCGCAAAATCCCAAATCAGTTCCGTATCAAGATGTTCTTTTTTTGCCTGTCTGAGTGCCGTCGCGATTCCGGCGATCATGCCAAGTGCGACCAGTACGCCGTACCACTTAATCTCAATGCCAAACACCGTAAAGCCCTGCGGCACATTATGAAGCTCAATTCCCAAATGCGGAAATGAAATATCGCCTGAATACATGCTTATACCTCCGCGCATCGCTCCATCGGGCAAACACGCTTTCCATTTTGTTTACACGTTAAATCGGAACAAGATCACATCGCCGTCTTTTACGACATAGTCCTTACCTTCCATGCCGACAAGTCCCTTTTCGCGCGCCGCCGAAAGAGAACCGCAGGTTAAAAGATCCTGATAATTCACAACCTCCGCTTTGATAAAGCCGCGCTCAAAATCAGTATGAATCTTTCCGGCTGCCTGCGGCGCTTTCGTTCCTTTTTTGATCGTCCACGCACGCGTTTCATCCTCGCCCGCCGTCAAAAAGCTTAAAAGCCCAAGCAGGGAATAGCTTGCTTTGATCAATTTGTCCAGACCGGACTCCTGCAAGCCCAAATCCTCCAAAAACATCTGCTTTTCATCATCGTCCAGCTCCGAGATCTCCTGCTCGATCTGCGCACAGATGACGAACACCTCGCTGTGATTCTCTTTTGCATAGGCGCGTACTTTTTTAACGCCCTCATTCGAAGCCCCATCGTCAGAAAGCTCGTCCTCCGCAACATTCGCCGCATAAATGACCGGCTTTGCCGTCAACAGATTATAAGAGGCAAACCACGCCTGCTCGTCCTCATCCTCCGTCTCAAAACCGATGGCAAGCTTTCCGTCCTCCAGCATTGCCTTGACGTGCTCTAACAGCGACAGCTCCTTTGCTGCCGTCTTATCCATGCGCGCCAATTTTGTTACCTTCGCAATTCTCCGCTCCAGTATTTCCAGATCGGAAAAGATCAATTCCAAATTAATGGTCTCAATATCACGCAGCGGATCGATACTGCCGTCCACATGCACAATATTGGAATCCTCAAAGCAGCGCACGACATGTACGATAGCGTCCACCTCACGGATATTGCTCAAAAACTGGTTTCCGAGCCCCTCTCCCTTCGACGCGCCCTTGACAAGCCCCGCAATATCCACGAACTCGATCACGGCGGGCGTTACTTTTTTTGAATGATACATGTCCCCCAGCAGCTTTAGCCGCTCGTCGGGAACAGTCACAATGCCGATATTCGGGTCGATCGTGCAGAACGGATAGTTCGCCGACTCTGCCCCCGCCTTTGTCAATGAATTAAATAATGTACTTTTTCCTACATTCGGTAAACCGACTATGCCTAGTTTCATTTCTATCTATATCCTCCTTAAAAAGCTTGATTTTATGCTGTTCCTAATAAGTTCCTTTTTCTTACCGCACCAATTCCGCACCAATTTGGCATTAAAATATGTAATATTTCATGGTGTTTCATATGGCACGGTACAATTCAAATTGGCGGACAGCCTGTGTCAGAGAATCATCGGTAACATGCACATAACGATCCATAGTGGTCTTAATGCTTGCATGTCCAAGCAGCTGCTGAAGCACTTTAGGCTGCATCCCTGCTTCGACTGCACGGGTAGCATATGTATGCCGAAGAGCGTGCATACAAAACCTCCCGATTCCCGCCTCATCACATAACTTATACAGGTGTGTATCATATGAACTGTTTTTTGCCGGCTCTCCTGTACGGAAATTCACAAAAACCAAATCCTTCATAATAAGGCATTTTGTTTCACCAGTCCGCCGATCTACATATTCCAGAACATTTAATAATGTTTCTGCTTCCTTTCTGGAATTACGCTCTTCATAACAATCCTTGAGTATCTGGTATGCTTTATCCGTCAATGGGATAGTGCGATAGCTATGGGAAGTCTTTGGCGGTCCCGCCCTCCATATGTGCGTCTGATGTCTGTATTCCAATGTCTTACTGACAGTCAGGTTATGCTTCTTCCAATCAATGGAATCCCATGTAAGCCCAATCATTTCTGATGTCCGAAGACCTGTTTCCAACAGCAGCGCATATTGACGGTAATTATGGGAGCGTTTGGCGACTTCAAGGAACTTGTTCTGTTCATCCACCGTAAGAAAATGAATATCACTTACAGCACGGACTGGTTTTGTATATCTCACACCATCCATCGGATGCTTTGAGATGATATCATTGCTCACAGCCGCCCGGAGCATAGTTCCCATTGCGATGTAAGTCTGCCTGATGGTAGAACCAGCATATTTTGCTTCCATACGGTTCAAGATTACCTTACAGTGCATCGGCTTCACATCTGATATCAGCATGCTCCCGATAACAGGCTGAATATTCTGAACATATCGCTCCCTGTAATTACGTCTGGTATTAGGAGCAAGACCACAAACAAGGTTTTCCATCCAGTAATCAAACCATCTGTCCACTGTCACATCAGTTACTACTGCCACTATGTTGTGCTTGTCCTCATACTGTGAATCAGCAAGCCAGTTTCTCGCTTCCGGCAACGTTTCAAAATGTTTTTCGCGACGGCTGCCATCTTTGGCAATATAACGTGCCGAATATTTTCCGTCTTTTCTTTGGCAGATACCCTTTCCGCATTCTCTGCCTTTTAAATTTTTTCCCATTTATGAACTCCTTTCCGCAAAGAAAAAGAGTCCAACACAGAAAAATATTATACCATGACGGACTCCCTTTCTTCAACAGTATTTTGAAACAATTATGGTTAGACGGTTATATCGCAGTTTTTTCACTTATTGAATATTACCCCCCTTGGGAGCCACCAGTTTCCCGCTTGAGAGCCATCCGGAAATGGTATTTTCCACCTTCAGAGCCACCACAACATATTGTGGCACCAAACATATTTAATTTCACCATAAACCTCCT
>JAAUZV010000010.1 GCA_014804425.1 Lachnospiraceae bacterium
ATCGCTCCCGTTTTCTCAAAGTTTTTTGATCCTGCCAGTCTCTCTGGCTTTCTTTCCGGAATCTCTTCCGGTCCGTTTTACTGTCCTTAGGTTGTTCTTAAGAACTCTCTGAAAATCTTTTTGGAACTTTTCTGTTCCTTTGGAATTTTTCAGGGTTGCATTACTGTTTATTTGTCAAGGTGCATCGGACATCTCCCTATCCCCGAAACATGCCTTAAAAGCCTCTGTTCCTGCCGGATGGGTCCCTGCCCGTCTCCTGCGCTCCCGGCCTTCCGGTCGAGCCGCAACAGTGATATACTAGCACGCACTTCCCCGCTTGTCAACAGGTTTTTTCACATTTTTCCCGATTTTTTCCTGTCTTAAACACCAAAAAACCGGGCGAACGGATTAAGTGCGCTCAGCTTGGAAAGATAGACATCATTTTCGATCATCATAAGCCATTGTGCGCTCCTGCCCGCAATGTCATACTTTGCGATCACAATAAACACCGCCCACACCACGAGCACGCCCTCCGCAATCCCTACAATCATTCCGACAAAACTGTTAATTCCGTGAATGACCGGAAGGCGAGTCAGCAATTTTATGGAGCCAAAAACCAGTTTTAGTATTTGCCAAAGAACCGCCAGCGCCACAAAAAAAACAACCGCCTGTACAACGTCATTCGTATTATGCTCCGAATATCCTTCAACTGCACGCATGATTACCGCAACACCGAGAACAGAAACCGCAAAAGAGAGCAGCGACGCAATCTCTCCCGTGATCCCTTTATAATGTCCCTTAAATGCAAATAGTAATAATATCACCAAGACCACTGCCCTAATTTCATTCATGACAATTCCTCTTTCTTCTGGTGTATCTTTTCTTTCAGAAGTACCCGACGAAGCTCCCTTTTACTGCCCATTAATTTAATCTGATATTCTGAATCCGGTTTTTGCTGACCAAAACCAGTTTGTCCCTCGCTGTCGTCGGAAGCAGCAATTGGACGGCAATATCAAATCGTCCCTCAAATTTCAATTTTCCCTTCACTTGATAAATCATGCATTCGCTTTCATTATAGATGTATACAAAATCATCATGGAACAGGATTTGCTTATATTCCTGATCAAATTCATAAGTATGTACCAAATCACCCGAAGTATTATACACATCCAGTCGGTATTTTGTGTCTCCCGTAATATTGAGAAAAACAAGTCCGACATATTTGCTGCTATAGAACACCGCACGCATTTCATCCGAAAGAATGATCTCCTTCGTGCTCGTGGGAATCTGCCTGCCGCTGTAAAGCATCAAACGGTTATCCGCGACCGCAAAGGAATCTTCCTCATTCATAAATCGCAGTAACGGGACAACCGCATTATTATAATTGAAGACGCTGACAAGGGTATCCTGATAATTGTCACCCACTTCATCCAAATTATAAAAAGCAACCTTGGACGTCACCACACCGTTATCCACATATAAATAAGAGACCCCGACCATCATGCTGTTATCAGAAACGCTGGCGTTTAACGGATAACCGCTGATGGACATCGTGCTTTTGCAGGTCCACAAAATTTTTCCCTCTTTACTATATAAATAGAACCATGTATTCGGCGCATCGTCAAGAATCACCAAAACCGTTCCTTTTGCGGACACATCAATCGCACGGATCGGCATTCTCGTATCGATCGCCCCCTGTTGGCCTGACGAATTCATCACAAAAACAGAGGTGCCGTTATAATCGCCGATCACGGCATAATCGCCGCAGGTCGTGACAAGCGGATTCTGCATCTCATACGATTGATTCCACAGGGTTTTGCCCTGAAGATCCGTACATACAGCGCCGTCCTTACTGTAGGTAAGAATATTCCCGTTGTACTCCAGCACATCAAGGCTGCTGTTATCCGTCCACGATTCTTCGGACGAAACCGTATATCCGGTGTACACCTTGTTGTTATAGCGAATAACGCAAATCGCAATGACCACCGCAATCACGATCAGCACAAGCGCCACACGATAAAAAACCGTCAGCCTGTGCCGCCATATCTTTGTGAACAGATCATTGGTCCGTTCCTTGCGGCGGCTCCCCGTCCCATCGTTTACCTGCCCACGGTCCACCTGCTGTTTGACCGGTTTTGTATATTCATTTTTGCCTCGAAACTTCCGTATTTCAGACATGGTTATTCCTCACTCTTTTACTAGAATAACACAAATCCGTCGTTATGGCAGTAAAATTTTTTGTCCGGCAACAATATTATCCGCATTCTCGATATGATTCAGTTCGCAGATTTGCTGGATCATACTATTATTTTGATAAAAAAACATACTGATCGAAGTCAGCGTATCGCCTCGCTTAATGATATATTCACGGTATGTCCCGCTCTCGCTTTCCCCAACGCCGCCCATCGTCAGCGTACCGTCCCCGTCTGCATTCACGGCTTCATTTCCATTTGTATCCTGCCCCGATGCTCCGTCTCCGTTTGCGCCTGCATCCTGCCCTGACGCATTTGCCGTATCATTTTCGCCTATGTTCTGACCCGGCGCATCTTCTCCGTTTTCCCCCACATCCTGCCCTGATGTATTTTCTGTATCATTTTCGCCTGTGTTCTGGCCCGATGCATTCGCCACGTCATTTCCATCTGCGTTCTGATCCGATGCATTTGCTATATCATTTCCGCCTGTATTCTGCCCCGATGCATTCGCCGCGTTATTTCCGCCCGTGTTTTGCCCCAGCGCGCCGTCCCCGTCTTCTTTTGTTGCATCCGAAACATAGATCGGCAGACCGTCAAACAACCCGTTCTGCTCATCTCCTGCTGCCAGCCCGTCTTCCGGCGTAATATCCATAAGGATGTCGTCGTCTGCATCGCCCCGCCGGACAGCGTCCGAAGATGCCGGAACCGAATCGTCGTCACCAAACCCAAGGCTCGCGAGCACATTGTTAAAGGATTCCTGCATCTCGCACATTTTTTGATATTGATTAAAATTAATGATCCCTAACAGGCTGACGCAAATAAGAAGCGCACATGTCGCGCAGATGAGCAGCGTATCTTTCTGCATCCGCACCTGCGGCATGCGAACCTCCCCCATTGCCGCCCTTGCCTGTCCGCTGATCACATCATGAACCTCCTCGACCTTACGGCGCGTCTCCTCATTATAAGCGATCAGATAATTCTGCATTGCCTCGTTTCGGTCATAATAAATATAGTAGCTCTCGACGCGCTCAACCGCGCCCTGACTGCCAATATAAAATTTCTGCGCGCCATCCGCATAATCGACATGCAGAAATATCCTCCGCGCCGCCGCATTTTCCGAAAACATGCCGCGCCGCACGGTATCGATATCCTCTTTTCCCGAATCAAATATCACCTCGCCGATGACGTCCAGCTCCGCAAAATAGCGCCCGCACTGTTCCTGCAGCGCTTCCTTCCCCCTCTCCGAAAAAAGCTGCTCCCGCGTTCGATATAATTCTTTATCCGTCACGATTCCCTCTATCACAAATACGGTTTTTTCGCCCTCCGGATAGACTTTTCCCATGAGCGCGCCCTGTCTGATACCGCCGTCCGACAGACGAACCACCTGCTTGATATAAGTTGAGACATAGTCCTCTATGTAAATGGCATAATGCGCGTGCGCCTCTCCGATCTGTCTGATATTTTTCGGTACTGTCCATGTAGCATCCATCGCTTTTCCTCTCCCCTTACAGAAATCCTGCTCCCCGTTTTGGCTTACAGAAAAACTATACCGCTCTCATGGCGCAAAAAATGTCAAAAAGCGCGATGCCGTCTTTATGCATCGCGCTTCTTTCACTTTTTGATACACTATATCATTAAAAAATAAATTTATAAATCGTCGTGGAGTCGTACTGCCGTGACGGCCCAAACACCGTACTGGGGAAGTTCTCATGATTGGGCGCGTCAGGGAAAAACTGCGTCTCCAATGCGATGCCCATTCTCGGTTCATACATAGCGCCGTCCTTTGCCGCCTGCTTTCCGATAAAATTCCCCGCATAGATCTGCATGCCCGGAAGGTTTGTAAATACTTCCATCTGACGATTTGCTTTTTCATCCGTCAAGCGCGCCGCTAAGCGTACCTGTCCGTCCCAATCGTCAAGCACCCAGTTGTGATCATAGCCGCCGACAAGCTTTGTCTGCGCATCGTCTCCGTCAATATCCTGTCCGATCGGCTTCGGCGTTGTAAAGTCAAGCGCGGTTCCCTTAACCGGCAGAATCCTTCCTGTCGGAATGCCGCCCTCTCTCACCTCCGTAAATTGTGATGCATTCACCCAAAGCACAGAATCATGAATGCTCCCAGCCGCATGCCCGGATAGATTAAAATACGCATGGTTCGTCAGATTGATGATCGTATTCCGGTCGGATTTTCCCTCATAATGAAGCTTCAGCTCATTGTCATCCGTCAGCGTATAAGTCAGCCGGATGACTTTGTTTCCCGGCAGCCCGACTTCACCGTCTGCAACACGCACGGAAAAAATAACGCCGTCCTCTGTTACCTGCGCATCCCACAGCTTTTTCGCCATGCTGAGCTTCGCATCGCTGTGCAGGTTGTTTACGCCGTCGTTGACCGCCATCTGGATTTTTTCTCCCTCCAATAAAAAGGAAGCGTTTGCGATCCGGTTACAGTTCGGCCCGATCGTCGCGCCGAAATTATCTGTATTTACCGTGTAAGGTTCAATGGTATCATAACCCATCGTGATATCCACTTTCTCCCCGTCTTTATCGGGCAAAAAAAGATTGACGATATTCGCGCCGTAGGTCATGATTTCCACACACATGCCGTTTTGATTTGTAATGCTGTAAAGATCGACCGCTCTGCCATCGGCAAGCGTGTCAAATAAGCGCTTTGTAACTGCCATACTTTTTCTCCTTTTCCGCTGTCAAAGTTCCGTACGCCCTTCCAGTGCACGCAGAAGCGTCACCTCGTCAATATACTCCAGATCGCCGCCGACAGGAACGCCGCTTGCGATCCTCGTTACACGTATACCCGCCGGTTTGATCAGCTTGCGGATATACATTGCCGTTGTCTCACCCTCAAGGCTGGAATTGGTCGCAATGATCACCTCGCCGACATCGCCCTCCAGCCGTGCGATCAGCTCTTTTAGTTTAATATCATTCGGCCCGATGCCGAGCATCGGCGAAATTGCTCCGTGAAGAACGTGATAGACGCCTTCATACTTTCCCGTTTTTTCGTATGCCGCTAAATCCCGCACATTTTCGACAACCATGATCGTGCGGTGATCGCGTTTTACACTTGCGCACACCGGACAGATCTCTTCATCCGTCAGCGTATAGCATTCTTTGCAATAACGCACATTCGCTTTTGCGGAGGCGATGGCATCCGTGAGTCTCTCCACACGCTGCTGCGGCATATTGATAATATGAAACGCCAGTCTTTGGGCGGATTTTGCACCGACGCCGGGCAACGCCGCCAGCTCTTCGATTAAACGATTGATATGCCCGCTATACATGTCCATCAGAACGGAAGACCTCCGGTCATCTTACTCATCATCGCCGAGCTTGCCTCCTCGACCTGACGCAGCGCGTCGTTCGCCGCCGCAAGGATCATATCCTGAAGCATTTCCACATCATCGGGATCGACCGCCTCTTTCGACAATTCCACCTTACTGAATTCTTTTTTTCCGGTAACGGTGATCTTGACCGCGCCTCCCCCGGACGTTCCCGTAAATTCCTTCGTTTCCATTTCCTTTTGATTTTCTTCCATCTGACGCTGCATTCTCTGCGCCTGCTTCATCAGATTATTCATGTTTCCCGGCATTCCCATACCGCCGCCGAAACCGCCACGCTTTGCCATTTTTTCATCCTCCTAGATTTTCTTCGATCTATTTTGCACGGTTTCATTGAAACCGGTGGTTCCTCCCCGCACATGCGGCTCTCATCATCCGAAAATATCCGACTCCGGTTCGTCCTCCTCCTCAATCTCCATATTGATCAGAGAGGCAAGATCCACATAATGATCCGTAAACCGGACGTTTTCTTTTAACACTTGAACCGTCACCTCTGTCTGCTTGCCAAGGAATCCCGAAATGAGCGCCTCCAGCTGCTGGAGATGTTCTTTTTCCTGTGTAAAATAATCCGACATGATGCCGTCGGGCAGTACGACCACTAATTGATCGTCTCCCCCGAGACTGAGCCTTGCGTTTTGCAAATAATGCCTCATCGGCTGCTCCGCCCTGCCCGCGATCGACTGCCAGTTACTGACCGCGCGCTTGACATCCTCGGGGAGCGCTTTCGGAAGCTCCTGCTTTACCCGGGGCGCAGCGCCCGCTCCGCTCCCGGCAGTGCCGTCGATGCCAAGGCCTCCCTGCCCGCCCGGTACACCCGGATAGGAGCCCGCCGCATTTCCCGCCGACACAAAATCACCGTTTTCCAGCCGCTGCTCCAGCGCGCGAATGCGGTCTAATAAAGCGTCCTGCTTTGCCTCCATCTGCGGACGGCACAGCTTGATCAGCGCCACTTCCGTGAGCACACGCTTCTGCGCCGCATATTTTAACTGTCCCGAAAGCTCCGAAAATATGCGGATGTATCGTATAATTCCGTCCGTCTCCACGCGCTCCGCCTCCTCTTGCAAAAGATGCAGATTTTCCGTGGACATATCGATCACATCCTCAATATGATCCGAGGTTTTCACCAATAACAAATTGCGCAGATACCATGTAAAATCCGTCACAAACTGCGTAAGCTCACGCCCCTGGATCACGATCTCATCCAGCAGCGCAATACATTCCGACACATTCCGGTCAAGAACACACCGAAGCAGTCTCGAAAAAACACCCGTATCCACCGCGCCGAGCACGTCAAGCACCTTATCATAGGTCAGTTCATCGCCAAAGTGAAAAGCGATGCACTGGTCAAGCAGACTTAAGGCGTCACGCATGGAGCCGTCCGCCGCTTTCGCCACATAGCGCAGTGCCTTTTCCTCCACGACAACCTGTTCTTTTTCCATGATGTCTTTTAGTCTGCCCGCGATCGTATCAATACTGATCCGTCTGAAATCATAGCGCTGACATCTGGACAAAATGGTGATCGGTATTTTATGCGCCTCCGTTGTCGCCAAAATAAAGATCACATACGAAGGCGGTTCCTCCAACGTCTTTAAGAGCGCGTTGAACGCGCCGATGGACAGCATATGTACTTCGTCAATAATATAGACTTTAAAACGCCCCTCAGTGGGCGAATAAGCAACCTCATCCACGATCTCACGAATATTGTCCACACCGTTATTGGACGCCGCATCAATCTCGATCACGTTCATGCTCACGCCTGCGGCGATCGCCTTGCAGGTCGCACATTCCCCGCAGGGACTTCCGCCCGCGGGATGCTCGCAGTTGACTGCCCGCGCAAAGATCTTGGCAACCGTCGTCTTCCCCGTACCGCGCGTTCCGCAAAAAAGATACGCATGCCCGATCCGGTCCGACTCAATCTGATTGCGCAGTGTTGTCACAATATGCTCCTGACCTTTGACATCTTCAAATCCGTCGGGACGAAATTTTCTGTAAAGTGCTACATAGGACATGTTTAATCACCAAAGCTGATACCCAGCATTTTTGCTTCCTGTACGATGCTCGCGTCGGGCGATACCATTTTCAGTTTCCCCGCCACGTCCTCAAGCGGCACTTTAATGATCTCACGGTTCTTGATGCCGACCATGAAGCCGTATTCACCCTTCAGGATCAGATTTCCCGCCTCGGAACCGAGTCTTGACGCAAACACGCGGTCGTACGGACACGGACTGCCGCCGCGCTGCGTGTGTCCCGGAACCGTCACGCGCACATCCTGGCCGGTTTTTTCTTTGATCTGCTCCGCAAGCTCGTAGGATACGCTCGGGTATTTATAGTTTTTCATTTTTTCCTTATATTCTTTTTTGGACAGCTTCGCATCCTGCTTCGAAATGGCGCCCTCCGCAACGGCAAGGATCGTGAATTTGCTCCCGCGTTTGGAACGTCTGTCGATCGCCTCCACGATCTTATCAATATCGTACGGGATCTCCGGAATCAAAATGATATCCGCGCCGCCTGCCATTCCCGCGTTCAGGGTAAGCCAGCCAACCTTATGTCCCATGACCTCCACGATAAATACGCGTCCATGCGACGCCGCGGTTGTATGGATGCAGTCGATGCAGTCCGTTGCGATATTGACCGCGCTCTGAAAACCAAACGTCATGTCCGTTCCCCAGAGATCATTGTCGATCGTCTTCGGCAGCGTGACCACATTAAGTCCTTCTTCACGCAGGAGGTTTGCCGTCTTATGCGTGCCGTTGCCGCCTAAAATGACAAGGCAGTTTAAGTTGAGCTTATAGTAATTATGTTTCATTTCCTCGACCTTATTCAGTCCGTTCTCATCCGGCTCCTGAATGGTCTTAAACGGCGTTCTGCTGCTGCCGAGGATGGTGCCGCCCTTTGTCAGGATACCCGAAAAATCCGCCCCTGTCAGCATTCTGTAATTTCCGTAGATCAGTCCCTTATATCCTTCTAAAAATCCGTAAATCTCCACTTCCTCTGCCGCATTCACCAGCGCCTTCACCACGCCGCGCATCGCCGCGTTTAACGCCTGACAGTCACCGCCGCTCGTCAACATACCAATTCTCTTCATCACATTTCCTCCATTCTCCATTTTCATGTATGGGAAATTTTTCTTATCTCTGTTAGTATACCTTATTTTGATTCATAATAAAAGAGTTGTCTGATTTTTTTGCAATTGTGAGTTGACGCTTTTCGGATTCGTGAGTATAATGGACAAGGATGTGACCTCACATCATGGAGATGTACCCAAGTGGCTGAAGGGTCCGCACTCGAAATGCGGTAGGTCGGGTAACCGGCGCGAGGGTTCAAATCCCTCCATCTCCGTTTCAAAAAAGAATCGAAGCAGTGTGCTCCGATTCTTTTTTATTACATGATACCTCTTTTGCATCTACCGGTTAAAAAAATGCATATCACTCCTCGATGATGCGCCAATCGTGCATCCTCAGATCGTCCAACTTTGTTTCCGCATTGCCGCCGATAAAGAGTCCGCAATCAGCAGGCACTTCAAATTCTATCCTGCCGGGAGAGAAGTCAAACACCTCCCCCTTTAATGCAAGATTGGCGGACGGCTTGCGCCGGTAATCAATGTGACGCAGCACTACCTCGCAGATATTACCGCCCGTCCCGTAAATCCCCATTGCATTTTCGCCCATGCAGGTCACATTCTCTATCTGCACATTGCGAATCGCACTTTCCGTTTTACGCTGTGGAAATTGCTCTGCGGGAATATCATAATCATGCTTCACTGCCATCATGAAAATCGGCTCTCCGTTGCCCCACCAATTACCGGCACGGATCTTTGTATCAATCAGCATATTACTAATGCGGACATTCTCCACCAAAGAGCTTTCATCATTACACATGATGCAGAACCCCCGATTGCTTTCTTTGATGATGCAGTTGGAAATCAGAACATTCCGCACAACACTATAAAGATATCCGATCACGATCGCTTTTGAGCACGAACGCAGTACGCAGTTCGTGATGACGACATCCTCACAGGGCTTTTCCCAATTCGTGATGCAGGTTAAGGCAATGCAATCGTCGCCGCTGGAAATATGGCAGTCCGAAATGATCACCCCTTTGCAGGCACAAATATGGATGCCGTCGTTATTCGGAATATTCAGATCGGTATCAATCGTCAATCCTGTTAATTTTACATTTTCACATTCACTGAACGTCAAAGTCCAACAGGGTGCATCAATGACTCGTATATTGCGTATTGTGATATTTTTTGAGGCATGGAAAAAAAGACATTGCGCCGGCCGCGATCCGATGGGATGCGTACATTCTCTGATCTGCTCTTCGCGAAACGGCACCTTAGCGGACGGAACGTTCCACGCATCCATATCATAAAAAGCACTACCGCTGAAGTCAATCGTGCCGTCGCCTTCAATCGTCACATTATCATGTCCGAGGTTCACCAGCATCGCCCGCAGTGTTCCCATTTCATTATGATGATAGGGCTGCTCAGGATAATCTTCCATGTTACCGGAAGCTTTTAACACGGCTCCGCTTTCCAAATGCAGAGATGCACCGTTTAATACGAGCGTTCCCGTAAGAAAAACACCGTCGGGAATCTGAACCATAGCCCCTGTTTTTGCGGCCTGATCCAGTGCTGCCTGAATAGCGGCAGTGTTCATTGTCTTTCCATCTCCGATTGCTCCGAATGTCGTAATATCAATCATCTTGTACCTCCCTTTTTCCTTGAAATGATCGAGTAAACCAATGGTCGGTTGCAAACATTCCCTTCCGCATATACAATAACACTGTCGTACGCACCACTCAAAGAAACTTTATTGAAAAACCAAACGAAAAGGAGCCTGCCCTATGAACGAAAACAGCATCGGTCAATTCATTGCCGAATTACGAAAAGAAAAAAATATGACACAGAAAGATTTAGCCGGACAATTACATATTACCGACAAAGCCGTCTCCAAATGGGAGCGCGGGTTAAGCTGCCCCGACATTTCTCTTTTATCGCCGCTTGCCGATATTCTCGGCATAACCGTGAGCGAGCTGCTCAATGCGAAAAAAAATGAAACTCCGTCGCAGGACGTGTTGGAAAGCGTTGACCATGCGCTCAATTATGCAGAGAAGTCCTCGAAAAAAAGCATCGCTTCTTTTCGACATATTCTGACCATCTCCTTTTCAGCCTTACTCCTGCTCGGCATATTGGTATGCGTCATCTGCAATGTAGCAATATCAGGCGCATTGACATGGTCTTGGTATCCGGTCAGCTCCATCCTTTTTGCGTGGCTCATATGCGTTCCGATCATCAAATACGGAATGAAAGGCATTCCCGGTTCTCTGATCGCCATCAGTGTTTTTATCCTTCCATTTCTGGCCATACTTAGCAGACTCGTCGGCGGAAACAATCTCATTATGCCGATAGGCACTAAAACGTCCCTGCCTTCGATTGTTTATTTATGGTGTATATATTTCATTTTCAAGAAATTGGCGCTGAGAAAGCAATTGGCCGCGGCAGTTTCTTTCTTATTGGCGATACCGCTGCACCTTATCATCAATTTTGTCCTTGCGGACATTCTTTCCATTCCGTTTTTGGATGTATGGGATCTGCTGTCCCTGTCCGGAATGCTACTGTGTGCCATTATATTATTTTTGACTGATCACATAATAAGCCTCAGGAAACCAGCATCGTGAAATACTAAAAGAACGGACGGTCAGTGATCTTCGACAAACGGGATAAATGTTCGGTCGCAATAAACATACTGATTTATGATTTCCGCCGCCCGTTCTCCGCTGATCGGCTCTGCGTATTCCGCATCATATTCCGATTCCACCGAGTAGAACCATGGGTTCTCTCTATCCTTGTCTCCATCGTAAATGACCGCTTCTGCCAAATGCAATTCCACACCGTCAAAGGTAAAATAAGCGTAGTTGGAATGCGCTGCTCCGCCGGAACCCTCGTTGGCGATCATTCCGTTTTCACAGAGATAATATCTGTTTCGATCCCACCCGTCCAGAACATGAACCAATTCTCCCTCAAAAATGGTATAAATATCATAGATAACGGTATGATCTCCCCAGTTTTCCCCGAAGATCAGCTCCTCTGTTCCATTCCCGTCAATATCCTCTATCCGATATCCCACAGAATATCTACTCATGCAAATGATCACACTAAAATCATACACTTCCGGCGCCTCATAATATTCTTCTCTGATACATCTCTCTGCTGCAGCGATCAGTTCCTCATAAAAATCATTGTCAATCACAGGCTTTTCCATTATTTCTTCATTAGGATTATTTTCCTCCACCGGGTCTTCCTCTGACTCTCCATTCATATTGTCTGCTTCCGCAGAGTCCTCCTCAGATTCATCCTGCGTATCTTCCTCTAAAGAGACATCCTGTGCATCTTCCACAGAATTTTCAGACGGTGCTTCCCCCTCCGTCCGNCCGCCGCAGCCTGTCATTAAAAATAATGCACAGCCGCATAAAATTCCTACGATATACTTGCCTTTCATCCGAATTCCCTCCTCCCATTTATCATACGCTTGTATCTCCGAGCAGGCAATTGATTTTTTGTGAACGCTATTGACACAGGACGTCGAATGCGTTAGACTAATAGAGTCGAATATATTAGACGTATGGAGAGGCTCTATGAATTCACCTAAAGTTTTTGAAAGCGAATACCGGTTCTGCTTGATTNTGTGGAAGTACGAACCGATCAACAGCACNAAGCTGGCTCGAATCTGTAAGGATGAGCTTGGCTGGAGCAGGACGACCACGTTCACCGTAATCCGACGTCTTTCTGACAGGGGCGTNGTCAAGAACGAGAACGCAACGGTTACTTCTCTGATCAGCAAAGAAGATATTCAGGTTGCTCAGATGGNCGAAATGATGNAAAAGACTTTCGAGGGTTCTCTGCCGGCATTTATTGCCGCATTTGCCCGCCGTCAGGAACTTACTGATGANGAGGTGAAAGAAATCCTCCGNATTATTGAAAAGTAAGGNNGGAACGCGATGGAATCATTATTTTTGAANTTGGTCAACCTCAGTATGNTAGCAGGCTGGCTGGTGTTGGCNGTTCTCCTTATACGACTTGTTTTCCGCAAAGCACCAAAGTGGATAAGATGCTTTCTTTGGGGACTTGTTGCNCTGCGTCTCATTTGTCCCATATCTATNGAGAGTGNATTTAGTCTGATCCCCAGTGCTGAGCCGCTTCCNCAGNANATTCTCTACANGGAAGCACCCGAGGNTCATAGCGGAATAGNNGTCATTGATACGATTGTGAACCCGGTTCTCTCGAGTACATTGTCACCGGAACCGGGGGCAAGTGCNAATCCTGCACAGATCTGGTTATTCGTTCTTGCCTGGATTTGGGCAGCAGGGGTTGCTGCTATGCTGCTCTATGAACAGATAAGCTACCTGCTTTTAAAGCGCCGTGTTGCAACGGCGACCTTGCTGCGTGAAAATATCAAGCAAAGCGAGCGTATCAATTCACCCTTTGTACTCGGACTCTTCCGCCCGGTTATCTATTTGCCATATCGTGTCGCAGATGAAGATCTCACCTATGTGATAGCCCACGAAAAGGCCCATATCCGCCGCAAAGATCACTGGTGGAAACCGATTGGCTT
Organism: Lachnospiraceae bacterium; assembly: GCA_014804425.1. Classification (GTDB taxonomy): domain Bacteria; phylum Bacillota; class Clostridia; order Lachnospirales; family Lachnospiraceae; genus DLAJ01. Next base: position 13,132 of record JAAUZV010000010.1, read on the forward strand.
TATCCTTTTGGCTATCTATTGGTTTCATCCGCTGTTGTGGGTTGCTTATGTGTTGCTGTGCCGGGATATTGANGCCGCCTGCGACGAGAAGGTGATCCGTGAAATGGGAACGGAAGATCGTCGTGCTTATTCAGCGGCGCTTCTTCATTGCAGCGTTCGTCATCGGGTAATTGCGGCGTGTCCCCTCGCATTTGGGGAGGTCGGGGTAAAGGCCCGCATAAAAGACGTGATGAATTACAAAAAGCCCGCTTTGGGAATTGTCCTGTCGGCAGTTGCCGCCACAATCGTTGTGGCAATCNGCCTGCTGACCGTGCCGAAAAGAGATGTCGATCAGCAACAAGAGATTGNCGTTTCGNCAAACANNGGGNNGACNATTCAGAATGGCGCCGANGCGCTTTATTCGGGTGATTCCTACAGAACTGATACAGNCTGATACANNCGCAGCTAACGNGGCATCCNTTAGCAGTATGGGATACACNGAAACAANTCGCCCNTATGNCGGCCAAACTGTTGGAGGCAGCTATAATNGACACCACANCGNNAATCACCATGATAGTAGTCACCATGATGATCGCCACCATTAAGGTNGATTGCATNACACAGAATATTCAAAATANGTTTTCAANATNATGATAGAANAGGANAAAGAATATGAAAAAATTTATTTGTATCACCNCACTGGTTTTCATTTTTATGCTGACCGGATGTAGCTCAGAANACNCAAANACATCAGANTTATCCTCGCAGNCCNATCNTCAGGNCNATCCNCAANCTGACTCATCNGNAGTTNTTACAACCNCTTTTGTCAGCGGCATGGGATGCAGTGATCAAAGCTGTACAGATGTATCCCATCATCATGATTGTCCGCCCGACTGCACAGATTACGATCATTATCATACCTGCAATTTGGATTGCACTGAAACAAATCACCACCATAGCAGTCAAACAGTTGGAGGCGATCATAGAGAACACCACGATGATCGTCATCATAATTAAAGTCGATAAAAGAAATGGCGCCTTCAACGGCAGCGTTGGTCTTGCTATCATTTTTTCACACCGATTCCGGAGGACTTTTATGATTATTCAGGTAACGGAACCTCATTATGCACGCGATTTTGCAGTAATCTATAACAGCGCCAATACCCTCTTTGAGGAGCAGGAACGCTGCGATGCGGACGAGACCATCTTTTATAAGCAGTTGCAGGAAGATCAAAATTTTGTTTACATGGAAGAAGACACGATCTGCGCCTTTCTGTCCTTCCATACCTTTGCTGAGTACCACGAACTGACATCTCTTTATGTTAAAAGAGAATATCAACGAGCAGGCATCGGTGAGCAATTATTATTGCACTTTGAAGCTTGCGCCAAAAAGAGCCTTGACAACTCCTGTCTCATTGTCAAAGCTCTTCGCAATGCGCCCTGGGCGATTCACTTTTATCAAAAACACGGTTATGAATTATTGGATGACCGCATGCGCCGCATGATAAGTAATTGGAATCTGACGGAAAAAGCATACGAAATGATTTTGTATAAATGACAATGAAAATAATGTAAGACTGGAGAATTAATATGAAAATACAATGTATATGGGAACACAACGGCAACGACAGCTTATTGTATTCTGATAATTTTGTAGGAGCTTTTACGAGAGGCGCGACCAAAGAGGCCGCCATTCAGAAAATGCATTCGGAGATTATATCCTACCTGAAATGGAAAGGCGAAATGGTTCCTGATTCTTTTGATCCTGTGATTATACAGGAAAAAGAATCCGAACTCACTATTTCTGATGCAGATACTAATGTTCTCTTTGACAAAGAAAAGAAACCATTACGCGACTCTGAATATGAGGAATTAAGAGCACTCGCACTCAAATCAGCACGAGACTTTCAGGCATTGTATGATGCAATACCGGATAAAAATAAAAGCTGCCTGCCAGTCAGAACAACTTTTTATGGTCAAATTCCCCGCACCACATTTGAAATGTATGAGCACACAAAAAATGTCAATAATTATTATTTTGGCGAGATTGGCGTTGAGGCAGATCATGAGGGGAACATTGTAGAATGCAGGAAACGCGGATTTGCATTATTAGAAAGTCAACCGGATTTTTTGAACAATAAAGTTTATCTTGGCAGTTATGACGAAGAATGGTCTCTGCGAAAAGTTCTAAGGCGTTTTATCTGGCATGATCGAATTCACGCAAAGGCAATGTACCGGATGGCAGTCAAAACATTCGGTGATAATGTCCCGAATATATTTCATTTCAATCTATAAAAAAGTGAATACGGAACTGTTGGTTACGCATTGGGACATTGGGAGAATTGTCGTAGGCACACTAATGTGAACGATTTTCTTTATCTGATGCGAGAGCAATCTTCCTGCCCTATCATTGGAGAGCAGGAAGATTCTATTATCATATGTGATTATCGTCTCTGTTTAATGCCAAAATTGCGCCCGGTCTTCCGCATTTAATAAAAATGATTTCAGGTCCCCGCGCAATTCTTCTTATGCGCTTTCAATTTCTTCATTGCCCAATCATAATGACTCGAGGTATTCGCGGCAAAATAAGAACCCAGCGCATTCCCTCCGGTCCACGGAAATATCTCCTTGGAAAACAATTGTTCATTAGAAAGCATTTCTATTAACTTCATTGTCTCCTCATGGGATTTGTGAAGCAGCTCTTTTGCTTGCTCCAATGTGGTACTCTGATGCTTTTTCCAAAATTCTACATTCATTTCACCGTAATTCTTCCAGTTATAGGGCTGCGGAAGGAACGGCTGATACGCATCATTTTTCTTTCCGCGCGCGGTAATTCGAACCGGCGCCGTGTCCGCGCCATCTGCGCCGTTTTCATTCGCTTTCTCAATGTGATTTACCCGCACCCAGTTCAGTAAAAGCTGATGCCACTCATAAAGATGAACCAAAACATCCCGAAGGTTTTTATCCCTCTTCCAATGCGCTTCTTTCTTCGACGCATTCGCTGAAAAATCAAAGGGCGTATTCAGCTCCTTTTCGGTCAATCCATCGATCATACTGTTTAGTTTCTCATAGTTTTCTGTTGCTGCACTGATCAAATCCGGTTTTGTCGTTGGCCTTCCCATCGTCATTTTTCCTTTCTGTCTGTCCAGATTTCAGATGATGCAAAATGTCAGTCCGGCTCCCCGTCAATTCAGCCAGTTATATCTGCCCTGCATCCATCTGATCTTCCTCTGCTGTCCACAGTTTATCAGCGCAACCCTGACACCTCATGTCAGGGTTTATTTTTTCTAAGATTAATTTTGCCTGCTCCGCCAACAACCCGCAAATTTGGGCGCTGGCACAAATTTGCAAAGCGAACTTGTTCGCTTTTGAAAAATCTTTGATTTTTCGATTTTTCTATCTACATTCAAATACAAAACGCTGCATATAACGGAACGGTCTTTTTTCCGTCCTCAAAGCCGAAGTTTTTAGCGGAAAGTTTTATCGCATAATCCGGTTTATAGGTTTCCATATATACCTTTAAGCTCTTTGCTTTTGTATTATCTGCCGATTTCACCTCAATCGGTACCAGTCTTCCTTCTCGTTGAATCACAAAGTCAATCTCGGCGCCCCGCTCGGATTCCCAATAATAAGTAGGATAGCCATTCGTGGTCAGCTGCGCATTCACATAGTTTTCTGCCATTCCACCCTTAAAATCATTGATCTCATCCACCATGTAGAGAATGTCATTCGCCGCCAGGTCTTTTTTTGCACGAAGCAGTCCTAAGTCTGAGACATAAATCTTAAATGCATCAATATCACGATAATTCTCAAGAGGCTTTTTTATCTGCTCCACTTTATAAACCCGCGACACAATGCCGGACAGACTCAGCCATTCAATGGCATTTTCAAACTCAGATGCCCGCCCTCCTTTTTTTATCAATTTATATTGAAAACGCGTATTTTTTTTGGAGAGCTGAACGGTAATATTGTCATAGACCAGCCTTGTTTTCTTGATCTCATTTAAGTTGTTGTATTTGCTCATATCATTTAAATAGCTTGCAAGTATCGCATCCTGCGTATGGCGCACCAAAATATCATCCTTTGTATTCGCAAACTGCATCACACATTCCGGCATGCCGCCGACCACAAGATACCTGCGATATAGCCTCATTGCCGCGTCATGCAATGCGGCGGGCATTGGCGTATCAAAAGCAAAGCACTTTTTAATCTGCTCCACCAGTCCATCCTCATGCATTGCAAGCAGGAACTCCTCCATATCCATCGGATACATTGTCTTCATATCCACCTTACCGACGGGAAAAGAAAACTTTGCCCTGTTCACCGCCACACCAAGCAGACTCCCCGCCACGATGATATGATAATCCGGCGCATCTTCACAAAAATATTTCAAAGAGGTCAATGCTCTTTCGCAAAGCTGCACTTCATCAAATACGATCAGGGTTTTTTCCCGAACAATTGTCTGTCCCGCAATATGGGACAAAATCGGTATCAGATATTCTGGACTGATATTTTCCTCAAAAGTCTCATTTAATTTGGGATTCGTCTCAAAATTGAAATACGCCACATTCTCATAACAGTTTCTTCCGAACTCCAAAATCGTGTAGGTTTTGCCAACCTGCCTTGCCCCCTGTAAAATCAGAGGCTTGCGGTATTCACTTTCTTTCCATTCCTCAAGGAAGCTCATGATCTTCCGATACACGCGTCCATCCCCCTTTTCTCAGAATTTCCAATGTAAGGTATAATCATAGTATGTCATATATTCGTGTAAATATCAATTAATTTTCTCATTATTTTTACACTAAAACACATGAACTATTTTATTTTTTTGCAATAAAAACGCAGAGCCTACCGGATTCTCTCCATAGCCTCTGCGCTGCATACAAAATCTATGATATTTCCTTCGGGATCAGTCCTCTAACAGCCTCAGTCCCGCCGTGTCCGTTACCGGCAGGGAAAAAACTATGGATTTCGCCTTGGACTGCATGCCTGCCTGCTCCATGACCGCTTTCATAATATCATTTTTCTGATCTCTTTTTGCCACAATAAAAATAATCTCTTTCTCCGAGGCGAGGGACACGCCCATAAATTTCTCCGCCTGCTCCATGCCCGTACCTTTAGCATGGATCACCGTCCCGCCGTACGCGCCGGCGCCTCTGGCGGCATCCATCGCCAATTCCGTATATCCCTGATTGGCAATGACTACAATAAGCTCATGGGTCGTATCCTTCAAAACCGATTCCTCCTCTTTTTGAAAATCTAAGTTTCCGGTTAAAAACTGCAATGTCTTTTTCCCGCCGATGCTGCTTAGCGGGACAACAAAGGCGATTCCCTCGCCCGGCGCGTCGATCCGAAGCTTCTGTCTAAGATGCTTCTTCGTACTTTGCCAAACGTCTTCCTCCAACACATGAAAAAGAACTGCTTTTTCCATGGATTCCAGACCCAGATAATCCAGAATATCCCCCGTCGCCGTTCCCGATCCCAGCGTGACAAACATGACCTGCAACGCTTCCTCTTCATACAGGCGAAGATATTTTTTTAACTGTTTTCGACTGATAATCGTTGTCATCAGACACAACTTTCCCATAAACCTGCTCCATTCTTACTTATAGGAAATGCTGATAAATCAGCGTTTCCTTAAAACCGTCTGTGAAATCCATGCTATAATTCAATAATATCCATATCCCCGTACTGATCGATGGACGCATATCCGCCCGCCGCTTTCTGAAGTCGTCCCGCCTTCACCTGATAGATCAGCCCTAAGGACTGAATGGTGATGAGCGGCGTCATGGCGACCATCGCAACCACACCGAACGCATCCGTAATAATATTGCCTCCCACCGCGTTACACGCGCCCATCGCAAACGGTAACAAAAACGTTGCTGTCATGGGACCGGATGCCACGCCGCCGGAGTCAAATGCAATAGAAGTAAAAATCTTTGGCACAAAGAAAGTCAGCAGCAGCGCAATGGCATACCCCGGCACAACGAACCACATAATGGAGATTCCCGTGAGTACACGGATCATTGCCAAACCGATCGACGTCGCAACGCCGACAGACAGACTCGTTTCCATCGCCTTGGCAGAAATGGCGCCCGAGGTGATCTCCTCCACCTGCTTTGTGAGAACGAAAACAGCAGGCTCCGCCTGAACAATAAAATAACCGATGATCATACCGATCGGCACGATGACCCATGCATAGGGCAGTCCTGCGATCACCTGTCCCAAGTAATTTCCGGCAGGCATAAAGCCCACATTCACGCCGGTCAAAAATAAAACCAATCCCACATAGGTATACACAAGGCCGATCAGAATCTTGATCAATGTTTTTTTCTTCATATCGCGAGAGATCAATTGAAATGCCCCAAAAAACAAAACGATGGGAAGAAGCGAAACCGCCATCTCACGTAAGTAGACCGGAATCCCCTTGGCAAACAGCCTGCCAAGCTCCACGGAATCCGCAATCTCCGGTATCGCATCCGACAAATATTCCGTGGATTCCGGGTGATAGATCATGCCGAGGATCAGCACCGCGATAATGGGACCCACAGAACACAGCGACACCAGACCAAAGCTGTCCTCCGCCGCATGTTTATCGTTTCGGATCGCAGAAATACCGATACCGAACGCCATGATAAACGGGACGGTCATCGGTCCGGTCGTCACCCCGCCCGAGTCAAATGCCACCGCCAGAAAATCTTTGGGGACAAAGGCCGCCACTGCAAAGACCACCGCGTAAAAAAGAAGCAGCATCGGCGGCAGCGGAACACGAAGCAGCATACGCAGCAGCGCAAATACTAAAAAAAGTCCGACGCCCACCGCAACCGCCACGATCAATATCAAATTGGGAATCGAGGGAACCTGCTGTGCCAGCACCTGCAAGTCCGGCTCCGAGATCGTGATGACAAAACCCAGCGCGAAGCTGACTACGATCATGACAAGCAGCTTCCTGCTCTTTGTCATGGTGGTACCCACCCGTTCGCCCATGGGCGTCATCGCCATCTCCGCTCCGATGGAGAAAAAAAGCATGCCCACGATCAACATGACCGCCCCGATCAGAAATTCCATCAGAATATCCGGTGAAATGGGCGCGATCGTAAAGCTGAGCAGCAGCACGATCAGAATGATGGGCACTACCGCTTTTAAGGTTTCCTTTGATTTTTCTATCAGTTTTGAACGATTATCCCGCAATGCGCCAACACCTTTCTATGTATAGTCTGTATGTTTCTTATTGTAACATAAAGAACCTGTCGATTGTTGCATAAAACAGTTTTTTCAAAAATTTTTTATAAAATTGTGCCGGCGACCTTACTGTTTTTCATATATCATGATCGGCTTCGTCAGAAAATCGTAAGAATTTCCGCAGAAAATTCGTTGAATACCGTACGGACATGCGGATAAATGCCGCTTTCTTTTTTGATACACTACCTGTATCGGAACGGATGACTACCCGCGCAGGCATCCAAACATCAGCGGGCATCAGTCGTTCAGACAGGAGGACAACATGCATGAAAATCACAGTCTTTGATTGCGAAGAGGACGAAATCAAACTATTTCACGAGCTGTCACCGCGTTTCGGCATTGAACCCGTTATGACGAAGCTCCCCGCGGCAAAGTATGACCACGACCCGGAACTTCGAAATGCCTGCATCAGCGTGGGACACAAGTCGAGGATTACCGGGGCTGATCTTCTCGCGCTTAAAGAATCGGGCGTGAAATATATTTCCACCCGGAGCATCGGATATGACCATATCGATACGGACGCAGCCGGCCGATTGGGCATCACCGTCTCAAATGCGGTATATTCACCCGACGGTGTTGCCGATTACACACTGCTGTTGATCTTAATGGCAATACGCGGCACAAAATCGTCCATCCTCCGCGCAGAGCGCAGCGATTTTCGCTTAAATTGCCGCCGTGGAAAGGAGCTATGCGACATGACCGTCGGAATCATCGGCGCAGGGCGCATTGGCCGTGCCGTACACAATCGGCTTCAAGGTTTTGGCTGCCGCATATTGCTCTGCGATCAGAACCACGACGCAGACTGCATCCCCCTGTGTGAGCTGCTGCAAAAAAGTGATATCATTACCCTCCATGTGCCGCTCAGCGCTGACACCTATCATATGCTTGGCAGGGATCAGCTTCACCGTATAAAGCGAGGCGCCTTTCTGATCAATACAGGACGCGGGGCGCTTGTAGATACGCAGGAGCTGATCAACGCATTGGAGGACGGCAGACTGGGCGGCGCCGCTTTAGACGTGATGGAGGAAGAAGAAGGAATTTTTTATTCTGACTGCTCACACAGAGCCATCCACAATCCCTTCCTGCCAAGGCTGCAAAAGATGCCGAACGTGATCATCACACCGCACACGGCATATTACACCGACCGCGTGCTGCATGACACGGTTGAGATCACGCTGCAAAACTGTTTTGAGTTTGAAAGGAGACAAGCACATGGATAAACTGAAAATCGCCGTCCTGTTTGGCGGCTGCTCGGAGGAACACGACGTGTCCGTCAAATCGGCTTCTGAAATCGCAAAAGAAATTGATCCGACAAAATATGAGCCCTTTTACATCGGCATTACGCGCGACGGCAAATGGCTGGCGTGTGAAAAGCCCTGTGCCGAATGGGAAAAAGGGGATTGCTTTCCCGCTGTCATCTCCCCGGACAGAGGCGTACACGGTCTGACTTTTGTTAAGGACGGCAGCTATCAAACACTCTATATAGACGTGGTATTTCCCGTTCTGCACGGAAAAACGGGCGAGGACGGCGCCATACAGGGGCTGCTGGAATTATCCGGCATTCCCTATATCGGCTGCGATATTGCAAGCTCCGCACTCTGCATGGATAAATCTCTTGCCTACATGGCGGTAAAAAACACCGGTATTGCCGTTCCCGAATTCCGGATCGTACATCCCGACGCACACACATCAAACGGAAATTCATGCCCTACGGACTGTACGCCAAGCGGACATTTATTCCCTGTGGACTGCACGGATGATGCCGCATCCCGTATCACCGTACAAGACTTGCCCGCCTACCCGGTTTTTGTGAAACCGGCACGTTCCGGTTCTTCCTTTGGCGTGAGTAAGGTTCATGATCAGGGTGAATTGCATGCCGCCATGAAAACAGCCCTGCAGTACGATGACAAGATTCTGATCGAAGAGGCTGTTATCGGAACAGAGGTCGGGTGCGCCGTACTGGAAAAGAATAACGCCTTGGTTGTTGGCGAGATAGACCAGATCACGCTCTCTCACGGTTTCTTCCGCATTCATCAGGAAAATGCTCCCGAAAGCGGTTCTGAGAACGCAAGCTTCACCGTTCCCGCAGATCTTCCGCAGGAGAAGCAGGATGAATTAAAGGAAACCGCAAAAGCAATTTATCGGACGCTCGGATGCAGAGGACTTGCCCGCGTTGATATGTTTTTACGCAAAGACGGAAGTATCTTACTCAACGAGGTCAATACGCTGCCGGGCTTCACATCCTACAGCCGCTATCCCCGCATGATGAAAGCCGCCGGAATCTCTGTTTCAGAAGTGATCGATTCTCTGATCTCGACTGCGCTCCAAAAGGAGACTAACAAAAGCTGAAAGGGGCATACGCACAATGATGGAAAAAGGATTTGTTTTTTTAGATGAGGCGGTACAGGGCATCCGTTGGGATGCGAAGTACGCCACATGGGACAACTTCACCGGAAAGCCGGTGGACGGATATGCGGTCAACCGCATTGTCGGAACGTTCGAACTGGCGGACGCACTGAAAAAGGTACGTGAAACGGCCGTCGCGCTCGGATACGGTCTGCTCCTGTGGGACGGCTACCGCCCCCAACGCGCGGTAAACTGCTTTCTGCACTGGTCCACACAGCCGGAAGACTATCGCACAAAAGAAAGACATTACCCCCACATCGAACGCAGCGAGATGGTCGCAAAGGGATATGTCGCCGCAAAATCAAGCCACAGCCGCGGGAGCGCCATTGACCTCACAATCTATGATCTGCATACAGGCGATATGGTTCCCATGGGAAGCGGCTTCGATTTTATGGACTGCCGTTCCCATCACACGTCGGAAGCGGTCACGGTCAGCGAAGCCAAGCACCGCACTCTGCTGCGCTCCATTATGGAAGAAAACGGTTTTGAATCCTATGAAAATGAATGGTGGCACTACCTGCTAAAAGACGAGCCGTACCCGGACCGCTATTTTGATTTTCCCGTTACCTAAACGCGTCGCCATTTCATTCAAACAGCCTGTGTATCCATTCATGTATACACAGGCTGTTTTTTCGAATTAAAGTCTTTGATGCTGCCTCAACTTCTCATACAGCTTCTCACTTATCCGTATTCCATTTTCTTTCAGTCGTTCAATACATCGTTCCACATCTTCCTTAGTCAATAGCCCCTCATCAAATGCCTGTGTCAAAATTCCAATTGTTCCGGTAATTGTTATCCCCATCTTCTTAGCAACCTGCCTGCCCCTATGTTCGTCCATTAGTAAGACATCCGACCGTTTCTCATCTGCTAAAATGATGGCTTCACTTTCTCCGGCATCTAATCCGGTAAAATTTCGCAATATCGTAACAGCCTTTTCATTTTCCACTTCTTCTACACGAAGAAATTGACATTCGCGCACCATTCTTGCTTCTTCTGGAAATGTAGGATTCTTTATCAACTCCTGATATACCGCATTTGGAACACAGACTACCTCAAACAAACTCTGCAACAGTTCTAACTGTCCCGCCTTCATTAATGAAATAATCGGTGTCGTATCCGAAACAACAATCATGCAGTTGCACCCCTTAATTTCTTCAATACTGCCAAATCTTCTTCAAATTCTTCTTCCGTCTCATCAAAGTATGGCAGCCCTAATTTACCATACAATGTAATCAGATCCATCTTGGGAAGCCCCAGCATCTCTGCCGCCTTACCATGTGACATTACGCCACTTTTGATATAAGGGTAAACCATCATCGCATTTCTTATGACCTGTGCCTCTTTATCCTCTAACACCGTATATGGTACAATTTCCTCGGGTACATCAATTTCGACCTTTGTCATTACCATCGTCATCATCTCCTTACTTTGTGAAATCTGCTCCTGTTCGTATTATATCCTTTTCAGTTTATTCTTACAACTGTTTCCGAGACCGGAAGCGTCACACAAAACTTTGTCCGCCCCTCCCCGCTCTGCGCTTCAATGCTTCCCCCGTGAAGCTCGACGATCTGCTTTGCGATCGCAAGCCCCAAGCCCGCGCCGCCGCTATTCGTACTGCGCGCATCGTCTAATCGATAGAACTGTTCGAAAATCCGGTTCAGTTTTTCCTCCGGAATCGTATCTCCATAATTTGAAACCGTGATCGCCACCGCCTGAGCCTGATCAGATTGAACCGTGATCTCAATCTCCCCGCCCTTATCGCTGTACATGACCGCATTGCGCAGCAGATTGTCAAACACGCGCTGAATCTTATTTGCATCACACCGAAGCGTCACATCCTTTTGGGCCTGCAGTTTTCCCATCAGCCCTTTCTCTTTTAGCATCGGATCAAACTCGTACAAAACCTGCTCCAGCAGACGCGTAAGGCTGATCCGGCTATATTGCAGTGTAATATCAGATATATTGAATCTCGCGATCTCAAAAAATTCGTTGATGAGGTCTTCAAGCCGCTCCGCTTTTTGCAGAGAGATCGAGAGATATTTATCCCGCACTTCATCGGATATTTCTTTTTCATCGCGCAGCAGATTCAGATAGCCGATCACGGAGGCAAGCGGCGTTTTTAGGTCATGCGCAAGATACATGATCAGATCATTTTTTCTTTTTTCTGTCGTCAAAATATCACTTTTCTGCTTCTCGATCGTATGCTTTACCGTATTTAACCTGCGCTCCAGTGGGAACAGCTCCGGGGTTAACGAAATATCCTCCGCCTTTTCCAGAAGCAGACTGTCCATTCCTTTTCCGATCTCCTCAAAGTATACCGTGAACCAATTGAGGTATATACGAAACACAACAAAAAACATGCACACCATCGCCGCGATCATGATAATATCCATATGGCTGCGGAATGTATTTTGATATAAGATATATGCCGCGTCATAATCCAAGTGAAACAGATTTTGATAGACTCCGATCATCCAGTCCGCAAACTTCCCCGACAGAATGTATGAATAAAGGAAAAAAATGAAACCGACCGCAAGCAAAACCATCAGGACGGTTCGGAAAAAAATTTTATTTTTAAAGTATCTGAAATCATTGCTCTTTTTTACATTCGGACGTAATGATTTAATTTTCAATGGTGTATCCCACTCCCCATACGGTTTTAATAAATTTCGGGTTTTTTGAGGGCTCGTTCATTTTTTCACGCAGCCTGCCGATATGCGCCATAACGGTATTATTGTTATTGATATACTGCTCGCCCCATACTGCCTCAAACAGCTCCTCCGACGAAACGACCGCCCCCTGATGCTCGCACAAATACCAGAGAATGGAAAACTCGATCGGCGTTAATGGCAGCTCCTTCCCAAACAGGCTGCACTTATGATGCTCTCTGTTGATGATCAGTCCCCGAATGTCATATTCACAGGCCTTCTCATCCGGCTTCGATGCCGGACTGTTATAGCGCGTATAGCGCCGAAGCTGCGTTTTCACCCGTGCCACGACCTCCAGCGGATTAAACGGCTTTGTGATGTAGTCATCCGCACCGATCGTTAGCCCCATGATTTTATCGCCGTCCTCCACCTTTGCCGTCAGCATGATGATCGGAAAAAAAGAATGCTCCCGGATTTTTCGGCAGATCTGAAACCCGTCCATATCGGGCAGCATGACATCCAGCACCGCCAGATCCGGCTCATGCCCCTCCATCCAGCGAAGCGCCTCCCCGCCGTTATGAAATTTTTGCACGTTATAACCGTCGTTTGTGAGATAAACGTCCAGCAAATCTGCGATTTCTTTTTCATCATCCACCACCACGATCGTTCCGTTCATATGTGCTCCTTCTTGACTCCCCTGTTTACCTTACAAAAACAGCATAGCTGCAGCTATCCTAACGCCGCAGCTACGCTGTGCTTTCTGTTGTTCCCTTACATTAAGGACTCATACAGCTTTGTAATATCCTCTACGCTGGTTTCCTTCGGATTACCCGGTCTGCACGCATCGTCGTATGCGGACTGTGCGAGGAACGGAATGTCCTCTTTCTTCACGATCTCCTTTAAGTCTGCCGGAATGCCTACGTCTTTTGACAACTGCCGTACCGCATCGACCGCCGCTTTGCGATATTCCTCCACGGACATGGTATCCACATTTTGAACGCCCATCGCTCTTGCGATCTCACGGTATTTTTCGCCCGTTGCTTCCGCATTATATTCCATAACGGTCGGAAGGATGATGGCATTTGCCACGCCGTGCGGCGTATCATACAGAGCGCCGAGCGGATGTGCCATGGAGTGAACGATTCCCAGACCTACATTGGAAAAGCCCATTCCCGCAACGTACTGTCCCAGTGCCATGCCCTCTCTGCCTTCCGGCGTATTCTCTACTGCGCCGCGCAGACTCCTTGCGATGATCTCGATTGCTTTTAAGTGGAACATATCGGACAGCTCCCATGCCGCGCCCGTGATATATCCCTCGATCGCATGGGTCAGCGCATCCATACCGGTCGCTGCCGTCAATCCTTTCGGCATCGTTGCCATCATTTCAGGATCAACAAACGCGACAACCGGAATATCATGGACGTCCACGCATACCATCTTTCTCTTTTTCTCCGTATCCGTGATCACGTAATTGATCGTGACTTCCGCAGCCGTTCCCGCCGTTGTCGGAACCGCAAAGATCGGCACGGACGGTTTCTTTGTCGGTGCAACACCCTCTAAGCTGCGCACGTCCGCAAACTCGGGATTCGTGATAATAATGCCGATGGCCTTTGCAGTATCAATGGGCGAACCGCCGCCGATGGCGATAATGTAATCCGCACCTGCTTTCTTGTATGCTTCCACGCCGTTTTGCACGTTTTCAATCGTTGGATTTTCCTTGATGTCAGAATAAATCTCATAACCGAGCCCTGCCGCATCCAAAATATCCGTTACCTTTTTGGTCACGCCGAATTTAAGCAGGTTCGGACCGCTGCAAATCAACGCTTTCTGAAATCCCCGCGCTTTTGCCTCTGTCGAAATCTCCTGAATTGCCCCCGCCCCATGGTAAGATGTTTCGTTCAGTACAAATCTGTTTGCCATACTTGTTTTCCTCCTTCTCTGTGATGGACTTTTGGGATTATGATATTATACCATGTTTCCGCAAGTTACGGGCAGAGACCCGAAAAATCTTCGATTTTTCGGGTTCGCTTCGCTCGTCAAATGAGTAAAAAAGCATCTGCTCGAGCGAGCTCGGCATATGCTTTTTTACTCACTTGACTCTGCCCTTTGCGGATATTATACCATATCCTTCCTATCCCGCCTACTGAAATTTTCAGCCTAAGATCGATTCTCCTCCTGTGCCTTCCGGTTCTTTTTTTCCCGTTTTACCCGATACATATCTTTATCTGCAAGCTCGATCATTCGGCTGAGCTCCTGCTTCTCTGGCTCCGGCTCCACATGATACCCAATGCTCGCATCCAATAAATACTTCTTGTGATAGACCATATTGTATTTTTGGATGGACGCATGAATACCCGCGATATGTTCCCGGACGTCCGCTTCCGTGTAGCCCGCCGCAAGCATCAGAAATTCATCGCCTCCGTAGCGCACCAAAAGCTGTCCGTGCTGTCTGGATTGTTCCAAAATCCCCGCGATTGCCTTGATCAGGGCGTCGCCTTCCTCATGCCCGAACTGATCATTCACCTTTTTCAGCCCGTCCACATCCACAAAAATGACAGCCGCCGATAACTGTTTGCGCCGCGCTTCCTCCAGCACTCTCGGACCGAATTTGCGAAGTCCCGACCGATTATGGACACCGGTCAGCTCATCCAACACCCACATGCGGTTCAGCCGTCCGAGCATGGCTCTCATCGTATCCTGCCTGCGGACCGTCTCGAGTGCATTGTTCAAGTTCAGCACGAACTGCTGAAAAAAACGACTCTCGATCGCCGGCCGGTAATTTCCCACGACACAGTAGCCAAAACAATACTCCTTATGATGCAGCGGCATCACAACATAAAAATTCCCCTGTTTTCCTTTCCTGCATTCCTCCGGCAAAAGATCATTCTTCGGAAATCCCTCGTAGCTGCCAAACGTCCCGTTCTCGTAAGCGATCGGAATCCAGATTTCCTCCCGATACACGGACTCGTCCCGTCCCCGTTCCTGTCCCTCCGCCATGCGTTCCAGTTCATCGTAATATTGATCAATACTGCCGCACATACACAAATAAAAGGACTGCGGATCAATCTGCCTGATATAAAACTCTACAACACGCACGAAATCCTCAAAGGTCTCCAGCCCGGTAAATTCCGCCGCCGAGTTCTTGATCAGATTCAGATAATACCCTGTCTGTACCACGTTCCTGACATATTTTTCCTGTAACATGGCATGCGTATAATCATTCCGCCTGTTGCAGCCGCAGGAGCCTCCGAAAATCGGGTTTCCGTATACGATCTCGTCCTTCTGCTCTATTTTCTGCTCCACCATCTGCCGCATCTTTTGATATGCTTTTCCGGCAGCTGCCGCCTCGCCGCGTCTGACTGTCGTCAAACGGGGATAATTGACCCTTGCGGTGGAGCTGTCATCATAGCCCGTTACCAGCACATCCTCCGGCACCTGATACCCCCGCTCCTGCAGCGTCAGAATGATGCCGATCGCCATTTCGTCATTCGCCACCATGATCGCGTCCGGTAATCCCTCGCCGCGTCCAAGCAACGCCTCCGCAATCACCACACCGCTTTCATACGTATAGTCCCCGTACAGAATTTCCTCCTCTTTCCACGGCATTCCGTACGTTGTCATCGTCTCCCGAAACGCATCCAAACGCTCTTTTGCATCCTGATTATCGCACGGCCCCGATACATAGGAGATCGTCTTCGCCTGATGCTCCGTGATCAGATGCTCCAAAAGAGCACGGATTCCCTTCTCATTCTCCATCTTAATGCAGACGGCTCCGTCCCACTCGATATTTAAGGAAACACAGGGAACGCCCGCTTTCCGGATACCCTGCATGACCTCTTCCACAACCTCCCCTTCATGGATCGTATCCAGATTCACGATCACGCCGTCATATTTTGAAAAATCAACAAGCCGGTAAATATTATATTCTCCGACCTCGTAGGCGGAAAGCTCCCCATAGCTCCAGCCGTCTCCGGCAAAAATATACACGTTTCCGCCGTCCGGAATCGCGCTTTCCAGAATCCCGTTGATCGTTCTCTTTTGACTGTCAAAGCCCGCGCCGCCCAATAGCACTGCAATATCCATCCGTACTTCCCCCGTTTTATCCATTCCCTGCCGCGAAGGAAACCATTTTCCTCTAGTTCTCCGCTCTTTTCCACGTTATCCGCATTGCCCGGCAGATCAGTTCACCCGCGGCAAATGCAAAAAACAGACAGAACATGACATAAATACATGCTTCTGTTACTGCAAGCGGCAGGCGGTAACGGTACTGACACGCCGCCGAAGCGTCCCCGATCAGCTCCCCGCCATAAAAATACCGGACATTTTCTTCGATGCGGTCCAAATGCATCGGACGGTATACCGCTGTGGGACAGATCTCCCCGCCGCCAACCGTCTCCAAAGAAAAATAATAGGTCTCTCCGACGGTCAGCTTCGCATCCACATCGAACCATTCCCAGCTGTTTGTCACAAGTTCCTCCACCGCGCGCTCACAGACGGCTCGATTTACGCCCTCGCTGTCATAGACCGTCAGGCGAAGCTTTCCCTCTCGCGCAGCATCGTCCTGCCGGTTGATCCACACCGCGATCTGCTGCAGCTCCTGCTCCTGCGGCACAAATTCCTGAATTGCTTTTTGTGTCTCTGTCAGCGGACCCGACTGCCAATTTTCGTTCGTCGTCGCGCACTTGTGTACTTCCTGTCTGCGAAACTGCGGCGAAAGACACAAAAACAGCGCAAGCGCGACTCCGATCATGCCCGCAGCCGCCATGACACACAGCTCCATACGACTTCGGTGTTGTCCTTTTTTCATACGCGCTCACTCCCTGCTCATCACATAAATCCAAAACTCATTCTGTTCAATCCCGTAATCGCCCACATACGAAATACTCCATCCGTTATCCGCAAGCACCTGCGCATTCGGCATCGGATTATACACCGTACACAAAAACCAAATGCGGTCATAATCCGCAGCAAAATTCATATCTTCCATATACACAAGCTGATCGTCATCAAAATAGCATTGGTATATGAAATCATATAATTTATAATTATAAAGAATCACGTCGTTGTCACCCATATTTTCATGAAGCAGGGCAAGCGTTGCGTCTGTATCCGTCGATCGGTATTCCACGGCATACGTTGCCTGATAGTCCAGTACGAGCAGACATAGGAGCGCCGCCGCAAGAAGCGCGCACGCCTCCCTTGAAAGCCGCGCGAACACGATTGCCGCAGACAGACAAAGCAGAGGAATGGCAGGCATCACATAACGGATGATGAAGATCGGACGGATCAGTTTCGAAAGCGCGACCCCGGTCACAACGACCAGCACCGGTATGAGCAGTGCAAACAGTGCCGCCGCATCACGCCGCCGCTTCCCCCTGTCAGCGATCAGCAGACCGATCAGACCTGCCACGGCAAGCGCAAACAAAATCTGACACAGCCTTACGACCGCCGGATAGTCCGACGCAAAAATCCACCGGAAATAATCACGGATGACTGCAAGTGTGATCTCGGGAATCCAATAGCTGTTAGACACGCCCCGGATCTGATACAGAAAATACCGCATCCATGGGATATAAGCGATGCCGGAGCCTGCCGCCATCAAAAGCCACTTCACAAGCGCCTTTCCCCTTCTGCGGAACGCAAGCGCCAAAAAGAGAAACCCATAGATCCACAGCACGGCGACAAACGCAAAATAGTGAGAATACGCCGCACAGACGCCGCATACTCCCATCCAGATAAAACTCATCGTCTTTTCCCTCTCAAATGCATCCCACGCCGCAAGCGCGCATCCCGTCACAAACAGCATGCACCATGCGTACATGCGCATCTGCACGGCATATTCCATCGTACAGGGAATCGCTGCCACGAGAAGCAGAAACAGGCACGCCGCCCGCGCGCCGAAACGCTTTCTCAAATAGGTAATACCCAGCACAAATAAGAGCGCCATCGGCACTACCGATAAAAGCTTCACCATCCAAAAATGCACACCGAACAGCGTCACAAAACATTTGAGGATAAAATAGTACAGGGGCGGATGCACGTCCGTCGCCGTATAAGCCGCAATTTCCCCGAATGTATGCTGCCGATTCAAAAGGTCGATCGTGAACGCCTCGTCCGTCCAAATATTCTGATTAAAACACAGGGACACATACAGTCCCGTGATCGCAAGCGCAATGACAGATAAAAAAAGAATCTTCTTTTTTTCAGATACCGTCTGCATCCTGTTCTCCTCCTACATCCTTCCTAAGCGCTCCCCTCTTTTTTCCCCCTGCGCGCAAAAGGCACGGGCGCAGTGAAAACCAGCACACATAGCCTGCGGCGGCAAGAATGGAAATGACCGTTGCCAATACAAAAATCGGCTTTTGGTGGAACGACAGCGTCACGGTATGTCTCTCACCGTCTCCGATCGTCGTAAAGGATACCAGCTGATCCTCATTCGGTTCGATCGCAACCGTCCTCCCCAGCTCATCCTCTGCGCGGTAGCCGTCGTAACACTGTACGGGCAACACGATCCACGCCTTCTTCGATGATGCCGTATAGGAAACGGTCGTGGTCGTCCCCTTGCGCCGATAGCTTTCGATCGTGACCTCATTCGCATCCGATATGCGGATCGCGTCGGGAATCAGCACGGCATCCGTGAGTCCTTCCCTGCGCCACTCATACGGATAAACGATCGTGTTAACTCCTTTCGGCACACCGATAATCTTGCTCTCATGCCCCTCGGTGTAAACTGCCGTATAATCCTCGTATGCGAAATCCTCCTCCTGATACCTTGTCGCGGACAACAGGCAGATCGCACACAGCACAATCGCCATACTCCGCGCACAACGCGACAGGCGTGCGCAGTCAAACAGCGCAATGCTTCCCGCAATAATGAAAAATGCACTCGATAAACCAAGCAGCCGCCACGGAAATTGGATAGTGCTGAACAAACTTTCAAAAATGGAAAGCCGCATAAATTCCCACGCGCCGAACTGCCCCGACAAAAGAAAGAGACAGACAAATCCCGCTAGCGTGAGAAACTGAAGGTAACGTACGAACTCCCCGGGGATCTCCTCCTGCTCGGGCGATGCCGCACGCTGTCTTGTCAAAAGCCAAAAAGCAGCAATCCCGGCACAGAGTACAACAGGGAGCCCCAGCGCAAGGGAACGGTAATTCCCCGCTGTGTTTACCCCCGCAATGCCGGAAAGCCGGATCGACCATTCGCTGTAGGTACTATAGTCTAACGTGCTTGTCCACAGATCACCCTTGCTGTAATAGGAAAGGAACGGCAGCAAAAACCACAGGTTCAAAAGCACGGTCATCAATGCCGCCTTACCAATCTCTAAGAAGCGTCTCTCCTTCCACACACGGGATAAAAACAGCATGCCCCCGATCACGCATAACATTCCCCCGAACGTCACGCTTAAAATATGCGTCTGAAAAAGTCCCGTCATACCGAGCGCCAGCATCCACCATTTTTTACGTCTTCCCGCAAGCACATGATAAAGCCCGGCGATCAGCAGAGGCAAAAATGTCATCGCAAGCGCTTCCCCGACCGCACCGCGCGCATAAACGTTCGTATACCGGTACGGACAGCATGTATACAAAATCGCCGCCATTAACGCCGCCTTCGTTGACGGATACATGGATCTCACCGAATGGTAAGTTATAAACGCGGTAAGAACGGCAAAAAGGAATATCAGTGTTTTATAAGACGCTGCGATCGAGACGCCGAACAGCCGGATGACTGCCGGAATATATAAAAACAAATACGGATACATACAGTTCAGATAACCGTACCCTTTCAGCCCCTCCGGATAAACAAATACCGGAAACTGTCCGTCACGCATCCCGTCCTTAATGCCCTCTATCCGGATCAAATGATAACAGAGATCATCTCCCCACGGCAGACTGCCATGCAGATATGGTAAAAAAGAAAACAACGCGACTGCCATCAGCACAACACTGACTGCCCGCTTACGTTTAGCCGCCGCAGCCTCCTCCGGCATTTGAATCAGTCGTCTTTTTTGATATAGGGCATATCCCGCAAACGCCAGACTGATGACACTGAATACAATGGCATAATACCCCGCATCCCGATAGAATACCGTATCCGCATGCAGCGACAGAGAATTTGCCAAAAAATAACCGACTCCGCCATACCAATATTCAATACGGATCTCCTGGCTGTCATGATCTAACGTAAACGGTATCTCAACATAATTCTCGTCTTCCGAAAGCAGTTCTTCAACAATGATCTTACCATTATCCGTAACGACCAGCTTGTTCGTTCCTGTTTCCGCCGTATAAGCCGCTCCGATATAGTAACTGCCCTCATCTAATACATAAGTGTCCATGGACGCCCATGCGCCGCAGTAACCCGAGCCTTCCCCGATGACAAGATAATCCCACTCCGCCGCTCCAATGTCATGCCTGAGCTCACTCCCGTTCATCCGCAGAGGCTTTGCACTCTCATCCGCAACCAAAATCAGCATGATGCCAATCGTCAGAAAGCAAAGAAAACGGTACACACCGCCGAAGGACAATAACTGCGCGCCCTCCTCTTTTCTGCGAATGCCAAATAAAAGCAGCATTGCCACAAATAATATAGAGATGTCATATACCAGCACCGTTTTGCCCGCAGTACGGCCGGTATACCTTAGGCGTATCGGGATTCTTTTTGTCACCTCGGTCTCATCCATCAGCGAAAATTCCCCCACCTCCTCGGGTCCGATCGCATCCGAACCGCCAAACACACACGGTACCCCGTCCGAGCTTCCGTAGGTCGCCAGCACAAAATGATACTCCTCGGTCAGGCTCAGCTCCGCGTTCACCTCAAATTCAAAATATTCATTATTTTTTATTTCCGTACAATCTATGCGTTGTCTCGCAATCTGCTCTTCCTCAGAGTCATACAGCGCGAACAATAATGTTCCATCCACGATGTTCCTGTTCTGCGTACTGAACCTGATGCCGATGCTCTCAAGCTGCCGATGCGCAGGAATAAAGCTTCCGCTTAATGAATTGCCGTTTTCCACTCCGATATACGGATAGACCTGCTCGTCCACACTTTCACTCACATACTCGCTGTGTCCGATCAGCCCCAACGGATATACACCGAGGCACAGCAGGCATGCCAAAAGAAAAACGACATGCTCTCCCCAGCTTTTTTTCATAACACTCCAAAATGCTTTCATAGGTTCCCTCATATACTTTTGTATAATTTCGCTCAAGCATCGTATCGTCCGCCCAAAGCATCCGCCTTTTCCGTTGACAGGGCAGATACAAAAATGCTCCTGATGAAACCCGCATACGTTACCTTGACAGTTAGCTCAGCCCCGGCGCTCCTACGGCACATGAGGGTATCTGCTTAGTGCTGCTTTGTTCCCAACCTGACACGATTCGCAGTTCTCATTGCGCAGGACCAAAACGTCAACGCCACTTATCAAGGGCAGCTATACGGGCTTCATCAGAAGCATCGCATTGCAAGTATATCGGTTTTACACACATTTGTCAATACCGCGCCGCTTTTCCTCCTTATTGCGGATACGCAGCTCCTTAAAAAAACAAGTCAAAAGCGCGCTGCACTCTTCCTCCAGCACTCCCCGGGTGACACTCACCTGATGGTTGAATTCCGGCATGTCAAGAATGTTGAGAATGGAGCCCGCACACCCGGCTTTCGGATTCATGCATGCCATGACAACGCGCGGGATACGCGCCTGCACAATCGCTCCGGCGCACATTTGGCAGGGTTCCAGCGTCACATAGAGCGTGCACTCCTCCAGGCGCCAGTCGCCGACCTTGCGGCTTGCTTTTTTGATCGCCGTAAGCTCCGCATGGGAAAGCGTGCTCTTGTCCGTATTCCGGCGGTTATAGCCTCTGGCAATGATCCTGTCTTCATATACAATGACACAGCCGATCGGCACCTCTCCGAGCGCATATGCTTTTTTCGCTTCACCAAGCGCCGCGCGCATGTATTTCATATCCTGTTCGGCCACGTTTCTCACTCCCATGCTTTTGTTTGATACCGCGCGTCCCGCCTCACTAACACGCTTTTTTATATGCTAATTATATACCTTTTCACGGTCATTCCGCAATGCTTATATCCCAACCTCCATCATATAATAACCAAACCGGTCGCGGTTCTCTTTCTGCTCCTTCGGCGCTTCGGCGCGCTCAAAACCGACGAAGCCGAACATCGCCGCTGCGATCCGCTCCTGCTCATGCATGATCCCCGGTACCCCGATATAATATTTGTCAGGATATTTCCCAAGCAGAATATAGTTATAATTATAATAACCATGCAGCAAAAAGCTATTACGCACAAGGTTTTGATATTCCTGCCGAAGTACCACAAAATCCACGGGCGTGATTTTTATAAAATCCACATCATCCCCGATCGGATGCACGGTCGGGTAAATGCTGCACAGCTGTTTCCATTTATCATCTGACAAGGCTGTCACATGCCGTTCGTGCTGTCTGCGTGCCTCCGCATTCTGCGGATACGTCAGCACAACTGTTTTTTTGCCCCTCCCCGCTTCCGGTTCTTTATTCTTTTTTACTTCCGGTTCCCTTTCTTCCTGCGCGTTTTCCTCCGCCCTCTCGCTCTGTTGTTCTGTCATACGCACAGCGGTTTCCGGCTCCTCCGCCATCCCCGAATCCACTCCCGGCATTCCGTCCTGTCTCTGCGTCGTCCCGGCATCCGCTTTCGGCTTCCCGTCCTGTCTCTGCATCGTCCCGGCATCCGCTTTCGGCTTCCCGCCCTGTCTCTGCGTTGTCCCGGTATCCGCTTTCGGCTTCCCGTCCGTTCTTTCCGTCGTCCCGGAAGCGATATCCTGCACAGATCCCTCTGTCAGCTGTAACACAGCCTGCTCCATGCTCATCGGGCGCACAGCTTCCGTCTGCTCTGCTGTTTCTGTGTCTTCCTGCTTTGGGGTCTCACGCATCTTCGGCAGCCGACAGATACCATAGACCTCCCCTGATGCCTGGAACAGCAGGCTTTCCTCGTTCCCCTCCAACGGCATCCAGTCAAATGAGGCACTTCCTTTTCCGTGAATAATCGCGATATTCTGAATCGTTGTACGCGGCCGTCCTCCTGTGCGCTCCAACACTGCCGTCACAAGCGTTTGTCTGTCCATATGGCAGAGGTTCACGCCGAAGCGATACCGATTCTCATCCCACTCCATGCGTACATGTCCCATATTTCCGCATTTCACACCATTTCTATATAAGTCAATATAGCATATTTTTTGCTCATACATAACAAAGCACCCCCCACAGAACTATTAACATTCTATGAGCGGCGCTTTTATTTTATGAACACAACTTTCCGCTATCCCACAGAATCCAGATAACGCATATAATTCACAACCATCAGTGCAATCTCAAGCGTCATGGCGTCATCAAACACACGAATATCGAGCCCCGTTGCCTTTTGCAGTTTCTCAATACGGTAAACAAGCGTATTCCGATGCACAAAAAGCTGTCTCGACGTTTCCGACACATTCAGATTATTTTCGAAAAACTTATGGACCGTCGTCAATGTCTCCTCATCCAGCTCTTCAGGAATCTGATCGCCAAAAATTTCCTTCACAAAAATCTGGCACAGGCTGACCGGAAGCTGATAGATCAAGCGGCCGATTCCGAGCGTCGCATATGAAACAAGCTTCCGCTCCACATAGAAAATCTTTCCGACATCCATCGCCATTCGGGCTTCTTTGTACGACTTCGAAACATCTTTCAGATGATTGACAGGATTGCCATACGCAACGCGCACATTCGCCAGCGCTTCCGTATTCATCATATCAACGATCGTAGAGGCGATGTTCTCCATCTGCTCCGCCTGATTATCCGGCTCCAGCGCCTTGATCAGTACGATACTGTTTGCATCCACCGACGTGACATAATCGCCCGACTGCACACTGAACAGACCGCGCAGCATCTCGCTCGCCTCGGAATTTTTCTCGGACTGGATCTCGATCAAAAATATCGTCCGTACCATCTCAATATCAATATGCAGCTTTTTGGCACGGTTAAAAATATCCACCAAAAGCAGATTATCCAACAGCAGACTTTGAAAAAAATTATTGCGGTCAAAGCGCTCTTTATAAGCGATCATCAGATTTTTAATCTGACTCACCGCGATTTTTCCCATCACATAGGTATCCGTACCGCTCCCCTTCGCGATCAGAATATACGCGATCTCGCCATCATCCACGATCTTTAATAAATGACTGTTCCCTATGATCTGAGAATCCGCCGGCGAGGCAATAAATGAGGAAAGGATCGCCGGATCGCCCGCAATTTCCGTATTTGTTGTCGCCACACACTCTCCGTTTATCTCAAAAACTGCAAATTCCACCTTTGTCAGAACGTGTAACTCATCTATACTCGTCTGAATGATCTGATTTGTTATCATTCTTTCCTCCAATCATCCCCTGCCGCAAAAACTTACTGTTAATCCCATATCACCGTAAGCGGCGGACAACAAATTCCGATAATGATTTGTAAAAAGGGAGATGCCCAAGAGCATCTCCCTCACCCATTCTACCGTGATTAGTTGGTAATAATCATCTCTGTCTCTTTGTCAAATACGTGAATCTTCTCAACGTCGATTGCGAACTTCACAACATCACCCGGTCTTGCTGTCGTTCTCGGATCAACACGGGCGGTCATCGTGAACTCCTCTAAGTCGAAGTATAAGAATACTTCTGCACCTAAGAGCTCGTATACGTTGATCGTGGATTCAAATACCGCATTCGGAGCAGCCTCGATCATCATCTCGGAATCATATACATCCTCAGGACGGATACCGAATGTAACGGTCTTGCCCTCATAACCGCCATCGATCACCTTCTTGGACTTTGCCGGAGGAAGCGGAATCGTATGTCCTGCAACCTTTAAGGATGCAATATCACCGTTTACTTCAACAACCGCGTCAAGGAAGTTCATCTGCGGGGAACCCATGAATCCTGCAACGAACAGGTTCTGCGGCTTCTCATACAGATTCTGCGGTGTATCAACCTGCTGAATGACACCGTCCTTCATAACAACGATTCTCGTACCAAGCGTCATAGCCTCGGTCTGATCATGTGTTACGTAGATAATCGTCGTGCCCAGTCTCCGATGCAGCTTCGCAATCTCAGTACGCATCTGCACACGCAGCTTCGCATCCAAGTTGGAAAGCGGCTCATCCATCAGGAATACTTTCGGGTTACGGACAATTGCACGTCCCATCGCAACACGCTGTCTCTGACCACCGGAAAGAGCCTTCGGCTTACGGTCAAGCAATGCAGTCAGGTCAAGGATCTTTGCTGCTTCCTTTACCATCTTGTCGATCTCATCCTTCGGCACTTTTCTCAGCTTTAAGCCGAATGCCATGTTGTCATATACGGACATGTGAGGATACAATGCGTAGTTCTGGAATACCATCGCGATATCTCTGTCCTTCGGCTCAACATCGTTTACAACTCTGTCGCCGATTCTCAGTTCGCCGGAGCTGATGTCCTCCAAACCGGCGATCATACGAAGTGTCGTGGACTTACCACATCCGGAAGGTCCTACGAAAATAATAAACTCCTGATCTGCAATCTCAAGGTTAAAGTTCTTTACTGCTTCAAATCCATTCGGATATACCTTGCAGATGTCTTTTAATGATAAACTTGCCATTTTCATGCCTCCATCTTCTTGATATAGGTGAGGTTCACCCTCTTTTCGAAACTATTCATAGTATAACGAAAAACCCTTATTTTGGCTATGCCACTATTACACAAAGATTTTCCGTCTCTTTGTAAAATGTGCTCATAAAAGATCACTTTTATCTTGCTCTTTAGCATAATAGCCAATAATTGATGTCCTTTATTAGCTACTTTGTCCAACAATAGACTCCACGCTTCGCGAGGATTCTATTGTCATGAATTATTCCGCCTGACTGTCAGAAACGTCAGCTGCTTCCTGCTCTTCATATTTATGAAAAATCCCATGATAGGCAAAGGAACAAAGGTATCCGATTCCCGCAAAGCCCCAGCCAAGCGCAACCAAAAAACCGATGTTTGTCACATAATAAATGACAATAACGGGCATTGCCTGCAAGATCAGAAATACGATCGTATAGGGAAGATGGGCGAGTGAAAGCTTCAGCGCATTGCCCAGCGTCCCGCGGATCGTATTCTTAAAATACGCCTGAAGCGGAAACGCATACAGATACAGAGCCAGCAATACGATCACAATAAAACACATCGGTATTAAAAGCCATGTCTGAAACTGCGGTGCGTAATTACCGATGATATGCACATCCGCCAGTATGACGAAAGAGCCGCCCAGTATGACCGCCCACATTGCGGTCGCCTGCAAAAAGTTACTTGCAAACGCCTTGAAAAAGTCCCTTGTCAGATAGCCTTCTTCCTTTTTTACCATCGAAAGCGTTACACTGTACATCGCAGTGATCGACGCGCCCGCCGTGATAATCGGAATGCAGCAGACGATCGTCAGCACATTCAGCCACAGCAGATCCGCAATTTTGGAAAGAATATTGAAAAACTTCCCTTCCATTTTGAAAAAATTCTTCATGGATCTCCTCACTTCTTGATCTTGTGATAAACAAGACGGTACTGTCTGTGCAGCTTTGTATGCATCCGCAGGATTTCTTTCGATTCCTTGCGCACTTTCTGCATGATCATATCATACGCTTTAATAAAGCTGTCCACGATCCGCCGGTCAAGCCTGCCGGCCTTCGCCTCCTCCTCAAGCACACGGATCGTCTTTTCTTTCGTCGCCTGTCTTAACGCATTGATAGCGGCGTCCTTTGTGTCGGACTGCATGATAACGGCCTCATTCGCCGTGTTGTGTTCTAATGTGATCGCCTCGTCCTTGATCTGACGCAGCGTACCGTCCTTACGTTTTACAGTGTCATACGACCACTCATTCGTCAGACCGGTGATCACATCCGCGACCTGAAGAATCCTCTGTAAGTTATTCATCGGGCCCGTCTTTTTTCCGACGGGATACCCACTGCCGTCAAGACGCTCATGATGCGTATAAACAATATCCACAACATCCTGATTGATCCGCCCGAGCAGAATCTCCCGCGCACACAGCACATGCTTCTGCAGGACGGCAAGCTGCTCCTCATCCAGATGATCTTTGGACTGAATGATCTTCCTCGGCACGGACAGCATGCCAATATCATGGAGCAATGCACTGTAATAGAGAAGCTCCTGTTCTTCCTCCCTTAATCCGCAAAGCTTTCCGATCTCCTTGCACACGCAGATGCAGGTCACGGAATCAATGACGGCATATTCGCTGCGGAAACCGATGCAGTACATCAGCATATTCAGATAGCCGACCTTTTCCTCATCACTTAAAAGAACATAATCCAAAATCCGATCAAGCTCCTCGGCATAGCTTCCGTCCGTCAGCTTGGCAATGATATTATATCTTTGAACCGCTTCCTCTAAAAGCCGGAAGGACTCCTCGCCGTACCGGGTGCCAATATCCTTGGAAAGGATGCCGGCCGAAAAATCGTTCTCCAGCGCCGAATGGTAAATCTCCACCTTCTCCGCAAGATTTAAGTGCCTTGCAAGCTCTATGTATACATCCGCAATATCCTTTGTCTGATTGTAATCAAGGTGATGATAGAGCAGAATCCTCGCATACTCGGGATGCGGAGAAAGGTATTTGAAAAAAAGATAACCGTATATGGAGTGCGGCATCGGATCCTGAAGTTCCACACGCATCATCTCATGCACATTGTCCGTCTTATACGCACCAAAATCATGCAGTATCGCGAGGATCGCCAGATCCGCGATCTCATACTGCTCATAACCGCCGCGGCACGCAAGCATACAGCTTAAAATATATGCCGTCCTGCTGCCGTGCTCAACGATTCTTTTATCGATCAATGCCAAGGTATCCCGAATTAAGATACACATATCCTTACTCTTGATATATTCCATACGTCTCCCTCATTGTCCGGTCATAAAAAGAATTGCATCGGCACGTAGCGGATACCGTCGGCAAGCTGTTCGGTATCCATATCCAAAAAGCCGACTCTGTGATAAAATCCGACCGCCTCCGGCGCCGCGTTTACCGTCAGCCTGCTCTCCCCGGGCTTCCCGCACGCAAACTGTCCTGCGATGTCGATCAGCGCCGCGCCGACTCCCCGGCGCTGATATTTCTCATCCACAAAAAGAAGAGAAATATGCTGCTCTCCGCGCAGCGTGATCATGCCGATCAGCCTGCCCGCGTCAAACGCGCCGTACAGACGGTAGCTGCCCGTCATAAACATGCGGTACAGGGTGTTGTCCGTCACAAAATCGCGAAAACTGTTCACTCCCTGCTCGCAGTATCCGGGTGCCACAAATTTCAGGAATACCCTCCATGCAAGTCCCATCGCATCCTGCCACTCATCCGCATGCGCGGCGCGATATTCATAATTGTACGTTGTACTCATGCCGATCAAATCCTTTTGTATTCGCCATCTTATAATCACAGTATACTCAAACATGGCTGTAAGTGCAAGAGAGGATTTTGTTTACTCCATGCATTTTCCGACTTGATTGACAAGAGGCAGCCCATTCTCCAGCGCATACGCATTTTCCATCGTGACCTGCGCGATCGCCTGCATCGCTTCTCTCGTGAAAAATCCCATATGGGAGGTGATCAGCACATTCGGAAACGTCGTCAATCTTGCCAGATTTTCATCCGTCATGATCTCATTCGAACAGTCCTCATAAAATACGCCCTCTTCCTCCTCATATACGTCCAGCCCCAAGCCCCCGATCTTCCGGCTGATCAGTCCGTCAATAACGGCCTCCGTATCGATCAGCGCGCCTCTGGAAGTATTTACCAGATATACGCCCTCCTTCATTTTTTCAATTGCCTCCCGGTCGATCAGATACTGCGTCTGCTGTGTCAGCGGACAATGCAGGGAAATAAAGTCCGACTGGCGCAAAAGCTCATCCAGCGAAACATACTCCACATCCAGCGTGTGGTTCGGATAGGGATCATATGCGATCACATGCATGGAGAAGCCGTTAAAAATACGGATCATCGCCTGTCCGATCTTTCCCGTCCCGATGACACCGGCTACTTTATGGAACATATCCTTTCCCATAAAGCCGTTGATGTTCATATTAAAATCTCTTGTCCGCGTATAAGCCTTATGCGTATAACGGTTTACGGTCAAAAGCATCGCCATGGCAAATTCCGCAACCGCCTCCGGCGAGTAGCTCGGCACACGCAGGATCGTAATCTTATCCTCCGCCGCCTTCACATCCACATGATTGAAGCCCGCGCTCCGTAACAGGATCGCTTTCACCTTCATTTCATACAATTTGTCGATCATCCCCGCATTGACATAATCATTGACAAAAATACAGATCGCGTCATAGCCCTTTGCCAAAAACACCGTATCATCATTGCACGGCATCTCAATAAAATGAATGTCGAAACCGTAATCCTTTCCCATTGGCTCAAACCAAACGCGGTCATACGGTTTTGTACTATAAAATGCAATTTTCATCGTATCCGTCCCTTCCTTTCGCCCGCAGCAGGCAGATAAAAAAACATACTCTCATTCCTAAATCAGATAATAACCATTATGTATCTTCCTTATCATCTTATGCGTAAGGCCCGTTTTCTTGAAATCATTTCCACATGCGCCGTATCCATCTTCGTCTCCGATCCGTATTACGGTTTTTATTTTTGAAAAACAGGCGGCACCTTTCGTGCCGCCCTTTTGATGTCTGCTTTTCTTTTTTCTCTTCCGTCTTCCCTATATCATTTGCCATTTCCGGCTGCGCGGACTGCTTTCGGCTATGCTTTCGCGCGAAGCACTCCGTCGATCCAACGGTAAATATCCTCGGAAACCGTCTTCTTATCCGACTCGTTCAAAATCTCATGCCGGTCATTCTTATAAAGCTTCATCTCTAAATTAAGCATTCCCCTCGTCTTATAAGAATCATATGCCTTGCGCACACCTTTCCCGTAATCGCCGACGGGATCTTCCTCCCCCGCCACAAAAAACAGCGGCAGGCGCTTCGGAATCCGCTTGAGATAAAGCGGAGACTGACAGCGGGATATGAACGTAAATAAGGTGTGAAAACCATTTACCGTAAAGCCAAAGCCGCATAACGGATCCGCATCGTAACGCTTTATCGTCTCCGCGTTAGCACAAATCCAGTCATTCTGACTCCGCGGGTTTTTGATCCGCTTACCGTAACCGGAAAAAGCAATCTTCTGAATCAAGGCGCTCTTATGATGCCCGCCCTTGAACAGTCCGATCAGCCTTGTCAGGAATTTCCCGAATCCGAGCACAAGCTTCGGTTTCGAACCGGTTCCCATGATCACCGCACCGGCGATTCCCGTTCCGTAGCGGCAGATATAATTCCTTACAATGAATGAACCCATGCTGTGCCCCAATATCAGAAACGGCACGTCAGGAAGCTGCTCCTGCACGATCTTTTTCAGCCGATGTACATCCCGCACAACGATCGTCGCCGCATCGCCGGCACAAAAATAACCCAGATCCTTTTCATCCTTCACCGACTTTCCGTGTCCTAAATGATCTTCTCCAATGACACATATGTCATATTCATTCATGAAACGCGCGAACTCGTCATAGCGCTCCACATGCTCTTCCATACCGTGCACGATCTGAAGCACGCAGCGCGGGCTGCGCGGCTGATCGCCCGTCATACAGTCCGGTTTCCAGATAACGCCGTGAATCCTCGTTCTTCCGTCCCGCGATCCGTAGAAAATATCTTCTTTTTTTGACATCGCTTTCACCTCCTAACAGATTTCTGCTCCCGACGGCATCGGCTTTTCCGGCGACACCAGCGCAAGCCTTCCTTCCGCGTCCTCGGCGCACAACAGCATTCCTTCCGATACAACTCCTGCCAGAGTTGCCGGCTTTAAGTTCACCAATACCATGACTTTCTTTCCGACCATTTCCTGCGCTGTATAATGCTGCTTAATGCCCGAAACGATCTGCTTTATCTCAGAACCGATCTTCACTTTAGAACATAACAGTTTTTTGCTCTTCGGCACTTCCTCACAGGCAATGATCTCACCTACCTGAAACTGCAGCTTCGCAAAATCATCATAGGTGATCTCCGGCTTTGCTTCTATGTCAATGCCCGGCTCATCCGCCCCGCTTTGTGCAGCGCCTCCGGCATCTTGCGCATCCGTCGGTGTCCCGCTTCCGGCACTTCCTGCTGCCTGTGCGCCGTCCCCTGCGTTCTGTACGCCTGCCGCTGCTCTGCGCTCAGCAAACATCGCCTCGACCTTTTCCATCACCTCACCCAGATCCTGACGGGCAAAGAGAATCTCCGGTTTATCCGTCACCTGCGTACCCGACGGATACAGCCCGAACCTGTCAAGCGTGTCAAACGGACGGAGCGCCACGTGAAATTGCTCTGCGATTTTTTCGGCCGTCTTTGGCATAAACGGCTCCAGCAGCGACGCACCGATCAAAATACCTTCGGTCAGATTGTAGAGCACCGTCTCCAAACGTTCTTTTTTTGTCTCGTCCTTCGCAAGCGCCCACGGCATCGTCTCATCAATATATTTATTGCATCTCTTAAAGAGCGCGAAAATTTCCGTGATCGCATCGGCGACACGAAGCTCATCCATTTTCTTTGCCACGCGCTCATATGTGCTTACCGCCACGCTGCGAAGCTCCGCATCCACATCGGACTCTCCCGCATCCACCGAGACACCGCGGTCTGTCACGACACCGCCGAAATATTTATTGCTCATGGAAATTGTGCGGTTCACCAGATTTCCGAGCGTGTTCGCCAGATCGGAATTGAGGCGTTCCACCATGAGATCCCATGTGATCATGCCGTCGTTTTCAAACGGCATCTCATGGAGCACGAAATAGCGCACCGCATCCACGCCGAAAAACCGGATCAGATCCCCCGCATAGATGACATTCCCTTTCGACTTACTCATCTTTCCGTCACCCTGAAGCAGCCACGGATGCCCGAAGATCTGCTTCGGAAGCGGTTCTCCGAGCGCCATGAGGAAGATCGGCCAGTAAATCGTATGAAAACGGATGATGTCCTTCCCGATCAAATGTAAGTCCGCCGGCCACAGCGTTTGATACTGCGCCGTACTCCCGCCCTCCGCGTCATAGCCGATTCCGGTAATATAATTGGAAAGCGCATCCAGCCACACATAAACGACATGCCTGTCATCAAAATCAACCGGGATCCCCCATGTAAACGACGTTCTCGAAACACATAAATCCTGCAGTCCCGGCTTCAGGAAATTGTTCATCATCTCATTTTTGCGCGACACCGGCTGAATAAATTCGGGATGCGCCTCAATATGTTCGATCAGCCGGTCGGCATATTTACTCATTTTGAAAAAATAAGCTTCTTCTTTTGCAGGCTTCACCTCGCGCCCGCAGTCAGGGCATTTGCCGTCCACAAGCTGCGATTCCGTCCAAAACGACTCGCAGGGCGTACAATAAAGCCCCTCATACGCCCCCTTGTAAATATCTCCCTGATCATACAGGCGCTTGAATATTTTCTGTACCTGCTTCTCATGCGGTTCATCGGTTGTCCGGATGAATTTATCATAGGAGGTGTCAAGACTGTCACAAATGTCGCGGATCTCTCCCGCCACCTTGTCAACAAACTCCTTCGGCGTAACGCCTGCCTCCTTCGCTTTTAACTCGATCTTCTGCCCGTGCTCATCCGTTCCCGTCTGGAAAAAAACATCATAACCGTCCTTCCTCTTAAATCTGGCGATACTGTCCGCCAGGACGATCTCATAGCTGTTGCCGATATGTGGTCTTCCCGACGTATAGGCGATCGCCGTCGTAATGTAATACTTACCCTTATCCATGTTGTTCCTCCTATCCTAAGAAATTCTAATAATCTGATAAAGCAAAAAAGCCCGCCTTCCATCCAGATCAGAAGACGAACCTGCTAAAGTCCGTGTTACCACTTCTATTCGCATATCCCTTGCGGGAAATACCTCATCGGGTACGAACCCCCATACCCTGCCGCTGTAACAGGCGGACCTGTCGCAGCCTTGCCGATCTGTGACCGCCATCCGGCGCTACACTCATCCTAATATACCCGTATTTTATACGATTCATGCAAAAATGTAAATACCTATCGGGCATATTTCTTTCCGGACTTTGGATGTAGGCCGCAGATCGAATAACGCCGTCACATACTATTTGTATGTACAATAATCAAAATACAGTATCAATGTATCCGAATTTGAAGTCTGCATATCCTATAATAATAGGGATGACAGAGATTTCTATTCTCTACCAAAATTAAGCAAAGCAAATGCAAGGACAGATTACTTTATGAAAGATCATACATACAGAAAAGAATTCTGCAACCGACTCACCCGGCTCAGGATGGAGAAGGATGTTTCCGCGCGGGATATGAGCCTTTCCCTCGGTTTAAGTGAAAGTTATATCAACAAGATTGAAAACGAAAAAACGCTTCCGAGCATGAGCACGTTCTTCGATATCTGCGATTACTTTC
The DNA here is from genome assembly GCA_014804425.1 of Lachnospiraceae bacterium. GTDB lineage: Bacteria > Bacillota > Clostridia > Lachnospirales > Lachnospiraceae > DLAJ01. The sequence goes on from JAAUZV010000010.1 coordinate 46,901, forward strand.
ATATCACGCCCATGGAGTTTTTCAATATGCAGGAACCGTTTCCGTTCGACATCGCTGCTGCCGTGTCAGAAATGAATCGCATGAGTAAGGAGCAGATTTCACGCCTGATCGCGTTTATGAAAGATATCAATCATCGGGGGTAAGATTTAAAAGCATGCTAAGCAGCACAAATATACCGCGCGACAGGTTGCGAAATCTATGATACCTTACCAATTCACGCGTTTTAATTCCGTGGGATTGGAACCATAATAAACATAAAATGGAAGTGAAATACCATAACAGACGGGAGGGAAGTGAAATATCTTCCCTCCCGCTTTATGATTGTAACCGCCTTACTCCGTCCGATCTCCCATCGGTTCAGAACGGGTCTCCACCGGAATCACCATGATGGAATCTGCAGAAAGCGACGTATAACCGTCCGTCAGTATCGGTAAGACGAACGCACCCCGTCTGCTCACCGCAAAGTGCAGATGCGCGCCGGTACTGTTTCCGGTACTTCCCACCGCAGCGATCTGCTGTCCGCGCTCAACAATATCGCCTGCCTGCACCTCAACGCTTTCACAATGCGAATAATAGGTCAATTCACCGTTTGCATGAATAAGGATCACATAGTTCCCGTTTTCCGCATCATAACCCGTCCGGTACACGCAGGCTTCTGCTGCGGCATAGATCGGCGTTCCTTTTTCTGCTGCAAAATCAATTCCCGAGTGAAATGAAACCTCTCCGCTGATCGGATGCTCTCTGCATCCATATGCGGCGGACATCATTACGCTTCCGCCCTCAATCCCCTCAAGTGGAAAGGTATACGCCACATCCAACAGTCCGCTCTCCCCGAATCTTACACGCGGATTACATAAGAGTGCGCACACGCCGTCTGCATAAATCGCCGGGACCGCCTGATCCGCATAATAACGGTAACCCTCGCTGTCCTCCAAACAGATTTCTCCCTCAGGAAGCGATCCGTTCAAGACCCGGTCCCTCGCACTATACAGGAAGTCCCTTGTCTTCGCCTCTGCACCCAGCGCGTCCAGAAACTCCTGCCGTGCAGCAAGTCCCTCCTCCCAGGCAGCAAGCTCCGTCTCCTGATCGGCGCCATTTTCCGCATGCCGGTCCTCTATTTCTTCCAATATCTGATCATGTTCCTCTTCAAACTGCCGTTTCACCTCCTCCAGCTCCCGCTGCAGTTCCTCCTGCCGCTCCAGCTCCTCCAGCTCCCCCTGCAGCTCCAGCTCCTCCACACGTGCCGCATACGCTTCCTGCGTCCCTTCCCCTGCATCGGAAACCACGCGGTCATCCGCAGCATTCTGCGCCTGCCGCGCCGGTTTCCGATTGACCAGAAGTACGGCTGCTGCCACGGCCACAACCGATACCGATGCCAGCACAACCCATGTTCTTGCTTTTTTCACGGAAAGAACGTTGCGGATCCGGCCCTTCGCATTCTTCCTGCCGAACGACACCGGATAAAATCCGCCGGCATCCCGCCCGCACTCTGACAGTGCAAGCAGTGTTTTGGCGTACTCCTTTCGCCGTTCATAACCGAGCTCCCTCAAGACCGCCTCGTCACAGGACGCCTCCATATCCTCCTCAAAATAGCGGAACGCAAGCCACACAAACGGATTAAACCAGTGCACACAGCGCACCGCATACGCGAGCAGCTTCGACAGATTATCCCGCCTGCGGATATGCATGTTTTCATGGGCGAGCACCATCTCTCGCTGAAAGGGAAGCAGCCCTTCCGGCAGGCAGATGACCGGACGGAAGATCCCCACGGTAAACGGCGCTCCGATTTCGGAATCCGTCAAGAGCCGGACGCGCCTGCGCCGCAGAGACTGGAATACACTTCTTGTTTCCCTGTCCGCCTCCATATCGATCACTTTCAATTCTTTTTGATGCAGCCGATTTTTTAACCGAAGGTAACTCACAGCCCCATAGCCTAAAAAGATCAGGCAGCCGCACAGCCAGCACCAGACGACGGTATGAAATGCCGCATCCGATACCCACCACAACCTTTGACCGGAGCCTGAATGCTCCTGCGTATCCGCCACGTTCTCCGCCTCTCCTGAAGGCGGGTTCCATTTATCGGCGTCACTGATCGGAACGCCCGCAGCGTCCGGTGCAACGATCACTTTCTGCACATCCGCAAGCTGCGTTCCGTTCTGCGCATATCCGCCCGGCGTCCACACACTGCCTGCCGCAGGAAATGTATCCTGCGCCTGCCCATCCTGTGCCTGTTCTCCGATGATCTGGTGCTCTCCGAACATCCGCGCCATGTCGGGAACCACGCCAAAGCGAGCCGCGGGCGCCGCCGGACAGATCAGGCGGATCAGCACGACCAGCCACAGTACATACGAATACCGTCTCGGCGCACGCAAAAGCAGCAGGCGGATCAAAAACACCGCCGCAATGACAAACGTTGCCGTCAGGCTCATTCGCACGATCACTTCAAAACATTCTCCCATCTCTGTCACCCCCTATCCGTTAAACATCCGCTTCATCGATCAGCCGCCGCATCTCTGCGACCTCTGCGGCGGTCAGCTTCCTCCCTCCGCAAAAAGCGGTAAGGAAACGCGGCAGAGAACCGCCAAACACTTCGTTGACATATTCGCGGCTCTGCTTTCCGTAAAAATCCTCCTTCTTCATAACGGATGTCACTGTCGCATTTTCGTTTTGGAAAACGCCCTTTTCGCATAAATTTTTCAACATCGTATACGTCGTTGATTTTTTCCATGCAAATGCTTCCGCGCACAGATGCACCAGCGCTGTTGAAGAAACGGGCTCATGCGCCCAGATCAATTCCGCAAACTCCGTCTCCGCCTCCGTTAAGCGATATTCTTTTTTCATCCCGGTTATCCTCCCTTTCCTCTGCCGAACTTCTAAAGAAGCATTGATTTGATCAGTTACTTAGGCATAATTTGAGGTCTATATGTTATAAACCTTTTTCGCTAGTTTATAACATATAGACCTCTTTGTCAATCCCTGTTATGTCATTTTTATATTCTTTACGATTTAGGCTCCTACGAAAATGCTTTCAGCGCAGCGACCCGAGCAAAAATGACAGTCTGCCTCCCTGCATCTCCATGATATCCACATCAAACTCCAATACCGGCATTCCGTCATACTGCGGTACGGCGGCATCCGTCAGATACCCCGGCGTCACGCGCAGCCGGATCGGATCTCCGAGTACAAACTCCGAAATATCGCCGCCCACAATCCCATATACCGTTTCTCCCGGAAGCATGGCGGTACCTACCTCCCGATCTGTCCGCCTGTCGATGAGCGTCAGCATCCCGCTCTCCTTGTCAAACCGATAGTCAAGGACTGCGTTGATCAGTGCGGAAAACTCGTTAAGTGCGAAATCATTCGCCTCTAAAACGCCTTTCTCATTATATTGAAGAACGATCAGCTTTTCCGCCGCAAAGGACGTTCCCGTATAGACAGGAAGTGTGATCTGAAGCTGCTGCGCCCCCTCATTCCAATATAATTTCGGAAATTGTATTCTCGGCGTCATATATTCCCAGTCAAAATAAGAAATGTCATCGCCGATCTCAACAGCAGCCCCCCGCCTCGAATACGTCTCATCGTTATAGCCGTACAGCCGGATTCCCTGATCGGGCAGTTCGCCGATGCACAGGATTTCCGCGCGGCATGTCGAACCGTCCGCCCTCGTGACATCCACTTCGACTCCCGTATCGTCACCTGTCATATTCTTTGTATACGGAATGGCATGCAGCTCCTCCATATCTACTTCCATAAACCGCCTGATCAGTTCTTCTCTATCCGGATTCACATCCTCACTTTCATCGAACAGTCCGATCTCATTACAATAATTGAGCAGATCCCAGGTAAACACCTCATCTCCCGGTTCACAGTCGTTCTCATACATGCCGCAAAGATAGGACAATCCCGCTTCCGTTTTGGCAAAGACCAGATAATTGCTGTTCGGTGATTCGGGCACGACCCACCCGTCATCGGATACGGACATTCCTCCCGCGAGCACAATGTCCTTGGGCGATTCTGCCAAAAACTCATAGTTCAGCCGATAAACCTGATAAATCCTATCTACACTCCAAACATAGGTATAGCAATATTCCAAATTCTCAATCCGCCATTCCGTATAAGAATTATCCAGACCAATACCCTGCTCATTGTCCTCCCGGGTCCGGTCAAATGCCGCCTGCACATACTGTTTCGCCTGCTCCCAAACGACATCCGGTACATCACGCGCATCACGATCCTGCGTGTCATCTCCGTTTACCGTCTCCATACTGTCCGATCGATTGTTCGCATTATCCGCATCCGTCCCTATCGCGTCCTTCGATCTGTCCGTACCGTTCGCATTCACTCCCGCAGCATTGCCCGCGTTGTGTTCGTTCCCTTCCTGCTGTACCTGAACCTCCAGCCTGTTTTGCTGATCTGTACCCTCCTGCCAACTTATCTGAAGATCTCCTTTTTTCTGCGGATTGGTAAGAAAGCAGACCGCTACGACAATGCATGCGGCGGCTGTCAGTACAACCCAAAAAGCCGGTTTTTTATAACTCATAATATTTCGCACGCGTTCCTTTACGCTCGTCTCGCCGAACGCCAACGGACATACCGTGATCGTTTTTGATCCGATACTGCACGCAAGCAGCGCTTCTGCATAGGATTTTTTATATTGTTCATCCCCCGACCGAATCACGTGTTCGTCGCAAGCCAGCTCAATATCGCGGCAGAGCAGGATATAAGAAACCCAGCACAGCGGATTGAACCAATGGATCGCCAAGATGAAAAAGCCAAGCGGCTTCCACCAGTGATCGCGTCTTTTCAGGTGCGTTCTCTCATGAGCGATCACATACTCCGCCTGCGCCTCGTCCAGATCGGACGGCAGATAAATGCGCGGCCTGAGAATTCCCAGAATAAAGGGCGTCTGAATCTCGTCGCACTGCCAAATCCGCCCTTCCACCTTGGCGGAAACAGCCGTACGCTTATGCAGCTTCGCATAGCTCATGATACCGTAAAAAAGCAAGCCCACCGCACCGCATATCCAGACAGCACCAAATATATCCGTACGATCCACCGCATCTTTTATCCCCGTCAGGCGGTTATTTTGTGTACTGCCCGCCCCCGTGACGTTTGATGTCACATCATTCACTGCATTCCCCGCAGCGTACGCATTCCCGTCTTCCGCTTCCTGCATATCCGCACTTACTAACGGCGCGTTCTGCGGCGTATCCCGCACCGGCGTTCTCCGCTCGCTCACCGGTTCCGCACTCGGCACCAGACTCCACGTGCTTTCCACCGAAAACGGGCACACCAGACGAACGGCGACAAACACCCAAAACATACAAATGAACCATTTCGGTGCCTTCTTCAATAATAAGCGAAGAACGATCACGGCCGCCATCAGCCAGCTTGCCGTAATACTCATGTTTATCACTCGTAAAAAAACAGTCCCCATTGTCATTTGTCCCCCTCCCCATCGATCATTCTGCGAATCTCGGCGATCTCCTCCTCACTCAGTGCCTTCCGCTTTGTAAATGCGGCAATGAAAGCAGGCAGGGAACCGTCAAAGGTCTCACGTACAAACCGTTCGCTCTGTGAGCCATAATAATTTTCTTTTGAGATCAACGCTGTCACTGTCTTATTTTCCATCTGAAAAAATCCGTGCTCACTCAGCTTTTTTAACACGGTATAGGTCGTCGTCCGTTTCCACTGAAGCTCCTCACTGCACAGCTTCACCAGCTCTCCGGTCGATAACGGTTCATGCTCCCACACAATATCCGCAAACCTCGATTCTACCGCTCCCAGCTTGTAATCCGTCATTTCCGTCTCCTCCCGCCAGTCATACCATCAAATCATTTCAACATTCACAGCACATCTTGTGAATTCCTGCATTGTGAAATTATTAAAATTCCATCACGTGATTTGTCTATCTTTAATAGACACTTTGAGTCTATCATCAATAGACACTCCTGTCAATCCTTATTTTACCATTTTATTTATCTTTTTTATTTCGTTGAAAATCCTTTTTTTCATGAAACTTCCCACCGTTGCCAGACGTCTATAATAACAGATTTAAACGGAGTCCCGCAAATTTGTGACTGCGGCATAGCGTATTTCATACGCATTCAAGTTTGCAGGTTGAAAGAAAGGCATGGTTATTAACATGAGAAAAAAGATGATCGCCCTGATGACCGCCGGATGTATGGTTTTTTGCGGCTGCGGCTGCGGAAATACGGGAACAGTAAGTCCCGGAACTACCGACATTCCCATTATTATTGAAGAAGATGACGCACCGGATGCGGATCATGGGAACACCGACCACGCGGATGCGGTTGATACGGACATGAATGATGGCGGCACGAGTGATACGGAATCGGACGGGACAGGCTCCGATAATTCGGATACAGTTGAACCGGCTATAGACAGTGCCACATTATCGTTTACTGAATTTAAGAATTTAACCTTTNNGTTTGCNAGCGGNGCGGGCGGNTGGGCNACNNANTTGTCCATTCATTCNGACGGAACNTTTGCCGGAGAATATTTTGACAGTGACATGGGTTCTTATGANGAAAGCCANCCGAACGGGACGGCATATCANTGTANCTTCGACGGACANTTNTCNCANCCGGTAAAAGTNAATGACTATACCTACTCCATNCANATCTTGTCGATCAGNTATGCCAAAGANCCGGACACAAGTGAAANCAAGGACGGCANNTTATATTACTACACCACTCCCTANGGTTTGGACGGGNCCGAAACGCTNTTGATCTATCTGCCGGGCGCACCGCTCGCCGAGCTNCCTGAGGGTTATCGTTCGTGGGTCGGCTACTACTATCTNGAAAANACGACGGACACGGAGCTTCCTTTTTACGGCTTATATAATGAAGTGGAGGCGGAAGGTTTTTCAAGCTATTCTGAATGGGAGAGCTTAAAATATAATGTTGAATATATTGAGGAACAGGCAGCGATCATAGAGGATGCCCTCGTAAATGACGGTACNCTCTCTCAGGGGGATCTCAATGTCAAATCGGGGGAATTATATGAATTATGGGATTCCATGNTAAATANNATNTGGAANTCCTTAAAGCGGGTGAANGACGCCGATACCATGCGTGCACTCACCGANGAACAGCTGAAATGGATCGCNGAAAAAGAACAGGCAGTACAAGANGCNGGCGCCGAGGTTGAGGGAGGTTCGCTTTATCCGCTTATCACAAACACGGTAGCGGCAGATNTGACAAAGGCCCGTGTCTATGAGCTGCTGGCGTTATTAGAACCNTAAAAAAGATTGCTTCGCAATCTTTCGAAGAATCGCTTACGCGATTCTTCCGGGATTGAGAAGTTTCCTATAAGATAAAAGAGGGTGNCAGCCGACACCCTCTTTTNATGACTTCTTTATCCTAATATNCTGATCTTTTGATCNCGNTCACAGACCTTCTTCTCGAAGCCGTCCTCCAACAGATAAGCCTCNCCNTACAGCGTTGTGCTGCCNTCCTTATCAATGAAAAGGTAGGAGCCGTCCACCAGCGCATAAAATGATCTGACATGACTGTCAGGAATNCATATNTCCTCAAATATCCGTTTTCCGTCCAGCNTCAGTCCNNTATANTNCTGATAATGCGGCAGNATNCGGACATCNGTCANNCCCAGCCCGTCNAAGTAGCGCTCATANTGCGGATCGACNGCCTCGCCCTCCTCCTCCGGCTGCGCATANACAATGCTTGCGCTGTTCATGCTTCCNGCNGAGATGCCGATGATCATNCCCATATACTCATGCAGGAGCTCCTTCAAATGAATGCGCCANAAAAACTGATTCTGTGTCGGCACATGCCCTCCCGCCAAAATAATGACATTGCTGTCAGCTACAAGACGCCTTATCTGANTTTCGTTTCGCGCATCGCAGACCTCCAAATTCCGAAACGGAAGTCCGGACAGCCAGAACGATTCGGGAATCTGACTCCTTAAACTGTCATTTGTGACTGCGTTATCAGGAGCCGCTGCAATGATCAATCCCTTCGCTTCATTCGGCCAGTATTTTTTCAGATTCGCAACAAATTCATTGGAATTATCCAACTCACACGGAATGCGTACGCCGACCTTATCCTTATAAGATCCGCCNGGGGAGCTTGTTAAAAATACTCTCATGATGTACCTCTCTATCCCGAAAGAGCTGCGCCCCGCGCAGCTTTTTTTTATCATATACTTTCGTGATTGCTTCTGTCAAGTTATTCTGCCGCCGGNTTCGCGCGGAAGACGCACGTCTCTTTTCCTTCCGNTTNCTCTTTATTTTTTCGGAAACNGAAGGAAACTTCTTTGTGAANTTTTCACAAAGTTTTTCTNATTTGGTAAAAGTGCCCATAAAANTATCNTTTTTNCACAAATATCNNCNGTTTATTCTTGTGNAAATAGTGCAAAAATCAAAGAAACCGATTACCNAATTTNGAATTGCCGTAACAAAACCGCAATGATATGCTTTCCTTGTAAACGGAAAGTCATCAACTGAAAAGGAGGATTATNATGAAAGTCATGAAAAAAATCNCGGCATTTTTGTTTTTNTCNGTGATNGCGTTTATGCTTTTTTCACCTGCACAGGTAAGGGCAGAAGAAGAAAGNGAAGTTGTTTTCGTGCAGGTGCCNGGGGATTGGAGNGATCCCTGCGTGTGGGCATGGGACGAGGANGGCAATAATGCNTTTGCNGCATGGCCCGGCGGNGAGACGGAAGTATANGNGGACAACGAGGGCTGGTATTACATCCANATTCCTTCCTGGGCGAATCATGTGATCNTCAACGCNAATGNGGGAAGCGTNCAGACAGGCGAACTGGTGTTAGAGGGCGGCAATGTATGGATNACNGTNGAAGATGCGGAAAATGCGTCNGTTTCCTACGANGCGCTGACGGACGGCGACATCCCGGAATATGTGGAGAAGTTCCTCATTCACGNNNCGGTTCCGGAAANCTGGGAGAATCCCTGTCTGTGGGCATGGTCGGCTCCCGACGGNACAAATGCGTTTGCNGCNTGGCCGGGATCGGCATTGAAGCAGGGCGACGACGGCTGGTACACCGGAAAAGCGCCTATNTGGATCAATTCCATCATCATCAATGCGAATGACGGCTCCGTGCAGACNGAGGATATTTCGATCGATCCCGCCGAATTGTGGATCACGGTCGCAGATGACGGCAGCTATGATTTCACCTACGATGATCCGAACGCCGTGAGCGCGCCGGACGTAAATGTATACGTCAAAGCGCCTGCGGACTGGAGCGCTCCCTGCNTATGGGCATGGTCGGCTCCCGACGGCACAAATGTATTTGCATCCTGGCCGGGCGAACCTTTNGCNGAAGGCGANGACGGCTGGCTGACCTTATCCGTTCCCGGATGGGTGAACTCCGTGATCGTCAACGGCAATGAGGGCGGCATACAGACGGTGGACATCTCGGTGGAAACCGGCAAGGATATCTGGCTCATCGTGACCGGAGCCGAAGAATATGNGGTATTTTACGAAAAACCGGAGGGAACGGACAGTACGGATGATGCGCAGGCAGCGGAATCCGAAAACGGAGATGACGAATCCACACCGGATACAACGGAGGATGCCGGGCAGACCGATGCGTCAAACGCGGACGGCAATGCCGGACAGACGGAAAGCNCCTCCGCACCGGATACGGAGAAATCGGGCGTAAGCGCGGGAATCATCGCACTGATCGCGGTTGTCTGCGTCGTCATTGCCGCAGTCATCGCCGGTGTGATCGCAAAAAATAAGAAAAAGAACTAGTTTCCTATCGCACAAGCATGCATGGCGGGCGCGTCCCGCCATGCGCAAGAGGTATGATCATGAAAAAAATCCTTTCATTACTATTATCCCTCACCCTGTCGATCGGACTGTTGTGCGGCTGCGGCGGGCAAGGCAGNACTTTGACAGAGGAAGAGAAAAATACCATTGTGATCTGGCATGACAAGGAAGACGCCGTGTCATCAGCGCTGCTTACAGAGCTGGAACGGCTCGTGCCCGACGTTGTCGTGCAGCTTGAATATAAGAGCAATCTGACGGAAGCGCTGAAGATGGTCGGAAACGATCCGAACGCGGCGCCGGATATGTACTTTTTTGCCCACGACAAGATCGGCGTTTATGCGGAAATGGGTATCCTCGCACCGATCACCGATCTGATCGACCGTGAGACATTAACTGCTTCTTATGTGGAAATGACGCTGGATGCGGCAACCTATCAGGGAGAATTGTATCAGCTTCCGATCTACTTTGAGACATTGCTTTTTATGTATAACCGCCTCTATATGGCGGACGATCAGGTACCGCAGACGACGGAGGAATTATATGCCTATATGGAACAAAAAACACGGGGCGGGCATTACGGTTTTGTGGAACAGCACAGCACCGCGTACTATAGCGCGGGCTGGATTCACGGCTTCGGCGGCTATATCCTAAACGAGAACGGGGATGTNGGCTTACATTTACCGGAGACGATCGCGGCCATGGAGTATCACAAAAAATTTGTGGAATGGATGCCCGGGGAAAGTGAATATGCAACGGTCAATACGCTTTTTCAGGAGGGCAAAGCCCACGCAACGATCGGTGGGCCGTGGCTGGTATCATCCGCACGGGCGGCAGGAATGGATNTGGGGATCGCTCCCATGCCCGTCATCGATGAAACTTCTCTTCCGATCTCCCCCTATATGGGCGTGCAGGGCGTACAGGTGTTACGGTACGCAGCGGAAAACAAAACAGAAGCGGTAACACGCATTTTAGAGGCGTTGATGGAGCCGGAGGTCGGCATTGCACTCGCGAAAGTGAGCGGCTGCGCGCCTGCAGTGGAGGCCTGCTATGAAAATGAGGACGTCGCCGCTGACGACGTGGTGATGGCAATGCGGGAAACGGCGGAACATACGATTCCGATGCCCAACCGTCCGGAAATGGATATTATGTGGACGGTCGTCGCCGATCTGTTAGTCAATATTAATATGAGCGGTCAGGACGTCACCGCAAGCTGCGAGGACGCACAGAAAAAGGCAGAGGATCTCATCCGGAAGATGCAGTGAGGTATTTTATGAGAAAAGCAAACACAAGAAAAAAATACGGAACCCTGATCTCTTACTTATGGTCGGCGCCTTCCCTGATCCTGATCTGCCTGATCGTCATTTTCCCCATCCTTTATACGGGATATATCTCCCTGACGAATATGAATGTCTATCACTGGTTTACCTATGATGTGATCGGNCTCCGCAACTATCAGGAGGCGCTGCTCGTGTTTGACAGCGGTTTTCTCTCGGCGCTTCTCTTAACGGTNGTCTGGACGGTGGCAAATATGNTCTTACAGCTTGTCATCGCCTACCTGCTGGCAAACCTTTTGAACACAAAGGGCTTACGGCTGCGGAACTGTTACCGGACGCTGTTGATCGTTCCGTGGGCAATGCCGGGCTATGTATCCATCCTGCTGTGGAAAACAGGTATGTTCAATTCCCAGTTCGGCTTATTGAACCAGTGGATGGAAAAGCTTGGTTTCTCTCCCGTCAGATGGCTGGCAAACGACACATCGGCATTTCTGTGCTGCACGGTCGTCAATCTGTGGCTCGCGCTGCCCTTTATGATCACGATCATCGACGGCGCCCTGCAGAGCGTTGATCAAAGCTATTATGAGAGTGCCCTCTTAGACGGCGCGGGGTGGCTGCAGCGGACGCGGTATATCACGATCCCGGCCATCCGGCCGATCATCGCACCATCAGTNGTGATCACCATATTTACGACCTTTAAGCAGTTTGACGTCATTTATCTTTTAACCCAGCAGGCAGGCGCAAAGACGGGCGCCCATATCCATACGATCCTGACTTATGCATACGAGAACGCCTTTATCACCAACAATTACGGTTACAGCTCAGCGGTATCCATGATCATTTTCGTCATCCTGATCCTGTTCTCTTATGTCATTAACATGAAGCCGAAGGAGGAATCTTAACATGCGTCGAAAAGGAAAACAACGATTGAAGCTGACGCTCGTGAATCTGATCCTGATCCTTGTATGCTTTGTAACGTTCATTCCGATCCTGTATGCGTTTTCCGTCTCGATCAATGAACAGAACAGCCTGCTTGGCTCTGATTTTTCTTTTATTCCGCGAAGGGTGACGATCGCAAATTATCGCCGGGTATTTACGGAGGAACCTGTCGTTCTCTGGTTTAAGAACAGCATGGTACTCGCCGTTTCCACGGTTGTGATCGCGCTCGGCACCGGCATTCCGGCAGCATATATTTTTTCCAGAAGAAGATTTCCCGGAAGAAAAGCGATCCTGCAATTATTGATCCTGCTGTATGCGTTTCCCTCGCTGTTATCCATGACGGCGCTTTACAAGCTTTTGAGCCCGATGGGGCTGATCAACAAAAGAGCAGGACTGATCATCGTGTATACCGGAACCATGGCGGTGTTTGCACTGTGGAATATGAAGGGCTATTTTGACACGATCCCTGTTGAGCTTGAGGAGGCGGCAAAGATTGACGGTGCAGGACCGCTTCGGATCGTACTGCGCATTATCCTGCCGCTTGCAAAGCCGACGATCGCGGTGACGGCAATGATGGTNCTGATCTATGTGTGGAACGAATACATTTTTTCCATCAACTTCATGACCGGAGAAAGTACCTACACACTGGCGGCGGGCTTATACTCGCTGCAGGCAAACGAAACAAGCGGAAGCTGGCCCGTGTTTTCGGCGGCCTCGCTTTTGGTATCCCTGCCGATATTGNTNATCTTTTTCGCCTTGCAGAAAAATATGACGTCGGGACTGACCTCAGGCGGGGTAAAGGGGTAAAAAAGAATNGCNNAGAATGNGAAACATTCTTTTGCNTTCTTTCGAAGAATCCGCAAAGCGGATTCTTCTGGCACTTCGAAATTTTCTATCAGTAAAACACAAGGAGAGACAATATGAACAGGAGTGCGGTTTTACATATTCCGATGTCGGAATATGCATATGGGATGGATGAGGAACATGTGACGATCCGGATTCGATGCGGCAGGAGCGATCTTACGCGCTGCGTCCTGCATTTNGGNGATCGGGCATGCAGGCAGACGCCCGTCATTTTTACGGAGCAGGAAATGCATATATGCGCTTCGGATGAATATTTCGATTATTACGAAGCAACGCTCGCGCATCCCTATCAGAGGATCAATTATTATTTTGAACTGATCTCTGCGACAGAGCGGGTGCTGTACTACGGGGATTGCTTTATGGAGGAGTGCGTAGACGACCGCTCGGAATACTATCAGCTTCCCTACAATCACCGGGCGGACATCGTACGCCCTCCCGCATGGGCAAAGGACGCGATTATCTATAATATCTTTCCGGACAGCTTTGCAACGGGCAGGGCATATCTTTCCGGCGAGCCGGTAGAAAAAGACTTTCTCGGCGAGACCGTTAAGGGAAAATTGGGCGGCACGATCAGGGGGATCACNGAAAATATTTCCTATCTGAAGGATCTCGGTTTTAACGCCATTTACGTGAATCCGATCTTTGCGGCAGGGGAATATCACAAATATGATCTGTTAGACTATTTTCACATCGATCCCTGCTTCGGGACGGACGAAGAATTTAGGGATATGGTGGCGCTCTGTCATGAAAACGGAATAAAGNTCATCATCGACGGCGTTTTTAACCATTGCGGCTGGCGCTTTTTTGCGTTTGAGGACGTGGTAAATAACGGCGCATCCTCCCGTTATAAGGACTGGTTCTACCGTCTGGAATTTCCTGTTATCAGACCCGAGAACGGCGACATTTATCCGAGCTATGAATGCTTCGGCTATGAACGGATGATGCCCAAGCTCAACACCCAGAATCCTGAGGTACGCGACTATTTCTGCCGGGTATGCAGGCACTGGCTGCGGGAATACGGAATCGATGGCTGGCGGCTCGATGTCGCAAGCGAGATCAACGACGCATTTTGGGANAGCTTTTATCGTGCGGCAAAGGANGTCAATCCCGATGCCATTCTGATCGGTGAGGTTTGGGAAACGGCACGCCACTGGCTTGACGGCAAAAAATTTGACTCTACAATGAATTATGATTTCAGAAAGCATTGCCGTCGTTTTTTTGCAGAGGGAAGCATTGATGCCTACGAGTTTGACGGCAGAGTGACGCATATGAGGATGCGGTATCGGCAGCAGAGCGTGTACGCGCAGTTAAATCTTTTGGACAGCCATGATGTGAGCCGTTTTCTGTCCCTGTGCGGCAATGATGAACGGCGTTATAAGCTGGCGGTACTGTTCCAGATGACGTTTCCGGGAATTCCCTCCGTTTTTTACGGGGACGAGAAGGGGATCAGCGGAATATCGGAGGAGGAGTACCGTGCGCCGATGAAGTGGGATAAGAAAGAGGACGAATTGTTTTCTTTTTTTAAAAAAGCAATCTGGATGCGCAGGGATCACACGGCGCTCAGACAGGGGGAATATCGGACCGTGCACGCCGCGCACGGAAGCGGCCTGTACCTCTATGCAAGGGAAACGGATTCTGATAANATCATCATTGCAATGAACGTGAGCGAGACTGCCGCCCGCCTGCCGGACCTTGACGGCGCAGAACGGATATTATGGCAGGAAGGGCTTTCGGGGCGGGAGCTTGCTCCTATGGGATGGGCGTTATTTCATTGAATTTGAAAATGATGAGCTGATTTTTTATGACTCGGAAAGGCGGAGCATCGGATGGCTGCTACGATCAAAGATGTCGCAAGACGGGCGGGTGTGTCCACAGCGACGGTCTCCAAGGTAATGAACGGTTCTTACTCCATTTCTCAGAGCACGGTTGAGACTGTGCGAAAAGCGATGGAAGAATTACATTATTATCCGAACCTGCGCGCAAGAAATTTCGCAAAGCAGAGCACAAAACAGGTTCTGTTTCTCACAACGCTGGGCCAGAACGCCGGATTTTCCAACCCTCATATGTTCGAGATCCTATCGGGGTTAGAACATGTGCTCGGAAATAAGGGCTATTTACTCAGTGTCAAAAATACGACGCCTGCGGAGGCCCCGGAATTTGTGCGTGAAATTTTTGACAGCAAGATGGTGGACGGCGTAGTGATTCACGCATCTGTCATTTCCAGACAGCTTGACGATCTCATCGGTCAAAAAGAAATCCCGCATATCGTTCTGGGACAGCCCTGCTTTTCCAGTCATTTCTGCTGGCTGGATATTGATAATAAACTCGCCGGTGAGATGGCGGCGAATTATCTTTTGCAGCGCGGATATCAATCTTTGGCTTTTATCGGCGGAACCGATGAGGACAAAATTTCCGCGCATCGGCTGACAGGCGTCCTATCCGTGCTCAAAGAGTATGATGTGATCGTTCCGAAGCATCATCTGCAATACGGGGAGTCGGATTGCGACAGCGGCTTCCGAATGACGGAGCAGCTTTTGCAAAGCCCGAATCTGCCCGATGCCATTATCTGCGCCAACAATTATATTGCATACGGCTGCGTCAATGCGCTCAGGGAAAATCAACTCAAAATTCCCGAGGATATGGGAATCCTGACCTTTGATGATTATCCGTTTTCCCAAATTCTGGAGCCCAAGCTGACCGTCGTCAATATCGACGTGTACGATATGGGGATTCAGGCGGGAAAGCTGATCTTAAATAAGATGAAAAAGCCAAACCTGCAAATACAATTTTACTGTACGCTTCCCTCCATCACGGTGAGAGGATCTACGAGGGAGTGAGGCAATGACACGTAATCATACGCATCTTGTTGCTATACGTTACATTACGTGTTATAATAAAAAAAGAAACTATGATAAGGAGAGGAAAACAAAAGATGCCAATGACACCACGAGAGATGATCAATTATCTCAAGCAAAACGTTTTAAGGTAATCGGTCAAAACGGCTCTCATGTAAAGATGAGAAATGATACGACCGAACGCCAAACCATTGTTCCTTATCATAGCGCAAGTCTAAAAATAGGACTTGAGCAGGCTATATTAAAGCAGGCCGGACTAAAATAGTCTCGTCACCCCAAAAAACGGAGGCGCTATATGAAAAAATTATTTTATCCCGCATTATTTCACGTGGCAGAGGAAGGTGGATTTTGGGTTTCTTTCCCGGATATACCGGAATGTCTTACACAAGGTGATGATATGAATCAGGCTTATGAGATGGCTGTAGAAGCACTGGGGCTGGCACTGACCGACCGTGAAAAAGAGCAACAACCGCTTCCTACAATCTCTGCTCCGTCGGCAATTACTCCAGAACCGGATGCATTCCTTGTTGTGATTGAATTTGATATGATTGCATATAAAAAGCGTACAAATTCCCGTGCGGTAAAGAAAACCCTAAGCATCCCTGAATGGTTGAATGAAGCAGCTATAGCCAAGAATATCAATTTCTCTCAAGTGCTGCAAGAGGCGCTTCTTTCAAAAATACAGGCATAAAAAGGAGGCTGTTTTTTTGAACTGACCCCCAAAAGTTAGACCAAAAATCTAACGATTGGAGGTCAGTTTTTTATGGCTAAATATAGTTTTGAATTTAAGAAAAAAGTCGTGACCGAATATATACACGGCCAGGG
>JAAUZV010000011.1 GCA_014804425.1 Lachnospiraceae bacterium
CCCTGGCCGTGTATATATTCGGTCACGACTTTTTTCTTAAATTCAAAACTATATTTAGCCATAAAAAACTGACCTCCAATCGTTAGATTTTTGGTCTAACTTTTGGGGGTCAGTTCAAAGATCATACCTCTTTTTGTGCCTCAATCATCTGTGATCATTATTGTGCCGGCTCACCGCCGTCTTCCGGCTCCGGTGTCGGCGTTGCCTCAACTTCCTTCTCAAACCGCTCTAAATAGGAGCTCTTGATATAAGCCTCGCCGCTCTCGTACTCAATCTTGGTCCACTTGTTATCCCCTTCGCCGACTTCTTCGATCATCACAAACTCAGAACCCTTTACGACTGTTCCGAGTTTTGTTCCGCTTGCAGAAGGTTCTGACCTGACATTCACCGACGTCGTTGTCCGTACCATCTGCACCGTCACCGTCGTCACCTCCGGCTCCGGTGTCGCCTCCGGTGTCGCCTCCGGTGTCGGTGTGTCCGTCGGGTTCGTATTGTCCACAAACACATTGGAAGCAGTGCTTAAATCCGGATCGGGCTCTGCTTTCGGACGGATGCTCAGCTTCACGCTCAGGACAATCACCACGATTCCAAGGCAGATCACAAATCCCATCAGAATTGCCGTCAATGTATTTTTATTCATAAGCACTCCTTTCCGCTTTCTGCGCCGTCGTTCCTACCATGCATACACACCGGAACTGATGTAAATCTCTTCTAATACCCATTCGCCATTCCGATAGATCAGATCACAGCTAAAATAGCCATAAGCCTCGCTCTCTTTTGACTCATAATACGATTCTGTCCACCAGTCAAGAATATCATAGCTGTATGCAATGTTAAAATCCATCGTAATATTGGACCGGTATTCTCCTGTCTCCCAGTCAAAATAGCCGCCATAGGTTTCCGCTTCAAATTCAGACAGCGTAACCTCTGTAAAATACCCGTCGCTCAAGTAAAAATCATCCATCAGGACTTCATACCGGCCAGCCTCGGTCTCGGACGGCTCATGCAGTCCTGCCGCCGCAAACGCAGTCTGTGTATCGTCGCCGTTCAGCGCGCTTTGATATAAGCTTTGAATCGTATCCGGCAATGTCTCCGCGATCCGCTCAAGAGTGCCCTCCTTCAGCGTGGGGATTTCCATCATAAATACATTATAATACGCATTGACTGTCACATCCTCGGTATAGGTCTGAAAAACGTCTCCGCTCACCTGAATCCGGTAATCGCCCACGAACATCCTGTCAATCTTGTATGCAGTCTCATATGCACTGAGATACACCTCACTGGAATGATCATCTCTCGTGGAATTGCCGCTGTTTAATTCAATCCCGTTGACGGAGACTGTCATTACCTTCGGCGCCGTGATATACACATCCTCCGCATAGAAATTGTACGGGCGCACCTCATATTCCTGAAAGAAAAACCAGTTCTTTTTTCCGGTCTCCACCACTTGTATCGCATGCGTTCCCTTCCCTGCATCCAACACATAGTAGGTCTCGCCATACTCTTTTTCTATACTGTCACGCACGTCCGCTGTCTCACCTGTGAACCCGTACTCCTCCATGACCGATGCGTATACATCCGCATTTAAGAACGCAGACGTCTCCATGCCGTCCTCCGTCTGAAGATAGCTGTATGCAGTCGCATAGTCACCCGCCTTTAACGCGTTAAAATAGCTATCCGCAACCCGCTTTGGATCATTATAGCTTTTCACTAATACAACACTTCCCGCAATTGCCGCGATCAAAACGATCAGCTCGATCAAAAATATGAGCAAACGCAGCTGGGGGTTATTCTTTTTTTCATTCTGAACGGCCTGATTCTGCACCGTATTCTGCTGTTTCTCCGACATGTCCTTTTCATCCTCTCTTTCAAACTCCGGGAACGTCGTACCCGGTACTACCCTGCCGACATGGAACGGCATGTCCCATTCCCTGCCCGCTCCCGCAATCTACTCTTCCAACATGTCCTCGAGTGCATCCCCCGGTCCTTCCATGGTCGTCGTACCGAGCGTCAGATATTCCTCGATCAGCTCCATGTTAAAGACTTCTGTCTCATTTAAGATGCCTGCATCAAGCAAAATCTCGCCTATGGGATTTTTCTCATTTTCTATCATTTCGGAATAACGTGCCACCTGATCCTCGTCCATTTCCATCAGAATATCGATTAGTGATATGGTCGGGTCATACCAGCTCTTTCTTTGAAAATACTCATGCTCCTCCTCATCAATTTCAGAGACATCAACACCTTCACGCGCTAAAATCTCAAAATATGCATGCCAGAGCTCACTGCCTGAATATGTATACAGATCCCACTCCCTCAGATAACGCGTATCACTATCCGCAAAAATATAGCCTTCCGCAAGCTCCTGCGCTGCTCTGTAGCCGTCTGTCTCCGGAATCTCAAGCTGATATGTCACGTTACTTAAGTCAATATCTAAGTAGTCGCTGCCTTCCACTGCCTGCTGCTGTGCAGGGATCGCAAGTGTGCCCACCACCAGATCAGACTTCTTTTCCTCGGGCTTCCCAAAAAGGAGTACGCACACAAATACCGCTACTGCCGCGATTGCTAAGATTCCGCCGGCCACGTTGACTGCCGCCGGCATAACAAACGGCTTCTTCGGCTGCTTCATTGCCTGTCCATACGGCACGCCGTTCGGGATACTGCCCGCCTGCGGCTGTCCATACGCCATCTGTCCGTTCGGCATACCGTTCATCTGCGGCTGCCCGTACGCCATCTGTCCGTTCGGCGCACCGTTCATCTGCGGCTGTCCGTATGGCATCTGTCCGTTCGGCACACCGTTCATCTGCGGCTGTCCATACGCCATCTGCCCGTTCGGCACACCGTTCATCTGCGGCTGTTCACCCGGCATGCTATCCGGCTGTGCCGATCCGTCCGCCGCACCTTCCTGCGCCGCATTTTCTGCCTGCGTTCCGTTTTCTGCGTCTATGCTCTCCTGTATCGACTCCGCCTGCACTGTATTCTCTGCTGTCGCGCTCTCCTGTATCGGCTCTGTCTGCGCTGCATTCTCTGCCGCCGTGCTCTCCTGTATCGGCTCCGCCTGCGCTGTATTCTCTGCCGCCGCGCTCTCCTGTATCGACTCCGCCTGCACTGTATTCTCTGCTGTCGCGCTCTCCTGCACTGCCTGTTCTGTCTGCACCGGCATCTGCTCCGCCGTTACTGCAGCATTTTCCTGTACCGCTTCACTCACGGGCCGTACCCGGAAACCGCAGCTGGTACAGAATACGCTGTCATCTGCAATCTGCGCTCCACAATTCTTACAAAGCATTCGTCTTCCTCCTTATCGCAGTTAAATTCTCTGCCCACAGACAGGACAGAACGCGCTGTCCGCCGGAATCTGAGAACCGCATTGACCGCAAAATCTTGTATTCTGCATCTGTGGCGCAGGATTATCTGCGGGCTGCGCCGGCGCCTGCGGTGCGATATTGTCCATCGGCTGTACCGGTGGCTGCGCTCCCGCGTTACCCGTCGGCTGCGCCGGTGTCTGAGACACGGTATTACCCGGCTGCTGCATCATGCCGTTTGCCGGCTGAGGCGCCGGCTGTGCAACCTGTGCGCCGCATCCTGCACAGAACATGCTTCCCGGCGCAAGCTGTGCACCGCAGTTCGGGCAAAGCTGAATTCCTTTTTTCATCCGGATCTGATCCTGAAGCTGCGCGATCTGATTCAACGCATCCGTGATCACGCGGCATTGATCCGCATAAGCGTTCTCCGCGTCCTCCTTATGCGCCTCATAATACGCGCGCCCGATTTCCGTATACATATTCTGTACAACGGACTGATTCGCATTGACCTGCTTCTCCAAGCCATTGACTTCGGTAAAGGTCTGCGTTTTCTGCTTCAAACTGTCACTCGCATCGTTGATTTTTTTTCCTAACTGTTCAAAAAAAGCCATGTTTTCTCTCCATTCTCAGGGTAAAAGCCCTGCTCTTTTCATACTTACATCTGCTGGTTATTGCTCATAAACTTGTCAAGCTGCTTATCTACAATGCCAAGCTTCACATTCTTCATGCCAAGTGCCATAAATCCCATCATGAGCAGGAATACTTCTTTTGCAAGAGTAATGATATACTGGCAGAGAGTTGTCAGGTTCGCAGGAACCGATAAATATGTATCCTTGGAAAACCAGCGGACAATGATACCAAGCATGTATACCACATCATCAATCCAGCCGACCGCTATGCTCAACAAACCAAAGACCACGACAACACCGATCATTTTTGCCGCCTGACGCTTCAACCACTCATTCTGCTCCACAATCAGTACATACCCCGCAAGCAGCGTTGCCGGAACAAAGCTGATCGCTCCCAAAAAATACATTGCTGCCCCTACCAGTGCGATAGAAATTCCTAATTTTGTTTTTAACATCTTTTTTCCTCCCTGTTTTGTCATAGCTGTATCCTATGTTTATCATCTCTATTATAGACTAAGAACCCCTTGTTTTCAATAAGATTGTTTTTTTTAACGCGCTGTCGTATACTGAAAACAGAAGATGCAAAGCAAGGCAGGCAAGGGATGCAAAGCAGAGTTGACATCTTATCGAAGGATCGCTGTGCGATTCTTCCAAGACTTAGAAATTTCCTGACAGGAAGAATTTGGAGGACGTATCATGGCAAACGCAACCGCAATACTGAAAAAAGGTGCGGGCCGCACGGTCAAGGCGGGCGGCATGTGGATTTATGATAATGAGATTGACGCCGTGCGCGGCGAATTTGAGAACGGAGATATCATCTGTGTGGAAGATTTTGACGGATTTTTTATGGGCTACGGCTACATCAACACCCGCTCCAAGATCACCGTCCGCCTGATGGCACGCCAAAAAGAACACCGCATCGATCATGCTTTTTTAGAAAAAAGAATCCGCGACGCGTGGGAATACCGCAAGCAGACGATCGACACCTCCTGCTGCCGCGTCGTGTTCGGCGAGGCGGATTTTCTTCCCGGCATTGTCATTGATAAGTTCTCCGATGTGCTCGTTGTCGAAGCGCTGACGCTCGGCATCGACCGCATGAAAAACGAACTTCTCGACATTCTTGTGAACGTTCTGAAAGAAGACGGCATCTTCATCCGCGGCATCTATGAGCGCAGCGACGCGAAGGTGCGCGAGTTAGAAGGCATGCCGCGCGTAAAGGATTTTATCGGCGCGCCGTTTGATACGAAGGTGCAGATTGAGGAAAACGGCGTGAAGTATCTTGTGGATGTCAAGGACGGACAGAAGACCGGCTTCTTTCTCGACCAAAAGCACAACCGCAGCGCCATCCGCCCGCTCTGTCCGGGCAAACGGGTGCTTGATTGTTTCACGCACACCGGCTCCTTTGCTTTAAACGCGGGGATGGCAGGCGCATCCTCCGTGCTCGGCGTGGACGCTTCCATGACGGGCATTTTGCAGGCGGAAGAAAACGCCCGCTTAAACGGACTGGAGGACCGTGTTCATTTCCAATGCGCAGATGTGTTTGAACTGCTCCCGAGATTAGAGGCTCAGGGGGAACGCTACGATGTCGTCATCTTGGACCCTCCCGCGTTCACGAAGTCACGCAGCTCCGTCAAAAATGCCGTAAAAGGCTATCGGGAGATCAATCTGCGCGGCATGCGGCTGTTAAACGATCACGGCTTTCTCGCGACCTGTTCGTGCTCTCATTTTATGGACCCGGAATTGTTCGCAAAAACAATCCGTGAGGCGGCACACGGCGCGCATAAGCGTTTACGTCAGGTCGAGTTCCGCACGCAGGCGTGCGACCACCCGATTCTTTGGGCAGCGGATGAATCGTATTATCTGAAATTTTACATTTTTCAGGTGTGCAATGAAAGGTAAACGCATTTATCGGCGTTTCTTTTATCAAAAGAGATTAAGGGAGGATCTTACAATGGAAAAAAGATTAAAAAATTATCTTGCAGCCATGGATGCACTTCTATCCTCGCTGGAAGGCACGCGTTCAGAACAAAAATCAGATGTGCAGAACACCGATGACATGCTCCGCGAGCATCTGACACAAATTCAGTTTTTTCAGCATGAGCGGCTCATTCACCTGATCGTGACCTGCCTGTTTGCCATTCTCGCCTTCGCCGCATTTTTTGCACTGTTTTTCACGATGAACGCCGGATTGTTCGTGCTCTTTGCGGCACTTCTGGTCTTGCTTGTTCCTTATATCCGGCATTACTATATCTTAGAAAACGGTGTGCAGCGCATGTATACGCAATACGACCGTCTGCGGGAACTACTGCGCGGATGAGCGATTCCGCGCGGCACCCTGCTTCACTTTCTCCGCACCGCATGCGGCGTCCACAACGTCACAGACGCAGAGGCGTCCTTCCTTTTCTGCAAAACGAATATCATAGCCTGCAAAGTGCATACCGTATATTGCGCCCTGCTGCTTTTGATATGCCGCGCGCGGGTCCTGCCGCAGCAGCCCGACCGCGGTCTCGCGCTTTTCTTCCGGCAGCCTTTCCAGTAATCCCTGCGGGAAATCCACTTCAATCTCACAGTCGGAATGTGCCTGTCCGAAGCCGCCTGACGCCTCAGGATGTGCATCGGTATAGGGAAGATACGGCTTGATGTCATAAATCGGCGTGCCGCTCACAAGATCGGCGCCGCCGACGATCAGCTTTGCCCCCTGAGCGCTTTCCCATATCACGTCCTCCAGGCGAACGCAGGAAAGCCCGATCGCATTCGGCCGAAACGGGGCGCGCGTCGCAAACACGCCCTTTTTTATTTTTCCGCCCAGCCGCGGCGGATGCACCGTCGGCACAAATCCCTCTCTCTGATTGTGTGAGAACCCCCACAGAAGCCACAGATGCGAATATTCTTCAATGCCCTTAAGCGCCTCTGCATTCCGATACTCCGGTTCAAATATGATCTCTCCGCGCAGCCCTTCCACGAGCCCGCTCTGACGGGGCACACCAAATTTTTCAACAAACTCCGTCCGAATAGTTGCGATCACATGCAGCGTTTTATTCCTGTCATCAAAATCCGCCATTTCCGTCATTCTCCCTGTCCGTTCCCGCTTTCCCGAAAACGTCAATGCCCTCTTAAATCTAATTCATGATAAATCGTGTGATTCTCTCCCCAGGAATAAACAATATAATAATGATCTCCTTCTATATCTGTTTCAAATGTCAATCTTGTATGTTCTAAGATCCTTATCTCTGTATCGATCTGATTTTCGACGATACATTGCCATTCGCTATCTGCAAATTCTGAATAATATTCTTGTAATTCTTCTAACGAAAGTTCGCTTTTGATCAGAATTGCTCCGAAATATTGCATTCCGTTGCCGTTTCCGACTAATTTTCCTGCTTTATAGACAGACTCGATCAATTCCGTGTTATTGGGGAGCGGCAGATCTGCAAGCTCCTTTGCCGTCTTCTTCGCCATATGATCATTTACAATGGGGGCGGCGATCAAAAAAGAGAAACAAATAAGCACCACAGTTACAACAATGTTAATGACTACTTTCTTCATGTATCTCACCCTTTCGAATCCCGTTTTGTCAAATTGTTCCATGCCTTTATCATTATACCATAAATACACAAACAATTCCATTCTGATCGAAAGGGCATCCGGGCGCAGGACCTACGCCCAGTCTTTCTTTTGATACAAAACTGCCCCAGCCACCGTAAACAGAACCGTCACCGCACCGAGAACAAGCAGTTCCGTCCCGTGGAGGCTAAGGGCTTCGCCCGCGAAAACTCCCTGCATCAGATCAACCGCATGCGTCATCGGCAAAAATCGGGAGACACTTTTCACCGACTCCGGAAACAGCATGTCAGGAATGGTTGCACCGGACAAAAAGAGCATGACAAAATAAAACAGATAACACAGCAGATTTGTGATTTTGGCATCCCGCCCGATGGCAGTAAACAAAAATCCCATGGAAAACATCGCCGAAATACAGATCACCAGACTCACACAGACCGAACCAATGCTGCCCTGTATTCGTGTATGATATAGGATTTTCCCTAAGAACAGCAAAAGCACAATCCCCGCAAACGTCATGGCAACGTTTACCAGCACCTGCGCCAGTATGATCTGCCCCTTCCCGGCAGGAGTCGCGTCAAACCGTTTATAGATTTTTTTCTCTTTATACCCTGCTAACGTCAGCGGGAACGCCATCAATCCCGTAACGCCCATGACCATGACGGCATACGCCGGGACGGAAGCATCCATCGCCCCCAGATCTGCACCGGGATACATCGGTTCATTTCCGTAAATGCTGCCAAACAGCACCAGCATTAATGCAGGGAAGCCCAGTGTAAAAAAAATACTGAAAAAGTCCCGCAAAAAAAGGATCGTTTCCATCTTACAGATTATCGCAAACCGCTTCATACTATGCCCTCCATCGAGATTCCCTTATGTTTCGGTGTCAGCAGCAAATACAATTTTTCCAGAGAAAAAGAATCCTCCCACTCGTTTTCGGGAATCCGGCTTTTCGCATATTCGCGAAATCCCTGCTTCGTCCCAAAAAACTGTTGTTTTCCTTTTTCCAGATAGAGAATGCGATCGGCAAGCGCCTCGACCTCATCCAAATAATGAGAGACTAAAACCATGGCAACACCGCTGTTTCTGATGTTTTCAAAGCTGAGCCACATTTGCCGGCGCATTTCTGGGTCAAGCCCCGTGGTTAATTCGTCCAGAACGAGCAATTTCGGACGTCCCATGAGGGAAAGCAACACGGATAACCGCTGCTTTTCACCGCCGGAAAGCTTTGAGACACGCCGGTTTCTTTTTTCTTCCAGATCCATCTGCAATAATAACGCGTTCCAGTCGGCTGGTCTGTCATAAAAACACGCGAACAGCCTGCACAATTCTCCCACCCTGATTTTTGAAGGATACTCTGTTTCCTGCAACTGCACGCCCATGCTCCTGTATACTTCGTTTCGATGCACCCACGGGTCTTTGCCGAATATCCGGACCGTTCCGCTGTCCGGCTTTCGCAGTCCCTCCACACACTCTACGGTTGACGTTTTCCCCGAACCGTTCGGTCCGATCACCGCCAGAATCTCCCCCGGCTTTACGGAAAAAGAAACATCCTGCACCGCCCGTATGCTCCGATACGCCAGATTCAGGCTCTCCACCTGTATGATTGCTTCCGCCATCTTCATCCCTCTACGTCTTATGATGGTTTCATCTTATCATACGCCGAATCGAAAGAAAGCCGCTTGGCGGGAGCGGGCGGCTCCTCTGTGTAAGAGGTCGTATTTCCTGTTTCAAATGCACACGATAGAGAAATAAAGTATGATATAATTGGCGTAAAGGAAAAACAAGCGACCGCAAAATTCATTGCCAAAAGGAGGGCATTCATGAGAGTAGAGTGCCATATCGATCCGGATTGCGCGGAATCCCATGCGGTTCTGCACATTGATCAAATGACGCCCCTGATCGCGGAAGTCATCTCTCTTTTAGAAAAAGAGGACGCCGCTTCGGCGGCGCTGATCGCGGTGAAAGACGGAAAAACATATTTTCTTGAACCGGAAAAACTCGAACTGGTGCGCACAGAAGGACGGGAGATTGCCTGCTATGACGACCAGAAAAACAGATATGTTTTGGGAAGACCGCTATATGAACTGGAACAGACGCTCGATCCTTATTTTGCGCGAATATCCAAATCCGCGATCGTCAACCTTCGTCGGATCAGCCATGTGAAGGCCGGGCTTAACGGAACCATGGAGCTCGTCACAAAAACCGGACTCAAAGATTACATTTCCAGAAGTTTTCGTAAATCGTTCAAGGAAAGGCTGGGATTGAAATGAAACAACAGATTAGATTGATCGTAAAATTCCTGTTTTGGGGGATTTCCTGGGGATGTACTTTTTTTGTGTGCTATTGCCTATGCTGCCATGCATTCGGTGCGGAAGCTGCCCTGTCAACCATTCTGAATGATTTTGTGAAACACGCAATCGGCTGCATTCTCGTCGGAATCGGTTTCGGAACCACGCCCATCGTCTATGTGAGCCGCCGCATTCCTATGGGGGCAAAGGTGTTCATCCACTTCGCGGTGGGAATGGGTGTATTCTACCCTGTTGCTCTTAACTTGGGCTGGATTCCGTTCCATCCGAGCCAACTGCTCCGCACCATGCTCCAATTCCTGCTTTCCTGCGGCATTTTTGCGGTAATCTGGGGCTGCTTTCATCTTTATTACCGAAATGATGCAAAAAAAATCAATCACAGACTCAAAGAGCTGGAGCAGCTGCACGCGGACAAAGACAAATGATCATTCCGGCTTCTTTCCTAAATCCTTCACTTTACCGCCGTTTGCCCTAATCCACCGGCGCCATCCCATCTGCGCCGCCATTCGATACAGAAAACGTGGAAAAGCGACCGACACATACTGATTTTCCTGTGTTTCCTGTTGCAGTATGCTGACCGCCATGGCTTGAAGCGCTTTTTCGATCGGCGCTCTCGGTCCGTGTCCGCCCTGTACTTTCGGCATCTGGGCGAGACCACCTCCGCC
This sequence comes from Lachnospiraceae bacterium, assembly GCA_014804425.1. Classification (GTDB taxonomy): domain Bacteria; phylum Bacillota; class Clostridia; order Lachnospirales; family Lachnospiraceae; genus DLAJ01. The sequence goes on from JAAUZV010000011.1 coordinate 10,467, forward strand.
GCCCACACCGATACCCCCTGCATACAGAAAGCCGCACTTTTCGCACCAGTTCTTCAGCAGGGCCAGTGCAAACTGTGTCTGGATTCCTTCATAAAATCCACAATTGACGATACCGTAAACGCGAATTTCCCGCTCCTGCCATTTCGCTTTTTCCAGCTGCGTCAGGCAGGAAAGTAAATGCCCCGGAATCCCATCCACATAGAGCGGGTAGGAAAACACCCACACATCCGCGTTTTTCAATTTTTCCCACACATCTTCCGAAATATCGGAGGTATGCAGTGCAGTCTCGGTGACCTCCGCTGTTTCGGAAATCGAAAGCTGCAATTCTTCCAACAGCGTGGCGCTGGCGCTCTGATTTGTTTTCGGGCTTGCATTGATCAATGCGATTTTCATAGCGTCATATCCTCCAGTTCCTCCGCATCCGTATAAAAAGAAATCTGCTTTACCGTCCCGTCATAGTTATCCGCATTTGCCTCTATGAGATTCTGCGCCGTCTCCTTCTCCGTATCGGTGATATCCTCCCCGTAAAAATATGCGGACAGCGCGATCCTATTTTGATACCTGCGCTTATGATGCATCTCACCCTTTCGAAACACAAAATCCGGATGAAGATAGGAAATCGCGCGATCCTGTACGGTTTTCACAAAGGGACTGAAACTGCCGTAGCAGCATCGGCTGACGAATATCAGCTCCGTACATCTGCTCATCTGAATCCCTGTATTTTCATAACCGTCACGGATCACGCATTTCCCCGGCGTTTTGATCCAGCATCCGAAACATCCGATGCAGGGATGGATTTCTCCCTGCGGTTTTATGATCTCATACGCTCCCTCTACGGGAATCCAAAAATCTTCGATATCTGTAATGATCAGCTTCATTTTTTCCCTCCGGCATTTTTCTAAAACGTGCAGATGCCGCCCATTCATACCATGCAGTTTCTGCCGCCAACGCTCCTCTCCATCCACGCCTGCTTTGTCACGGTCATATGACATCTGCTCCAAAGGACGTCCCGATACGAAAATACATGTTCCGCCTTGCTTTCCTGCGTAAAACCGACCTTTTCATAACAATGCTTTGCCGTGCTGTTTTCATCAAATACGTTAAGTCGGACGCGCTCTACACCTGTTATGCAAAACGCATAGCGCAAAGCCAGATGCAGCATCCCTTTTCCGCATCCCATTCCTCGTTTTTGATCATCAACGACCACAAATTTGAAAAATCCCTCATTCTCTTTACTATTGACCGAATAGCAGAAAAATCCGACAGGCTCCCCGTCCTGTCCCGTTGCTACATAGGCGCTGTCCGTCCAGTCCAATGCATTTTTTTCTAAAAAAGCACGAAAGCTTTCTCGTGTAATCGGATACGGGATCAGATTGGCGCACCACAGCGCATGCACTCTCTCGCTGCCGATCCACTTACTGATATATTCGTAGTCTTTACCCTCTATATACGGTCTGATCCTCATGTACCGCATCCTCCCTCTTGTTCACTCTTTATTATGAGATCATGCACGTTCCCTAAACTCCCTGGCGGAATTGCGATCGCAATTCTTCCGGCACGAAAAATTTCCTACCGCTCAAAAAAGCACATCCTTCGGATGTGCCTTCTTTTTGTCCGTCCCTATCATCGCTCTTAAAAATAGGTCTTATCAACCGGCTTACAGATCAATTCGACCTGATCCTCAACCTGCATCGAGCGCAGTACTTCCTCTGCTTTCTCCCGCTGCATCTCATTAATACAGATCGTACACTCCGGTCTGCCCCCGAATATTTTACGGAAAAAACCGGGATTTTCCCATTTCTCACAATAGGAAATGCGGTTGTTCAAAAATTCCTTTTCAATGCGCTTTTTAATCTCTAAGTCGATCACCGCGCACAACGCTATTTCATTGTGTACCTTCAAGCCTGTATAGATTGTCGGTTTCATAAATTCTTTTCCTGCCTCTGCCAATACTCACCACAATACCTGTCATAAATACTATAATTCTTTTGCCCCTCAATTTCAAGTTATTTTATCGATAGATTTTGAGCGTAACGCGTAAGCGCCCTTTTCCCGTTATGCCGAAATTCCCGCAGACAAGGAACTTTCCGTACCCCCTGACCGAGACAATATCCCCGTCCTTACAAAGATATCCGGCATTCTCGCACTGTCTGCCGCCCACAAAAATTTTTTTTGCCCGAAAGAGCTGCGTGCTCTCACTCCGCGATAAATGATAGAGCTTCGCGATCAGCGCATCAATACGCTCGGACGACACGATGACCTGCTCCTCCTGATAAAGCGGCTTTGCCGTCTCCGGCGCCTCCTCAAGCACGGTCAGCCGAATATCCGTATGCCTCACCCGCGTGAGGTTTTCCGCGATATATCCGGCAATCCGGTCAAGACAAAAAATACAACAGGTCTTTTCCCTGACGACCATATCCCCGATCAGCTCCCGCTCGATCCCAAGATTCATGAGCGCGCCGAGAAAATCCCGGTGGGTCAGTTCCTCGGCAAATTTGGGCGCACACGGCTCCGCCAGCAGACACACGATCGGGAAATCCGCTTCATAGCCGAATACCTTAACATCTCCAAAACGCAGCACCTGCCGTTCCGCGCCCTCCACGCCGCCTGAAAGGCAATACCCCGCATAAGAAAGCTCTTTCTCCATCCGATAAAACAGTGCCAGCTTATCCGGGCTTAAAAACGGTGTAAACGTATAGCATCCGCCGTCATATGATTTTTTTGCCAGCTCCCGAAACCGTTTTTCCCAAACCTCATCCTCAGTCATGCCACTTCCCGCCCTTTTCTATCCGCATTCTGATTTTTCTGCAATGGTTTTTTCATTCGTGCACGCTCACGTCAAGCGTTTTTCACGCAGCAGAGGATTCCCGATCAACTTCACAAGCAACGGGATCACCATCAAAATCCATATCACCGGTTCGGACCATATCACCGCCATATACCCGAAATAACCGGAAAATACGACCGCCGCCAACACTTTTCCGACTAGCTCGACTGCACTGGAGATCAGCGGCGTTATGCTGTCCCCCATCCCCTGCATCGCATTCCGCGCAAGGCAGATGACTGTAGGAACCGCATAGAAGGGCGTGTTAATGCGCAGATAAAGCGCCGCCGTCTCAATGATGTCCTTCTCTTTGGTTGCTGTCACCGCACCCACCAGCCACTCTCCCGCCGTATATGCCGCAAGGAGCATGAAAAAGCACCAGACCCACACAACAAAGATCGCCTGCATCAGTCCTTTTTTAATCCGGTCGGGTCTGCCCGCGCCCATATTCTGTCCGCTGTACGTCGCCATTGTCGTACCGAATACCGTAAACGGCAGCATGAACATCTCCGTGATTTTTCGCGCCGCCGTATGCGCCACGATCGTGTGCTCCCCAAAGCTGTTGATGGCTCCCTGAAGCGCAACTGAACCGATACTGACAAAGCAGCCCATAAAGCCAACGGAAAGCCCCGTCGCATAAAGCTCTTTCACCGTATCCGCACGAAGGCGGCATTCCGCCTTATGCACACGCAGAATGGGATATCGTCTCCACAGATAGCAGAAGCTTGCCACGAATGCAATGACCTGCGAAAGCACGGTTGCGACAGCCGCGCCCTCCACGCCGAATGCAAATTCGCGGACGAATAAAATGTCCAGCCCGACATTTAGCAGCGCAGAAATCATTAAGAATACGAGCGGCGCAACCGTATCACCGATCGCGCGCAGCAGTCCCGCACAGACATTATAAAGCATCGATGCCGTCATACCGAGCAGAATGATCCGAAAATAACGCACTGCAAGCGGCATGAGTTCCTCTCCCGTATTCAAAATCCTTAAGATCGCAGGTAAAAAAAGCACACTGAAGACGGTCAGCACGACAGAGGTCGCAATCCCGAGCACAAAGGTGCCCGCAACCGCCCTGTGCACATGCGCTTCATCCTTTGCACCAAACCCGCGCGCCGTTATGATGGCAAACCCGTTCGTCACTCCGATCAGAAACCCGATGATCATGCTGTTTAAGGAGCTTGTCACACCGACGGACGCAAGCGCCGACTCCCCTAAATAGCTCCCCACGATCCGCGTATCCGCCAGGGAGTAAAAAAGCTGAAAAATGTTTCCAAGCATAATGGGAACCGCAAACTGCATGATCAATTTCAGCGGCTTTCCCTGTGTCAAATCTTTCATGATCGTTCACCACCATAACCATTTTCTTTTGATAGATATCGCTAAGAAGCTTCCTATAGGATAAAAAAGACTTTCGCTGACGCAAAAGTCTTTTCACTTAAACAATTTCCTCCCGTTAAAAAGCAAATTCTTTCGAACGTGAGAAATAATCTCGCCGGTTCCTGCTTTTTATATATAAATCTCCATATATCCCTTGATCTTCGTTACATCATAGTGCGCAAGCACACCAAGGTTGGAATCATAGCCCTTTCCTTGATAATACACAAGATAATGGCTGTAGCGCCCCATTTTCTCCATGATAATACAACATTCGGGAAGCGTCACATTTTCTTTTCCGTTCGTGTAAATGATCTCCTCCGAATGATCAATGCCATAGTAATTGAGCGCGCTGACGAGCTTATCCATCGTTGCCTGCCACTCGCCGCAGTGCATTGTGTTGATCGCCTCGTCCAGTGTAATCCCCGCAAGCATCGCTACGCAGGACTGTCCGCAAAGGCCGTCGTGCGGCTGGATGATAACATCCATGCTGTCAATCTTGCGGATCGGGTTTGAAGTACTGTACGGACTTGTTTCCACGCTTGATTTCGTCACTCGGAACGTCACAGGATATTCTTTTCCCGTCTCGAACTGACTCATGATATTTTCCTGAATCGGGATATTGTAGTAACCGTTTCCTTCCGGCTCTAAATTGCATACGAACACGGTGTCAGCAACCCGTACCTTTACGGGAACATCTCCCTCTTTTTTACAGATTTCCCAGACATTAAACGGAATCTTCATCCGTCCACCCTGCTCCGTCTTATCGATCGACGCCTCAAACGAATACTTCATACGAATTTCGTGCTCCTTTCCGTTTCTCACTATCGCTCATTTTAATCCTCCATGCTGCCAACAGCCCGCAAATTTGGGCGTCAGCACAAATTTGCAAAGCGAACTTGTTCGCTTTTAAAAATCATTGATTTTTCAATCTATCATGTCCGCAGGAAATTAAGCGCGAACGTAGTGAGTATTTGATTTCACCTGACATGATCTCGAGAAAATTAAATCTGCGAAGCAGATTTTTAAGCGCGAAGCGCGGCAGACGCGCAGCGGCTGAATTTTCGAATTTATTTTATCATATCTATGCAAAAATGAAAAGAAAAAACTACCATTCCAGCTCATAGACTCCATGCTTCTTAAAATCTGTTGCGATCCCTCCCTGAAGCATCGCCTCACATTCTGCTTTGTCCACCCAGCGATAATCAGTATGCTCACCGCTTAACACGATGGTTTCTTCCGTTGTGGAGCACAGATAAACGATAAATATCATCTTCTTCCCGCAGACTTCGTCCAATGATGCATACAAAATCCGTTCCGGAACGACCTGAAGTCCTGTTTCCTCGGACACCTCTCTGATGATCGCCTCCTCCATGGTCTCCCCCTCTTCCACAGCACCGCCTGCGCCTTCCCATCCCTCAAAATCATCCGGTCTGCGTCGGATCAGCAACGCTCTTTTCATATTATGATTCAAAATAACGGCTTTTACGATAACACGAGCTTGCATAGCGGTTCTCCTTTCTTATTGCTTTCGTTCACCACGATGATAAAAAGGTGCGGACTCCATTCTCCAACAGACCGTACACCCTTTGCCGTTCCTGAGCTATGATTATGCTAACTTTTGAAGCTTTTCGCTGTGTTCTGTCACCACTTTTTTCAGCAGATCAATATCCTCAAACGCATTCTCCATTTTTTCAGCATCATTCTGATATCGATGATAGGTACCGGTATAACACGATTCAATCGTGTCAAGGCGCGGAGTAATCACATTCTCCTGATACAGCTTCATCAGGTGAAGCTTATCCTTCACACCCTGCATATCATCTTGTAAGACCTGTACTTTATCTTGTAAAACCTGCATATCATCCTGCAAGACCTGTACTTTATCCTGCAAAACCTGCATATCATCTTGTAAGGCCTGTACTTTATCCTGCAAAACCTGCATATCATTCTTTAAGTCTTCCACGTCGCTCTTTAAGACTTCTACATCTCTCTTTAGTTCCTGCATGTCGCTCTTTAAAACCTGCATATCGTTTTTCAACGGCTGCAGCTCCGTCTTTAGTTTCGTATCCATAATTTCGGATATTGCTGATAAATCTTCCTTCGTTAATGCCATAGATTGCCTCCTTTGATTGTTGGATTGTTTTTGAGAAACTGCGCCCGATGACGTTCTGAGCATAAGATCGTCAACAGAAACATTGCCTTGCCGCATGCCTTCTATTGACATAATGTGATAGATAGATGATAAATGAACCCTTTGACCTTACCGGGTTCCGAAACAGGGGAAGAGGGATTCGAACCCCCGTGAACGGTTTTGGAGACCGCAATACTGCCGCTGTATGATTCCCCTATGAAGTGACAGGTGACTGCCGAGTTGTATTATAGCACAAAAGAATACCCGCTGACAAGTACTTATTTTCAACGCCTCAAACTCCTTTGAACAAGCCGGCATTCAACTGTCCGGTGAATGTCGGCGCGGTATTCTTTCTTTTACTTTTTTATTACATCATACCGCCGAGTCCCTTGATCAGCTCGATATCACTTTCCTGCACCTTGATGCTTGTCTCGATCCGCTCCCCGTCCGGCGTCGTCACGATCACCTCGATCACGCTGTCCTCCCGAAGTCCCTTTTTTGCCACCGCTTTGCAAAATGCGGGAAACTTCGGATGATTTTTTTGAAATGTGTTCCATGCCCTCATCAGTTTTGCCATATTTCCCAGATTCATATGCCGCTCCTTTCCCTGCTCTTAGTCAGATCACCGCGATCGCATCAGCGACCGACTTTACCCCGATCACCTTGATTCCCTTAGGCAGCTCTCCGCCCAGTGCCTCTTTGTTCGCCTCCGGAAGGATACAGGTCGTAAAACCGAGCTTCGCTGCTTCCGCCACACGCTGCTTTGCCATGCTGACCGCGCGTACCTCGCCGCTTAAGCCCACCTCTCCGAACACCACTGTTTTCTCAGCAACGGGTCGATTTTTATGACTGGATGCCACCGCCATGACAATCCCTAAGTCCATTGCCGGTTCCGTGATCCGCATACCGCCCGCTAAATTGACATACGCATCACATCCCGATAATTGCACGCCCACCCGCTTTTCCAATACCGCCATCAACAGATTCACACGGTTTAAGTCCGTGCCGTTCGCCTGTCTGCGCGGGATGCCGAAGCTGCTTTGACACACCAGCGCCTGTACCTCCAAAAGAATGGTCCTTGTCCCCTCCAGGGAGCAGGCAACCACGGACCCGCTCGCGCCATCCGGCTTCCCGCTCAGCATATACTCGGAAGGATTCTTGACCTCGGCAAGCCCTTCCCTGCGCATCTCAAACACACCGATCTCATCCGTGGATCCGAAACGGTTTTTCACCCCGCGCAAAATACGGTACGAGGCATGCCTGTCTCCCTCAAAATAAAGCACGGTATCCACCATATGTTCCAGCACGCGCGGTCCCGCGACCGTTCCTTCCTTCGTCACATGACCGACGATAAAAATAGAAATTCCAAGCCCCTTTGCGAGCTGCAAAAATACATTGGTCGATTCGCGCACCTGCGAAACGCTGCCCGGCGCAGAGGAAACCTGTTCACTGTACATCGTCTGAATGGAATCAATGACGACGATCTGCGGCTTTGCCTCACGGATCGCCTGCTCGATCACACCAAGATCCGTCTCGCACAGAAGCTGTAAACCATCGGAAAATTCACCGATCCGCATCGCGCGCAGCTTGATCTGCTGCAGGGATTCCTCCCCCGATATATAAAGAACACGTAAGGACTGCGCGGCAAGCTCCCTGCACGCCTGCAGGAGCAGCGTGGATTTCCCGATGCCGGGGTCGCCTCCCACCAGCACAAGGGAACCCGATACGATCCCGCCGCCGAGCACTCTGTCCAGTTCTCCGATCTGCGTGAGCACACGCTCGCTCTGCTGCATGGAAATCTCTGCGAGCATCATCGGGCGCGCCGCTGCCGCCGCTTTCATGCCGCCTTTTTGCGCGCTTCTTCCGGGCTGCCCCGTTACGACGCGCTCTTCCACGAACGTATTCCACTCCCTGCATCCCGGGCACTGTCCCATCCACTTTGCCGATTCATAGCCGCAGCTCTGGCAAAAAAACACACTAGCCGTCTTTCCCTTCGCCATTCGTCTTCTCCCTTTTTCTTTTCTCCACAGTCAAATACAGGAAACGTGCCATATGGAAGCCCACATGGCACGTTCGATTCTCCATATACACGCTTTTTATGATCTGCTGATCTTCACCGCAACTTCTCCGGCGCCCGCAAGCTCCACGCTCAACATCAGCTTTCCGCCAAGGTTTGTTTTCATCTTTCCGACATTCTCTTCGCCGATCGTTACTTCATATTCCGTGTCATCCGCCAATCCGACCGTGATCTGCGCATCCTCGTTTCCTTCCACGAGAAAGCTCACGCCGCCCTCATTTTCCGCAAAGTTCAATACGCTCGTACCGGGAACGGACTCATACACGAACATGCCGTTCTTCTCCAGCTTTGTCATGGTCTGATACGTCTTTACCTTATACAGGTCTCCCCCATGCGGAAAATCCTCCAGCTTTGCCTTTGTCCCAAGCGTGTGATTGCCGAAGCTGATCGTTCCGTCAGCCTCCGGACGAAGTAACTGCTCCACTACTGCCATTCTTTTGTCCTCCTATTCATTTATCTTATTTACAGTACATTTTCATTCCTTTCACGCTTTTACCACAAACGCGATCTTCTTATCCTTCAGCGCAGTCGAAACCTTATCGCCCGGCTTGACTCTTCCCGCGAGGATCTCCTCGGATAACGCGTCTTCGATCTGACTCTGGATGGCGCGCTTTAACGGTCTTGCGCCCATTTTTAAGTCCGTATGCTTCTTTACCAGTTCCTCCTTCACGGCGGACGTGATCGTTAAGTCGATACTGAGCTGCGCTGCGCAGCGGCTGCAAAGATTTTTGGTGAGCAGCGTCACAATCTGTGCCATATCCTTTTTCGTCAGCGCCTCAAACACCATGATCTCATCGATCCGGTTGATAAACTCCGGCTTAAAAAGTTTTTTTACCTCCTCCATCACGCCGTTCTTCATCTGCTCATAACTCTGCTTTTGTGTTGTCTGCGCGGCAAAGCCCAGATTTTTCGGTTCCACGATGCGCTTTGCACCGGCATTGGACGTCATAATGATGATCGTATTCTTGAAATTGACCTTGCGCCCTTTGGAGTCCGTGATATGTCCGTCATCCAACACCTGCAGCAGGATATTGAACACATCGGGATGCGCTTTTTCAATCTCATCAAATAAGATTACGGAGTACGGATTGCGGCGAACCTTGTCGCTCAGCTGCCCGCCCTCATCAAAACCGACATATCCCGGCGGCGAACCGATCATTTTGGATACGGAATGGGATTCCATATATTCGCTCATATCGACGCGGATCAAAGCGCTCTCCGTCCCGAACATCGCCTCGGCAAGCGCTTTCGACAGCTCCGTCTTACCGACGCCGGTCGGTCCCAGAAATAAGAACGACGCAATCGGACGGTTCGGATCCTGCAGGCCCACACGTCCTCGCCGGATCGCGCGGGAAACCGCGTTTACGGCTTCTTCCTGCCCGATCACCCGCTTATGCAGGATCGATTCCATTTTCAGGAGCCGGCTGCTCTCTTTTTCCGTCAGCTTGCTGACCGGAATCTTGGTCCACATCGCCACTGCCTGCGCAATGTCGTTTTCCTTTACAACAAGCCCTGTCTCCAATTGTTTCTTTTTATAGCGTTCCAACGCCCGTTTATATTTGCGTGCAAGCTGATCCTGCTGCCGCTTCTGCTCGCCCGCCTGTGCATACGCCTCAAACTTTAAGGAGCGCTCGATCAGCACGTCATAATTTGCGATCTCCTCCTCCTGTCTGATGAGCTGCTCCGGCAGCTCCATGCCGCGCAGCGCAAGCGCCGCGGATGCCTCGTCGATCAGATCAATGGCTTTATCGGGCAGATTTCTGTCGTTGATATAGCGCTCGGACAGCTTCACCGCTGACACGACCGCCTCATCGGAGATCACAACACCGTGATGCTCCTCATATTTTTCCCGGATTCCCATGAGGATGCCGATCGCTTCCTCTTCGTTCGGCTCATCGACCATCACGGGCTGAAAACGCCGCTCAAGCGCCGCATCCTTCTCAATATATTTGCGATATTCCGCAATGGTCGTCGCTCCGATGAGCTGCAGCTCCCCGCGCGCTAAGGACGGCTTTAGAATATTGGAAGCGTCAATGGCGCCCTCCGCGCCGCCTGCGCCGATCAGCGTGTGAAGCTCATCCAAGAACAGAAGCACATTCCCCGCCTCTGTTACTTCTTTGATGATCCGTTTGACACGCTCCTCAAACTCACCACGGTACTTGCTTCCCGCAACCATGCCCGATAAATCAAGCGTCATGACCTGCTTATCCTTTACGGTATCAGGCACATCCCCTGCGACAATGCGTGCCGCCAGTCCTTCCGCGATCGCTGTTTTACCGACACCCGGTTCCCCGATCAGGCAGGGATTGTTTTTTGTCCTGCGGCTCAGGATCTGAATAACACGCCGAATCTCATTATCACGCCCGATGACCGGATCAAGTCTGCCTTCCTTCGCCAATTCCGTCAGATTGCGGCTGTACTGCGCAAGCACGCTCTGATGCTCTCTTTTCCCATTCTGACGCCGCTTGCGGAGTCCCAGATCTTCCTTATAGAGCGAGCCGTCCTCGCCCATTGCCACAAGAATATCCACATACAGCTTTTGTATGCCGATGCCAAGCGAGTTTAAGAGGCGTACCGCCACATTATCCCCGTCCTTTAACAGGGCGAGAAGAATATGCTCGGTTCCGGTCTTTTTTGAACCGAAACGCGCTGCCTGTCTGTGACTTTCCTCCAAAACCTCCGCCGCCTTCGGCGAATATCCGTCCCTTTCGCTCAAAAGCATCGAGCCCGTAGGAACAACAAGATCCTTGATCATTTCGATCGTCTTTTTTTCATCCACACCGTTCTCGGCAAGCACACTCGCCGCGACACCTGTGCGCTCCCGCATCAACCCTACCAGAATGTGTTCGGTTCCGACATAATTCTGATAGAGCGATGCCGCCGTCCGCGCCGCTAAGTGCAGCGCTGCAGTTGCTTTATCGGTAAATTCTGACTGCATGCACCGGTTCACTCCTATTCATTATCATCCAAATCCAAAAACTCAAATTCAAGATCATCGGAGGGCGTCATAAAATTCACGGATTTCCATACATCCTGATCCGTTCTGTGGTCATTGATCGTGGAATTCCTCTCCGTAATATCCTCCAACGCATCCTCATCCATGTTTTCCTCTGTATCATCCGCCTCGCCGTCCGTATATTTCATGTCATAGAGAAAACCATCCTCCGCGGCATAACCCTCGTCCGCAGACTGTCCGCCCATCGCTTCCCCCAGCGCGCCCGCAAGGGACGATGGGGAAATCGGACTGACCTCAATGCTGTCTGAGACGGAATAGCCATCGTCCTCCGTTTCCTCATCCTCAGGGTCATACTCTCCGTCTTCTTCGTCTTCCCCGTCATCCTCTTCATAATCATTGCCCTTTGCGCGTCTTCTGCTCCGATACTCCCGCCGTCCTCCGGCTCTGTCGAAAACACTTCCTTTCGGAAGGATATTGCGCAAATGAAATTCCTGTTCGCTTTCGCCGTACAGATCCCTGCGGTAATCTCTGATCCGCAGCCCCATCAATACAAGAAGGACCGCCATTGCCACAACAAGAATCAAAAGAAAAATGATCCACCCGATATGGGAGCTTCCCTTTTCCTTTGCAGCGGACTCTGCTGCCGTTCCCGATGCACCCCCGACCGGATAGGGCACCGCATAGTGCATTTCCTCAGATGCCTCGCCGCGGTTTACGGTAAACAGATAGCTCAGTCTGGATCCGTCCGCCGCCTGCACGGTAATCACCGCCATATTGCTGCCCGGCTGCAGATTCGAAAAGCCATAGTTTTCGCTGACAACGGCGCTCTCGTCCGACGGCCTGCCGAACGCGGTAAGCGAAGTTGTTTTTTCATCGACCGTGATCGTATATTGTGTGACGTCCGGTGAAAACGCGGGAACTAACGTTCCGTTACTGATACTCAGGCCACTCAGTGCTGCGTTTGAGGAAAACGTCGGCAGAACCGGAACCGAATCTGCCGGTGCTTCGGGGATACCGCCTTCGTCCCCGGGTTGTTCCTCTCCGTCTGCCTGCGGCGGCTGAGAACCATCTGCCGGCGCCTCTCCCCCGCCTGTCTGTCCCCCTATGGTGCCTCCCACGAGGTCGTCATCGGCAATGGAGCCGGTCTTCTCTCCCGTATCCGTCACCAGATCGCTCCTGATATATCCTATGGTATTGCCATTTACATAGACTTTATACCATGTGTAGCCGTCCGCACCGACCTCCGTGCCGCATATTTCCACGCGCTCCCCGCCCTTAACGCTGGCGAGCGCGGTGCTGTCCGTCGAGGCTTGCAGACGGATGTTCGCGCCGTTTCCCTCCTTTACGATACCATAGGTATTGACATATGCATGCGCTGTCAGCGTACCTATCGCAACCGCAAGCAAAAATGACAGCGACACACAGCCACACAGTCTTCCGATATATTTTCCCATGCTTTTCATCCGTATTTTCACCATACTCTTTCATACCTTCCTGCCCGTCGGTGCATACAGCCACGCGCATGCTCCACAGACCTGCCATTGCCATTCGGACATGCGTCGGCATATCCCTATTACTTGCTGCGGACAAATCGTTTTTCGCCCTCGTCTCCCTTAGGCCTATCCAATCCGAAGCCTGCCAGTGCATTGTTCTTCTGTGAGCGGGCCTGCTCCTCGATCCTGCGGTTGACATTAATTTTACATTTCGGGCAGAATCTTCCGGATCGGATCGACTCCCCACATACCTCGCAGCGCAGGAATGTCTTAGAATCCGCCGTTACCTCGAGCCGCTCCTCCCGAAGCATTTTCCGGATGGCCTTTTGTTTCACGCCTGTTTCGAGCTCCACATCTACCATGGTTGCGCCCTTGTGCTTCTCAACATATGCGCGCACCTTGCCGTAATCGTCCATTTCCATCTTACCGCAGTCCTCGCACTCATATTCGCCCACACCTTTGAAGACCATTACGCCGCCGCATTCCGGACAATGCACCGGTCTGTGATAATCGCCCATGAGCAGTTGATCCAAACGAGCTTCTCTGTTCTTCTCCTTTTCGTTTTCCATCGTCAGCGCCTCCACCCCTGCTTCATTACACTTTATTTCGAGAGAAATGCTGATTAATCAGCGTTTCCCTTGCTCTCCTGAATTGACTTCCCAATATCATGTCTCATATATTTGTTGGCAAAATCCACCCACTCAGCCGCTTCATATGCCTTTCTCCGCGCCGCCTCTAAGTCCTCCCCGAGCGCCGTGATCCCAAGCACGCGTCCGCCATTTGTGACGATCCTGCCCTGTTCATCCGTTTTGGTTCCCGCATGGAAACAAAAATAATCCTCTTTTTCCGCAAACCTCTGAAGCCCCGTGATCTCAAACCCCTTTTCGTAGGCTACGGGATAGCCGTCAGATGCAAGAACCACACAGACTGCCGCGTTGTCCTCAAACTGCAGATCGATCTGATCTAACGTACCGTTGATACATGCCTCACAGACGTCGATAATGTCGTTTTTCATTCTCGGCAGAATGACCTGTGCCTCGGGATCGCCGAAACGCGCATTATACTCTAAAACGCGCGGTCCCTTCTCTGTCAGGATCAATCCGAAAAAGATCACGCCGCGAAACGGCCTTCCCTCCGCCGCCATCGCGTCCACGGTCGCCTGATAGATATTTTTTTTGCAGAACGCATCCACCTCGTCCGTATAGAAAGGGCTGGGTGAAAAATTTCCCATGCCGCCGGTATTTAAGCCCTGATCACCGTCCTTCGCACGCTTGTGATCCTGCGCGGACGACATGATCTTAATGGTTTTCCCGTCCACGAACGAGAGTACGCTTACCTCGCGCCCCGTGAGGAATTCCTCAATGACCATGCGGTTTCCGGCAGAGCCGAACTTCTTATCCTCCATGATCTCTTTCACACCGGAAAGCGCCTCAGCAAGCGTGTTACAGATGAGCACGCCTTTTCCGAGCGCCAGGCCGTCTGCCTTTAACACGATCGGGAAGGACGCCTGATTTTTTAAATACTCCTCCGCATCCTGCGCGCGCTCAAACGTCTCGTACGCCGCTGTCGGAATGCCGTATTTTTTCATCAGATCTTTGGAAAACGCCTTGCTGCCCTCCAAGATCGCCGCATTTTTATTCGGTCCGAAAGCGGGAATACCGGCTGCCTCCAGTTCATCGACCAGACCGCCTACAAGCGGATCGTCCATGCCGACGATCACCATGTCGATCGCTTTTTCCTTCGCAAACGCGACGAGCTTTTCAAATTCCATCGCGCCGATCGGCACACATTCCGCGATCATGCCGATACCCGCGTTTCCGGGTGCGCAGTAAATTTTCTTCACGCGCCCGCTCTTTGCAACGCTTGCCGCGATGGCATGCTCTCTCCCGCCGCTTCCCACTATCAGAATGTTCATTTTATTTCGCTGCTCCCTTCTCACTCTTCGCATTTTGGGCGATCATGTTGATCGCCTGGGGTAAAATAATCCACTCCGCCTGTTCCATCACACGCTGCTGCAATAGCTTCGGCGTATCGCCCTCTTTTACCTCAACGGCTTTCTGTAACAGAATGGGACCCGTATCCGTTCCCTCATCCACGTAATGTACAGTCGCACCCGTCACCTTCACGCCGCGCGCAAGCGCCGCCTCGTGCACTTTTAACCCATAATATCCCGTTCCGCAGAATGAAGGGATCAAAGAGGGGTGGATATTGATAATCCGGTTTACATAACGTCTTATCATTTCCTGTGGGATCACGACCAAAAAGCCCGCAAGCACGATCAGATCGGGCTTCACCTCGTCAACCGCCTGTAACAGCGCCTGATGAAACAATTCCCTCGTCTCATAATCGCGCGGTGAAACACATATCGCGTCGATGCCGTGCTCCTTTGCCCGCGTCAGGGCATATGCATTATGATTGTTGCTGATGACCCTCAGAATCCGCGTATCCGCGATCTTCCCCGTGTCAATGGCGTCCATGATCGCCTGTAAATTCGTTCCGCCGCCCGAAACGCACACTACGATGTTCAGCATAAGACCACTCCCTTTTCGCCCGCCTCGATCTCACCGATCACATAGGGCGTCTCTCCGGTCGCCTGTAATGCCTCCATGGTACGTTTCACATCATCCGCCGCAACCGCCGCGATCATGCCGATTCCCATATTATAGGTATTGTACATGATCGTCTCATCGATATTTCCTTTTTTCTGAAGCAGTCGGAAGATTGCGGGAACCTCATAGGAATCTTTATGAACAACCGCACGCACTCCGTCTTTCAGCATACGCGGGATGTTTTCATAGAAGCCGCCGCCCGTGATATGGCTGCACGCCTTGATCGTAACCCCCGCATCGCGCACGCTCTTTAATGCCTTCACATAAATCTTCGTCGGAGCAAGCAGCGTCTCGCCGAGTGTCGCGCCAAGCTCCTCATAATAAGTATCTAAGCTCTCCTTCGTCATATCAAATACTTTGCGCACGAGAGAAAAACCGTTGCTATGTACGCCGCTTGAGGCGATGCCGATGAGCACGTCCCCCGCCGCAAGATTATGTCCGTCGATCAGGTCCTTTTCATCCGCCACGCCGACCGCAAATCCCGCAAGGTCATACTCCTCCTCCGGCATCAGTTCCGGATGCTCCGCCGTCTCGCCGCCGACCAATGCCGCGCCCGCCTGCTTACAGCCCTCCGCTACGCCTTTCACGATTGTTGCGATCTTCTCCGGAATATTTTTTCCACAGGCGATATAATCCAAAAAGAACAAGGGCTCCGCACCTGCGCAGATCACATCGTTGACACACATCGCAACGCAGTCGATTCCGACCGTATCATGCTTATCAAGTAAAAACGCAAGCTTGATCTTGGTACCGACGCCGTCCGTGCCGGAAAGCAGAACCGGCTTTTCCATGTTTTTGATCTTTTCCAGCGAGAACGCGCCGGAAAATCCGCCAATCCCACCGAGCACCTCCGGTCTCATCGTCTCTTTCACATACGGCTTCATCAGCTCCACCGACCGGTAGCCCGCCTCAATATCCACGCCTGCCTTCTTGTAATCCATCGCTTCTGTCTACTCCTTTCGTTTATATGCCTGTAACTACGCTTTTATTAGACGCTCCTTCTATACCAAACGGTTTATTTCCCGTTCATGTACTCCTGATAACCGACCTCCTGTAAGCGGGCGTCCTTCTTTTGCACGCCCTCTTTCATATGTTCGGAATACGCTTTCAGACGCGCAAGCAGCGCCCCATCCGAGGTCGCGAGGATTTTTGCCGCCAAAAGTCCCGCGTTCATGCCGCCGTTAATGGCAACGGTCGCAACCGGAATCCCGGACGGCATCTGCACGATCGAATAGAGGGAATCCCTTCCGCCGAGCGACGTCGTATGCATCGGAATACCGATGACGGGCATCGGAAAGATCGCCGCACACATGCCCGGTAAGTGCGCCGCCATACCCGCTCCCGCAATAATGACCTTAAAGCCCTTTGCCTCCGCGCTCTTTGCATACTCAAAAAAAACATCCGGCTCTCTGTGCGCCGATATGATCGTCATCTCATAAGAAACGCCCAGCTCCTCTAAAATGTCCGCCGCCTTTGCCATCACGGGCATATCCGAATCGCTTCCCATGACAATTCCTACCTGTGCCATACTATGACCACGCTCCTTCCAAATATCTACTTCCAGTTTACTAAAAAACCGGGGCTGCCGCAACTGGTATTCACCTAAATAGGACGAATTTCTCACGTTTCCGAAAACGGTTCATTTAACGCCTCACAGCCGGGAAGCACGAATCTGCCTTCCTGAATGATGACAATCTTGCTGCCGTCCGCGCGCACGCCGTAAAGCTCTCCCAGCTCATCATACGGAATCGTAACATCGGTGTGACANTTAAAATAAGCCTTGGACACATCCTCTTTTCTGAGAATCGAAACCTCATTATCGCGCGCAATGATCTCCTTNCCGTCGGGATTGAACACGGAAACGTCCTCGGACTGAGAATAACAAGTGTCACCTAATGCGAAATGCGGCCCCATTTTCTCCGCGATCAGGATCGGCAGCTTGTCGGCAATCTCATATTTGCGCGCCGCCACATAAGCGGTCGTGTTTGTACCGATCGCAAATTCTCCGAGCGGAAGCCGCTCGTGATGACAGAGTACATTGTCGCGGATGTATCGCTTATTCGCCTCCGCGTCCTCATAATTCGTACAATGATATTCGTCCGTGAAGCCGTCCTTAAATTGCACTTCAAAATTCTCATAATACAATTCGTTGAGATACACGCCTGTCACATGCAGCACGCCGTTCGTTCCTTTTAGGACGGGCGAGGTAAAGACCTCCCCGACCGGGATATTCACATCCGCCACGCAGTTCTCAAATTTCGTCTGCTTTGCGGGGTCTGTTAGTTTACATAACTGNACTTTCAGATCCGTGCGGTTGNCGTTCATGCCGACGATATGCACATACTCCGCCTCGTCAAGCGCATCGATCAGCTTTTTCTGAATATCGGAATANAACTGATAATCCAGCGTGTTGATGCGGATGATCTCATCAAANATCTCCTCNTAACGCGNGCCGATCTCCGGCACCGGAAACGCAATGATCGTAAAGCTCCGCTCCTCCTCNGGNATATAGCGGTTCGACAGCTCGCCCGCCGCCTGCGCATATTCCACCTTGAGCTTTTGCTGGGCCTCGCTCAAATGCAGCGCCTCCGGCGTGTCCTTCGGGGCAAACGGCTTTTCTCCGAANATCTCAATGACCGCNGGNCCCGCNTGCCTGTTCGCCTTTTCCTTCACAAGCTCATACGCNGCCTGCAGCGTTTCCAATCTGCGCGTCTTATAGTTGCCGTCGTAAANGAGCGCATCGTCCTCACGGTGGTCATAATCATACTGCTTGTTGGCGATCGCGCCGTAAAAACCGGACTTTCTTGCGCCCCGTCTGAAAAAAATACTGTCCGAGGAGCGATAGATCACGGTCTGTAAGCCCATGGCTTCAAAATTTTGGATCGCCCGTCTGACGACGCGCTCAAAACCCGCGCAGTAATGGATATTGACCGTTTCTTTTTTGGAAAGATCGACGCGGAGCTGAACAAATCCCTTACGGTAACCCTCCGTATAAGTATCCGCCATCAGCGCAAGCTTTTCCTCGGACAATTCCCCGATATGCTTCGCCGTGCGCAGCTCATTTTCAGTAATATAACACCCGTAACGATACAGATAACGCGGATCACTCAAGTCGGAATCCATGATGATCTCCCGNAATCTGCGGCTCTCCTCACAGTCCGCGTCCACCTGCTTNCGGACTCTTTTTTCATTCTCNACATCCGAATAATCACTGGCAAACCAATACAGAATGTNCCTGACNGTCTCCGCNTTCGGAACCTCTCCCGTCTCGGNAAGCGCCGTCATGAACGNGCCGTAAACCTCTAACAGNAATTCTTCGCGGATCAAAAGCTCCCACGCATCTCCGAAAAACGCATCCGGTATCACACTGTGGATCTCCGCCTGTAAGAAGCTCATGCAGCGTCCCATGTCCTCTCCCATCACAGACACGGCATACGCCGGATTCGCGAAGCTTTCCCCGTAATGCTCCGGGAGCACATCCTCATACAGATCGCGGTTCATGAGCTGCAATTCTTCTAAGGAACGCTCCGAAAGAACCTCTCCCGCCTCGCAAATCGTATTTAGTTTACATAATTCTTCTGCCGTCCGGTAAAAAAAGCATGCATATGCTTCAGGCAGTCCGTGATCGCCGTTCTCCAATTCCTCCAGCAATTCTTCCATACGCGCTGCCGCAAGAAGGCTGCGCTCCTTAAAATCCTCCCCACAAACGCCGGACATCATTTCCGACCGGCTGTTTTCCGTCTCCTGATCCTGTATCATCGGTTCACTCATGAGAACTCTACACTCCTTCCGTCAATCTGGTCTTTGTTCCCATCCGCCCGTCAAAGCCCATACGCGCCCGCATACAAAATAAAACTGATCGCACACAGCGCCAGCAGGTTCAGAAAGATGCCAAGATAGCAGAAAAAATAAAATTTGTCTTTTTCCGCCTTGGCAAGCACGCCGAGCACGATGCCAATAAATGAAAAGATCATTGCCAAAAACAGGCTTGCGCCGTACTGGCTCTTAGCATCGCCCTGCGTCTGAAAGGTCAGCGTCGTCACGATCGCGATCGCGCCGAGTGAGATCACCCCCAGGATGGAGGACATCACTGCGCGCGGCGGATTTTTTTTATCAGTAAAAATATAATTTTTTTTCTTATTCGCCATAATAAAAAAGAACGCTTCGCGTTCTTTAAGAATCGCTATGCGATTCTTTTCGTCCGCAATTTCCTACAGTTCAAAAAGATAGGGTGCTACCGCAGCAACACCCCCACTCCTAAAACATCAGTTTTTTTCTGGAGCCAAGCAGCTTTGCTCCATGAATGATCAACATGACTCCTGCCGTGATCCCTGCAACCAGCATGCAGATTCCGAGCACCAAATTAAACGCGCCGGTTTTTCCCATCGTTCTATAGGCCTTCTCTTCCATTTTCCGCTTCTCCTTTCACGAAAGAAAATGATTTTAAGCTTCTTTGACCCGGTATTCCCGTGCCGCAAAATCTTGTTCCCCTTCCTACTTTGCCCCGTACTGCTCATAATAAGCGTCGATTGCCTGCTTGATCGTATCGTTAATGTATATTTTTCCCTCATAGGGCCGATTATACAAATGTTCAATAACTTCTGCCATCGTGACGATCGCATGCGCATCAAAGCCGTATGTCTCTTTGATCTCCTCTAGCGCGCTCCGCTCTGCCTTTCCCTTTTCCATGCGGTTTAACGAAACCATCAGTCCGACGATCTCCACATTTCCCTGTTCCTTTAGGATCGGAACCGTCTCCTCTATGGATTTTCCGGAAGTCGTGACGTCCTCAATGATGACAACCCGGTCACCGTCTTTTAAGCTGCTGCCCAACAGGATTCCCGCATCTCCGTGATCTTTCGCTTCCTTTCGGTTCGAACAATAACGGACGTCCTTACCGTACAGCTCAGAAAATGCGATCGCCGTCGCAACGCTTAACGGGATTCCCTTATACGCGGGACCGAACAATACGTCAAAATCCTCCCCGTAATGCTCATGGATCGCCTTTGCGTAATACTGACCGAGTCTTTTTAACTGCGTTCCCGTCACATAGGAACCGGCATTCATAAAAAACGGCGCTTTCCTTCCGCTCTTTAAGGTAAACTCCCCGAACTTGAGCACATCACTCTGTGCCATAAACTCGATAAATTCCTGCTTGTACTGTTCCATGCTATCTCAAAACCTCCGGAAATGATTTCCAATATCCTTTTCATACTACCATAAAAATTTCAAATATTCAATCGGTTTTGCCAATTAAACACTCTCTTCTTCTGCCATGGCACAGTGCAGTATAATCATTCTGTCCTCCGACCGGCTCATCTTGTAAAAGTCAATTTGACGCTTCCATATAATCATCCTGCCCTTGTCTTTCAGTAATTTACTATGCTGTTTCATCATCTACTATCATAATTGACTGCAAATTGACAATGTCATATAAATAGATTTGACACCAAGTTATTGCATCCTCATCAAATTCTTCATCATCCAGCGCGAATTCATCAGAATATTGGATAATTATGGCGACATTAAATTTATCATTGCTTTCATTGATTACTCTTTCTAATTCCTCTTCCGTATCTCTAATGACCACCGCACATGGATATTCCATTAAATCATATAATGTTATTTGGTTTCCACATGATGTGCAGGATGCTATCACTTTAGGTTCAGAATTCTTATAAACAACAAATTCTTTATTTCCACAATTACAACTAATTTCATAAGCAAACGTAAATTCTCCATAAATACTATCGCTAAAAAACTTATTTCTCCCCTGAATCTGTTTTGCATACTTTTTAATATGGCCAGGTGCATAAATCATTTGCATTTTCCCTTCCTGCATACTATCCTTCTAAACTCCTTTCATTGCCAAATCCACAATTTCATCAACTGTTGGCTCTGAAGGTAAACCTACTAATTCAGGATAGTATATTAAATCCGTACCTCCTGGATGATTTATACTTCTTTTGAATTTTACCACCAACGCATGGTGCTCTTCTTCTGGCAGCAGCTCATTGGTAACGGGATCCCTCATAGTTATTATTTTATTAACTAAATCAATCAATTCTTCTCTTGTCATTTTCTGAGACATATTATCGCTCCTCTTTCATAACATTTTTTATTTCTTGTTTGAAAATTCTCTATAAATAATTATGGGATAATCGCATCTCTGTTAGATTTCCTTGTTTATTATAAACATGCTCATAGGAATTCACAATTTTACAGCTTTATATTATCTTCTAAAATTTTTCCTTTCATTACATATCCTTCTTTTTCCTCCTCTCTTGCCATGGTACGTTTCAGAATTTTCAACATCACTGATTTGAAATCTGTCGAACAGCTTTTACTTATTGACTTTCCAAATAACACCATATCTTCTTCTTTATATCTCAATATAGTCATACCTATATATCGATCTATAAACTCCTCATAACCAGAACCATACCAGTTTTTCCATGTATCTTTTTTCCCTTCATTGTATATTTCTTCTAACCCTTTTACCAACTCTTCGAATCCCTCTTTTATATTTTTTTCAACTGCCCATAAAGTCATTCGCGCTATTTCTATTATTTGACTATACTCTATATATTCGGAATCCGTAATAATCAGCTTGCACAATGGTACTATGTCTTCTGTTGATAATTCGATATCTCCTCTCTTTACACCATCCTCAATATCATCAAATAACTCTACATTTCCTTCTTGAATCGCTTGATACATTCGTTGAATAAATTCTTTCATTGACATCCCTCATCTTTCATTTTCAAAGTTCAGCAGCACCTGCCCTGCTCTGTCCTCCGGCATTATACTCATACTGCTGAACGGTACACCGGGCGTCCCCTCAGATAAACCAAACTAATCACACAATTAATTATAATTTTTACTAACACTATTAAATTGATCTAAAAATTGTTCAAAAACATCGTCCACAATTCCTTTTTTCAAAAAGAAATCATATGCTTTTTTTCCATCAAAAGAATATATTATTCTTGCTTCAGATTCATTTTCTATAAGTTTCACTATAGTACCTGAAAAAACATCAAGGCCAATTTCAATACTAAATCTAGCCCATGTTTCAGCTATCGCTTGCTCCTCATATTTGGGGTTGTCTACAAATGCCTGACCACTTAAGAAATAGAATGCTTTATCCTTATTCATTTTATAAAACAACTCATGAAACCTATTTCCATTATCATGAACAATTCTAGGTAAAAACACAAAAACATCGCTTAATATTGTTGTATGTGTAATATCACCTATCATCATCCCCTGTATCCAATAACATATATTCCCCCAAATATATGTTTTTTTTGTTTGCTCAATGCTATATTGAATAGCAAATTGATTCTTTTTACCTATAATATTATCATTGTATTTCATTTTTATTTTCCTTTCGGAGACAAACCTAATAAACTTAATATTGAAGTCCTGCATAAATCGCCCAAGAACAGGATTATAGTACCTTGCCCGCAGATAATACTGCTCTGTGATCAGAAATGTGATAAATGAACCCTCAACTATTCACTTCATACCTATTGGTTTTCGGATTACATACTAATGGCTTAATATTCTGAATTCTCCCCACAGCAAACATACATCCTATTCTATCATTTTGTTTACCTTGAATGTTTAGTTCATATCTATTTTCCTTTTCGCTAATTGTAAAAACATCTATCTCAAATGGTCCGTTATTAACAAATAACTGTGCCTCTTTTATGCAGAAAAAATCTATTTTTAAGTAAACTTTTTCCCATTCTTCCCATTTTATAGGCGGATTTTTAACTTCATGACTGACAACGATATCTAATGACAATTTGCCTGCAATTGCATCTAATATAGCATTCTCTATCATAGAATCTGCTAATGTAATATCTTCACCAAATATTTTTTGCAGTGCAAACCAGTTTTCTATTCCTTTCACTTGTTTCCCTCCTCATGAACACATTTTGTATCAATCCGAGAACTTATTTTTTATTATTCCAAAGCATAAATATTTATGCCCCCACAGCTAGCAGCCACAAATATAGCAGATAAAAATTCATATATTTTTTCGTCCGGTAATAATTCAGTTATGTTTTGCCAGAAACACAATAATTTTCGTATGTGTAACAGGTCTTCAATATCATTCATGCAGATATATCCATATGTCCTCATGTCTGATCGTAAGTGATGCAAAACTTCCTTTGTTAAACTGAGCACATTTTGAAAACACTTTAGTCAAAGTATTTGAATTCCTCGCCGTCATTAAGGCTAACTTGGAATTGCTTTACATCTTTTGCCTTAGTACCGTAGCGAATGACGTTCGCATGGAGTTTCCCTAATTTCATATAGAACGTGTGACTGTTCCCTCCTATTTCTTCAACAACTTCCTGCCACGGTCTGTTGTTGATAAGCAATGTCCCCGAAAAATTATATTTCGGCATTTCCATTGGGTATTTTTTTGCATCGCCTAACTTTATCCAAAAACAATGCACTGTTTTTCGCTCATGTGTAGAAACCATAAGTCCCAAATCATCCCAATAATAATCCATTTCCGAAAACTTCTCGGGTGAAAGATTATAATTCTTGCAGACCATATCTTTATAACTTTTCATACCCTTATTTCTATCGGCAATACGGCGTGGTTCACCGAACATATCAATAAGTTCCGATACCCTTGCCGGTATTGTGAATTGCTTTCCGTTAATAACAAAATAATCATCACACAAATCAATAGTTACCGGAATAATATCCTTAGGTTGCTTTTTACCAAATAATGCCATTATTATCTCCCTTACGTAATAGAAATAAATTAATATCGAAATAAAAGCTCTTACGAGCTCAATCATATTCTTCCGAAATAAACCTAAAATCTTCAGTGGTTCTTATTTTTTTGAGAACGTGGCTCTTGATCCGTTCCGCGAAGGTCTCCGCCGCTTTGTTATACAACCTGTTTTTTAAACGGTTATCGGTACACATCAGCATAACGCCAAGCGTTTCTCGGTCAAGCTCAAGCCTGTTTTCTATGGGGAAATTTCCGCTATTATCCGCTGCCGTAATTTTTCCGTCATATTTGTCGATAACCGCTTGTACTTCCTCGGGCGTGGCGGTCTTGACAGCAATATCAACTGCTTCTCCATCGTAAAACTTCTCGATGAAAATCCTCTGCAACGTTTGTTTTCGCTTGATTATCACATCAGAAATCTTATCTGCCTCTGCCTTGACAAATTTCATAATGACTCTCTCCGGCACCATAACACTCTTGTAATAGATGTATATCAAGCGTGTTCCGGAAAGTTCAACCCTCTCGATAGTTCCGTTACCGTCGTATACCACTGTGAGCGCATCAGGCATAAGTTCCCGCGGAACCGTGTACAGTCTTGCCTCGCCGCCGTATTTGGGTACGTTATATGTTATCAACTGATATTCGTTATTATAGTCGAACTCCAGGCAGTCGCCTGCATCAGTTTCAATTTCATCCAATTTAAATTTGCCCGCTTTGAAGTTCAGCGGAATTTTATAATTGCTCATATGTATGTTTCTCCTTTGATTTTCAGCCGTTACCTTTACTAAATTCAGAAAGCTTTAAGTTATTTTGATAAAAATCCTTTTACAGCGTTCTTTATTTCTTCCTCGACATCCTGTTTTTCCAAAATATCATTTAATGCTTTTACATATTGATCAGTGTTCCCACCTGCATTTTTTATCCTGTTTATCATCCATGCTGTATGCAATGTCTTTCCATAAAAAGCAAAAGAGGTTCACCAACAGAAATTCCCAAATTCTCTTTTTCGATTTCAAATATACACTTTTCTTATACTTCTTCAAAATTATCACTATCGATCTGTTCTTCCATCTCATTTATTAAGTTCTCAATCATTTTTATTTCCTCCATAAATTACCATTCATGTATATTTGGTCTTGGCTTAATCCACCATTCTTGGAAGTCTTTGGCGTATTGCGTTAAAACTACCGCTATGTTCTTAGGTGGGGCATAACTTGCGATCTCAATATATTTATTTACAAATCTATCTGTGTCCTCAATATTTTGAGAAACCTCGAGTTGCCTCCCTAATCTAACCAATTCGGCAGTTTGGGAAGATATAGATTCTACTTGCTTTTCTAATCGTCTGTTGCAATCAAATAAAATCTCATTTTCTTGAAGTACCATTCGGTATACGCTGTATATTATTTCTGCTATAGTATGCATTTTCATATACCCATCAATCGGACAGGATTTAAGAAAATAATAATAATTAAGCCAAAAATCCGAATAAAATGATAATAATTTTTCCTCTTTTTCCCTTGTCTGAAACACAGGAATCCGTGGTAGTATGCCTTCAATCTCTGTATCGTTACAAAATAGTATTCTGGATTTTGTGAAGGTGTTTCGTGCAGGTTCACTGCCTTTCTCAGCCAACTCCTTAAGGTATCCCTTTGTCATATATTTTACATCAAAATACCCACCTTCATATGTGCATAGCCCCTCCAAGGTCTCGCTTGTTATATTATCTTTCTCTTTTTTGACATATTCTTCTTGCGATAAAATAACCGCACAATCAAGGTCAGAATCTTCCCGCTCCGTTCCCTTCGCAACAGAACCTATAAGAATCAAGGCAATAGCTCCTTGATTCTTAAAAAACTCTTTCATATTTTCAATGGATTCTTCGTGATGTTTATACATATTTTGTTCACCTCATCAACGCTTTGGAAAGTCTATCGAATTATTCTATAAAATCCCGATTTTTGCAGTTCTATAAAATTTATTTTTTAGCACGGAATTCCCTTGGCAATATTAACCATATTCCGGATGAACAGGTAAACGTTTCAATCCTGGTTTGCTCCTCCAATACGCCCGCCCGGCAGTAATCTTGTCAACAATATACGCATGAATTTTTTGGGGCTCATCCAAAAGGGACAGCGTATGTGCCAACAATTCTTCTCCCCCGTCTATCGGAATAAAATCCAGTGCCCATCGGACTTTTGACTCAAGTTCAAGACACAAAGGAATGTCCCCTGCCAGCGCGGCAGTCATAAACTGGTCCCATGCTGACCAAAACGGGGCAATCCCGCTGTTTATAAGCGGTATTGACTTAGCCGTTTCCAAATCTGCCAGTGTCCGATACTCCAAAACCCGTTCCAGCGCAGTCTCTGCCAGAGAAGTGATTTCCTGCGAGAAAATTTCTGCGTTTCCTTTATATCCGACCCATGCCCCCTCTCTGGCTTCCCGCATACCGCATACGGTGCGCAGGTCTCCCCACTCGTTCCAAAGATGCTGCATTCCTACATTCAGATAGCTCCCCCGGTCACACCAACTGCCTTGAAATTCCACAATTGTGAAAAACCAACCGTTATCATCTACCCATATCCGGGAAGACCCCTTCTGGAACAGCCCTTTGGGTTTTAACACTGCCCGGACTGCCTGTTTAATAATTGTATTGTGATTTTCTTCCATACGCTTTTCTTTTCCTTTTCAAAATCATATTAAAGCCGACATCCGACATCCAAATTTTGTTCCTTTACTCTGCCTTTATGACCAAAATTGATGTATCATTTATAACCATATAAAAAGCCTTTTCCTCTTCATCAAAACAGTACCGGTAAAAAGAATTTGCTACCCCATACAAACTCCTATTTTTTACCATTGCAGACAGATCCACTTTTTCCCTTGATAAATATTTTTGTTCCGCTTGTTTCTCACCAGTCAGTGGAATACTCTGTAGCCCACAGCATTTCCTCCAAAACATCATCTGAAATAGAATACTGCTTCTGTATTGGTTTCAGCGCAGTGATTATTTTATCAAATTCTTCGTCATTATCCATTTTGTCTGATAATTCATCATAATTCTGTAACCCACATTCTTCTTTTAACACCCTGATTATTGCTTTTTTTGAAGCTGTGCGTAAAGAATCACAATCCCTGTCATGAAGTATTTCATCAAGATATGTAAGCAGATTCTCGGAAATCAACTCCATGCTCTGGTCTATTTCCTCTGGCGTCACGGTGTTTTCATCAAAATCAAACAATACTTCATGGTCGATCTGGTAAATTCCGCATTTCTCTTCTTCCGGCATTTTTTCCAACCGGATGCAACGGATAAAATAGCCTTCTTTATCCCATGTAAAGGGCAAATAACCACATCTCACAAGAACAGGGTTCCATGATTCCCTCACCCCCGCAAAGTGTTCGCCTACAGAATTACGTCCTATGGGATAATCGAAGCAGTGATGGGTAACAGTCAAAAATGCTTTCAAGGAAAGAGGCAGTTCAACCCCTATTTCTTTTTCCAATTCTCTGAACTCCTCCTCTGAAATCATAGCTGGAACCAGCTTCCATTTCTTCCATTCATCATCAGGGTTTGCATCATCGCTCCACATTTCTTTTTCTTCTTCCTCAAGTGGAAGTGTTACACAGATTTCTTCCTGTGAAAGCTTCTGATAATACTGTTCAAAAAAATTTCTCATGTATTCTTGATATTTATTATAGGTCATTTCAGCACCCTCCTATCTCAAAATTTTCATTTGTTTAATTGTTCAACTCCATTATTTTATTACATACACCTACATAATTCCATTAAATTTTGTGTGTCAAATATGGTTTCGTATTATACGGCAGTTACCGAAAGAAAAAAAGACTACAACCACCAATATATATTCTCGACAAAATAGCCTTCAGCCCGCAAAGTACCTATTATATTCTCTAAACAACAGATTTTTCCTTTTATTATTCTGCTTTTTACATAGGTCATGAAAATTATTCATAATTGACATGCTAACCAAATCTTTATTCACCAAAAACTCATATGTTTTTTCGTCAGGTAATAATTCAGTTATGTCTTGGCCAATCTCTTTTTTTTCTCTTAGTGCATCGACATACTCTGTAATATCTGTAAGACTGACTATCCATTCGTTAACATATTTCTTTAGTGCTTCTCCTCTTATACCTATTTGTATTGAACGATAATTTAACGGATTTCCGAATATATCTCGTTCAGGGTCCCATTGACAGCGTATCTCCGAATTCTGTATCTGATATTTCCATTCTTCACGGCTATTGTAAGAATCCTCCTGATATGTTGACAAAACAGCGTTTTTTACCAAATAATCGAAATCTTCCCGCTTCAAGTCTATAGCAAGGATACATTCCTGATTCTCTTTTGTCCCCCAACCGCATCGATACATCATCCACAGAAATGAAGGTTTAATCCATGTCATTCTATCCATTTTAAATTTTGAGCCAAATGTGCCCAGCTTAACTGCTTCACTTGCAATATCATAGGAATACGCTTGGTATATGCGAATCGTTTCTTTTGAATAAACGGCTCTAATCTCATTATTTTTCATTTGCTTCACCTTGAAAATATATTTCCAAACAACGCCCTTTCTCTCATATCCAATTCATTCACACTAATAACCATGCCTTTCTCACAACCTGCAAACTTGAATGTGTATGAAATACGCTATGCCCGCAGGAACAATATTTGCAAAGCGAACTTGTTCGCTTTTGAAAAATCTTTGATTTTTCAATCTATATTTCCGCATTTTATACAATACCGCTTTCCGTTAATATTCTCGTGTGTCATTACCATTGTCCACATATAGCTAGCATCAAAAATATAAATATCCTCCGGTAAATACATTGCTCCCTTTATCAGAACGTCAAAATTAAGATTTATTATATCTCTTTTTCCAAATTTCCAATAATCCTTAATCAAGATTCTCTCGCATGAATGTATATCCCAAAAGACATATACATCACCAATATCCTTTCTCTTTGATCTAATATAGTGTTCATCAATAATCGTAGGTTCCTTCATATAGTCCCACAAGTACCCCAAATAGCAATATCCGTCTCGAAATTTATATTTTTTTTGAATTTGCTCTTGATATTGCGAATGAGTACTATTCACAAACTTTTCAATATATCTTTCCCTAATACTTTCACCCTCCAATTTGTCTAATATATTAACCTGTGCCTTAAAACTCTTAAACTCCATTGTTTCCCTTTCATTCAAATTCATTGAGCCTGAATCTACAAAGCGAAAATTTGCCCATGTATTTGCAATGTTGCAAATGCATGGGCAATAATCTGTCAATATGAGCGCCCTGACGCAAGCGCCTGCTGAATGTCCTCGCGCATGTCGATGACCGCCTGACGCGACGCGTCCGCAAAATTCAGCGCGCCGATGTCCTGATATTTTTCCTGTCGGTATGCCGCAATGATACCGCGCGAGGAATTGACGATCGCGCCGAGTCCGTCCTTGTTAAAGAAATGAACCAGATCCGCGCCTTTTCCGCCCTGCGCGCCGTAACCCGGCACGAGAATATAGGCATTCGGCATCAGCTTGCGCAGCCGCATGCCCTCCTCAGGATAGGTCGCTCCCGCAACGGCGCCGACTAAGCTGTAGTCGCCCTCCATGCAGTCCGCTCCCCACTGGACAACTTTCTCAGCAACATGCTCATAGAGCGGCTTACCGTCAATGAGACGATCCTGAAATTCCCCGCTGCTCGGATTGCTTGTCTTTACTAAAACAAAAATTCCCCTTTTTTCTTCCCTGCATACATCAACGAACGGTTTTACGCCGTCCGTACCAAAATAAGGATTGACCGTTGCAAAGTCCTCGTCAAAGGCCGCATAGCTTTTTGTTCCGATCTGCACGCGCCCCAAGTGTGCCGTGGCATACGCCGCCGACGTGCTCCCGATATCACCGCGCTTGACGTCCCCAATGACTACGAGACCTTTTTGCCTGCAGTAATCCACAGTCTTTTGAAATGCGATCAGACCATCAATGCCGAACTGCTCATACATGGCAATCTGCGGTTTCACCGCCGGGATCAGATCATAGATCGCATCAACGATCGCTTTGTTATACTGCCAAACCGCTTCCCCTGCTCCTGCCGGTGTCTCACCGAATTCTTCGTATGCTTTTTTCGTGATATGCTCCGGTATGTAGGAGAGCATCGGATCTAAGCCGACCACGATCGGCGCATCCGTCTTCTGAATGTTCTGAACGAGCTTCTGAATCATGATTACAGTTCTACCCCCTCTAAGTCCTTCAGCACATAGCGGTTCTCGATATACGACTCAAACTGATCTCTCGTGATCCACTCCCAGCCGCCGAACTCCTCCGGCAGCACAAATGCGGCGTCGTCCGACTCAATGCTGCAGATATAGGCAATTCCCACACACTGTGTATCGCCGATCATCTGCGACCATGTGTAAACAATCTTTTCAATTGCTCCCTCCACGCCGATCGTGTCGCGGATCACATGCAGTACCGCTATATCGGGCGCTTCACCGTACGGGACCTCTCCGTCAAAAAACTCCCACACGAACGGATCGGGTATCCTGTCATCCACCCACCTCTTAATGACAAGATACTTGTCGTCTTTTTTGACAATTCCTTTGACGCGTAAAAATAAGTCGTTCATACTTCCTCCATATTCTGCCGTTCACACGGCTGCCCCTCCGTCTGTTTCCTACCTCGTGCGTAAAAACTCATACTCCCTCTGCGCCCGCGTGTCATCGGGATAGGCTGCAAGATAATTTTCCATCAGCACACATGCTTTTTTGAAATCGCCCATATATTCATAGGCGACGATCTCATTGTATTTCAGCGTCTGCATGACATCCATATTGTTCATGGCGATCCCGCTCTCGATCGCGTTAAGCGCCGCCTGATAATCCCCTGTTGCGAGCTTACACGTTCCGAGCTGATTGTAGATCGGCGCGCTCTCTCCGTAATTGGACAGGTAGTTTACATAAATCGACGCAGCAAAATTCACATCTCCCGTCGCCTCGTACGCTTTGCCGAGTTCTAACACGATCGTCTCATTGGTACTCGCCTTGTTCGCGTTATCGAGATAAGTGCAGGCGTTCTCATAATCTCCCATGTAATAGCAGATACGCCCCTTGTCATAGTCTGACATGCTGCGGCTTCCCGCGCTCATGGCATTCTCCAGATAGGTCTGCCCCTCCTGTGAGTATCCGTACTTATCGAGGATCAGATAAATATCAATATACATGGAGTAATTGTTTTTATTGAGGCTGACCGCCTTGTCAAAATCGGAGACCGCCTGATCATGATACCCCATGGAGATCGCCGCAATGCCGCGCAGATAATACGCCTTTTCCTCTTTCGGCTTTAGGGCGAGGATGGCGCTGTAAGTATTAAACGCGCTCAGATAATCGCCGCTCTTATAATAAGCGGTCGCCAGATAATAATTAATATCGTACTCTAATTCCGTCAGCGTGCCGTCACAGCACGAGAGCGCCGTCAAAAAAGAACTGACCGCGTCGCTATACTGCATTTTCCCGATATATGCGATTCCCTTTGCGCGGTAGATCAGCTCGCGGTTCTCCCCCGCCGCCTCCCCCGCGTCAAAGCAGGCAAGCGCATTGTCGTATTCCGCACTTTCTATGTATTCCATTCCCGCCTGAAGATTCGTGCTTTTTTTACCGCCGCCGCATGCCGTGCAGGAAAAAAGCATGATACCCATAAGCAGGGATACCGTGATCTTCCGAAAACTCATCCGTTGTATTTCCTCTTTTATCTGAAGCAAAAGAAAATGCGCGAACCACATGTTCTTTTGTCATAAGCAAACAAAGTTATCTGTTATAGTGTAGCATACTTTTTTTTTGAACGCTACAAGATATTGTGTTTTCTATGCGGATTTTTCAATCTTTTCTTTATATGGTGGGGTAATCAATCATTTTCCCAACAGGCGCACCGCGTTTCGATAACAGATTTTTTCCATCGTGTCCGCATCAAAGTACGAGGAAAGCGCCTCGATGAGCCGCGGCATGCCCTCGCAGCCGCCCCATTCAGGCGCCCCCTGCATGCCGTCGTAATCCGAACCGAACGCTGCCGCCTCGCTCCCCGCGCAGGAAATAATATGCCGCAAATGATACACCGCCTCCTCCACGCTTCCCGAGACACCGTTCTCTTTCAGGAACGGCGCATGAAAATTTAAGCCCACGACACCGCCGTTTTCACCGATCGCCCGCAGCTGCTCATCCGTTAAATTCCTTTGATGTCCACACAGGCTGCGCGCACAGGAATGCGATGCGGTCACAGGCTTTTTTGCCGCCGCCATCACGTCCCAAAAACCACGGTCGGATAAATGAGAAACGTCCACGACCATGCCAAGCTCCTGCATACATGCGACCGCCTCGTATCCGGCTCTCTTTAAGCCGCCTCCATTCCCGTTCGGATATCCCAGACAGTTTTCATAATTCCACGTCAGCGTGAGCAGCCGCACGCCGTCCTCCCACATCCGCAGCAGACGCGTGTGCAATTCTCCGTTTTCGTCACCTGCTCCGCCCACAGGAAATTCGCTGTTTCCGTCATCTGCTCCGCCTCCAAGCAGCTCGCCGCCCTCCACGGTCAGGACCGCGCCGACCGCGCCGTCCCGCGCCGCGTCCGCAAGCTCTCCCGCCGTGCGCACCGGGCGCACCACGTCTTCATTCCTTTTTAGCACATCAAAAAAGAAATCCCGGAGCTGCTCATAACGCCGCCATGGGGAAACGCCCCTTTGCTCACATGCCTCCCGGTCCAAAAAAACCGCAAAGCACTGCGCCGAGGCGCCCGCCTCCCGCAGCCGTAAAAAATCAAGCTGCGTGCGCGTATTGCTCCGCATGGAAAATCCCTTCTCCTCACATGCCGTCAATGTGTCACAATGTAAGTCAAACCACTTCAAAGCTTCCTCCGGTACGTCGCGGCTGTCTTAAGGAAACACTGATTCAATCAGTGTTTCCTCAGTGCCACCAGTGGATGCGCAGTATCCACCGTCCGCGACCGTACTTCTTTTTACCATTTTATCCGCAGCAGGCGGCAGACATGCAGAGAATGCAGGTCTCGTTACCGATGCGTTACTCAATATAATAGAGTCTTCGTTCTTCCGGCGTCAGCGCGTCAGCATCGCCGAGCACATCCCGCGCCTCCTGCATCAGCTGCGCAAGATCATAGAGCGGATAGGCATACAGCGTCGTTCCCGATATCGTGTAAACCTTGCCCAGCTCCGCACAAACTGCTCTGCAGCGCGGAATCCGGTATACCACATTGTAATCCGCATCTAAAATATAAGAATCGGCCGAGCTGTTCGTCTCCCCGCTAAGAAGCGTACGCCCTCCGCCCAATGCTATCCAATCCGAAACGCCGTCCATATCCCGATAGGATTGTAACAGCGTACAGCTGTCGGCATCATAGATCTCCAAACGGTTATCCACATAGCAGATATAAAAGGACATCCCGTCCGGCGAAAATCCGATTCTCTTAATAAACGCAAGCTGCGCATCCATCTGCATGAGCGGCTCCTTCTCTCCGAAACGATAACGTATCAGCTGCATCGTTTCATTGTCCGCCGCAAGATATGTCTCCCCTTTTTCATCTGCCGTCATCAGTTTACAGGATGTGGAAAGCTCCCACGTCTCGCCGCTCGTCAGGTCAACACAAATGTCTCCCTGATAGTTATCATAGCCGACAGCAAAACATCCGTCTCCCGAGATCAACATCTTATCCGGGCTGAAATCCGGCGAAATCTCACTGATCTGACAGGACGGCAGCTCCATTTTATAAAAATTCCCGCCATAAGCGGTACAGTACAGCGTTTCTCCCGCAAGCGTCCAGCGATACAATGCCTGCTCCCACGCCCCTGTCGGCTCTCCCGTCGCTCCGTCACATACCCGGACCCCTGTCTTTGTGATGACCACAAAATAGTCATCTAATGCATACAGCCCACGGATACTCTCATCCTTCGCTTCTGCGTCATATTGATACAGCACTTCGTCCGTCAGCATATCGTAGACAAGGTACCCTTCATAATCATAAATATATAATCTTCTGCTTCCGTCCGTCGTCGATTGGTAATACACCTGCCCCGTGTCCGCAGTCTCCCGTGCATTCGCGCCGACTGCCAGACGATACAGATAAATGCGGTTCGAAGCCCTCGGCTGCCGGATCACCGTATCTTTGGCACTTGTAATATCAAGCATCCGCTCGTTTGCAGATTCTAAATAAATACGGGACACCGTTCCCGCATCCGTCATCACGTCAAACTGCATCGTTCCGTCCGCAAGCGTTACGGCGATCAGCCTGCTCTCGGGATTTACCGAGTAGCGCATCACCTCTGACGGGTAATGCAGCTCCTGCACGGGACTTCCGTCCGCAAGCGTTACCATACAGATCTCCGAACCGCTTTTATAGACGACCGCATCCCCGAACAGTTTGATCGGTCCCCCCTTGCTCTCCCTGTCATTGATCTCCCAGCGGACGCGCCCGTCCGCTTCAAAGCAGGTCAGGGACTGCCTGACCTCTAACGTTGCTTCACCGGCCGTCATACTCCCAATCCCTATGATATAGCAGATGCCGTCCGACGTACAGGTGATCGACGATATATACCGGTGCGGAACCTCATATTCCGCCAATACGGCACCCGTCCGCGCATCAATGGAAATAACCCGTGTCTCGTCCCGCTGACGCGCGCTCTCATAAGAGTCATTCTGTGCATCGTCCCCAGACGCGCCCTCAAACAAAACACGGGAGCCGTCTTCTGAAAACGTCATATCCCATCCGATCGTCTCCGTCTGCTGCCCGTCTTCATAAAGCGCGACCAATGTACCGTCCGCAGCATCATAAATCCCCACCTCATTCCGGTTCTGCGCAATGGCAAACAAGCTGCGATCCGGCGATACTGCCATCGCAATGATATATAGATCCGGAATCGTATATTGCCTGCTCAGATCGCTGCTGTCTGCACATACGACACAGTCCTCTCCGATATATAACACTCTCTCGTCGTCTAAAAAAACAGGCGTCATATCAAAATCCGTATTGACGGCGGCATCCTGTCCTTTGGCAAGAAGTGTGCCTTCCCTGATGTCCCAGCAGTAAAGCTGTCCCATGCTGTCCACAGAGGCCAAACGCGTACCCGACGGTGAGACTGCCATGACCACCGTCTGCGCGTCATGCTCAAAAAGCGCATACGGACGATGTTCACTGCCATTTGCATACACCTGAAGGATCTCGGCAAGCGCCGCCTCAGACTGAGAAACGATCGGTCTGTCCGGATGATCAAGATCCTCCGGAATCCCTTCAAGCGCCACCAAAAGCGCGCGCCGCCTATCTCCGCTCTCATATAATTGAAGCGCCGTCTGGCTTAACGAACGGCTTTGGAACGCAAATAAGGACTGCGCCTGCGCCTGAATTTCCTCAGACTGCGTCTTGATCTCCTCAGACTGTGCCAGAATCTCCTCGGACTGCGCCATGATCTCCTGCGACTGCGCGGCAATGTGATCGGACTGCCGCTTGATCCGAAATGCCTGGTAGGCGCTGAACGTACCGAATAAAAAGAGCGCGCCTGCAGCCACAGCCGCCGATACGAGCATGCGTTTCAGCCTTCTCATTTTATGCCGCTGACGCAGATCGTCGTAGGAACAGCCAAGCATCGGCGCAGCAAGGCGCAGCATCTCCTGTCTGATTTTCTTACTTACCTCCGCTTTTGAGGCGCCGCGCACATCCGCCGCCAACGGCTCGACCGGGATTTCCTGCACCGTGACCGAGCCGTCTTCCCCCACAACTTCCTTTTTGATCATGCAAAGCGGCTCGGGAAACGCCTCATCAGGCTCCCCCTCGATCAGCACGGCAAACACATGATCCATCCCGCGAAGTGCAATAAACGTTTCGATCTCCCGTCTGCACCACTGGGATTCCAAAATCCGCGGCGAACAGATGACGATCAGGTTTTCCGAGGCAGAAAGCGCCTCCATGATCGGCTCGGACAGATTGCCCGCAAGCGGAAGTTCATCCCTGTCCCGGAATATCCGGCGGATGCTCTTTTTGCCCAGCTCCTTTGTCTCCTTATCGGCAAGCCGCGGCACCTTGAAGCTCTCCAGTCTGCGCTGTAACGTCTGCGCCACATACTGGTCGAGCGGCGCGTGACGGTAGCTGATAAACGCGTCGTAGCGAAACGCTCCGTTTTCCTGTCGTATGTTCTTCTCCATCTATACATCCTCGTAAGTCTGCTCAAATATGTGCTGTTCAATGATGTAAATATCATGCGTATCGTCCGCTCTGGCGGCGATCATGTCGCCGGGTACGCCTGACATATAGTTGACCGTATCCCAAGCGGTAAATATTTTCATCTGACGGTCTATTTTTTTTGCATAGACGATCGTTTCCCCCGTCGGCACACAGCTTTTTACAAAGCCGGATACGTTTCGGACGCTCCCGTCCACACGGTTATGTACGCTCGGAATATACTCCGTCCGCACCGTGTACGGCTCGTCTGTTCTTAAGTAGGTTTTCGCAAATTTCTCGGCACGGATCGGATAAACCTCGCCCTGAATCCCGACCATTAAATAAATATCATCTGTTACGTTAATCTCCAGATCACCCTCCAACGTGCGCACCAAAAGCGGCGTGCCGACCGGATAAACCCCACTAAGCTCCACAAACCCAAGCGGCAGCTTTTTCTTGCGATAACGTTTCATATCGGATAGGTCGATCTCATACTCTTTCGCATAAATAACCTCGTAGCTTTTCAGATACGCCGCCATCCGCCGCTCAAAATACGCCTCTAACCGGTCGTCCGGGTACTGCTTTTCAAATAGATCCGCGCGGATAAAGCCGCCCGCTTTTTCCGCATGACCGCCGCCCGAACCGATCCCCTCCGTGAAAAATGCAGCCAGATCGCTCGCCTTGATCTCTTTTTCGCAGCTTCGGAACGACAGCTTATAGCCGTCAGAAAGCGTGCTGTAGATCACACAGGTATTGACAACGTCTGTCTGGAGCACAAAATCGCTCACGATGCCGAGAATGTTTAAGTCGCACGGCTTTACTTTCACGATCGCGAAATGGAGCTCCTCAAGGATGCGGTGATGGAGCAGCGCGTCGCCCGCGATCTCAAGCTCCCTGCTGGACAGGTTTGTATTTTTTAGCTGTGAAAAAATGCCCCTGTCGTAATGCAGCGCATCCCGCATATCCTTGTCCATCGGATGATAGATATCGCCAAGCTGTCCCGTATCCATATATAACCCGTAATAAAGCGCCGTCGCAAGCTCCAGATCCGCGTTAACGTCATACCCGGCTTCGGACAATAACTGCCACACAACGGTCGCACAGCTTCCGTAGCTGCTTTTGATCTCGCAAAGCGCATCGGAAACCTCGGAGAGCGCCGCTCTGTCATCCCGCTCATGGTGATCAATGACCGCCACCGTCCCGGCCTCAAAGCGCGTCGCATTGCCGCCGCCGTACTGACAGTCCGCCATGATCAAGAGCTCCGGCGCCGCAAGTTCCTTTACATACTCCGCCGGGATCTGCAGCTTTGAGAGCATCAGCACCAAATTGCTTTTTCCGGCCTCGCTCCGTCCGCTGTATACAAAGCGCACCTGTTTTCCTTTTTCCGTAAAATACCGATAAAGACCAAATCCCGATGCAATGGCATCCGCATCGGGATTATCGTGACATTGGATCACAATCTGTTCAAATCGTTCTAAGTCCTGTAAACGCACTGTTTTCCCCCCTTATTGTAAAATATCCTCTTCAGCCATACAGATATATAATTCAATGCTTTTTATTCTTATCCCCGCATCCGCATTTGCAGATATCCGCCTCAAAATCCACGGATTCTGTCGTTGCTGTCATCCTCCGTCTTCTCGATCTTTTGAATCTGCACATGATACGCATAATCGGCGCTGACCTGCACGCGCACGCGGTCTCCCTCCCGGTGCCCGATCAAGGCCGCGCCAAGCGGAGATTCTTTGCTGATGAGCCCGTTCAGGGAATCCTCCCGCACCGTCGTCACAATGCGGTAGGTCTCCGTCTCATTTTCCTCCTCAAACAGAACCGTGACCGTGTTGTTTAAGCCGACTTCATCCGCCTTGGAATCGTCGGAGATCACAACGGCTGTACGCACCATCCGCTCCAGATAGCGGATACGGCTCTCATTTCGGTTCTTTTCTCTTTTTGCCGCATAATATTCAAAATTCTCGCTCAAATCTCCCTGCGCCCGCGCTTCTTTGACTGCCTCGATCAGCTTCGGACGCAGAATAAGCTTGCGCTCCTCGATCTCCGCTTCGATCTTTGCAAGATCGGAAGCCGTTAATTCATCATTCATTGTCCTTCTCCTCCCGCCATATCCGTGTACATATCCAGCATGCCGACCGTCTCGTTTGCCGGTCTGCCGTACATGTGGCAGCATTTATGGGATACCTGCTTTTCTTCCTCCGCCGCCTCGTCCATCGTCACGCTCATGCGGACGACGCCCTGCTTTGATTCCGTATCCAGATGCCGCATGATCTCCTCGATCATGCGCTCGTTAAGTCCTCCTGCCTGCTCCATATCCGTAACCGCACTCCTCTCTGCAAACACCATGCCCTCTGTCTATTGCAAAACGC
Source organism: Lachnospiraceae bacterium (assembly GCA_014804425.1). Lineage (GTDB taxonomy): Bacteria > Bacillota > Clostridia > Lachnospirales > Lachnospiraceae > DLAJ01. The sequence continues at coordinate 49,314 of JAAUZV010000011.1, forward strand.
CGTTTACACATTCACAGTCTGTTATCCCGCGTTTCGCATTGCCTGACACTCCTACGCCGTCACTGCATTGCCTGTATATAGCTGATAATACTTACCCTGCTGCTCAATCAGCTGATCGTGCGTGCCGCGCTCGATGATGCGTCCCTGTTCCAGTACCATGATACAATCGCTGTTCCGAACCGTTGAGAGACGGTGCGCGATCACGAACGTGGTTCTGCCGTTCATCAACGCGTCCATGCCCTGCTGCACGAGTTTTTCCGTACGCGTATCAATGGAGCTTGTCGCCTCATCCAAAATAAGAACCGGCGGATCGGCAATCGCCGCGCGGGCGATCGCCAAAAGCTGGCGCTGTCCCTGACTTAAGTTCGCCCCGTCGCCGTGCAGCATCGTCTCATAGCCGTCCGGCAGCCGACGGATAAAGCCGTCCGCATTCGCAAGCTTTGCCGCGCGGATAACCTCCTCCTCCGTCGCATCCAGCTTTCCATAACGGATGTTTTCCATAACCGTCCCCGTAAACAGATGCGTATCCTGCAATACGATCCCGAGGGAACGGCGCAAATCCGCCTTTTTGATCTTGTTCACATTGATGCCGTCATATCGGATCTTTCCGTCCTGAATATCATAAAAACGATTGATCAGATTCGTGATCGTGGTTTTTCCTGCTCCTGTTGCACCGACAAACGCGATCTTCTGTCCGGGCTTTGCATACAGCTCGATATCATGCAGGATGATCTTGTCGTCACGGTAGCCGAAGTCAACCTGATCAAATACCACGTCTCCCTGCAGCTTCACATAAGTCGTCGTCCCCAAATCCTTATGGTAATGCTTCCATGCCCAAATGCCGGTCCGCTCCTCACACTCATGCAGCGTGCCGTCCGCGTCCTCTTTTGCATTGACCAGCTCCACATAACCGTTGTCCACTTCCGGCTCCTCGTCCATCAGCTTAAAGAATCGGTCTGCGCCCGCAAGCGCCATGATGATCGAGTTAAACTGCTGGGAAACCTGATTGATCGGCATACTGAACGACTTGTTCAGACTCAGGAAGCTGGCAAGCCCGCCGAGCGTTAAGCCCGACACGCCGGTGATCGCGAGAACGCCCCCCGAAATCGCACAGACGACATAGCTGAGATTGCCAAGCTGCGCGTTGATCGGTCCGATAATGTTCGCAAAACGGTTCGCCTGATAGGCGCTTTCAAATAAATGATCGTTTAATTCATTAAACTTTGCCATGCTCTCCTCCTCATGGCAAAATACCTTGACAACCTTTTGTCCGCTCATCATTTCCTCAATGCAGGCGTTGACCTTTCCTAAATCACGCTGCTGGGAAAGGAAGAAACGTCCGCTTAAGCCCATAACCTTTTTGGTGGCAAAGATCATGACAAAGACCATCACAAAAGTGATCAGCGTCAAAGGCACATCCAAGACAAACATATAGAAGACTACGCCGATAATGGTGATCAGACTGTTGATTATCTGCGGAATACTCTGACTGATCATCTGGCGCAGCGTCTCGATGTCGTTTGTATAGAGCGACATAATATCACCGTGCGCATGGGTATCAAAATACTTGATCGGCAGACTTTCCATTTTGACAAACAGATCGTCGCGCAGATTCCGCATGGAGCCCTGCGTAATGCGGATCATGATCCTCGACTGCACAAATGAGGCGATCACGCCCAGCGCATAAAAGCCTCCCACCCGCGCAATGGCGTGCGCAAGCGGTGTAAAATCAGGATCCGCCCCGCCAAGAAGCGGCTTGATATATTGATCGATCAGGGTTTTCATGAACATCGTTCCCTGCAGGGACGAATATACCGTGGCAAAAATGCAGAGTACGACAATTGCATAATGAACCCCGTAATCCCTCAATACATATTTCATGACACGCATAAATGTCTTTCCCGGATGATCGATCTTCGGACGGGGTCCCATCGGTCCCCGTCTGCCCGGTCCCTTCGGCATTCCGGCGGGCGCCCCCTTCGACATCCCCGCACCCGATTCCTCCGCAGGCTGCATCTGCTCTCTTCTATCTTCCGCCATGTCTAATTGTCTCCTTTCTCATCAAAATCGCCGCTGCCCGACGTCTGCGACTCATATACCTCGCGGTAAATCTCATTTCCTGCAAGCAGCTCCTCATGCGTTCCGAAGCCCGCGATACGGCCTTCGTCCATCACAATGATGCGGTCCGCATGCTGCACGCTTGAGACACGCTGCGCGATGATCAGCTTCGTCGTATTCGGAATCTCCTCCGCAAACGCCTTGCGGATCTTCGCATCCGTCGCCGTATCGACCGCGCTTGTCGAATCGTCAAGGATCAGGATCTTTGGCTTTTTCAGAAGCGCGCGCGCAATACACAGGCGCTGCTTCTGACCGCCCGACACATTCGTGCCTCCCTGCTCGATATAAGTTTCGTATTTCTCCGGCATCTGCTCGATAAACTCATCGGCGCAGGCAAGACGGCAGGCACGCCTGCATTCCTCCTCCGTCGCCTCCTTATCTCCCCAGCGCAGGTTTTCCAGTATCGTTCCCGAAAAAAGCACATTGTTCTGCAGCACGACCGACACCTGATTGCGCAGCGCCTCCATGTCATAGGCACGCACATCCATGCCCCCGACATAGAGCGCCCCCTCCGTCACGTCGTAAAGCCGGCTGATCAGATTGACAAGACTGGATTTGGCGCTTCCCGTTCCGCCCATGATACCGATCGTCTCTCCCGCGCGGATGTCCAGATGTATGTCCTTTAACACCATGCTTTCCGCGTCCTTTTTATAGGCAAACGATACATGGTCGAAGCGGATGCTGCCGTCTTTTACCTCCATGATCGGATTCTCCGGATTCTTTAAGTCGGACGTTTCATTCAAGACCTCGCTGATACGTCTTGCGCTCGCGACCGACATCGTGATCATGACAAACACCATGGACAGCATCATCAGACTCATCAATATGTTCATGCAGTAGGTCAGCATACTCATCAGCTCTCCCGTGGACAGAGAGCCAAGTACGATCATTTTTGCCCCGATCCAGCTGATCAGCAGGATACAGCTATAGACAGTCAGGTTCATGACCGGTCCGTTCCACGCCACGATGCCCTCCGCCTTGGAGAAAATTTTATAGATATTGCCGCTCGCCCTGCGGAATTTCGTATTCTCATATTCCTCGCGGACATAAGCCTTTACCACGCGGATTGCGGACACGTTTTCCTGTACGCTCTCGTTTAAGTCGTCATATTTCGGAAACGCCTGCATAAAATGCTTATTCGCCATCGGTATCATGATGGAAAGCACGATGCTCAAGAGCACAACGGCAACCAGATAGACGCAAGCCAGCTTCGGACTGATAAAAAAGGACATTGCCATCGCGCAGATCAGGCTCGCAGGCGCACGCATCGCCATACGCAGGATCATCTGATACGCGTTCTGGATATTCGTGACATCGGTCGTTAATCTCGTGATCAGTCCCGATGTACTGTACTTGTCGATATTGGCAAAGCTGAAGGTCTGGATATTCTCATACATCGCCCTTCTTAGATTGCGCGCAAAGCCCGTGGACGCGCGCGCGCCGTATTTTCCGCCGAGAATACCGAAGCTCAGGCTCAAAACGGCAGCCCCCACCATCAGGATTCCCATCTTATAGATATGCGTCATATTTTGGGCTTCAACGCCTTTGTCAATAATGGACGCCATCATCAACGGAATGATGGTTTCCATGATGACCTCCAGGATCATAAATACCGGCGTCAATATGGAATCCTTCTTAAATTCTTTGATCTGTGCACCCAGTGTCCGTAACATTCCTTATGCCTCCCTTTTTGTATGCTGACTGTTCTATTTGTTCTGACTGTTCGTCACATATTGGCGACTCGTCATACTTTTGCTGTTCGTCACATATTGGCGACTCGTCATACTTTTGCTGTTCACCACATATTGGCGAATCGCCATGCTTCTGCCGATCGTCATATTCGGCATTCATGCGTTCCAGATTATCCCGAACCCGGTCAAGCAGCGTCAAAAACTGCTCTATTTCGGCGCTGCTCATACCCGCAAGCATATGCGTATCCAGCGCTTCCATCCGCTTTTCCATCTGCATATGCTCCCGGCATGCTTCCTCTGTCATAAAAATACGCTTGAGCCTTGCATCCTGATCCTGCGCTTTTCGTATGATCAAGCCGTTTTTCTCCATCACCTGAAGTGTGTTCGTCGCCGTCGCACGGGAAATGCGGAATACCTCCTCAATGTTCTTCTGGTATACCGGCTCCGCGGCGTTATGGTGATACAGATACCCGAGAATCCCGCCCTGAAGCTGCGTCAGCGGCGTTCCCGGTCTCTCGCAGGGCGGATGCATCTTATGAATCAGCATTTTGATCAGATTGTGAATTTCCCTCAATTCAAAACCGAGCGGTTTTTTCCCGTCCCCGAATCCCGTTCGTCTCTCCATGTCCATGCCCTCCCATGTCCATGCTTCAAGTTATATTGAATTTTTATTTGTTAGCACACTAACTTTATCGCAGTCACCAAAATCTGTCAATCACTCTTTTCTAAAATTTCTATAAATGTTATACTGTATCAAAGATGTTTCGCTGTTGCTGAAACGATCAAAAACCGCAAAGGAGGTATCTACAATGAAAAAAATAACGGCAAAGGCGCTTTCCCTGCTTCTTTGCAGCTCTTTACTCTTATCCCTGGCATCCTGCGGTACAAAGTCGGAAAACGACACGCCGCAGAATGAGAATGCCGGACAGGAAGCCGGCACACAGACTGACGGGGCAGAAAACGGCGCGCCGGAGCAAAACGATGCTTCACAGGGAGAAACCGCACCGAAGGAGCCGGAAGCGTATCATTTCACGCCCACGTCTTCCTATCTGGTAAGCGCTGATTATGATGTGCGGGTGCGGGATAACAGAAATGAGGACGGCAGCAAAAAGTATGTCCTCAGCGACATTGCGCCGACCATCTGCTATGATAATCTTTCGCTCGGTTATCTGACGCCGGAAGCAACGACCTATACACTGACGCTGGCGGAGGGCGTTATCATCGATGACGTTTCCGTATCCGCCGTGGATGAATGCTATTATGGCTCCCTGTCCGTGGAGGATTTAGCGGTTTGGGACAGCGAAAGCCGCACACTGACCGCAAACAGCAGCGCTTCCGAAAACGGCGTTGTCTTTTTGGATCTGGTTCAGGGAGGCGAGGTCGTCTACACCGTCACTGTACGTGTGACGGCCGCTTATCCCGATAATCCGTTCTACGACATCAATGCAGATAGCATCCAAAGCGACGAACTGGAATTTCTATTTGATTATAACGCGGACGGCGAGCTGGATGAAAACTATAACGTGCATGACCCGGCTCTGACAGAGGTGGTTATTGGCGACATGCGCTGTTATTATATGGTGCAGACGGGCTGGGCGGGAGGCAATATCCTCCGCCGCTCCTTCGATCTCATCCATTGGGAATATTTAGGAAAGACCACGCCCGCTGCCGAAAAGATGGCGGAATACGGCTGGTCCGAGGTCAATGACTGGATGCTTACCGACTCCGCTAACTGCCAGTATTGGGCGGCGGACTTGGTTCCCGCCTCCTACGGCGGCTACTGGCTGTATACCTGCCTTGTCAATTCCGGCTATGACGAGGAAAAGCATGACCGCGTATGCATTGTGCTCGCATGGTCCCCCACTTTAGAGGCACGCTCATTTCAATATGTCGGCTGCATTCTGCAATCGATCAGCGACTATGCGCAGGACGCGCTCTATTATAATGTCGTGGCGCTCGACCCGCAGGTTGCCTATGACGCGAACGGAAACATGTACTTAACCTTCGGTTCTTTCGGCGCCGGAACTTACATGATCGAATTAGACAGTGAAACCGGACTTCGAAAGGACGGGGAAACAGGCTGGCTTGACGAGGATACGATCAACACTTATATGGAGGAAGCAAGAGCGGCTGCGATCGGCGAGACTCATCCCTACTATGGCACGCATATGACCTACTGTGCGGAGGGAAGCGTCATCACGCATCAGTACGATGTCCCGATCGTATCCGAAGACGGTGAGATTACAGAAATTTATGACGATTATTATTACCTGATGACCTGCCTCGGTGTTCTGTCAAGAAATTATGTTCTTTTTACGGCAAAGAGTGATACCATTGGCTCCTTTTCAAACTTGAGCGGTGATCCCATGGCGTCCGGCTGGATCGGAAAAGAGCTTGTGACCGGCTTATTTCCGCCGCTGTCCGGCTACCGCTCCGACTTAGACCGTGAGAGCTACATCACCACGGCGGACCGCATTGAGGGAAGTACGGAGTATATCGCGATGTCCTCCTTTAAGTGGGCGGACTATGATTTTGATATTCATGCGCCGGGACACGGCGATCTGTACACCACGAGCGACGGCGTGAACATCGCCATGCTGATGGTTCGGACGCTCGCCCTGCAAAGCGACAAGACGGCAGAATGTGATAACAGCTATCCGCTTGCGGCCTCCAGCACCAAATTCTTCATGCAGGCGCATCAGTACTATCTCAATTCCGTCGGGGATATTGTCATCAATGCCAACCGCTACGCGGGTGAACCGGATCGTCCGATCACCAAAGAGGAGTTTTTATCCTTTGCAAATGACAATCAGTTCCAGCTCGTCCTTGCAGGCGACCCGTATGTCACAACGACGGCTGTGTATGTGACGCTCGGCGAAGACGGCTCCGTTACCGGAGATGCATCCGGCAGCTGGTCGATGTACGGCGACCGCTATATCAGACTGGATATTGACGGATATGACACGTATTACGGTGTTGTTGCCGTCTCCTGGCTTGACAATAAGAACTGCGTCGGTATGACCGTAACGGCGATGGGACAATCGACCGGATGCCCGCTGTATATGAACAGCGAGAGTTAAAAAGGAACGCGAAACGTTTCCATAAAAAAGCGCTCAAAGCAGGTCCTCCTGCTCTGAGCGCTTTCTTTTTTATCCCATAGACTCTTTATTTGCATTGGCAATAAAGGTAACAAAGTCTTTCTTCGGGATCGGCTTTGAAAAGAAATATCCCTGAATAAAATCACATTGCAGTCCCGCGAACTCATCCAGCGCTTCCTGTGTTTCAACGCCTTCCACAACGACCTCCATATCCATGTCTTTTAACATTTTCACCGTATTCTTTATGACGATCCACATCTTTGGATTATTTTTTTCATCCACAAAAGACTTGTCCAGTTTGATGATCTTTAACGGCAGCTGGATCACGCGCTTGATGTTCGAATAGCCCGTTCCGTAATCATCCAAAGAAAAACTGAGTCCCGCCCGGGCGAGCGCTTCGAGATTCTCCGTCATGGCTTTCTGCTCATAGGCTGTGGCACTCTCCGTGATCTCCAGATTGATCTTATCCGCTGAAATATGATATTTGTCCATAATGGCAAGCAGCTTATCCGCCAGATCCGCTTTCATGATCTGTGCCACGGACAGATTCACCTCAATATAGTCAAGACCCAGCTTTTCAAAGCTCTCACTGGCAATAAACCGACAGACTTTCTCGAAAACAAATTCGCCTATCCGATGTATCGCGCCGCTTTTCTCAGCCGCATGGATCAGCAGCTCCGGCGAAATGAAGCCCCGCTGCGGGTCAAATAACCGAAGCAATGCCTCCGCAGATGTGATCCTGCCCTGTTTGGTCGAATAGATCGGCTGATAGTATACCTGAAAGCTCTCATTCTCAAGCGCCTGCTCAATGATCAGATCGATATTGTTTTGAATATCAAGCTGATTCTCATCATAGATTTTGCCGGCGGACATCACCTGTCCGGTATAGTCATTTTTAATGTGAAAATCCAGACCAAAGGACATCAGCGCCTTAAAGTCCTTGATATCCTCCGGGCAACGCGCCAATATGAGAAACGGCGCCAGACTGATGTTTAAGCCGTTGCTGCTGATCGGTATCTTTAGCTCCTGATTCAGCGCATCCGCCAGCATCTGGGCCTTATCCTGATCTTTTTCCCGAAAGACCATTCGAAATCTGCCGTTATCAAGATAATACAGATCCGCACCGCCGTGTATTTTTCTGTTGAGCCTGCGAATCGTATCGGCAACCATTCTCAATATCTCGGCCATGGAATCAAACCCGATCATTGACTGGATCGTCCGGAAATTTGTGATATTGAGCATAACAATGTGCACGTGCTTATCATTATCAAAAGAACGTCTCATATCATGGGCATAAGCACTGTGCTTCATAAGATTGGTAAACGTATCGACATATTCTTCCGGCCGCTGAAGTCCGATGGTCATGATCAGCAGACCGAGCGCCCCGCAGAACATTTCGATCAAAGCCGTCGGAACAAAAAACTGCACCAGCATTGCCACTACGTCGATGGGAATGACCGCGCCGACTGCCGCCAGATTTGCCCAGCCGAATAATTTGCGATACCGAAGCATATAGGCTATGACGATCAGCACATACAGGATCGTCGTCACATACATCACGCTGATCAGCGGTCCGCGTTGATAACCGTTTTCAACCGAAAAAATGAGGTGGGTGAACGAATTCGTGGCAAACGCAAGCAATACGACCGCAAGCGGCAGGATCATAAGGACCTGCAGCACGGGATTCCTGCGTAATTTGTGCCATGTATCCGTCATACTGATGATAAACAACAGGTACAGCGGCACCGTGAGATAATGCGTGAGCAAATATCCCATATTCGCTATGTAGATCACAGCCGCCTGTTCACACTGTGCCCGGTCAATGAGAATCGTCGCAATATCAAACACCGTCGAGGCAGTTGCCGTCACCAGAATGAGCAGAAAGATCCGATTTGATCTGTCATGCATCATTTTGCGCAGTACCCGCGTAACTACCAGTATGAACAGCAAAGCAAACGCTGCAATATCAAGACTGAGGTTTTTTCCCATACCCTTCCCCCTTACACAGCATGATACTTCATTTATATCATTTTAACGTGTAAAAGTCAATGAAGCCGCGGGAAGCTTGCGGTCAGTTCTGCGGCGAAAGATAGGCGATGACGCTATGCGCCGCCACGTTTCCCTCACCGACCGCCTTCGTATACTGATATGGTCTGCCTGTACAATCTCCCGCCGCAAAGCACCCCGGTAAATTCGTCGCCATTTGGCGGTCAACCACGATATGTCCGTTTTCCACCTGAAGCCCCGGGATCAGTTTTGTCGGAGCGATCGCGTTTCTTAAGCAGAATACGCCGTCAACCTCCTCAGTCGCTCCGCTGCGAAGCGTGATGGACGTCACGCGCCGATCTCCATGGACTGCCACCGGGGCGTCTCTCAAGACCGTCACGTTTTCCCTGTTTATTCCACTCTCAAAGCTTGGAAAGTAAAGCACCTCGGAAGCCAAATCCGCCAAGTATGCTACTTCATGCTCAAATCGGGGCGCATTACATACGACTGCAATCCTTTTTCCTTTATAAAGCATCCCGTCGCAGGTCGCGCAGTAGCTTATGCCCTTTCCCAGCAGTTCCTCTTCCCCGTCCATGAGCTTCGCCGCCATGACCCCCATCGCCAGGATCAGCGTTTTCGCCTCATAGAGCTCATTGTCCGCAAGAACCATGAAATGCCTGCCGGAATGCATGACGCTCGTCACGGTCTTTTCCGTGATTTCCAATCCCGCGCTCACCATGTGCGCCTGAAATTTTTCAAAAAGCTCCGCACCGCCGATCTCCGGAAAACCGGGATAATTGGTTATCTTTTCCGCTTTTGTCACCTTATCACTTAACGTTTTGGAACCAAACCATACAAAATCCTTTTGATAAGTTTTCAGGTTCAGCGCCGCTGACAACCCGCCCGGTCCGGTTCCTATGATCGCACAATCAAGCATGCTGATTCTGTGCTCCTTTCCTGATTAGGTAAATTCAGATTATTGTGTGTCTTTCGTTTTTGTACCTATTCATAGTATCCTCGAAAATTTCAGTTCTACCCTTGCCGAATCGCTATTTACCAATTTTCTGATTCCTGATCTCGTCAAGAGTTCTCGGCGTGTATCCCATGTAATCCAGCATACAGCCGACATTGTAGCACTCAAACGGAATATTCCTGCTCTTACAGATACAGGCGTACTCCTGAAAAGCAAGGTAATCGTCATTATTATGAACATGACCGTACAAATGCACAGCTCCCCGATACTGATTATACCAATGCGCGATCGGATAATGGCTCATCACGACCTGAACTTCACCGTCCATGATCACAGCATAATCTTTGACCCACTCAAAGTAAGCTTTCATTTCTGCGGTCGGCTTGTCGTGATTACCCAGGATCAAAAACTTTCTTCCTGTTAACTCGCATAATACCTCAAGACCCTCCGCATTTTTCCATGCAAAGTCACCGAGAATATACACCTCGTCATCACAGGCGACGACATTGTTCCAGTTCTCCACCAATTTTTCACGCATTTGGATAATATCGGCAAAGGGTCTGTCATCATGCCTGATCACATTTTTGTGCCCCAAATGCAAATCAGATATATAAAATATAGACATAGTTGTTTTCCCTTCCGATACATGCCATCACGAAAAGTTTGTCCAGCCAGCAATCGCTGAACCGGCAGAACAGTCCGAAATAAGGCGTACCGTCCTCTTCATAATTTCCATACAAAAATAGGGACTGACGCCCTCATCCCCTCAAGTGTGGTCAAGCATCTACAACAATTCCTGCAGGTTTGCCAGCACCCGGTCCAGCAGACCGTCCAGAAGATCCGCATCCTCCTGCGTCATCCCGCGGTAGAACAGCCGATTCATCTCCTCGGATACCTGCTCGTACCTATCCTGCAGTCCCCTCGCTGTATCAGTCAGGCAGATGATCACCAGCCTCTTGTCCGCCGATGAATTCTGCCGCGTGATCAGCCCGGCTTCTTCCATACGGATCAGCATGGCAGTGAGCGTACTCTTTGCAAGGCCCGTCTGCTGCACCAGCCGGGAGATCGGAATCCCGTCTTCCTGCCAGAGTACATAGAGAATCCTGCCCTGAGGACCGTTGAATTCTTCCACACCGCTTTCCGTGAGCAGCCGCTGGAATATCCGGCCCTGTACCTGCTTGACTTGTGAAATAAGGAAACCGGTTCTTGTTTCCATATGTCCTCCTTTTTCTTGTATCGTACTATATAAAACATTTTTTATCAAGTACGATACGGTACTTTTGCCTTCGGATCAGACTGTTCCGAGAAGTCCGTATGAAAGATGCCTCATAATCTACCGCAATACTACTCTGAAAAAGCTTCCCATTCTGTCAAACCGATTTCCGCAAACTGCGCCTCCATACAGACATAATAGCGGGACACACTGCTGGTAAGCACCAATTTGTCGGGCGTCAGATAAAAATCATCTGTAGCGTCCACGTCCACCCACTGGCTTGCCTCCTCCACCTGCCGTCGGTCCGCCTCCTCCATCTCTTCCGGAGACATATATCCGTCCATCCATATCGGAAAGCTATGAAACGCCCCTGTTCCGGTAAGCTCCTGCACTGTCCGATCCGAACCGATCACATCTTTCAGAGTCAGAGCCTGTCCGGTCGTCAGGTCGATGGTCATACCGGATTTCCAAGTACTGGGGTGAGCGGCATAGTAAAAGCTGTTTTCCGCATAAATACATACTGACAGATAGCTTTCATCCCTGCGCGTTATCTCACAGTTGCGGTATAGATAGCAATCCATCAACTCCTCCGGATTCCACAAGAAAAACGCTTCCCTGATATACTGGTTGATCTTCTTTACATCCTCAAGCCCCGGTGTGTATACACTATACTGAGGATACTCAACCGCCACCGTAACCCCCAGCCGCTCATCCTGATAAACATAGATATACATATCCAGATAGTCCGCGTTCTCATCGACGCGTCGTTCTTCATAAACCACCGGTCCGGAAGGAATATCAAACCGCAGCGGAGCCTCCAGGGCCATCTCGGCGGACAGCTCCGCCTGATACACCGACGCAGTTCGAAACTCCTGTGCCTCTTCGTCATCCCTCGCCAAATAGAAATCATACTTCGTCAACACCGGCTCATATTGCCCGGAAAAGGTATACCAATCCCGTTCCGGATCATAGTTATAGAAAAAATGCTCTTCCCAAAGTCCCTCTTCCCCCTCTAACAGCATTTTCTGAAAAGGCTGATCCTTCCATTCTGACGGTTGGGCAAAGTAGACCGTATAGGAACCCTGTATATCATGCTGGCGAAAGCCCTGCTGCAAAAACAACAGCTCCTGCTGGAACAATGCTCTCTGTTCTTCTGACAGTTCCTCCCAAGCATCTGCTTCTTCAGAATCTCCCGCATGCTCCATCGCCTCCGGCGTTTCCACACCGTCTGCCGTCTCCATTCCCTCTGCGGCATTTTCGGTTACCTCCGATACGATCTCCGGCTCCGTCTGTGTGCCGCAGCCATTTAGAAGACCGAGACTAAGCCCCACTGCAATACACAATAATTTTTTATTCATCATAATCTCTTTCCCTGCTGTAAGCCACTCTCATTCGAACTGATTTTTTATCCATCTTATATCAAAAAAAGCCGGTCAATACAGTCTTAGCGCTGTATCGAACAGCTTTTCTATTTCTTTATCGTTAGTATAATACGCACCAGATCACTTTTCAAGTTCCTCCCCAAAAGCAAAGTACCCTTCAATCCCCTTTCAGTCAAATCAATTTCATCGTAAACTCTAATAATCTCAAATCAAATCTGCTTTGCCAAGTAAACATGAGAGATCTGACACCTGCCAGAATATCACATACAACATCAACCTTTTCCCAGCCTTTGGTTTGACCCACGACTATCTCCCCAATCGGTCCGCTTTGTTCGGATACCATAACAGAAAGCTTTCCTTTTCCGGCCGCCTTATACCTAAAAGTCAGTTTTGTTTTTCCCCCGGTAAAATTAAAGTATTTATAGACTATCTGTGTCCTGCCCGTTGCAACCACAATCCGCTCGCCGTTCTCGCAGGTAATATAGGGAATTTTCTTCTTGATTATCCCGTTTCCCTGATGAGGCATCCTTCCATTGGTCAGATTACAGCAAAGGGTTGCGGGATAAGTTCCTTCTGCCTTCAGCGGTTTCCCACACAGACCCTGGCTGCTGATTTCCACCTGAGGGATTGTACCGTCCGGCAGAATTTCAACAGGTTCAGCGCAGGCCTGACGAGAGTAAGCTGTTTTGTTAGTATTTCTGTGATAAAACACATACCACTTTCCCTTAATGCACACCAGGCTTCCATGATTGGTGCCCGTGGCATTCAGCCGTTCTTTCTCTGCCCTGCCCTGATAGCCCACATCCCCGTTGGACAGGACAATGCCTCCATAGGTGAAATCCCTGTCAGGGAAGCGGCTGACGGCATAGCAAAGTTCATGTCCCCGGCTGGAAGAATATAGAAAATAATAGGTGTTTTCAATTTTTCGGATGGAGGCTGCTTCAAAAAAAGGATGCTTTTCAAATGATGTTCCTTTCACACAGGCCGGCATGATATGAATAGGTTCCGACTTGACGGTAAGCATATCATCTAAAAGCTCCACATGGTTCGCCCCCATGATATTGTCTTTATACGCCCGGATTTCTGAGGCTGTCCTGCCAAACATCCTGCTTTCTACCTTATGGAAAATACCATCCAAAAGTTTTCCATGCTCATGAAAGGGATACCATGTACCATAGTAAAGTCGGATCACCCCATCATCATTGATGACAGCTGGGTCAAAGGTGACATACTTCAGCATAGGGCTACCGTCAGGATTTCTGACAAATCCGTAATATTCATACTTCCCATCCGGTATATCACAGACAGCCACGCTGACAGGCTGTCCGTAACCTCCAATCCCCTTCTCGCCGGACATGCAGTAATAGAGATAGAATTTGCCGTCATTTCCCCGCACCACATCCGGTGCATACATATACTTCAGCTTATTGCTGTACAGTGGGTCCTGCCTGGCAGAATAGGAGATTCCTTTTGTACTCCAATTCTCCAGATCATCAACAGGTGCCGACCAAAACACATAGTCCATCATACAGTAGGTGCTGCCGCCCTCCTTGTCATGGGAACCGAAAAGATAAATCCGGTCGCCAAACACATGGGGCTCGCCATCTGCGATATAAGTATCCAATGGTAAAAGGGGATTTGGCATTTCCGTCACCACTCTTTCCTCAATATCATCAAATCAATAGGTAACCTGGTCCAGATCCACCCCTTTGGTTTCCCGTACCTTCAACAGCATTAGAAGTACACCCACAAAGGCAAAAGGCATGCTGGCGACCATGTAGCCGAACCCGATTCTATCAAACAGAAGTACTGCAACTATGGGAACAACCTGCCCCAGGCCGCTGCCAACCATAGTAATCAGACCTACAGCCCCCAGAACAGAGCCTCGGTTGTAGGTAGGGGCGGACTCCGCTACCATCATAGAGCAGTAATCCAGCGTAATCCACCAGCAGCCCAAGTATAAGCCATAGAGAACACCTGTCAGATAAGGGGATGCACCGAAGAATGCCGCCAGATTAAATCCGATAAATCCCGCAACCGCCAAAGTACCGCAGACTCCGACAATGGTCTTTCTGCCCAGTTTGTCACCTACAAAGCCCGCACCGCAGATCAGCGCGGCATACAAAAACGGATATACCAGCAGAGCCTGATTGACAGCTTCTGCCGTCATGCCAAAGTCGGTCATAATGGACTCTGAAAAGCCAGAAATGGTGGTGCTGCCCAAAGCAAATACCATGCTGACAATGGCCAGCCAGAAAAGCTGGCGGTTTCTGAACAAATGGCCCAAGGCATGGAACACGCCTGATTTTTGTCGGCCAGCCGCGGCTTTCTGCGCTTTTTTCTCCTCAGAAGAACGTTTCTTCTTTTCAGGATGACGTTCCTCATAGGGGGATTCCAGCCAGGCAATCCGCTGGTCCAAAAAAGTCCCGGACTCTCTGGTCACAAGAAAAGTGAATGCGGAAACCCCGATGGCAATGACGGCAGGCAGAAGATACACCCCTCTCCAGAGTGTTGTGTCCTCTCCCATGACAGCGCTGCGAAGTACAGGGATCAGAACAACGCCCAAAGTACTGATTCCCTTGACCATTCCGTAGATCGTAGCCCGCTTCTCCTTGGGAACGATTTCATACAGATAGACAATCTGCATGTCATGCTGGACGAAAAATACGGTCAGTCCATAGCCAATAAAATAGACAACCACATTGGGCGACCAGTATGCCAGAAACATTCCCACGCCCATTCCCACCGTATTGAGCACTAGGAAGGGTTTCCTGCCGAACCTGTCCGCCAGCGCCTTATAAAATGGGACCAGCGACATCAAAGCATAGGAAAACATGGTGACCGTGCTGAACATAGACATAGCTTCATTATAAGGCAGATTCAGAGGCTTCGCAAAGAATTCTGTCACCACGCTGGACTGCACCTGCACCCCTATGGCGGAGCTGATTTCGTCTACCACGCTGGCGAGAAACAGGGCCGCCAGCGTCAGGAGTAGCCCGTATCGCAGAGCTCTCCTGTTCCTCTGAGTCTTTCTTCTGGATAGTTCTTTTAGGTCTCTTTCATTGATTTGTTCTCTTGTTTTCATAGCTCTACCTCCTGATATTCCGATTCCCCCTCCNCANNTTGATGCCTTTTCCCGCACCNTTCGCNTGGAGGCTGTTTCTATATCTGTGATCCGCNNTCTTTAANCNTCTTATNTTCCTTCATCNAATCTNCCACACNTTNCTGGAGAAAATGACATTCAGGACATTGGCNGCCGCGGTCTCCAAATCCGCTCTCTTCAGNCNGCCGCTTTTCAGGGCATTCTGCAATTCCTTCTTTGCCTTCGGNTGTCCGGGCATGATCAGATCATTTCCGGAGAGAATNCANNCTGTATGTTCCCCNGGATTTTTNTCGCTGGCAGTCCAGTCGGTCATGACCAGCCCATCATAGCCCCATTCANTGCGAAGGACTTTCNCNCAGAGGTCCCGGCTGGCAAANGTATGCACNCCNTTGACCAGNTTGTAGGAAGTCATGACNGCCCAGGGCTTCGCTTCCCGGACNGCAATNTCAAAACCGCGCANATAAATTTCCCGCAGCGCCCGCTCCGGCACATTCNCNGAAACGGTTTCCCGCTTATCCTCCTGATTGTTGCANCAGAAGTGCTTAATGGTNACGCCCAGNCCCCTGTGGCTCTGAACNCCTNTGGTGACTGCCGCNGCCATAGTNCCGGAAAGNAACGGATCCTCGGAGTAATATTCAAAGTTTCTGCCGCACAGGGGATTCCGGTGGATGTTCATGCCGGGCGCCAGCCAAAGTGTTACGCCGGTTTCCGTCATTTCCGTGCCGATAGCCTTTCCCACTTCCTCAATCAAGGCAGGATTCCATGTCTGCGCCTGCAGGGTTACAGCCGGAAAACAGGTCATGTACTGATATACCCGATACCCCCTGCCGGGCTTCGCCAAAACAAAGGGTTCAATCTTTCGTATCCATCCCCACTGCCAGTCTTTGGGAACCTCGTCAATATAATTGGGAATTCCCGACCTGGTATAGGCATTTTTAGGGCAAAGATTCAGTCCTGCAGGACCATCGGAGAAGTTGATATTGGGAATTCCCCTCCTAAGCAGGCTGATGCTTGTGCGGCCTACAGCGGTGGGAGTTACATTGTAGCCCAGACCGCTGTAGCCGGGTCCCACACATAGTTCAACCAACTCCCTGTCGGACAGAGACCTGATGTATTCTCCTGCCTGTCTTGTCTTGATGACGGGCCCGTGGGCTTCATATATAGCCTCCCTTGTGACAAAAACCTCAGTATCAACGGCCAGCCTTGGAACTTCCCGTGGATAATCCACCACGGCCCTATCAGGGACAAAGATATCAACGGGATGGGGAACCGAAAGAATATTTGTCAGCTTCTCTATGACAATGGTCTTGTTAAGAACCAGCACTGCACAGAGAGTATTCTCACGGGAGTCACTGCCGAGGTAAACACCATATTCCCCAGCCTCCAGAATCCTGCAGGCGGATTCCCCGTCATAGATGGCACAGTCCTTCAGGTCAAACTCCAGTATACCTGCTTCTTGACCTCCAGGCGCAAGCAGACCCGTTTTTCGGAATGCCACGAGGGCTTTTCTTTCCTTTGGAAGCTTTCCGTCCGGTTTTGCGATATAGAGCTGTACCACTTCTTTCCCGGAATATTCCGGGCTCACATTGCGCACACAGACACTCACCGATACTGTACTGCCGCAAAGCTTCGTCCCCTGTTCCTTTATTTCAAAGTCAGCATAGCTCAACCCATAGCCAAAAGGCCAGCGGGGTTCTATCCCGTTGATGTCAAACCAACGATAGCCTACATATATGTCTTCCTTATAATCCTGCTGCAGCACATCTCCCAAAGTGCCGAATTCTCCGGCACAGGGATAGTCCTCATACTTCTTTGCCCAAGTATCGGTCAGTCTGCCGGAGGGTGTGATGCTGCCATCTACAAGGTCTGCAAAGGCATTGCCGCCCTCTTCACCGCCCTGGGCAAAATACAGGACGCCCCCGATTCCGGGAACCGTGTCCAGAACGGACAAATCCAGAATGCCGCCGCAGTTGACNACCAGCAGCACCTTATCGTATTTTGCCGTCAACACACGGAGATTTTTCTCCTCCACATCGGACAGATAGTAATCTCCCTTTTCCANTCTGCGGTCAGTGCTCTCCCCGGCCTGCCGTGCCACTGCATATATGGCAGTATCGGTATCCTCCGGCAAATCTTCCGGGCGAATCTCGTCACCTATGGGGAAACGCAGCGGGGTCACGTGGATAACCTCGTCAAACATCCTCTGCACCTGCCAGGGCTTATAATGCTTAATCCGTTCCTCGATGCTNNGACGCCATGCCTCCTTTTCCGCCGCATAGGAAGCATCNAANCGGTCAAGCCAGCGGGTGGAANNAATCTCAAAGCCCGCATTTTTAAGCCCCTCCTCTATACTGACGCTGTACCGCTCCTGCATATTGCCGCTTCCCGTTCCCCCTTTCACAGTCATCCGGGCACCTGCCCCAAACAGGGCAAGCCTTTTACTTTGCANCGGCAGTACGCCGTCATTTTTCANGAGNACCATCCCCTCNGCCGCAACCGTCCNGGCAAGGCGGCGATTGACCAATTCCCTGTCGGACACCTCATCTGTTTTTCTTCCGAACAATCGAAACTTTGCCATTATGATTGTACCTCCAATTCTACTGTGACGGGCTCTGCACCTGTGGCCCTTACTGTGACTCTCACTCTGCCCGGAATCCTGCCTGCCCTAAGTACCGCCAGCGCACGNCCNCGGNAGGCATTGTGATAATTCCNGNGAAATNCTTCATCTGTCTTGCANAGNGCACTGCCAAAGCCTGCCAGNNCAGCCGCCCCTTTGACGNCAATCTCAATNCGCTGTTCCATATAAGGCTTGAGATTGCCTTCCCGATCAGTAAACTCCACAGGCAGATAGCAGAGATCCTGGCCGTTGGCACGAAGCACCTTCTTTTCCGGTCTTACCGTCAGAACGGTCTCTGTTCCGGCAGTGACCAGACTGTGTTCGGAGATCATATTCCCTTTTTCGTCCAAGGCTTCCGCCGTCAGGATTCCGGGCTGATATGCCGTCTTGAAGATTGCCTTGTATTTCTTTACAGGTTTCGTGCCTATTTCCCTGTCATTCAACTTCAGCCGGACAGAAAAAGCGTCCGCATATACCTCCACCGTTGTTTTTGCACCCTCATGCCCCTGCCAGCTCCAGCTGTCGATGGCATTGGTGAACTGCCACGCACCGGTGTCAGCGGTCTCTCCGGCGTGATTCACGGGTCGGACACCGATGAAGGGGGGCTTGCGCAGTCCCCACACAATCTGCATGAAATACATGGATGCCAGAGGCTTTCCCGTAATATCAATCATTCCCTGACCGGCCAGAAGAGGCAGGCCTTTATAGGAATGATAAGTCCAGTCGCCCATACAGGCTTCGCCCAGATAATCCCANGCNGACCANACGAAATCACCNACTACCTGCGGATATTTTTTCACCCGCTCCCAATTGTAGGGCAGGTCTGCGACCATAGTTTCGCTCCCCACCATCATCCTGTCAGGATACCTTGTCACATCCTCGTCATACCGGGAGGAAGCGTAGTTCAGACCCAGGATGTCCAGTCCCTGTGCAGCCCCGAAACAGGCTTTATCACCCTTTTTTCCCTTGCTCATAAAGAACATCAGCGCCCCAAGCTTCTGGGCCATGGCATTAAAGAATGCAGAGCCTGTTTTCTTTTCCCTGTAGATGCCCTTTTCCGGCAGAGGCTCCGGCTTGTATTCTCCCTTGTCCTTATAGACGCCCAATCCCATACGGGCATAGACATTAAGCAGAACATTGATGCCTGCCGTCACGGGCCGGGTGTCATCCAGTCCGTGCACAAAATCGGTGAGCATCCTGCAGACCTGTGCGCCTTTCTCAGTGGCAGTCTCGGATACCTCATTGCCAGTAGAATACAGGATAACACAGGGATGATTTCGGGAAGACTCCACCATGGCAGTCAGGTCGTTCTTCCATTCTGTTTCAAACCACCTGGCATAATCATGATAAGTCTTGGGAACATACCAGCCGTCAAAGGCCTCGTTTATCACATACATGCCCAGCCGGTCACAAATATCCAACGTAATCCGGGATGCGGGATTATGCGCCATCCGCAGGGCGTTAAAACCGTTTTCCTTCAGGATGCGGATGCGGCGCTCCTGTGCATCATAAAACTCGCAGGCACCCAGAACACCATGGTCATGATGGACACAGCCGCCGCGTAGCAGCACCCTCTGTCCATTGACACACAATCCTGTCTTTGCGCTCCATTCCAGTTTGCGGATGCCAAAACAGAGCCGCTGTTCCTCTTTCTCTATCCTGACTACGCAGGTATAAAGATTCGGTGCTTCTCCGCTCCACAGCTTTGCGTCAGGTACTGTCAGTACACCGGGTTCCCCGGACACCACCAGCCGGTCGCCATCATAGATTTCCACCGTCACAGGAACTTCGGCAGTAACTGCAACATCTACCCTAACCCTGGCGGGTTTAATGGAAACTGTCTCGATACGCACTGTTTCAATATGTATGCGGTCACGGATCTGAAGCTGCACCGGGCGATAGATACCGGAACCGGAATACCATCTNCAGTTTGGNTCCAGGGTATTATCCACATCNACGGNTACCTTATTGCTGCCGGCATGTACGGCATCCGAGATATCCACATCAAAGGCAGTATAGCCATATTTATGACCACCAACCTCCCGGTCATTGACAGAAACAGTACAGTTCTGGTATACGCCCTCAAAGTGAAACACAATGGATTTCCCCAAATCCTGTGCGGACAGATCAAAAATCTTTTCATAAACGTACCTGCCGCCCGGAAAATAGCCGGAATTNANTCCNTTCCGNCAGCCCCCGTCCCGTTGTTCCAGCAGCATGGCATCATGTGGAAGATCCACGGGAACCGGTTTTTCCCCTTTCTTGCAAAAGCTCCAATCATTGCAGAAATCTATTATCATTTCACCATCTCCATCGCTTTCCGGCTGTCTCTACACCCATTCTTTGCTGTCTGTTTTTCGCAATATGCACCTGCCATTTATAACTTTCTTCTCCGGTCACATGTATCAACTTCGCTTAAAATGATTCTATCAGATATCCCTTGCAAAATATTGTAATATAATCTACAATATTATAAATTCATCTTCGCCGGAGGATAATTGTAATGAAAGATTTATGTGGTTTCTGCAATCTGTTCTATGCATCCCATTATCTGCCAATTGCATTGTACCAGCGCTCTAATTTTATCTGCTCTGCAGGATTCTATGATGACGGAGATCCCTATCCATTTGCATTGCCGAAGCTTTTGAAATCAGACAGTCCGGCTGTTTACGTCTCTTCCGATACCGGCTATTATGGTCTGGTCAGATATGATGACAACTCTTTTTTTATTCTGGGACCTGCTTACAGTACTCCTGTAACAGAAGAAGGCGTCCGGATCTACATACAGAAAAATGCAATATCTCCTGATTTACGTGGAGATATTGCACAGTTTCTTGGGGGCATCCCCCAGTACACCTACAATCAGTTTCTAAATCTGCTTCTCTATTTACATTACACCTTTACCGGTGAGCAGCTTGGCATAACGGAGGCCTTTGGCATCACCGATACCGGATATCAGCAGTTAATCGGACGGCACTATACTGAAAAAGTCTACCGTGCCCGGGAAGACCAGCACCAACAACACGGCACCTATCACTTTGAGCGGCAGATGCTTTCCCTGATTCAAAGCGGCAACGCAGAAAAACTGAACCGCTTCCTTATGGCATCGCTGCACGCCGCACCGATCAAGGAAGGCAAACTGGCAGACACTCCCCTGCGCCAAGCAAAGAACCTGCTGATTGGGACGGCCGCCATGGTAGGCAAGGAAGCCGCCATCCCTGGCGGTATGGACATCGAGCAAGCCTACCACCTTATTGATGTCTATACACAGGAATGCGAAATGCTGCAGTCCGTTGAGGCAGTCAAAAATCTCCAGTACAATATGCTGATGGATTTCACCAAACGGGTGGCCAAACAGGCACTTCCCGCTGGAATCTCAAGGGAAATTCATGCCTGTATGCAATACATTTCCACCCATGTCAACGAACCTGTCACTGTCACTGATGTGGTTGCCTTTTCCGGAAAAAGCCGGGCCTATCTGTTCAAAAAATTCAGGCAGGAACTGAAAAGAACTATTGGCGCATACATCACAGAGTGCAAGCTCCGGGAAGCTAGGTCTCTGCTGCAGTATACAGACAAACCCCTAGGGGAAATCAGCAGCTATCTGTGCTTCTCCAGTCAATCCTATTTTCAGAATGTGTTCAAAAAATATAATGGAGTGACACCACTGGAATATCGCAGGATACATGCCCATAATAATTGAATTTCCAATAAACGTATTCCTCCTGTACAGCAGAACTCATCCCTTTGCCAATGTGTACGTCCAATTCCATGCCATACCCACGGCATTACACACATTTGCTTATAAAGTGCAGTAAGAAATTTTAACTCCCCCCTAAAAATATATATTTATAAAAATATCACCCCGGCAGACTGTCCCTCAAACACAGCGCGCCCCATCCGACCCGCTCATTCGGGTATATGCTCTCTCCCCTGATCGGCTTCGCTCCCATCCTAAGATAGGCTTTTAGCTTCTCGCCGTAGCAGTACGGGTCGATACCACGGACAATGCCCTGTTCCATCATCAATGCGCATGCCCCCGTGACAAACGGTGTCGCGTAAGACGTACCCGACACGATCAGCCGCTGATCCTCCGGTCCAATCACCGAAAGATTGACGCCGGGCGCCACCAGATCCGGCTTGACATTGCCGAAATTAGACAGTCTGTTTGATGAGTTTACATAATATGTGCCCCGTCCCGAAAAATCCGCATACCGCTCGCTTCCGGAATCATAGGCACCGACCGTGATGACCGCCGCGGACGTTGACGGGATCGTATAGGTCTGCTGCGGCGTCGGATTTAGGAAAAACGTCTGCGTCCCCCGAGCCTCCTGAGAGGGCAGATACATCGCGTATTCCCCCGTTGCCGTCCGCACGCCCGTAAAAACAAAGTGCCACTCCCCAGAAGCAATATAACGGTTCCCGTATGCCGGCAGCATTTCCACATAAATCTCCTTGTTTGCGGCATACGGATTCGCCGCTCCCACATAGATCAATAGCTGCGTGCCGTCATATACGACCTTTCTCGTTCCCGCGGGCTCACCCGCATCGATTGTGACCCGATTGCCCGTCGGCGTGATGATCACGATCTGATAGGTATCCACCGGACTCAGCCATATCTGCACGGAAAGCGCACTTTCATAACTGCCGACGCTCAAGATTTCCGTGCGCTGCTCCCCTTTTTGGATCGCCCGCGCCACATGTCCCCCTGTGCTTCCCTCATTGCCGCTTCCGACACAGATTGACGTCCTCCCGATCTGCGCCGCATTGTCCATAAAACGCTCCAGTATGGACGTTCCGTTATGTGCTCCGTATGTATTGCCGAAGCTTAAATTCACACAGAGCGGCATGCCGTATTCCGCTGCCTTGCGCTGACACCATGTGACTGCGCGCATCAACTGTGTCGTCTTGGGAAACCCTTCCGCCTGCGTGTTNCCAAGCCGGACAATGAGCAGCGGACTCTGTGTTGCGACGCCGCGGAATGCGGGCTCACTCGCATATCCCGCCGCAACGGATGCGACTGCCGTGCCGTGNCCGCTCACATCCATGCTCGGCAGGAGCCGCAGGGCGTCCGTCCCCGCCAAAAGCGCCTCATTGATCTGCTGTCTTGAAAACGCCACTCCCTGCGTAAATCCTTCCGGCGGCAGGAATCCACGCGCCTCGTCAGGCGACANAACCTGATCCCATAAATCCCAGATACGCGTCGTCCCGTCCGCNTTGCGAAACAGATTGCTCCGATAATCGATCCCCGTATCAATGACCGCAANCAATACCTCTTTTCCGNTTAAATANGGCTCTCTGAGCTGCACCTGNGAGATGCATGCCGCCGCAAGCGGTTCCAACAATTGAAAGAACAATCGTTTCGGCTTCTCAACATATTCAATCTGCGGGATGGCGGCAAGTGCCTCTACCCTTCCCTGCGGGATCGTGATAATGGCGTACCCTGCGATCAATTCTTCCACNACGCCGCCNAGCGCGCGNACCGCATCNAGACTNCCCTGATATTTNACGATCAGTTCCCATGTNCCCTCCTGCGGAGAATATCCGACTCCCAGCTCCTCTGACTTTGCTCTTTCTTCTTCCGTCATATCCAAAGACAACTCNAACGCGTTATCCAGCTTTCCCGAATCCATTNCTGCCGCCCTATTTTTCCATTTTTCTCATAAAATATATGCGCGATATCTGTTTATTCTTCCCAAATCATGNTATAATGAGCGCAAAAGAAAAACAAGCGACGCGAAGCGGCATTTGTTTTTCTTGCGCCATTACCGNGCAAACGTCCGNNGAANNCGGACANANAGCGCNNNAGCGCGGGTTTGCGAGGNTGGATTTATNTTTTTACNAAAATACTTCACATCATGTTGACTAGTTTATGTTTGACGGGAGCTGACCACNATATGAGAACAAAACCTACCGTACTTCCAGCAGACGATTACCTGAAGGAAAAGAAAACACACGGCAATCTGGAGTATCCGATCGCCATCTACCACGTCGATCTTCGCAGCCTCTACATGGGATTTGTCCGTTGGCACTGGCACGAGGAACTGGAAATTGACATTGTCACACAGGGCAAAATGGAGTGCCTGATCGGGGACGAAACGATCCTGCTTGAGACAGGCGACGCCATTTATATTAATCAGAACATCATGCACACCCTTCATCCGGTCGGAGAAGAACCGGGCAAATTTGACGCTATCGTCTTTCATCCAATGCTGTTTTTCGGCTATGGCAAAACGTATCTCAACGCCAAATATCTGACCCCGATCACCGGTAAAAATGAATTCCGTTATTTTTTAATTAACAAGGAATATCCGCGATCTGCGGATATGATTGCGCTGTTTGATGAGCTTGTGCGCGCGAACGATTCTGCCGCGACGGGCTATGAGTTGATCACCCAAAGCTGCCTGTGCCGCTTTTGGGTCTATATGCTGGAAGAATTTTCCACAGTTGTTCCTGAAAAAAAAGAATCACGTTCCCTAAGCGAATTACGCGCGCAGGACGCTGTTCTTTTCATTGAACGGCATTATCAGGAACCGATCACGCTCGACGAGATCGCCGCTGCGATCCATGTCAGCAAGAGCGAATGCTGCCGCTGCTTTAAGAAAGCGCTGCACTCGACACCGTTTGAATATCTGATGAGATACCGTATTTTTATGGCATCGGTGATCATCAGGCAGGACGTGCAGAAGCAAATGTCTTTCTCGGAGCTTGCCACAACGGTTGGATTTAATACCGTTAGTTATTTTAACAAAGTATTCAAGAGCATCTTAGGCTGCACGCCGACCGAATATCGCAAAACACTTCGGGACGGCTCCACACGGGATGTTTCTGTTTTCCCGTCCGTGTTATATGAGGAACATATTTCCATGAGCGATTCCATCCCGAAGGGCACGGTCTGACTTGACCTTGCCCCTGCGCGGCTCGCTTTGGGAGTATCACCCTTACAGACAGCGGCACATCAGTCATTCCGCTCCGTGACCGTTCCCTTTTCCACCATCAGATCCGGATAATAGGAGAGCTTTGCTTTGCGCAAGCCTTCCACCCCCGTATCTTCCTCCCGGTTAATATAGCGGTAGCCTGCTGCGACATGCTCCACAAACTGTTGATTCATGATCGGATACGCGCCCTGTACGTCGGCAAACGCTTTCTCGATATGCACGACATAGGTCTCACGGTTGCATGGCTCTCCGAGCGAAAACGCGACAACACGCCCGTCCGCCCGTATCAGCCCTCCGTCAAGCTTTAACTGCTCATGCTGCCTCAGGGCGCGCAGGGTAATGTCAAATTCCGCGCTTTTTTCCCAATCCTCATCAATGGCATTCTGCCGCCCCCACTCCCGCGCCATCTCAATACATTCTTCTGCGTTATGCCCTTCGATCCTCTCAAAAGACCAATCCGGATGCTCCTGCTTGAATTTATTGATATGATTGCGCTTTCCGTGCAGTTTTTTTCCCGCCAGCGTTTTCAGCTTTTCCGCCTCGTACACATAATCCGCCGCATCCCTGTCATACGCGATCTGAAACCGCATCGGATACAGCTCCATCAAGTGCGCATACTGCTGCGGCGTGACAAGGTGCATCCGAAACGGCCGGTTTATCTCAGCAAAATAGGCAAAGAGCTCCTCCAGCACCCCTCTGATGTCGCCCCTCCCCAGCGGATAACTGACCGAGAACGTATCCGAGTTTCTGACATGGCAAAAAACAAGGCAATCCCGCAACACGGCATAACGGATGTCATAATACGGTGCCCAAAGCAGGTTGTTCGCAAATGAAAACTCACAGCTCATCGATTGCTCACGTTCGTAATAATGCTCGATCAGTGTTCTGTCCTCTAATGTAATCTTTTTCCAGCCGATGTCCATGATGGTACTGCTCCCTTTCCTTTTCGCTCACTTTTCCATTTCTTGACGAAACACCGATTCTCCCATTACTTGCGCCGCCAGTGAAAAATATCTCTCCTTATATTGTTGTTCCGTTTCCGCAAAATTACACGTCACAAATCGCGGCGAACTGAAAATCCTCATCGGCTCGTCAAAAAGCCGCTCGCCCATGTAATGATAAAATTCGTGATATAAAAGCGTATCATCCACGTTTTTGATAAACGCACGTTCCTCCGCATCCGGCGCTCTGCCCAAAAAGCGTTCATAGATCAGACTAAGCAGCTTCTTCTCGGTCTGTCTGAAAAAATCCATATGCTGCTTGACCGGACGGGTGACGTCGGCAAGATAGCTTTCCGCCGCATCATGCAGCAGGCATGCCAGCTCTAAATACGCACCCGCGTTCCTTGCATGTGCCTCATCCGCGCAGGCAAGACAATGCTGTCCCACGGAATAGAATTCAGGAAAATGTCCGTTCGCACGCGTCATCATGGAAAGCGCATGCGCAATATCCTCAATGCGGATGTCCTCTTTTTTCGGATCAAGAGGCGTAAAATGCACTTTTGTATACGTCGTGATATATTCTGCCATGATTGATTCTTTCTCCTTGACCTCGTCTCTGCTTTTCGGATTTCGTTGCTTCTCTCTTAACTACCATAAAGATTTATGGATTTCATTATAATTGTCTTTTTGAGACATCTCCCCGTGCTTTTCCGAATCCGTCTTCATTTACATAAAAAAGACCTGCGAAGGTCTTTTTTACTGTTTGAGACTTACTGCTCTTTGTTTTTACTGCCGCACACTTTCATTCACCCCGCCAAAAAGATGAGGAATGATCTGACGCAAGACCATCTAATCCGAAATCAGTTCTCATTCATCCTCACCAGTTTTGCCGCTTGGTCCGCCGCGATACACGCGTCAATGATCTCCTGAATATCCCCGTTCATCACCTTGTCAAGCTTATATAACGTCAGATTGATGCGGTGGTCGGTCACGCGTCCCTGCGGGAAGTTGTACGTTCTGATCTTTTCGGAGCGGTCGCCGGTTCCGATCTGCGAACGGCGCAGCTCCGCCTCCGCGTCATGACGCTGCTGCTGCTCGATGTCATAGAGCTTGGCGCGCAGAAGGGCGAACGCCTTCGCCTTATTCTGAATCTGCGATTTTTCCGTCTGGCTGTACACGACAATGCCCGTCGGATAATGCGTCAGACGTACCGCGGAATCCGTCGTATTGACGCACTGTCCGCCGTTCCCCGATGCGCGCATCACGTCGATCCGAATATCCTTATCTTCGATTACAATATCAATATCCTCGTCAACCTCGGGCATTACCGCGACAGAGATCGTCGAAGTGTGAATGCGCCCACCGCTCTCCGTCTCCGGCACACGCTGGACGCGGTGTACGCCGCTCTCGTACTTCATCACGGAGTACGCGCCCTTGCCGTTGATCATGAATTGCACTTCTTTCATGCCGCCGATGCCGATCTCGTCTACATTCATCGTCTCGACCTTCCAGCGATGCCCCTCCGCATAATGCACATACATCCGGTAGATTTCTGCGGCAAACAGCGCTGCCTCGTCACCACCCGCGCCCGCGCGGATCTCCACGATCACGTTTTTGTCGTCATTCGGATCTTTCGGCAAAAGAAGAATTTTTAATTCCTGCTCCAGCACTTCCACACGAGCCTTCGCGTCGTTTAACTCCTCCTTGAGCATCTCGCGCATGTCCTCGTCGCTCTCCTCGTCGAGCATGGCAAGGCTGTCCTCAATATCCTGCTTACTTTTTTTATATTCCTGATAAGCCTTCACGATCGGCTCTAAATCGCTCTGCTCTTTCATCAGGCTGCGGAAACGCTCCTGATTGGACGTCACGGACGGCTCCGAAAGCTCGCTCATGATCTCCTCAAAGCGTCTGAGTAAATCCTCTAATCTGTCAAACATGTCCTCATACCTTTCTATATCAAAATCTTATTCTTTCTCCTCACTCTGCCCGCTCATCCCGCGATCCGCACACCGTACACAACCCGGTCAAGCCCCGCATAATCCTTGACGATGCGCACGTCACGGTATCCCGCTTGCAGCATCAGCTCCTTCACCACGTCTCCCTGATCTGCTCCGACCTCAAAAAAAAGCGCGCTCTCCCGCTTCACATGCGCAGGCGCGCCGTCGATGATACGCCGGTAAAACATCAGCCCGTCGCCTCCTCCGTCAAGCGCCAGCCGCGGCTCATGCTCTTTGACCTCAGGCATCAGCGTAGGAATAACCTCGGAGCGGATATAGGGCGGATTCGACACAATCACATCGAATGCGGGCGTTTTCTTTTCCAGCGCGTCATACAGATCGCCCTGTAAAAAAAGTAATTCTCCCCGCTTCATGCTTTCCTCAAATCCCAAACTTCTCGCATTCCCCTCGGCAACCGCAAGCGCCTCTTTCGATACATCTGTCCCCACGCCGATACAGCCGTTGGAATAGTGAAGCAGGGATAACAAAATGCAGCCGCTCCCCGTACAAAGATCAAGGATCGCCATGCCGTCCTGTCCGCAGCGCATGACCTCCTCCACCAAAATTTCCGTATCCGGCCGCGGTATGAGTGTGTGTTCGTTTACATAAAAATCCAATCCCATAAAAGACTGGGTGTGCGTCAAGTATTGGAGCGGAATGCGCTCAGCACGTTTCTTCAAATAGTTTACATAAATATCTGCCTGCAATTCATCCAGCTCGCGTTCGCCCTGTGTGTACAACGCCTGATAATCCGTATGGCAGACATACTCTAAGAGCAGCCGCGCATCTGTTCCGGCTTCCTCAATGCCACGCTCTACAAGCAGGCGCTTTCCCTGTTCATAGGCTTCCCGATACGTCATGGTTCCGCCTTCGCTTTCGTGTTCCTTGTACGTTCTCTGCCTGCGCGTTCCGCGGCCTCCTTACGCTCTTTGTCCGCGCGCTCCGTGGCTTCTTCACGCTCTTTGTTCGCGCGTTCCGCGGCTTCCTCCTCTTCTTCCGCCTGCGCCCTTGCTTTCGCTTCGGCTTCCGCCGCTTCCTCCGCCGCCACATCATAACCGAAGTTCTCTTTTAAGTATTCCCTCCAATCAAACACGGCCTCAACAGACTGGATCGCAACCTCGACCATCTCCTCGGACGGTTCTCTTGTCGTCAAACGCTGCAGCAGCATACCGGGCGCGGAGAGGATTCGTACCAAAATATTATCATGCTTCCCCGCAAAGCGGATCAGCTCATAAGAAATGCCCGCCACAACGGGAATGAGCGCAATGCGCAGCACCACGCGGTACACCGGGTTCGTGACCGTGATAAAAAAGAACAAAATAATGCTGACAAACATAACAAACAGCAGAAAACTTGTCCCACAGCGACGATGCTGCCTGGAGCAGCGCATCACGTTGCGCACATAGAGCGCTCTGCCGCGCTCCAGACAATTGATGCACTTATGCTCCGCTCCGTGATACATGTAGACCCGCCGGATATCCTTCATCAGCGAGATCAGCAGCACATAGAGCAAAAAGATCACAATGCGGATCGCTCCCTCTATGATATTTAACAGAGAACGATTGCGCACATATTTTCCAAACAATGTGGACAGATAGTAGGGAAGCGCAATAAAAACACCGATGGAGAGCGCCACCGAAAAGATCAGTGTGATCGCCATAAAAATCTGCTCTGCCCTGCCGCCCGACACCTTATTGAGCACTTTATCCGCTCCGGATTCCTTCGCTTCCTCATCCTCAAAAAAGTTTGCGGAATAATTTAACGCCTTCATACCGAGCACAAGGGAATCAATAAAATTGAATACGCCCCTGATAAACGGCACATTCTTCAAAAAGCTGTCGTTCAGAACGCCGACATACTCCTGCGTGTTCACCACGATCTCCCCGTCGGACTTGCGCACCGCTACGGCATAGATGTCCTTATTTTTCATCATAACGCCCTCGAGCACCGCCTGTCCGCCGATGCCCGAATAACAGGTTNTTCTTTTTTTGCGTGCCAAAACGATTCCTCCCACCGTGCAGTCTGCGCGATCAGCCGTATGACAGCGGAANACNCCTTTTGAGCATCCNGCCGCCGAACACANCGCTTATCGCAGAAAAAATAAGGTTGAGATATGATAACCTCAACCTTGTCTTTGTACCTTATTGGTTTCCAACGCCGTACTTCTTATTGAACTTATCAATACGTCCNCGTGCCTGTGCGGTCTTCTGCTGACCTGTGTAGAANGAATGGCACTTGGAGCAGACCTCAACGTGGATTTCCGGCTTNGTCGATCCGGTCACGAATGTGTTGCCGCAGTTGCAGGTCACGGTTGCCTGATAATAATTCGGATGGATTCCTTCTTTCATGCTTCTCACCTCTCTATGAAATCATTTTCTTATGATTGTCCGTTTACAAACAGCGCTCTAACTATATCACAGAATGTCCCGCGATGCAAGTATTTTATAAAAAAATATAAAGAAAAACTGNTGATCAGATAAACCGCATCTTCCTCACCATCTGCACAAACTCGTTGTTGTTCCTNGTACGGGTGAACAGATCGAGCACCTTGTCCACCGCCTCGTCGGACTTCAGNCCGTTTAACGCCTTTCGGATCACGTTGATCGCCTCAAGCTCATCGGGTGTGAGCAATAAATCCTCCCGTCTCGTGCCGGATTTCGGAATGTCAATGGCAGGAAATACGCGTTTTTCGGAAAGCTTGCGGTCNANCACCATNTCCATGTTGCCGGTTCCCTTGAACTCCTCGTATACCACATCATCCATCTTGCTGCCNGTCTCCACGAGCGCCGTCGCAAGGATNGTCAGACTTCCGCCCTCGCGCATGTTGCGCGCCGCGCCGAAGAANCGCTTCGGCATATGGAGCGCCGCCGGGTCAAGACCGCCCGACAACGTTCTTCCNGAAGGCGGGACAGTCAGGTTATAGGCACGGGTCAGTCTGGTGATCGAATCCANCAGGATCATAACGTCCTTTTTGGACTCCACGAGGCGCTTCGCCCGCTCNATGACCATCTCGGATACCCGCTTATGATGCTCGGGCAGCTCGTCAAAGGTCGAATANATAACCTCAACATTCGGTCCCTCGATCGCTTCCTTAATATCCGTAACNTCCTCGGGACGNTCGTCGATCAGTAAGATGATCAGATGTACATCGGGCGAATTCCGCTTGATGGACTTTGCCACTTCCTTTAATAAAGTAGTCTTTCCGGCTTTCGGCGGGGANACGATCATTCCTCTCTGCCCCTTGCCGACCGGACTCATCAGATCCATAATGCGCATTGCCACGGATGCNCCCGCCGTCTCTAAGCTCAACCGCTCGTTCGGGAANATCGGCGTCATGTCCTCNAACGGCATGCGCCTTGCGATGATCTCGGGCGGCAGGCCGTTTACTTTTTTGACAAATAAAAGCGCNCTGAACTTCTCGTTCTGNGTCTTGATCCGCGTGTTNCCCTCTACAATATCACCCGTTTTTAAATTAAACCGCCGNATNTGGCTCGGCGCNACGTAAACGTCATTCTCCCCCGGCAGATAATTNTCACAGCGGATAAAACCATATCCGTCCGGCATGACCTCCAAAATACCGTTCGCCATGACCCCGCTGTCAAGCTCCTGCGGGAANCGCTCCTCCTGCNGTTCGTCCTTTTTNGGCTCNCCCGGNCGATTCANTACGGGTTTCGGCTCAATATCCTTNCCCTGCGCCTTNTCCGCCTCGTCCTGNTTNAGCATNGCATCGATCAGCTCCGCCTTTTTCATGGTGGACNNCCCTTTCATTCCTCTTGCCTTTGCGATTTCCTTCAAATCGCTTAATGCCAGTGACTCATACTTTTCTCTCATAAANCACCTTTCTTAATCCTTTTCCTTAGGAACCCCTTCNGTTCCCTAAATGATTTTTAAGCTCCTCGGAACTCCNCTGTCGTNCCNNTTTNTTTNCNNGTTATGTTCATAACAGTCCGCACGTTTNTCATNATCCCATATCACGGTATTTGTTTGTGTCTGTGTGTTGGAAAGTCTTGCAGATTTGCATATGAATATGTACTTCAAATTATCCTGCGACCATTATACTACATCTTTTTGTAATTTGTAAATAGGAATTTCCNATCGCAAAAAAAATCGGAATTTGCCTAAAATAATACATAGCTATGTAACCGCAGTTATGCTATATTAANCTTATATATCACAGATTAAGACGAAACGCAATTGCNAACATGATTTTCATGNATNTCATAACGCCCGATNTTGNATTNCGGACGGTTACGGNCGCCTTAACTCTGTATCAGACCGAAAGGAGAACACTTATGTATTGCACTCGTTCCATCACCGATGACATTGTATGGGTCGGCNCATCCGACAGACGGCTTGCCCTGTTTGAAAACCTGTTTCCCATTCCGAGNGGCGTTTCCTACAACGCTTATCTNATCANGGATGAAAAAACNGCCCTGATNGATACCGTGGACGCTTCCGTGTCCCGCCAGTTCTTNGANAACCTGCTGCACACGCTTTCCGGNAAACCGCTNGATTATCTGATCGTNAATCATATGGANCCGGATCACTGTGCCTGCATCGGGGAGCTGTTNTACCGTTTNCCCGAAATGAANCTGGTGGGCAATTCCAAGACCTTTACGATGATCGCTAAGTTTTTTGANCCGATCGANGCGGANCNTTCNGTCATTGTGGGAGAAAACGANNCCCTTNCNCTNGGCGCTCACACGCTNCGCTTTTACACCGCGCCGATGGTNCACTGGCCGGAGGTCATGGTNACGTATGACGAAAAAGAACAGCTTCTTTTTTCCGCNGACGCTTTCGGCAGCTTCGGCGCGTTAAACGGCTGTCTGTTCGATGACGAGATCGACTTNGCAAAGGACTGGCTTGCCGACGCAAGACGCTACTATTCAAATATCGTCGGAAAATACGGNCTTCCGGTNCAGGCNGCCTTAAAAAAGCTCTCAGCGCTCCCGATCAGCACGATCTGCCCGCTGCANGGTCCNNTCTGGCGCAGCGATNTGAGTCTGCTCCTNAATAAATACGATCTTTGGAGCCGTTACGANCCNGAGGANCGCGCCGTCGCCCTGTTTTACGGNTCCATGTACGGCAACACGGAAAACGCCGTGAANATCCNCGCTTGTAAGCTCGCNGAGGCGGGNGTCAAAAACATCGCNGTCTACGATGTTTCCGTCACNCANGTGTCCACCNTGATCGCCGANATCTTCCGCTGCAGCCATCTTGTGTTNGCGGCGCCNACTTATAATAACGGTATTTATCCCGCCATGCAGAANCTCCTGCANGACATGACTGCGCTCGGNCTGAAAAACCGNACNGCCGCCGTGATCGAAAACGGTTCATGGGCNCCTGNCNGCGGNAAACAGATGGCGGAACNGCTCGGCTCTCTTGCNGANTTCCGCATTCTCGAGCCGNNNGTGACCGTACAGTCNTCGTTAAAAGAGGATTCGCTCGGCATGCTCGATACNCTGGCAAANCATNTTGCGGCATCCCTGACGGAGGCGTAAGCCCCCTCGGCATGTCCAAACCGTTTTGAACATGTCCNAACCGTTATGAATGAAAGAANATCAGAACTTTACGAAGCAATCAGGAGGAAACAACCATGACAACAAACGAAAAGGCGCTTGCGCTCCATGCGNAATGGAAAGGAAAGCTTGAAACCGTATCAAAAACACCCGTAAAATCCAGAGAGGCGCTCTCTCTTGCCTATACGCCCGGCGTCGCAGAACCATGCAAGGTGATCGCCGCAGACAAAGAGGCTGCCTATCAATANACTTGGAAATCCAACACTGTCGCCGTCGTATCCGACGGCTCCGCCGTNCTCGGNCTCGGCAANATCGGTCCTTACGCCGCTATGCCGGTCATGGAAGGNAAGGCGGTGCTGTTTAAGGAATTCGGCGGTGTCAACGCCGTTCCGATCTGCCTTGACACACAGGATACGGAGGAGATCATCAAAGCCGTCACCTATCTTGCGCCCGGTTTCGGCGGCATCAACTTAGAGGACATCAGCGCTCCGCGCTGCTTTGAGATAGAGGAACGCCTCAAAAANCTGCTTCCCATCCCNGTGTTCCATGACGATCAGCACGGTACGGCGATCGTCGTGCTCGCCGGCATCATCAACAGCTTNAAGGTCACGGGCAAACAGAAGGAACAATGCAAGGTCGTCGTCAATGGCGCCGGCAGCGCAGGCATTGCCATCACCAAACTGCTTCTGACCTACGGCTTTACCAACATCATTCTCTGCGATAAGGTCGGTATCCTGTCCCGCTCCACCGAAAACTTAAACTGGATGCAGCAGGAAATGATGACGTGCACCAACCCGAACAACGAGACCGGTTCGCTTGCGGATGCTTTAAAAGGAGCGGACATCTTTGTCGGCGTCTCCGCGCCGAACATCGTCACGCCCGAAATGGTTTCATCCATGAATCACGACTCCATTCTTTTTGCCATGGCGAACCCGGTTCCTGAGATCATGCCGGATGTGGCAAAAGCCGCGGGCGCGCGCATCGTCGGCACAGGGCGCTCCGATTTCCCGAATCAGGTAAACAACGTGGTCGCTTTCCCCGGCATCTTCAAGGGCGCTTTAGAGGGACGCGCCACGCAGATCACAGAGGAAATGAAGCTTGCCGCCGCCGCCGCCATCGCCGGGCTCGTACCGGATGAGGAGTTAAACGACGAAAACATTATGCCGGAGGCATTCAACCCGCAGGTTGCCGAGGTCGTTGCCGAAGCGGTCAAATCCCATATCCGCTAAACAAGCGGCACACAAAACGAAAACAGAAAATATCGCACAAACATAACGATTGTATTTTAATTTATTACATCCTTTGGGGCGTCAGTCAAAATGGCACTGGAAAACGGATATTACTCGTTATCGGATTATTGTAAAAAAACATACGGCGAAAAACTCTATCGGATTGCACTGGATGCAGGCATGACCTGTCCGAACCGTGACGGTACGCTGGGCAGTCACGGCTGCATCTTCTGCTCCGCAGGCGGGAGCGGCGATTTTGCCTCTCGTTTAGTAACGCATGATATTGTTTCCCAGATCGAGCAGGGAAAAGCACAGAGCGCCGCCAAATTCCGCGGTTCCCGGTATATTGCCTACTTTCAGGCGTATACGAACACCTACGACCGGCCCGAGCGGCTCTACCGGCTCTATACGCAGGCATTGTCCCATCCCGATATTNCCGGGATCTCGATTGCCACCCGCCCCGACTGTCTTTCTGCGGATGTGCTTGCTGTGCTTACCCGCTGTCAGGCGGAATACCCCGATCGATTTATCTGGATCGAGCTGGGGCTTCAAACCATCCATGAGCAGACCGCTCTCTACCTCCGACGCGGTTATCCGCTCTCCGTCTTTGCGGAGGCAATGGAAGCGCTGAGGGCACTGCGCATTCCGACAATCGTTCATGTCATTGCCGGGCTTCCCGGAGAGAACGCCGCGCAGTTCTATGAGACCGTGAGTTATGTAAACTCAATTCATCCGTTCGGCATCAAATTGCAGCTTTTACATGTGCTGCGCGGGACCGATCTTGCGCTGGATTACGAGCGCCGCTGTTTTGAAACGCTGGCAATGGAGCAATATATCGAAATGACCGCGCATGCGCTCACGCTGCTCTCCCCCGACATCGTCATTCATCGCCTGACCGGGGACGGGCCGAAAAAGCTGCTGATCGCCCCTCGCTGGAGCGCCGATAAAAAGACGGTTCTGAATGCAATGCACCGTTATCTGCGGGAGCACCGAATCGTACAGGGAAGCCGTGTGACGCCGGGGAATTTGTAATGATATAGACGATTGCGAATCGCAATTACCTATTTGTAATGAGAAACAGAAAGGAACCATACTATGAGCCAGGATTCGTTGACTTTATACCGTTTGATCGTACTTCATATGCTGGACAAGGCAGCAAGCCCGCTCTCCAGCGCGCAGATCGCGGATTTCATCTTAGAAAAAGAATACACCGGCTATATCACGCTGCAGCAGGTTCTAAACGATTTAACGGAGGAGGCGTTCATCACCGCGACAACGATGGAAAACCGCACCCTCTGCCAGATTACCGAGGAGGGGCGCAAAACACTTGCCTTTTTCGGCAACCGCATTCAGCAATCCATCAAAGACGATATTCATGAATATTTATCCACCCATGAGATTCAGATCCGCAATGAGCTTTCTATCTTAACGAATTATAAAAAGGAAACTACCGGTGATTACGTCGCCGAGCTGATCGCTAAAGATAACGGCAGCGAGCTTGTCCATATCCGCATGACCGTACCGTCCGCGGATTTTGCCGAAAAAGTCTGCCGGAACTGGAAAGAAAAAAATGAATCCATTTACCAGTATTTGATCCAGGAGCTATTCTAAGGAGGCATTCTTCCCGTTTCACAATGCAAGCAGCTCGGTTCTCACACATCCGTCCGTCTCAGGAAGTGTCAGTCCCATGATATGCGCAAGCGTGGGCGCCTCGTCCCACAGCTTCATCGAGCTGCATGTTCCCCCTTTTCTCACACCGTATCCCGCCATCATAAAAAACGTCTGATATTTTTCAAGCGTCGGAAGATACCCATGCGTCGCTTTCATCCGATGTCGCTCCACATCATCGACCGAACAAGTCAACGCTTGATGGTCATCTAAAAAATANTATCCGGGTTTTGCCTCTAACATCATGACGCATGTGTCATCTGCTCCCATGGAATGAGCCTGCTGAGCAGTAAAAATGCGGTTTACACCACCTGACAGCTCATGAAATATTGTTGTCAGATTTTGTGTCAGCTCCTCTGTCATTACCGGATTTTTTCTGATTTCAGGGTGCAGATAAATATAGCAGGAACCGTCACAATTTTTTGCGATCACCTGATAGTCCGTCACATACCCTTTCCCATTCACATGAAGTAACCCCTGCTTTTTTAACAGGTAATTCGGATATAACACCGTATGGCAGTCCAATTGATAATGATCTCCGAGAATCACGACCGTCGTATCCTCCATGCTGTGACAGCCCCCCGCTTTTGTGCATGCAAGCGCGTCTGTTATCGCACCGATTCTCCCATCCAGACGTTTCAGGGCNCGGCGGATTTCCGGATGCGCCGNCCCCAACTGATGACGGTGAGAATCCACATCAAGGAAATGGATGAGCATGAGCTCGGGATTGTGCCGCAGGATCGTATCCACCGCCGCCTTTTCCAGAAAATTGTCCAGCTCAGGCTCGCGAATCCCTTTCAGCTCCCTTACCGCATGCGGCAATGTTCCGAGCACATAACGCGAGGAACCGTCCATTATCGTCTTTACGATCACATTCTGCCACGGTCTGTTCGCGTGAATTTCAGGGAAATTATAGGTAATGCGGCTTTTTCCGGTCACCGGCCAAAGCAGAGCGCACACGCGGTCCCCCCGTTTCATCGCCTCATCATAGAGTGTTGTTCCCCGAATGTTTCGGCGGTCGCTCATCCAATCGGGCTTTTCCCGTCCCGGTTGAAAACATGTGTTATTAATAATACCGTGATGACACGGCTTTTTCCCTGTAACAATGGTCGTATGCGCCGGATAGGTAATGGAGGGATACACACTCTCCACCTGCTCACACAGCGCTCCCTGCTCCAAAAGCCGCTTAAAATTCGGCAGCCTCTTTAATACGGAAAGGTCTTCCGCCCCCACCGCATCAAAGGACAGGATCACCATCCGCCGTTTCGGACTTTCCGCTTTTGTCATGCTGCTCCTCCCGTCTGATTGTGGCATTGCGCTGTTTCCGTCATTCTGCGCCACTTCGCTTCTCTACTCTATTCCGCTATGCTGCTCTGTTTCGATATCTATTCTTACTGTGCTTCCCTTTTGATCCGGCTCATATGCTCTTTGATCTTCTGCTCATATCCGTTTCCGTCCGGCCGATAAAANTCCCGTCCGNNCAACTCATAAGGAAGATATTGTTGGTTTACATAATGATTCGGATAGTCATGCGCATATTGGTAGCCCGCACCATGACCCAGCTTCGCGGCGCCTTTATAATGCGCGTCCTGCAAATGGGTCGGGACCGGCAGATTTCCGGTCTCCTCCACCGTCCGCATCGCCTCCGCTATGGCATTGACACAGGCGTTGCTTTTCGGTGCGCATGCCACATAAACAACCGCCTCCGAGAGAATGATCTGCGCTTCCGGCATGCCGATCCGTTCCGCCGCCTGCGCCGCGCTGACCGCCACCGTCAGCGCCTGCGGGTCCGCCGTGCCGACATCCTCCGCCGCACAGATCATGATCCGGCGCGCGATAAAGGTCAGACTTTCCCCCGCATAAAGCATCTTTGCAAGATAATAGACAGCCGCATCCGGGTCGGATCCCCTCATGCTCTTAATAAAGGCGGATATGGTATCATAATGATTATCCCCNGATTTATCATAACGAACCACGCGTTTTTGAATACATTCCTGTGCAACCTCCAGCGTAATGTGGATTTTCCCATCTTCACTGCGCTCGGTCGTCCTGATACCAAGCTCAACGGCATTTAAGGCATGGCGCGCGTCCCCACCCGCCGCATCGGCGAGAAAGTCAAGCGCCTCCTCATCCATATCCGCCTCATATGCGCCCATTCCTTTTTCCCGGTCATAGACGGCACGGGAGATCAAGGTCCTAATATCNGCCTTTTCAAGCGGCTTTAGCTCAAAAACCATNGAGCGGGACAGCAATGCGCCGTTCACTTCAAAATACGGGTTTTCCGTCGTTGCCCCGATGAGCGTCAGCGTCCCGTCCTCAACAAACGGCAGCAGATAGTCCTGCTGGCCTTTATTAAACCGATGAATCTCATCAATAAAGAGGATGGTCTTTTTCCCATACATCGCCGCAGAATTCTTTGCCTTCTCCACGACCTCCTCCATATCCTTTTTNCCCGCGACCGTCGCATTCATCTGCAAAAACTCCGCGCTTGTCGTGTTGGCGATCACCCTCGCGAGCGTCGTTTTTCCGGTTCCGGGCGGTCCGTACAGAATCAGGGAACCGAGCTTGTCCGCCATGATCGCGCGGTAAAGCATTTTATCTTTTCCGATGATATGCTGCTGCCCGACGATCTCCTCAAGCGTCGTCGGACGGATCCGCGCCGCTAANGGCGACTCNTTCTCCATGTTTTTTTCGCGAAGATACGAAAACAAATCCATATTATCCATGTTCATCCTCATCCTTACTCAACCTGCGGCTTCGAGCGCAGGCACAATCCAGCAAAACATAGCCTTAACTCTCGTATGAAATATGCGAAGAATCGCCAAGGGCGATTCTGCAGGGAATGACTTAGTAGTTCTTAGACGTCGTATTTTGACGTCTTAGAACTTCTTCGGTGTGAAGCATTAGAATTTCTTAGTCTGCGTATCTCGCAGGCTTAGAAATTCTCTTCACACTTTAGTCCAGTATGATCTCATCCACGGTGACAAACTCGTAGCCCCGCGCCGAAAGCTCGTCAATGATAGCAAGCGCCGCCTCGACCGAGCTTGCGTATACGTCATGCAGCAAAAT
Source organism: Lachnospiraceae bacterium (assembly GCA_014804425.1). Lineage (GTDB taxonomy): Bacteria > Bacillota > Clostridia > Lachnospirales > Lachnospiraceae > DLAJ01. Next base: position 88,856 of record JAAUZV010000011.1, read on the forward strand.
GATACTGTTCTCATTCGTTTTTTCCAGCACTCTGCTGACGACAGTGCCCGCATCCGAACAGCACCAGTCAAGCGGATCCACATTCCATAACACCTGTATCATATTGAGGCTTTCCTCATACCTCTTATCCCAAGCGCCGTAGGGCGGCCTGACAAATTCCGTATGCTGTCCGGTGATCTCGTAAATGACCGCATCCGTTTTTTGCAGTTCCTCGGCGAAGAGCTGCCCGTTCCTTCTCGTCAATTGAATATGGGAATAGGTATGGTTGCCGATCAGATGCCCGTCCTGCGCCATTTCCTGAATCAGATCGGGATACATCTCCGCACTCTGTCCAAGGACAAAAAAAGTAACGCGGACATTCCGCTTGCGCAGCCCTTCCAGCAGCTGCTCCGTATAACGCGGGTGCGGTCCGTCGTCAAAGGTCAGCGCGACCTTTTTGATGCTCATATCCTCCCGGTATGCCGTCCCGTCTCCGTCCTGACTGTCCATGCCTCCGGTATCTTCGCCCTGCACGCCCACATTGCCCGCATTCTGCGCCTGTCCGCCTCCACCGCCGTCATTTCCCTCCTGACCGCGCTCCCTGTCTGCCGTGCTCCTGCCCGTATTCCCCCATATGGGCATACCTCCGCCCGCCTCTCGCGTTTTTACGACGACCACTGCACACAGCATGGCGATACCTAAGCATCCCGCTATGAGGTATCCCCTTTTCCCTCGCAGACACATCCGGCATTTCTCCCATCATCACCGCGGTCTTAGCTGCCGCACAGTTTCTGCGCAGGACAGCCCGCTTTTTCAGTACATTCTCTATTATTCTATGACGGAAAGTCCAAATGTGAGATATATTTTTTTTCAAATTTCTCCTGTGCAGCAAGATTCAGGTATGTACAGCCTTTCGTCAGCTGTTTTGTGCGCGCGGCAAAGCCGCTCATATCGCCGTTTCCAAGCAGACATGCCCCCTTCAGCGCCGTATTGCCGACCGCACGGATCTTCCCTGCAAACGCATCGGAAAGAAGCCCGATCCGCACCGCTGCATCAGGATTCAGATAATACCCGAAACCGCCCGCGAGCAAAACGCCGGAAACCTCCCCTGCCGCCGCGCCGTACTGCTCCAGCAGAAGCTCAATTCCTGCCGCGATCGCCGCTTTTGCTTTTTGCAGCTCCCTGATGCTCTCCTGTGTGACATGCGCACCCGCGCGCGTGATTCCTTCCGTAAAATAAGGCTCCCTCAGCAGACCATGCGCATCCATGAGTCCCTCGTCCAACAATCCGGCAGCAATCTGTATCAGATCGGCTCCCATCAGATCGGCACTGCTGTTTCCCTCAAACGCCGGGCCTGCCGCAGTCGCCGTGCAAAGGAATGTTCCTTTTTTTCCAAGCACGATCTCCCCGTTCGTACCCAAGTCGATGAATAATTGCAAGTTGCTTTCCTTATGTAAACCCATTGCCGCCATACCGGACACGATATCACCGCCCACAAACGCCGATATACCGCATATAATGTATGCAGGAATTCCTGCAACCACTATTTGTTGTGGTTTTATGTTGACCGGCTCAAACGGGAAAGCGGAAAGCGGTTCAACAGGATCGCCGCAGAGCAGATGCACCATGGTCGTATTCGCCGCAATGACCATGTATGCGGGCGTCCTGCCGCATTGCTCTTTTATGAGCCGCACCCCTTCCGCAAGGCAGGCGCATATCTGCTGCCGCATTTCCTCCGCGTGCCCCTGCATGCCCGCGCTGATGCGGGATACCACATCCGCACCGTACACGCGCTGCGGGTTTAGTGCCGCATAGGCTCCCACTTCCTTACCGCCGCACATGCCGCGCATGGCGATCGTCGTTGTACCGATGTCAACCGCCGCAAACACAAGTGCCGGCGCGCCGCCTGCACCTCCTGTCGGCAGTCCGACCGAATCTTCCGCATCCGTCCGTTGTGCGCTTGCCGCATCGCCCGCATCCGACCGCCGCGCGCCTTCCGCATCGCACGCATCCGACCGCCGCGCGCCTTCCGCATCGCACGCATCCGCCCGCTGCGTGCCTTCCGCATCGCACGCATCCGGCAGTACCCCGACCACGTCGGGAATCGATACCGCCTCGGCTTCGATTGCAAGCTCCATGCCCACGGATACGGTATGCCTGCATGCGAAACGCACGCCCGCACGCAGCTCTCCGGCGGAAAGCAGCGCACGCTCGCCCGTCTTCGGCAGCGGCGCGCCCGTCAAAAAGCGCACCTTGCATTTCCCGCAGCTCCCGTTCCCGCCGCAATCGCGCAGATACAGCCCGCCGCGCTTTAATACCGTCAAAAGATTTTCGTTTTTCTCTGCCGTCAGCATGCGCCGCTCAATGGTGTCCCCCTGATAAAATGCGCCATGCACCAACAGCGTAATTTTTTCAGACAAATTGATTCCTCTCCCTGTCATAATGATAGTCAATCTGCGCAAGCGTCTGTGTGATGCGCGAGATATCCTCATCCAGATCGTCACATAATTCCTCTAAGCTTCCGTAATAATCGCGCAGCTTTAAGTTGACTGCACTGAGCAGCATTGCCGCATCCTTTGGCAGCATGATCATTTCCTCCTTTTCGCCCGTCTTTCTATTTTCCTATTGTACCACGCCCTTCCTTTTGTTAAAAGAGCATGTGCCGGAAACTCAAAAAATAAGACCGAAAACCTGTTGTCAGATTTTCGGCCATTTGCTGCCGTTTCCCCTTTACCGCGGTAAATGCTGCGCCACCGACTCAAAGAGTCCGCCTAGTCTTCAAATGTCTTCAGTGCATCGATTGTCTGCTGTATCAATTCGTCCAATGTCCAGCCGAGCATCTCCGCGCCGCGTTTGATCACTTCCCTGTCACACCCGGCGGCAAACCCGTTCGACTTAAATTTCTTTTTTACCGATTTCAGCTCCAGGTCCTGCACGCTCTTTGAGGGGCGCATCAAGACCACTGCCCCGATCAAGCCCGTCAGCTCATCTACCGCATACAGCACTTTCTCCATCTCGTGCTCCGGTTCGATATCCACCGTGAGCGCATAGCCATGGCTTGCAGTCGCATGAATGATCCGCTCGTCAATCCCCCGCTCGCGCATGATCTCCTGACTCTTGATACAGTGCTGTTCAGGAAACTGTTCAAAATCAAGGTCGTGCAGCAGCCCGACGATTCCCCAAAATTCTTTTTCATCCCCATAGCCGAGTCGGTCCGCAAAATACATCATGGTCTTTTCCACGATCTGGGCGTGGCGCAGATGAAATTCCTCCTGATTATATTCCGTCAATAAATTCCATGCATCTTCCCTTGTCATTTTACTCCCTCCGCTTACCGCAAATCTTATCTGAGCACTTCACGAATCAGTAATATCCACGTCAGACAAAAGATTTCCGCCCTCATACGATGCTGGCTGGATTGGAACCAACAACTTCGGTTTTGCAAACCTATGCCTTTCCAACGGCTACAGCATCCTGCCCACCCCGGCAAAAAACCTATCTGAAAGGTGCGCATGCCAGTTCCACAAAAAACCATTTCTTAGTTGTTTCCAAACAACGGTGTCGATAAGTATCTGTCCCCGGAATCCGGAAGCAGCGCCACGATCGTCTTCCCTGCGTTTTCCGGACGGGACGCGAGGATTCCCGCGGCCTTTAACGCGGCTCCGGAGGAGATTCCCACAAGAATTCCTTCACTTACTGCAAATGCCCTGCCCTCCGCAAACGCATCATCATTTTCAATGGTGATGATCTCATCATAAATTTTCGTGTTCAAGGTCTCCGGAACAAAGCCTGCGCCAATTCCCTGAATCTTATGAGGTCCCGGGGTCCCCTTAGAAAGAACAGGACTCGCAGCGGGCTCAACGGCCACGATCTTCACATCCGGATTCTGCTCCTTCAAATACTCGCCAACACCCGTAATGGTTCCGCCCGTACCAATGCCGGCCACGAAAATATCAACCTTACCGTCTGTCTGCTCCCAAATCTCCGGTCCCGTTGTTCTTTTATGTACGGCAGGGTTGGCAGGATTCACAAACTGCCCGAGGATGACTGCCCCGTCAATTTCTTTTTGCAGCTCCTCCGCCTTCGCGATCGCCCCTTTCATACCCTTTGCACCCTCTGTGAGCACGAGTTCTGCGCCATAGGCTTTCAAAAGGTTACGACGCTCCACGCTCATGGTGTCGGGAAGGGTGAGGATTGCCTTATATCCCTTCGCCGCCGCAACTGCCGCCAGACCGATTCCCGTATTGCCGCTTGTCGGCTCAATGATCGTAGCGCCCGGTTTTAACTTCCCGCTCTTTTCCGCATCTTCGATCATCGCCAATGCGATTCTGTCCTTTACCGAGCCTGCCGGATTGAGATATTCCAGCTTTGCTAAGATTGTCGCGCCCGTCACCCCTGCTTTTTCACTGTAGCGGCTGACCTTGAGCAGCGGTGTTCCTCCGATTAATTCTAATGAGCTTTCTTTGATTCCTGACATCATGTGTTACCTCCGTTTTCTTTGTTTTGTTGTTCTACGTTTTCATTTTCTTGGTTTTTTACCTTATTCCCCTACTCGCCGCGCGGGGCGCAAGCAGCAAAGCTGCTGATTTCCTTATGCGCTCCTGTGCAAAAAAATGAGCAGATACCATCATGGCACCTGCTCTTCATTTATCGGTTCAGGTTCACAATAAGCATCACAACCATACTGTATGGAATTCTCATATCATACAGCAACAACAAATCATTTTGTCATCTCTCTTTATCATGTGTACTCTTAACATGTGAATCTCCCCTTTCTTTCCCATCAACCTATCTTTTTCATAGGCGTTATATGTTTTGTTAATGAGAGTATAACCGCATCTTATTCTTTTGTCAATCTTTTTTTATATTTAGTCAATTTTTTTCTTATAGGAAATTTCGCACCCTTTTTCCTTTAAATATCCTTTTCAAAAGAAGAAAACGCCTGCTTTAAGTCGGCTATCAAATCCTGTTGATCCTCTATTCCGGCGGACAGACGAAGCACCCGGTCGGTAATTCCATTTTTGATGCGGACCTCCTCCGGCACGTCCGCATGAGTCTGTGCCGTGGGATAGGTAAGCAGGGTTTCCGTACCGCCAAGGCTTTCCGCAAACGTGATCAGATGATCTCCCGTTTCCTCTCTTTCTATCTATAAATCTCGTACAATTTTGAAACGCCCTGAATCACAATCATTTTTTTGCAGCATATCCCATTCCACAGGCAGACACCGTGAAATCAGCGCGTCTGTACGGACATTCGTTATGTCCATTCCCATCATGCGCCCGCCGCCACGGGCAGCGTTCACCGTTTGACTCACTGTATGATTCCGCCGCCAACAACGATGTCCCCATCATACAAAACCACCGACTGCCCTTTTGTTATGGCGCGCTGCGGCTCATCAAATTCAATATTCAGCGTGTCTTCTCCTGTCTGCGTAACCGTTGCCGGCTGTTCCGCCTGCCGATAGCGCACTTTTGCTTTTAAGCGCACGGCCCCCTCTATGCGCGGAACGGATATGAGATTCACATCCCCGGCCGTCAGCGACTTTGAAAACAATTCCTGTTTTTTTCCCAGCGCGACGGTATTTGCTGACGGATTGACCGCGCATACATACATTGGTTCCGGTCCGGATATGCCAAGACCTCTGCGCTGTCCTACCGTATAACGTATGATTCCTCTGTGTCTGCCGATGACAGTTCCTTCTTTGTCAATAAAATCACCCTCCGGATAGCTTTTCCCGGTGTACTGCTCAATAAACTCAAAATAATGTCCTTCCTGCACAAAACAAATATCCTGACTGTCATGCTTTTTTGCATTGACAAAGCCTTGGGTCTGCGCGATCTCCCTCACTTTTTCTTTCTTCATGCCTCCCAGCGGAAACAGGGTGTGTGCCAACTGCTCCTGTGTCATGGAATATAATACATAGCTCTGATCCTTACCCCCATCCGCTGCTTTTTTCAAAAGATATCTTCCAAAACGGGCATCCCATTCTATCCGCGCATAATGTCCGGTCACAACGTAATCATACCCAAGCTCCTTTGCACGGTGATACAGCTTGTCAAACTTCAAATATCGGTTGCAGTCTATACAGGGATTCGGTGTGCTTCCATTCTCATAGGCTGCGATAAAGCGGTCGATCACATCTTCCTGAAACCGCTCCGAAAAATTAAACACATGATAGGGGATATCCAACGCATATGCCACGCTTCTCGCATCCTCCACATCGTCGAGCGAACAGCAGGAGTGCTCTTTGGAAACACCGATATCTTCATTGTGAAAAAGCTTCATGGTAATTCCCATGCAGTCATAGCCCCGCGCTTTCATGAGATACGCGGCAACACTGGAATCCACACCGCCGCTCATTGCAATGACCGCTTTGCTCCTCATCGTTCCACCTCCCCTGACGCTTTCCCTCACGCCCTCAAAAAGAATCCATCCACATACGCAAAAAACATGACCGTCCACTCGGTGACCAGTAACAACATACGTTTGAAAAGAAACCAAAAACCATTCCGAACGTCTTGATAACCTATATATCCTGTGGTAAGATAGGTTTTGAGACAATACGTTACCCAGCTACTCATGTTGAGGAGGACCTATCATGAAAATTTCAACCAGAGGACGCTACTCACTGCGCATGATGATTGACTTAGCCCAGCATTATAATGAAGGGTTTATTTCATTAAAAGATATCTCTGCCCGCCAAAACATTTCCAAAAAATATCTCGAACAAATCATTCCATTCTTAAACAGAGGGAATCTTCTTCATGCCAATAAGGGCCATATGGGCGGCTACCGGCTTGCAAAAGCGCCTTCCGAGATCACGATCAGAGAAATTCTTGAAAGTGCCGAGGGAAGCCTTACGCCGGTAAGCTGTATGGATAATGTCCCGAACCTCTGCGAGAACTGTGACGGCTGCCTTACTCTTCCGATCTACGAGGGACTGTACCATACCATCCTGAATTATTTGGACGGCATTACATTACAGGATGTCATAAGCAGAAAGCCGGATGTCTGTGAGTATTATATATAAATATAATCCAACAGATTCTATTTCATCCTGCGTTTCCGCATCATAAGCTCCGGCACATATGCCGAAACCTTCGTGTTTTCCGGAATGGATTGCGTAACGAATGTATTTCCTGCCACCAGCTGTCTCCCATTCGTGCGATCACCATTGTTTTCATCCTCCGATTTTCATCCGCATATACCCGCAGGTAAATGGGAAAAAATCATATTTCTCCGTGCCGGTATGCTCTGCGCCATTTTGCTTCCATAAAGAATAATATCCGACGATCCCATCGTCGTTCTGATACACGAACATCGGTCTTTTTTCCTGCTCGTAGTGGTAGAGCAACCGTTCTAAAGTCGTCGCAAACGCCGTAAATCTCGGCGCATTGTCCTCGGTAAACCCAAACTCATCCGCCACTGTCTGAAAGCTGCTGCGGATTACTTTCACGCATTCGTCTAAATCATTTTTTAATACCTTCCGTATCATTCTCATGCTCCTTTCTAACCCGATCAATCGGAAGCAGCCTCTATCCCCAATACGGAATAGCGAATTGATACACCACTGCAATCACAATTGAAAACCCAAGTTCAATAGCAAACTCTTTTGGTTTTCTACGCAAAACAATTACGCCAATCATCCATGTGATGATTTCCATGATGTGATACACATAGAACCCCTGTGTAAGCGAAAATGCCTGGGCAAATAATACACCAATAATTGCACCGGATATGAGAATTGATATCATTCCTTCTCCTCTTGCATACCAGCATACATATGCAAAAAAAATAGATGCAAAAGAAATCACTACCCATACCATCATATAAGCTTTCGGCAGGAAACCTAGGATATAATTGCAATAGAGATAATATCCTGCCAACATACTGACAAAGAATAAAAATGTGTTAATAGAAGCTCTTAATGGCGTTTTTGAATAGATGGATATCACTGTCGCCAATAGAATCCATACTGCTAATCGGCCAAAATAGTTTCCGATGTCAAGTCGCTGCATCAACAACGGGAACCGATTGTCTGGTGAACCATCCATCCATTTCTGCAATACGCCAAGAGCAAATCCAAACAATACAATGCCTATTGTTTCCATCAATTGTCTTTTAAGAGAAATACCTTTTTCCGGTGTCCTGATGTCATTCAGATGCATTCTCATAGTCTCCCTAAATAGCAATTTCTTGTTCTGAATATTATCATAGGCATTCGGCAAATTCAATATACACTGGTAAATCTGCTCATTCCTCCTGTTGATTTCTTCTTTTAGCCCATTCGGACGGCGTCATACTCCCGTTTGATACCCCACCATTCTATCATTCAAAAACAATCCATACTCCCCGTATGTCCCACAACAAAGCCCCTCCGCACCACTTAAGCAGGACTGCATATAATAGAGTAAGTAATCATGCCGAGGCATCATGATGCGCAAATATCCAATTCGGGCAGCCGCCGACACCCCGGATGTGGGCGGACTGACCATTAACGTGACCTCCACCATCGGGCTTCTCCCGATCGAAGGCGCAACCATTTCCATTCAAAACTCCAATGAAGAAGGAAATACCATCGAAGAGCTTCATACAGACAGTTCGGGGCAGACCGACACGGTCGAGCTTCCTGCACCCCCCTTTGAATACAGTCAGGAACCCGGCTCCAACCAGCCCTATACCGACTACAATCTCACGATCACGGCGCCGGGCTACGAACCGACTGTCATTAACGGCACAGAGATCCTGCCCGATGTCACCGCCATTCAGAATGTCAAGCTGACGCCGATCGAGACGGGAACAGGCGAGGACGAGATCACGATTCCCGAGCACACGCTCTACGGTGATTATCCGCCGAAGATCCCCGAGGATGAGATCAAGCCGATGGATGAATCCGGCAGCATCGTATTAAGCCGCGTTGTCATCCCGGAATACATCGTCGTACATGACGGCACACCGAGCAACTCCTCCGCCGGAAACTATTATGTGACATATACCGATTATATTAAAAACGTGGTCTCCTCTGAAATCTATGCCACATGGCCGGAGAACACCATCTACGCCAACACCCTTGCTATTTTGAGCTTCACGCTCAACCGGGTGTATACGGAGTGGTATCGGAACCAAGGCTATGATTTTACGATCACCAACTCCACTGCATACGACCAGAAATGGATACGCGGAAGAAATATCTATGCCAATATCGACCGCATCGTGGACAGCATTTTCAATAACTTTCTGTCCCGCCCCGGTGTGCGCCAGCCGATCTTTACGTCCTACTGCGACGGAAAAAACACGACCTGCAGCGGACTTTCACAATGGGGTTCCAAATATCTCGGCGATCAGGGCTACAGCGCGATCGATATTATCCACTACTATTATGGCAGCGATATGTATATCAATTCCACGATAAGCGTGTCAGGCATTCCCTCCTCCTGGCCGGGCTATAATCTCTCAGGCGGCGCGACCGGACAAAAAGTGCAGCAAATTCAGGAGCAGCTCAACCGCATCGCACGAAATTATCCTGCCATTCCGACCATTTCCGCCGACGGCATTTACGGACCGAATACCGCTGAGGCCGTCCGCACGTTCCAGGGGATCTTCCGACTGCCGCAGACCGGCGTGGTCGATTATCCGACATGGTATAAGATCTCGCAGATCTATGTGGGCGTCTCCCGCATTGCAGAGCCGGAGACCTGAGGAAACATTGATTAAATCCGCGTTTCCTTAGCACCTTCGGTGAATATGCACAGATTTGCATTGGAATCATGCTGCTTCGCAGCGCAGCTCATTCAAAGAATCCGCCTTGGGCGGATTCTTTTGGTATGTCTGTCACTCCTCATTTCTCACATAATAGCGACTAAGCGTGACGCCGCCAATGTCCACCTCGACCGATGTCCAATCCGGGTATGCAGGATACAGTTCCCCCCGCTCTCCATCCCAGCGCTCCTCTACCCTTTCTTCCCGCACCATTTTTCCGTCTTGATAATGCAGCTCACGATATGCCTCCACACAGGGATATTCGATATCCTCTGTGGGGTCTTCATATGTTTCGTTCTCAGAGTAAATCTCCTCGAGCCTTCTGACCAACTGCCATTCTCCGTCAACGAAAGAAAACATCCCATATATATCACCGCGGTACTCATCCGTTCCAATGTCCCTCCACACTGCGCCCAGCTCAGGAACCCAATAAACAAATCCAGTATGATAAGCCCCTGTGTTCTTTACAGGCAGCGGCTTTTCCTCATAAGCCATCTTCTGTGCATCCCATATCAGAAAATAGGTCTGTGCAAAACTGAACCGACTGCCATACATCAGATCACTGCAAAGCGCAATATCAGGAAATCCATCCCCCGAAAAATCAATCATCCAATGCACCTGCTCAAAATAACCCGGCAAACCGAGAATTCTCTGCTTAGAAATAACCGTTCCTTCCCCATCCCGAACCGTCAGACAATAATCCGCCATATATCCATAGGCAGATTCCATAAATCCTTCATGATAAATCGGACTGATTCGATCAAAAAGCACCTCAAACAACTCCCCGTCATACACAAACGCTTCCTGCCATACCCTCTGCGGGAGATCTTCCGCTCTTTCCGTTCCAACTAAGATTGTGTCATGCGTTCGCGCATGGACATCCAGTACACACTCCTTTGAAAACAAAAAGTATTCCGGAATCCGGTGTTCCCGCAACGTTCCACTCTCCCAATCCCTATCCCTGATACAGACACACGTTTCCGTTACCTGAATATCCACAAGCTCTCCGTACTCATCCGGCACATAAAAGATCGCGCCGCTGTCCAAATCCTTTATCGCAATATAATCCCCATCCTTATATTTACGGTCCGCCCTTACCTCATCATAAGGCACACGGTAGGCCGCAAAATGCGCGCCGGATCTGCTGCCCGCATCAAAGTACAGGGTTTCACTCCCATCTCCTGCCCGCACCTCGTCATCCGTACTCTCATTGCTCTGTCCACGATTAGCACACGCTTCGTCTTCCGGCGCTCCAAACAGCTCCTCATAGGTATACGTCTCCATGCCCTTATGTTCATAACACGACTCATAGGCATCCCAAAACGCATCCGTGATCTCTCCATACTGATCTCCCGTTATCCGAAAACACCACTGCTCGTCTGATCGGGAATACCCGCCCTGCTCCCGTATCTCCTCCGGTACAAAAAGCCGATTCTCCTCCTTCGCATGGGTGGGCAGCATGACCAAATAGACCGCTTCCTCTCCGTTATAATACATGTCACCGCAAAAAGTCTCGCACGCCGCATCCCCGTTTTCATCAAGCTGATAAAACGCCAGATACCTCCCGTCCCATGCCCACAGCATCTTTCTGCTGCCGATCAAACCGTACCAGCAGGCTTCCGCATCATACCATATCGAAAAGGCATCCGTCTCCGCATCATAATCAAGCACAACATACCCGACCGCAAATTGATACACCGTCAGCTCAGGCGCTCCGTCCCCGTCCATATCAAAGAAATAAAAAGAATAATCATCTTCTTCCGATGTAAAAAGCCCCTTAAAAAACGGAAAATCCGACAGCAGCATCGTCTCACCCGTCTCTCTGTCGGCCAACAGCGCATCTCCGCAAAACAGCTGATAAAACGCGTTCAGATAACGCGGATAGGTGTCCAAATCTCCTCTCTCAAATTCCCCGGAAAAATCCACATCCGCATACGCATCCCGCAAAAACGCAAACGTCTCCGCATCGACATAGGGCAGCTTTTTGTCCTCCAGCATATCATGCCAGTCGCCATACTCCCGCCGATACGTCTCGTCATCCTCATGCACCCTCACATATTTTTCGACAGGGAAGCCGCCCACAGGCGTCGCGCTCCTTTCCCAGTACCGTTCATCAGGATACAGACAGAGATTTCCTTCGTAATAACAGCTCCAGACACTGTCCGGTCGATACCAGATCGTTCCCGCATCGTAATTGCTCTCCACGATCGTTTCTCCGATCACTTCCCCGTTCTCATACAACAATTCCCGACGCTCACCCGAATATTCCAAATGGTCCATGTAATACTCGCCCTCAATGCCAATGGCTTCCAGCCGACGTACCATCTGCCATTCCCCATCAACAAAGGAATACATCTCCAACACCGGCATTGCGGTGTCCCAATCCGTATCATGAAACGTGATGACGCAGGACAACTCCTCATTCCACAGCGGCCCCGTCTCCATGCTCGCATGATCCTTCAACGGCAGCGAAGCCGCCTCGTATCGGGCGTTTTCCGAATTCCAGATATAAAACGTATTCATCATGTTGCTGCTTTTGTATGTCGTACAAAACGCAATATCCGCGAAACCGTCCCCTGAAAAATCCCGTATCCAATAGGCTTCTTCAAAGCACACCGGAAATTCAGCTACGATCTGCTCTGAGACAAGCGCCCCATCCGCCCCCAAAAGAGACAGCATATAATCCGCATGATAGGAAGGCATCTCCGCTGTATCGGGCGCCGTATCGCAGAGCGGACTGATCCGGTCAAATCTCATCTGATAAGACGCCCCTCCACAGCTCACAGACTCCGACCACACCAAAACAGGAAAGTTCTCCTCCACGTCATCGGAATCTTCATCCGTTCCGGCGGATTCCTGCACGGCAAGTCCCTTAGGCGGCGCAAAAAAATAAGCAGCCCACGCCTCAAGGATACAGAAAAGACAGATCACAATCACATCCAAAATCCGTTTCTTCATCTTCTTCTCCCCTTAACGGTGACTGCTTAAAGCATGCTTCCTTGTCACGAAATATTGCTTAGAGAAACACTGATTCAATCAGAGTTTCCTTATAATTCCTCGTCGAAATGATAATCCTTCCCCGGCAATACCGCATTCAGGATAATGCCGACTAACGAACCGATCGCAAGACCGCTTAAAGAAATCGTTACCTTACCGATCGTAAACGCGATCGCGCCTGCGGCACTGTAATTGATACCGATGGAAAGCACTAAGATCAGCGCAGCGATTAGGACATTGCGGCTCATCGTAAAATCACATTTGGACTCGACGATATTGCGCACACCGACCGCAGAGATCATACCGTAAAGCACAAGCGACACACCGCCGATCGTCGCGGCAGGCATACATTCGATCAACGCGGAAATCTTCGGGCAAAACGAGAACAGGATCGCAAAATACGCCGCCAGACGGATGACAAGCGGGTCAAACACCTTCGATAAGGTCAGCACGCCGGTATTCTCTCCGTACGTCGTATTTGCCGGAGCTCCGAAAAGAGAAGCTAAAACCGTTGCAAGTCCGTCTCCGAGCAGCGTTCTGTGAAGTCCGGGATCCTTAATATAATTTTTGCCGACCGTGGAAGAAATCGCAGAAATATCTCCGATATGCTCCACAACCGTTGCAAGTGCGATCGGCATGATCGTAATAACGGATGTGATAATCAAGGACACATCCGGGTTCTTAAAAATCGCAAATACCGTACGGTCAAAAGAGATCGGAAATCCGATCCACGCCGCTTCCTTCACCGATGTAAAATCCACATTTCCCGTGACTGCCGCCACGATATAGGACGCAAATACGCCGAGAATGATCGGAATGATCCGGATCATTCCTTTTCCCCAAATATTGCACACAACAACGACCACGATCGCAATGAGCGCGATCCACCAGTTTGTCGCGCAGTTATCGACCGCCGACTGGGACAGGTTTAAGCCGATGGCAATGATGATGGGACCCGTGACGATGGGCGGAAAAAATTTCATGACCTTTCCCGTGCCGAACGCCTTGATCAATGCAGAGAGCAGCAGATAGACGAGTCCCGCGCATGCCACGCCGAGGCAGGCATATGGCAATAACTCCTTCTCTCCCCCCGGTGCGATCGCCCAATATCCTGCAAGAAACGCAAAGGACGATCCCAAAAATGCCGGTACCTTACCCTTCGCCAGCAAGTGAAACAACAATGTTCCCAAACCCGCAAACAACAGCGTGGTCGCCACGCTTAGCCCTGTCAGCGCCGGAACGAGCACCGTCGCTCCGAACATGGCAAACATGTGCTGCACGCCGAGTACCAGCATCCTGCCCGCGCCAAGCTCTCTTGCGTTGTAGACAGGATCGACCCCAATGGAATTTTTCTTTTGACTCATTTGAATACCTATCCCTTTCTTCTTTCTTTGTAAATTGCATCGGAAAGCCGGCAATGCCTGCTTTCCGCAATTCCTCATAGCAGTTTTTCACCGGATGCCCCCGATCACAAAATCCCATTCAGGCAGCTAAGCGCGCCATTGGCATCGCCCGCATCGATTCTTTCACGGACTTTTAAGATCGTCTGCCGCACCATCGCATCCACCTTGTAATTTACCATTTCATCCGCCCTGAGCAGCGCGCCCTTACGATTATCATTCTCGATATCCCGCTGCAATTTTTTCAGCTCGGCTTTCAGCTCGATAGAGGTAAGGGCGATCACTCCTGCGCGCTTGAGCGTCCGCAGGATTCTTTCATGCAGATACTCTGACTGAAACGGTTTGACAATATAATCATAAATTCCGAGCTTCGTACTCTCCAAAAACGTTGCCTTGTCATTTTTTGCCGTGAGCATGATGACCGGAATCGACCCGCCGCCCCTCATGGCACGGATCTCCTTCAGCGTCTCCAAACCGTCCATGGACGTCATCTGAATGTCTAACAAGATCAGATCGGGCGTCTCGCTTTTCAGGTATTGCAGCGCCCTGTTGCCGGAATTGACCGCAATTACCTCATATTCTTCTTTTAATGCCTGTTCGATGGCCGCTAAATTGATCGCACTGTCATCCACCGCTAATATCCGAATTCTTCCCATACTCCCTCCGTTCTCCGACGACTATGCCGCAGCAGTGGCTACTGCTGCGACTCCATCTTCTGCATCAGCTGCTGCAATAATTGCTCCGCCGCATCATCCTCATATAATTTTAGCTGTTCCTGTATCTCAGAAAGCTGCTCCTTCACATTCTGCGGAAGCCTGTGTCTGAGCAGTTCTGTCAAGATATCCGCGCATTCATGCGACCGGAATTTCTGAAGCCGCCCAAGCGCTTCCCCCATCTGCCGCAAAAGCTCCCCTTTCGGAAGCTCCTCTGCTTCCGGCTCCTCATTCTCCTGTACCGCTTCATCCAAATAATCCTGAATGTGCGTAAGCTGTTCGTTGTAGGCTTCATACAGTTCAGCAAAATGAGCACGCACAAAATCCGCATCTGATTGCCCCGCCGCCATCTCATGTTCCTTTGCCATGGCAGAAAGACGCATTGCTCCTATATTGGCGGATGCACTTTTGAGTCCGTGCACCTCGATCTCATAATCGTGATAGTCCTGATTCTCAAACAGCTCCTTGATCAGCTGCAGTTTCCGTTTTCCCTCCAGGCAGTAAAGCTGCAGCAGCTCCCGATAGTCATCCAACGAACCGGAATGATGCTGCATGGCAGCGGCTGCGTCAATTCCCTCGATGACGATCTCCTCCAAAGATTCCGTCTCCTGTCTCCACGTCTGCCCTCCTGCCGGTTCATCCGCATTAAAGTCCCTGGACTCATTTTCCGATCCGCTCTGTTCACCCTGCGCAGACGGCGCTTTTCTTTTTTCCTCGGGAATCCATTTCTCCAGCGTCCGATACAAATGCTTCTTGTCGATCGGCTTCGGAATGAAATCCTGAAATCCGATTTCCAAAAAGCGCTCCTTTACCCCCTCCATCGCATTGGCAGTCGCTGCTATGATCACCGCATTTTTGCCGTTCTCACCACATTCCCGCCGGATGATCCGAACTGCTTCGATCCCGTCCATCCCCGGCATCATGTGATCCATGAAAATCATATCAAAGGCGTTTTTCTTCACAAGCTCGATCGCCTCAGGACCACTCTCTGCCTCCGTCAGCTCCATCTTGTACGGCTTTAAGAATCCTGTCGCCACCCTTCTGTTGATCTTATTATCATCTACCACCAGCACCCGATATCCATTCGTCTCAAAGCACTCCGGCTGCTGTTCATTTTCAACCGGAACGTCCCCGACCTCCTCCACGGTACGCCGGTCAACGATCTTCTGCGGAATTGTGACGGTAAAAACAGAGCCTTCCCCATAAACGCTCTCAACCTGAATGCTGCCGTTCATCAGCCGCACCAACTGCTTCGTGATGGAAAGCCCCAAGCCGGTTCCTTCCACACTGCGGTTTCTTCCGGTATCCACCTGACTGAAATTTTCAAAAATCTTATCTAAATCCTCTTTTTTGATGCCGCAGCCGGTATCCTCCACCCGGAAGATCAGCCGCTCCTCATCCTCCGTCTCCCCCGGCTCGCCGCGAACCGAAAGCTTTACATACCCCTCTTTCGTAAATTTGAGGGCGTTATTCAACAGATTGATCATGATCTGCTTGATCCTTCCCTCATCGCCATGATACCGGCAGGGAAGAGATTCTTCACACTCATGCTTCATCAAAAGCCCGCGCTGGGATGCCACAATATCCATCATCCCGATGACGTCCCCTACGACGCGCTTGATATAGTAATCCGACAGCACCAGCTCCATCTTGCCCGCTTCCACCTTGGAAAGATCCAAAATGTCATTGATGATCCCAAGAAGATTCTGTGACGAGGATTTAATATCGCACGCATAGGAATATACTTTTCTCCCCCGGCTTTCCTCCATGATCAGATCGCTTAACCCGATCACCGCATTCATCGGCGTTCGGATCTCATGGGACATATTGGCAAGGAATTCGCTCTTTGCCGCATTTGCTTTCTCCGCCTGTTCCCGCACGCGTTTGATCTCTTCTATGTGATTGCGCGTATCCGTCATATCGAGCACTAACACCACATATCCCTGTGTATTGCCGTGTTTGTCCGGAATCCGCCTGATATGGCTCTCGTAATACCGATCTTCCATCGAGAATTCATACTTATTCGTTTCGCCTAAAATATCCTGCGGAAAGTCCTTGATATCCGCGATCGAATCCCCTTTGGAGCTTGTATACAGTTCCCTGAAAATACCGGCCGCCGCCTGATTATAGCTGATGATCCGCTGCTGATCGTCCAATGAGATCACACCGTCCCCCATATGGGCGATCGCCGTCTCCGCAGCCAGATGAACAAAATCATAATTTCTCCTGCTCCATACTAAAATGACGACGGACGCCAGGACGATCCCCATCGTTGCCGGGGTAAAATCATAGCCCCGAGTCAGTTTTGTGGAATAGGCAAAAAGCGCCAGAACCGGCAGTGCGGACAGCACCATGATGATCCGATACCTCACCGCCGTCTTCCCGCTCGAACGGCAGACCGTACGGATCAGCACAAACAGAGACAGGGAATATGGTATGATCGAACCGCAGATCAAAAAGACATAATAGCAGGGGCCGTAGGTGATCCCCAAATAGTAGAATCCGCCTTCTCCCGCGAGCCATTCCAACTGGCGGTAATACAGCGTATGATGATCAGAAGTAAAAATGATGACCGCCAGACAAAAATCAATGGCTGCCAGCAGCTTCAAAAGCATCTTGGGCCGCCGGATATAACAATAGTTATAAATGAACCAGCAATAAAATATCGGCACAAACAACGAACCTAAATATTCCACCTTGACCGCAAGGATCGCCGCATCCAGACTCTTTGCCGTCAATTCCAGTAAATAGCCTACGTTTTGTACCAAAGAACCACACAAAAAATAGCCCATCAGCTTCTGCTCTTTGGTTCCTCCTTCTCCCACAAGCAGATATCCAATGGCCAAATAAATGATACAAATACTCAAAACTCCGAATATGATCAGGAAATTTACCATTTGTTTTCTTACCGTCCGCCCATTTTTTTCCATTACTATAGTAGCAGTTTTTACCT
This sequence comes from Lachnospiraceae bacterium, assembly GCA_014804425.1. GTDB lineage: Bacteria > Bacillota > Clostridia > Lachnospirales > Lachnospiraceae > DLAJ01. The sequence goes on from JAAUZV010000011.1 coordinate 106,657, forward strand.
GCTTTGTCCATATAAAAAGAACGGCGCATTTGCGCTTGTGTAATCCGTGCCGCAGCGTTACAATAAGGATTAGAAGCATTCGGAAAGGAGATCCTATGAAAGAACAATTATATACCATTCCTTTAAATGACGCGTTCCACGCAAACGATGAATGTCCGTTTTGCTTTATCGAGCGCAATGTCGAGCAGGATTTATTGGATTTTGTACTCGGCTCAGGCGCTTCCTATATGGAGAGCGACGTGCGCGCAGACACCGACCGTGCGGGCTTCTGCCGGACTCATTTCAAAAAAATGTTTGATTACGGCAACACGCTCGGCAACGGCTGGATCTTAAAGACGCATTACATGCAGATGCGAAAGGAACTCGCGCAGCAGACAAAGGGCTTTACTCCCGGTAAAACCTCCCTGATGAATAAAATCAAAAAATCATCCGCCGCGGGCAATTCCGTGAGCGAGTGGGTAAAAAAACGGGAAAACTCCTGCTACATCTGCAACCGCTTTGCTGAGATGTATGAGCGCTATCTGGATACGTTTTTCCATATGTATCGGCATGACGCCGATTTCAAGGCCATGTTTGAAAAGAGCAAGGGCTTCTGCCTGACACATTTCGGCGATCTCTGCGACGCCGCGGACAGAACCCTCTCGGATAAAGAAAAATCCGAATTCTATCCCATGCTTTTTTCCCTGATGAACAAAAACATGGAACGGCTGCAGGAGGATGTCAACTGGCTCATCGAAAAATTTGATTATCTGCACAAGGATGACGATTGGAAGGACTCCAAGGACGCCGTACAGCGCTGTATGCAGAAATTAAAAGGCGGCTATCCCGCCGACGCGGTCTACCGCCAGTCCAAATAAAAAAGAACGCTGCGCGTTCTTTCGAAGAATTTGCATTCGCAAATTCTTCCGGGGCTGTGAAAATTGCTGCTCTAAAGAACGCTCTAGCAGCAATACACCCCGTAGGGCGCATAGCAGCAGCCGCCCGAGCAGCAGGTACACATCAGGTATGACAGGCAGAGCCGGTTACAGAGATTGCCCTGCATTCCTCCCATACCCATATAGGGACTTTGCCTGCCCATATACCAGGAACCGCCCGACTCTAACTGCTGCACCATTCTCTGATAACTGATATTGCCCGGCTCCATCGCTGCCGCCTGCTTTGCATATTGCATCGCCTGCACATTATTACCGCAGCCCGCGTTGGCGATGGCGCTGTAATAATACCATTTTGCACTCCGCTCCGAAATGGTATTCAGCACATTTAACGCTTCTTTATAATGCCCGCCGTTAATGTAATTTGCGGCCGCTTTCATATGCAGCGTATCCTCGTCTTCCTCCGCTGCCCGTCTGCTGCCCGCTCCGGCATAGCCGCCAAATCCTCCGAAGCCGCCGAATCCCCCGAAACCACCAAATCCGAACGGATCATAGCCCTCTGCACCCTGCCCGTAGTCGGAACCAGAGCCGCCCGCACCGCGTTCTCTCTCCTGCATGATCTGACGGTAGGCCTGCTGGATCTGTTTAAATTTTTCCTCCGCCTGCGCTTTGTTCGGATTATTGACATTCGCATCCGGATGATACTGTCTGCTCAATTTTCTGTATGCTTTTTTTATGTCGTCATCGCTGGCGCTTCTGCTGACGCCTAACACGCCGTATGGGTCTGTCATAATTTTGGTTCTCCGCTCTGCTTCTTCGATTTTTCTTCTTCCGTATGTTCTTTCCGGTCTTGTACCGCTGGTTCTTCCTTCACGCTTTCTGCGTTCTTTGCTTTCATCCGGCGCGCACGCACCGCCTCGTATTTCGTCCACACGCCCGCATACAGAATATTGCGCAGGATTTCCGCATGCAGCAGGATCGGAAGCTTCTCAAATTCGCGCGAGCACTCCGCCATCATCATCGTCAGAATGGATTTCACTTCTTCGTCAAAGCCCTCCTGCCCGAAACGCGCTGCAAACGGATTGTAGCATTTCTTTTTTAGATCCGCCTCCATATCGTCATAGGCGTCCAGCAGGTAGATAAATTTACCAAAGAAAAAACCGATCTTCCTCAGGCTGTCCGCCCACTCATCCTCCCGGTACACAAAAAGCTCCGCCAGGATCTCGCCGAACAGGCCTGCCGTCTCATCCATCGAAGCGCCGCCGTTTTTTTCGATCTCATGCAGGCGGCTTAGATTTTCCGCCATCTTACATGCCTTTGCGGGATACTTCTTTGCAATGCGGTTATTCTTTTTGCGTAAGAGCGCCGCAAACAGGTATTTTCCGGCCTTTCGCTCGTCCAGCCAGTCATCCTCGCATTTATAATAGGAAAGAAGCACGTTGACGTCGGCGGCGTATTCCGTATACGGATTCCTGCTGACCGGATGCTTCTCAAGCGGATGAACGATACAGCGCGCCATGCTCTCCTTCGTCTCCGGCTCATACAGCCCGGTCAGCAGCATGGCAAGAAACGTCATGTCATAGCTTAAAGTCATCTGACCGAAACGCCCGTACTTTTCTTTCAGCTCACGGCACAGCCCGCAATAATAAGACTGATATACGGCAAATTCACGAAACTTCATTTCCGGCTTATTCACCACAATATATCCGAACACACTAATCCTCCATGCTATCGTCAGCTGTTCTTGATAAACTCTGTATGACATTTCGGACAGGTAATGGCAATCCTGCCCTTTCCGCGCGGCACGCGTATTTTCTGCTTACAGCCCGGACAGCGGTAGATATGGTGCGTCTTTCTCTGCGCCATTGTTTTTTTCCAGGAAGCAAACGATCTGCGCACACCCACCGTCAGCGCGAGATAGCGCTGATTCTCCGCATAACGCTTTGCATGATTTCTCGAAAACATCCTGAAATAAGAATAAATCAACAGAATCAGCGCCAACACATAAAATAAGTTTGTCTTAACAAAAAAGGAAATGATCAGACAGATCATCGTTGCCCAAAACAGCGCGCGTCCGAATTGGTCAACTCCATATCTGCCCCTCATGAATTCCATCAGTTTTCGTTTCATATGAGATAACCGCCTTTCCGCCATCTGCTATCCTGCTTTCTTTTCCCATTGTAGGAGAATTTTGAAAAAAAGCAAGGAATCGGCAGAAAAAAGTTTCTTAATTCTTTATTAAATTGAACTTCTCCCCGCCATCGCAGACTACTTCTCTGTAACAACCGATGAACTTTTGGGTATCAGAAAAAAGAACGGGAACTCCGACTTGCAGAGTTTAAAAAAGAGATTTCGCACGATTGTCAAAGAACTTGAAAGCCGGGCAAACTAATTATTTATTTTCTATTGAAATCCCCCCATCCTTCCGATACAATCATTCATAAAAGAGATGGGTTTTCACCGTACAGTTTTTACTCAAGCGGGCTGCTCGTTTCTTTTTTTATTGCCAACAGGTCATAAAGATATTTCTTCCCATCCGCATCATGGCGCACCAGCATCCGGGCAAAAAAGATATTGTGGCGGCAGACCTCACCGCTCTTATCATCATATACCGGCAAAGCAAACCTCACTTCATACCGATACCACCCGTATTTCGCATCAGAGAGGTATTGTCAAGTGTGTTTGTAAAACTTTTCTCATATCTGCCGTCTTCTTTCACCTGCATGACCCAATTCATAAAAGTATCAAAAACCAGTTTTATATTCCCACAATTACACTGGTTGCAAGCATCTTACTTATTACTAAATTCAAAAACGAATCATCACATTAAATGCCCTCCTCGGATCAGCCGCAGTTTGAATTGCTTGGGAAATATCTTCCAGCGGAAATTCCTGCGTAATAATAGATTCCAAATCCCATTTTTTGCTTGCCATAATTGTCAAAACATCCCTGACATCCTCTGGGAAATAACCACCGGAACCGATAA
>JAAUZV010000012.1:0-8385 GCA_014804425.1 Lachnospiraceae bacterium
ACAGTTCCATAAGCAGGCACTATGAAAACGCCGGTACTTACATGCGGTATTTTCGCATGTTATGTACCGCTGCGTTTGAATTGTAGCGAGAGCGTGCCTGCGTTGGATTGTATATTTTGTACAGTCGCACAACCTTAATCATGCGTTTCGCAATTACCTAAAATAAATTTATAACAAAAAGGAACGGACTTGAAGGAAACCCTCCAAAGTCCGTTCCTTTTTTGCGGCTTTTGGCAATTCGTTTTTATTCCGCCCTGCTCATAGCCTTCTGGAAATCTTTCTGATCCGTAAAAATCTCGTTGGTATACGGATTCTTCTTCTGTGCTTTTGCACGCTTCAAAATCACGGCAAACACGGCGATGTTCACGACAATGGAAATCACGGAAATGATTCCCTGCGCCGTAGGATTGGCTGTCGTCGGCATGGTATCTCCAAAAGCGGCAGCCGCTCCGCCTGCTCCGTATACGGAGGATACGGTTGTAAAGCGGCTTGCATCCTGAAAGAGCGGGAATACCTGCGCAAACATGCACCAAAGCGTCAGCGTATTGGCACGGTTCTGAATCCAGCCGCCCTTGTTCCAAAGCGCATTGGCAACGGTCGGTGCAAGCAGAAGCGCAAAACCGCAGTACCATGCATGGGTAGGCAGGTTCAGGTAGGTGTACTGGAAGTTCCAGATATCATATGCCAAAATAAACTGCCATGTCATATCCGGCCAAAGCATATCCTTTTTATCCTTGGAAGAGTAAATGCTCCACCAGGCGGTCATACAAAAGATATTGATCAGACCTGCGATACCGTTTAAGATGTTCCACCAGCCGCCGTAGAGCCATACGCCCTCGGAGGATTTCCACCAGCCGCCCGTAACAGATCCGGCTCTGATCACGGATTCAAAATCAGATACCACTGCGATCAAGATGTTGATCGCAACGATCACAAAGGGGAATACCTTGAATGCATGGGATTTCCCCAGCTTGCCCCAGTGATATTTGATGATCATGAAACCGATACAGCCTGTCAGCGCCGCGTAAAGCTTTGCATAATGGAACCAACTGTTCATGTGTACATAAGTCTGGTTATTTAACGCCCATTCGGCGCCCGTTGCGGCTCCGATATAAATGGCGATAAAATAAACCGTCAGTACAGCGGGAAGTGCAAAAAAGCAGGCCATTCCGCCGATTTTGGTACGTCTGGCAACCTCATTCATAAGGATCAGTCCGGCAAATACCATAACCCATCCTAAAAGATGCCACAATGTTCTTCCGTCATAGATTTGAAAAATCATAGTCCCACCCTCTTTTTCTTTTAGTATATTTCTATTTCTTTTATGTTAAATTCGTTCCCCTGTAAAAGCCATGTATCCGGACTTTTACAGTGAGGACAAATTTTACCATACTCCACAGTCGGATAAGTTTGCCCGCAGCCCTCACAATAAGTAATGGCAGGAAGCGTTTCCACGAGCAGCTCTGTGTCCGTGAACAGCTCCCGTTTTTTGGCGGCCCATTTCCAGCAGTTCTGCAGATAGGATTCTATGACCGTAGACACTTCCCCCAGCTCCAGAACCACTTTGGAAATACCCGCCGCCTCGTTTTCCTGTGCAACCTTTTCCATACTGTCCATAATATGAAATACGACACCTAATTCATGCATGGCTTAATCCTTTTTGGATGCAAACGTTACCTTCAGAGACTGCTTAATCATGTTGGGAAGCACGTATTTCAGCTTATCCTCTGATTTTACCATCTCGGAGCACTCCGGATGATCTCTGTGAAGCGTGATGGCGTCAAATACGCACTTTGTGGTGCAGACGCCGCAGCCGATGCATTTATTGGGATCGACAACGGACGCGCCGCATCCTAAGCAGCGGGAGGTTTCCGCCTTCACCTGTTCTTCAGTCAGCGTGTGGGAAAGATCCCGGAAGGACTGCGCCTGTGCTTCCTCCGCCCGCTCCGGCCGCTGTCTGTCGGTATTATCATAGCTTGCAACCAGAATATCTTCTTTATCCAGTTCGATAAAATCTCTCCGGTTTCTTCCGATGGTCAGCGTGCAATGCTTATGCACAAAGCGGTGAAGGGAAATCGCGCCCTCCCGCCCTGCCGCAATGGCATCTATGGCAAACTTAGGACCCGTATAAACATCGCCGCCCACAAAAATATCCGGTTCTGCGGTCTGGTAAGTCAGCTTATTGGCAATCGCGCCTCCGTTGGGACGAAGCTCTACTTTTGTGCCCTTCAAAAGATCACCCCAGACAATTCCCTGACCGACGCTGAAGATTACGCTGGAGCAGTTTATGGTCATGGTCTGTTCCTCATCATAAAGCGGGGCAAAGCGATGGTTCTCGTCATAAACACGGGTACATTTTTTGAATACGACCCCTGTCACTTTCCCGTTCTCGGAGAGAATTTCTTTGGGACCCCATCCGTTGTTGATGGTAATATGTTCTTCACTTGCCTCTAAGATCTCTTCCCGGCTTGCCGGCATCTCATCCCGGCTTTCTAAGCAGACAATGGAAACCTTGCCCTGTCCGCAGCGTGTGCTCGTTCTTGCNGCNTCNATCGCAACATTGCCGCCGCCGATCACNACCACGTCTCCGCCAAGNTCAAAAGCCTCTTTCTNNCCNGCTTCTCTCAAAAATTCTACTGCGGTGTAAACACCCTGCGCATCCTCACCGGATACGCCCGCTTTTCTTCCGCCCTGACAGCCGATGGCAATATAGAAGCCTTTGTAGCCCTGCTCACGGAGCTGTTCAAGCGTAATATCTTTTCCTACCTCGATACCGCACTTGATCTCAACGCCCATGGACTTGATCACGTCGATTTCCGCCGCGATCAGATCTTTTTCCAGCTTGTAGGAAGGAATTCCGTAGGTCAGCATACCGCCGGGTTTCTCNNNTTTTTCAAANACGGTCGGTTTGTAGCCTTTCTCCGCCAGAAAATATGCGCAGGAAAGTCCGGCAGGACCCGAACCGATGATGGCAATTTTTTCATCAAAGCTGCCCCGCAAGGAAGGAACGGTCGGCTTGGGAATATAACGGGTCTCGGCATTCAGATCCCGTTCCGCAATAAAGCGTTTTACCGCATCAATGGCGACAGCCTCGTCGATGGTTCCGCGCGTGCAGGCATCCTCACAGCGGCGGTTACAGATCCGTCCGCAAATGGCGGGCAGAGGATTGTCTTTCTTGATGAGAGCCAATGCCTCCTCGTAACGTCCCTCCTTTGCAAGCTGTAAATAGCCCTGAATCGCAATGTGCGCGGGACAGGCAGTTTTACAGGGAGCGGTTCCGGTGTCGTGGCAATTGATCCGGTTTGTGTCTCTATAGTTGTGGCTCCACATATGTTCTCCCCATTTTTTCTCATGGGGAAGCGGCATTTGAGGATAGGTCACTTCGCTGCCGTCTTTTTTGCAGAGCTTTTGTCCCAATTTTACCGCTCCTGCCGGGCAGGCTTCCACGCACTTGCCGCAGGCAACGCATTTGGATTTGTCTACCTTCGCTACATAAGCGGAACGGGACATATTGGGTGTGTTGAAAAGCTGTGAAGTACGCAAAGCATAACATACGTTCACGTTGCAGTTACAGATGGCAAAAATCTTATTGGCGCCGTCAATGTTCGTGATCTGGTGTACAAACCCGTTATCCTCGGCCTGCTTGAAAATCGCAAGAGCTTCCTCTTTGGTTATGTAACGTCCGTCCTTCTGGGTTTCTACCACGTAGTCCGCCATATCGCCCACGGCAACACACCAACCCTCCGGGTCGTCTCCGCAGCCCTCATCGTGATGCAGGCGGGAACGGCGGCAGGAACAGGGGCTTGCCGCATACTTGCCCTCATATTTTGACAGCCAGTAGGAAATATGCTCCAGATCAATGGATTCGCTCTCCATCTCAATNGCTTTTTCNACNGGAATGACATGCATNCCGATGCCGTTGCCGCCCGGTCCTACAAAGGGTGTCACCTTCTCTAAGGGCAGTCTGGACATGTGTTCAAAGAACAGGGTAACCTCCGGATGTTCTTCCGTTATCCTGCTGTTCATGTTAAAAAATTCTCCGGATCCCGGCACAAACATGGGAAGTACATACTGTTTTTCANGCCGCTCATTTTCCCANTTGTACTCCAGNATTCCNTTTACCGACATTTGCTGAAGCTTTGGTTCCAGCTCCTGTTCGGGTATGCCGGTGAGCTTTACCATCTCCTGTAAGGTTCTCGGCTTCCGGACGCCCATTTTTAAGGCGATTTCCGCCTCCTCGTCTGTCAGCACGCCTGCAAGTCCCCAGTATTCCGGATCATCCTGCGTGATTTTTTTTAAGCCCAGCTTCTGGGGGATCCGATCGGTGATCTTTTTTCCCAGCTTCTGAATACTCTTGCGGGGAGGCTCACTGTGATCGGCCTTATGCTCCGGATAGACGTAGTCCGGATATAATTCTTTGTCCAAATCCTTCTTCATACCTTCCTCCTTTGTTTTCTATCTTATTCTGCTGCACGCCAGCTTTTGACCTCTCCGGCCAGCCATTTTGTCCATTCTGAAATTCCTTCACCTGTTCTGGCACATATGGGAATGATTTTTGCATTCGGATTCCGCATCAGGATATATTCCCTGCATTTTTCCATGTCAAAATCAAAATAGGGCAGAACGTCTGTTTTATTGATCAGCACCACGTCACAAATGGAAAACATCAGCGGATACTTTAGCGGTTTGTCATGTCCCTCCGGAACGGAAAGGATCATCGCATTCTTCGATGCTCCGGTATCAAATTCCGCAGGGCAGACCAGATTTCCGACATTTTCGAGGATTGCCAGCTCGACATCCTCCACCTGCAGTCCGTCAAGTCCCTGTCTGGTCATTTCGGCATCCAGATGGCACATCCCTCCCGTGTGAAGCTGGATCACTTTGGCGCCGGATTTTTGAATCGTCTTTGCATCCACGTCCGAATCAATATCGGCTTCCATGACGCCGATTTTGAAGGTATCTTTCATCGCCTCGATGGTCCGCATCAGGGTAGTGGTTTTTCCGGAGCCGGGGGAAGACATCAGATTCAACAGGAAGATCCCTTTTCGCNTTAATTCCTNTCTGANATCANCGGCCTGTTTGTNGTTGTCGGCAAAGACACTTTGCTTGATCTCCAAAACTCTTACTTCTTTCATTGTGACACCTCATCCCATGTTTTCGGGTTACTCTTTTTTATCTGCTTTTTTGGTATCTCTATTTTACCACCGCGGAGAGGGGAGCGTCAATCAATGTTTGCGTTTGGTTTCCGGATATGCTGCATGACAATCTGCAAAGAGGTGTTTTACGGATATTAAAAAATCAGAAGGTGTAAAGTGTCCAGCACTTTATACCTTCTGACTCTGCACTTATGAGCTATACCACGATAGCCGTTATGCCTCCCTATAAAAATCGCCGATTGCCCCGAGATACGTTCCGATGGAGTGGTAATTTCCGGAATAAATGACCGGATCAAATTGTGTCAGATCAATTCCCCGGGCGTCTACATCGATTCGTTCGTCCACCTGTACATTTTTCACTCTGCAGAAAAACGTATCCGACTGATCGGTGGCGACGGTTTGCCATACTTCACATTCACACACCCAGGGGCTTTGGTCGAGGGTGGGGGCGTTCACACAAGTCGCTTTGCTATAAGGATAGGGCAGCTTATCCTTTACGCCGTCCCATCCGGAGGTTTGGCCGAAATAATCCATCAGCTGCAACATATCCGTACTGACCAGATTGATACTAAGCTGCTTTGTCCTTTTCACATTTTGTTTCGTCTTTTTTGTGCCATACATACTGATCACAATGAGATAATCATTATCTTTTTCACAGGTTTTACTCACCCAGGTGATCGGTGCAAAATCGGGTGTCCCATCTTCGTGATAGGTGCCGATAATAAATGCCGGCTGCACGATCATTTCGTGCTGTGTGCCGATAGATTTTCTTTTCATAGTTTTTACCGTTCCTTTCGCTATGTGATACTGACATGCTCGATCATCACCTTAAAAATAATAAAGAAAATCTCATCATGATCAATATATTCCTGTTTGATCATCGGATAAATAAGCTCCATTTCTTCCTTGATCTGATTGGAGCTCTCCACTGCCATTTTACCGGTGATCCGAATCCATTTGCGCGTATTTAGATTGTAGCTCGCCAATTCAACAAACGGATTGTTGAGTAATTCTGAATAAACTTTTTTCCGCTTGTCTGTAGCGATAAACAGATTCGTATCATTAGAATAAATCATTCCCATAGGTCTTAACTTCGGCTGCCCGTCTACGGAGGTAGCAAGAAAAAAGTACCCGCATTCACGGATAAACTGGCAACAGTCATTCGCAGATATTTCCACATCATGGATAGGGTCCTCCTGCAAATCATCCTTCAATAAAAAATCAATACTGCATTCTAACAGACGGCTTAATTTGATCAGTTTTTCTGTTTCCGGAAACGCCATATCCATTTCCCATCTCGACACGGACTGACGGGATACGTTTAGAATTTCTGACAACTGCTCCTGCGTAATGTTCTTTCTTTTGCGCAAGATTGTCAGTTTTTCTCCCATTGTCATAGGAACTCCTTTCTGTCCGGGACAGGGCAAAGATTTTCTTTCTGTGATCATTGTAAGTCTCTCCGGAAAAAAAGAAAAGTCCTTTTCGAGTGCACCATGTAAATTTTGGAGTGCGTTTTTGGGTATGGGGATACTTTATTCATTTGTCAAATAAATATACGCATCCTCCAGCGTCACATGAGCCGGCTTGCAGGGAATCCCCGGCTTGAACCTGCTCAAGATTCTCATTTGGATGCCGCCCTCTGCATATTGCTTGGAAGAAACATGATATTTCTGCTCCAGACTTCGCGCTTCTGCGGGATCCGTCGCCATGCAGTCCCAGACGCAGCCGTCTGCATGATCGAGAAGCTCCTGTACGCTGCCCGCATACAGAAAATGTCCTTTTTTCATGACGGCAAGCTGATTGCAGGTCGCCGCTAAGTCCTCCACGACATGGGTGGAGAATAGGACGGTGCGGTTTTCGGAAAAATCGACTAAAAGATTACGGATGCGGATGCGCTCCTCCGGGTCTAAGCCGGTCGTCGGTTCATCGATGATCAAAAACGCCGGTTCGCTTAAAAGCGCCTGAATGAGTCCGACCCTTCGCTTCATGCCGCCCGAGAGCTGTTTCATTTTCTTCTTGCGGTGCTCCGTCAAGCTTGTTTTTTCTAAATAATATTGGATGCGCTCTTTGCAGAGCGGTTTTGGAAGACCCGATAAATCTCCCAGGTATTCCAGACATTCCTGCACGGTCAGATTCGGGTACAGGTCGATTTCCTGAGGCAGATAGCCGATCCGTTTTTGTATCTTGGCATAATTTTTTTCGTGGTACTGAATGCCGTCCAGCGTGACCGTGCCGGAGGTGGGGGCAAGAACGGTCGTCAGCACCCGCATCAGCGTTGTTTTGCCGGCGCCGTTTTCCCCGAGAAGACCGAAGATTCCGCTCGGAATCTCTAAATCCGCGTGGTCGATCGCGGTTACTTTATTTTTGAATGTCACTGTCAGATTGTTTATTTGAATACTCATAATGTCAGAATCCTCCATGTTATTTTCTTTTTGGTGAGTTGCGAAATGCAAATCCTTATCCTCTTCTTTTTAACAGCTTTGGCAGGATCGCGCACGCCGCAATGCAGAAAGCAATGCAGACGTCCTTTCCGGCAAGCCAGCTGAAATCGCCGCTGTCCTCGGCGTTTCGGAACGTATACGAAAAAATATTCCATGAACCGAGATGACGGTCTCCGAAGGTGGAATTTGTGATAAGCCACAGGAGCAGGCATCCGCCGAATCCAACCCAGAGACTGCGGAACGCGCAGGCGAGGGTGTTGGACAGGATACCCCAAAAGCAGAGCGTTACCGCGACTGCCGCAAGGCATACGAAGAACTGCGTGATTTCATCGCCACTTCCCGTAGGCAGGACGCTTAATAAAATCGGTTTCTGGAACAAAAAGAACAATCCGTACCCCACCGCCGCGAGCAGCAGCAGAAACAATTCCTGTATGAGCAGTCTCGTGCCGACAGAGCAGATTCTTTTTTTCATCGGATATAACCGTTCAATNTCCGAACGCCTGCTCGTAACCTCCTGCACATANGTGTCCGCGCAGAACGCNGNNGCNAAAATCGCCATGGCGGGTTCTAACTTGCTNCCGATTTCGTAGCTTACCGATATGCCGCAGANCAGGCTCATNANCACGATAAAAAACAGGGAGTAGGCAATTTTGGAAAGGGGCAGGGNAATTTTGATCTCNTTACGCATNACATCCGCCTCCTTTGCCAAAGCCATATGGAAATGAAGGNGATCAAGGCGGAGGCCATGATCAAAAAGCTCTGATTGAGCATCGCCATCGGGGGCGNCG
>JAAUZV010000012.1:8390-317066 GCA_014804425.1 Lachnospiraceae bacterium
TCAAAAAANTGTNCGGGAAACCGNACCATGATCGCCANCGCTCTCCCGTAATAGCCGTANANNCCCTCTGCATTTCTGCTGCCNATATTGGAATACACGATCAAGAGAATGAGGAGCGGCGCCCCCGGAAGCGGATTTTTGAANAACAGGGCGATCAGGGTGTANATNCAGATGATCATGAGCATATTCGGCAAAATATACAGGCAGGTTGCANCGATAAAATCAAANAGCCGCACCGTAAATCCGCTGCCGCTTGTGCAGATCAGGCAGAGCGCCCAAAANACCAGATTCAGGATGGCGAGCGTGATCAGGCAGACCGAAAATCCGCCGAGGATCTTGCCGAGTACATAGTTCCCCGCNCTGACNGGTTTGGTATGGAGAAGCTCATAGGTGTGTTTTCTCGTATCCTGCAAAAATAAGACGGANAGNATGANTGTTGCNAAAAATCCCATGAACAATCCCGCAAAATCCGCGAATTTTCTTGAGAAATAATAGGAGAAGGGTTTACTTTGAAGCGCCTGTGCAAGATAGGCATTAATTTCGTCAGCCGTTCCTTTCTTGTAAGCCGTCATCTGGTAACTATAAATGGCGCCGACATAACGGTATTGTTGTTCCAGATAGTCACAGGCNTCGGCGATGTCCATCCCTTTTATTTCGTCGATGGCGGCGTCTGCCTCCGCCGGGGTCATTTCCATAATTTGGGTGAACAGCTCCCGGATACTTTCTTCAAAAAAATACTGTCGTTCCGCCGGGGTTGACGGCACATAGCCCTCATAAATTTCTCCTGCATGAATCGTTTCCGGATAATCGTTTTCGATCGTTTCTCCCGGTTCGAGATAGTGGATGTCGAGATAGGGACTGACGCACGAATAGACGCCAAAGATTACGATNCCGACCCCGATCCAGAACAGGGGCTGCTTTACGTAGTTTTTGATTTCTCTTTTTAAGATTGCGAGCATGTGATTCTGCCTCCTTTTTGATGATAAGATGAGGATACACGGCAAATCACAATGAAAAAGCAATGGATNTNAAAAAAACCGGACCGCTTACGCGATCCGGNAAAATACGGCGGTGACACAAGCACCGCTTTGTTTTTGATTTCCGATGAAAAGTCTGCCTCCGTGCTTCTCGCAATACAGCCTGCTGATATACATGCCCATTCCGGCGTGCTTTAAGCTGTCNCTTGCGTTCTGTTGATAAAAGGCTCTCGTCACTTCCGCGTTGTTGTCCGAAAATCCGTTTCCGTCGTCCGTCACGCAGATCNGGCATTCTGAGCCGGTCACGGAGATGGCGAGCGTCACTTNCTTTTTGGCGTGACGCAGGGCGTTTGACAGCAGGTTTTCCGTGACTTCCAAAATAATTTCCCGGTCGCCGCGGAACACTTCCGCAGTAGGCGCAGCTTGCAGCGTGATCTGCCTGCCGGCCTCTTTTTCTAAAATATGACATTCCGCAAGGAGATCTGCGTGCAATTGCTCCGCCGTGATCTCGTTAGGNAGCAGTTCCCTTTTTTCCAAGCTGCTCAGCTTCCGCATGGTCTCCACAAACGCGTCCATGCGGTCAAGCTGTTTTCCGCATTCCGCAAGCATCTCCATNGCTCTTTTTACATCAATTGTTTCGTCTGGAAGATAATCCGTCAGCATTTCGTGGTATCCTTTTAATACGGAAAGCGGGGAACGGAGGTCGTGAGAGATCGCCGCGCGGAGCGCACGTTCCTCCTCCAGACTCCGCCATAGCCGGATGTTATTTTCGTAAAGCTGCGCCCGCATCTGCTCAAATTCCCGGCACAGCAGTCCCATTTCGTCCTTGTTCTCGTAAGTGATATGAAAACAAAGATTGTTTTGGGCAATATTTTGGGATGCCAGCTCCAGCTCCGCGATCGGGTGTTTTAATTTGTTCCGATAAAAAAGAAACACGGTGACGCAGCTTCCGGCCACGGATAAAACGAGCGTGGAATAGGTCTCCAAAAAATCACAAAGCTCGTTCACATGGCGTTCATGGGGCGTCATTTCGGAGGAGGAAGGCCTTACGACACCCGTCATATACTCCATGCCGCCCGCATCTATGAGTTCGAAATATTTGTCATAATCCATATACTTTCGCCAGATGCTCACCTGCGTATGCCAGGCGATCACGGAAATCCATGCGGACAGTGAAAAGCTGCAGATCAGGCTGACTGTCATATATAAAAGAATTGTTTTTCTGATCGAGAGATTTCTTATTTTTAAGCGAAAGGTTCTTATTTTATCCATCGGTATCCCATNCCCCATACGGTTTCAATGTATTCTGTTTCCGTCAACTCCGCAAACTTGTTCCGAATCCGGCGGACAAGCTCGGTAATGACACGACTGTCACCTTCTGCATCATAGCCGCATACCTTTTCATAAATCCGCTCTTTGTCAAATACGATTCCCGGATTTGCGGACAAAAATGCAATGACGCCGTATTCCGCCTTTGTCAGATCCAAATGATCATCGNCGATCTGTACGGTTTTTGCCGCGTAATCAATGGCAAGCTCTCCCTGAAAATGATATTCTGATCGGCTGCTGCGCCGCTGTTCGCGTTTCAGATGCGCAGTGATCCTTGCTTCGAGTTCCTTTAAGCTGAAGGGTTTTGTGATATAGTCATCGCCGCCGGAGAGCAATCCGTTTACCTTATCCTCCTCCTCCACCTTTGCCGTCAAAAACAAAATGGGGCAGGATACCTTATCACGGATCAGACGGCATACTTCCAGACCGTCCATCTGCGGCATATTGATGTCCAGAAGAATGATATCCGGAGGCGTTTGGAGTTTTTGCAGCGCCTCCGCGCCGTTTTCGGCGGTCATGATCTCATAATGCTTCATTTCAAAATAGCTTNGGAGCATGGTAAGAAGTTCTTTATCGTCATCGACGATCAGCAATTTGTTCATGGTCATGGATACCTCTGCGCTTCTATCAATACAGTTGATTCCGATGGAAATGTCAGGTGTCGCTGTTTCCTGTTTTCTTTTTACAGTATACTATAAAAGACAACAAAATCACAATCATATCCCCTCGCAGACGCTCATACATTGTAAAAAAGTATTGCAGGGGGGCTTCTTGCTTGAAGGATTATATTGAGGAGCGCGCAATGGAGATCGCGGGCTATATCATTGATACGAATGCGACCGTCAGACAGGCCGCAAAACAGTTCGGCATTTCNAAATCAACNGTACATANTGANGTAACAAAATGGAANGGTTNGANGACGGAACNNAAGGAAGNGNAAANATTTTTTNTAAAAAGACTTGCATGATANCTGATATACAAGGTATGATAAAAGTTAAGTGCCATTANTTANACANNNAAAAGGCAGAAAGGCTATGGTTTATAATTTATGATAAAAATCGCAGTTTGTGATGACGAGCTGTCCGCACTAAATGAAATCAATGACTTGCTTGATCGATATTGTGCGGAACGGAATCGACAGATGGACCGCATGGAATTTCAAAGCCCGTTGGATTTATTGGCGGAGATCGAAAAAGGAATCTATCTGGATATTCTGCTTTTGGATGTTGTGATGCCCGGCGAGAACGGGATCAGTGTCGCGAGAGAGATCCGTCAGCATGATACAAGGGTAAAAATCATTTTTTTAACGTCATCATCTGAGTTTGCAGTGGAATCGTATACGGTTGGCGCCTATTTTTATCTGATGAAACCCATCTGTGAGGGGGATTTTTTCCGAATGATGGATTCGGTTATCAGTGAATGTGAGAAGGCGCATAAAAATGACTTTGTCGTGCCCTGCAAAGGCGGGGTTACACGGATTAATGTGGAAAAGCTGGTATATTGTGAAGTGATGGGACGCACATTGCTGTTTTATTTAGAAAACGGAGAGATCTTGGAAAGTACAGGAAGTATGGATGAATTATGCGGCAAGCTCGCGCAGTATGAAAATTTTTTGCGCCCGCATCGTTCTTTCCTGGTCAACATGGAGTATATTCAAACCATTTCCTATAAAGCGATTACGATGGACAATCTTGCGAAAATACCTATTCCGCATGGGAAGTGCTCCGAAATTAAAAATCTGTATTTGGAATATGTATTTCACAGAAAGCCGGTATTTAACTCATGATGATCATTTATTTAGCAAATCTCACATCCGTGGGTATTTTTGGCATGGTTTTATCTGCGGCATTTTGCAATATTCTTTGGACACGAAAAAAGCTTCTGATCCTGGCGGGCGGCATGGCTGCCATGTTAATGCTGCAGGGCATTGTTTATTTTTATACCGATGTGGAATTTGTCGAGCGTGTTTATCCGATCATTACCCATATTCCTCTGACCATACTGCTCTGCGTGCTCAATAATAATAAACAATGTCTTTGGCAGGCGATCTCGGTTTTAACGTCATACCTTTGCTGTCAGATCCGCCGCTGGCTGGTGCTGGCGGCTGTTGCCGTGTTTTCCGGGGACGCTATGATGCAGAATATCATGGAATTGTGCATCACCCTGCCCATGCTGTTTCTGATTCTCCGATTTGTTGCGCCGTCCGTGCGTTCTGTTTCCGGCTATAAAATTTCGGTACAATGTTTGTTTGGCGCCGTGC
Organism: Lachnospiraceae bacterium; assembly: GCA_014804425.1. Taxonomy (GTDB): domain Bacteria; phylum Bacillota; class Clostridia; order Lachnospirales; family Lachnospiraceae; genus DLAJ01. Next base: position 12,957 of record JAAUZV010000012.1, read on the forward strand.
CCCTCCTCTATTATGGATTCGATTACCTGACGCGGGTGTACACGAATCTGCTTTTGGAGGGGGGACAGGTTGCGGTGGAATTTATGCCGTTTGTATGCAGCTTGTCCTATTTAGCCTTTGTAGCTTACTCTTCTGCTGAGGAACGGAAACGAAGCCGTCTTGAGCAGACGCAGGAAATCTTAAATCTGCAGGTTGGACAGGCTGTTCGTGAAATTGAAGTCCTGCGGAACTCACAGCAGAAAACAAGTACGTACCGCCATGACCTGCGTCATCATATGCAGTATCTCTCTTCCTGTATTGAAAACGGGCGGCTTGAACAGGCGCAGGGATACATACACGAAATCTGCTCGGAAATTGAGGCAAATAAGGTAACTGTTTTTTGTGAGAATGAGGCGATGAATCTGATCTTTTCCTCGTTTGCGGGGCGTGTCGAAGATTATGGCATTTCCATTAAAATCAGGGCGGGGATTCTTTCGGATATTTCTGTTTTGGAAAGCGATCTGTGCGTGCTGTTGTCGAATGCGCTGGAAAACGCACTTCATGCCTGCCAAAAGCGGAAGGAAAAAGGATTATCCGCGGACATTGAGGTTTCGGCATACGAAGAGAGGGGCAAATTGTTTTTGCAGATCACCAATTCCTGCGATGCGGATATTACGTTCGATCACGAGGTTCCGATTACGAGCGATCCGGGACACGGACTCTGCATACGCAGTATTTGCGCCATTGTCGAGAGGTATAGCGGAATATATTCTTTTTTTGTTGAAAATGGCAGATTTTACCTGCGTGTGGTCTTATGAAATGACTGTCGATTTAATGCAATTTTGAGTCGATTCATGACTGCATAATCTTTTTTTGGAAATGATATGGTAGACTACCGAGGGCAGCGATGACAGGGGATATATTTGCAATTTGCAGTAATGTGCCTGGATTTTCAGCTCCTTAAAGTGTATAGTGAAGATGAAGATCAGATGAAGATGAGATGAAGATGCGATGAAGACGAAATTAAGAACAAGCGGCTTTTATTGGACGCTGCTCAAACTGAATCTGTTACCGCTTATTTTATTGACGTTAGTGATCACTGCGTTCAGTGCCACACAATTTGCGGCTTCCATGAATACAGAAGCGAAAAATGGTCTGGTAAACTTGTGCCATACGGTCAATATTTTATTTGACTCGGTCTATGAGGGAGATTATCAAATCATTCGCGAGGGGGACGATGNATATTTAANGAANGGANCNCANCNNCTGAACGGTNATNTNGCGATCNTTGATCATATNAAGGANCAGACCGGTGTTGATATCACGATTTTTTGTCAGGATACCCGNNTACTCACNACNGTTCNNACNGANGGTGATNTNCGCGCGANCGGAACGAAGGCAAACAGCAGAGTGGTTGAGGATGTCATAAGAGACGGNCATCCGCAGTTTTATTCGAGCATGNTGGTTGAGGGAGTCCGGTATTTTTCCTATTATGAACCGCTTTATGCGGCTGACGGAACGTGTNTCGGCATGATTTTTTGCGGGAAACCGTCNNAAGANGTGGAGNGACTNGTNTTCATTTCCNTCATTCCGATCATTNTNTTCGGGATNGTCACGATGNTGGTGGTATCTTTTGTAACGCTCCGNTTTTCGNATCGGCTTNTCGNNGCAATNCGGAAAACNGAATCCTTTTTGGAGACCATCGCGAATGGNGANCTTCATACNGAATTTGATCAGGANGTTTTGGCGCGTAAGGATGANCTGGGCGATATGGGGCGTTATCTGATNNGGATGCAGAAATCGCTTCANGAGNTGGTGGAACAGGATATTCTTACCGGATTATANAATCGCAGAAGCGGTGAAAATCTGNTGAGGCAGACATGCGAAAGATANCGGGAAGAAGAGATTCCGTTTTGNGTCGCGATCGGNGATATTGATCATTTTAAGAGNGTCAATGATACATACGGNCATGAATGCGGNGANGTGGCGCTTGCAGAGATTTCNGCANNGATCAAAGAACATATGNAGGGAAAGGGATTTGTCGCCCGATGGGGAGGCGAAGAAGTCCTTTTGGTATATCATAATGTGCGGTTAGATACGGCAGTTTCCTATATGAAAGAGCTGATGGAAGAAATTCGCGCCCATCGCATTCNCTATGGGGATACGGTGCTCANNATCACNATGACGTTCGGTATTACAGAAGGNAATGCGGGGAAAGTCGAACATATTGTCCGTGATGCGGACATAAAGCTGTACGAGGGNAAAAATAGCGGCCGGAACAAAATTGTGTATGAGGTGGNCTGAAAAAAAGCATGGGTTTGATCCCATGCTTTTTTTATCATAATAGGNAACNTCGTCTCCTATATGATAAAAGCCTCCGGCAGGATGCANCTTNGCGCATTCTTTTTTATGGATGGGGGAGTTTCAATANGAAAAGAAAACCGCAAGAAATGATAATACAGCAGAAGTAACCGGGAGTATAATNTCCTTATCAGAAATGAAAGGCGGTTAAANATGAATAATTTGCAATTANTTGAGAAGGTTNTGTATTATATTGANGATCATCTGNCAGATGANATTGAATTCNAGCATTTNGCGGAGNAATTCGGGTATTCTCCTTTTCATTTTCATAGGATATTTTCTGCGGTAACAGAACAGACGATGATGGAATACGTCAGAAAGCGCAGGCTTACCATTGCGCATCAAAAACTATGCAAGACAGAGGAAAGTGTGGCAGATATCTGTTACGGTGTGGGTTTTAAAAGTATACAAACCTTTAATCGGGCATTTAAAAAGACGTTCGGAATGCCGCCCTTGCAGGCGAGAGAAAGCAAAGCGTTCATTACCTATCGGGATGTGCCGACGATTGTGGAGGGGTATCGTAAGAAGGTGGAGCTGGAGGGCATTTTCGCGATAGAGCCGCAATTTGTGATAAGAGACGAGTTTGTCATTGCCGGATATCGGAAACATACAAAAAATGGTTCTCATGTGATCGGAGAATCCTGGCATGAACTGAAACAACATTTGGATTGCATCCAAAGGAAAAACGAGAATGTTATGTATGGGTTTGAGGATTATTCTGAAGAGTATTGTGCAGATCCGTTGGCTTTTTATTATATGGCCGCAGTAGAGGTTGACAAGGATGATAAGCTGCCGGCCGGAATGGATAGAAAAGTGATACCCAAAGCGGAATATGCGGTATTTCCGGTAAAGGGAAATAATACGAACGGAGAGATCGGACAGGCATTTCAATATATTTATCATGTGTGGCTGCCAAATTCTGAGTATTGTATGGATGAAAGAATCCTTGCTGATTTTGAATACTATGATGAACGATGGGACTGTCAGTCTGGTGCTGCGCAGATGGAGATTTATATTCCGATAAGAAAGCTGGAGGATTGATGATGGCGTTTTGCGATTTGTTTAAGGAGTTTCAACCGATCAGGGTGGATGAGAATATTTCTTTAAGACAGCATGAGCCTGAGAAGGACGCAAGACCTTTGTGGGAAATCTATTGTGATGAAGAAAATTTCAGATATTTTAGTGGTTATAGAAAGCCGCATGATTGGAATGAAGAAGGGGCGATCCGTGCAGGGGAAAGCAGAATAAAAGGATTTAAAGGAAAGCGTGAATATTCATGGGTGGTAACTTTGAACGGAGAGGTAATCGGACAAATACAATTATTTAATTTTACCAATCATAATACTTGCGCGGAAATAGGTTATTTTATTAAAAGAAAGTACTGGAATCAAGGGATTAATACCAAGGTTCTAAAGGCTGTGTGCAAATTTGGATTCCGGGTGATGGGATTTGAGCGGATTGAAGCGATAGCGCATGTTGACAATATCGGCTCAAACCGGACTTTGCAAAAAGCGGGTTTTACCAAGGAGGGAATGCTGCGGAAACGGTTTTACTTAAATGATAAGGCAGAAGATGGTAATATATATGCTATCGTAAAAGAAGATGTAGGGATAAGAGGGTATTAAGGGAGAGGCTATTTTTGAGGATTCGTTAAGGTGCATTCTTGGAGTGGGGGAATTGGTTATTAAACACAGCGTAAGGGCAGTCACAGGCCGCAGGGAGCGGTCAGGGCTGTCTTTTTTTTGCGTTTTTAGAAAATGGTCGCAATAGGAGAGGCTGATTGAAGTTTGAAATGTTCATAGAAAAATGGTTAATAATTTCAGAGTGGTTTTCATAGAATGGACAAAGACCATGAGGGCTGGGAGGTGCTTCCCACCATGAAGTATTCTTGCAATGGAAAAATCAGAAAGTTGAATTATATCATACATAATCCGAATACGGTGGAAGAGACAGCTCAGGTGCTTCTTCATGTATTTGTTCAGGCAAATGCGGGAAAGGTGGAGAGAAAGCTTAGGGAGTTATCAAGTCGCAATGGTGAAATAGGGGAATTGGATTGAATAAAATCGATATCTTTTTCGTGTTTTTAGTTGTACATTGATTTATTCTAGGGTAAAATGCATATAGATAATTATAGTTTATACATGATATGTGTATTTCGAGGAGATTTGACAGATGGAAAAAATTAAAGACGAAAATATAAAAAAAATGTTAATAGAATTAGCGGAATCACTGCAACATGTGTATGGAGACAAATTAAAAACGGTTGTATTATATGGGTCCGTTGCAAGAGGAACACAGACAGACGATTCGGATATTGATATTATGGTTCTGATTGATGGAAATAATGAGGAATTGCACCGGTATGATGATAGCCTCAATGATGTTTCTACTGACTTTTCCCTGAAGTATTTAAAAGTTTTGTCTATTGTAGATATTAGTTATCAGGAATATGAGAACTGGAGAGAGCTTTCTCCATTCTACAGAAATGTATCAAAGGAAGGGATCATACTGTATGCAGCTTGATATTAAGACATTGTGCCGATATAGGCTGGATCGTGCAAAAGAAGATTTACTTGCCGCAGAGACCAGCCATCAGGCAGGGCTTTATAAAGCGGCGATTAATCGCTCATATTATGCTATTTTTCATGCTATACGTGCGGTGAACATCTTGGATAATTTTGATGCGTCAAAACACAGCTCGGTCATTGCACATTTTAATCAATTTTATGTACATAAGGGTGAATTTGAACGTGGTGTATATAAGATTGTTGACAGTGCCTATCGTATCAGGGAAAAGTGTGATTATTCTGATTTCTTCATTGCTTCGAAGGAAGACTCGGAAATTCAATTAGAACACGCACAAGATTTCGTCAGTGCTGTAGCGACTTATTTGGACAATAAATTGAGTAATACAAACGGATAAATGGATCATAAGCTTTTCGTAAATGAAATCCACGACCGCATAATAAAAGCCCTTGGTTGACGCCAAAGGCTTTTATGATTTCCGCGGCCGTGTACCTTTATCTATTAGGGGTTTATAAGCTGGAACGCTTCAAACAAATATTTGAGAAAAAATCTCAAATATTTGTTTACAAAACAGGAAAAAGGTGTATAATACAGATGTAGGATGGAGGTACAAGCTATGTTATGCCAATTTACCGTGAGAAATTATAAAAGCATCCGTGAAGAGATGACTTTTGATATGCAAGCCACAGCAATCATGGAACATAGGGATAGAATCATTCAAACGGAAGATGGAGAAAATTTTTTGCCGGTATCAGTGATTTATGGACCTAATGGCGGTGGTAAATCGAATGTATTAGAGGCACTTCATACATTAGATGCAAAAGTTTTAAGACCTCTGTGTGCGACCTGCGATAAATCGGAGTGCCAATATAAGGCAAGGAAGATACCGGTGGAGCCGTTTGCTTTTTCGGAAGAANCANAAAAGGAGCCGACCGAATTTGAAGTATTCTTCAGGACAAGGATTGCGGAATACCGTTATATTCTGCATGTGAAACAGGAACTTGTTGTTTTCGAGAGCCTGGATCGGATCAAGTTAGATACTGGAAGGCGTTCAGCACTCTTTGTAAGGAATGGAAATCAAGTTGAGNTAAANNGTGTATTTGGTAAAATCAAAATCAGTGAAGAAATTTCGGAAAATTTGCCATTGCTATCTTATTTGGGAATTACCTATAAAAAGAATGACGTAATTTCTGACGTGATTGAATGGTTTGAGGAATCTATAGATTTCCTTAATTACGGGAATCCAAGACAGGAATTAAGAACTGCGATAGCGAAGACAGAAGAGGTGAAGAGACTTGTACTCGATATGATCCGTGAGATGGATTTNGATATTGAGGACTTTCGTATTGAAGAAAAAGAAGAAAACCGCATAGAAATTTATACGAAACATACGGTAAATGGATATAGTACAGANTTNACTTTNTCAGAAGAATCCAGNGGAACAAANAAGTTGTTTGGATTACTGCCNTTTATNGCCAGAAGTCTTGTTGTCGGAACAACATTAGTAATTGATGAACTGGATGCCAAAATTCATCCGGTATTGCTGCGGTATGTAATTATGTTGTTTAATGATATGGAAATCAACAAGAATGGCGCCCAGTTGATTTTTACCTCTCATGATTTGTCCACCATGAATCATGATGTATTTCGCCGTGATGAAATCTGGTTTGTAGCAAAGGGAAAGGAGCAGAATTCTAAGCTCTATTCTTTGGTTGAGTTTAAGAATAAAAAGGGTGAATCTGTTCGCATGGATGCAAAATATGATAAGCAATACTTGGAGGGCAAATATGGCGCAGATCCATATCTGAAAACGATCATAGATTGGAGTGAAGTCAATGCCTAAGAAAGTCGGGACCTCGCAGTGGAGGAGACAGAGACGTAAGGAATATCTGGAACAAAAAGAATACCGTTATTACATTTTTTGCGAGGGAGAGCAAACGGAGCCGCTTTATTTTGAGGGCATTAAACAACTGATAGAGGATAATCCGATTTATAAGGATATGGTCTTGATTGAAATTGAGCCTTGTGCTGCAGAGACGATGCGGGTAATTGGCATGGCAGAACGATATGTCCGTAAGAATGGGATTGACCGAGGACAGGTTTGGTGTGTGTNTGATAAAGACAGTTTCCCGGCAAAGGATTTTAATGGTGTAGCAGAACGGATGGACAAGCTGAACATAGAAAATCCGAAAGTGCAGTATCATGCGGCATGGAGTAATGAATGTATTGAATTTTGGTTTATACTGCACTTTGCATATTATACTTCGAATAACCATAGGACAAAGTACATTAAATTTCTCAATGATAAGTTTAAGGAATTGGGGATTGGAAAGTATCAGAAGAATATGAAGGATATATTTCATATTCTGATGGTGAGGGGGAACCCGAAGCTGGCGATACGGTATGCGAAGCGGATTATAAAAGATGGAGANGGTAAGACACCAACGGACATTGCACCGGGAACGAAGGTGTATGAGTTGGNTGAGGAATTGGCTAAGTATTTGCCGGAGAAAATGAGAATATATTTTAAAGTATAAAGAAGGGATAAAGATGAGAAAATCAAAATATGTATTTTTAATTTTATCGTTACTATATGTTCTGATTTATATTCTGAATATTTTACATATTGTTATTATAAATGAAAGTATTATGCTTGGACTTACGTCTTCAGCGTTTTTTATGTCTTTAAGTGATGTGTGCAATAATATTTTGATATGTAGAATAACTCGGAATGAGTTGGGATATATGTGCTATCTTACGGGTAACATATTACAGGAACACATATCCAGTGGAATAACGGAGACACCTCTTGTGAATGTGATCAATTTGAAAAATAATGTTGAACAGTTAGTGCCAAATTATAAAGAGAAGATTCATCCAAACAAATTCTATATGAGCCAGATTAATAAAATATTGAGAGTACTGGAAAATGTATGCCTTGTTTTATCTATTTCTTTTTTTATTTTAACACCTTATCTTGCGGTTATTGTATATCAACAAATTTCTATTTGTTTAACATTACTTGCTTTTTCGACAATGTGTTTTAACATTTTTATTATGGAAAAGATAGGGGACTATCTGGAAAGGAAAAACAATTTTATGAATAATACGCAAATTATAATACAGTCTTTTTTTCCAGGATTTACGGAACTTTTGAATAGAGGTCTTTTTTTCGCAAATGAATCTGATAAGTAGAAAAGTTATAAAAATCTTTGGTTAATTCCAGAGATTTTTTGTCGCTGTAAAAAAGTAAAGGGACGTGAAAAATTAACAGAGAGGTATCCCCATGAACATCGCCGCCTACTGCCGCGTTTCCACCGATAAAGAAGACCAATTAAACAGCTTAGAGGCTCAAAAAACNTTCTTCTCTGAATACACNAAACGTACNGGGGACACCCTNGTCCGTCTTTANGCNGATGANGGCATCTCCGGTACCAAGATCAAAAACCGNAAAGAATTTCTCCGNATGATGTCCGACGCCGANCATGGNNTGTTCGACATGGTAGTGGTAAAGGACATTTCCCGTTTNGCCAGAAATACGGTGGACNTGCTTCAGAATATCCGCAAANTGAAAGCGCTCGGCATCGAAACNCAATTCCTCACCGCNAACATGACCAGCATGGGNAACAGTGAATTTGTCTTAACCATTTTCGGCGCATTGGCNCAGGAAGANAGCGCCAACACTTCCAAGCGTGTNAAATTCGGNAAAAANATGAANGCGGAAAAAGGGCGTGTTCCAAACNTTGTNTATGGCTATGANAAAACCATAGGCGATTATTTTNATCTGGAAATCAATAAGAAGGAAGCGGAAGTAGTCAAACAGATTTACAAATGGTATCTGCAGGANGGCTATGGTGCAGCCAAGATTGCGAATATGCTNAANGANAGAGGNTTNAAAACNAAGCGNAACTGNAANTGGAGCCAGAATGCNNTCTGNCGGATTTTNACCAANGAACTTTATACCGGAAAGATCATCAATGGTAAGCAGGAGGTAGAGGATTTCCTTACCGGAAAGCGGAAAGACAAGGACGAATCAGAATGGATGGTCGTAGAACGCCCCGATTTAAAAATCGTGGAGCCGGCAGATTTTGAAAAAGCGCAGAAGATTCTGCACGGCAGACATGCATCTTTTCACATGAACAAAGAACGACAGAGCAATCAATATCTTTTTTCCACATTAATTCGCTGCAAGGAATGCGGATGGTCTTTCCGCAGAACCGTGCGCACATACAAAAATACATATGTTCGCTGGGTATGCTCCGGGCATAATGGAAAAGGAGCTGACAGCTGCCCGAATGCGATCACGGTTGATGAGGATGAGCTGATGGATGTGTTGCAGGAGTATTTTAACTATATCCTCAGCCAAAAGAAAAAAGTGGTTCAGTATGTTGTGGGAGAATTTCAGCGCGCCTATAAGGCAAAGGACGAAAATCTGGAATATGAAAAAGAACTGAAAAGCCAATTAAACAAGTTGACAAAAGCCAGACAGAAATATATGGATATGTATACCGACGATCTGATTTCCAGACAGGAATTGAATGAAAGAATCGGCGGTTCCAAAAAAGAAATCGAGCGTTTGGAAAACGAATTGAAAATGGTATCCTATCATTTAACGAAAGGGGAGCAGCTGGAAAGTGTTTTGAATCAGACATTTAAAGAAATAGAAGACATTACGGATGTGCGTGAGATGACCAATACCCAGCTTAAACGCATCATTCAGAAGATAGAGGTGGACAAGGAGGGGAACGTAGGAATTTTTCTCCGGTTGTTCGGCGATTTGGGCTTGGAAGGAAACGTTCTAAATCATGACAACCATACATAAGGACTTAACAGAGCGTCTTCCGCAGGTGCATCCGCAGCTTGCGTCCGAAGTCAGGAAGGTGCTTGATGTGAACAAATTGGAGCGGCATATCAGGGGAGGACTTGCCACAAAAGATAAATATCTCAGGGAGAAAAAAGCATCGAAAATGTAGCGGTTCACATTGCTTTTGCGCCCGCCGGGCGCGGCGGCACGGGTATTTGTAAAAAGTTACTGCATTTTTTCTAAAATAAGAGTATAGTATAGGAAGATTATCTTTTGCAAAAATGTGCGGAAGAAGTTTCGGAGGAATATATACTATGCGTATTTCAAAGGATACGGACGGGCTGCGTATTATGATCGTCGGCTGTGGCAAGGTCGGCGCAACCCTGATCGAGCAATTGGTGAAGGAAGGCCATGATATTACCGTCATCGACAAAAGCGCGGTAAAGATACAGGAGATCACGAATCTCTATGACGTCATGGGGATTGTCGGAAACGGCGCAAGCTACAGCACACAGATGGAGGCGGGGATCGAGGACAGCGACCTGATCATTGCCGTTACGGATTCGGATGAATTGAATCTGCTCTGCTGTACTGTGGCAAAGCGTGTTGGTGACTGCGCCGCCATCGCAAGAGTCCGCACGCCGGATTACAGTAAGGAAGTCGGCTACCTCAGGGAAAAGCTCGGGCTTGCCATGATCATCAATCCCGAACTGGAGGCGGCAAAAGAAGCGGCGCGCATTCTCTACCTGCCGACCGCGCTGGAGGTCAACTCCTTTGCGCACGGACAGGCGGAACTGATCAAATTCAAGATTCCCGACGGAAACGTGCTTGACGGTGTGACGATCGCTTCCATCGGGAAAAATATTGGGTCCAAAGCGCTGATCTGCGCCGTGGAGCGCGACGGTGACGTGTATATCCCGTCAGGTAATACCAAGCTCTATCACGGCGATGTGATCTCTGTCGTGGCGTCCAGAAAATATGTGAAATCCTTTTTGCTCAGCATCGGCGTGAAAACAAAGCAGGTCAAGGACACGATGATCATCGGCGGCGGAAAGGCGGCTTATTATCTTGCGCAGCAGCTTTTGCACATGGGTATTTCCGTAAAGATCATTGAGAGAAGTCAGGAACGCTGCGAGGAATTGAGTGTGCTTCTTCCGAAGGCGATCATTATCAACGGCGACGGCACGGACGAGGAGCTGCTGCGGGAGGAAGGCATTCAGACGGTGCAGTCCTTTGTTCCGCTCACCGGTATTGATGAGGAAAATATTATGCTCACCCTGCACGCAAGGCAGGTTTCCGACGCGAAGGTCATTACCAAGATCAACCGCATCCAGTTTAAGAACGTCATTAACAGTCTGGATCTGGGCAGCGTGATCTATCCGAGATATATCACGTCGGAGGCGATCATCGCGTATGTCCGTGCAAAAAAAGATTCCATGAACAGCAACATCGAAACGCTTTATCACATGTTCGATCACCGCGTGGAAGCGATCGAATTCCGTGTGGAAAAAGCGTCCGAGGTGACGGACATCCCGCTGATGGAGCTTTCGTTAAAAAAGAATCTTCTGATCTCTTTTATCAATCGAAACGGCACAATTATCATACCGGGCGGACAAGATTGCATCAAGGCGGGCGATACGGTCATGATCGTAACGACGCATACCGGCTTTCACGGTATCCGGGACATTCTCAAATAGGGGGCGAAGGATATCATGAACGGTTCGATTATTCGATATATTCTTGGATGTGTACTTAAAATAGAAGCGCTTCTCATGCTGCTGCCCTGCCTTGTCTCGCTCCTTTACGGGGAGAAAGAAGGAATTTATTATCTGGCAGTGGCAGGCGTGAGCCTGCTCATCGGCGTGACTGCCACATGGAAAAAACCGTTAAATACGGTGTTTTACTTGAAAGAGGGCTGCGTGACAACGGCGTTAAGCTGGATTGTTTTAAGTCTTTGTGGGTGCATTCCGTTTTGGCTGACGGGGGAAATCCCGAATTTTATAGATGCGCTTTTTGAGACGATTTCCGGCTTTACGACAACCGGCGCAAGTATCCTGAGCAACGTGGAGGCGCTGTCGTATACCTCGCTGTTCTGGCGCAGCTTTACCCATTGGATCGGTGGCATGGGCGTGCTTGTTTTTTTGCTCGCGGTCGTTCCCATGAGCGGCGGCTCCAATATGAACCTCATGCGTGCGGAAAGCCCGGGGCCTTCCGTCGGAAAGCTTGTGCCGAAAGTGCGTTATACCGCACGGATCTTGTATCTGATCTATTTTGGTATGACTGTGGTGGAGATCCTGCTGCTGATTGTGGGCAGGATGCCGCTGTTTGACGCGGTCACATTGAGTTTCGGCACGGCCGGGACCGGCGGTTTCGGCATAAAAAATGACAGTATTGCCGGCTATTCCGCATACAATCAGTGGATTATTACGATTTTTATGATCCTGTTCGGCGTGAACTTTAACGCGTATTATCTCATCCTGTTCGGGCGGCTGAAAAAAGCACTTCGCATGGAGGAGGTGCGTTATTATTTTTTGATCATCTTAGCATCTGCCGGATTGATTTTTGCAAGCCTCGTGCAGACGACGGGACATGTGTTTGATTCCCTGCGGCACGCGTCGTTTCAGGTGGCGTCCATCATCACGACGACGGGATACTCGACGGTCGATTTTGATCTGTGGCCACAGACCTGCAAGACCGTGCTCGTATTCTTGATGTTTGTCGGTGCGTGTGCGGGCAGTACGGGCGGCGGTATTAAGGTGTCGCGCTTCGTTATTTTGTTCAAGACGGTGACGAAGGAAATTCATTCCTATATTCATCCGAAGAGTATCCGCAAGATCAAGTTTGAGGACAAACCTGTGGAGCACGAGATCATACGCGCGACGAATGTGTATTTTATCACGTTCGTGCTTTTGTTTGCGACATCCATGCTGATCGTTTCGTTTGAAGGGCGGGACATGTTGACGAACTTTACCGCGGTCGCCGCGACGATCAACAATATCGGACCGGGATTAGAGATGGTCGGACCGACGCAGAATTTCGGATTTTTCTCACCGCTTTCCAAGATTGTCATGATGTTTGATATGCTTGCGGGCAGACTCGAGCTGTTCCCGCTGCTGCTCTTATTCCATCCGGCGGCGTGGAGGGATATGCTTCCGAAGAAGAAAAAAGAAGAATGAGGCTTGGACAGGCGCAATTACGGATGAAATCTGCGTTGATTTTAGAAAAGCATCCTAAAATGGAGAGAATTCCATGTGACGTGGGAATTTCTTTGACAAGTGTTTCGGGGCTCACGTATAATAGGGCGTAGTGAGTGAACATACGCGGTAAACAGAAAATACCAAGGGGAGGACGTAGAGGCATGGAAAGAGAAACCGTGATCGTGATCGATTTCGGCGGGCAGTATAACCAGCTTGTGGCGCGGCGCGTCAGGGAATGCAATGTATATTGTGAGATTTATTCCTACAAAACTGACATAGAAAAAATCAAAGCCATGAAGCCGAAGGGCATCATTCTGACCGGCGGACCGAACAGCTGTTATGAGGAGGGGGCGCCGACGTATAGTAAGGAGCTGTTTTCACTCGGCATTCCGGTGCTTGGCTTGTGCTACGGCGCGCAGCTGATGCAGCTGATCCTCGGAGGCAGGGTAGAGCGTGCGGCGGTGCGTGAATACGGAAAGACAATGGTACATGTCGATACGACATCTCCTCTTTTTACAAATGTGGCGAAAGATACGATCTGCTGGATGAGTCATTTTGATTATATCTCACAGGCAGCACCGGGGTTTCAGATCGTGGCGACGACTGCGGATTGTCCGGTGGCGGCGGCGCAGCGCGTAGAGGACAAGCTTTACGCGATCCAGTTCCATCCTGAGGTGCTTCACACACAGGAAGGAAAAAAGATGCTTCACAACTTTGTGTATGATGTGTGCGGCTGTTCCGGTGACTGGCATATGGATTCGTTCGTCGAGGAGACGATCGGACGGATTCAGGAGCGCGTCGGAAACGGCAAGGTGCTCTGCGCGCTTTCGGGTGGTGTGGATTCCTCCGTGGCGGCCGTGCTGCTTTCAAAGGCGGTCGGTGAACAGCTCACCTGTGTGTTTGTGGATCATGGTCTTTTAAGAAAAAATGAAGAGGACGAGGTGGAAGCCGTATTCGGACCGGGAGGCAGCTATAAGCTGAATTTCATCCGCGTGAACGCGCAGGAGCGTTTTTATGGAAAACTGGCGGGCGTGACCGAGCCGGAGCAGAAGCGGAAGATCATCGGAGAGGAATTTATCCGCGTTTTTGAGGAAGAAGCAAAGAAGATCGGCGCGGTTGATTTTTTGGTGCAGGGGACGATCTACCCCGATGTGGTGGAGAGCGGACTCGGCGGAGAGTCGGCGGTCATCAAGTCGCATCATAATGTCGGCGGACTGCCGGATTATGTGGATTTCAAGGAGATCATCGAGCCGTTACGTGACTTATTTAAGGATGAGGTGCGCAAGGCGGGGCTTGAGCTGGGCATTCCTGAGCATTTGGTGTTCCGCCAGCCGTTCCCGGGACCGGGACTCGGCATCCGTATCATCGGCGAGGTGACGGCGGAGAAGGTTCGCATTGTGCAGGACGCGGATGCGATCTATCGTGAGGAGATCGACAAAGCGGGATTAAACAAGGATATGGGACAGTATTTTGCGGCGCTTACGAATATGCGTTCCGTCGGCGTGATGGGTGACGAGCGGACGTATGATTATGCGGTGGTGCTCCGCGCGGTCAACACGATCGACTTTATGACGGCGGAGAGCGCGCAGATTCCGTACGAGGTGCTTCAGACAGTCATGAGCCGGATCATCAACGAGGTGAGCGGGGTCAACCGGGTGCTGTATGATCTGACGAGCAAGCCGCCCGGGACGGTGGAATTTGAGTGAGGGGGCAAAACGGGATTCAGAAAACGCGGGTGTTTTGCTTTTTCAAGCAGGAAGAATGAGTTCACTCATTCGGCGAGCGGCGAATGACGATGATGAATCGCAGATTCATGATATATTTATAACAATGAGTCGTTATTAAATAAAAATAAAGGTACATAAGGAGGTTCAAAAATGGCAGCAGACAGACGTCCGGAGGACATGACAAGAATTACCACGCCAGCGCTGGCGGATGCGTTCATCGAGGAGCAGGTAAAAGAAATACGCGCACAGGTGGGAGATAAGAAGGTATTGCTCGCGCTATCCGGCGGGGTGGACTCTTCCGTAGTGGCAGCGCTTTTGATCAGGGCGATAGGAAAGCAGCTGGTCTGTGTACACGTGAATCACGGTCTTTTACGCAAAGGCGAGCCTGAGCAGGTGATTGAAGTATTCCGTAATCAAATGGATGCCAATTTGATCTATGTGGATGCGACGGATCGCTTTTTGGATAAACTGGCGGGCGTTACCGAGCCTGAGAAAAAGAGGATGATTATCGGCGGCGAGTTCATCGAGGTATTTGCAGAGGAAGCGCGCAAGCTGGATCATATTGAGTTTTTGGCGCAGGGAACAATCTGGCCCGACATTTTGGAGAGCGAAAAAGGCATCAAGGCGCATCACAACGCCGGAGGTCTGCCGGAGGATATGCAATTTGAATTGGTCGAGCCGGTAAAGATTTTGTTTAAAGACGAGGTGCGTGTGGTAGGTAAGCAGTTGGGATTGCCTGACAATATGGTTTTCCGCCAGCCGTTCCCCGGGCCCGGACTCGGCGTCCGCTGTCCCGGCGCCATCACCCGTGACAGACTTGAGGCAGTCCGCGAGTCTGACGCAATCCTTCGCGAAGAGTTCGCGAAGAACGGTCTGGAAGGAAAGGTATGGCAATATTTCACGGTCGTGCCCGATTTTAAATCGACCGGCATCAAGGACGGAAAACGCGCCTTCGAGTGGTCCGTCATCATCCGTGCCGTCAACACGACAGATGCCATGTCCGCAACGGTAGAAAATATTCCCTTCGACCTCATGTGCCATTTGGTAGAGCGGATCACGCATGAGGTGCCGGGAGTGAATCGGGTGCTTTACGATTTCACGCCGAAGCCGACGGGGACGATTGAGTTCGAGTAAACGATACAAACGCTGGAAGCCTTTGCGGGTTTTCCAGCGTTTAATGTTTTCTATGGTAATATTCTGGTAATAAAATTAGATGTTTTCTACACTTTCAGTTATTGCGGAACATAAATGCTTCGGATTGTGGAATGAGAAGAAAAATTGTAAGCAATCTAAATTTTTTATCAATATCTCTGTTAGTCCCGTCTTTAAAAATTAAGTCATAGATTTAAAGGTTATCTTCAATTTTATATGAAGAAACTTCATGTTTGTAATAATGTGGATTTGCCTGTATACTATGATTATCCTTTTTTATACCTGAATCCTTAAATATAGCTAACGAAAGGAACTTATATCATGCCAATCACATTAACCTGTATGCTTCCTCATCCGCCGCTCATAGTTCCGGCTGTCGGCAGAGGCGAGGAGCGGAAAATTCAAAAGACAATTGACGCATATCATGAAGCTGCGCGCAGAATCGCAGCGTGTCGGCCGGAGACAATTGTTCTCATCTCGCCGCATCAGGTCATGTATGCCGATTATTTTCATATTTCGCCGGGAGAAAGCGCTTATGGTGATTTTGGGCAGTTTCGCGCACCCGGAGAACAAATGAAGGTCTCTTACGATACCGCTTTTGTAAAGAAACTATGTGCATTGGCAGAGGAGAAAAATTTGCCGGCAGGCACTTTTGGGCAACGTGACAGGAAGTTAGATCACGGTACGATGGTGCCCTTATATTTTGTAAATCAATATTGGACGGATTATCAGCTTGTCAGAGTCGGGTTATCGGGGCTGCCGCTTATCAGGCATTATGAGTTAGGACAGTGTATTCAGGAAACGACGAATGCGCTGAACCGAAAAGTTGTTATTATTGCCAGCGGAGATTTATCACATAGACTGAAAGAAGACGGTCCGTATGGATATCGGGAAGAAGGACCTGCATATGACGCTCGTATTATAGAGGTAATGGGCAGGGGTGATTTTGGACGGCTCATGGAGTTCTCTGAGGATTTCTGTGAAAAGGCAGGAGAGTGCGGACACCGCTCTTTCACGATTATGGCGGGAGCGTTAGATAAAATGAAAGTGACAGCTGAAAATCTTTCCTACGAGGGACCATTTGGAGTGGGGTATGGAATCTGCACATATAACGTATGCGAAGACGCCTATGTACAGCTTGCCCGCAAGACAATAGAAACCTATGTCCAAACAGGGAAAAAGATAAAAGTGCCCGACGGACTTCCGCAGGAAATGTATGAGCGTCAGGCGGGAGCTTTTGTGTCGATTAAGGAAAACGGAAAACTTCGCGGCTGCATCGGCACTATTCAGGCTGTGCAGGAATCCATAGCGGAAGAAATCATCAATAATGCGATCAGCGCTTCTTCCAGAGATCCGAGATTTTTACCGATAGAGTTCTGGGAACTGGACAAACTGACGATCACTGTGGATGTACTGGGGGAGACGGAACGGATAGATTCTCCAAATCAGCTGGACGTGCAGCGCTACGGTGTGATCGTGACAAAGGGCTATAAACGCGGATTGCTGCTTCCAAATTTAGAGGGTGTAGATACGGTAGAAGAACAGATTGCGATAGCAAAGGACAAGGCAGGAATCAGTGCGCAAGAAGAAGTTGAACTGGAAAGGTTTGAAGTAGTCCGTCATTATTAGAGCGCGAGAAGTACTTCTAAAGACGTCCCGCCATAGGACGGAACGCCAAGAAGTACTAAGTCTCACGCAGGAGAATGCCTGAAATGCGGCATTCTCCGCGCCGATTTTAGAATAAGAGAAAGGGTCAGTATGAAAACAGTCTGTCAGGTATGTATGCACCATTGTACCTTATCCCCTGGTCAAATGGGAATCTGCAGGGCAAGAGAAAATGTGAACGGTAAAATTGTATGTACAAATTATGGGCGGCTAACATCCCTTGCGCTTGACCCGATCGAGAAAAAACCGTTGCATATGTTTTATCCGGGAAGTTTGATTTTATCCGTCGGAAGTTTTGGCTGTAATTTGCGTTGTCCTTTTTGCCAGAACCATGAGATTTCCATGACAGACAGTGAGGGTATCCATACAATAGAAATGACTCCGCAAATGTTGGCAAATAAGGCATTGGCATATAAAGATGCCAGAAACATCGGCGTGGCATATACCTATAATGAACCGCTGATTGGCTGGGAATATGTGCGTGATACTGCCGTCTTAGTGAAAGAATCCGGAATGAAAAATGTGCTGGTGACAAATGGTACGGCGGAACTTTCTATATTAGAGGAACTTTTGCCTTATATTGATGCTATGAATATTGATTTAAAAGGTTTTCGACAAAAATACTATGAAAAGCTCGGCGGTAGTCTGGAAACCGTGAAAGAATTTATTATTCGTGCGGCCGCAGACTGTCATGTGGAGCTAACGACATTGATTGTACCCGGGGAGAACGACAAAATCTCCGAAATGGAAGAGGAAGCGGCATGGATTGCTTCTGTGGAAGACGCTGTCGGGAAAACGATTCCGCTTCATGTGACACGCTTTTTTCCGCGCTATCATATGCTTGATAAGGAGGCGACAGATATAGCGCAAATACATCGCCTGGCTGATACCGCGAAAAAATATCTGAACTATGTGTTTGTTGGAAACTGTTGACTTTCTGAGGTCTCTAACTCATTTGCAAGTATGTTTATGACGGGACGGAGACGAAGATGCCTTGTGCTGAAAGATCCGGTATATGTATGATGATGTGCGGAGTGGGAAACTGCTTCGTATTTTTATATTGTGGATGAATTTCATTGAGCGATATTGTACAATGAACCAAAGCAGACATTCTTCTTCAAGTGACAAAATCCCAAAAAGCAACACATGGTTTACAAAATTCCATGCTTGGGTGATAGAACTGCAACCGCCCCTAAGTATATACTTGCTACAAAGATAAAAAAGGAGGTCGTGACATGAATGTTGCGGATAGAATTCAAAATTTAAGAAAGATAAAGGGAATATCGCAGGAACAATTGGCGGAGGCAATTGGTGTTTCAAGACAAGCTGTTTCAAAATGGGAAAGTGAACAAAGTACACCTGATTTGGAAAAGATTGTATTAATGAGTGATTTTTTTGATGTAACAACAGATTATCTGTTAAAAGGTATTGAACCAACAAAAGAAATAGAGCATATGACAGTTGGTGATGTGATAGATAACAAGATATTGACAGATAGAAATGGGAAGCGTATGAAGTTAATACTTAGATATGTACTGTACGTATTTATAGGAGTAATGGCAGTTGATTTATTGGCGTTTATTATTTATGTCATGATATATGGTTTGCCAATGTAGGGGGTGACGCAATGAATACAAATAAAGCGATCATTGGCTCTATTGCTGCTATTTTTGTGCTTGTTTTTTCTCAGATTGGTGCGCAGCTGGTTGCCAGTGTATTTCATTTAACCGGAATTAGTATAGGGATCTGCAATATCATTGCCGGTATTATTTATATATTTCTTTCGTATCTCCTGCTAAATGTATTAGTAAGTAAATTCCTAAAAACAGATATCAGAATACTTCGTATCTCATTAAATGTAAAGTGGATGATCGTAGCCGTTGCGCTGCCGGTTATTGTTAAGGGGATTTTTTTATTGTTGCCGGGAGAATTTGTATCTTCAGGAATGGATAAAAGTCAGATATTTACGACATTAAGCGCAGGAATTGTATTTACAGGGATTGCTGCCGGAGTGGTTGAAGAAATGGTCTTTAGAGGTGTCATAATGAGCCTTATAAGGGAAAGATGGAACAAGGAGGCAGCAATTCTTGTTCCGTCAGTCTTATTTGCGTCGGTGCATTTGATTGGGATGAATTTTTCAGCGCCTAGCTGTATTTTAGTTTTGGTAGCAGGAACAATGGTAGGCATTATGTTTTCGATGATTGCTATGGAAAGTGGTTCCGTATGGAACGGTGGAATTGTTCATTCAATTTGGAACATCATAATCATTGGGGGAGGTCTTGGCATTAGCGAAAAAGCAGATGAGTATTCAGTAATGACCTATGTTTTAGATTCAAAATCCCTTGCAATAACAGGAGGTGAGTTCGGGATTGAAGCATCCGTTATTGCTCTGATTGGATACATTGTTGTTACGTTAATAGCCTATGCTATGATAAAGAGAAGGACAAAGAACTCACTCAATAATTTATGTAATTGAAATATAGATCCGGCAGATTTTTTCCTTTTTTATTGCATTACTGTATGAGTAAATGGTATACTTAAATTATTCTTGAGAAAGGAGTTCAAAAAAATGATTATGTATATGAGAGGGCTTTGTCTTTAATCAGTCATTGATAAACGAAGGTAAATGAATATTTGCATAAAATTCTCTTCTTAGATCATTGCGAAACGATGAAAGGAGAAGAGATGAGTTATATTAATGCAAATGATATTTTACCATTGGAATTGATCAATGAAATTCAAAAGTATGTGCAAGGTGTAAATCTTTATATTCCTAAGATTCCTGAGAAGAAGAAAACAGACAGCAGCTATAAACATGAGTTATACGAGAGGAACAAGGAAATAGTTGACCTGTTCCAAGCGGGTAATACGGTTTCAGAATTGGCCAAAATGTATTACCTTTCTGACAAGAGTATTTATCGAATTTTAGGACAAATGAAAAAGTAATACGAGTGCGGGAGAGACTGTGAAATGCAGTTTCTCTCGTTTTGTTTTCGAACAAAGTTTGAGAATGACACAGGAAGAATAGGATGGTAGACTTTAAATGAGGTGATGAAAATGCAAAAAGGAAGAATTATTTTTTTGAATGGTGTAACCAGTTCCGGAAAGACATCCATTGTCGAGGCATTACAGGAACGGAAAGATGTATTTTTTTATGTTGTTGCAAATGATCTGTTTGAGCAAATGGTGGGAGATAAATATTTGCAGGAGGATTACTGGAAATATTTAAGTGAAGTAATTATTATGATGTATCATACTGCCAAGTTGTATTCTGATATGGGAAAGAATGTATTGATTGATGGAATATTAGTGGAGCGAGAAGAAATAAAGCCCCATTATGAGCAGCTATTGGAAATATTAAAGCATAATCCGCTTGATATTGTAGAAGTATATTGTCCCATAGATATTTGCAGAAAACGTAATCGCATGCGTGAAGACAGATATGAAATGCAATCCGAGGAACAGCTTGAGTTGATGGCAAAAAATATAAAGTATCGCATGAAGGTAGATACAAGTGTATATCGTTCTGCGGAATGCGCAGACAGGATTGTAAAAGAATTGTTTGCTTAATGTATAAACAACAAAAGCAGATATGTTATAATAAATCAATAGCAAGTGAAAAGAAAGCTGAGGTAATGGCATTGAAAAAAATATCCCTTGATGAATTTTTGAGATTAAGAAAGCTGGTTTACCGCAGTGCGAGGCCTCTTGACTATACAAAATGGAAATTTCTTTTTGAAAACGGCAGCTGCGACGATTTCCTGTCGGTTCTGTCCAGCTACCAAAATGAAGACGGAGGTTTTGGACACAACATTGAGTGCAACAACTGGAACCCCAACTCCTCTCCCTATACAGTATGCATTGCGCTGGATTATCTGGATACGACAGGTGATCACGAAAGCGGCATAAAAAGCAAGATTATTGCGGGTATCGTCAAATATCTGGGATCAGGAGCATATTTATTGGACGACGGCTGGGTGGGGATGCAGGGAATCCCCAGCAATAATGACTTTGCGCATATGCCATGGTTTCATTTCGATTCCAAGAAAGCAGCGCAAGCCGATATCGGAGTGACGAAGCGCCTTGCGGACTTCATCCTGAAACATGCAGACGAGGACAGCAACATCTACCGTAAGGCAAAGGAACTGAGAGACCGGTATAGACAATGCGGGCAGGTTCTTCTCCACGGTTATCCCGATTACGATCCGACAGCGCTAAACATTAACGCATTTGATCCTGCAACCTATCCGTCCTGGCTGCCGCTGCCGGTGTATTTTGTGGCTTCGCCGGAAAGCAGCTTTTATCCGGAGTGCAGACGCACTGTGGATATGAATCTGGATACAATCATCGACTCGCTGCTCAGTACACACGAATTTCAGTTCCCTTCTGCCGAGGAGCTTGACGCATATGAACAGAGCAACCCTCATCCGGATGGGAAGCGATGGTGTGTGGCCGAGCAGACGATCGGAAATTATTATTGGGGTAGTCATTTTATCATACGCGATCTGGACATACTGAGGAAGTTTGGCAGATTGGATTTTGATTTGCCTGTTCTCATACAATGAGGATATCGGGGATGCGCTGTAGAGTGGGATAAATAAGGTAAACATATATGGTTAATAACAACAAAGAACACGCCGAGTTCCAATAGGAGAACAAGTTGTGGAAAAGCGAAAAGAGATAAATGACAAGTTAGTTAAGTGGATATTACATAAAGTAAAAACAGAATACGCCAATGATGTCAGCCTCGTACTCATATATGGTTCCTATGTGAATGGCACTGCTAACAGCAAATCAGATGTTGATTGTTATTATATTCCTAAATCAGAGCATGGATATGATTTAGCAGTTGATTTTATGATAGAAGGTGTGGGATACGATATATTTCCGATATCGTGGGAAAGAGTTGAGAGAATTGCCGATTTGCTTGAAAATATGTCACCACTGGTCGGTGATGCTAATATCATTTATTCCAATAGCGCAGACGATGTAGAACGATTTAAAACGATGCAGGCGAGACTGCAAAGTAATCTTTTAAATGATCAATATGTCAAAGAGATAGCTGCAAGGCGATGTGAAGAAGCGGGCAGGCTCTGCACGATGCTGAATCAAGTTCAAAGTGCATCAGAGATTCGAAAAATAGCAGGATTCATTATTATGACACTTGCTGATGCGGTGGCTGTATATCATCATGATTATTATCATTTTGGATTGAAAAAACAATTTGAAGATTTACAAAATAATATTCCAAATGTTCCCCGCAATATCGTAGATGGATATCTGAATGTAGTGAAAGCGATTGATATTGGTGATGTTACAAAATATGCGATGAAATTATTTGAAGATGTATGCGCGCATCTTAATGTAACATTTTCTTTGCAAGAGGTACCCGAACACAAAAGTCAGATAGTAAATAAAGTGGATGCTCTATGGCTTGCTTCATTATATGAAGAGATTAGTTCCACATTCAATAAAATATATGTGTGTTGTGAAACGGGAAATTATATATTAGCTTTTCTTTCCACAGTATGTCTTCAACGAGAGCTGGATGATGCGAAAGAAGCGGGGTGTCCCGTTTACGAGTTGTTAAGTAACTTTAATTATAAAGAGCTCTACAAGCTTTCTGAAACAACTCGAAGAATAGAAAATGATTTGGTACAACTGATCACAGATCATGGGGGATATATCAAGCAATATGACAGTTTTGAACAGTTTGAATCAGCGAAATTGTAGAATAAGTGTGAAAGGTATGTCTACGCATCGTGGAATCCTTTTATTCCATGTTGCGTTGGTATACATTACGAATGAGAAATCCGTTTCTAAATGGGAAACGGGGGAGTTTTCTGTTTATAGTAACCGCTATTTCAGCCGGAAACGATAGCAATAACTTGATTTCTATTTTCCTTCATGATAAGATTGATTTTATCAAGGAGGTGTTGCGAAATGACGCAATCACGGCATAGTTTGCCTTTTTCCGCAGATGTTTTTGCTCCGCGCAAGGTCTAATATAGGACGATGCCTGCACGGAGCGATTGCTTATTTTAAAGGAGCTTTATCGTCCTCATTAGGCTTTGCGTTACATGTAATGATTATTATTATTTTGTAAGGAGCAAAGCCATGAAAAAATTAAATTTTATCAAAGAGCTTCGGAGTTTTTTACTCTTATGGAGTTCGCAAACTGTATCCGAATTGGGTACAGCTATGACTAGTTATGCGCTGATCATCTGGATATATGGTCAGAAAGGAACTGCTTCCAGTATAACGTTATTAACAATCTGCACTTTTTTACCAACAATTATTTTTCGTTTTATAGCCGGGACTTTGGCGGATCGCTGGGATAAAAAGCGCATTATGCTGCTTACTGATTTGGCAGCTGCTTGTGGGACGATAACCGTCCTTGTTCTGTATTCCTTTTCAACACTTAGAATATGGCATTTATATGTCATCAATGTTTTGCTCAGTTTTATGAATGCCTTTCAAAACCCGGCTTCCTTTGTGGCGACCAGTATGCTGGTGCCGAGAAAGTATTATACCAGAGTCAGCGGGCTGCAGAGCTTTTCCAACTCTGTCGTTTCCATTCTGGCTCCGGCATTGGGCAGTTGTCTGTTGGCTTTTGGCGGAATGACGATGGTCTTGGTTTGCGACTTGGTAAGCTTTTGCGTTGCGTTTTTTGTTCTCTTGTTCTTTATCAAGATACCGGAGATAGAATATGCAGAAGAGAAAAACAGAGAGCCATTTTTAAAGAGCTGTTTGGATGGGGTGCATTATTTGAGGGATCACGCAGCACTTTTACACATTACCCTGTTCATTGCTATCATCAATTTCCTCGCAAAACTTGGAAATGATGGTATGATTTCGCCCTTTGTTCTGAGTAGAACTGGTAACAACCAGCAAGTGCTGGGTATGGTTCAAAGCGCTGTGGCCTTAGGACTGCTTGCAGGAAGTCTCATCGTCACCGTGATGAAACCTGTGCGGAACAAATCAAAGGTGGTTTTTGTAACCACTGCTTTCATCTTTGCAGGCAATGTAGTGCAAAGTCTCACCCTCTTGCCATTGGTCTGGTGCATTGCTGCTTTTGTGTCTTATATACCGGCGGTCATAATGAACGCCAATCTAACGGCGATCATGCGTGAACATATACCGGTTGAGATGCAAGGGCGTGTCTTTTCCGCAAAAGATACTTTACAAAACTGCACGATTCCATTAGGGTTATTTTTAGGGGGCGTATTGGCAGATTATGTCATAGAACCGTTTATGGCGACAGATTCTCCTATTCAAGAGCTACTTTCTCGTTTCTTTGGTTCGGGAAGCGGGTCAGGAATAGCAGTTATGTTCTTTTTCGTGGGAGTTTTTGGAATCGTCATAAGTCTTTCACGCTTGAAAAAGCCGATTTACAAGGACTTGAACCAATAGGCGCCGGATGCTTCATTTACTTTGAAGAAACAATGTCGTAGCAAATCACCAGGAGATACTTGGAAGCGGCGGTTTCGCAGTATTTTATGAAATGAGACTACCCCTTGCACAGACAGCAGTTTGTGTAAGGGGGTTGTTTTATTCTCAAACTAGCAACAGAGAATCAGCAAGCCAAAGAAGCAGCCATAAAATATTGACACCGAATATGACACCACATATAATATAAGCAGAGGTATTCAAAATGTCAACGTGGGATAAACTATTAAAACGTATTTATATATTATCCAAAGACCTAAGATTCGATGAATTGCGCAAGGTGTTGGAAAGCTATGGCTATGTGATGAATGCACCGAGAAACGGAAGCAGCCATTACACATTCCGAAAATCAGGATGTCAACCGATTACGATACCGAAACATGAACCAATTAAGAAAGTTTATGTAGAGATGGTGAAGCAGATTGTGGAAGGTGAGGTGAAAAATGATGAAGACGCTGAATGATTATATGGCGATGTCTTATCGCATGGAAATCGTGGAAGACAAGGAAGAGGGCGGCTATGTGGTTTCCTACCCTGATCTTCCGGGCTGTATTACTTGTGGTGAAACTGTAGAGTCAGCAGTAGCAAACGCAACGGATGCAAAGAAAGCGTGGATTGAAGCAGCGCTTGAAGATGGGATAGAGATTCATGAGCCGGATAGTTTAGAAGATTATTCGGGTCAGTTCAAATTGAGAATACCTCGTAGTTTACACAAATTACTGGCAGAACATTCCAGGAAAGAAGGTATCAGTATGAATCAATATTGTGTGTATCTTCTTTCTAGAAATGATGCCGTTTATTCAAAATAAGACATGGATATAATGAAACGGCAACATTTTGGCAACAGAAAATCAATAAGCCAGAATAATATGTGCAGATGAAGTAAAATATTGGCATAGTTTAAGCCTAAGCGAAAACTTGCCGAGTTCAATATAGTAAACAGAAATCCGGAAATCTGTATAAACAGCGGACTTTCCGGATTTACTTTCATGTGTTTTGTATCATTTTCCACAAAACCGGCTTTTGATTTAGTCCGAACTGTAGTATTTCCCATAAGGAATCGACCGCATCAGGTCCATATGACTGCATATACGAGATATGCATATAAACTGCTCCCTGCCATAGGAGGTCGTATTCTTTTTCCGGAAGGTGCGTTGTCCCATAATAGCCTTTCAGAAAAGCCAGCGCTAGATCGAAACGATAGGATAGCTGCATATCTTCCGTATGTTCAACAAACTGCATGATAAATGCCCACCCCAGATCCAAATAGCGACTTCCGATTCCGCAATCATCCAAATCAATCAGTACAGCTTCTCCATTTATCCCGACTATGGTATTGTGCGGACCAAGATCGGTATGGATCAGGCATCTGTCATACTTTTCAAAATCGGGAAGACTGTCAAGCAGCATATCAAACGCAGCCTTAAAAGGTTTCTCACGAAACCAACTGTAAAAACGCTGTTTGTTTTCATTCAGTGCTGACGGGAAGGAATATCCTTCCAGAGAATGCAGCATTCTTGCCAGCTTACCCAGCATGAATTCATCCTCTGGTGTTTCCTGCATCGGGCGTCCCTGAACAAATTCAATCAAGTAAAACCAATAGCTGTCTTTATTTAGATAATATTGTTGTTTATCGCATTTGGTAGGAAAGATTCGCGGCGCAATACCCTTCTGATTTCCCAAGAATTGATGTGCAAGCACATTGCCGCGTATCGTTTGCTCTCCCCGCGATTCTCCGTCCCTTGTATCCGGGATTCCTTTGAGGATATAGTATGTATTTTCATTCCTGATCTTTGCCACGATCCTTGGAGAATCAGGGTGGAAATGTTTTATGATTTCGGCATCGGAAAATCCCCAATATGTCAGTATTTCATGTAAATTTATACTTTGAGGATTATACATGACTGGTCACTCCTTTTTCTGACTGTTAGTTACATTTTTATTTTGCACACGTTCAGGCCTTCCCCCTGCAGAAATCCATTGTCCTTTGCATGATATCCTTTAAATTCTCAAGATTTTTCATTGTATCATTACATTCGAGGGAATGATTGCAGTTTTCATATACACTTAGCGGAATATGATTTGCCTTTGAAAGCCGGATAATCTCATTAATATCGCTCCAAGGGTCTGCTGTCCCGATAAAACCGATTGCATTACTTGGTGCAGAGAGAAAAGTCTGTGCTAAGGGCGTATATAGAATATGTCTTGCATGTTTTAAGCCATATTTCGCCGCATACGACGTTGCAATGATCGTTCCGATACTTTTTGAAATAAAAAGCACATCATCATATTCAGACCAGTCCATGTCTGCAAGTTCAGCCTCAGTCTGCGAAAACAGTGCTTCAAATGCTTCTTTCATTTTCTCTTCATTACCGCGGATATTTCCTGCGTTATATGTGTAGCTTATATTTCTATTATTCTGATATCCCAGTTCACAGGCGATGTTCCTGCTATAATATAGAAGGGGTTTGTCGCAATGGTATCCTATACCCGGAAAGTAAACAGCTATTTTCGACATAAGTTTTCCTTTCGATTTTAGTTATTTTTCCATTAGATAATACCATAAACTTAAAGCCATATCTATTCTTTTCTATAAATTCTTAAGTTATTCAGCTGTTAGGGCATGGTGGTTGCTATGCCCTATCTTTTTATGGTGGTAAACGCCGGGAAGAAGTGATAAAATCAATGGTACTGGAAATAAAAAAGAAACGCGGCAGGATAATAACCGATATGGTCGCATAATAACAAGCGGATTTCGTTTCGTGAAGTCGTTTCAAAACGACATTACTGTTCCGCAGAAGGTGAACATGTGAGATGAAAAAAATAGAGATATGGGAACCCTGGTTTTTTCTGTTTTTTGGTGTGTTTCATTTACATAGAATATGGGGACTGCTTGACCAAAAATCCTATGCAGATTTTTGGCTCGGAATCATGGAAAATAAAGGTGCGCTTTATTATCTGACAATGGGTGTCTTGGCGGCGCTATGTATTTGGGGAATAGGCATATTCATAAAAAAACGGCATCATAACTTTTGGTGGCGATGGGTCTATGTTTTTGGTGGAGGATATGTATTGTTTGATCTGTTCGCTATTATGGTGGGTTTGGAATTTTGGCATGGCTTAATATTAAAGATGTACGATATCAATGCACCGTATTGGAATTTATTGTGGAGCTTTTTTATTGTGCTTGGCGGATTATCGTTTGCACTGGGAGTAACATTGTTATTGAAAAGAAGAAAATAGATCCGGCGTGTTGTGGCAGTTCGCGGTAATAAACAGACTGCCACATTTTTTATGGAAAGAAGGACGGTTGTGTGGTAATATATAGGGGCAAAGATAAAAACACAACGCAAGGAAATCTTGCAGAACTGGTAGGTAGTCCAGTCGCACCATTCTGGTGTAAGTAGCCCTCCCTCCTTAGGGTCGTCCGTTCTTTGTTCATCACAATAATCTGCGCGAGTAATGAGGAAAATGCCGTGTTTGCAGGAGCATTTGACGAATGCCGCGACAGCCGTAAGGTATTAAGGAGGAATTGTCATGGACAAAGTATCGGGCAGACTGACAGTATTTTTTGAGGAACCATTTTGGGTGGGCGTGTTTGAATGTGTATCAGGTGGAAAGCTATCTGCGTGTAAGGTTACATTTGGCGCAGAGCCAAAAGACTATGAGATATACGATTTCATCCTGAAAAATTATGATCGGCTGCGATTTAGTCCGGCTGTGGCAACTGATGTAAAAGAAGCTGGCAGCAATCCGAAACGGATACAGCGCGATGTGCGGAAACAAGTGCTGAATACCGGGATAGGAACAAAATCACAACAGGCTTTGAAATTACAGCAGGAGCAGTTGAAAACTGAACGCAGGGCTGTGAGCCGGGAGAGACGGGAAGCAGAGAAACAGCGTCAGTTTGAACTGAAACAGCAAAAAAGGAAAGAGAAGCATCGGGGCAGGTAATTCCTGCCCCGATGCTTTACTTTTTGATTAAAAAAGATTACGCGCTGTAAAATGTTGCGTTGATTTTTACAGCAATTTTGAGTATAATATAGAAAGAAATATTATAGTTTGATTGGAAAGGAAGGGTATATCTATGGCAAGTATATTACCGGTATCAGATTTAAGGAATTATAATGAGGTTTTGAAAAATTGTCAGATCGGAGAACCAGTGTTTCTGACTAAAAATGGCAGAGGCAGATTTGTGGTGATGGATATAGAAGATTACGAGCGTGATAAAGCAGAAAAAAAGCTGCTGGAGAAACTGCATGAGGCAGAGGAAGCTGTTAAAGACGGGAATGGCTGGCTAACAATGGATGAATTAAAGGCTGAGGTTGGAGAGTAAATTTATGATGAAATTGCGAATCAATCCGGTAGTGGCAGAAGATTTAAAATCAATTAAGAACTTTATTGCAGAGGATAATGCCGATAAGGCATTAGAAACGGTTCAGGAGATTTATAGGCAGTTTGAAAATATACAACAGTTTCCGCATATTGGTGCGGACTTGTCTAAACGTGTGAGCTTTAAGTCGGATTATAAGTATGTGGTGTGGAATGATTATGTTGTGCTGTATAAGGTTACTAAAGAGGCGGCTGAGATTTATCGGGTGGTGAATCGGTATCAGGATATTACGAAGATTTTTAATTAAAGACAGTTTTAAAAATAAAAGTGGGGAAAATGGAAAAAGATATTTATAAACATGAATTTTTAGAATATTTGAATAGTAATAAAAGTGGTAATAATATTATTTTTGATGAAGCTAATTCGGAATATTCTCCTTTTGAGAATGAGTTAATTCATAGTGTATCTGTTATAGTTGACAATTTGATTGAGAAAATGTCCGAAGGTAGGGGAATTTCACCCGAGATACATGTGTTTTGCGTAAAAGACGAAATAGTTAATGCTTTTTGTTTTGTTACAAACAAACATTACTACATAGGGATTCATTCTGCTACATATGTTGAGCTGATAAGGCGTACACAGATTTTATCTGATTATTTAGTCCAAAATGAGCACTTGTCATATTATCAAAATAAAAATGTATCTGATGTGCAGGCATTACTGTGGACCTACGCATTTAAGATGATATTAGTACACGAATATATGCACATTATATTAGGGCATTGCGATACAATATGCGCAGAAAGAGCTTTTTTGTGGGAAAATGAAAATGGTGAAGAAAGACTAGAAGGAACTTTAAATGTAATTGCTTTACAAGCCATAGAGATGTTTGCTGACGAGTTATCTGCTATGGATGCTGCATGGCAGATAATGATGAAGGAAGAAGACATCGAAAGTATTAAATATGATTTGTTGAATTATTATTTGGCGGTATTACTGGTATTTTCAATTTTTCATAATTATAGTTTAAATGATATAACTCATCCAAAGCTGGGAATTCGGCTACATTCAATCATGGCTGCTGTTGATGATACGATTGTTAAAGGTCTAGGTGTGACTGATGCTGAAGCGCAAATAGAAAAAATTGATACGGTTATTGATGTGTTTATGGAGGTGGCGCAGCAATTCCCAAGACTGTTTGCTTATGATATTGTAACAGAGTTGGGTATGGGCGAATTCGACAAGGAATACATTGATTTGTATAACGCAGCTGCGGATGTTGTTAAGACAACGAATTCAAGGGCAATATATCCGATTGACGAATTCGAGAAAATGGATCAATCAACGCTTGAATTACTAAATTGGGAAAGAGATTTTTTGCAGAATGCGCAGCAGAGTGGAATGAGTTATGAGGAAGCGCGTGAACTGATAGCAAAAATGAGAAAGCAAATGGAGGAATTGTAAGTCATAATTTGAATAGGGGGATGAAAAGTGGGAGAAGAATGGATAAATGTATGTGGGAAAAAATCAGAAATTATTGAGAGATTACAAGAGGTAGGATTAAACCAACAGGGATCAGAGAAACTGTTGTCTTTGCTAACGAAAGAAAAAAACATAATATGCGAAGATGAAACATATCAGATGGAACCATACAAGGAAAAATCGGATGGTAATATGCTCGGTCTTATGCTTATGGAATATAACTATTTTATTAACGTAAGGGTTGGAACGGTTTTTTTATTGTCTGTACTTATTGATAATAGTATTGGATTGCCTATTACATCAGGTTATTTGGCAGTAAGAGGAATGAACCGATTAGTAGAAAAAATTGATGAAAATACAGGAGTAAAATGTATTCTTCTTGAGATATTGAGATCACCCAATAAATCGGGTAAAGTAAATATTTTAAGTGATTTTTTTGGAGAATGCTGTAATAATAATCTTAAATGTTGTTTTCAAAATGAAAACAGATGTATGTGTACGATTGATAAAGTAGAAAGCATTATGGAGCAATTAACTGATATAGGGATCTTAAAGAAGGATGGTGAAATATACCGTTATGAAACATTAGGAATTATGTAATAGTATAATTCTTAATATAAGAATTATGGGTGATAGTTTAACAACAAATTGTAGTATGCGGCAATTCGGTGTCAGACTTATCTTTGACAGATGCGCAATTTCTATTGGAATATGATTTGAAAAAGGCAATTGCTCAATTTTAACGAAGCGGTTCATTTTAAATGATTTGTAATTAATGCTGTTTAGAGATTCGAGAGGAATATAATGTTATCTCATAGTGAACTTCAAAGAATTTATAATAACTTATTTAATGAAACTATAAAAAGTGGTATATCAGATTTTTTCGCGCAAGATATGGATAATGCAAAGTATGTATATTGTACCGATGTTTTATGGAAAATGGATGCTTTAATAGGTGGCATAGGTGGATATTGTATGCCGGCTAGCCCGGTAAAAAACCCATTTCCGGCCGGAGTAAAAAGGGAGTTATATCGTCCTTTGCAATATGCTAGAAGCAGCATAGACATATGTGATGTTAGAATTTTTGCGAGACAGGTTGTGGAAAATTCTGGCATGCATTTAGAGGCTGCATGCAGAATGTTTTTGAAAAAAATAAGTGTATTAGGTGGTCTTACATTTCAAAATTCAACATTAGGTAAGGCAGTATGTAGAATTGAGAAAGAAAACGCATTTAATGATTATGTAATAGATGCTTTATACGATTTTGTAAAAGTATATAATCGTTCAAAACATGAGGTAAATCAAGATGAAGCTAAGGATAGAATGTTTAATGCAGAAGATGCCGTAGTATCGTATTTTGCAACTAGATTATTGGGAGTACTTATATTGCAAAAAATTAATGTGACAGAGAGTTTTAAAAAATATGAAATTTGTGAGTAATATGGAGATATAGTACTGTGTATGATTGACTGCTTAGTGTGAAAAAGATTGCGCAACAACGCAATTTGACAGGATATGTGGTAAAAGCAGTTACATTTGATATTGGTGAGATTTTGGCAGGATATGACAAGTCATTGAAATGGTACAAGTTATATTGTCAAGAATTTAAAAAATAGGGAATGGGTATGGTTGTAATCTTTTTGAAATAATATAATAATACATTTAGGTAATACCTGCCCCGACTGCCTTGGAATCGTTCCAGTCCCATAGTCACCGGATTAAGGCAGTCCTCCTCCTTCCTGTCCGGTCATATTTACGCTGCAATTTCTTTGAGAGTTTTTGTCTGTTTTTTGTCCTTGTTTTACGAATCGCTCGTTTCTCTGAAATAAAAATATAATAGCCGTTTTCCTCGATTACCTTAACACCGCCAAATACAGATTGCAGCTTATTCTTATACCATTGATACCTCTTTGTGACCATAACCATACTGCCGCCATACTTCAAATGATGAAAGCCGTTTTCAATGAAATTTTTGGGCACATGGAAGTCCGCATGATAAGGCGGATTTGATAAGATCAGATCAAAATCCCGTTCGACAATATTACTCAGTCCGTCGCTTTGAACGATATGGATAGCTCCCAGATCATGATAGAGGGCATTCTTTTTTGCCAGTTCAATTGCAATGGGATTATTATCAACCATTGTAACATTCTCGGCTCCTGAAAAATGTGCGGCATAGATTCCGATCACACCATATCCGCAGCCTAAATCCAATATTTTCTGTCCCGGTTGAAATTCTGTTTTTGACAACATCGTTAAGGTTCCCTTGTCAACAAAATTCGGCGAAAATAAGGAGCTTTCGGTATGCATTTTAAGACGGATTCCATTGATCGTACACTCTATCATATCGCGCGCTGAATATCGCTTTCGCAATTTTGGATAAAACGGAATACCTCATATGCATCATTTGCGTGTTTTGTGTCATTCATGCCGATGAAATACGCGACAAATAAGACTTCGATACATTCCATCACGCAGGGGATTGCCGTTTTTTCTTTTTCAGAAAGAGGAAGGATACTTTCGTAACCTGCGATCACGGATCTGATGTTTTCAATCCACTCAATTTTGGTAAAGGAGTCCTCCGTTTCTTCGGCTAATAGTCCCGTCAAAAAATAACAAATATCAAAAATCCTAATGTTTCTTTGGCTCAAATCGAAATCAATATAACCGGACAATTGACCTTCAAAGAATAAGAAATTGCCAAAATGAACATCCCGATGAATTAATTGTTTCGGCAGGAAATCATATACGCTTTCCAACAAATCCACTGTTTTTGAATATTCTTCTTCATATAGGATCTTCCACTTGTTATTTGCTAAATTTTCCCGTATCCATCCTTTCATCTCTTTTAGCAGGCTGTTATCCCAAAATTCCAATTCTTTTTCGCATTTCATAAATGCCGTATGTAACTGTGCAATGGCACAGCCCATTTTCTGAGCCATTGTCCGATCTTTCAAATCGGTAATATTACTTCCACGTAATTTTTTTGACAGGAGGAAATAATGGTTTTGATGCGAAGCATACTTTTCACCCGTTTTTGTATGAACGATCGTTACGACCGGAATATCGCAATCCGATAATATTTCCGATATTTTGATATTCCTTTCCAACTGTTTTTTATCCTCATACATTTTTATGACATAAGAATGATTCACTTCCCATGCTGAGGGATATATTTGTTCTAAATGTTTGTTTTCCATTTCCCATAAGGGCAGAATCTGTTCGATCATCTCTTTCATTTTCTGATATTTCACCTTTCCTTGTGCAATGATCCTTCTGATACTTGCTGCCGACAAATGATAGATAGTTCCAAGCTGTCCGTTCGTTCTTCCCTCAAGATGCTTCAGATAGATATACTGGTTGCGTTTCTCTAATTCGATCTTATAGTCGGTCAGCCGCTTTACCTCACAATCATTTCCTTTTGGGATATATAAATAACCGCCCTGATAATATTTTTGAATCATGGAAAGCAATTCTTCAGGCAAAACATCATTTGCATTTACATATTTCATTAGCGTCATTCACTCCGTAAGTATATTTATTTTATTATAACAGAGGATTCCTGCTTATCGGTGATCATATTCATTTCTGTAAAAAACATGAGCACCGATCATTATTCCTGCGGTATACTGCATGGTATGGAAAGCAGGCAGATAGGAGACAGAAATCTTGAGATTCTAAATGAAATCGCTTATAATCTAATCAAAGAGTTTGATAGAATGGAAAGGGACCATAAAAGACGCTATGGATCGGATTCTAATAAAAAATGCACATTTTCATAATCTGAAAAACATCGATATTGAGATCCCCAAAAATAAAGTCGTAACGGTTGCAGGGGTAAGCGGTTCCGGTAAGACCACCATTGTGTATGATATTCTGTATCAAAAAAGTGTTATGAGATATCTTCATTATCGGGACATGATCACTGATAATCTTGAGGAAGATACGTGTGATGATATCATCGGGTTAGGCCCTGTCATTGCAGTAAGGCAGGATATGATACGGCAAGCGAATCCGAAATCTGTCATAGGGACGAGGATGAACATGCTCGATGACTTAAAGAAACTTTATTTGCTGGAGGGGCAGATTCGTTGTCCTGCGTGTGGAAATGAGATCGGAAATACAAATATATGCCCGATATGCGGTGCTTCTGTTACGATGGTACATGAGCGGCAGCTGTCTTTTAATTCGCCGGAGGGTATGTGCTTAGAATGCCGGGGGAGAGGGCATAAAACCGAAATTCACATGGAACATATCATACCGGACTCGGAGGAATCGCTTTTTCAGATTTGTAAGCGTATCAAGATTCCTCTTTTGTTAAAATCGCTTACCCGTTTTACGGATTATTATGGTTTTGTGCCTGATACAACAAGATTCTCGGATTTGGACCGCAAAATGCGCAACCAGTTTTTATATGGATTTGAGAATCCGAAAATGGCTTATGGAACTTATTGGGGAGTCATACCGGCAGTGGAAAATGCGTATCGGAAAGGAACGTTAATTCCCAATATTGCGAATGAGGTAAGATGCCCGGCGTGTCAGGGATACAAGCTTGGAGATGCAGGGCGCAGTTTGAAATTAATGGGCTTACATATCTGTGAGATGCAGGAATTGCCGGTCAGCGAGTTGAGAATGCGTTTGCATCAGGCATTAGAAGAACAAAGATTTTCGAGCGAGGGCATGCATTTTGCGAAGCGCTTAGTTTCGAAAATGGACAAGATGATTGATTTCGGACTTGGGTATTTATCCCTGTTTCGGGAAATACCATCTCTCAGCGGGGGCGAATTGCATAAACTTTTTTTGATGCAGCGTATGGATCAAAAATCAGATTCCATGATATATGTTTTTGATGAACCTACCTCGGGGCTGCATAAGATCGAGAGAGAACAATTCATATCCCGGTTGTTTGATTTAAAAAATGCGGAAAACAGCGTGATCGTTGTTGAACATGATATGGATATGATGCAGGCGTCAGAGTATATGATCGAGGTAGGCCCCGGCGCAGGGGAAGAGGGGGGACGCATCATCTATTCAGGTACCTATCAGGATATGTTATGCAATAAAAATTCTGTATTGGCAAACTATCTGACAGGGGAAGATCTGTTCAAGAAGAAAACAGATCGGTTCATTGATGAAACCACGGCAAAGCTTGTATTAAATGATATATCTACGAATAATTTGCGACATATTGATGTAGAAATACCACTTAACAGGATGATAGGAGTTGCGGGGGTTTCAGGGAGCGGAAAAAGTTCTCTGATTTCCGGAACCTTGGTTCCGATATTAAAGTTTTATTTTGGAGCTGCCGCTAAGGATGATTCTGAAGAGCATACAGAGAGCGCCGAAGACGCTGCCATGATAGAACAGGAAGAAGAATATGTAGAACAAACATGGAAGCGTGTGAGTGGTTTACAGCATCTGAATGGATTTGTTGAAGTGAATCAAAAGCCTATTTCGATGAACAGTCGGTCTAATCTGCTTACTTATTTGAATCTTTGGGACACGGTCAGAAGCCTTTATGCTGAGCAGGCATCAAAAGAAGGGAGAGCGGTTTCTGCTTCGTATTTTTCCTTTAATTCCAAAGGGGCATGTGAAAAGTGCAAAGGCTTAGGAGTGATCGAAAAAAGGAATGCAGGATTCATATACAGGGAGACATGTAATCGGTGTAACGGAAAACGGTATCAGCAGGACGTGCTCCAAGTGAGATACAGGGAGAAGAGTATTGCGGAGGTCCTTGATCTGTCTGTCCAAGAAGCGGGGGATTTCTTTGGCGGGCATGAGAAGCTGAGAAAAAGCTTTGAATTGCTCCAAAAAATCGGATTGGGATATATGAAACTCGGACAGCCCGTTTCTACGCTGAGCGGCGGCGAGTGCCAGCGATTGAAATTGATGAAGCAATTTCTCAAGAAAAAGAAAGGGCATATATTATACATTCTGGATGAACCGACCGCCGGTTTGGGTATTCCTGACAAAGAACGATTATTCACATTATTGGATTCGATGGTTGAGGAAGGAAATTCGGTCATTGTCATAGAACACGATTTGCAAGTGTTATCATATTGTGACTGGATCATTGAACTCGGACCGGGAAGCGGAAGTGACGGAGGTACCGTACTGATGACCGGCTCTCCGGCGGAATTGAAAAAATCGAATCAATCGATGATAGGTCAATACCTAACAAGATAGATAAGGAGTTGAAATGGAGCAAACAAAAAATGATTTCCCGATGAAACAGTGGATAGAGCGATCACCTCAGGAAGCAGGGATAAAGAATGCTGTTATATCTGATTTTCATAGAGAACTTGAACGCAGAGGGAAAGGTGTTTATGCATCCTTAATGATCAAAAAAGGTTATATCATATATGAGAATTATTGGAATGGATTTGACCGGAATACCCCGGGAAATGTATATTCTGTAACAAAGAGCTTTGTGTCAACCCTCATAGGAATCGCGATAGATCAGAAATATTTGAATATCGGGGATCTGGTGGCTGATCATTATGAAGAATTTTGCGCAGGCCCTGCGGAATGGTATAAGGAGAGTATTACGATCGAAAACCTTTTGACGATGTCATCCGGCATTTTTTGTCCGACAAATGCGGGCTTTAATCATAGGATGAGCATAAGTCAGGATGAACTGAATATGCTGCTGAGGCTGCCGGTAGATAGAGGGAAAATTGGTAAATTCTCATATAATGATGCGAATTATCACTTATTGTCGCGGATTTTATCTAAGGCAACAGGGATGGGTCCGATGGAATTTGCGCAAAAAGTACTATTCAATGAGCTAAACATCACCGGCGCTGAAAACGGGGAGTCTTATCCCAAATGGGAAGCAGACGCCCAGAATATCAATTATGGCGGCTTCGGTCTATGGTTATGTGCAAGGGATATGGCTAAATTGGGATATTTGTTTATGAATGACGGCTGTTGGGGAGAGAAGCGATTGCTATCAAAAGAGTGGGTATCGCAATCGATATCTCCTCAAATAAGGACGACACAAAAAGATGTTTATTACGGATATGGCTGGTGGAATCGGGAAATAAATGGAATTTCTGTTTTTTATGCGCTTGGTTCCGGCGGGCAATCTATTTTGTGTGTACCTTCATTGGATTTGCTCATCGTGTTTCTGTGTAACAGAAATTCTATGGCATTTCGAGAAGTGGATTGTTTGTGGGAAAACTTGGTTTTGGATTTAAGCAGGGGAGCAGAGGGGATATGAAATTTATCCAAATAAAAAATGCAAGTTTGCATAATTTGAATGAGGTATGCGTCGATATTCCCAAAAATCAGCTTGTTGTTGTCACGGGAGTAAGCGGCTCAGGAAAAACGAGCTTGATCTGTGATATTTTAGATGAGGCCGGAAGCAGTGATTATTTAGAAAATATCGGACTGCTGCAAGACGTTCCGTTTCATCATTGTTCTGAAAGCATAAGTGGATTAAGCCCCACAGTCGCTTTACGAAAAAGAAATGAAGGCATATGGAACCCGAGGTCATTGGTAGGAACAAAAACCAGAATATTACATTATCTCAGATTATTATATGTCACAGACGGAGAGATACCGTGTAATAACTGTGGCCGCATCAACAGGCTGAGTAAGACGCAGTGTATTTGCGGAGCCGAGATACCCTCAATTGGCAGCAGGGAGCTATCCCCGAATTCGTCCGCTGGAAAATGTGCGGAATGCGAAGGAACGGGATATATATTGGATGTAGATTTGGATATGATCTATGACAATCCCGATAAAACAATGGAAGAATTATGCGGTATGATTCCGGGCTGTACTCCCCTGAAAAACCAGCTTTCTTTTTTTGCAGAAGCGCTGAAGACAGATTTAACGCTGTCTTTTGAAAAACAACCGCTGCATGTGCAGGATGCATTTTGTAACGGGCTTCATAGCGCTAAAAGTAATTTCCGGGGAATCGGACCGTATTTGAAAAAGCTGTATGCGGAAGGGAAATATCATGGTACGAAAATTCATAAACGTATTTGCCCGGAGTGCAGCGGAGACAGACTTTGCCCAAAGGGGCGCAGTATACGGATCAAGAATATCACGCTGCCGGAAGCGTCGCAAATGTCAATTGATGAAATAAAAGTATTTATTTTGTCTATCCTTAACGATGCAGCCACAACGGATGCCGGAAAAAGCATCTGCAAGATCGTCGTTTCTTATTTAGATGATCTCATTCATGTGGGGCTTGGTTATCTGAACTTGTACCGGACAATTCCCAGCCTGAGCGGAGGTGAATTTCAGCGCTTAAAACTGGCATCATTGCTTGGAAACACGATGGAGGATATGATCATTATCGCAGATGAGCCCTTAACAGGTCTGCATCCGGCGGAAAAGAGGAACATATTAGAGCAGATGCGCTTCCTTTGTGATAAGGGAAATAGTGTGATTCTCATTGAGCATAATTTGGAAGCTCTGAAAATCGCGGATCACATTATTGATTTTGGGGTTTATGGAGGGATACGTGGCGGAAATATCATCTATACCGGTGATTATGAAGGACTGCTGAATTGTGAGGAATCTATTACCGCCCGGTACATACGAAAAGGAAATATGACGCTTTTGGGCGGTGATATTGGCAAGGATAACTTGATCATCCAAAACGCCTGTGCGAATAACTTAAAGGGAATTGATGTGGAGATTCCCTTGCATTCTTTGGTTGGTATCACAGGTGTTTCCGGCAGTGGTAAGAGTTCACTGATCGCGGGTACACTCGTTCCGTTATTGAAAAGCTATTTTGAGGATTCTTATTCTGCCTTGGATGAATCGGATGATGAAGATATTCTTTATGATAAAGATAAGAATGCAGCGTTGTCCGGGATAAACAATCTTGATGGCTATACCTATGTATCTCAATCTCCGATAGGAAGGAATCATCAGTCAATTGTTGCGACCTATGTCGGTATCATGAAACAGATACAGGCCTTATTTGCAAAGCAGGAAAGCGCAGGAGAAGCAAAATACAAGGGAAAGAGTCTGTCGCAGATACTCGATATGACAGTGGAGGAAGGACTCTTATTTTTTGACTGTGAAAAAAAGATTCGAAAAATATTATCTGATCTAAAGGATCTGGGATTAGATTATTTGACGTTAGGGCAGCCGACACAAACGTTGAGTGGCGGGGAAGGGCAGCGGTTAAAGCTTTGCAGGAGCCTTGCGGGGAATAAGAAAAATAGTTTATATCTATTTGATGAGCCATCCATTGGGTTAAGCTTATACGATATCGATCATTTGATACAAATTTTTCATAAGTTATTACAGCATGGGCATTCCGTTATCGTCATCGAACATGATGTGAATATTCTGTCGAATTGCAATTGGCTGATAGAGCTGGGGCCGGGGGCGGATAAGCTGGGAGGGTCTGTGATCGCGGAAGGAACACCGGAGGATATCAAAAAGAATAAACATTCTAAAATAGCAGAATTTTTATGAGATTTCTGTTTTTTATAACTAAGAATATAAGAGAGCCTTTTATTGAATCACCAGTTTCATACTGCGGTATCTTGTCTCCGTTTCCCGAAAACCAAGAGACTGATACAGCGGATAGCCGTCCACTTTTATCCTACTCTCTTATAAAATGCCTGTCTTTTTCCGGTATTCCGGTATCATCAGATAAGTACCGCTCCACCTTCATATGCAGATCATATTTTGTCCTGAGCGCTGTGATCTTCTCCATCATCGGAGAGGCGTGGTGCAGATCCAGCGCTTGTTGGTTTTCCCAACAGTCAATCAGCAATACGGTTTCTGAATCCGACATGGGGATAAAATAATCATACCGCAAATTTCCTTCCTCGCTGCGAATCGCCGCCGCAGTTCCGCTGCTTTCCATTTCTGCCGCAAACTTTCGCGCAGCTCCGTCTGTTCCGGTATAATAGATATTTATCACAATGCTCATAGGCGTTTCCTCCAAATCTTTTGATCAGAGATCGTGTCGGGCTTAGGACCTATTTTCCTTTCGCCTCCGCTGGTCTGTCATTCTAAATATAAGTTTTTGCCAAATTCATATGCCTCGCTCAAATGATTCGTTTGATCGATCTGAGCCTTACCGTTTGTATCGCCGCAGCCGCCGGCCAGAAGCATACCCTTATCATGAAAACCAATATAGTGGATCAGCGTAAACTGATAATAGGACACGGCCTGTTCAAACGTCCAAAAGAAATCGTCGGCAGAAGTCATGAGCAAAGCACAGTCCTTAATCGGATACTTTTCATATCTTCCGAGCGGCGGGTTCGGATCTTCCTCCGCAATGCAATAAAATCGTTCGATAAACGCCTTCAGCTTTGCCGAGATCGTCCAGAAATATAATGGTGATGCAAAAACAATGCAGTCAGCACTTTTTATTTTAGGAACAATGTCAGGAAATGCATCCTTCTGAATACAGGGTTTTCCGTAGCGGCAGGCATTACAGCCCAGACAGCCGTTTACAGTGTTTTCCAAAAGTGAAATTTTTTCTGCGGTATGGCCGGCGGCTTCCGCACCCTTCCTGAAATGATCGACAAGCTGTGCGGTATTCCCCTTCGGTCTGCCGCCTCCCTGTATTATGAGTATCTTTTTCATGGCGTCTCCCCCATCATTCGGTCCGTCAAACAAGACAGCGCCTTCTTTGCTTCAAAGTATAGCAAAAAAGTGCAGCTTCTTCAATCAATTATTAGATTCCGTTGTTCAGTTGAAAAGGGAATTGCAAAATGATAAAATGTTACCGAAAGACGTCATGACGCTGGCATGGGAAGCGGAAGGTAACAGCCGCGTCCTGAAAAAAACGAAGACGCAAAAGGAGAGAAAACGATGTTAGAAACAGGAATAAAAGCGCCGGATTTTGAACTGCCGGATCAAAACGGAACCACGCATAAATTATCAGATTATGCGGGAAAGAAAGTGATCTTATATTTTTATCCGAAAGACAATACACCGGGATGTACAAAGCAGGCATGCGGCTTTTCGGAAAGGTACCCACAGTTTCTGGAGAAGGGTGCGGTCGTTTTGGGCGTCAGCAAGGATACGGTTGCGTCCCATAAGAAGTTTGAGGAGAAATACGGACTTGCATTTACGCTTTTGGCAGACCCGGAGCGCAAGGTCATTGAGGCTTATGATGTCTGGAAAGAAAAAAAGAATTATGGCAAGGTGTCCATGGGCGTGGTTCGGACAACTTATCTGATCGATGAGAAAGGAATC
The DNA here is from genome assembly GCA_014804425.1 of Lachnospiraceae bacterium. Lineage (GTDB taxonomy): Bacteria > Bacillota > Clostridia > Lachnospirales > Lachnospiraceae > DLAJ01. The sequence goes on from JAAUZV010000012.1 coordinate 54,816, forward strand.
ATCATCAAAGCCAATGATAAGGTGAAAGCTGCGGACGATCCCGAGAAAATGCTGGGTGAGGTGTAATGAAGATCGTATTGTCACCGGCCAAGAAAATGAAGGACGATTTAGACAGTCTGGCGCCGTTAGGATTGCCGGAGTTCGTTGATCAGGCGGAGGAAATTCTTTTTTGGCTAAAAAATAAGTCCCGGGAGGAATTAAAGAATCTCTGGAAATGCAATGATAAAATAGCCGAACAGAATTTTGAACGGATAGCGCATATGGATTTGAAAAGAAGGCTGACTCCGGCAGTGCTGGCCTATGAGGGGCTCGCTTATCAATATATGGCGCCCTCCGTATTTGAGGACGGCCAGTATGATTACGTGCAGGAGCACTTGCGGATATTGTCAGCATTTTATGGTGTGCTGAAACCGATGGACGGTGTGACGCCATACCGGCTGGAGATGCAGGCAAAAGCTGCTATTGGCGGGTATCAGGATCTTTATGAATTATGGGGAAGCAGATTATATGAAGCTGTCCGGGATGACAGCGGGGTTATCATTAATCTTGCATCTAAGGAATATTCAAAATGTATCGAAAAATACCTCTCGGAAAACGACAGATATATCACGATCACCTTTTGCGAAAGATCCGGCGGTAAGCTTGTGACAAAAGGGACTTATGCCAAGATGGCAAGGGGCGAAATGGTACGGTTTATGGCAGAGGAGAACATCGAGGAGCCGACAGAAATACGAAAATATAACAGGCTGGGGTACCTATTCAGGGAGGATTTATCCACGGAGACCGAATATGTTTTTGAAAGGGTAAAGGCAAGTGCGTACCCGGATGGAAAGGAGCAGCGTGTTGGAAGGAAAGTTATTTGATGAACATCCTATTGCGGATAAGGAAATATTAGAAAAATTTGAATTCAGAGATATAAAACCCGAAGAGGCGGAGCAGGCGGTGACGATCGAGCAGATTTGCTTTCCGCCCCATGAGGCGTGCTCGGAACAGCATATGAAGGAGCGAATGAGAAAGGCCCCGGACTTGTTTTTGGCGGCAGTGGATAAAGAAACAGGAAGAATCGCGGGATTTCTAAACGGAATTGCGACAAATGAGGATTCCTTCAGGGATGCATTTTTTACGGATGCCGAACTGCATGACCCTAATGGCAAAAATATTATGCTGGTGGGCTTGGATGTGCTGCCCGAATATCGAAGGCAGGGGCTTGGCAGAGCGCTTGTATTTCAATATCTGCAAAGGGAGCGGGAAAAAGGGCGTAACATGCTGGTGCTTACCTGTCTGGAATCAAAGGTCGAGATGTATCTGAAGTTTGGCTTTCAGGATGACGGAATCGCAAATTCAACATGGGGCGGGGAAGAATGGCACGAGATGAGCCATGCGATATAGGATGGAATGATCAAGGCATGGGAAAATGACAATCTGCAGGAATAGGCGGATTGCCCCTCATTTGATTACATTATGACACTTGACAGGCAGAGAAAACTTAAATACAATTATCTTAACGCAAAGAAACCAAGAAACAAAGAATATTATTTTTTGATTTACATATGATAAGGAGGGCATGGAAATGCCGGCAGCAATGGTGAAAGGCAGTGTTCCTATGGAAATGAAAAAAGTGAGCATCTCTGCAAAAAGGCAGATAACAATCCCACAGAAGTTTTTTACAATGTTGGGGTTTGATACGGAAGCGGAATGTATGGTACGCGGGAATGAACTGGTTATCCGTCCTGCGAAAACAAATACAGGTGGGGAATTTGCAGAACAGATACTGGCAGATCTGATTGAGCAGGGATATAGTGGCAATGAGCTGCTTCAACATTTTAAACAAGCACAAAGCCGAGTGCGTCCGGCTGTAGAGGAGATGATCGGGGAAGCAGGGCGGGCCGCTGTTTCAGAATCCGAATATGAGTCCTATGAGGATGTTTTTGGCGGGGAGGAGAAAGAGTGACAGAGGTACGTTTTCTTCCTCCTGCAGCAAAATTCATAAAAAAATTGAAAGACAAAAAGCTGAAAAGGTTGTATCAGGAGGCAGTTGATAAAATCCGGGAAGATTATATGGTTGGCGAAGCCAAGACGGGAGATCTGTCCGGCGTGTATGGTTATGACATTTATTATAATAAGACAAATTATGAATTGGCATATACAGTGGAATATCTGGAGGATGTTGTAGTGGTTGTGATCATGGCCGGAACAAGGGAAAACTTTTACGACCAACTCAAGCAGTATATGAGGAATGTATAGGTAAGCGGGCATGATAAGCTGCATTGATAAAATGGAGTCAATGCGAAACCGTTTACTTATTTATCTCTCCCAAAGGAATGACATTGATATAATCATTCATGCTCCTGAATTTTTGATAGTATAATCGATCAACCGTTAAATCTATTTCAAATTCATTCTGATTAAGCTGATAAACGGCATCTTCTAGAATTCTGGCAGACCGCTTATCAAATCCGTTGATATGGTAGTACGCCAGCGTAATATGCGGCGTAAAGGGATAATTTAATATTTTTACCTGATCAAAAACGGAATATAACTGCATCAAACGGAGGTAATCGGCCTCATCAGCCGGATACAGCCCCAATACCAAACTGGTGTCAACCATATTAAAGATATATTTACTTTTCATTTTTATGACGGCATTGCCGTGTTTTTGTATTTCGCCTATTTTTTCGATCACCTTGAGTTCGTTCTCAAACAATTCCTCCGCCACGTCTCGTAAAACCGGGGAATTGCTGAGATCATGCAAAGTCACGTGAAATGTATTCGGGACCAATCTTTCACAAAAGCATTCCGGGGCAGCCTCATATAATAAATCCACATACTCAGCTAATTGATCTTTTATCCTTTTATCTAACGCAAAGACGACGGTATCTCCGTAAAAGCTTCGAAACGTATTGTCGGTATCAACTTTTTGGGAAAGGGAGGGATTACCTTTAAAGTAATCGCTTCCATAATTTATGTCCTTTTTTTCAAAAGAATCTATTCTGTTTAAGAATTCCTGATATGTTTCCATAAAGAGCATCCGCCTTCGTAAAATTTTGTTGCAACAATCTGATTATATCATCGTCAGTGGCGCGGGGCAATGTGAAATGAGAGAAGTTACTGGAAATATGCACAATGGGTTGACTTTAAAATATAACCTTTGCTATAATCAAGCCAAAGCATATATTCTTTGGCGAATCTGTTTTGGCGTTCCTATTCCTGTAATGCCAATCCATGTCAAGCGGCATCAAGCCGTTTCTTAAGGGAACTCTCCCTATGATTCCAAGAGAATTTCTAAAAGAAATTCTCTGAAAGAATGCGCAGCATTCTAAAAGAACACAAGGTGTTCTTTTGTAATCTATGCTTTATCCCAACCAAATTAGCAAAGCATAGTGCACTGAATGATAGGTAAGAGGGTTTTGCCTTTGGCCCCTGTTTTCGCGCACTATGGGAACAGGAGGAAACGAATGAGACAACGAAGGAAACTGGAAGAACTGAACCTTGTGGATGACTTTCTGGTCAACAGTCTGACAATTCATAAGGTATACGGAGAGCCTGCGGCGCGCTGCATTTTGGAATGTATTTTAGGCAGAAAGATCGGAAAACTTAAGATTATCCCGCAGCATTTTGTGCCGGGAGAGGACACGGACGAGCATGGCATTCGCATAGACGTGTATCTTGATGAAGTAGACGGAGAACTTTTTGACCTAGAACCCGACAACAACAGCGGGGATGAGGACGTTGCCGCCCTGCCGAAGCGGGTGCGTTTTTATCATGCAAAGCTCGACGCAGGAAGCCTGAAGCTCGGCGAGGAATACGGCAGTCTACGAAATGTTTTTGTGATCTTTATCACGACCTATGATCCATTCGGGCTTGACCGGATGGTCTACACGGTCAAAAACGCTTGTATAGAAGTTCCGGAATTGCCATATGAGGACGGAGCGAGAACCATTTTTCTTTATACGAAAGGGACAGTCGGGAATCCGCCGGAGAGCTTACGGGAACTTCTTTATTACATGGAGCATACGTCAAAGGAAAATGCAAGAACAGAGAATTTGCAAAGACTGCATAAAATGGTAATGGCAGTCAAACGTGACGGAAAGGTGGGGCTGACCTATATGAAAAGCTTTGAGATTGAACAGAAGATACGGCGGGAAGGCATAAATGAAGGAAAAACTGTTGGAAAAGCAGAAGGAAAAGCAGAAGACATCCTTGATCTTCTTAGCGAATTAGGCGATGTCCCCCTGTCCGTGCAGGACAAGATCACTTCGCAAAAGGATATGCACATTCTGAGCACGTGGCTGAAACTGGCGGCAAAAGCGGAAAACATACAGGATTTTACACAAAAAGCCTTTACAACCTAACTGTATGATTGTTGCGATTTGGAGTTCCCTTGAAAGTCTTCAAGGGAACTCTTTTATTTATGTATGGATCCTTTTGCAGTGCGCTTTTTACACATTGCAAGGTTCGGGTAATCCTTTCAGGCATTATTTATGTCATTTTTTTCAAAAGAATCAATTCTGTTTAAGAACTTTCTGAACCCCAAGCCTCTAAAAGTAATATTCTTCCAAATATGCATATACCTCCGGCATCACGAATCCTTTTATTTCTTCATACCGTTTTTCGTTCATCAACTTCCGTACCCGCGATGCACTGATGACGCTGCCGTCATGCTCTCGGCGTGGAATTTCGATAAATTCTATCCCGTGCGCCGGCAAAACTTTACTCATCGCCTGATTGTACTGCCTTGTATAGGCGTCGATCGGCTCCTCACCGGCAAAACGGACGCTGATATTCAGTTCCTTTGCGATCACTTCCGAAAACAGATCAAGGTCGTCCGTGGCATCAAACACAATGTCGGGATTGTCATCCTTTTCAAAGTAGCCTGGCAGGGTGACTGCGGATATGATATATTTCCCACTCGGAATGACCGTCACCTTATCAAGATCTGCCGTACCCAAACGCACCATCGCGATCCTGTCCTTAAATTTAAAGAACGATTTATCTTCCTCAACCACGAAGATGAGGAGTCTGTCCACCTGTGCGCATGCCTGTTCAATGAGATAGCGGTGCCCGAGTGTAAACGGGTTACAATTCATAACAATAGCGCCTGTACGCTTTGCTGACCTATCTATATGTTGCGACAGGGACCTTAGCCAATTCAGCAACTGCACCGGAATCGCCTTGGAATGTTTTCTTTGTAATCCAAAACATACGATATTTCCCGCATTTTCATTTTCAAGCTTCTCTGACGTAAGCAACTGTTTTTTATTCAAGATGTCATATATGTAATCTGTAATCCGTTTTGTCAAATAACTGTCTACGTGATTGAGGCTGTCCAAAACATGACTCATCAGATTCGGACAGTTTTGGTATACCTCCGCAAGGCTGTGTACCTCAAGGCCCGCCTTACGATAAATAGAAGGATCAAATGCATAAAAAATCACAATATCTCCGCTGCGGAACATCGCTTCTCGCGCTATTAAGTGGCGCGATTCAAAATGCGTTCCCATATTTCTGATATAATAATGCCCGTCTATTTTTCTTCTCAATAGGCTGCCAATTGTATTCTCATCCCTCACATAAGCTCCAAACATGAGGCATGGTCCAAGTAACCATAGCGTATATTGATAGTTTAAAGGATTACCGATCGTGGAACGTTCACCTGAATATACATTCATATATTTTCCAGTCATATCAACAATCTGGGGATATCCGTTTATGATGGTGAATTTTCTCGACTTAAATTCATCTAAAAAATCCGGCGCTTCATGGGCTGATTTCAAGAATTGACGGATGATCTCAAAATATTCGGATCGTCCCTTCAAATATGCCTCCTCAAGCCGCCTCCAATTTTGTTTATCAAACTGCTTAATATTTTCCCATTCCATATCAATATTTGATAGGATCAGCGTCTTTATCTTGTTTTTATGTAGCTGCGGAATCAGATTATACACGATATCATAATCTGATGATCGTGCCTCTATTCTTGAGGAAAAGCGATCCGATGATGTATATCGCTCGAATAGAGGCCACTCTTTACTAATTACGGGGATCGTATGGCCGCCTAATAAAACACATGGATTTTTCAGGATACAGCAGGATACGCATAAGACCTCTGGTATTTCCGTTATTTCTCCCATATACTCATAACAATTTTGGTTCGGTCTCCAAACAAAATGATTTTTGAGTATCGTGATCGAGTGTTCTTGTTTGATTGCAGCTTTAAAATACTCGTTTTCTTCTTCTAAGAATGCAATCGATTCGTAATGATAAAGATAGTCGCAGTATTTTTCGTGTACATTTTCTTTGCCTGTTCTGCATACAGGAGAATAAGGAATATTTTGTTTTTTATATACGAGCTCTCTGATGCGAAATGTTTCCGGAATACAATCATAGACCACATTTGCACTTAAAAATTCTTCAAATCGGTCTGGCGAAATGAAGTCCCTTTCATCTACGATCATGAGTGATCCGTTTGTATCTAATGCAATCTGATCTGCGGTATTTTTTTGCGTTTCGTTAATAAAACGGGTAATCACAACACTTCGTGCATGGATTTCTGATGGAATGAATTCTTTGTATAAGCGAAGTATTATGTCACAGGAAATGATTTCTGTATCGTTTTCCGTGAATGTTTTTCGATATTCTTTTAGGATGTGATTTTCATCATCCAGCACGGGCACTGCATAGATACCGGGATTTTGATCCAATATTTCTTCAGCGCGCGTTTCGTCGTCAACGCTTACATAAGTATAATGTTCCTGAATGAGCGGTGTATTACGCAGGCAATAACGCCTAAAGTTTCCAAGCGTTATAATACCAAACAGTTTTCCGTCACAGCATACATAAACAACCTGACGTGAGTCTATTAAAAAATGCGATATTAAAAAATCTTCACAAAGAGCAGACTCTTCGATAATACATGGTTTTTCAGATAAATAAATCATTTCTTCGACTCCTTATGTGTATCATTGTTTATTGCTTTACCATTAATCTTTTTAGCCGGAACGCCTGCATATACACATCCTTTTTCCGTGCTGGTTAGGACGACAGAACCCGCTCCTATAATGGTATTCTGTTTAAGCACGATTCCACCAAAAAGGCAGCTATTTCCATATATCACGCACCCTCGCTGTATTACAGGGTAATTTTTTCCGGCGCCCCTTCCGATAATGACGTTGGCATGTATAATAACATCTGCATCTATTCTGACACCAGAACCAATTACAATGCCGATAGGGTGCGGAAATAGTACGCTTTTATCGATTGTCGCGGCAGAAGAGATATCATTTCCTGTTTTTCTCATTCCGATCCACTGCAATGCATATGACAATTTTTTCATATGATGTCTATAGAAATAGTTCCCCAATCGATAGTATTTTAGTGTAGCATTAGATCGGTATCTATCATTCATGATATGCCTCCAATTCGGTAAAGCCAATTCTCTTCCCACAACGCTCAAGGATTTTTATTTTTAATGAATTCGTCCTAATACCTAATTTTACGTCACAATAGGGAACGTCCCCGCAAAACAGATCAAAAGTCTGTCTGTATTGATTATTCGCCGTTATCAGAATCTTTTTTACATACATTTCTCCGCGATTTCTGTAAAAACGTAAAACGCCGATATCTACGGATTCAGAAAAAAGGATGGAAATTTCTTTGTTCCGGTCCGATTCGTTCGGGATCCATTCGCCGTCGTTAAACTCATACGGTGCAGTATTCAGCTTTTTCACGTCGGTAAGCATGAAATCATTCAAAAAGTCGGCATTTCCGGAAGATGCCGTAATTTTAGCGCCTAGCATCAGATTATCCGTTCTTCTTTGCCAGAAAACGCAGTCTTTCTTGATAAAGCAAGGGATATTTCGATACATTCTTCTATACATGATCAGCGCGCAAATTGCCGGATTATGATAAACGTTTCTATTTAATAATTCCTTATCGGTTTTAATTCGAATCCGGTCGTTCCAACATAGACAGGGATTTTCTAATTCCGTCATATATTGCATAGGGTAGTAAGCGTCTTTTCGGGAGGGCTTATGTGTATACGGTAACCGGCGTCTAAAGAAATCAGGTTTTTGGTATGCACCAGTACTATAGACAAATCCCTTGTAAACGACGGGACGGTAATCATTGTTTTTCTTTAATAACGTTCCCATAGCTTCTTCAAACAGTAAAGAGTATGCCGTATGATCAGGATGTTTATCAAAATCATTTGTGATAATGAATTCGGGTAAAATACTTGAAATAACGTCACAGATATCAATAATGACGTTTTCTCTTGTATATGCAGCAGGTTTGCCTGTTTTCAGAGTGCGCCAGTCTTTGATGTAACGGGATCCATACGTATGCGTATTCCCGTTTATTGATGTCGACACGGTATCTGCAACGTTATAAATATGCTGCTGCTTCCACTTTGTACTATACCCCAGGCAAAAAATGCGCTCCCTTTTTACGCCCAGATAACCTAGGACATGCAAGGCCTCTTTGTGCCGTTCTACGGCATAATCTATTCCTTTTGTATCATTGTTGCAATAAAAGCAAATATAGACCCGCACATGATCTAGAACGGCTTTCCTTATCATATTGCATGTCAAGAATACCTCATCGTCTCCGTGCGGAACCATGATTAATAACTTGGTATCCTTTTCACATAAGGCTTTTACCACCAGATGGAATTCTTTTTTGCAGACAATGTTTCCGTTTAGCCTCATCTGCGCGGTTAAGGACACGGCGTTATCTTTTGTGCCCCTTGTCACGATATTTCCGCAAATATGCTTTTTGTCGCTGCTCAACCATACTATGTCTATTCCATAGGAAGATTTTTTCATGAGAGTGAGATCGCTGATCACGTTTTTTCTGTCTTTATTTGCCCCAAGAATTTTTTGATATGTAATTTCATCAAGGCTTGATTGAATCCGCTCATTTAACGTCAGCGCCTTATAGCCAAAACATAATGGGATCGTTAACTGAAACTTCATTATCTCATCAGAAAAATATGATTTTCCGACTGAAAGTGTGGCAATAAAATGAATCTTTTTGATATCTGCCGCATTATGATTAAAATGAATTTTTCCACGATCATCAATCAGAGCGGGGGTTTTGGATTTCCAAGTAATATAAATTCCGTTTCTGAATACAGGTAGCTTATAGTCGCAAGATATCGTTTTCCCCAGACTAAAAAGAATCAGCCAGATTGCTGTGGACATCATTTTGCAATAACTTTTTATTTTGCGCACGTACTAATCCTCCAACAAAAAAATCGTATCGCCTTCCAATAAACCATATTTATTTCTACCGCTATTTTTATAACTGATTCTTTTTACTTTCATTCCGCTCAATTTTTCCAGCCGCTCTTTTACATCCCTTCCGTAAAACCTCTTATAAACAGACTGACCTATATGCTTTCCGGATGGAAAGATCATTGTTTGATCTAAACCGATTCCAATCGGAACGGAAAGAATCATTTTTCCGTTTGGTTTTAATACCCGCTTCATTTCGCGGATTGCCTGTTCGTCATCCACATATTGTAAGACGTAATTGCAGATAATCCAATCAAAACTGGCATTCTTAAAACAGATATTTTCGATATCTACAATACGATCGGCCCGTCCCTTCAGGATGTCACCTGAAATATATTTGCATCTAGGATTCTTTTTTATTTTATCGCGTATTCCGCTTTCAGGCGCAAAATGGAGTATTGCCAGTTTTTGCTCATAAATGGGCGTATACTTTTGAATGCAGAGATCCATAAAACGGGTACGGTCTTTATTTCCGCACACAGGGCAGATGACATGATCACGATATCCGCCGCCAATCACCTTTGCCTGTTCAAAAAACTCTTCTTTGCCGCCATCAGGCTTCATGTGATTCACCCATGAATCACATATATTGCAATAATATCTGATACCGAAATACTTCATCTTTTTTACGGTCTTATCGAATTTCATAATATCCCCTTATCTAACAATTTTCAAAATCGTCTAACATTGTATAAATTATTGTTTGTATTTTCTTAGGACTATTTTGCATAATCTCTTTCAAAATCGGATCCTGCTCCAGTTCGTTTTTGAACTGGGAATAATAATTTCTGCAAAGCGGGGTATGCATATATTTATGATAGCTTGCATCTGCCTTTGTTTTGTCACGCCACATGCCGAAATGCAGCCCGTGGTGGGGTCTGAAATTGTGTGATCGCATATCGCTGCAGAATAGGATTTCTGTTTTGTCATCTGCCTGTTTGGGCAACCGTAAACGAGACTTCTTAATGAGATGGTATAAAAATGTCTCGTCCGAATAAGATGCATAGTATTTCATTATTAATTTATATATTTTATTAATAATATGATTCTTATAGTAAACATTGAAAAACTTATCAGCCTGCTTTTTTATGGCGGGATAATAATCACGGGTATTAACAAAATGTAAGCCGGTGATACGTTTATGATAGAAAAACTTGTTATATAGCTTATGCAGCTTTGTGATCGGAATAAATAATCCAAGTTGTTTCAGCACTTTTTGATGTTTACAGATCCATTTGGGCAAAGGTGGCTCACTATATGCTCTGACGATATTGCTGAATACCGACTTTTGGGCGGTCATATGTAATATATGCTGTTCATGCAGCGGAACATCTTCTTTACATATATAAATATCAATATCCCCAATATAAACATATTGATAATTTTCAAAAACATCATCGTACATTAGCCATCTATATGCTTTCATCACCGGACGGGGAAGCGTCTGCGCAATCTTATCAACAAGGCACACCCGGTATTTTTCTCCGTACCCGGGAATTAATTTCAACAGCTTTAATGTTTCTTTTCGCAATTTTCTGTCAACATAAACAATTGCATCGTAATCGGGGTAATGTTTATAAAGCGAATAAAATTGAAATGGGATATAGCCTTGATAATCATATCCGAACACGAACGTCGCGATAAGCAATGTTTTTGGGGGAGCTGCATTATAAGATTTCTTCGGGGCACGCATCATATAGAGTCCTTTCTGTTAATCTTTCAAAATGATATTCCATTTTTTTATTACTTTGTCAAAGCAAAACATTTCCGCACGATTCAAGGATGCCTTTCGGTATTTTTGATACAAATCTTCATTCGTCAGGATTGCCAGCATCGCTTCTCCCAATAAAGTCTCTTCTTCACAGAGTGGAGATTTTTCATTTAATTGATCCATTGGCATATCAGGGGTCAATATTCCGTATCTGCAGAGCATCATGGTATTGGCTTTGCCCATTCCTTTAGGTTTTCCTACAATTTCTCCGCAGGATCCCGGTGAATCTGTCGTGATGACAGGCGTCCCGCATCCCATGGCCTCAACCATGGCATTGCTAAATCCTTCCGTTTTAGATGCGATAACATATGCCCGCGCATGGCTAAAATACCATGTTGGCTCATCTGTAAATCCCAGAAATAGTACATGATCCTGTACAGCACATTTGCGGCATAGATGTTTCAAATAGCGCAGTTGGGGTCCTTTTCCCAGAATAATCAGCGTTGCGTCAGGTTCTTTTTGATGCGCATAAGAAAACGCCCGGATAATTCGTTCCTGCTGTTTTATAAAGAAAAGTCTGCCTGCGCATATTAGGACTTTATCCCCGTATTCCCATTCTCTGCCGTCGTTTACGTTCGTTATCCCATTTGATATATTGGGGATCTTGATCAGGCGGGAACCCGGAATCCCATATCGGGACCTCATTTCATGATACCCATCATCACTGAGAACAATTACTTTATCTGCTTTCTTATAAAAAAAGCTTACTATATTTTTTTTATAATAAAAACTTTTGGGATATAAAGTTTCATATGCCGATAACGTATGACATACTCTTGTTATAACGAGTTCGCGCCCTTTTGATAAAACATTCAGATAGTTTGCATCTTCCATAAAACTGACCGCCGCATCAATTTTATACTTAAATTTAAGCACTCTGATTTTTAGGGAAGATAACAGCAGTCTGATCATTTTTTGCGTATGGCTTCGACCTGCGTTCAAATCAATATCTGCATATATGATTTTCCCTTTCACCGCATAGTCCTGCGTTATTTGGCGGTTCAATATAAAATAATAAACGGTATCACCCTGATCTACGTAATAATTACCGACTATCTGCGCAATCCGTTCTGCGCCACCGCCGGTGAGCGATGATATGATAATTGCTATATTCATTTTAGTGTTTACGCCTTCCTATTACGATATTCCATACGAATAACCTGCTCATACAATTGCAGCATCTTAGGCACCACATACTGCGGCCGGAGGCGCAGGATTGTTTTGTGCGCCATGGCAGCAACCCGTTCCAGTTCCGCATCATCCGCATGTAAGACCTTTTCTGCAACGCGCAGCAGATCATCCCCGTTTCCGGGCAGCGACAAGTACCCCGACACATCATCACTGATCAATTGATCCAGACTGGAATTCCACGTGCCGATCACCACTTTTCCGTGATACATTGCCTCCTGACAGCTGTTCGGCAGATTGTCCGTCAAAGAGGGCAGTACGAGCGCATAAGAGTGTTTTATAACGGGAAGCAGCTTTTCATGTGAAAGATTCCCGAGATAAATGATCCTGTCACGATTCGGCCGCGCTTTATTCCTCAAAATCTGTAATGTATTTACTCCGTTAAAAAAAGCCGGAATGCCCGCAAAGACAAAATACAATTCCTTATGACTGCTTAACAGTCTGCCTATCATGTCCGCGATCGTCAATATGCCTTTATTGGTTGACATTCTTCCGAAATAAAAAAGATATTGTTTCCCTTTGAGCTGTTTGTCATATATGGAAGTATCCCACTGATCCGGCTCGCAGTCTTCCCAGAACGGCGTCTCGATCACATGAATTTTTCTCTGAATGTCTTTCTGCAATTGGTCTGCGACGATATTGCTGGGCGAAATCACCGCATTCATCCTACGAGCCGCAAGCCGTTCCATTAAAGAAATCACATTGACCTGGTGTTTTGTATGATTAGCGGTAAGCTGTACTTTACAGTAGGAGGACATTCTCATAACCGCCGGGATTTTTCCGCTGTGTAAAATTCCGACGCCAAACCATCCGGTATACTGGATCATATCAACGGTTTTTTCCTTACATATTTTAGAAATCCTTCGCTGAAGACAATAATCCCTCAAGACGGCATTTACACCATAATGAATCCATGCCCCTTTTCCCGGTATGGAAACGGTTTTAACGGAACATATTTCTACGCCGTCATAATCCCATAGCCGATTTTCAACATCAGCAGCGACAATAGAAGCGTGGTGTTCTGTCTGTGTATTCAGATACCGACACATTTTATATAAATATCTGGGCATGCCGGTAAGTGGTTCTCCATGACTTTCAAATGCTCCGGTAACAAATAAAATATTCATGCATTCCTCCGCGTTTATTTCTCTATTGAGATCAGCTCCTTCAAGGTGTTGATATTTCCCTGATTGTAATGTGCAACAAAACGAACCGCTTCCACGGAAAGTCTCATGGCGGCCTCGTCGTTGTTTACGATTTCTACGACCTGTTTCGCAAAGTCCTGTTCATTTTTTGCCACGATCAATGCGTCTTTCTGCGCAAGGATTCCTCTTGCGCCTTTTGGCGTCGTGACAAGCGGTTTCGCATATGCCAGCGCCTCTATCGTTTTGATATTTAATCCCGTTCCCTGCGTCGTCGGGTTGACGATCACTCTGGAAATTTGATAAATTTCTTCTACGTCAGCAACAACCCCTAACTTTTTGTACCGGCTGCTGTCGGGTATTTCTTTACAGACAGTTCCTGCGATCAGGAATTGAATCTCCGGATCAAGACGAAGGATCGTCGGCAAGATTTTTTGAATAAACCATTCACATGCCAGAACGTTCATTCGATAGGAGGAGCCAAGGAAAGAGATATTTTTATTCTTTACGAAATAGGGCTCGGCGGTCTCAATGCTGTCCCCGATCGTGAATACCCTTTTTTGCGCATTTGTCAGTCGCCTAAAATAGTGTTCTTCTTCTTTTTGGATCGCGATGATCACATCCGCCCGCTCCAGCGCCCGTTTTTCTTCTTTCTCACTGATATAAAAAAACGGGAGAGAAGAGTGTGGGTCCAAAAACAGTTTATGACGGTCGGCCATCTTATCGTGCGTATCAATTATTTTTACGACATGATCAGGAAGCTGCAAAAATATCGGGGAATAAAACAGATATTCGCACATCACGGCATCCACATGTATTTTTTTCGCCAGCGCACTGACATATTCCGCGAGACCGGCCGGATATAAATCATCTGCCAAATATTTGATGATTATTTTTTTATCCAATCTTAGAAATTTCAAAGTTTTCCGCAGATAGCCGCAAAATAAAATGCGGGGATTTATTTTGTGCTTCGCTTGATTGTATACAAACAGTCCTTTTCCGAACAGCCGTTTCATGGGCATGATGTTCTCTTTGCTGCCTGGCGCAACCCATAGATAAGATACCTCTACTCCCTGTGTCCGAAAATTGTTTATCAAATTCAGGATACGTCTTTTACTGCCGCTGATCGTCGGAAACAGATTGATTCCTGAAACGATTAAAATAGACTTCATTTTCATGCTGCCTTTCTAAAGGTTTTCAAACATTCTCTGTAATTGCGCTATAATACCGTTCCTTCGGATTGTCCTCTCCATACAGAAACCGCCTGACCTTTCGCAGCTGTTCCATATATGCGTCAGGATCATTTTGCATATTCTTTAACAGCGCATCCATACCTTGCCTGCTGTCTGCTTTCCCCCATGAGATGCCTTTGCAGACGTCCCCATCCACATCTTCGTCCCTGATATACCGGAATGCCGGAATACCGCAATAAACGGCATCACCAAATGTTGTGCTGTTGCCGCATAAAAGAAAATCTACATCCTCGAATAATTCATTTAACCGTGTTCGGTTATCATAGGTTTTTTTACAATAGTTCGGATTAACGCAGGACGTATAATTTGTCACTTTATCTGATGGATGTACTTTCAAAATGTAAGTAGCGTTATATTTATCAGCCAGAAAATCTGCAATTTCGATCAAAGATTTATTTTTCTGCCAATCTTTTTTTGTTAATACAATGGCAAGACAAACGATAAATCGACTAATCTGAATGTGTTTTTTGTCCACATATATGGGTGATGTACTTTTGACAAGTGTATTAATGTTGCCAACCAGTATGATCCTGTTTTCAGCGATACCGCATTGTACTGCAGTTTGTTTGGAGTATTCTCCCCACAGCAATAAATATCTTGCATTAGAGCATTTGTAATCAATATAATCATATGTACCGTTTACAATCCCGTGCTCGAGTGTGTACGTGGTGTAGGATTTCTGATTACATTTTTGAACTAAAATACTGTCGATTTCTAATACATCGAAAAAGAATATCAGCTTCCTGACAGAGGGATAGCGTTTAATGATCTGAAACATTTCTTCTGCATACGCCGCAGACCGGCACAATCGCCGGCACAGCCCGTTTTTTATGTAATCAGGGCATGCCAAATGTTTCATTTGCATACGCCAGATTGGGAGCAGCAAAATGTACGGATTCCATTTTGGTCTAGCTGTCCGGTTCTCGCTTGCAGTGATCACAACCTTATTCTGAAACAGGCTTTCAACTGCTTGAAACTGCGTCAAATGATCTTTTCTGCTTAGGTGGGAGTGTGAATAGAGAAACGCGCATTCAGGATTCTCCCCCCGCTTCTTTATGGAAAAGCTCTCTGTCATGCACAGCCCGATATTACGAACGCTTTCCTTTGTCCATTTAGAAACATGCCACAATGCGGTAGACAGAACATCCCCCACCTTGATTCCTTCTAAACCCACAAACGAGATCTTGTTCAATTGACTGATAAGCTTTTGCTTTCTTTTCGGCTCAAGTTCCATGCTCTTTATTACCTCATGATGCGTCAAAATTTTCTGCCGTCTCCTTGATTTCCAAGAGCTTAGTGAAAGAACGGCTTAAGCACCTTTACAAAATGCTCTAATTCATAAATGCTCAGATCATTCAGCATATCCGGATTGTTTTTCCGATATTCTTCAATCAGGTTCGGAATCTGACGAATATTTGTATATCCGATTCCCTTGATCCGATTATTCTCCAAAATTTCTATCGGAGCGATTGGGATACAGCCGACGAATATGCCGTCCAATAACACTCCGCTTGTTCTGTTCCCATATATTTTGGTATTGTAATTTACGACAACAAATTTAGACTCTGCCAACAATCTCCAATAGTCATCATCCTGTAAATAACAATCGGTAACGTTTACTTTACCACTTCTATTAATGTGGGCTACTTGCGACGGCGTCAGACAATTATCCCGTATTCTTCCCTTGACCACCAGCGGAATTCCGATATTATTCTTACAAAACAGCTTAATCACGCTCGTCACATTTTTCCCGGGAGTGATCAGCCCAACGGAAGCCACCCGGTCTGATTTGGGTACCTCATATAATTTCTTTTCCGCCTCTGTTCTAAAATAATCCGGCAGATAGACCGATTTCTTACCCTGCGTACAAGTCGGATTTGTTGTAATACATAAATCCAGCCGGTTTACCCCCTTTTTTATTTGCCGTTTCCTGTGTTTGCCCAAATACTCCGCATCACGCAAGTACCAATCCCAATTCATATAGGTTGTAGCGATCAGCTTTCTCTTCATCGGCAAAACTGCCAGCATACTTAAAATAATTTCATTTACGAAAATATACCAGACATATTTTCCTCTTGCGCGAAAATAGGTGAAAAGGTAATTTGTCGTCAGTTGTATCTTCATTCCTAATGCAGCTTCAACATTCGCCTTATCCGTTACATGGCAGGGCAGATATTGCTTGTTCTTACAGCAAATATCTTTTAATGTTTCCCTGCCTGCGATCACTTCTATTTTTTCCGGCGGATAACCGAGATGAAGCAGAATCTGTATGGTCTGCTCAATTTGCTTTTTCAGATGTCCTATCGTATTTCCGTTTTTATCTAACAAATTATTCAGACATATAATACTGACTTCCAAATCCGGCATGTTCTTCCCTCCCGCACAGAAGTGTGCCACCCTGTCACATCAATCATCGGATTTTCTGATTTTTCACTTATCAAAAAGCATATTTTCCCTTATCTCATGATAATCCCTTAAGGATCCTGCAAAATATTTCCGCCGCCCGCCGCCATGTAAATTTCATTGCAAACCGATAGTTCTTTTCCATAAAATCAGTATCCGCCGCCTGCCTGTCTGTTTCCATGAGTCCTTCGCAAATGCTTTTTGGAGAAAATGGATCTGCCAGTATCGCGTGCCCCTCACCGATCTCTTTCATGGAAGAGCAGTCAGATGTCACCACCGGAATTCTGCTCGCCATCGCCTCTATGACCGGTATGCCGAATCCCTCATATTCGGAAACGAACAGCAGTGCCTTTGCGTTTTTGTATAACGCGAGCTTTTCTTCATCCGTGATATAGCCCAAAAACAGTACCTTTTCCCTTAATCGCTGATCAGCATCCACATACTTTTTCAGATTACTGTATTCATGACTCTTGCTTCCGGCGATGTAAAAGTAAACATCTTCTTTTCCGGTTTCCTTGAGGTATTTTTCAAAGCCCTTTATGGCATTCAGCAGATTTTTATTCTTGCGCATTGCACCGATATAAAGATAGTAGTTTCGTGAAAAATCAATGCCGGATTCCGGCACAAAATGCCTGGTAATGTCAAAAACCGGACTGTCTTTCAGAAAACATTCATCAAGTCCGTTATAAATGACCTTTATCCGCTCGGGACGGATATGTAAATAATGGATAATATCCATCTTTGTTGTCTTCGAAACAGTCAGAATGATGTCTGCCTTTTTTGCTGACGCAAACATCTTTTGATGTTTCTGCAGGTCTTCTTTGGTGTAATATTGCGGGTAGCGCATGGACATCATATCGTGGATCCATGCAATCCGTTTGTATGGCAGAAGATGCCGGTACCACGGAAACGACTCAAAACAGGTCGGATAATATCCCTGTGCCAGCTCTACCGGGGGAGCACCCCATGCTTCCGGCCAGATAAACCGGCGCTCATAAACAAGATGCTGCTTGATCCATGCATTCTTTTTCGGTATGAGATATTTTCTGACAGAAATATCATTTTTTCTGACTGAAATGACAAAGGGAATCCCCTGGTCATGGAGGGCTTTCGACAACTGCTCCTGACAATATCCGACGCCCGTCTTGTTTTCAGCAAACATAAGGGAAAACCCTGTGACCAATATCGGTTTTTGGTTCCTTTTAGCTGATTCCACCATCAATTACCTCGTCAAACTGATCGAATGATTTCTTCCATGTAAATTTGCGGACACATCGCATTCCGGCATATGCCATGCGGATTCTTTGGTCTGATTCTGACAGCAGTTTGATTACTGCGCCGGCAAGTGCTTCCGTGTCCTTCACGTTCCTGACAAGCGCTGTCTGTCCGTCCATGGCAAAATCCCTGATCCCGCCGTTATCCGTCGTCACAACAGCGCACCCGCACGCCATTGCTTCCATAGGGGGCAGCCCCCATCCTTCACAAGTGCTTGTGCATAGAAATACAGATGAACGGTTATAGATTTCTTTTACCAGTACTTCCTGCTTGGGGTTTTCATAATATTCCATCCACTTTGGTATGCTGCCCGTTCTCCTGTCAACGCCGAACAGTTTTACTTTCAGCTCCGGAATCTGCTCCCTGACCTTTTTTAAGACTGCCAGCCCGGTCTTGGAATCCTTAAAGTTACTGTCATGGCTGTAGAGCATGCTGACCGTGCAATCCCTGTCCTCTATATCCCGGTATACCCGGAACTTGTGGCAGTTAATTGCATTAGGGATATAAGTCATCCTGCTGCAGTTCATCTTCCTGCCAATATCTAACAGCCACTTGGATATGACGATCTTTTCCATGTCGTAATGCCACGTTTCATCGACATCCTGTTTCCTTCCGCTCCAAGTCTCATAATGTTGGATAAGATATACTTTTTTTCCGGCATGCCGGAGCGTATCTAATACTACTGCCGTTTTCCACATCGTTGCGATTGTCACATCCGCATCCGGAATCGTCCGGCGATTGAGATCAAATACATATCTGCAATGCACCGCCTTGTGAAAGCGAAACCAGTTCTTCTCTCCCGACGCCAGTTTTAGAAGATCGCGCGCGTACTGTACGATGTGTTCCGGCTTTTTCTGAAAATCGCTGCATACCTCATGGATGACCGTTACACGGTACCCGTTAGCGGCAAGATGGTTTGCATAAATATACGCAATCTTAAAACCGCCTACCGGGCGCAGGCCGAAATTCGGCAACAATATATTAACTCGCCTTTGCTTTTGGTCAGCCATAGCTACTCCAATCCCATCCTGCGGAATATAAAATAAACCCCATTCCTACCACTCCAGCCCCATTCCGCGGAACATAAAATACAGATAAAATCCGTTATTATGTACGACTGCATCCCGAATGCGTCTGTCCTTATCTATCACCCGGATCTTCGACTTGTCCGGTACCTGCTTACAGACGAAACGGAGCATCCCCGCCTTCTGCCAGATATGATACGGACACTTCTTCTGATTCATATATGTGAACACGTTCTGTATCCAATCCATCAGCCGCAGATAATAGCAGTCCTTCTGATAACGCTCCACATCCAGCTTTTCCAGAAGCTTCCATTCCCGCTTCATGTTCGTGACCATACTCGCGATCAGGTTGACATTGAACTTTCCTGTCGTACTATGTTCTTCCCGCTGAATCCAGTAATAATAAATTCTGGGATTCAGGACAATGCAGGAGGCATTCTCATAACAGCCATAATTAAACCATGCATCCTCCTGGCCGAACTTCATACACTCCGGGAAACGGATCTGATGCCCCATCACCATGCTTCTGCGATATAACCCGCTCCAGACCGCGACATAACTTGCGACAAGCGCGAAGTACTCCTTTGCGATCCCTTCCCCTTTCAGCACGGCAAATTTCGTCAGGCGGTCCGAGGTCTTGATCTGCCGCCCGTTTTCCTTGTACGCGATCTTCAGCCGCTTGAACCTTATCACATCCGCGTCATATTCTTTTGCAAGTGCATAATTATCCCGGATGAGATCCGGAAGATATTTATCGTCATTGTCGCAGAACGCCAGATACTCTCCGCACGCTGCCCTTACCCCCGCATTCCTTGCAGAGGATATCCCCCCGTTGCTTTTATGGATCACGCGGACCCGCCCATCTCGTTTGGCGTAGTCATCACAAATACCGGCACAGCCATCCGTCGAACCGTCATCCACCAATATCAGTTCAAAATTTTTGTGCGTCTGTGCGAGCACGCTTTCGATCGCGGACGGCAAATGCTCTCTGGAGTTGTAGACCGGCATGATCACGGAAACATCTGGCTGCATTCCCATCCCTCCTCTGTCACATTGCATGGGATTCTCTGATCCTGTTCTGCATGGCATTGATTGTGCCCGACAATAAAATCCATTTGAAAAGCCCTTCGGTTGCATCGGCAGGTCTTACCGATACCACGCCTTTGCCATATGATCGTTATGCCGCTTCGATGCAGGCGGCGGTGTCATATAATCGCCGTATAAATGTCTCAGGTAACGGTCATACCCCAACGGCGCCGCAAATTTTCTTCCTTCAAACATAAGCGTCACTGTCTGCACAAGTTCCTTTTTGGGCATAATCTCTTTCAGGTGATAACCCATGACCGAGCAGCCCGCATACCTTGGTGATGCCGTGTACTGCCTCTTTGCACGGTGTTCCAGTATCCGCGAGACTGCGCGCATGCATCCGCGGTTCCAGGCGATAAGGAGGCGGTTCTTCTCATCCGCCGTGCTGATGTTGTAATGCCGCTGAAAATGTTCCCGCAGTCTCTTTTGTATATGATAATGACGGACTACTGCCTGTTTATCATCCGGAAGATCATCCAACGGGAATAGGTCTACGCAGACCCCGTCTGAGGAAAATGGGATGCAGCCGCTCTGCCGCAGATAAGTCCTCGTATCGACCACCTTTGCGAACGGGTAGTAATATTCCCTGTCGTTATGTATGCAGAGTGCGCGATATGGACTTTGGTCTGCATTGACAAGCCGGATCAATTTTTCATAATCTTTACGCAACAGCATCATATCGGCATCATCATCCCAGGGGATAAAGCCGCCATGCCGAACGGCTCCAAGCAGCGTCCCACCGGACAACATACAGTTCAGATCATGCTTTTTTGACAGTTCGTCCAAATACACCATGATGTCAAAAATGATCTTTCGGTATTCTTCAGCGGTACTGATCGGCTTCATTTTCATTCAGACCTTTCGCTTGATAAGCAATAAGATACATTTTTCCTAAAGTTATTATCTTTAGGAAAATTCCGAAATGGCAATTTTGAACAGGCTCCGATATACTGCTCATAAGTCAAGCGCCCCAAGGATCGGGAATAAAATTGAATTTGGAGGTTACATAGGATGAATCAAATGACACTGGAAGAATGGATGATTTTATGGTTGGAGGATCACAGACCGTTTATCAAAGAATCAACTTACGGAAACTACTCGACGATTATTCATAACTACATCATTCCGCAGCTTGGAAAAAAACGGTTGTGGGAATTGGATGAGCAATGTTTACAGGAATTTACACTTTATCTGCTCTCAGACGGGAGCAAGCGGCACAGTGGCGGCCTTTCAGAAAAAACGGTACATGATGTTTGGAATGTGCTAAAAGAATCACTTCGCAAGGCGCATCGACAGAAGAAGATTGACAGCTCCGATTTTAAGGTATCTTTCCCGTCATCTCGCACCAAGAAAAACGTAACGGTGTTATCGGATCATGATTTTGATTTGTTGTCGGAATATCTTTTCCGCCATAGTGATTCCCGAAATTTGGGAATATTGCTCGCACTGTATACAGGTATGCGGATTGGCGAGATTTGCGCCTTAAAATGGGAAAATATTAATTTGGAGGAACGTTTGATTCATGTTCAATATACTTTGCAGCGCATATATATTAAAAATCAAAACAATCAGAATGTTTCTTATGTTACGATGACATCCCCCAAATCTCTTGCCTCTATCCGAAGTATTCCGCTCACCATGAACTTAGCAGAGTATTTGAGTTGTTACTATAAACGAAACAGGATTTGTGCGGATGATTACCTGCTAACCTGTTCTTCGCAGTATATCGAACCGAGAAGCTATGAGAATTATTATAAGAAGATTCTAAAACACGTCGGCATTTCGGCTATCCGCTTTCATGCACTCCGGCACACTTTTGCGACACGCCTGATCGCGCATGGTGCGGATTATAAGATTGTCAGTGAGCTTCTCGGTCATCGATCCGTTACAACGACACTACATTTGTATGTTCATCCGCAGCTTACACAAAAAAGGAGATGCGTGGAGCTGTTGGCAAATTCTGAAAGAGTATGATTGTTGCGTTTCGGAGTTCCCTTGAAGGTTCTCAAGGGAACTTTTTTATTTATGGAATTTAATGGTGATTCTCAAAAAACATGAAAAAATATTAAAAAGCGAGTGAAAGTAGTCGATATATGATGTATAATGTGTAAAGAGTCATTTCCTAAAGATAATAACTTTAGGAAAAATTATCGTCCGGGGGATGTGTCAATGACGATATGCGAAAAACCGATTTCCTATCATCAGCTCATGCGCATGATACGGGACGAACAGCAGACCGGAAAAGGAATTGATTTCCTTGCGGTGGCAATGACGTCGTGGCATGTCATGGGGATTTTGTCCGTACTGCTCCGGTTGTATGACACAGGGAAAATCTCAAGGGGCATCATTGTCATCCAGCGCTATTACGAACTCGGATGGGCAGTTTCCGAGGATCTGTTTTCCCTCCTGAATGACAGGGATATTCAGGTTGTCAGACTGATGGATCTGCCGAAGCTTTCCCAGGAAGATTTCCTGCATTGGGCGGCAGGCACACCCAAAAAGCGGACGGGCAATGAATGTTATTGTATCGTTCCGCAGGTTCCGATGCCGCTGATTGCCCGCGATCTGGAAAAACTTTTCCCAAAGCGGGGTGTTATCCATATCATTGTTGACGAGGGACTCGGTACTTATACACGTTCCGTATGGGGCTTCGTACATTTATGCACAGCCGACCTGCATGACTGGGGCGAGCGTTTCAATGTCGCTGCAGAATGGACACAGCGTTATGCCGCTAAGGCCGTCCTGTCCTGCGCGCACCGTCTGATCGACTGCAACCTATTCCGCAGGCTGCCCATGCACATACGGATCAATGTGCCTACCGTATCGGCGTACCGCAGGATGTACCGCGCCATGGGGGCAGGGATTGATTTTTCGGAATATGCCCATTACGCAAATGCGATCATCATCAGCGGGCAACCATATACGAGCAGCGGTGTCATGTATGAGAACGAGGATATCACTGCTTTGCGGAAGGTCTGCGCTCATTGCAGGGAAAAGGGGCTTCCGGTTATCATCAAGCCGCATCCGCGCGAGATGCACAGAGAACGTTATCAGCCATTGCTTGACATGGGATGTCAGTTAGAGCCGAACCAACAGTATCCGATGGAGCTGATCTTGGCGAATCTGAAAGAGAAACCGTTAGGGATCGTCGGGATGACCAGTACGCCGCTGATCACCGCAAAGCTGTTTTGGGACATACCGACTTACTCCGTTGCAGGATTGTTGCGTCCCGAAAATATGCGGAAGGATCTTCGGAAAGAAATGGACAGCTTCCGACGAAAATTTCAGAGATATGTGAAGATGATAAAGGAACCCGCGGAGGTAGATTGAAAAATCGCGGACTATTGGCGGCATGGAGGATTTGTATAAGATGAAAGCAGACGCACCCGTCAAAATTTCGGTCATTATGCCGGTATATAACCGCGCGCAGACGTTACCCAAAGCGGTCCGCAGCGTACTCAGCCAGACACTGCGTGAAATAGAGCTTTTGTGCATTAATGACGGTTCCACGGACAATACGGTCATGGTGCTCAAAGAGTTAGCCCAAAAGGACTCGCGCATCAAGGTTCTCTCGCAGAGAAACGCGGGCGCCGGTCCGGCAAGAAATTACGGTCTGAAAAGAGCAAAAGGAGAGTTTGTTGCTTTTTTGGATTCGGACGACTGGTATGCGTCGGATGATGTGCTGGCAAAATTGTATGAGAAAGCCGTCGAGCATCATGTAAAGATCTGTCTCGGCGGGAGCAGATGTGCGAAACGCGGAAAACTTCAGCCGCTGGAAGGACCCGGGAAAATATTTTTTACAAAAGAGGCGCTGATCTCCTATCAGGACTATCAGTTTACGCACGGATACTGCAGGGGGATTTATGAACGGCGTATGCTGATGGATCATCAGATCTGCTTTCCGCCGTATCGGCGTTTTGAGGATCCTCCGTTTTTTGTGAGCGCCATGATCTGTGCCGGCCGCTTTTATGCACTGACGGATATTGTGCTCATTTATGATGAGAGCCGTCATTATCAGAAGATTAACTGGGATGAGCGGACAGTCACAGATATCTTGAAAGGCATCCGGGATGTGCTCCGCATGGCCGAGGAGCATGCCTATGTTGGTCTGCAGAAGGATTTTATTGAACGCATCCGGCGCGGAGACTGGTCGGAAATATTTGCGGAAAATCTGCGCAGAAACTGGACTGAGGCGAGGTCCGTCATGGAGGAAGCAAATGGCCGTTTTTTAGAAGGTGCCATGCGTCAGTACCGGCTTCCTGATAACGAGAAACCGTTTGACTTAATATTAAAAGATAGTTATTCAAACAACCACGGGTTCCTAAAAAGAACGGTGCCGCGCGTGTGGAAAGCATTGGAGTCTACAATAAACAGGGGGAAAGCAATATGAAAACGGGAATCGCTTTTTATCCGTTTGGACGATTCGACGACAAGAATTGCTATATCAAAAGTACAAAAAAAATATTATCCGAAAAGCACCGCCTCTCTGCCTATGTGCACGGTACCGGTGCAATCAGCGCCGTCCGGCGGAACCGTTATCTTTTTTTGAACTGGTTCGAATATTATCTGACTTTAACAGACAAACTGATCCTCCTGCTCGCGCGAGTGATGCGAAGGAAAATCATCTGGACGTTCCACGACGCACTGCCGCACGAGGATGAAACCAAAAAAGCAGAAAGAAACCTCTATTTCATGTGCCGAATCTCCACAAGCATCATTCTGTTATCACGTGAAAGCAAGACAGAACTCGCCCGGATTGCCAAAAACAGATCCGACGTTTTGAAAAAAGCAGTTTACATCCCGCATATCAATTATTGTGAGGATTATCTCCCGGGGAAGGACACGATAGAGCGAACCGCGGACAGTCCTTTTACTTTTTTGTATTTCGGCAATATCCGTCCCTATAAAAATTTAGAGCTGCTGATTCGCACGTTCCGCAGTTTTAAAGGCACGAATGCATTTTTGATCATTGCCGGAAGCCCCATGAACGCAAAGTACGCAAAAAAAATAAAAAGTCTTTGCGGCGATGATCCGCAGATTCATCTGGATTTTCGGTATATTCCGGATAAAGAAGTCTATGATTATATGCAGAAAGCAGACGCTGTGGTGCTGCCCCATGATAAGCGCAGCGGTATGAATTCGGGCGCTATGATCGCCGCGTTTTCCTGCCGGAAGCCCGTTATAATTTCGGACATTGCCATGGCGCGGGATTACGCAGATAAGGCATATGTATACCAATATCATTACCATTCCGCAAAAGACCACGGCGCAAAACTTTCAGAGGCGATGCATCATGCATATTCAGCCGGAAGAGACAAAAATCTTGCGCTTGGGGAAGACGCTTATCAGGATGTCATGTTTTATAACAGTAAGGAAGTAATACGAAAAAGATTACAAGAGCTATTGCCATAGGGAGAATTTCTATGAACATTGGATTGAGCGGACATGCGCTGATTAGCTTCAGACAAACCGGTATTGCCCATTATGCATTAAGCTTGTACAAGGAATTGTTCTGTATCGACACCCAAGACCGCTTTTTCATATTCAATTTATCAAACGAGCCATTAAAAGAACAATACTTTTCTGAGTTCGAGAATGTGATTGAATACCGGGTCGGAACACGATTAGAAAAAAATAAGGATTATTATACCACGCATAAAAAGGCCTTTGAACAATCCATAAAAAAATTCCTTCATACATATGAAATAGATGTTTTTTATATTCCTGGCCCTATTGACCACACTCTGCCGCCATATGACAGGACATATTTTGGAAGTGTGCCGGTCGTGGCGACCATACATGACGTGATCCCTGCATTGTTCAAACAGCAGGAATTATTTGCACGCGACGGGGCGAATGGCTGTCTGGAATATTATAAACGCCTGCTGGCGACAAGGCATATGGATCGTCTGCTGGCAATATCGGCAACGACAAAAAAAGACTACGCAAAGCTGATGCATATTTCTCATCAGAAAATCGTTCTTGTTTATGAATCTGTTTACCAGAAATATCAAAAAAAGAATGTTGATGAACACACAAAACGGGAACTTCAGAAAAAATACGCGATCAGATCCAGATTACTGCTCTATGTTGGTGGTAATGCATGGCGAAAAAATGCAGAGCGCCTGATTGAGGCACTCGCATTAGTTCCCCCAAATATACGACAGAATGCCACATTGATCTTTGTCGGTAAGACCGCAAAAACAACAGAACAACGTTGGCAAAAATTGATAGAAGAAAACGGACTATGCGATCATGCCAAAATAGCAGGATATGTTACATATGATGAGTTAAATAATCTCTATAATATGGCGGATTGGATGGTATTTCCTTCTATTTACGAAGGCTTCGGCATGCCTGTTGTAGAAGCATGGAAATGCGACGTTCCGGTTATGACATCAAATAACTCCAGTCTTGGTGAAATCGGTAAAAATGCGGCAGTCCTTGTGAACCCCTTTTCAAAAGAGGATATCGCACGGGGATTAACTGAAATTCTGACCATGAGTGATGCCAAGCGAAAACATTATATTTCAAGCGGACAGCGGCGGGCGACGCATTTTGAAGGCGAGCCGATCGCACGGAAAATTCTGCAGCTTCTTCATGAAGAAGCGTACAAAAGCAGTAAAAAGAAAACATGCTGCATGTTCTTTCGACGACTGACTGGAAAGATGGATGAAGTATACTGCCGGGTTTACACATGGTATGCCACGTGGCGCTACGGTAGGCCGTCATCACACTGATAGAATAATTCCTGTTGAAAAGGAGTGCGTCCTCCAAAATGAGCGAATACATTTTAAGCTTCTGCATCCCTGTTTATAATCATGCGTCTATGACCTGCCGCATTGTAACGAATATTCTTCAATGTAAAGACAAACGCATTCAGGTCGTGGTCTCCGATGACGGTTCCACTGACAATACGGTGGACCGTTTACGGGAAATAAACGATGAACGGTTGAAAATCGTCTCATCCTCCTGCAATAGCGGTGCCCAGCGAAACTGGTATCGTACGCTTATGCAGGGAGACGGGAAATGGCTTTATTTGCTGATCGGGCGCGATACAGTCAATCCATACAATATAAGCGCCCTGCTAAAACTTTTAGAAGCATTGGAGAAAAAAAACGTTGGGTTTGTAAGAGAAAACCGCGCCTTAAAAAAAGGAGTACGAGTTTATTCTTCCGTTGAATCCCTAAAATTTTTGTTGGATTTCGCGCATCCGACGGGCTCCATTTTTCTGCGGGCTGCATTTCATACGCCTCCCGACAAAATGCACTATTACGAGATTGCAGATGTATACCCTGAAAACTATGTAAAAAGGGATATTATCCGGAATTATTTATGTGCGGAAACAGCACCCGTGATCTTTACCGGCAAAACCATTGTGCCCTTAAAAACGGTGCGTTCTTTGTATGAACAAAAACAAAAACCCGACTTCCCGTTTTATCATCCCAAAAGAAGTACCGGACAAGTTTTAGAGATCATTGACATGATCGAAGCGCCCGGTATGTTTCAGCTTTCTCAGGATGTGCTGGATGATCTGTTTCTATATAAATGGAAATTTTTATTGTACAATATTACTTTTTATCAAAGAATACGCTTTTTAAGTCCCGGATTTTTAGGACATTATGGGGAGAAAAAAAGAAAGGTCGGAAGAATCGAAATGATTAAAAATATGATCATTGCTTACCAAGATGTCTCCGCCCATTTTGCTCCTATCAGTCCTTCCCGCAGGAAGAAAATGATAATGGCACTTCTGAAGCAGACCGTTCAAATTCTTTCCTGGTCCGATTCGAAAATCTTAAACAGCAAATGGTCCGGAATAGAAAGGAAAACGATGATCACTAAGGGTACCGTCTGAAAAAGGTTGAAAAACAAGATGTGCTAGGAGGAACAAAATGAAACGGGCTGAAAAGCTGTTTATTATCCATACGGCAGATATGATGGGAGGAGGCAGTCAGAGTATTCGAAGGCTGATCGGCAATTTAAATGAGGAAGTGGATCTGCTGGTGCCCAAAGACGGTAGAGTAAGTAACAGCGCTTTGAAAAGGTTTTACGGTAAAAACGTAAAAAAGATTTATCGTTTTTGCTTGCCGTTCAGACAAAGCACACACGGGCTTAAGTTGAAAATGGAAAAAGAAGATGTCAGAAAATGGGTGAGGCGTGAGAAAGGTTACCTACTGGACAAGAAAAAAATATATAAACTGATTCGCATGAATCATTATCGGTTTGTTCATCTGAACTCATACATTTTATATCCCTTATTAACTTCGCAGTTTCCTATGTATATTCACATAAGGGAGGTTTTTGAAGGAGGAAACCTGACCAGGATGATCGTGCATCGCAAACTGCGGCAGGCACATGGAGTCATTTTTATAGACCCTGTTGTTCGGGAGGCGATCGGTTCCTGTAATCAAAAAGAACTGGTGTTAAATAATCCGTTTAATCAGATTGGGGTAATGAGCGTTAACAAGGAAGAAGTATACAACAATTTTCATCTGCCGGAGGGTAGAACAATACTCGCTTTTGTGTCTGCTTGCTCTAATGAGATAAAAGGTCAGAATTATGTCATAGAGGAGTTTCTTCGGGCGGGCTGTACAAAGTCGGAGCTGCTGATCGTGGGATCTGAAGCTTCAAAAGAATACAAACATGTTCCCGGTATTCATTTTTTGGGACGCATGGAAAACATGGAGCAGATTTATGCGATTTCGGATTTTGTGGTTCGCGGAGATGTAATGTTTGCAACCGGCAGGACGACTTATGAAGCATTGTATTCGGGATGCTCCGTCATGATTCCGGGAAAAAGAGCGTCTGATAAAGAGAAATTTTTTGAGTATGAAAAATTTTGTGATCGGATACAGTTTTATGAACCGAGAAAAAAAGATGCTTTGGCGGACCTGATAAAAAGTGTGGACGGAAAGAAAAAAGAAAAGTGCTTGGGACTGAGCAATGAGACAGAGTATGTCAGGCAGTTTCTTCAATTTGTCGAAGGAGGAGACAGAGAATGAAATACGCATTGATTGGCTGCGGCCGCATTTCACCAAATCATGTTGCGGCAGCATTAAAAAACAAATTAGAGATCGTTGCATTATGTGATTGTGTGGAAGAAAACGCAAAAGATAAAATCAGAAAATTCGAATTACCGGATACCGTTAAGATTTATACGGATTATCATGAAATGCTCGCAAACGAACAACCGCAGCTTGTTGCCATCGCAACGGAAAGCGGGAAGCATGCGGCAATCGCTTTAGATTGCATCGATCACGGATGCAATCTCATTATTGAAAAGCCGATCGCACTCTCTCTTTCTGATGCGGACAGGATCATCCTGAAGGCGCGCGAAAAAGGCGTCAAGGTGTGCGCATGCCACCAGAACCGTTTTAACAAATCCGTGCAGAAAATACGGGACGCTGTGGACAAGAAACGTTTCGGAAGAATGTTCTACGGGACAGCACATATCCGATGGAACAGAGATTACGAATATTATGCGAGAGCGCCTTGGCGCGGGACTTGGGAGCAGGACGGCGGCGCCCTTATGAACCAGTGCATCCACAACATTGATCTGCTGCGCTGGATGATGGGCGACGAGATTGAGGAAGTCGTCGGCATGACGGACAGACTGGAGCATCCCTACATAGAAGCCGAGGATCTTGGCATCGCGTTGATCCGGTTTAAGAACGGCGCGTACGGAATTGTGGAAGGTACGACGGACATTTACCCGAAGAACTTAGAAGAAACTTTATATTTATTCGGCGAAAAAGGAACCGTAAAAGCAGGCGGACAATCGGTTAATGTGATTGAGGAATGGCGTTTTTCCGATATGCTGGACGATCCGGAGGAGGTCAAACAGCAATTTCATGAGAATCCGCCGAATGTATACGGCTTCGGACACACTCCGCTCTATGCCGATGTGATCGAGGCGATCAAAAATGACAGAGCGCCCTATGTGGATGCGGAGGCAGGAAAACGGGCACTGGAACTGGTACTGGCAATCTACAAATCGGCGGCGTCGGGAAGCATTGTAAAACTGCCGCTTAACGAATGTGGGACAACGGATTTCTCTGGCAGACGCTGGTAGAAAGCCGACCGTCGCAGGAGTCTGATCATGAAGTTTACATATGAATCCTATACCGATTTGATAAAAAAGATACAAAAGAGCGGATATCAATTTACAGGGTATCAAGAGTGGCAGAAAGCGGAAAAGACTGTGATTCTCAGGCATGATGTGGATATGTGTCTTGAAAAAGCAGTGAGAATGTCAGAGCTTGAAAAGGAACTGATTGGCGGCGGTGGCGTATATTTTGTCCTGCTGACTTCAGATTTTTATAACGTACACTCTAAATGGTCAAAACGGTGTATTCACGAAATCATACAAAATGGAGGAACGATCGGACTGCATTTTGATGAGGCACAGTATGAGGCTTCCGATAAAGAGGAACTTAAGACATTTATCATAAAAGAATTGGATTCACTGTCGGATATCATAGGTATGAAAGTGGATGCAGTATCTATGCACAGACCATCAGAAAAAATTCTGTCTGCTGAGATCGATATTCCGGGTGTGATCAATTCCTATGCTTCCTGCTATTTTAAGCAGATGAAATATCTCTCGGATTCCAGGAGGCATTGGCGTGAGGACGTTGATAAAATTGTTTCCGCGGCGGAGTATCCGCACCTGCATATTCTGACACATCCGTTTTGGTATATGGACGGAGAGGAAAAGAGCCTGCATCATACACTGAAAGAGGCGGTGCTTGGTGCCTCTGTGAAATATTACGATCACTTAAACGATAATTTCAGAGATTTGGGAGTAGAGCTGCCAAGGACGGAAATAGAAACCATAATCGGAAAATAAGCGGGGCAATCGTGAGAAATGAAAAGGCTTACGGCAAAAACAATCTATGAATATCTAAAAGACTTTGATCCGGATTTGCAGATGGAGGGTGACAGTGATACAGAAGTGAGAGGAATCTCCTCCGTCAATCATTATAAAGAGGGCTGTCTGACCTGGGTAAAAGGGCAGGATAAAGCAGATTTAGTAAAAAAGAAGATAACGGCTGTCGTATGTACATCTGATATTGCGATTGGCGCGCAGGTAAAATTCATAACCGATAATCCTAAGAACATCTTTTTTGTGGCGGCGGATTATCTGTCAGAATCGGAATATATCCCTGCTATTGCTGAAACGGCGGAATTGGGAAGTCAGATAAAACTGGGCGCGGAGGTCTCTGTCGGAACCGGGACCTGTATAGGCGATGGCGTACAGATCGGAGACGGAACGATCATTGAGGCAAATGTAACAATCGGCGATCATGTAATCATCGGAGCGCATTGTCATATCAAAGCGGGCGCAGTCATTGGCGGCAGAGGCTTTGGGTATTCCAAAAACAATGGAACGTATCGCCCGGTGCGCCATTTTGGAAGTGTTGTCATTGGAAATAATGTGGATGTTGGAAGCAATACATGCATTGACAGGGGAACGCTGGATGACACCATCATTCATGATGGCGTAAAAATCGATAATCTGTGCCATATTGCCCACAATGTAGTCATCGAAGAGAACACGCTCGTGATCGCAAACAGCACGATCTGTGGAAGCGTACATATCGGAAAAAATGCATACATTGCGCCTCACAGTGTCATTATGAATCAGCTTGAGGTAGGCGATGGCGCCGTGATAGGAATGGCGGCAGTGGTTACAAAGGATGTAAAAGCGGGTACGGTAAATACCGGATGCCCTTCAAAGACTGTTCGGATGCGGCGCGAGGATGAATGGGTGAAATATTGATAAGAAGCGCGCTTGAATCATGAGAAAAACAGGCATGGGAGAGAATAAACGGTTATGGATTATCAGATACATGAAAGCAGTATCGTTGACGAAAACGTGCAGGTCGGTGCAGGCACAAAGATATGGTACTTTTGCCATATCCAGTCCGGTGCAAGAATCGGGAAGAACTGTTCTCTTGGGCAGAACGTAAACATTTCCAACAACGTTACGATCGGGAACGGCGTCAAGATACAGAATAATGTGTCCGTCTACGAAGGTGTCGAACTGGAAGACGAGGTATTCTGCGGACCGTCATGTGTATTTACCAATGACTTGACGCCGCGTGCAGGACATCCAAAAGGGCGTGAGAACTATAAACGGACCCTTGTCAAAAAAGGAGCGAGCATCGGCGCCAATGCAACGATCGTATGCGGACATACGATCGGCAGCTTCGCGATGATCGCGGCGGGCGCGGTTGTTACCAAAGATGTGCCCGACTATGCACTGATGACAGGGATCCCTGCCAGACAGACCGGATGGGTATGCGAATGCGGACAGGTTCTGACATCTGACTATACCTGTCCTGACTGTGGAAAAATTTATTGCATGGAAGAGGAGTCGCTATGGAATTCAGAGACTTAAAAGCGCAATATCAACATCATAAGGAAGAAATCGACGACGCGATCCGCCGGGTGCTCTCTAACGGCGGTTTTATTGGAGGAGCGCCTGTTAGGGAGCTCGAAGAGAAGCTGGCAGAATATGTGGGTGTAAAGCATTGTATTACCTGTGCAAACGGAACAGATGCGCTCCAGCTTGCATTAATGGCATGGGGAATCGGACCGGGTGATGCCGTCTTTGTTCCTGACTTTACGTTCTTTTCCAGCGCGGAGGTCGTTCCGGTTGTCGGCGCGACGCCGGTATTCGTGGACATCGACGCGGATACCTACAATATGAGCCCGGACAGTCTGGAAAAAGCGATCCAATATGTACATAACTCTACAGACTTACGACCGCGGGCAATCGTTGCCGTAGATCTGTTCGGACAACCGGCGGACTATGACCGGATACGAAAAATCGCACAGCAATACCATTTATTCCTGCTGGAAGATGCTGCGCAGGGATTCGGCGGAAGCATCAGAGGTAAAAGAGCATGCGCCTTCGGCGATATTTCAACGACATCCTTCTTCCCTGCAAAGCCGCTTGGCTGCTATGGGGACGGCGGTGCAATTTTTACCGATCACGATGAATGGGCGGCACTGCTCCGCTCATACTGTGTTCATGGAAAAGGTGCGGATAAATATGATAACGTGCGCATCGGTATGAATTCCAGACTGGATACCATACAGGCGGCGGTACTGCTTAAAAAGCTGGCGTTCTTTGATGAGGAAACAGAGAAGTGTAACCGTGTGGCTGCCGAGTATAGCAGGCTGCTGCAAGGGCATGTCAAAACGCCGGTTGCAGCACCGGAAATGTATTCCGGCTGGGCGCAGTATACGATCCGGTTAGAGGATGAACAGCATCGGGAAGATGCCATGCAGCGGTTAAAGGATGCGGGCATACCGACAGCCGTTTACTATAAGAAGCCCCTTCATAAGCAGGAAGCATTAAAGGACTATGCGGTTTCGGAGCTTGATTATCATGTGACCGAGCAAACCTGCCTGAGTTGTTTGTCATTGCCGATGCATGCGTATTTAGAGACGGGAGAAATCGAAAAGATTTGTGAGACGATCAAATCGGTTACTCCTTGATGAGGAATGGAAGAAAGGG
Source organism: Lachnospiraceae bacterium (assembly GCA_014804425.1). Taxonomy (GTDB): domain Bacteria; phylum Bacillota; class Clostridia; order Lachnospirales; family Lachnospiraceae; genus DLAJ01. The sequence continues at coordinate 88,780 of JAAUZV010000012.1, forward strand.
AAGGCGTTTATAAGCACTTTTGATATAAGCGCAGGGGATGAACATGCAGATATCAGATATGTTCGATTGCTTTTTACAATATGAAGAGGAGCATGAACTGTTTGAGAGAAAAGAAATCGCAGGAATCCGCTATTGGTACTATTTGCGTTATCCTATATGGCAGGCAATGATGCAAATGAGCGGCTGGGGGATCAATATTACCGGGAAGACAGGCAAAAAAGCGGCGGAACGTACGTTAGAGCGGATAGAACGAAACACGATTCGAAATCCGATGCTGAGCATGCAGAAAGAGGTATTGATATTTAATAGCCCGAGGAGGGTGAAATACGGCAGCTATTACCAATGCATCTATACGGATGAATGGTTACAAGATTTGAAGCGGAGCTATTGCGTATGCGAGAGCGCTTATCAAGGACAACATTTTAAGCCTGTTAGAACAAAGCACTTAAAATACATAGACTGCAAGGTGAAAGCCGTACAAAAGCAGAAGATTGATGTCAGAGAGGAGTTTTCTTCGCTGCTTTCGGAATTAGAGAACGGTTTAGGGGTTCATTTTGACAATCAGACGAAAAAGTCATTGCTGGTGAGCTTTGACAGTATCATCAATCATCGCGCGGGAATCATGGCGTATTATGACCGGTTGCTTCATAGGATTAATCCGAAAATCATCTTTCTTGTGAATGGATATGATTTTGAGCACATTCTGATGGTGGAGACAGCAAAAAAAAGAGGAATCCCAACGGTTGAGCTGGAGCATGGTGCCATGGAAGGGCATTTGGCATATAACTTTTTGCGAAAGCGGGAACTGCCCGGCTTTCCGGATTATATTTTTACATTCGGAAAACATGATGCGGAGGTGCCTCAGCTTCCGATTGACAGCGCAAACGTGGTCCCCGTCGGGTCCGCGCAGCTCGAGCGGGAGATCCTGTTTTATCAGAACGCATTCAAGAATAAGACGAAAAAGAAAAAGATAATTACATTTTGGTCTAACGGGTCGGAGGAATTGATCGACTGCGCGCTGAAATTGTCAGAACGATTGGACTTATCCGTTTACAAGGTTGTAGTAAAGCTGCATCCGAGTGAATACCGGAACTGGAATAAGCTTTATCCGAAATTAGGCCATGGAAATGTACAAATCGAAGACGGATCAAAACATAATGTTTATTATTGGCTGGCAGTTTCTGACTGGGTGATCGGAACGTCTTCCACAACACTGATCGAAGCCACTGCATTTGATACAAATATCCTCATACTGAAAGCAAGTAAATATTATCAGATGAAGGGCGTTGTAGAAAAAGGGTTTGGGAAGTATGCCGCAGATGATAAAGAAATATATGACATGATCATGAGCGGGAAAAGCACCCGGAATCAGGATGTGGACCCGGAGATGTTTTTTGCAAGAAATGTAAAAGAGAATATCTACAAGGCAATTGACCAAATGATAGAGAACAAGCAGAGAAAGTGAGGGCGTTGGTCGTATACGATCAACTGCGGAGATCATCATGCATATTGTTTTTTTAACAAATCTGTTTCCGAGCGGCAGGAATGTATCCGGACCGGCGCGCTATATAGCGAATATAGCGGAAGCTTTCGTAAAAAAGGGTCACAGTGTTACGGTCATTACAGAATCGTTTGACGGTAAGCAGAGCGACTTGAACGGCGTGCGGATCTGCAAGGTAAAGGTCGGCGGTATGATAAGAAGCCCGCGGATCAAAAATACCACTTTCGGAAAAGCATATCATAATCTTGTTCGAAGCTTCTGCTACTATAAGCAGGTTCGCGCGCTGGCAAAGAGAAAGCATATTGATATTGTGCAGAGTGTCAGCGGGTATGCATTGGCGTTGGTACGCATGCGAAAGATTCCTTATATTATTCGTGTGTCTGAATTTGCACCCTTATGGAGAAAATCCAATGAAGAGAATTTTGACTTTGAGGCGTCCCTGAAGCCTAAGCCGGATGAGAGGCTGTCTTTTATGGCTATGAAGGGTGCGGATGCGCTGGTCGCGCCAAGCAGGCTGTTGGCGGGGCTGCTCAAAGAGAAACTCGGGGTGGAGGCTAAGGTCGTGGAAAGCCCTGTCATGCCGGATCGTCATGAGCGCGTACTTTCTGAAAAGAATCTTACGCCCGGAATGTATTGGCTGACCTTCGGCAAAATCATTATGAGAAAAGAGATCCATCTCATAGCGGCGATCGCAGATCAGATGTTGGGTGAATATCCTGACATGAAATGGGTCATGGTTGGCAAAGATAATGGATTGATCTATCAGGGGAAAGCAATGAATGCCGGTACGCTTTTCCGAAAGCTGATCAAAGAACATAAGGATCGCTTTGTGTATCTGGGAGAGATTACGGACAAAGACAGATTGTTTTCGCTTGTTCAAAACGCGAATGCGTGCATCCTGCCGACGCGGGTGGACAATCTGCCGAATACGGTCTTGGAGGCTATGGCGTTCGGTAAGATTGTCATAAGTACTACGGGACCGCATGGAACCAGCGTCGAACAATTGATCACGGACGGGGAAAACGGATTTTTAGCAGAGATTGATGATGCCGATTCTTTGGCGGAAAAAATGCGGGAAATGATGCGATTGGACGAGACAGGGCGCATGTTAATAGAGAGAAAGGCATACGACAGGGTAAGTGGATTGAGCCCGGAGAAGGTGTGTGATGTCATGTTGAAAATATATCGAAAAACAATTGAGGAAAAAGGATTAAATTAACGGAAAGGTGTGGGTATTTAAATGTATTATCTGGCATTGGCAAGCAGTATGAATTATATGATTGATTACATAAAGACACAACAATTACATAAGAAACGAATATGTTTGTTGGGGAGTGCGGACAAGGCATGCCGTCTGTTTCTATTTATTGCGAAGCGTAAAGGAGTGACATGTGACTGGTGTAGAGGCATTAAGGATGTCGTGAACGATGATCATACATTTTGGGTAGTCGTTGATCGGAATCCCTATAAGTGCATACAGACGATCAGTCCGAGCGGATCCATTCCTAATTTTATAGCAATTATGATGTGAGGGAAAAAAATGAGACTATTAATGATTGATATAAATGGTGAACATCCTAATGTGATGTGGAGAAATTTCAAGAATGCACTTTCTTTTGAATTTGATATAAAGTGCTACGGACCGGGATTTGTGTCAACCACAGAGTTGGAAAAGGGTTTGCACAAATTTATAGAAAAAAATAATGGGTTTGATATCATTGTTGTTACATCCTATCTTTTTAGAGCTGCAATCGGTTCTGAAACGGGGGACTTGCGAGGAACTTATGGGGATTTCTCATATTTGTTATCACAGTATAATCTTGCAGAGTGCATCCGTTTTAGCGCATCCATTCTGCATGAATTAGATGAAATAAGAGATATAGCCAGGATCATACTGGTTCAGGGCGATGTGGTCACAATGCCGAAAGCATTGGCAACAGCTTACAGAAAAAAGTTTGATGCAGGTTATTATTATTTGGGTTGGGGATTTATTCATGAGTACTCCAAAGACCGGGCGTTCAGAAAAAACAAGCTGACAAATCAACATAAAAGCATTTGTCAGGAATATCATAATAAGATTATTTCATTACCCATATGTGCAATTAATGAGAATAATCTTTGCTATACGGAATTAGCAGCAAGGCCCTTTGACTGGATCGTTCCGGGAAATATTAAAGGGTATCATCAGAGAGAAATTGCTCAAAAAATTCTTATTGAACAAGGTGTAAAGCTTTGGAATGAGGACAAGGAGCGGTCTGAATTAACATATAATCACTTAAAGTTAAAAAATATTATGAATATCCAATTTGATACGTTATATGATCGGGTTGTGAGTATCATAATGATGATAATGAGGAATCCAAAACATCGGTATCATATTCATATGCCATTATCGCCCAAAGCCATTGGCGGATATCGTGAGAATTACTTAGATGCATTAAAAATGACAAAGTATGCATATGTAGACGGTGGTCCGGGACACGTGGTAGTAGGAAAATATATGGAAGTTCCGGCGGCAGGTACCGTCATGATTGGGGAAACGGCATGTGGTTTGAGGGACATGGGGTTTGTTCCGGGAGTACATATGATAGAAGTCTCTGCAGATGGATTAAAGAAAATGATCCCGGAAATAGAACATGATATTGATCATATGCAGGAAATAGCGGACAATGCCAAACGGCTAGTGGTGGAAAAGCATACTTATCGAAAACGGGCGGAAGCCTTTAGGCGGGCATGTGAGAAAATACGAGAAGGTGAATTTGTCGGTTCACATTGGGAAAACGGGGATTTCATTTTAGAATAAGGGGGGAAGGAATAAGTGAAGATTGTAATATACGGTATTGGAACCGGAAGACTGCAAATTGAGCAAAACTTGAAAAAGGATTGTGAGATTGTAGCGTATACGGACGGATATTCGGATATTGAAACTTTTAACTTTAGACCTTTTGTGAAATGTGAAGAGCTGTCGGATATAGACTTTGATTATTTAGTTTTGGCAACTAGGGAAAAGCATAATAAAGAGATTATTCGAAATCTTGTGGATGAGTATCAGGTAGAGGAGACTAAAATTATAAATTATTACGGATGGATGGCTTCTCTGCAGCATGTTGATCAGGTTATGTCATCAGATGAAATGCCCTATGAGGGAATGATTTTAGGAATTTCTCATGCAAGGTATGGCATAAATCCACGTTATTTATCCAAAAGATTTTGTAATTTGGCGTTAGACAGTCAGGATTTGTACTATAACAAGGAAACATTCAGATACTGTATCAGGCAGTATGGAGATAAACTAGATTTGCGATATGTCATTTTAGATATGTTTGATTATAATTACTTTAATTTTGACACATCGCGTTCGACTTCCTGCGGTCCTTACATTTTAGGGAGAGGAATTAAGGATGAGCACCATTTGGAGCAGAATAAAAACTATTCTGTGGAGGAAAAAGAACAAATACGTGATATGGTTGCCGGTTACAAAGAGAAGTTTGAAAGATTGTTGTCACTGGTGCAATTATCGGCAGGAGGAGGGTATCCGGGGCCGACGGGAAAGCTGATACACACGATGCCCCAAAGTGAGGCGGAACAGTATCCGCCGCTTGAAAGGACGGGTTTGTGGGATTCTCGTTTTGAGGATACCATATTGGAAAATCTTTCTAATTTTGAAGAGCTTCTATCTTTAGCCTATGGGTACAATCCTGATATGAGGGTGATTTTACTTCAGATACCAAGATCGATTTGGCATGAGGAACTGTTAAAACACCATAACTTGAAATGGAAAGAAGAATTTGAAAATGTGGTTCGGTCATTTCAAAGAAAGTATCCATTCGAATATTATGATCTGAAGCAGTTGGATTTCATTCGATTGGATCATAGATATTATTTTGATATAGAGCACTTAAATTATACGGGAGGGGCAGTATTTACATCATATTTGGAACAGCTCCTGTTTTCAAAATAGGAGTTTTATTAATACATCAAATAAAATAATACTTGGAGGAAAAGAGATGATTTCTATTGCAAAACCTAATGTGGGTGCGGAGGAAAAAGAGGCGGTTTGTAAAATTATCGACAGTGGTATGATTGCCTGTGGAAAGGTGACGGAAGCGTTTGAGGAGGAGTTTTCATCCTATATTGGGACAAAGCATGGGATAGCGACAACGTCGGGTACTACGGCGTTAGAAGTAGCGATCAAATCTTTGGGGATTGGGAAAGGTGACAAGGTTTTAACAACCGCATTTTCATTTATTGCTACAGCAAACGCGATCTTATATTCGGGTGCAATCCCGGTATTTGTGGATATTGAAGAAGACAGTTATAATATTGACCCGGATTTAATAGAGGAAAAACTGCAGGAGCAGCCGGAAATTAAAGCAGTGTTAATTGTTCATTTATTTGGGCTTCCGTGCCAAATGGATAGGATTAAGGAAATCGTAGATCGTCATCATGTTATGCTGATTGAAGACTGCGCCCAGGCACACGGCGCCTTTTTTCAAGAGAAAAAGGTAGGTAGTTTTGGAGATGCGGCAGCATTTAGCTTTTATCCGACTAAAAATATGACGACTGGGGAAGGCGGAATTGTTTTGACAAATCATGATGACGTTGCGAAAAAAGCGCGGCTTCTCATTAATCACGGCATGGAAATACGCTATCATCATAAAGAGATCGGATACAACTATAGAATGACGAATATGGCGGCTGCCATGGGGCAGGTACAGCTCAGCAAACTGGAGAAATTTAATGAAAGACGGAGAGCCAATGCTGACAGATACATATGCGGGATTCATAACACAAAAATCATTATGCCGGAAATGTCGGAAGGACACGTTTTTCATCAGTTTACGATTCGCGTCAAAGATGGGCTCAGAGATCGCTTTACAGCATTTTTGGAAGAGAATGGAGTTGGTTATGGCGTTTTTTATCCGTTATCCATGCCTGAACAGGAGTGCTATAAACAGTATGGGTTTGAGACGCATTTTCCTATCGTAGATTGTATCAAACAGGAAGTGGTGTCTATTCCGGTTCATCCGTTACTGACGGATGAGGAAGTTGATATGATTATTTCGGTAATCAATCGATTTTAAAAAAGTAGGAGGGGAACTGATTTGAATCATACTGTGTATATTCATCCGTCAGCAGTCGTGGCAGATCATGTTAAGATAGGAGACGGAACGAAAATTTGGGTGAACAGTCAGATTAGAGAAAATGTTGAGATTGGAGAACATTGCATCATAAGCAAGGATACTTATATTGATCATACGGTAAAAATCGGCAGCCGGGTAAAAATTCAAAATGGCGTTTCGGTATATGCGGGTGTTACTGTAGAAGATGATGTTTTTATCGGTCCGAATGTGGCGTTCACAAATGATATGTATCCAAGGGCTTTTAATGAAGATTGGACAATAACCGATACATTTGTGAGGAAAGGGGCTTCAATCGGAGCGAATGCGACGATTCGCTGTGGCATTGTAATAGGAGAATATGCCATGATCGGTGCGGGGAGCGTAGTTACGAAGGATGTGGAGCCCTATGCATTATGGGTAGGCAATCCGGCGAGGAGGATCGGATATGTCTGCAGATGCGGAAGAAAACTTGATAACCAGAAGAAATGCCCGGCTTGCGGAAAGACGGGCAGGGAGGTGCAGGAATGAAATTAGCATTGGTAGGATATGGATATTGGGGGCCTAATATTGCCAAAAATTTGAAAGCATCCAATAAAGTAGAATTCGTGGGGATCTGTGAATTAAATGCGGAACGATTGGCGAGAGCAAAGAGTGTTTATGAGAATTCTATTGTGTATACAGACGATTATAGGGATTTCCTAAAAGATCCGTCAGTTGATGCAATCGTTGTTGCGACACCGACCAAAGCCAGCTTTACAATTGTCATGGATGCACTGGATGCAGGGAAGCATGTTTTTGTAGAAAAGCCGATTGCAGTCAGCGAAGCGAATGCGATTGCGATTAAGAAAAAAGCGGACGAAAATAAGCGGATTGTACACTGTGATCATATCATGCTTTATCACCCTGTAATTCGTTATGTTAAAACGATGATGGATCAGGGCGAGTTGGGAGATTTGTTATATGTGGATATCTCTAGAATTAATTTGGGACCGCTCCATAAAGATGTAAATGCCTTGCTGGATTTGGCGGTGCATGATATTGCTGTGATAGATTATTTGTCTGGCGGAGAAGATATTAAAAGATTGGAAGCAATGGGACATACCTGTTTCGGACAACAGGAGGCTTTAACCTATTTGACGATACAATATGAGAGTTTTATTGCACATATCAAATCAAGTTGGATTTCGCCGGTTAAAGAGAGGAAGACCGTCATTGCCGGAACGAAAAAAATGGTGGTTTTTGATGATGTAAAATCAGAAAAACTGACGGTTTATGATAGGGGGTTTGACCCCCAAATGACAGAAGAATATGGATCTTACGAATATCATGTCAGAAGTGGAGATATTTACATTCCTCATATACCGCAGGAGGATGCATTACGCAACAGCATAGAACATTTTGTAGACTGCGTAAAGGAGCAAAAGGAGTCTTTATCCGGCCCGGTATCTTCCATCCGCGTCATGAAAGTATTAGATATGGCATTAGAAAAGCTGAAGGAGAGCTAATTACATGGAAGAGTATGGCAAAAGAATTATACCACTGACACGGCCGTATTTTGGACAGGAAGAATATCAAAACGTGGAACAAGTGTTGAAATCCGGTTGGGTTGCACAGGGATTAAGAGTTGCGGAGTTTGAACAATTGATCGCGGCGCATGAAGAAAGTTCTTATGCTATAGCGGTATCAAGCTGCACAACAGCGCTGCACTTGGCATTGTTAGCGCATGGAATTGGCCCGGGTATGGATGTAATAGCACCTTCGTTTACTTTTGTTGCAACGGCAAATGCGATTGAATATACGGGTGCAACAGCAGTTCTTGCGGATATTCGTCCAAATACCTTTAATATTGATCCTGATAGTATCCGTGCAATCATTCATAAATGTTATCATTGGGATCAGAAAAGGGAAATATTGGTTCATAATGAGACGAGAAATCAATTAAAGGCACTTATGCCGGTGCATCAGTTCGGGTTATGTGCCGATATGCCTGAAATTATGAATCTTGCAGAAAAGTATCACTTAGCGGTTATTGAGGATGCGGCATGTGCTCTTGGGGCGAGGATAGAGGGAGTTCATCAGGGAAAATTCGGAAATATCAGATGTGTCAGCTTTCATCCGAGGAAATGCATTACCACAGGTGAGGGGGGAATGCTCTTAACGGACAGTGAAGAATTCGGCAAAAAACTAAAGGCATTGCGTAGCCATTGTGCGACACAGTCTGAGGTTAGTAGGCATACGAAACATATGGGATTTTTAATGCCGGAATATCCTGAAGTTGGGTATAATTACCGTATGTCTGATATACAAGCAGCAGTCGGATGCGCGCAGGCAAAAAAGTTGGATGATATACTGGAAAAAAGAAAAAAAGCAGCAAAGAATTATGACGAGTTGCTGACGGGGTTTGGATGGTTGAAGATACCGGTGGTTCCTGAGGGATATCATCATACGTATCAGTCGTATGTGTGTATGATGGATTTTTCCGGACTATCAATAGAGAAAATGAATGAAAAAAGAAATAGAATCATGACTTTTTTGGAGGAAAGAGGCATTCAGACGCGACAAGGTACACATGCTGTTCATATGTTGGGATATTATAAGGGAAAGTATGGCTATAAAGATGAAGATCTGATACATTCGTATCGGGCAGATAGGCTGTCCATAGCGTTGCCCTTGTATGCTGATATTAGTTTAGAAGATCAGAAATATGTGGTGGAAATGTTAGCGGAAGGAAATAGGAAAAGTTGAGGTTTATGCGATGTTTGAAAAATTAAGTTTCCCAAATAGAATAACGGTCGAGTTGACGAATCGTTGTAATGTCTCATGCACATTTTGCCCGAGACAATCGGTAGATATGGAATTAGGTGATATGGATTGGGAGTTATATCAAAAGATCATAGACGAGGCGGCTGAGCATCTTCCGGTGAAACTCGTTATCTTTTTCCGTGGAGAATCGTTATTATATGATAAATTTGATGAGGCAATCCGGTATGCGAAAGAGAAAGGACTCGGTCCGATTCAATTGTCTTCGAATGCATTGGCGTTGGACGAAAAAGCCGCGGATATGATTATAAAAAATAAGGTCGATTTTATCTCTTTCAGTCTTGATACCTTAGATCCAATCATTTATAAAAAATCAAGATTGTATGGGGATTTAGAAAAAAGTGTGGCTAATGTAATCAGATTTTCTGAAAAATGCAGCGCATTGCGTAATGCGGGGGAATTTGCGCCGACAATACAGGTATCCACCATAGAGCTTCCCGAGTATTTAGAGGGAGAAGATGCATACATAGAGTTTTGGAAAAAATATGCCGATATTGTACGCGTTTATTATGAGCATGATGATAATGGTCATTTCGTAGATGAGGAAGTAAACAAGCAGCTTATTCCCAATTCACAGAGGCAGCCCTGCCGTAAGGTGTTTACCGATTTCCTGATTTATTGGGATGGGAGGGTGGCCTTATGTAATTATGACTGGCGCGGTATGGCGTTCCATCAGAATGTGAAATACAGCACCATTCAGGAAATCTGGGATTCCAAAGAATTTGAAAATATCAGGAAGATGCACAGAGAAAACTTATTTGCGGACGATATTATGTGTAAGGACTGCGAGCATTGGAAAATCGACTATGTTGAGGGAGGTTTTTTAGGAAAAATGTTCCGCAAAGAAGAAACAGTATAGTGTTAAAGTATAACGTTCGAAAGGGAAAAGGATACAATGGATTACTATTTTGAGGATTTTACAGAGACCAATTATGTAAAGATACTTCAACTGGCCAAATCCAAATGCCGATTCTGCGATTATGAAGAATTATTAGATGAAAGTCAACAAAATATCATTGTTTGGAGACATGATATAGACATGTCTGTGCACAGGGCGCTTAAGCTTGCTAATTTGGAGAGGGAGAACAATGTTTCAGCAGTATATTTTGTTCACTTAAATAGTGCCTTTTACAATGTATTTGAAAAAGTAATCAGGGAGATGCTGAAAAAAATAGGAAGCATGCATGAAATTGGCATACATTTTGACTGCGGTATGTATGAAGGGACACCGACGAAAAGTAAGTTAGAAGAGGATTTGGATTACTATAAAACTATATTAGAGAAATTTTTGGAAGTAAGGATTAAGAGTTTTTCTTTTCATAATCCGACAAAAGAAATCCTTGAGCTTTTTTCGGAAGAAAAGTATGCGGGTCTGTATAATGCATATGCAGAGAGAATCATGACAAATGCTTCTTATTGTTCCGATTCAAATGGCTATTGGAGGTATCAGCGGCTGCAAGAATTTTTAAGTAATGAAAATCATTCACGAATGTGTGTCCTTACACATCCGGTTTGGTGGGTTCCCAAGGTACTACCGCCCCGTGAGCGGATTCAACGGGCCATTGATGGGCGCAGCAATGCTGTTGCCAGAGCGTATGATGAGGAAATGAGGGCTTTGAACAGAAAGAATATTATATGAATTTTGCACGGTGGGATGGTAAGAGGTGCTCATGAGAAAGATGTTTGAGATTGAAGTTGAGGATGCCGAATCGGGGAGAAAGTGGGAGGTGTTTTATCCATCTTCTATAAATCAGCCGAAGGATCATTCGGTCATGTTTATAGGAGAACGCTATGCGGAAAAAATCAAAGATTCGTTAAGCGTCAGTCAATGTATCATATTTTGGCCGGATAGCATTCCGGTTACGGAAAGGATAAGAGAGAATAATTTAGTTTATATCGGCCGAAATCCAAGACTGGAATATGCACGATTTTTTCGAAAGCATGGATTGAATAATCTGCCCCAAACACCGGAAGGAACCAGTGTGAATGGTAGTTTTTTGGCAAGAGACTGTGTTATTGGGGAAAATGTTACCATTATGCCGGGCGCTTATGTGGGAGAGGATGTAAGGATCGGCAATGATGTCTATATAGGATGCGGTGTGAAAATAACTGGCAGAGTTTCCATTGGTGATCATGTAACTGTGCGTGAAAATGTTTCGATTGGCGCAGATGGGCTTTCTATGGAACGTGAAGCAGATGGAAGGATGATTCCGATACCGCAGTTTGGAGGCGTTGTGATTAAAAACAATGTAATCATCGGAGCTAATTCGGTAATCGCAAGAGGAGCAATTGATGATACTGTAATAGAAGAAGGATGCATGATTGATAACGGTTGCTTTATATCACATAATACGAGACTTATGAAAAATGTTGCAGTTGTTGGCGAGAGTATTCTTTTTGGAAGTGTTTCTGTCGGAGAAAACAGTTTTATATCGGGAAATGTTACAATAAGAGACGGAGTAAAAATTGGAAGAGATGCATTGATCGGAATGGGTTCGGTAGTGACAAAAGATGTTGAGTCAAATTGTGCGGTGGCAGGTAATCCGGCGAGGGTGAGGTACTGAGTTATATTGAAACGCGATATAAAAAGAAAGGAAGTTATGGTGTTTTTGCTGCTATAAACATCATAAAAAATCAAGATGATTAAATTTATAAAAAGATGGTATCGCAAATCACGAAAAAAAATGAAAGTAGAATGGAACAGGGTCTTACCGTTTTCGGAATATGTTGTTGATCGATGGGAAAAAGCACAATTTTTAGGTTTTGGGGAAAAAACAAGTATTTATGATAGTTCCATTGTAATGGGAGATGTGCGGGTGGGAAATAATACATGGATTGGTCCTTATACTATGCTGGATGGGTCAGGAGGAAGATTGGAGATTGGGAATCATTGTGATATTTCTACAGGGGTGCAAATTTATACGCATGATACTGTTAAAGAATGTGTCAGCGGTGGGGCGTATCCAAAGGAGACAGCTTCCGTAAGCATAGGTGATAACTGTTATATTGCACCATCTTGTATTATCAGTAAGGGTGTTGTTTTGGGTAAGAGTTGTATTGTTTGCGCGCAAAGCTTTGTTAATAAAAGCTTTGGTGATTATTCGATTGTTGCAGGGATTCCTGCAAAAAAAATAGGCGAGGTTGTAATTTCCGAGCTGGGTGATGTTACAATGAAGTATTATGAGGTGGCAGATAATAAATAAGGAAGCGCGGGAGCAGACGTGGACTGCGGCGGAATTGCTTCTTCCGCAGGAAATCTTTTATTAGGAGCTGCGAAACAGGCTGGATGAATACGGTTATAAAGGTTCTAAAATGCAGGAAAATATGATGGTCCGGCTGGTAACTCATTTAATGAATTATTTTTGCACGCCTTACAAAGCGATCATTCGCAGACTTATCGAACTTGTCTACCTGTATTCCCATTTCGGGCAATATCGTTAATAAGCGGATCTCCTTAATCTGTGCAAAACCGGTTGACAAACGAAAGCATATTCTTTATGATAAGGACATCAGAAAATTTCTTAAAACATGTGCGTTCGCACATTCAGACAGTTTCTGTCGGATTTTCTTACATGAGATTGAAATGAATAAGGCGGGAACTGGGACGAGATGATACGCATCTGTCCGTGGTAAATGTCAGCGAGGATATGGAACTGTACGCTTCCGTCCGGTGCCGATGCCGGTGCTGTGGGGAAGCATTTCGGATCGCGCAACATTTTGACATGGCAGTCCTGCCGGAAAACGGGAGGAAAAGCTATGCGAAAAACAGAAGAAAAAAACGGAAAGCCGGGAATTTCAAGGAAAGCAGGAAGATCAGGGAGGTCAGAAAGGTTTATACGGGGCATCCTTTCCGGGAAGAAAGGCGTGATCGGGATCGGCAGACGCAGGGTGCACCGCCAGGTGAAGGACAGGCTGTTCCGCTTCCTGTTTGAAAAGGACAGGGAAGCACTGCTGCAATTGTACAATACACTGAATGGGACAGCCTATCAGGATGCGTCTCAGCTGCAGGTCGTAACGATTGAAAGTGCGGTCTATATCGTAATGAAAAATGATCTCGCATTTGTGCTGGCAGGAACCTTGAATCTGTATGAGCACCAAAGTACTTATAATCCGAACATGCCGCTGCGTTTCCTGATCTATCTGGCGCAGGAGTACCAAACGCTCGTGGAGCAGGCGCAGGAAAGCCTCTACGGAACGAAGCGGATCATGCTGCCGACGCCGCAATGCGTGGTGTTTTATAATGGAGAAAAAGAAATCCCGGAGGAGGAGATCTTACGGCTTTCGGATTCTTTTGAAGGCAGGAAAGAAGGTGCAGACGCTGATATCGAGCTGACAGTGCGGATGTTCAATATCAACCATGGCCATAATCAGGAACTGATGGGGAAGTGTCAGGTATTGAGGGAGTATGCCGCGTTTGTGGAACTGTCGAGACAATACCTGTCAGGTGGAATGGAGCCGAAGAAGGCGTTAGAGGCGGCAATCACGGACTGCATAGAACAGGATATTTTAGCGGGATTTCTGAGAAAATACCGAGCGGAGGTGTTGGGGATGCTGTTGGAAGAATTTGATGTGAAGAAATATGAGAGATCGCTACGGGAGGAGGGACGAGAAGAAGGAAGGCAGGAAGGACGAGAAGAAGGAAGAGAAGAAGAGAGTGCGCGTTACAGTAAGCTGATCTGCGTTTTATTTGAACAGCATCGGGAGCAGGATGTAAAGCGTGCGGCGGAAGATCCGAAATACCGGAAATATCTATACGAGGAATTTGATATATCATAAATAAAATTGCATAAAAGGGTCGGAGAAAGCATCATCCCCGATGATTAATGTCTTTCATAAACGCGATCATACGGGCAATCTGCTCCTTGCTCATACGATTCATTTCGGACACGGCAGCAGCTATGTCAAATGGAAACGGCTCTCCCATATTAAAGAATTCCTGCGGCGTGATATGAAAATAGTTGCAGATGTCGAAAAACGTACTCATACTCGGAAGCGTTTTCTCATTTTCAATTTTGTTAATATAACTTTCGCTAAGGCCGAGTGAAAGGCTCATATCACGAGCGGATACATCTTTATTCATTCGAAGCCGTGTGAGACGGTTGCAAAATTCTTTTCTGTAAGTATGGTTTTTCATATAGTAATCTGTCTTTCTTTTATTTTGATTTTGGCAGAGAATATAAATCTCTGCTCTCTTTACTATTATAGGATATACAGACTTTAAATTCGGATACATGGACGCGGTATTTTAATCATAACGTATATAAATAGTATGCATAAAATACGTCTGGGTTCGTGGTAAATGTCAGCGAAGATATCGAGCTGTAGGCTTCTGTCCGGTGTCGGCGTTGTGGCCGGAGAATTTCACACACCTATATCAGCGATATCCCGCTTCTAGCAATACGATACCGCTTTTGAACTGTGTTATAGCTTTCTTGATTACCCCTCAGTTATATGATAGCGCGTAAAATGCGTATCGCTAATTCAGAATAACTATACTGTTAATTTCGGCATGGGTGTACCGTTCGATCGAAATTTGCAATCTAGCAGTGCAGTCTTATTTTCATATGAATCGTAACGAATAATTGAAATATTTTTCGGATAATACTTGACATATGTGATTTATTATATAAAAGTAAGTTTGTTAGCTAACAAACAAATTTTTATAGAAAGGCTGCCTCATGAAAGCGGAACAGACAACCGCCATTTTAAATAAAATAAAGGAAGAAAACTATAGCTTTGGAAAATCTTTAAGATATGTCCGTAAAAGTAAGGGCGTCACCCTGCGCAGCGTCGCACACGCAGTAAACAAGACATCTACCTATATCAGCGATATAGAGCGAGGGAACAATAAAGCGCCCGAAACAGGTCTTTTGGAGAAACTTCTGGATGCGGTGTTTTTAGATGAGTCGGCGGCAGAACTGAGAAATTATCTGTATGACCTGGCCGCGGAGGAACGTAAAGAGGTAGCGGGCGATATTGCCGAATATATTAGGAAGCAGGAAAAGCTTAGGACCGTGATCAGACTGGCAAAAAAGAAGGATGAGAGCGGTGAGATTTGGAAAGAATGCATAAAAATGCTGCAATGAGCAACTTTCAAGATATTGATGTGTTTGGATGGATTGCGGAAAATTTCGCCAAGACCTAGCGATTGAAAGAAATCGCGCCACATGATAAAAAGAAATTGCCGATAGCGTAGACGGACAGCGAATAGATGGATGTGAAAAGCACATGATATTTTCAAGCATGTTGTTAACAAGTCATATCGGTGGAAGATTTGCCGCAGAGACGGCAGGAGGTCAAAATGAGTGAAAGAAGCAGGGTGTTCGGCAATAATGTGCGGGTATACCTGAACAAAAGGGAAATGGAGCCGAAGCAATTGGCGGATCGGCTTGGATATTCCGAACAGGAGCTTCGTCGGATCATGGATGCCAGATTATTCCTTACGACGGAAGAAAAGGAGCAGATTGCCGCGGAACTGGGTGTTACGGTAGAGGCTCTTTATGAGGTTCAAGACGATCTGATTTATGAGAATGCCGGTTGTTACGAGTGCAGAGGCGGATTTTCAGAACCTTCCAACAAGAAGATCATTTTTGATTTGTTTGATACGTATTGCGATATTCAGGAGGTATTGATCGAGGAAGGATTAAAGGAAGGGTTAGCAGAGTCATCCACATGAGTGGATGACTTTTTGAGGTGCGGAATGATAGGAAAAAATAAAGAAGTAGTAAACGCCATACAGGAGTTTGTATCCACAAAGAGGCAAGAAAATGATATTGTAAACAAAATTATCCGGGATGATGTGTTTGCAATATTGGAAAAGCAATGCGTGGTGTTATATTACCCACTCTCAGATGATAAGGTGGAGGGCTGCCATATTATAAAACCTCTGGGGAATGGCGTTGAGCAGTTTGTATTCATCAATACTACAAAGGAAGTACAGGAGCAGACGTGGACCGCTGCACATGAGCTCGGACATGTTTGGGAGGTGGACTCCTATGTGAAACATATGCTGAACCGATATGATCTGAACTCCGAGGATTTGGTAAATCGGTTTGCGGCGGAATTGCTTCTTCCACAGGAAATCTTTCATGAGGAACTGCGGAAAAGACTGATTGAATACGGTTACAAAGGTCCTAAAATGCAGGAAGATATAATGGTCCGACTGGTAACGTATTTAATGAATTATTTTTGTACACCTTACAAAGCGATCATTCGTAGATTTATTGAGCTTGACTATATTGATGAGGATGCAGAAGAAACGTTTTTGAAAGGATTCGAAGGACAGAGGTCCCTTTATGATTGTTTGATAATCGAAAACCAGTATACCAGGCTGGGAACCGTAAATCGTGCGTGCTCCATAGAAGCGGTAGAACAGGATATTAATCTATTGGAGCAAAATGGAATTTTTTCGGATAAAAAAATAGACCGCCTCAGGAAAATGTTTCGTTTAGAAAAAGCAAAAGCAAACTTGGGCGGATTATATACTTGGGGAATGGCGGATGGACAATCGGACAAAAGCGGTAATTGATGCAGATTTTTTTCGCAATGCAACTGAATATGACCGGAGCACAGCTTTCTTTTTACGCATATTGGATGAGATGGAAATGAAGCCTGTCATGCATGAGTTTGTCGCGGAGACAGAACTGTGTCGAAACCGATATCTGAATCAATTGCTGCAGTCCGGCCGGATTGCGGTCGTCCGTTACGAGGATTATCTGCGTAATGATACAGATAAAGAGGAATATAAAGACTACTTTATGGATGTATATGAGCGGATTAACCTTTATAAATTTCCTGATAATGAAGACATTTACTAATATTCGGATAGGCAGGAAAGCCTTGGCGAGATTCGATCGCTTTACATGGCAATGAAAAAAGGATACCATTATTTTATGTCGGATGATGGAGATTCCAAATCTTTGGCAAAGAATTTCTTTTCGGGTAAACATGCTATAGAGGTTAATTCGCTATATGACGTATTGGTCAAGTGCAAAGAAAGGGGCACGGACCTGACGTGGAAGGACATCAATCCGACCGTGTCGAATGCGATGAATAAACGACAGGATCGGATAAAGGATCTCAAGAACCTGTACATAACGAAACGCGATCCTGACAGCGGGAATGACTTTTGATACGGTAAGCATTCTGATACTCTGCTCAAACCATTACGCATCTCCTGTTGAATTGTCCCCGCAAGTATTGTATAATGAACATAAATATAAGGAAAACAAATCGCTGCGAAAGACTCTGCGACAGTTTTTGCGGATGTTTGATATGCATTTCATGCATACTAAGGGAGGTGTCAGATATGAAATGTATCAGAATGGAAATGGAAGCGGATGTAAAACAATATGAGCAGGGAAAAGGAATGGAGGACGGCTGCGAGCTTTGGGCGGATGTGGTGACAAAGGGCTGGATCGTGACGGATACACTTGTCAAGATCACACGGGAAGACGGCGCCATCGTGTGTCCTTACATCAAAAACCGCAGAGGACGGATCTTTATCAGTGAGGGAGATTACCTGATCTATGATAAGGATGGAACAAAGCATGTGTGCGGCGCGGACAAGGTATTCCAGCGCTATCGTCCGGCTGAATAAAAAAGAACGCTGCGCGTTCTTTCGAAGAATTGCTTACGCAATTCTTCCGGGATTGAGAAAATTTCTGCTGTATTTAAGAATCCGCTTCCTGCGGATTCTTTTTTTGGGTTTGTGACTCCTTTTTGTGTCAAAAATGGAAAAAACCCTAAAGTAAATTCAAAAAGCGTCGATAAATGTTATGAGAGCGAACGATCCATGGAAGGAGGAGACGACTATGCGTATCGGAGGATTAACACAAGTACAGCAGGTATATAACGCACAGAAGAAGTCCGATGTAAAGAAAAAGGCGGGTACGAGCTTTGCCGATCAGGTGCAGATTTCCAGCATGGGAAAAGATTACCAGACTGCGAAAACGGCTGTTGCAAACAGTCCCGATGTTCGTGAGGATTTGGTGGCGTCCCTGAAGGAACGGATTCAGAATGGGACTTACGAGGTAAACAGCGGGGATTTTGCAGATAAATTGATAAAGGCATGCGGCGGAGTTCTGTAAGAGAGCCTTTTGTATAAGCACTCTTACAGAGACGAGGAGCCTTTGTTGATAAGCGCCTATGTGCGATCAGGAGGATTTCAGTGGCTAGCTTGATGGAAAATCTGATGGCTGTCTTGGACAGCGAGAATGCAGAATACGAGACGTTGCTGGAATTATCCAGAAGAAAGACTCCGGTTATTGTGGCAGGTAATCTGGAGGAATTAGAAAAAATCACGGATGAGGAACAAAACGTGGTAGAACGCATCAACCGACTCGATAAAAAGCGGGTCGAGGTGACTGCGGACATCGCCAACGTCATGAACAAGGATGTTGCCAGCTTGAAATTAACCAACATAATAGAGCTGCTTGAAAAAAGACCGGCAGAGCAGAATAAGCTCGCGGATATTTATGACCGCCTGCAAAAGACGGTACGCGAGATGGTACGGATCAACGAGCATAACAGGGATTTGATCATGGATTCTCTGGAGATGGTGGATTTTGAACTCCAACTTATGCAGTCGATGCGGTCGGCACCCGAAACAGCAGATTATACCAGTAATGCGCAGAGCGCGGGCATGGCATATGGCGGCAGGGTGAGTGCATCTTTTGATGCCAAGCAGTAGTTCAGAGCGAAGGCGGGATTTTTTATGTCATTAATGAGCGCATTATCAGTAGGCCGTTTAGGTTTACAGACAAGTCAAAATGCATTAAATACAGTAGCGCATAACGTATCCAATGCGGATACGAAGGGGTATACCCGGCAGCAGGTGCAGCTTGGGGATAACGTATATAATACGATCAAATATAACTTTTCTGGGGTGTCCAGTCAACAGATCGGACTGGGCGTTATGTACACTCAGACCAGACAGGTGCGGGATGACTTTCTTGATAAGCTATACCGCAAGGAGTCCGGCCGGAGCGCTTTCTATGAAGTTTCTTATGAAACCCTGTATCAAATTGAGAATATTTTTGGCGAGCCGGGCGAGAACCCGTTTCAGGCTGCAGTTGACAGACTGTGGGAAGCGGTGGAGGAACTGTCTAAGGACCCGAGCAGCGCTGTGAATCAGGGACTTTTGATTCAGCGTTCAAGCCAGTTTATTGATGAGGCGAACATTGTTTACAAGGAACTGCGCGCCTATCAGGATAACTTAAACCAGCAAATATACGATAACGTCCAAACGATTAACAAGTACGGCAAAGCCATCTTTGACTTAAATGAGCAGATTCAGCGGATCGAGGCGGCAGGGGTCGAGCACGCAAACGATTTGCGCGACCAGCGTAATTATTATCTCGACGAGCTGGCAAAAATGACGAACATGACCTATTCGGTGGATGTATTCGGCAATTATAACGTAAGGATTGATGGAGAGAGCTTTGTTTCAAGGGGACAGTTCTATGAGATAGGGGTGTTCACCGAGGATAATGGTTTCTACACGCCGTATTGGGTAAATCTTGCAGAAAAGACCATTGACCGGTATGGCAGGGAGACGCTGGATATCTCCCATGCGAAGGTTGTCGATACGAACAGACCGATNTCNACGGCGATCAANACAGACATCGGAAAGCTGGAATCCCTGATGTATGCGCGNGGCGATCATCGCGCGAATTATACCGAGCTTGAGACGGAAGCNAAGTATGATAAAATCCAGAATTCACTTATTATGAACGTACAGGCGGAATTTGACCGTNTGATTCATGACATCACGACGGGAATCAATCAGATCCTTGAGGACGCATCCGATTCCGCGAACGGTTATCTTTGCAACAGTGANGGCAGTCCGATTCAGCTGTTNGTGAAGAATGTGACGCCGACACATGTTTATAATGAAGCGACGGGCNTTTGGGAGAAGATGGAAGAGGATCCGGATAACTTTGAAACCCTGTTTACGGTCGGAAGCATCCGCCTGAATGACGAGCTGGCAAAACAGCCGACNCTGCTCGGNTTTGTCAAGCCGGAGGGCTCGACGGATTATGAGACGGGACAAAAGCTATACCAGCTGTTTGAGGAAGAAACNCATGCNTTGAATCCGAANCTGAAGACNTTGGCGAATTTTTCTGATTATTACATGAACTTGACGAACCAGATCGCCAATTCCGGTTACGCATATAAAAAGCTGACGGAAGATCAGCAGGAAACTGTCAGCGCGGTGGGNNCNGCGAGAGAGGAGATCATCGGCGTATCAACGGACGAGGAGCTGACCCATATGATAAAGTTCCAGAACGCCTACAATGCGAGCAGCCGGTATATCAATGCGGTGGATGAATTANTGGAACACNTGATCAATGCACTTGCGTAAGCGGTCAGAGTGATGGACGACAAATTCGTGTGAGCGGATTTGGGTTATAAGATAGAGGAGGGAATGAGATGCCTTCACAATTTTTTGGATTAAATATTGCATATTCGGCTTTGCTTTCATCGAACGCTGCGTTGAATACGACGGCGAATAACATCGCGAACGAGGAGACGAAGGGATACAGCAAGCAGCAGGTTGTCACACAGGCTTCCGATGCACTGCGCGTCTTTTCAAAATACGGCTGTGCGGGTGCGGGCGTTGATACATTGTCGATTGAGCGCCTCCGTAATGAATATTATGACATCAGATACTGGCAAAACAATGCGAACCTCGGTGAGTATTCGGTAAAAGACGACTACATGAAGATGTTGGAGGATTACTTCAGGGATGATGATGAGGTCGTAGGCTTTAATACCCTTTTCGGGGCAATGTATGACGCGTTGGAGGAGTTGTCCAAACACGGAGGAGATGCGACCTATAAGCAGGCNTTTTTACAGAGCTCGACGAGTCTGACGGACTACTTCAACTCCATGTACGCCAGTCTGCAAAATACGCAGAAGGACTTGAATGCCGAGCTGAAGGTGACGGTTGATCAGATTAATTCTTATGCGTCAGAGATCGCTTCGTTAAATAAGCGGATCAACGTGATTGAGCAGAGCGGCGGCAATGCCAATGAACTCCGTGATCAAAGAGGGTATATCATTGACAGATTATCCGAGTTGGTCGATGTGGAGACGGAGGAGCAGACCGTTTACGATCCGAACAACCCGGACCGGGATACAAAGATGACGCGATATCTCGTGAAGATTGCTGGAGGGCAGTCCCTTGTATCCGGTACGAACTATAATACATTAGAATGTGTGGGACGATCCAATACCGAAAAGCAGAATCAGTCGGATATTGATGGTATCTATGACATTAAATGGAGTAACGGAAACAATTTTGATCTGCATAATGCGAGCCTNAAGGGAACCTTAAAGGGTATTATCGATGTGCGTGACGGCAATAACAATGAGTATTTCCATGGCACGATCACCTCGATCGGACAAACGCAGCCTGATGCTGACGGAAAAAGGCGTCAGACCGCTACGGTAGAGGTGACGGCGGAATACCTGAAGGATTTAAATAAATCCAACTTGGCGGAATTCGGTAAGATTCGTCTTTATGATCAGGAAGTATGTTACGATAACTTTACATTCTCATATGACGCAGCAACGGATAAGTACTATTACACGTTTGAGATAAGCGACCCCAATGCGGCGCTGAACAGCAGCAAGATCGGAAAAGAAGCTGCGGTCGGGGTGGGAAATCGGTATCAGGGTATTCCTTATTATATGCAGCAGATGAGCGAGTGGCTCCGGGAGTATTCTCAAGCGTTTAACAAGATTGTGGCGCAGGAGGGCTCGGTTGACGGTTATGGCGATCAGGCGAAGAACCTGTTTGTGGCGAACAGTCTGACGGGTGATTTTCAGTATAACTGCGCCGGCGAACCGGATAAGGTGGATGCGAATGGAAATCCGGTAAGCTATTCGATCAAAAGTACGGACAATGCCTATTATCGGATCACGGCGGGAAGTGTTGACATTGACACGGCGATCAACCGGGATGCAGCACTGCTCGGAACGCATACGGTGGCTACCGCAGGACAGGACAAATATGATATCGTGGAGCAGATGATCGATCTGCATACGAACAAAAGCAGAATGAGTTTCCGCGGCTGTTCCGCAGAAGAATTTTTGCAGTGCATTTTATCGGACATTACTTTGAATACGGGAGCTGCGAGAACGTTTCACGACAAGTACGATGAGCTTGGAAACACGATCGATAATCTCAGACTTTCCGTGTCGGGTGTGGATAAGGATGAGGAGGGTGTCGATCTGGTAAAATATCAGAACGCTTATACGCTCGCATCCAAGATGATCAATTGCTTTACGGAAATTTATGACAGACTGATACTACAGACCGGCGTTTGAGCTTAAGAAAGGAAGGCTGCTATGCGAATTACAAATAAGATCATGCAGAATAATTCCCTGCGGAATATCAATACGAATAAGGAGCTGCAGAGCCAGTTAAGCATTCAGATGCAGACCGGTAATAAGCTGACAAGACCGTCCGATGATCCGGTGGTTGCAATCCGTTCCCTGCGACTTTCGACAAACTTAACGAAGGTGACGCAGTATAATGAAAAGAATGCGACGGATGCCGAGAGCTGGATGAAGGCAACGGAGGACGCAATTTTTGCGGGCGAGGAGCTGATCCAGGCGATGTATACGTTATGCAACAGTTCCACGAGTGATGATAAGAATACCGCGAATTATCAGGCGGCGCTTCTGGAGTTACAGCAGAGCGCAAAGGAATTCTATGATACCGGCGATACGGATTTTGGCGGACGAAATGTATTTACGGGCTACCGGACGGAGTCGAAATTACAGTTTCAGGCAGGTGAAACGTTAGAGTATCGTATCACTGAGGAGTTCACGCTGAAGGACTTGCAGACGCGGACGCATATTAACACAAAGGATCCCAATAATACCAATCCGGATGGTGATATTTTCGGTTATACGGAAGCAGCAGGATTTACGGTGGATGAGACGATGGTCGTGCCGGAAGAGTATACGCGTTTCCGACTTGCCTATGATGATCTGAGAGATTTTTCGGATCAGATTGATCCGTATGTCCCGATATTCAAGTATCCTAATCCGGCTGATCCAGCAGCAGATGCAGATGGATATGTTTCCCTTGGTCTAGTTATCAAAAATTCAACAGATCCGGAAGCTTATACACCGGATGACGACAAGGCATATCTCCTTGCGGATACCGGAGAAGTGATTTTCGGAAAGGCGGTCATTGATGCGATGTCGGCGCTTCCTAATACGACAACCTTTTCCATTGAATATGAGAAGCATGAATGGGTTACGGGGGATTTAAGACCGGAGCATTATTTTGACTGTTCTGTTAAGACGGATAAGGTGGATAATGGCGGAAATCCGGTGTGGCTGGATTATGAATCGGGCAGTAAACAGAGGATCGAGTATGATCTGGGGGCAAATCAGTCTCTTCAGGTAAACACGGTTGCCGGTGAGGTATATGTTCATGACGTCGGACGTGACGTGGAAGACCTTGAGGTCGCGATCAATCAGTTGGCGAAGCTTGACGACATCGTGACCAGTCTCGAGGAAAAGATAGCGTCCCTGTCGGAAGGGGCAGATTTAGATGCGGCAAACCTGCAGCTGGATGCGGCAAAGAAGGCGCAGAGTCTTGTCAAGGATCAGGTGCAGAAGCTGTTCGGTTCGACCATGACAAGCATGAAGACCTACCAGGATCTGGTCAATCTTGCGGGGACGAACGTCGGTACGAGGGGTGCGCGCTTAGATTTGATCAAGAACCGGCTGGAGGGCCAGCAGGCAACCTTTAAGGAGCTTTACATCAACAACAATCATAAGGAAATTGAGGACTCGACGACGGAGCTTGCCAGCGCAAAACTCACTTACGATGCGGCGCTTTCCGCAACGGCAAAGATTTTGCAGACGAGTCTGATGAACTATATCTAACAAAAAATAGGGTTAATGAATAACCTTAGGAAAGAGAGGCATGATGCTATGAAAATGAAAACAAGAATTTTCGGGGAAGTGGACATTGATGAGAGCAAGATCATCCGGTTTGTAAACGGGATCATCGGGTTTCCCAATCTGACGGAGTTTGCACTGATCCATGATGAGGAAAAGGGTTCCCAGACATCGGTACGATGGCTGCAGTCCCTGCAGGAGGAAGGCTTTGCCATGCCGGTCATTGATCCGCTGTTGGTGATGTCAGATTACAATCCGCAGGTGGAGGATGAACTCTTAAAACCGGTCGGCAGCTTAGATGACGACCAACTGTTGGTACTGGTAACACTGACCGTGCCGCGCGACCTGACGAAAATGTCAGTGAACTTAAAGGCGCCGATCGTTGTGAATGCTGCGAAGCGGAAAGCATGCCAGATTGTTGCAGAGGGCGATGAGTATGTCGTAAAATATCCGATCTACGATATTCTTCAAGCCTCAAAGAAAGCGGGTGAGTGATTATGTTGGCATTATCCCGTAAAAAAAATGAGGCAATCGTCATCAACAACAATGTGGAGATCACGATACTTGAGATCAAAGGTGAGCAGGTGAAGCTCGGTATCAGCGCGCCGAAGGAGGTTCCCGTATACCGCAAGGAGGTCTACCTGCAGATACAGGAATCCAACAAGAATGCCATGAGCATTGACGCAGAAGCGCTTTCCAAGCTTTTTCAGTAGCAGATAACGGTTTTTAGTACTTTTGCTGCGTCAAACGACAAAATGGCGGTTAGAACAGACAAAAAATGTTTATAGAGATATAAACATTTTTTTGTTTTTCACCGATATAGCATACAGAGAGCCGAAAAAATTAATTCGGCAGCAACGATACCTATATCATACAGCAATCACACGGAGGTGATTAATCATGGCAATTGAAGCAGTTAACGGAGCAATATCTTATCAGTCACAGAATTATGTGCCACCTAAGCCGACAACCGGTTCAGAGGCAGGCGCCACGGAGGGCGCAGCGCAGGATATTGCGGTCAATGTCGACCAGACGACGGCGGCAGTCGTGAAAACACAGGAGTCCGATTCGAACGGGCAAGATGGCGGCAGCAGGCAGTCAGCAGACAGCAGGGAAGGGAAAGAGCAGGTCAAAAAGGCAATTGCGGAGTTGAATAAGAATTCGCAGAACTCGGAGGTTCAGTTTGGAGTTCATGAGGATACGAACCGTATTACTCTGAAGATCGTTGACAAGGAGACCAAGGAGACCATCAAGGAATTTCCGGCGGAGAAGACGCTGGATATGATCGCAAAGGCATGGGAGCTTGCAGGTCTGCTTGTGGACGAGAAACGATAACGGATATTCTGGCTGTTATATCAGGAAAGTGAGAATCAATTTTTCATAGTACAGAATAAGAATGGAGGTTTAACATGTCGATAAAGATCACAGGTATGAATTCCGGTTTGGATACGGACGCAATCGTCAGAGAGCTGGTTTCTGCAGCGAGCACGAAGAAGGAGACGCTGGAGAAGGCACAGACGAAGCTGGAGTGGAAGCAGGATGCATGGAAAGACTTGAACAAGAAGATCAAGAGCTTTCAGGCTACGATCAGCAACCTTCGCTGGTCCGATGCGTTCAGAAAAAAGACAACGTCTGTTTCTAACAGCAGTCTTGCGTCAATCGTGACAGGGGATAATGCGGTAAACGGTTCTCAGACACTGGTTGTCAAGCAGCTTGCAAAAGCGGGATATCTGACAGGCGGCAGACTGAGCGAGAATAAAAGTGTAAAAGGGAAGACAACCTTAAGCCAGTTGACGAAGAACTCTGCAACGGCACTTGGTGAGAATGAAAAAGCAAGCATCACCGTTAAAGTAAACGGCAAGACGACCAACATTGACCTGACAGGTTCGTCTACCATAGATGATGTCGTATCTAAGTTAAACAGTGCGGGTGTAACGGCAAGCTTTGATCAGACGAATCAGAGGTTCTTTATCAGTACGGATAAGAGCGGAAACGGTGGGG
This sequence comes from Lachnospiraceae bacterium, assembly GCA_014804425.1. Taxonomy (GTDB): domain Bacteria; phylum Bacillota; class Clostridia; order Lachnospirales; family Lachnospiraceae; genus DLAJ01. Next base: position 115,153 of record JAAUZV010000012.1, read on the forward strand.
ATTTCCAGTTAAGCGCGAATGATATAAACGGTTTAAAGGCACTTTCCGGTTTGGGTCTGCTCACGCAGGAAGAGCTCAATAAGAATGCGGCGGCGAACTCGGAGTATGCAGCACTTTATGATTCGACAAACGGTGCGCTTGACCAGACCGCAGCGGCGTCTTATATCACGGCGCGTGCAGATTCCTATGCTGCATCCATGCAGAAAGCGTTGGCGAATGCTGAGGCGATGCAGGGATATATTGATACGATTGCTTCGTTAAAGAGCGACTGGGACGAGAATCCGATGAAGCAGTCTTATGAGGATGCCATTGCCAAATACACTGACAAGAATGGCTTGAACGAGGCGAAGAAGAATCTTGAGGAAGATCGCAAGGTTTGGGCGGAGAAGACGGAATACCTGAATCTCAGTGATAAGAAGAATGCCGGTGAGGAACTTTCCGAGGCGGAGCAGAATCGCCTTGATGAGCTGACCGGCACATATGGAGGTCAGACGTTCACGAAGGATGATCTTGACGCAGAGGCAACAAGACTTGCTGATACACAGAGCGAGATTACGGCTGCGGAGAACGCATTTAAGAGCTATGACAGTCTTCAGGCTGCGATCAAAACGCAGGAGAATGCAATTGCTGCGACTGCAAAGAACGCTAAGATTCTCAATGATTATTATGCACAGGCAAACGCAGATCAGCTCGATGCGATCGCCGGCGATACTTATAGCGAGAAACTGGATAATATTAAAGCGCAGATCACTCAGGCAGTTGCAAACGGAGATGATACGAGCAGTCTGGATGCTATGAATTCATTGCTCTCCAAGATGGTGGCAAACGAGGAGCTTTATACCAATCCGGAAGTGGATCCTGCTGATCTTGCTTATGATGCGGCGGCGGGACTTCGCAACAGAGCGGTCAGTGCACTTACAAGCGAGTCACAGACAGCATATGAGGCTGTCAATAACGCCGGTATGTATCTGCAGGGCGCGTCCGCTACGGCAGTACGCGTGACGGGACAGGATGCCATCATTGAGTTAAACGGCGCTGAGTTTACGTCAAGCAGCAATAGTTTCTCTATCAATGGACTGACTATCACAGCGAAGGGCTTAAGCAATATAACCGGAACGGATGAGGAAGGAAAACCGGTTTACGAGCAGGCACAGATTACGACACAGGATGATGTTGACGGCATCTATAAGATGATCAAGAATGTCATCAAAGAGTATAACGAACTCATCAAAGAGATTGATACACTTTATAATGCAGCGTCGGCGAAGGATTATGAACCGCTGACTGATGATGAAAAAGCGGCAATGTCCGATGATGAGATCGAGAAGTGGGAAGAAAAGATCAAGGGCGCTTTGCTTCGCCATGATTCAGAGCTTGGTTCCGTTAGGAACATGCTCAAGGAATCTATTTCAGCGAGCTTTACGATCGGTGGAAAGAAATATTCGCTTGCAGATTTTGGTATTTTCACTCAAGGTTATTTCGAGGCGGAAGACAATGAGCGGAGTATGCTCCATATTGATGGCGATTCCGAGGATGAAGTGTCTTCCGGCAACAAGGACCTGCTGAGAAAAATGATCGCGTCAGATCCCAATGCGGTGAGCAAGTTCTTTAATCAGTTTGCGGATAATCTGTATGAGAAGATGCGGAAGGCATCAACATCCTTAAAAGGTGTCCGCAGCTATGGCAACTTCTATTCTGACAAGACACTGACCACGCAGTATGACGATTATAAATCAAAGATTAAGAAGCAGGAAGATAAGGTGGCCAAACTGGAGGATAAATATTATAAGATGTTCTCCAGCATGGAAACAGCGATGGCGAAGGTCAATTCGACGTCCAGTTATATCAGCAGCATGTTTGGTTAAGCAATCTTTGGGGAGGAATAACATGATGTTAAATAACCCATATGCGCAATATACAAATAATCGTATTGCGACAGCATCTCCGGGAGAACTGACATTGATGCTCTATGAGGGAGCGATTAAGTTTTGCAATATCGGGATCATTGCGATTGATGAGCAGAACATTCAGAAGTCGCATGATAATATTATGAAGGCGGAGGCGATCGTTCGCGAATTGCGTCTTACCCTAAATCATAAATATCCGATTGCAAATGACTTTGAAAATGTATATAATTATCTGATCAGAAGACTTCATGAAGCGAATATGCATAAGGATAAGGAGATTCTGGAGGAGGTAAATACGCATTTGAGAAGCATGCGTGATACTTGGAAGGAAGTTCTGCGCTTGTGCAGGTCGGGTGAAGCGAACGATCCGCAGGCACAGCTTCGGGCATAGGGCGAAAGGGCATAAAACTTTAAGTGCGGGAGATGTGTTTTGCATAAGCTTTCAGGCGATGCGGTAACGAACGCTGTATGCGAAAACAGACTGACGTTGAGGTGTGAAAGACAGGGTATAATATGGCGGAGACAGAGCGTTATATACAGATTCTCATTGAGAGCCTAAAAAAGAAGAACGAGATATTGGATACTCTGCTTGCTTTGAATGCAAAGCAGGCAGAGATTGTCCGTACAGAGGACAGTCTCGATGAGTTTGATGCGCTTGTCGACAAAAAAGCGGAGCAGATTGCGATACTGGATAAGCTGGATACGGGATTTGAGACGATTTATCAGCATGTGCGTCCCGAAGTGACACAGCATCCTGAGCGCTACAAGGAGCAGATCAAGGAGATTCAGACTCTGATCACGGAGCTGACGGATCGTTCCGTGAAGGTAGAGACGACCGAGAAACGGAATAAGCTGGCCATAGAGCAGTATTTTTCGAAAGCCCGCAAAGATCTGCATGAGTCACGCAAAAGCGTCAATGTGGCAAGCAGTTACTATAAGAGCATGACAAACACGCAGTATGTAGATCCGCAGATGATCAACTATAAGCAGTGAAAAGGGTGCCTGTGAATGCATGCTTACCCGTGTTGCAAAAATTTTTCAAAAAATTTTAAAAAAAGTTATATAGCGGTATAAAGTTTTGAAAACGCGTACCGATATATATAGTGAGTAAAGGAATTACTTAACCGGTAACGAAACAAAAATACGTACGGTTGGCGTTTCGTTACTACAACCAAATCACACGAGTGGCAGGGAAGCCACCGTAAATTCAAGGAGGAAAAGATTATGGTAGTACAGCACAATTTAACAGCAATGAACTCCAACAGAATGTTGGGCATCACGACAAGCTCCCAGAGCAAGCTGACAGAGCAGTTATCTTCCGGTTATAAGATCAACCGTGCAGCAGATGATGCAGCAGGCTTAACGATCAGCGAGAAGATGAGAAGCCAGATCCGTGGTCTTACACAGGCATCTGCAAATGCTCAGGACGGTGTTTCCTGCGTACAGACAGCAGAAGGTGCGTTAGCAGAAGTACATGACATGCTGCAGCGTATGAACGAGCTGGCAATCAAGAGCGCGAACGGAACGAACACCTCTGCAGACCGCATTGCGATCCAGAAGGAGATCAATGCACTCGTATCCGAGATCGATCGTGTAGCACAGTCCACAGAGTTCAACACCTTGAACCTGTTAAATGGTACTTTTGCATCTGGCAAAACCCTTCAGGTTGGTGCTGCTAACAAGACTGAGCAGACGATTAAGATCGTGATTTCTGCAATGAATGCAAAGGGACTTGGAATTGCATCCTTAAAGGATACCTCGCTCAGCACGACCAAGACGACAACTCTTGCTACTGCTGCAGGCGCAAAGAAAGCAATTTCCATGATCACTCAGGCGATTGCAAAGGTTTCTTCTCAGAGATCTTCCCTTGGTGCCGTTCAGAACCGTTTGGAGCACACCATTGCGAACTTGGACAATATCGTAGAGAATACGACATCAGCAGAGTCTGCAATCCGCGATACCGATATGGCATCGACGATGGTTCGCTACGCAAACAACAACATTCTTGCTCAGGCAGGACAGTCGATGTTGGCACAGGCAAACCAGAGCAATCAGGGTGTATTGTCCTTACTTGGCTAATCAACACTATCATAAAAAAGGAGGGCCGGTTTCCGGTCCTCTTTTTTTAACCTATGGGTAATGATCGAAATGGTAAAGGAAATGAACACATGGACGAGAACATTAGCACATCAGGACAGCTTCAAAATGCGCTGCTTCTGATGGAAAATTATGCAGAAGTGATTTTGTCGGAAGATGATGAAAAAATTGCATATAATATGCCGCGCATAACAGAGCTGTTAAACTTGATATTTCCAATGGTTGTCAAGAATTATGAGCTGCCTGCTTTTGACGGAAGACAGGAAGAAATTTCAATTTGGGTTGACCTGTTAGGGCAGATTGTAACTACGCTGGCCGGCAACGATACGTTTGCAAAGGTGGATATTTTGTGCGCCGTATTGAAGCCGGATTTAGAGGAACATATACAAATTTTACAGGAGAACGGGTTATAATGGATAATTGTTTTGGCAGGAATATGGAAGCGCTGAGAGAAAGACATGCAGAGATCCGGGACGCGCTGATGGAACTGCGTGACGGAATACGGAATAGAGATGATCTGACGGTGGAAGCCTTTGATGCAGGCGGCAGGGCGGTTTTGGCTGCACGGCGCGGCGATGCGGGATTATACCAGCTTGGCAGCATGTACTCCGATGATATGATCATAAGAATGTGGGAAAAGCTTGTATCGCTGGAAAATATAGGATATATGGCAAAGATGATATTTTTCGGCATCGGAAACGGCAGCATTGTAAGGCGGGCTTTTGCGCTACAGGACGATACGCTCAGTGTTATGGTATATGAGCCTTCTTTGACGATGTTTTATGATATTATCAATTTATGTGACATAAGTGATGTTTTGTCCGATCCCAGATTGGTTTTATTTGTGGAAGGCCTTCCGAGCGATGTAAAAGATTATCTATATAAATATATTGATGTTCGGGATTTGAAGCGGCTGCATTATCAGCCCTACACCAATTATAAAGAGCTGTTCAAGCAGGAGCAGAAGGATTTTGTCGATACGGTGCAGATATTGTACAATTCGATCACGGCAACCCAGAGTGTTTTAGCACGCTACGGAAAGGCGTACTTTGACAACTCGCTCAGGAATATTAAATATTTTGTTCATACACGGGCGCTCACGGATCTGTATCTCAGAATGCCAAAGGACATTCCATGCATCCTTGTAGCTTCCGGTCCTTCCTTGGATAAGAATATTCATAACCTCAAGGGATTGAAGGGAAAAGCCTTTATGATTGCGGCGGATTCCGCTGTCCGGGTATTGCTAAAACATGATATTATTCCTGATATGTTCGTTTCGATGGATGGAAATAAGAATCAAAATCATTTTCAGGATCCGCGCGTTGCGGATATCCCGATTTTGACGGAGGTTTCCTGTAATTATAGAACGCTGGATAAAGTGAAGGCGCCGATGTTTTTTTATAACGACTTAAATGTGCCGATCAATGAATTTTTGAAAAATCATGGCATTATTCTGCCGTATTTATCGTCAGGCGGCTCCGTTGCGCACGCTGCCTATGCGATGGTGACGAGCATGCAGTTTCAGAACGTCATATTAGTTGGACAGGATCTTGCCTATACGGATAATAAAACACATTCCACGGAATCCGTCCGCGGGGAATGGAACATCAATACGGAGGAACTGGACGGTTATATGACGGAGGGCTATTATGGCGGCAAAGTGAAGACCTCCTATGAATTTCAGCTGTATCGGGAATGGTTTGAGGAAAACATCGCCGCTTTTACGGATACGCATACGATTAACGCAACGGAGGGGGGAGCGCTCATCAAGGGCGCGGAAAACATGCCGTTGGCTGAAGCAGTCGAGCGGTATTGCACGAAGGAATATGATGTGAACCGCATTATCGCAGGCTGTGCGGATTTGCTCGATGATCAGTTGAAGGATGAATTCTTTAATTACATGCAGAAGGCGCCGGATGAACTCAGAGAAATTGCGGGAAAAGTACGGGATGCGATCAGGGATTATGACAAGATCTTACAGCTTGCGTACGATTCTAAGTTAAGCGGGAGTGAAATGAAGCGTCTGCTTCGGAGAGTCGGTGAAGTGACGACCTTGGTGGAGGAGGCGCCTTTCATGTATTATATCCAGAACTTCATGCAGGAAAAGACGCAGAAATTCTTGGAACAGGTGTATGAGGCAAAGAAAGACGTCCGCACCGAGGTGATTGACACGGCGAAGCTAGGAATAGAGAATTTTAGGGTTGTTTTGGAAACGATACAGGAGTGCCTGCCGAAATTGGATTCGTGGAGGAGCGCGTTAGAAGAATACAGAAGCTGGAAGGTAGAAGGATAGGGCAGTAGAAAAAGAAAGGGTATATGGAAAAACGTCGGAGGTCATCTTCAGGGAGAGATGAAGAAGGAAATCTGATGCCCAAAAAGTGAATCGCGCCGGTCGTTAATACAGAACAATAATAATCAGTTTGAAATTCTGTTTAAGCAGAGCGGGTTTACAGTGTGATTGTCTTATATTTTTTTTATATGATGTCGATAATATATGTGTGAAATTTCATAAAAGTTTTAGGGGGTATACAGATGGCAAGACAGGATATTTTTCAGGATTTGTTTATTTTCGAGATGGCAAACAGCCATCAGGGAAGCGTGGAGCACGGTATTGATATTATCCGGGCGATGGGAAAGGTTGCGCGGAAATATAATGTAAAGGCGGCCGTAAAGCTTCAGTACCGCGATATGGATACGTTCATTCATCCCGATTTTAAGGAGAGGAAGGATGTACCGCATGTTGACCGCTTTATGAGCACAAGGTTAACGTATGAGCAATTCTGCCAGCTTGTGGACGCGGTCAGGGCTGAGGGGATGTTGACCATGAGTACGCCGTTTGATGAGAAGGGCGTGGAGTGGTGTACGGATCAGGGACTGGATATCATTAAGATAGCAAGCTGCTCAGCATTGGACTGGCCACTTCTTACAAAAGCTGCCTATTCACACAAGCCAATTATTCTTTCTACGGGAGGCAAGACGCTCTCAGATATTGATAAACTGTATAATTTCTTTTCTCATAAGGGCTGTAACTTTGCGTTCATGCATTGTATCGCGGAGTATCCGGCACCTGTTGAGAATCTGCAGTTAGATTTTATCGACAGGATGAACCGCAGATACCGTGATATTACAATCGGTTATTCCGGACATGAGGATCCGGATAATAACACCGTGCCGATGCTTGCGGTCGCGAAGGGTGCGAAAATCTTAGAACGTCATGTCGGACTGCCGACGGAAACGATCAAGCTGAATGCCTATTCCATGAATCCGGAGCAGGCGGACAAGTGGGTTGAGGCGGCGCTGCTTGCAAAAAAGATGTGCACCATGAGAAAGAAAAATGACAAATATGTCAGCCAGCCGGAACTGGATTCTCTGCGATCATTAATGCGCGGCGTCTATGCCAAGCACCCGATCAAAGAGGGCGATGTCATGACGGAGGCGGATGTATTTTATGCGATGCCGTGTGCGGAGAAGCAGCTTACGAGCGGCGAATTTAAGGACGGCATGGTGGCGAGCCGTGATTATGCGGAGAATGAAAAGCTGACCGAGACGCCGATGATGACAGGGATCGGTGTTGTCAGGAGCGCGGTACATGATGCAAAAGGTATGCTATACGAGGCGGGAATCGCGCTCGGAAATGATTTCGAGGTGGAGATTTCCCATCATTTCGGCATGAAGCATTTTCGTCAGAACGGTGCGATCATCATCAACATCATTAATCGGGAGTATTGCAAGAAATATATTATCGTGCTGCCGGGACAGTTCCATCCGCTGCATGCCCACCGCGTGAAAGAAGAGACGTTCCAGGTGCTTTACGGAGACTTAAAGGTGCAGATCGAGGGACAGGAGGAGAAGCTGCTGCATCCGGGGGATATGCAGACGGTACTGCGCGGGGAGTTTCATTCGTTTTCCTCGGATACCGGCGCTATCTTTGAGGAGGTATCGACGCAGCATATGAAATCGGATTCCTATTACAAAGACCCTGAGATTGCAAGGATGGATCCGATGGAGAGAAAAACATTCCTTAAGAAATGGTAATGAGTGCCTGCAGGTGAGGTGAATGGCAATGGACAGAACAGCGAGCATGAAAAAAGAAATATTGGCTCAATATAAAAGTGTGCGGCAGTTTGCAATGGAAATGGGAATCCCGTATTCTACTCTGGTGACGGCGCTGGACCGCGGGATTGACGGCATGGCATACAGTACGGTCATCTGCATGTGCGACAGGCTGCGTATTAATCCGATTGATTTTACGCCGATGGATGAGGATACAAACAGTTCCAGCCGTAAGATGCTACAGGACAAGGTGATGAAGCGCTTTTTGAAATTAAATAAGCAGGGCAGGGAGCGGATCTTAGAAGCAATGGCGGATATGGTTCAGCTTGAGAAATATGCGGAGAAATAAGAGAAGCGCGATTTTTGGGTAGATAAAGGCAGAGAGACCGTGAAAGTATGCAGTATAGAAGTGAGCAGATTCAGTTTTTTAAATAAATACGGACATGCGGAATGTTAGAAGAGAAAAGGAAGAGTACATGGCAGAAGGAAGCAAGGGTATATTAGGTTACTACAAATTTGAACCGATTTTTAAATCAATGGATGAACTTTTTGACTTAATAAAAGAAGAACTGTTTATGGATGAATGGGTGAGAGAAAAAACGCGGATTGTATTTGTTCAGACCAACTATCCGAACAAGGGCGAACCACTCACCCAACGGTGTGTTTATTTTTATCAGACGGTGGATGATAGAAAGAATGGGTATCAAGTTACAGAGCAGTGTCTGAATTCAATGTCCGGCTTAAAGGAGGGGAGACAGCACAAAGAAGACGAAGTTGACGAGGTGATGCAAGCTGTTGACGACTGGGTTTGCAATAATTGTGAGTCAGATCAAAAATGGTTACAAAGAGCCTGCACGATTGAAATGGAAGAACATCAAGTTAGCATTTGGTGTATCTGCTATTCCGTGTGCTTGAGTGAAAACAGAGGGAAAAGACTACTGGAACTGACATTTCGCAAATGGCTTGACAAATTGGAACATACGGGATGGTACAGTCTGATTGAGATGAAAAATCAAAAGCCGTCGAGTGAACCGTTTATCGTGGAACGGATGGATGGCAGACATAAATTTGTTCGGGAAGTCTTGCAAGAAGCTTCTTGGGATATGAGAACTCAGATTCAGACTTTATATGCGCCTATAGAGATTTCTGATATTATGAGCCTGTCAGGGGAGTATTATGAGAAGGTGGATTGCCAGTCAAACTTGCTGTTCCTGCCGCCGGGAAAGGAAGGCAAGTTAAATAAGGATGCATTGATTTACGATTTTCGTGGGATGAAGAAGGAAAAATGTGCCTTGGACTGGCAGAACATCAGACTGATGCGGAAACTGTCTCAAATTGCACAGAAAGAATTATGCCTTTTATTTACGGCAGGTCAGGATGGGAAAGATGGGACTTATGAAGTGTTGGGGATTTGTCGTTGGACAGATATTAGTCGGCAGGAAACGGACGCAGTACAGGACATGGACGTTGATTTGCAGGAAACCGATAGCAGAAAACCATTATTGTTGGCAGATAAAGAAGAAAGTATTCCCTACTTAATCATAAAAATTGGGAAGCATATGCAATTTGACATTTTTTTCGGGGATACATACATATTAACCTGTTCGAATGGAAATGATAAGATCAGGCTTGGATTGCCCCAAAATGTATTAGAGGATGTATGCCGGAAAACATTTGGTGGAGATTGCGGTTATACATCAGTTTTACAGGGTCTTTTAGAGTCTCAAAAACAGTCACACGGAACAATGATTGTGATTTTAGATAAAGAAAATGCTGAGAAAGAGGCGAAAAGGCTTTCTGATAAAGGCTTTGGGATAAAAAATGCTATGCCGAAAGAGGCCCCCATATTCATAAATCAGTTGAACGCAATTGATGGCAGTGTGATAATGGACACGGATGGAAAGATTTATGGAATCGGTATGATACTTGACGGAAGTTCCAAGTCGGAAGGAGACATAGCGAAAGGGGCGCGGCATAATTCTGCGAACAAGTACCATGATTATTTGCTTGAAAATAAGATGCGGGGAATTATTTTAGTCGTCTCAGAGGATGGAGCTGCGAAAATATTATCCAGTACGGCATAGAATATAGAATCTACATGTAATTCTACATCAGATTTTATGAGTAATTCGCGATGAACAATTGACAAGAATATCGAAACATGGTATGATGCTCCTATATTTTTTTTGTAATAGCAAAGACCATAGATACAATATAAGGGGGATGGGTTATGCAATTGACAGGATCAGAATATGAACGGCGCAAGGGTGCCGAAGCGATGAAGGATATTGCGAATTCTTATCATATGAGCAATGGAAGCTCGTTCCGAAAAGGAGACAAGAAGAATTACTCGCCCATAACAGAACTTTTATCGAAGAGAAAAACGAATAGATAGTGGAAGAGGCAGGAAAGGTTCTGCCTCTTTTCATGTTACGGAGGAAAATGAAAATGAGCAAGATAGACGTACGGGTTATGAAACTAAATAAGTGGTATGTGCCGAAGACGGTAACTTTGGGTAATCAGACAGATAATCTCAAGCAGACGGTAAATCCCGGACAGTATATTGCAATCGGTTATTTTGATGCAGTGGAAGTCAGACGCGCAGAGGAAGGTTTGTTGGGCGAACATCCGTTTATCCGTGGATATAAAGAAATGTCGGATTGGAAAATGGAAGAAAAAAAGAACTTGGTAGATTTTGGCTCGCAGGAGCAAATACTGTTTACGAATATCTGTTCAGAAGGGGAAGAAGGGGGAGTAGGATTTACTCAGAAAAGTATAAATGATTTTTGGTCAAAGGAAGCAGATCCATATTTGTTTGTTTCTATGGTACATATTAAACATAGCCAAAAGCTGGAAAGCGCGCTCAGAAGAATTAAATATGTTTTTGGGAAGGATTTTTTGAGCTATATTTCGTTTGATTATTGTGACATTGTGATTTTTGATAAAGAATTATATATCAAAGCGTTTTTGGAAAAAATCAAGAAACTTTTTGGGGTAGACTCAGGGCAAAATGAGAGCTATATATTTGACACGTTTTCATTGGTGAGCTTTAATAGCAGATTTGCGGAGAGTAATAACGAAAAAACCATTATTGCAGAGCGCGATACGAAAATGGATCAATTTTCTGCGACGATAAACTTGAGTGTTCGTAATCATGATAAGTTAATGGAATGGTACAGAGGGATAAAGAAGAAAAGTGCGAAAGAGGAAAGCATGAAGACTTATGATATGTTTGGCCGGCATGATGTCTCCATTGTTAATGATCGTGCGGACACGAAATGGCTTATGCAAATGATGAATGAGTTACATAAAGAAGAGAATCATGACTTGTTTTGGACCTTTGAGACGTATATCAAAATGGAGAAGGAAAACGAATCGACTGTTTCTAATGGGCAGCAAAACGATATTTATAAGAAAGTGGTAAAAGCACTGCAGAACAGAGTTGATGCATTGCGAGAGGTAGTTGAGGGCAGTGGAATTATGAATTGCTCTCGTTTTTTGCTGCCTGTATATGAGGTGAGGGATTGCATCTGCAGTATCGCAAAGAATAATTTTGCGGAGGAATTTATCTATTGTGTTTATGATTCCTTTGATAAATTTATTCAATATATGACCAAAGAGATTTTACTTCTTAATGATGTAAACTATCATGATATTGTCAGTGAAGAAAAAATAGCAAAAAGCTATGATCGTTATTTTACGGCACTGAATACGTTGGTCAATAGCACAATGCACGGCGAAAGACAGTTTATACAGGCAACCGCATTTAACGCCATATTCTATTATGTGCCGCCAAAGATTATGGCTTTTTATAATGCCTATGTGTATCGGATAGGGCAGATCCTAAAGGATACAGCGCAGAGCGAGGAAGGTCACGCGTTTCTGATATATCCAAGTTTTTCACCGATTGTGTTTATAAGAAAAATTTCTTTGGAGGATAAGCCGCCATGTGAGAGGATTCTTACTGTTATGATAGATGAGCAGACATTATATGATGTGGTGTCGGTCTGTTGCCAGCTTGTCCATGAAGTTGCCCATTATATAGGAAGCGATATCAGGTGCAGAAAAAAGCGTTGGGAAACGATTACGGATGCGTTGCTGGAACTTAAAATATGTGAGATGGACCTGTTGAATCCGGAAGCGGTAAGAGTTTTGCGCAAGTATGTAAAAGAAAGTCTGACACAAGAGACACTTTGCGAGGCGTTTGCCGGGCAAAATGAAAGCGGACAGAAAATGAACCCGTTGACGGAGAAAGCAGAGGAGACAAAAAAGCTTTATTTTTCAGATCTGCCCGCGGCGCTGATTTATTTTGTGAATGCACTGAAAACGGATTCAGAAGGAAAATTTTATAGGTTTTTTGACCGGCATTATAACTGCAAGAATGATGCGTGTCAAGGTAGCATCCTATATGAGCAGGGAATGGAAGACAAGAATGTTCAGGAAGCATATATTGAGCAATTTCAAAAACAGTATAAGGAATATCGGTTTAATGAGGTTATGAAACATCTTGCTGCAGTGGAAGATAACAGACTTTATGTCCTCATGCTGGATTTGCTGGAAAGTGTTTATCGGGAAGCGTATGCGGACGTGCAAATGATACTGGTACTGGCACTTGGTGCGGAAGACTATCTGAATCTGTTTGTGAGGAAACAGGGAGTATCGGAAGGCCTGTTATATGCGTCGGAAGAAGACATCATCCGCGTCGGTACAGTGCTTAAGGTTATGGAAGATTGCGGTTTTTGGGAAGGGGATCATTTGGATGTTTCGGACGAAGCGTTACGGAAAGTTACAGATCATATTCTCTGCGATATGGCCGACGTTTTGACGTTGGCAGGACAGAATGATGAGAGAGTGGTTGGTCTAAATGAAATTAGAAAACAGGTCAAAACGTATAAAGAAAGTTTGTCGGGGGCAATCAGATTTAGCGGAATTTTAATAGAGGAAGTGGTGAACGAAAACGCTGCCGATCAAAATCGAGAGCAATTGAAAAGTTACGGAGTAGTCATAAACGGTCTGTATGAATATCTGCTAACGGTAGTTGAAAAATCACTGGAGGAGTATCAAAAAGCGGAAAAGAAACAGCAGATTGTCAAAATACGGGAAGTGTTGAGCGGGCTGATTCGATTTGACAATACGGTAGATATTTTTAATTGGATTGAAGAGGAAATGAGAAATTACAGAAAGAAACTGTCTTTTGAAAATGAAGAATAAAATATCTATTCCGACTGGCGCTCCTTCTTTCTGTGTGCTAAAATAGATTCGTTTGGACAATACTGCATATAGGATAGAAATAAGTGAAAGAGCAGAGAATGACCTTTTCGCAGAAAGAAGATTAAAACAGGAGGGATTCGCATTGCAGCCGATTTTGATCAAAAACGGGGATGAAACACTGGCGATCATCATTAAGGGGGACGAGCAGGATGAGGGTATCCGCTTTTTTACGCCGGACGATTATTCGCAGCAGCTTGCCTATATGCACCATCCGACAGGGAAGCTGATTCAGCCCCATGTGCATAATGTCGTTCATCGGGAGGTTCATTACACGCAGGAGGTTTTAGTGATCAAACGCGGCAGGCTGCGGGTTGATTTTTTTGATCAGGAACAGCGTTATCTGAAAAGCTATGTTTTGAATGCCGGAGATCTGATCCTGCTCTCGGGAGGCGGGCACGGCTTTGAGGTCCTTGAGGAAGTGGAAATGTACGAGATCAAGCAGGGACCGTATGCGGGAGAGACCGACAAGACCCGATTTGAGTATCGGGTGGAGCAGCCGGTCTTTGAGGAGGAGAGTATATGAGCGGCTTTATTCCGGTCAATGAACCGTTGTTAAACGGTAATGAGAAAGCATATTTATGTGAGTGTATTGATACGGGATGGATTTCGAGCGAAGGCCCGTTTGTGAAACGGTTTGAGCAGGAGATGGCGGCGTATGTCGGCAGGAAATACGGCATTGCGGTCAGCAACGGTACGGCCGCGCTGGAAGCGGCGGTGCAGGCGCTTGATTTGGAAAAGGGCGCGGAGGTCATTCTTCCTGCGTTTACGATCATATCCTGCGCGCAGGCAATCACGAAGGCGGGGCTTGTGCCGGTCGTCGTGGACTGTGAGCCGGATACATGGAATATGGATGTGAGCCGGATTGAAGAAAAGATCACGGATAAGACCCGTGCGATCATGGTCGTTCATATATACGGGCTTCCCGCCCAAATGGACGCTGTTTTGGCACTCGCAGAAAAGCATCGTTTAAAGGTGATCGAGGATGCGGCGGAAATGCACGGACAGACCTATCATGGAAAACAGTGCGGCAGCTTTGGGGACATCAGTATTTTCAGCTTTTATCCCAATAAGCATATTACCTGCGGCGAGGGCGGCATGATCCTGACGGATGATGAGTATCTTGCGGAGCGCTGCCGCGGCGCAAGGAATTTGTTTTTTTCCGCGAGACGTTATGTACACGAGGAGATCGGAAGCAATTTCCGCATGACGAACATGCAGGCGGCGGTCGGGGTTGCGCAGCTTGAAAGGATGGAGGAGCATATTCAGCGCAAGCGTGAGATCGGACGGCGCTACAACGCTCTGTTTGCGGATATTCAGGATGTGATGCTGCCGATTCCTATGACGCCGTATGCGGAAAATATTTACTGGGTGTACGGAATGGTGATTGGTGAAAGCTATGATTTTAACGCGCTCGAAGCGATGGAGCGGCTTGGCGGGATGGGCATTGGGACGAGATCATTTTTTTATCCGATCCACAGGCAGCCGGTCTATGTAAAACAGGGGATGTTCGAAGGCGTATCCTGTCCGAATGCGGAACGCATTTCGGAGCGCGGTTTTTACATTCCGAGCGGACTCGGCATTACGGATGAGCAGATCGAGACGGTCGCGCAGGCAGTGAAGCAGCTGTTTGGGCAGGCGTAGAGGAGCGTCCTATGAAGATGATTTTCGTTCGCGGGATTCCGGTCATGCTGGACCGCAGACGCATCAGGAATATCAATCTTTACATCCGCCCGCCGCACGGCGACGTGCTCGTGACCGCGCCGATGCGCCTGAGCGAGGCGCAGATCATGAAGTTTCTCCGCGAAAAAGAGGATTGGATCGTAAGGCACAGGGAGCAGGTGATCGCGCGTGCAAAGGAGAATCAGGAAAACAGCCTGCACAGTATGACCAAACGCAGCGTGACGCAGGAGGAGCTTGCGCGCCTGAAGGAGCAGATCGCGCAGTATGCGGGAAAGTGGGAGCCGGTCATGGGCGTACATTGCGTCCACTGGACGATCCGCGATATGAAAAGCCGCTGGGGGAGCTGTACGGTGGCAAAAAAAACGATCCGCATCAATCTGCAGCTTGCGAGAAAGCCGGAGGAATGCGTGGAATATGTTGTCGTGCATGAGCTGGTGCATTTGTTGGAGCCGAGCCATAACGAGCGGTTTCACGCATACATGAAACAGTTTCTGCCGGATTATAAGGAGCGGAAACGCCTGTTGGAGGAAAGTGGTTTTTCTGAGCGTTCTTCCTAGAATTCATTTTTAGGCATCTATTGTCAATTTTTTATAAAATAGGGCTTGCATTTTGGCGAAGAATCTTGTATACTTGTCAAGTGTTAGGCGGTGATGTTCCTGCCGCAATGATATTGGGCTATCGCCAAACGGTAAGGCAACGGACTCTGACTCCGTCATTTCAAGGTTCGAATCCTTGTAGCCCAGCTAAGGCGCTCGATTATCGGGCGCTTTTTTCGGTTTATTTGAGAGAAAAAAGGAGCAGCTATGTATCAGTTTGAGAGCAGGGTGCGTTATTCCGAGACGGACAGCCGCGGAAAGCTGACGCCGGAAGGGATCATGGAATATTTTGAAGATTGCACGACGTTTCAATCCGAGGATATCGGACTTGGCGTGCAGTATTTGAAAGAGTGCCAAAGGGTGTGGGTGCTGTCGTTTGTCCAGATCGGGATCAACCGTTATCCGTCCCTCGGCGAGCGTATTGTGATCCAGACGATTCCCTATGATATCAAGGGGTTTCTCGGGTATCGTAATTTTGTGCTTCGGACGCCGGAGGATGAAGTGCTGGCGTATGCCAATACGATGTGGACGTATCTTGATACAAGTATCGGCAGACCGGTCAAGGCGCCCGATTCAATGGCAGAGGCGTACGGACTGTCCGAGCGGTATCCGATGGAATATGCGCCGCGCAAGATCGCAATGCCGGAGAATCCGGCCGCGTTTGAGGAGATCGTGGTAAAGCCGCATCATTTGGATACCAACGATCATGTGAATAATGTGGAGTATGTGCGCATGGCGCGTGAGCTTATGCAGAAGGATGGGCGTATTGTGCGCGGCCTCCGCGTGGAATACAAGCAGTCCGCGCTGCTTGGGGATGTGATCCATCCGGTCGGTGCAGCAGATGCGGAGGGCGCAAGGATGGTTTTTTCTCTCAATAATGCGGAGGGAAAACCGTATGCGGTCGTGGAATTGGAATATGGCGAGGCGTAGGGCGGGAAATAGTGCCTGAACGAAAGAAATAAAAAGGAGATCATAGATGGAGCTTGGAGCATGGCAGAGCTTACTCTGCGTACGAAAAGTGGAATTTGGCGTTTATCTTGCCGAAAGACAGGATGCGCCGCGGGAGGAGCGGGTTCTGCTTCCGATCAAGCAGGTGCCGGAGCGCTTGGCGGTAGGGGATTCCATCGACGTGTTTATTTACCGCGATTCGGGAGACCGGCTGATCGCGACCGTGAATGAGCCGCTGATCGTCAAGGGACAGATCGCAAGGCTGAAGGTCGTCGAGGTCGGAAAAGTCGGCGCGTTCTTAAACTGGGGGCTGGAAAAGGATCTTCTTTTGCCGTTTAAGGAGCAGACGCGGAAGGTGAGCGTGGGTGAGGAATGCCTTGTCGCGCTTTATACGGATAAGAGCGACCGGCTCTGTGCCACGATGAATGTGTATGAATATTTAGAGAAGAACAGTCCTTATCAAAAGGACGATACCGTACAGGGAACCGTGTATGAGACGAGCGAGCGCTTCGGCGTGTTTGTGGCGGTGGACGACCGTTACAGCGCGCTCATCCCGGCGAAGGAGCGCTATGGGAATTTTCGGATCGGCGATGTGATCACGGCGCGCGTAACGGCGGTCAAGGAGGACGGAAAGCTGGATCTAAGCGTCCGCGAAAAAGCGTATCTCCAGATTGAGACGGACGCCGCGCGCATCTTAAAGGCAATCGACAGTTCGGGCGGAGAACTCGGCTTTAACGATAAAGCGTCTCCCGAGCTGATACGGCGGGAAATGGATATGAGCAAAAACGAATTTAAGCGTGCGGTAGGACATCTGCTCAAAAACGGGGAAATTGTGCAGGATGAAAACGGAATCCGCAGAAAGGGGACTTTATGAACGCGAAAAAAGTAAACTGGTTGTTTGTTGCGATCTTTTTCATGTATCATGCTGTTTCATACGGACTGATCTATTATATCACGCACATCCATATGATCGGGCTGATTCCGTTAAATATGGCAAGCGAGCTGATCTTTATCATTCCGGGCGTGATATTTGTGTTTGCGACACGCACGAAATGGCGCGATATGCTGAAACTAAAGCCGATCAGAATATCGACGGTACTGATCGTCATCCTTTTCACATTTTTGTGTATGCCGCTTATCACGGTTGTCAATCTGGCAACGCAGTTTTTTGTGGAAAACGCGGTGGAAGCGAGCAGTACCATGTTTCTGCTGATGCCGTTCGGCGTGACGTTTTTTATTGTGGCGATCTATGCGCCCGTCTGTGAGGAGATCGTATTCCGCGGCATTACGTATGAATCGTTAAAAAAGGACATGAGCGTCTTAAAGGCGATGATCATTTCCGCCGTCTTTTTCGGTCTGGCTCATATGAATTTCAATCAGGCGGCTTATGCGCTGCTGCTCGGACTGATCCTTGTTCTGGTGCGCGAGGCGACGGGAAGCCTGTGGGCGACGATCCTGATCCATGCGGTCTTTAACGGCTGGAATGTGATCTTGATGTATGCAAGTGAGTGGATGATAGAGACCTTCCCTGATCTGGCAGGAGATGCCACGTCACTTGTACAGACGGCGGCTGAGCGCAATGCGACGTTATCGAGGATGCTCGGCATTTACCTGATCATTGCGGCTGTCACGACGACGTTGGCGGGCTGCGTGCTCGTGTGGATGGCGGGCAGAGAGGGCCGGAAAGAGGAATTGCGGAATATCTGGCGGTGCAGAAAAGAGGGAAAAAAGAACGGTCTCAGTTGGCTCATCCCGTATATTCTCGTGCTGGCGCTGTTTTTAGGCTACATGCTCTATGATGTGCTGTCATAAAAAAGAAAGAGGAGGAATGCTTCGCATCCCTCCTCTTTCTTTTTTACCCTACAGGAAACCTCTTCGAAAGATTGGCGCACCCGCGCCAATCTTTTTTACACAGACATATCGAAGTTTCCACCGATATGAGGGTTGACGGACAACTCCAAAGAGGAGGATGCCGTCGGCGCAGAGCCAAGCAGTTCGGAAATCTGGGAGCCGGTTGATTCCATGCCGTCCAGTACATTGCCGAGTACCGCATAGCCGACGGAATTCATCAGTTTTGCCTGAGCCATGCCCGTCGATAAAGCTGCAATATCCATAACGCTCACTCCTTTTTTGCTGTGTTGACACGTTTCATATATTATATCGGCATAAAAATTGCAAAGAAAGGTAAAAAATGCATAAAAAAGTCACGATTTTAGGTAGATTTTTTTGTGTATTTATATTAAAATAAAAGTCGGGTATTTATTTTCAACTAGAAAAGCAAAGAACGTTTGTATAGGTTGAACAAAGGAGAAGGTAAAAAAGGGGAGAAAACGCTTATGATATCGAATCAAATTTTACAGAATACGATAGATGGGCTGAAAGCGATCGCGCGTACGGATTTGTGCGTCATGGATACGGACGGTAAGGTTGTCGCAGCGACGGACGATCGGATGGAGAGCGGCAGACAGGACGTTCTGGAATTTGTTTCGTCGCCTGCGGACAGTCAGGAGATACAGGGCTCCCAGTTCTTTAAGATTTATGATGAGCAGCAGCTGGAATATATTCTGGTGATCACGGGGACGGGGGAGAACCTTTACATGGTGGGCAAGATGGCGGCGTTTCAGATTCAAAACCTGCTTGTTGCCTACAAAGAGCGGTTTGATAAGGATAACTTTATCAAAAACCTGCTGTTGGATAACCTGCTGCTCGTGGACATCTACAGCCGCGCGAAGAAGCTCCATATTCAGACAGACGCAAAGCGTGTCGCAATGATCGTGGAATCGGGGAAGGGCAAGGACAACAATGTACTGGAGCTGCTGCGTGCGTATTTTGGCGCCAACAGCAAGGAATTTGTGACCGCTGTTGACGAGAACAGCATCATTGTCGTGAAGGAATTGGAGGACGGCGACAGCAGCAAGGAGCTGGAGAAGTCGGCAAAAGCAATGGCAGCATATCTCGCGCGGGAAGGAATTGAGCATACGCGCATCTCATACGGAACGGTCGTCGGCGAGATCAAGGAGGTCAGCCGCTCTTATAAGGAAGCGAAGATGGCGCTTGACGTCGGCAAGATCTTCTTTGACGAGCGGGAGATCATCGCCTATTCCGAGCTGGGCATCGGCAGATTGATCTATCAGCTTCCGATCCCGCTCTGCAAAATGTTCATCCGGGAGATTTTTGACGGCAAAAGTCCGGATGAATTCGATGAGGAGACGCTGACGACGATCTACAAATTTTTCGAGAACAGTCTGAATGTCTCCGAGACGTCAAGACAGCTTTTTATCCACCGCAATACGCTTGTGTACCGGCTGGATAAGCTGCAAAAGGGAACCGGATTAGATCTGCGCGTGTTTGAGGACGCCATCACGTTCAAGATCGCGCTGATGGTCGTCAAATACATGAAGTATATGGAAAACTTTGAGTACTAGTGAACATGTCAGCACATTAAGCATCAGAAAGGCTGGAGAAACATTGAGAGAAGATACGAAGGCATCACAGTCGAAGAACGCGCCGCAGTCGAAGAATGCAATGCAATCTTCGATTGCATTGCAGGCAAGAGGCGCAGCACAGTCGGGAACGGCACCGCAGGAAAGGAACGCGTCACGGACGGGAGAAGCACCGCAGACAAGGGGCGTGTCACGGACCGGAGCGGCGCCGCAGGCAAGGAGCGCATCTCAGACAAAGGCCCCGTCACAGGCGAGAGCCGCACAGCAGTCCACGGCCGCGGGAAAGCAGGGGGAAAGCAGACCGCCGGAGAATGCTATTGGCAGAAAAAAGAAAAGGGCCGCTCTGCCTGAAGAGGTCATAGTCTTAGATCATGTGGTCAAATCCTATTCGACAGGAGCCCCCGCCTTAAATGGGATTTCCTTAAAGGTGAAGCGGGGAGAGTTCGTGTTCATCGTGGGGGACAGCGGTTCGGGAAAATCGACGCTCATTAAACTGCTTTTGCGTGAACTGCTCCCGACGGAGGGCGGCATTACGGTCAACGGAACGAACGTGGTGCGTCTGCGCCGCAGAAAGATACCGAAATTCAGAAGGGGTATCGGCGTTGTATTTCAGGATTTCCGGCTTCTGAAGGATCGAAACGTGTATGATAACGTTGCGTTTGCCCAGCTTATCATACAGGCAAAAGCGCGTGACATACGCAAGAATGTGCCGATGATGCTTTCCCTTGTGGGGCTTGCGGGGAAATACAAGGCAAAGCCGAAGCAGCTTTCGGGTGGTGAACAGCAGCGCGTGGCGCTTGCGCGTGCGCTTGTCAATAATCCGCCGATCCTGCTGGCGGATGAGCCGACAGGAAATCTTGATCCCAAAAATTCATGGGAGATCATGAAACTGTTAGAGGAGATCAACGAAAAAGGTACAACGGTACTCGTTGTTACGCATAACCGTGAAATTGTCAATGCCATGAAAAAACGTGTCATTACCATGAAAAAGGGCGTTATCGTAAGCGACGAAGAACAGGGAGCATATATCGATGAGGATTAGTACGCTATTCTATACAATCAGGCAGGGATTTAAGAACATTCTGCGTAACAAGTGGTTTTCTTTGGCGTCCATCATGACGACAAGCGCGTGCCTGTTTCTGTTCGGTGTTTTTTTCAGTATCCTGACGAACTTTCAGAATATTGTGAGGACGGCGCAGGAGGGCGTCTGTGTCACCATCTTTTTTGATCAGGATACGGAAGTGACGCGCAAGGAGGAAATCGGACGGCTGCTGCTCGCGCGGGCGGAGGTCAAGGATATTTATTATGTATCCCCGGAGGAGGCGTGGGAATCCTTTTCCAAAGACTATTTTGGTGAGGAATATGCCGCGGGCTTTACGGAGAATCCGCTTCAGTATTCCGACAACTTCCAGATTTTTATGAATGATGTTTCCATGCAGAGCGCACTTGTTACCTACGTCAAATCCCTCGATCATGTGCGCAAGGTGAATGAGTCGGCGATCACCGCGAATATGCTGTCGGGCATGAATTCCCTTGTGTCCTATGTGACGATGGCGATCATTGCGCTGCTGCTCTTTGTGTCGATCTTTTTGATCAGCAACACGGTCATGATCGGTATTTCCGTGCGAAAAGAGGAAATTTCCATTATGAAATACATCGGTGCGACGGACTTTTTCGTGCGCGCGCCGTTTGTCGTGGAGGGTGTGATGATCGGGCTGATCGGCTCGCTCATACCGCTTGCGATCATTTACGAGCTGTATAACCGGGTCATCCTTTATGTGACGGAGCGTTTTTCCATGTTGGAAAGCCTGATGCATTTTTTGGATGTCAAAGAGGTGTTTGCGACGCTTGCACCGATCTCCATGGGAATCGGCGTGGGCATCGGTCTTCTCGGAAGCGTTGTGACGGTGCGCAGACATTTGAGGGTTTAGCTGAAAGGCAAGGGTGTTTACATGAGATACGGAGTAAAAAAGAAAATCATCAGATGTATCTGTATCGTCCTGCTTGCCGCATTTCTGCTGCCGCAGAGTGAGTTTGAGAGCAGGGCGAGCAGCAATGCGCTGACAAATGAGTATATTCAGGGAAAAGAAGAAGAAATCCGGCAGATCGAACAGGAACAGCAAGCGCTGCAGCAGGGGATCACGGATACGAAGGCGCTGTTAGAACAGCTGAAACAGCAGCAGGAGGATCTGTATCTTTATGCGCAGCAGGTCGATGCGATCCTGCTTGAGCTGGATGATAAAATCACGCTGCTCAACGAGCAGATCACATTAAAGGAGCTGCAGATCGAGCAGACAAAGCAGGAGCTTGCCGAGGCGCAGGAGGTAGAGCGCCAGCAATACGAGGCGATGAAGGTGCGCATCCGCTTTATGTACGAAGAAGGAGACGCCTATTATCTGGAGATGCTTTTTTCTGCAACAGGCATTGCGGACATGCTCAACAAGGCGGATTATATAGAAGCGGTTTCGGAATATGACAGGAGGAAGCTGGAAGAATATATCTTAAATGAGCATTTGATCGAAGTCTGCCAGCAGGAGTTAGAGGTACAGGAAGCGGCATTGCAGACGCAGAAGGACAGTGTACAGGCGGAGCGGGAAGCGCAGCAGGCGCTGCGGGAGCAGGCGGCAATTGAGATCGCCAGCAAGCAGCATCAGATTGATGAAGAAAAAGAAACATTGGAGCAGCAGACCGCGAAGCTGGCGGCACAGACGGAAACGATAGAGGCGTTGGAGGCGCAGGTTGCAGCGGAGAAAAAGCGGCTCCAGGAGGCGAATCAGCCGCAGCAGACCTATGACGGCGGTGCGTTTGCATGGCCGTGCCCGAGCACCAAGACGATTACCTCAGAATATGGCTGGCGCAGGCATCCGGTCCTGAATTACGACCGCTTTCACAACGGGATTGATATCGGTGCCAGACACGGCGCGCCCATTCTTGCTGCTTACGACGGCAAGGTTGTTGCGGCGTCCTACACAAGCGCGATGGGCAATTACATTATGATCGACCATGGCGACGGGCTTTACACGATTTATATGCACTGTTCGCAGCTCTATGTCTCGGAAGGAACCTATGTAGTACGCGGGGAGCAGATCGCGGCGGTCGGCGCCACCGGTCTTGTGACCGGAGCCCATCTGCACTTTTCGGTACGCTTAAACGGGGAATATGTGAACCCGCTTAATTACGTCTCCTGAGACGATGCAATATCGCGGCGGATCGGATTGCTCAGCGAAAAAGGAACAAAGCACGGCGGCATCCATATTTAGCGGTGCCGCCGCATAAAATGATAAGGAACATAATGCGTTCGGCGGAAAGAAGAATGATCATGGATAATTTTGAAATGCAAATGGGATCGGAACAACAAAAGAAAGAAGCAGAAAAGCGCGAGCGTCGGTATTACCTGACGGGGATTCTGACGGGACTCCTGCTTGCTGTGACGATCGCCGGAGTTGTTTTTTTAGTGCGTGATGTGCGGGCGAAAAAAGGAGAGAGCACGCAGACGCAGGCACAGGAGGCTGACTCGGTCATAAATGAAGCGACGACGGTCAAGCTCGGCGTGCTGCAGGATGCGATCGAAAAATATTATCTGGAGGATGTGGATCCGCAGACGCTGGAGGAGGGAATGTATGCGGGTCTGCTTGATGCGCTCGGCGATCCTTACTCCGTGTATTATACAGCCGAGGAGCTTCAGGAGATCTATGATAAGACGCGCGGCGTTTATTACGGGATCGGTGCGTATATCGGAATGGATACGACGGCGAACTATGCCGTGATCACAAAGCTGATCGAGAACACACCGGCATGGGAAAGCGGGCTGCAGCCGGGCGATCTGATCTATAAGGTGGAAGGAGAGGACGTCTACGGAATGGACACGTCCGAGGTTGTCGCGAAGATCAAGGGTGAGGAAGGAACGCCCGTCACGATAACGGTCGCACGTCCGACCGGAGTCTCTTACGAGTATATCGACTTTACGATCACCCGTGCCAAGATCAACAGTCCGACCGTGGAGTTTCGGATGCTGGAGAATGACATCGCATATATCGAGATCACGGAATTTGACGACATTACGTTAGAGCAGTTTAACGAGGCGCTTGCCGAAGCGCGGGGAAGCGGCATGAAAGGTCTTATCTTAGACCTGCGCGGCAACCCGGGCGGCAATTTGACAACCGTTGTAGAGATTGCGAGGAAAATACTGCCGGAGGGGCTGGTCGTCTATACGGAGGATAAATACGGCGAGCGCGAGGAGTATCGCTGTGACGGCAGCACTCCGCTGGGATTGCCGCTTGTGGTGCTCATTGACGGGAACAGCGCGAGCGCGTCGGAAATTTTGGCAGGTGCGATCAAAGATTACGAAGTCGGCACGCTTGTCGGCACGACCACGTTTGGGAAAGGCATTGTCCAAAGGATCATGCAGCTTACGGACGGCTCGGCCATCAAGCTGACGATCAGCAAATACTATACGCCGAACGGTTACAATATTCACGGCATCGGTATCGCGCCGGATGTGGAAGTACCGTATGACGCGGAGCTGTACCGGAACGAGGAACGGGATAACCAATTGGAGGAAGCAGCCCGCATTATGAACGAGATGCTGGGAATTACGGACGGCATGTGATGCCGTGTGGAACGGAAATATGGAAAGAAAGCGAGAGGCATGAGCATGAGATACGACTATCTGATCGTGGGCGCCGGGCTGTTCGGCGCGGTGTTCGCGCATGAGATGAAGCAGAAAGGAAAGCGGTGTCTTGTCATTGACAGGCGGGAACACATTGCGGGAAATATTTATACGGAGGAGATCGCGGGGATTCAGGTACATCGCTACGGCGCTCATATTTTTCATACCTCGGACAAAAAAGTATGGGAATATATCAACCGTTTTGCGGAGTTTAATCATTATGTCAATTCGCCGGTTGCCGTATACGGGAAGGAGCTCTACAATCTTCCTTTTAACATGAACACGTTCAGTAAGCTGTGGGGAATCCGCACGCCCGCCGAGGCGAAAGCGGTGATCGATGAACAGATCGCACAGGCGGGGATCGGTGAGCCGAGCAACCTGGAGGAGCAGGCAATCTCGCTTGCGGGGCGCGATGTGTATGAGAAGCTGGTAAAGGGCTATACGGAAAAGCAGTGGGGAAGGGACTGTAAGGAGCTTCCTGCGTTTATCATCAAGCGCCTGCCGCTTCGGTTTACCTATGACAACAACTATTTTAACGATCCCTATCAGGGAATCCCCAAGGGCGGTTACACGGCGATCGTACAAAAACTGCTTGCGGATATTCCGGTAATAACGGGTGTTTCTTATCGGGAATTTCTTTCGCAGAATGAGAAAAAAGAAGACGGTGACTCCTTCGGGCGGGTGCTGTATACGGGAATGATCGACGAATATTTTGATTACTGCTACGGTGCGCTGGAGTACCGTTCCCTGCGTTTTGAGACAGAGCTGCTTGCGGACTGTGATAATTATCAGGGAAATGCGGTCGTGAATTATACGGAGAGGAGCATACCGTATACGCGCATCATCGAGCATAAGCATTTTGAGTTCGGCAGGCAGCCCTCGACGGTCATTACGCGCGAATATCCCTGCGAATGGAAAAAGGGAGACGAGCCGTACTATCCGATGAATGACGAAAAAAACAACGCGCTTTTTGCACGGTACCGTAAGCTGGCAGAAGAACAAGAACACGTGTTATTTGGCGGGCGGCTTGGCCAGTATCGCTATTATGATATGGATAAGGTGATCGCGGAGGCGCTTTTCATGGCGGAACAGGAAGGGTAAGCAATGGCGGGACTACGGGATTTGTATCAAAGGATCAGGAATGCCGTCTGCCGGAGCGCGGTGATCACGGAGCAGCTCCGCATGTATAATCTGGATGCCGGAGTGAGAGAGTATCAGAGCTTTCTGAATTCCTTTCAGACGATCGTCGGAGAGCTGCTTGGCGATGACGGAACGCTTGCCGCGATGGGGATCGGCGCCGCGCCGGATTATATCGTGGAAATGATGCGCGGATTGCTCGGCGCACAGGAGCAGAAGGATTATGTGCTTTTGGCGGATCTGCTTGCGCTGCAGATACAGCCTTTTTTACAGGGATTATTGGAGCAGCTCCGATCGGCAGAAACGGGTGGACTGCTCTCGGATCATACCGCAAAAAATCTTGCGGCGCTTTCGGAACGGGACCCTGCGCTTGCGAAGCGGCTGAGTGGTCTTGGGGATGCCGGCGGTTCCGGTGATTCGGGCAGTATCGGCAGTCCTGACGGTTCGGCGCAGGAAGCGTGGCGCGATCTTTTTGTGGAGGAGACGTCGGTCGGATACCCGACCTGCCGCGTGGAACGGGACGGGGAGAGCTTTTACCTGCACTCCAATCAGGACCCGTTCGCTGAGGCGCGCGCATGGGTGCGGGCGCTTCCCGATGAGCAGACGACGGGCTATCATGTGTTAGGCTGCGGGCTGGGTTATCATGTGCTGGCGCTCTATGAGGAGCTGCGGGAATGCTATCCTGTGCATGTGTACGAGGCGGATCTGCGTATGATGAAGCTGGCGCTGCGTTTTCTGGATCTGGAGAGGGCGCTGCGCAGCGGACTTCTTATTTTTCATGAGGATGTACAGTGGCGTGCGCTGTCTGAAGCGATTGCCCGGCCGGGGCAGAAGCTGTGCATTCATTATCCGACCCTGCGCCTGATAAAAGACGATCGGCTCCGGCAGGGGTTTGAGCAGTTCTTTTTGCAGGACAGCTCCTATCGGAATGCCAAAATGCTGTTACAGGGTAATTTTGATGCAAATATGGAAAGCATGCGTGCACAGCCGCAGCGTTTTTTGACGGCGGATGTGCTTCGCGGGCAGTTTTTGGATAAAACCGTTACGATCGTGGCGGCGGGACCGTCGCTTGACAAAAATGTATCACGGCTTTCGGCATGCGCAGGGCAGCAGGACGGCATTTTGATCGCATGCGGTACGGTGTTTCGAAAGCTGCTCGGACTGGGAATCCGGCCGGACTATGTGCTGGTGACGGACGCGAACCCGCGCGTGCTCTCGCAGATCTATGAGCAGGAAAAGAATGATGTGCCGATGCTCATGCTTTCTACTGCAAACCACGGCTTTGCCGTGCGGTATCAGGCAGTTCATTATATGCTGTTTCAGGAGGGCTATCCGCGGGCGGAGCAGGAGGCGGCGGCAAGAGGCTGCATGTGTGTGAAGACGGGCGGTTCCGTCATGACCACGGCGCTGGATACGGTGATCCGTTTAGGGGCAAAGCGGCTTGTGTTTGTCGGGCTGGACTTAGCGTTTACGGATAATCTGGCGCATGCGTCGGGAACGTCGAACCGTGTGGCGACGGATACGAAGGATTTAACGGCGGTAAAGGCATGGGACGGCGGCACGGTCTATGCCGACCAGAAATTTATTCTTTACCGTACTTGGATGGAGAGGCGCTTACAGGAGCGGGATGCCGCGGCAGTGGACGTTATCAATGCGACCGAGGGCGGAAGCTATATTCAGGGTATGCGCCATATACCGCTTGCGGAGGCAATGAGTTTATAACAGAGTATCAGGGGGGAGAGTTATGTCAGAAAAGAAGATTTTGGCGCTGATTCCGGCGCGGAGCGGCTCGAAAAGCGTGGTGGACAAAAATATCAGGAAGATCGCGGGCAAACCGATGATCGCTTATTCCATTGAGCACGCAAAACAGTCGAAATATATCAATCGCATTATTGTGAGCACCGACAGCGAGACCTATGCGCAGATCGCGAGAGAGTACGGAGCGGAGACACCGTTTCTGCGCCCGGCGGAGTATGCGACGGATACCGCGCTTGATATTGAGGTGTTTGAACATGCGCTCTCATGGCTCAAAGAGCATGAGGATTATGAGCCGGATCTCATTGTGCAGCTGCGGCCGACTTATCCGATCCGCCGCGTGTCGGACATTGATGCGATGATCGAAATGATGCTTGCGGACGAGGAGCTTGACTGCGTGCGCACATTAGCGCCCGCGACGGAAGTTGCGCATAAAATGTGGTACATGGGAGAAAACGGGAGAATCCGGCCAATCCTGACCGATATTCCCGAGGCGTATAATATGGCGAGACAGATGCTGCCGAAGATTCTGTATCAGAACGGAAATGTGGATGTCATCCGGGCAAAGGTGATCACCGAGCAGCATTCCATGTCGGGAAAGAATATTGCCGGCTATGAGATGAGCGATAATTTCGATATTGATACGACGGCGGAGTTTGAGAAAGCGTCGCAGTATCTGACAATCCGCGCGGGCGGACAGCGGTTTGTGTTTGATATTGACGGCGTGATCGCGCTGAAGAGAGAGGATCTTGACTATGCGCAGGCGCAGCCGAATGAGCGCATGATCCGGATCATCAACCAGCTTTATGAGTGGGGAAATGAGATCATCCTGTTTACGGCAAGAGGGTATGTGACGGGAATCGACTGGTACCCCGTAACCTTACAGCAGATGACGGACTGGGGCGTTCATTATACGGAGCTGCGAATGGGAAAGCCGAACGCCGATTTCTATGTGGATGATAAGATGATCGGCGTGGATACGCTGTATGATCTGTTCGGATAACAGTTCAGTCATCGACAGATTCTTTTGCAGCGGGAAAGCGCAGTAGGCGCCTTTGCGAATGGCGCAACTGAACTGTTTATAGTAAAAAAAGCGTTTCGCAGATGCGAAACGCTTTTTGAGTTATAGTAGAATATTTTATTATCCCGGAAGAATTCGCTTTCGGCGAATTCTTCTAGCAATAGCTGTTAAACATCATCCCGCTGTAGGCGCTTGTCACATACGGACTCGCATAGCCGTGACCGGGGTTCTTATAGGCAACAATGATCTTGTTCACATAGTTCATCGGATTTAAGGAAACGCCGCTGCTCTTGCGCATCAACGCCTGTGTAAAGTCCTTCAGCGGCTCGGTCACTTCTTCGTTGTCCGCATGCTCGACGGCGTAGGATAAACGCTCGTCGTCAATGGAAAGCTCCCCGTTTTCCTCGGAATAAATGCCGAGTGTGTCAAGGTCATTGGCGTAGACGGATGCGATTCCCGCCATCTCATTCATCAGGCGTGCGCTTTTGGGCTGTGAATCAAGATAAGCTGCGGTTGCACGGATGAAATCATTATAGCCGCCTATGAGTTTGGTAATATTTTCTTTTAACGATTCATGATCGGGCTTTACGCCGATCTCCGCGGTATCTCCCTCGGAAGGACTTAAACCGGTCAGATTGACGGAATAGACCTGCTCTACCGTAAAGTGGTTGGAAGATGCCGTGCGCTCGCTTCCGTTAATCAGGAATTCTGCATTTGCCGCGGGACGGGTGATCTCGCCGATACCCAGATAATCGACCGCGCCCGAAAGCTTACTCGTATTGGTGTCTGATACATGGAAAATGTCATCTCTGCCGTCCGGCAGACCGGTCGCTTTTGAGGAAAGCTTTAAGGCGGAATTGCCCTCATCGTCCTCTAATACTTCAGCGCTTAGGCCGATCTCCGCGTTGTTGATCAGTCTGGCAAGACGTTCCTGTACGCTGCGGTTCGTATCGCCCTCGTTGATCAGGAATTGGAACTCATAATTGAGACTGTTGATGCCGACGTCGAACGAATAGGTGTCCGGCGTGAGCGCAATTTCTCCATCCGGCAGATAGTTTCCTGTATTTACCTGCTCCGCCGCAAGACGGCGAACTTCAATGGAAAAAGCAGGCGCATCGTCCACATCCTTTGCGTCACCGATAAAGGTTGCGGTCGCAATGTCTTCATTCGTCGAAAAAGCGGTCTTCTTCTCGAGAAGTGACTCCGCATCCCTTCCGCTTACGGAAGCAATGGTATTATGCAAAGCCCTCGCGCTTTCTTTGATGCCGACGGCAAAGGCCTGAGATGCTCTGCTTGTATCCAAAATGGCGAGAGGAGCTTCTTTATTTAATTTGACAATGGAATTATAAACGCCGCGAAGTTCGCTTTTCTTATGTGTATCATACTGCGAGTTGATACCGTTCGGCGCATAGGTTGTCAGATAGTGATTATAGAACGTATTTAACGCGGTAATATTCATTTTCCGCCCCTCCTTTCCTCCGTGAATGTCTACAAATTAGCATAGCCTCGTCCGTGAGGTTGTTTTTGCAGTCTTTCCTTATATATCGGCAATCCTTTCCGATTATTTAAGACAACAAAAAGAATTCTGCTAAAATGATGCAGGGCACTTGAAAAATCCTATTTATATAGATATATCCTACCACATATGAAGCATAAATGCAATCGCAAAATGTAGTAAATGCATTACAAAATGTAGCAAACATAAGAAAACGGACGAAAACAGCGCTTGGAGATCAATAAAAAATGAAAATATTTGTTGACGCATCCTGCCGCCTATGGTATAGTAAACAAGCGACATGTATTTCGGTCTTTTTTTTATGCCCGAAAAAACGGGATTGAAACGGAGGTTATGAGCTATGCGTACGAAGATAACACTTGCATGTACGGAATGTAAGCAGCGCAACTACAATACGACGAAGGAAAAGAAGAACCATCCTGACAGAATGGAGATCAAGAAGTATTGTAGATTTTGCAAGAAGCATACTCTGCACAAGGAAACCAAATAAGCATCTCATTTTGCTAAAGGAGTGAGACTATGGGAGATTCTAAGAAAGAAAAAGAGAAGAAGCCTTCCTTTTTTAAGGGAGTAAAAGCGGAATTCTCGAAAGTATCATGGCCGGGCAGGAACGACGTGGTAAAACAGTCCGTCGCTGTCATCGGGGTTTCCGTTGTTGTCGGGGTGCTGATCACGTTGCTTGACACGGTAATCCAGTTCGGCATCAAGTTCCTGACGATGTAGAAATGAGGTTGACGGTATGGCAGAAGCAGAGACAAAGGCAAAGTGGTATGTAGTGCATACCTATTCCGGATACGAAAACAAAGTAAAAGCGAATATTGACAAGGCGATCGAGAACCGGCATCTGGAGGAAGAAATCCTGGAGGTCAGGGTTCCGATGGAAGATGTTGTCGAGATGAAGAACGGCAGCAAAAAAACGGTTCAAAAGAAAATGTTTCCGGGCTATGTACTGATCAATATGATCATGAATGACGATACCTGGTATGTTGTGCGTAACACAAGAGGCGTCACGGGCTTTGTCGGACCGGGAAGCAAGCCGGTACCGCTCACGGAGGCGGAGATGAAGCCGCTCGGCATCAAGACGGAGAATATTTCCGTCGATTTTGCGGAGGGAGATACCATTGCCGTTGTTGCCGGCGTATGGAAAGATACGGTCGGCATCGTCCAGCGCATGGACTTCGGTAAACAGACGGCGACGATCAATGTGGAACTGTTCGGCAGGGAAACGCCTGTGGAGATCAGTTTTGCAGAGGTGAGACGCATGTAAAAGAATCGCTAAAGCGATTCTTCTGGTACTAAGAAAATTCCTATAAGTTAAAAAAGAATTTCGCCTGCGCGAAATTCTTTATATTCGGGTTATGAGAGCGCATGCGCTTTTATCATAACGGCCAAAGGCTGTAAACAATCACAGATTGTTTGCAATCCACGGCTATCGATCAACGCCGTCCGCATGACGGACGGGTAACGTGGGAGGGAGCCTAACCCGCCTGACCACACAGCAATTATATTAGGAGGTGCCACATGGCAAAAAAAGTAGAAGGTTACATCAAGTTACAGATTCCTGCTGGAAAGGCAACGCCTGCTCCGCCGGTCGGTCCCGCACTCGGACAGCACGGCGTGAATATCGTTGAGTTCACGAAGCAGTTTAACGCCAAGACAGCAGACCAGGGCGACATGATCATTCCGGTCGTCATCACGGTATATGCAGACAGAAGCTTCAGCTTCATCACGAAGACTCCGCCTGCTGCAGTACTTCTTAAAAAAGCATGCAACTTAAAAACGGCATCCGCAGTACCGAACAAGAATAAGGTTGCGACGATCAGCAAGGCAAAGATCAAAGAGATCGCCGAGCTGAAAATGCCGGATTTGAACGCGGGCAGCATTGAAGCAGCGATGAGCATGATCGCAGGAACCGCTCGCAGCATGGGTATTGCAGTAGAAGATTAATGATAAGGAAAGGAGCACGAGGCGATGAAGCACGGAAAAAAATATAATGAAGCGGCAAAGTTGGTTGACCGCAATATGTTCTATGAAACCGGCGATGCGGTAGCGCTTGTCAAGAAGACGGCGACTGCAAAGTTTGACGAGACAGTGGAGGTTCACATCAGAACAGGATGTGACGGACGTCATGCAGAGCAGCAGATCCGCGGCGCGGTCGTACTGCCGAACGGAACGGGCAAGACAGTGAAAGTGCTTGTTTTTGCAAAAGGCGATAAGATCAATGAAGCAGAGGCGGCAGGAGCTGACTATGTAGGCGGCGACGAGCTGATTCCGAAGATTCAGAATGACGGATGGCTTGATTTCGATGTGGTTGTCGCAACTCCCGACATGATGGGCGTTGTAGGACGTCTCGGTAAGGTTTTAGGACCTAAGGGCTTAATGCCGAACCCTAAGGCAGGAACCGTTACCATGGATGTGACAAAGGCAGTCAACGATATTAAGGCAGGTAAGATTGAGTACCGTCTTGACAAGGCGAACATCATCCATGTTCCGGTAGGAAAGGTTTCCTTTACGGACGAGCAGTTAAAAGAGAATGTGGATGCGCTGATGGACGCGATCGTTAAGGCAAAGCCGAGCAGCTTAAAGGGACAGTATTTAAGAAGCGTAACGCTCACAACGACTATGGGACCGGGTGTGAAGGTCAGCGTAGCGCAGTTCTAAAAAAGATCGACGCGAAGCGCCGATCTTTCAAAGAAATGCCAAGGCATTTCTTTTGGGGATTGCGAAAGATTGTCCGATTGAGCTTGACACAGGAAAAAACCTGTGATAAGTTAATAAAGGTCGCAAGACCGAAAGCCGAAGACAGTAGGTGCCGCATGGCGGCGTAAGCGAAGCGCCTACCGAGGGAAAGAGTGAAGAAAACCTTAATGCCTCCCTGTCTTTTGCAGGGAGGCTTTTCATTAAACTCCTATTCGGCGTAAGCTATACAAATCTAGAAGGAGGTAAGAACATGGCAAAGGTTGAACTGAAGAAACCGGTAGTGGAAGAAATCTCCCAGAAGCTCAAAGGTGCGCAGACAGTCGTTTTGGTAGACCACCGCGGCCTGACTGTGGACGAGGATACCAGACTCCGCAAGCAGCTTCGTGAAGCGGGCGTCAGCTACAAGGTTTACAAGAACACGATGATGAACTTTGCGTTCAAGGGAACAGACTTTGAGGAACTTACAAAGTATCTCGAAGGACCGAGTGCAATGGCGGTATCCGAGGATGACGCAACTGCTCCGGCAAGAATCTTATGCAAATTTGCCAAGACAGCGCCTAAGCTTGAGATCAAGGGCGGAATCGTTGACGGCGTATTGTATGACGCAAAGGGCATCGGACAGATTGCAGATATTCCTTCAAGGGAGGAACTGCTTTCCAGACTGCTTGGCAGCATGAAGTCCCCGATTTCCAATCTTGCACGCGTATTGAACCAGATCGCGGAGAAGGGCGGAGCGGCAAACTGCGAGGCACCGGCTGCAGAGGAAGCATCGGCAGCAGAAGCGCCTGCAACAGAAGCACCCGCAGCAGAGGCATCTGCAGAAGCGGAAGCACCTGCGGCAGAGTAACGTTGAGTATCAGAAACAAGAACATTTGATAACGAATGTAAGGAGGAAAATAAAATGGCAAAGTTGACAACTCAGGAATTCATTGATGCGATCAAAGAGCTGACCGTATTAGAGTTAAACGATCTGGTAAAAGCTTGTGAGGAGGAGTTCGGCGTATCTGCAGCAGCAGGCGTTGTCGTTGCGGCGGCAGGTGCAGGCGCAGCAGCGGATGCGGCTGAGGAGAAGACCGAGTTCGATGTTGAGCTGACAGAGGTTGGCCCGAACAAGGTTAAGGTTATCAAGGTTGTCCGTGAGGCAACAGGCCTTGGCTTAAAGGAGGCAAAGGATCTGGTAGATTCCGCTCCGAAGATGTTAAAGGAGGCTGCTTCTAAGGAAGAGGCTGAGGACATTAAGACGAAGCTCGAGGCTGAGGGCGCAAAGGTTACCTTAAAGTAATCAGAGCAGCAAAGCGGAAAACACGCCGTGCTCTTTTCACAAAAGTGAAAGGGGCATGGCGATTTCTTTTTTAATAAAAAAATAAAAAATTATTAGTTGACTCGGCACTTGACTTGTGTTAAACTGGATGATGCGCTATTGTGGTGTGATAGGCGATAAAATGAAAAATCGAAGATTTTTCATTCGGCGAATTTGTGCCTATTGGCACAAATTGGCGGGCTGTGGCAAGAATGAAGATTTTTATGGAAGAACGGGGTGAATTGTCAATGGAAAAGAACAGAATACGTCCGATTGCCTCCGGCAGGGGCATGCGTATGAGTTATCAAAGGCAAAAAGAGGTATTGGAAATGCCGAACCTGATCGAGGTTCAGAAGGATTCCTACAAATGGTTTTTGGAGGAAGGCTTAAAAGAGGCATTT
This sequence comes from Lachnospiraceae bacterium, assembly GCA_014804425.1. Classification (GTDB taxonomy): domain Bacteria; phylum Bacillota; class Clostridia; order Lachnospirales; family Lachnospiraceae; genus DLAJ01. Next base: position 149,647 of record JAAUZV010000012.1, read on the forward strand.
GACGACATTTCTCCGATCGAAGACTACAGCGGGCATCTGAGCCTGGAGTTTGTAGACTTTGAACTCTGCGAGGACGACGTAAAGTATTCTATTGAGAAATGTAAGGAGCGCGATGCCAATTATGCGGCGCCTCTCAAGGTGAAAGTGCGTCTTTACAATAAAGAGAAAGAGGAAATCAGCGAGCATGAGATTTTCATGGGCGATCTTCCTTTGATGACGGAGACAGGCACGTTTATCATCAACGGAGCAGAGCGTGTTATCGTCAGCCAGCTTGTACGTTCCCCCGGCATTTATTATTCCGTAGAGCATGACAAGATCGGTAAGCAGCTCTTTTCCTGTCAGGTCATTCCGAACCGCGGCGCATGGCTCGAGTATGAGACGGATTCCAATGATGTGTTTTATGTGCGTGTAGATCGTACGCGTAAGGTGCCGATCACGGTGCTTCTGCGTGCGCTCGGCATCGGTACGAACGAGGAGATCCGCGAGCTGTTCGGCGACGAGCCGAAAATTGAGGCAAGCTTTACAAAGGACACTGCTGAAAACTATCAGGAGGGTCTGTTAGAGTTATATAAAAAGATCCGTCCGGGCGAGCCGCTCAGCGTGGACAGCGCGGAGAGTCTCATTCATGCGATGTTTTTTGATCCGAGACGATATGACCTTGCAAAGGTAGGAAGATATAAATTCAATAAAAAGCTGGCGTTCCGCAACCGGATCCGCCATCAGATCCTTGCGGAGGACGTTGTGGATCCGACAACGGGTGAAGTGATCGCGGAAAAAGGAACGAAGGTGACGGCAGAATTAGCGGACGACATCCAGAATGCGGCTGTTCCTGCCGTATGGATTCAGACCGAGGAGAGAAACGAGAAGATTCTTTCTAACATGATGGTCGATCTGACGCATTTTGTGGATTGTAAGCCGGCAGAGCTCGGCATCCGTGAAAAGGTATATTACCCTGTGTTAAGGCAGCTTTTGGACGAGTACGGTGAGAAGCCGGAGGAGCTTTTTGAGGCGATCAGAAAAAATGTGCATGAGCTCATTCCGAAGCATATCACCAAGGAGGACATCATCGCGTCCATCAATTATAATATGCATTTGGAGTTTGGTATCGGTTCCAAGGATGATATTGACCATTTGGGCAACCGTCGTATCCGTGCGGTCGGCGAGCTGCTGCAGAACCAGTACCGCATCGGTCTTTCCCGTTTGGAGAGAGTTGTGCGCGAAAGAATGACGACGCATGATACCGATGATATTTCGCCGCAGAGTCTGATCAACATTAAGCCTGTGCAGGCTGCCGTGAAGGAGTTTTTCGGTTCTTCCCAGCTTTCCCAGTTCATGGATCAGAATAACCCGCTCGGAGAGCTGACGCACAAGAGACGTCTCTCCGCGTTGGGACCGGGCGGTCTCTCGCGTGACCGTGCGGGATTTGAGGTGCGCGACGTTCACTATTCCCACTACGGAAGAATGTGCCCGATCGAGACGCCTGAAGGTCCGAACATCGGTCTGATCAACTCNCTGGCTTCCTATGCGAGGATCAATGAGTACGGCTTTGTGGAAGCGCCGTACCGTAAGATTGATAAATCCGACCCTGAAAATCCGCGTGTCACGGACGATGTGATCTATATGACGGCGGANGAGGAGGATAATTACCACGTTGCGCAGGCATCCGAGCCGTTGGATGCGGAGGGACATTTCCTCCGTAACATGGTTTCCGGCCGTTATATGGATGAAACNCAGGAATACAGCAAGACCATGTTTGATTACATGGACGTGTCGCCGCGAATGATCTTTTCCGTTGCGACCGCGCTCATTCCTTTTTTACAGAACGATGACGCGAACCGCGCGCTGATGGGCTCGAACATGCAGAGACAGGCAGTGCCGCTNCTGATGACGGAAGCGCCGGTCGTCGGCACGGGTATGGAGCCGAAGGCGGCAGTCGATTCCGGCGTCTGCGTTGTGGCGCGCAAGGACGGCGTTGTGGATTATGTATCGTCCCGGATCATCCGCGTGACCTATGACGACGGGGAAAAAGAAGAATTCCATCTGACCAAGTTTGTAAGAAGTAATCAGAGCAACTGTTATAACCAGAAGCCGATCGTCGTTAAGGGCGACCGCGTTACGGCGGGAGAAGTCATTGCGGACGGTCCCTCCACGGCGGATGGCGAGCTTGCACTCGGCAAGAACCCGCTCATTGGCTTTATGACGTGGGAAGGCTACAATTATGAGGACGCCGTGCTGCTCAGCGAGCGGCTCGTGCAGGATGATGTCTATACTTCCGTCCATATCGAGGAATATGAGGCGGAGGCGCGCGATACGAAATTAGGACCGGAGGAGATCACCCGCGACGTGCCGGGTGTCGGCGACGACGCNTTAAAGGATCTGGATGACCGCGGCATTATCCGTGTCGGTGCGGAGGTTCGCGCAGGCGACATTCTGGTCGGCAAGGTAACGCCGAAGGGCGAGACGGAGCTGACCGCAGAGGAGAGACTGCTGCGCGCGATCTTCGGTGAGAAGGCAAGAGAGGTCAGGGATACCTCCTTAAAGGTGCCTCACGGCGAATACGGAATTGTTGTGGATGCAAAGGTATTTACGAGGGAGAACGGCGACGAGCTTTCTCCGGGCGTGAATCAGGCAGTCCGCATTTATATCGCACAGAAAAGAAAGATTTCCGTCGGCGANAAGATGGCGGGACGTCACGGTAACAAGGGTGTCGTTTCCCGTGTGCTTCCGGTTGAGGATATGCCGTATCTGCCGAACGGACGTCCGCTTGACATCGTGTTAAATCCGTTGGGCGTGCCTTCGCGTATGAATATCGGACAGGTATTGGAGATTCATTTGTCGCTTGCGGCAAAGGCGCTTGGCTTTAACATTGCGACGCCCGTATTTGACGGCGCAAAAGAGGACGATATCATGGATACGCTCGATCTGGCGAATGATTACGTCAATTTGAGCTGGGAGGAGTTCGAGAAGAAGCATAAGGAAGAACTGCTGCCCGAAGTATTGCAGTATTTGTCCGAGAACAGAGATCACAGAGAGCTTTGGAAGGGCGTGCCGATCTCGAGAGACGGTAAGGTAAGGCTGCGTGACGGAAGAACGGGAGAATATTTCGACGGNCCCGTTACGATCGGACACATGCATTACTTAAAGCTCCACCATTTGGTTGACGATAAGATTCACGCGCGTTCAACCGGACCGTACTCCTTAGTAACGCAGCAGCCGCTCGGCGGTAANGCGCAGTTCGGCGGACAGCGTTTCGGAGAGATGGAGGTATGGGCGCTTGAGGCATACGGCGCATCCTACACGCTGCAGGAGATTTTGACGGTGAAATCCGATGATGTGGTCGGACGTGTCAAGACCTATGAGGCGATCATTAAGGGTGATAACATTCCGGAGCCGGGTATTCCGGANTCNTTTAAGGTNNTNNTGAANGAANTGCAGTCNCTNGGNNTNGANGTCANNGTGCTTCGNGANGATNCAGNCNGAAGTAAAGATCATGGAATCCATCGACTACGGCGAGACAGATTTCAGAGACGTACTCGAGGGAGATTCCCGCAGGTTTAACCGCTATGAAGATGAATCGCTTGGTTCCATGGGCTTCCAAAAGCAGGAGATCGATGCGGAAAGCGGTGAATTTGTAAGCGCGGAAGACGAAGCGGATGATTTTGAGGAAGACATGGAGGCGGAAGCGGAGTTCGAAACCGTTTTTGAAGGTTCTGACGAAGAATAAAACGCTGTTTTTGATGAAAAGATGGAAGGAGTGCCATAATGTCAGAGACAAGAAATGAAGGATATCAGCCGATGACCTTTGATGCCATCAAGATCGGGCTGGCTTCACCCGAAAAAATCAGAGAGTGGTCGAGGGGCGAGGTTACAAAGCCGGAGACCATTAATTACAGAACCTTAAAGCCCGAAAAAGACGGTCTGTTCTGTGAGCGTATTTTTGGACCGAACAAGGACTGGGAGTGCCATTGCGGTAAATATAAGAAGATCCGTTATAAGGGCGTTGTCTGCGACCGATGCGGCGTCGAGGTAACAAAGTCGAGCGTCCGCAGAGAGCGCATGGGGCATATCGAGCTTGCCGCGCCCGTATCCCATATTTGGTATTTTAAGGGAATCCCCAGCCGGATGGGACTCATTTTGGATCTGTCCCCCCGTGTGCTGGAGAAGGTTCTTTATTTTGCATCCTATATTGTCTTAGATCCGGGACAGTCTAACTTAGAGTATAAGCAGATTCTGTCCGAAAAAGAATATCAGGACGCAAGGGAAAACTTCGGCGACAGAAAATTCCGTGTCGGAATGGGCGCTGAGGCGATCAAGGAATTATTGCAGGCGATCGACCTTGAGAAAGAGGCCGAGGAATTAAAAGCGGGTCTGCGTGAGTCGAGCGGTCAGAAGCGCGCGCGTATCATCAAGCGTCTTGAGGTCGTTGAGGCGTTCCGCGAGTCCGAGAACAAGCCGGAGTGGATGATCATGGATGCGATTCCCGTCATCCCGCCCGATCTGCGTCCGATGGTACAGCTGGACGGCGGACGGTTTGCAACGAGCGACCTAAATGACTTATACCGCAGGATCATCAACAGAAACAACCGCTTAAAGCGTCTGTTGGATCTGGGTGCGCCGGATATTATCGTGCGCAATGAAAAGAGAATGCTTCAGGAGGCAGTGGATGCCCTGATCGATAACGGCAGGCGCGGACGTCCCGTGACCGGACCGGGCAACAGGGCGTTAAAATCACTGTCCGATATGTTAAAGGGTAAGTCGGGACGTTTCCGTCAGAACCTGTTAGGTAAGCGTGTCGATTATTCGGGACGTTCCGTTATCGTGGTAGGACCCGAACTGAAGATCTATCAGTGCGGACTGCCCAAGGAAATGGCGATCGAGCTGTTCAAGCCGTTCGTGATGAAGGAGCTTGTCGCACGCGGCATCTCCCAGAATATCAAGAATGCCAAAAAGCTCGTGGAGCGCTGGGATAATCAGGTGTGGGATGTGCTCGAGGAGGTCATCACGGAGCATCCGGTGATGCTGAACCGTGCGCCTACCCTGCACAGATTGGGAATACAGGCATTTGAGCCGATTTTGGTAGAAGGTAAGGCGATCAAGCTGCATCCGCTCGTATGTACGGCGTTCAATGCGGACTTTGACGGAGACCAGATGGCGGTGCATCTTCCGCTGTCACAGGAAGCGCAGGCGGAGTGCCGGTTCCTGCTGTTGTCCCCGAATAACCTCTTAAAGCCGTCGGATGGCGGCCCCGTTGCCGTTCCTTCTCAGGATATGGTATTGGGTATTTATTATTTGACCCAGGAACGCCCGGGCGCGATGGGAGAAGGAAAATTCTTCCGCAATTTAAGCGAGGCGATCATGGCTTACGAGAACCGCTATATTACGCTGCATTCTCGTATTAAGGTCAGAGTCAGCAAGGTAAATGACGCGGGCGAGACGGTTACGGGAATTGTGGAGTCCACGCTCGGACGTCTGATCTTTAATGAGATCCTTCCGCAGGATCTGGGCTATGTTGACAGAAGCGATCCGGCGAATTTCTTAAAGCCCGAGGTAGATTTCCTCGTAGCGAAAAAGCAGTTAAAGCAGATTTTGGAGAGAGTCATCAATACCCACGGTACATTCAAGACCGCGGAGGTACTGGATGATATCAAGGCGACCGGTTATAAATATTCGACAAAAGCGGCGATGACGGTTTCCATCTCCGATATGACCGTGCCTGCGAAGAAGCCGGAAATGCTTGCGGCGGCGCAGGAGATGGTGGATAAGATCACGAGAAACTATAAGCGCGGACTGATCACCGACGAGGAACGTTATAAGGCGGTCGTTGAGACGTGGACGGAAACCGATAAGGAACTGACGGACGTTCTGCTGAAAGGTCTCGACCAGTATAATAACATTTTCATGATGGCGGATTCCGGCGCGCGTGGTTCCAATCAGCAGATCAAGCAGCTTGCCGGTATGCGTGGATTGATGGCGGATACGACGGGTAAAACGATCGAGCTGCCGATCAAGTCCAACTTCCGTGAAGGTCTTGACGTGCTGGAGTACTTTATGTCTGCACACGGCGCAAGAAAGGGTCTTTCCGATACGGCGCTGCGTACGGCCGATTCCGGTTATCTGACGAGACGAATGGTGGATGTATGTCAGGAGCTGATCATCCGTGAGACGGACTGCTGTGAAGGCTTGGATGAGATTCCGGGCATGACCGTCAAGGCATTTATGGACGGAAAAGAAGTGATCGAGGGCTTAAAAGACCGTATCACAGGCAGATACAGCTGTGAAGACATCTGCGATAAAGACGGCAACGTCCTTGTGAAGAAAAATCACATGATCACGCCGAGCCGTGCTTCCAAGATCCTCAGTGTCGGTGTCGATGCAAATGGCGAGCCGGTCGAAAAAGTGAAGATCCGTACGATCTTAACATGCCGTTCCCATACCGGTATTTGCGCGAAGTGCTACGGTGCGAACATGGCGACGGGCGAGGCGGTGCAGGTCGGCGAGACAGTCGGCATCATTGCGGCACAGTCCATCGGTGAGCCGGGTACGCAGCTGACGATGAGAACGTTCCATACGGGCGGTGTTGCCGGCGGCGATATTACACAGGGTCTTCCCCGTGTCGAGGAGCTTTTTGAGGCAAGAAAGCCGAAGGGACTTGCGGTGATCTCCGAGATCGCCGGTGTTGCGACGGTAAAGGATACAAAGAAAAAACGTGAGATCACGATCGAAAATAAGGAGCTTGGCGAGTCAAAGACTTACCTGATCCCGTACGGTTCCCGCATCAAGATCATGGATGGCGCAACGATCGAGGCGGGCGACGAGCTGACAGAAGGCTCTGTCAATCCGCATGATCTGTTAAAGATCAAGGGTGTGCGCGCCGTGCAGGATTACCTGCTGCGTGAGGTACAGCGTGTGTACCGTTTACAGGGTGTTGATATCGCGGATAAGCATATCGAGGTCATTGTCCGTCAGATGTTAAAGAAGATCCGCATTGAGAATAACGGCGATACGGATTTCCTTCCGGGAACGCTTGTCGATGTGCTTGAGTACGAGGATATGAACGCGAAGTATGTAGCGGAAGGAAAAGAGCCGTCCGAGGGCAAACAGGTCATTCTCGGTATTACGAAGGCGGCGCTTGCAACGAACTCCTTCCTGTCAGCGGCATCCTTCCAGGAGACGACAAAGGTGTTGACGGAAGCTGCGATCAAGGGTAAGGTCGATCCGCTGATCGGATTAAAGGAGAACGTCATTATCGGTAAGCTGATTCCTGCCGGAACCGGTATGAAACGCTATCGTGACGTGAGACTTTCCACGGATGCGAAATTTGCTTATAACCAAAGGCTGATGGAACAGGAAGTTTCCTTCGCGGACAGCAATGAGGAGCAGACTGCTGCATTTGACGCTGAGGAGCCGGATGAGGATTTCGCAGATGAGGAGCTTCTCGAAGAAGACGAGGAATTAATGGATGATGAGGAATTGTCCGTGGATGATGATTTTGCGGATGAGGAATTGTCTGTGGACGATGATTACACGTTAGAAGCAGCGGACGATTTTGTATAGGACGCTGCGGACAGCGCAGAGCAAGAAAAAGCAGGATGCCTATGATAAGGGCATAAAAAAAGAAGTGCAGGGAGTCATGCTTCCTGCACTTCTTTTTACTGAATGACCGGAAGGCTTTGGTCATAATCGAGTGTTCCGATCGTAACAATCTGCCATTCCGTAATGGTATAGCGGGGATCTGCGTCATTTCGGGGATAGTGGATCTGGAGAACGACGCGGAGCGACTGAATATCGGATACCGGATAAGTAAAGGATTTGGTGTAGCCCGCCTGCGCGTAAAAATCATCCTCACTGTCGCTGCTTTCATAAAGGGATAACAGCGTGCGGTCAATAGACGCAAGCGCCCGATAAGCGTCATTGCAGGCGTTATAGTAATTCGTTTCCCGCTCCGCCATCCGCTTTGTCAGCTTGTAGTCAGAATTGGCGCTGACAATGGAGAGCGCCGCAAAGGACACAAGGCAGACGACAACAAAAATAATGAGCAGGGAGGAAGAACCGACATTGACACCGTAACGTTTTTGTTTCATTCGTCAGCACCTCCTGTTTCAGGGACATAGACCGTGACATCTAATAAGTAGATGGCATCCTCCTCGGAAAGCTTGGAAAATTGATAAAAATAGTCATCATTCACGATTCCGGTGAGCGACTCAAGTTCCCCCACTTCGATTTCCCGCATCGTATCATATTCCCATACCCCGAATGCGGCGTCTCTCAATGTGCCGGCAGACCGCGGCTCTTCAAAGAAGATCGCGCATAAAACATAGCCGCCGGACTGTGGGATCAGGGTGGGCTGCCAGTCCTTGTCAAGGAACATCAGCATGTCCTGTACGGTGTATGTCAGCGCGGACTCTATGGCGTATCCCGGGTACGGAAGGTCTTCTGTATCGACGACTACCGGTTCCGATTCGCTTGAGGAGGAAGAGTGCAAAGGGATGATGCGGCTGACAGTGGATTCTTCAAGCCGGTAAAAGGATGCCACATCGCGAAAAAGACAGATCTGGATGGAACCGGAACGGACATCGCGCTGAAGATACGGATAAATGTCAGTCAGCGTATTGATATCCCCGCCGGAGGCAGTATACGCTTCGGCAAAATTTTCGCACAGCTTGACGGACTGCGTGAGATTGCGGTTATCGCGATCCATGAGATGCGCCTGTACGAACAGGCGGATGCAGACGGCGCTCGCCATTGAAAAAAACAGGATGGAGATGATGAGCTCCAGTAAAAACAGACCGGAGCGGGAGGAGGTTTTCTTTAACATCGGCGGTATCCCCTTTTATCAGGTTATGTAATCAGGTACGTTTTCATATACGTTTCAAAATATGCGATCACTCGGCCGGACTCGTGCATCGGGTAGAGACATAAAGCGTTGTCTCCTCCCCGTCGGAGCCGGTCAGTGAAACAAAGTAAAGCTTGTCGCTGACGGCGGAAACGGAAAACGCGGAGCAGTCCATAATGGCTTGTCCCGCCTCCGGACGCAACGTATCGGGCGTGCCCGTGAAAAGCTCCCGAAGCTTGCCGTCATATTGATATAGGTAGGTATAGTATACCTTACCGTTGATCTCCTCGCTGATGATAAGCGCATCCCCGTCCCCGTAGCTTCCGACGGACAGCGCATCCGCGCGGTCGTTCTGTCTGATCTTTTCGGAAAGATAGGCGTAGGAGATGCGGGAAGCGTAGTTTGTGTCCATATGCTCCGCGGTTTTTTTGTATACGTCAGCGCCGATGATGACAAGCATCAGTGCGGAGAACGCGAATACGCAGAACAGGGAGAGGACAAAAAGAACGTCCACCATATGCTTGTTTTCGTTTTTGAACTCCATGACAGATACTCCTTTTTTAGCGTTCAATGATCGTAACGTCCGGCAGCATGTTAGAGCCGATGGGCTGATAATCAACGAAAAAACGGTCTTCATCGTAGGTCAGGCCATAATGCGCTTTGATATAGTCAAGGCTCGGCGGGTAGGTGCCTTCCAGTGCATAGCAATGGGCAATGCTGCGCTCGATCGCACGCTCCAGGCTCTCGCGCTGGCTGTCGCTCGTCTTGTCCGAGATTTCCTGCAAACCGGAGAGGGCAAGAAAAAGCAGCAACACAAAGGCGAGAAACGATAGATGAAATTTGCCTAAAATCGGGAAAGAACGCCTTCCCCTTCGAAAACGATTCATAGCGTGACTCCTTTTACAAACCGGAACAAATTACTCAACGCCGAAAGAACGCGAAGCGTTCTTTTCTAACCAATGCTCGTCATGATTCCCATCAGAGGCAGGATCACGGAGAGCAGGATCAATCCGACGATGAGGGAAAGAATGATCACAAGCGTCGGCTCCAAGACCGCGATGATGGCGTAGATCCGGTCATTCGTCTCTTTCTCATATTTCTCGGCGATCTTGCTCATGACAACATCCACATTTCCGGTGCGGAAGCCGACCGCGATCATCTTTGCGTGCAGATTCGAGAAGATTCCCGCCTTTGCTACGGCTTCTGAGAAATTGTCGCCGCCCTCGATAAAGGACTTGCAGTTCGCAATCCTCCCTGCCATGCCCTGATGATCGACAAGCTGTGCGACCATGTCAAGACTCTGATAGGTATCGAGACCGCTCGAGAGCGTCAGCGCCATTCCGTTGGCAAAACGTCCCGCGGCAACATTGTCAAAAAAGGAGCGCGTCAGCGGGAACTTTGCCAAAAGCCGCCGCGTCAGCTTCCTGCCGCGGCGCGTTTTGGCGGCGAATAGGACGATCAGCACCAAAACGACAAGTATTGCGATAAACACAATGGAATAATTCCGAATATGACTGCCAAGCTGTAAAAGCGAACGGGAAAAACCGGTGATCTCGCTTCCGAGCTGAATAAATACCTGATTGAAGATCGGAAGCACCTTTGTGATCAATACCAAAATGACGATGAGCATCATGCCGATCATGATCAGAGGGTAACGGACGGCGCTTTTCAGGTTGTCCGCCACCATTTCCTCTCTTGCGTAATAATCGGAGAGCGCGCGCATCACCTCGTCCGTCTTGCCGGATTCCTCGCCGACAGCGACCATATTGACCGCATAATCGGGAAAAACACCTGTTTTTGCAAGCGCCTTGCTGAATGCTTCACCATGCTCGCACACCTCCAAAATATCGGAAATGATCTTGCGTCCCTGCGCGTCCTTTGTGTCGGAAAGAAGGATGCGCATGCCCTCGACCGGCGTAATGCCTGCGCTTAGGATGAGCGCGGTCTGGTCGCAGAAGGAGGAAATCTCCGTGTTGGATAATTTTTTTTGTACACTCATTTGCCGTTCCCCTTTGTTATTTTTTTGCGATAAGACTGTCAGTACGTATATTTTAACAGATAATTACTGCCGTCGCCGATAAAGCGTTTCAGTTCTTCGCGTTCCGTGTTGGCGGAAAAAGTCGGGTCCATTAAGGACCAGTTGGTACCGTCAAACTCGATGATGCCGTTGATCCAGCCCTTTTCATCAGCGTAGGTGCTGATCCATGCGTGATAGGCACTGCCGGCATAGCCGACCTCAAGCCGGGTCGGGATGCCCTGGCTGCGCAGCATGCAGGTCATGACCGCCGCGTAATCCAGACAGATACCAGAGCCTCGTTCAAGCGCCGCATCCACATCGCAGACATAGCCGCTCTGGATATTTTCCGCCATGTCATGATCATAGGAAATGGTCTTGATCACGTAATTGTAAATATTGGTGATGACGTCTAAGTCGGTGTCGGCGAAAAAAGCAAGGTCTGCCGCTTTTTTTACCGTGGTCGATGACGCGTCAAACATGCAGTATTGGTTCGGATAGAGAAACGCTCCGAATTCATCCGAGATGGCAACGTCGATGTCCTCGACCATATTGACCGAGTATTGGTTGGCGGATATGTTTTCGTAAACGCCGACCGTGTATGTTCCGCTGCCTGCGGATAACGGGAAATATTCCTGTCCGCCATGCATATCGAAGGAATAGGTCACGGCGTCCGGTCCCGTGATCTGTAGTTTCACCTTCGGGCAGTCGCCGAGATAGGACGCGCCGATATACCCCTGTGAGGCGTTCGAGGCGTCGATGACGGCATTCTCACTCGAAAAAACAACCGTACCCGGCGCGGCGGGCGTCAGGCAGCGGATCGAATTATCCCGCGTCCCCTTTACGACGGAAGGATCTGTCGTGGGATCGAAATAACTCACCTCGTCCGCATATACGGACGGAGAGCCGCCGTCGTTTGGTGAACCGCAGGCTGTCAGCAATATGAAGATCCATACATAAAAAAAACAAAGTCCCTTTTTCATTGTAAACAAATTATATAATAAATAAGGAAAAAAGAGAAGTAGAACAGCAAAATTAGACAAAAAAATGGAAAATGTCTTTTTTTACCAAAATAAAAGATTTTGTATAAAAGCGCAAAGTGTGTATTGACAATGAAAAATATGGCAAGTATAATAATCTAGCGTGCGTAAGGATGCATTTCTTTTTGCATGCAGAAAAAAATTTATATCATAGGAGGTGAAACAGAATGCCAACATTTAACCAGTTAGTAAGAAAAGGACGTCAGACATCTGAGAAGAAGGCGACAGCGCCTGCTTTGTTAAAGGGTTACAACTCTTTGAGAAAGAAATCCATCAATACGGCTTCTCCGCAGAAGCGTGGTGTCTGCACCGCAGTCAAGACTGCTACGCCTAAGAAACCTAACTCCGCTCTTAGAAAGATCGCCAGAGTACGTCTTTCCAACGGTATCGAGGTAACATCCTACATTCCGGGCGAAGGTCACAATCTGCAGGAACACTCCGTTGTTCTGATCCGCGGCGGTCGTGTTAAGGACTTGCCTGGTACCAGATACCACATCATCAGAGGTACGCTGGATACCGCAGGTGTTGCAAACAGAAAGCAGGCTCGTTCCAAATACGGCGCTAAGAGACCGAAGGCAGGAAAATAGGAGCCATTAGTACCGCAGTTTACAGACTAATTAGTGTTGGGATTCTGGAGTGAGCGATCACCGCGAATGGAATCATTCGGCGAACAAGCGATTCGTTTTATGCTTTCTATGCGAAGATACAGAAACACCGCACGAACACATTAGGGTGCAGGCGTTTATAAACGCGGCATTTTGGACTTGTGAGTACCGATGAATTATTCATGATAATAAGGAGGGAAGAAACGTGCCACGTAAAGGACATATTCAAAAAAGAGACGTATTAGCCGATCCTTTATACAACAACAAGGTGGTTACGAAGCTGATCAACAACATCATGCTTGACGGCAAAAAGGGCGTTGCCCAGAAGATCGTATACGGCGCATTCAGCAGGGTTGAGGAGAAATCCGGCAAGCCGGCGCTTGACGTATTCGAGGAGGCAATGAATAACATTATGCCCATGCTTGAAGTAAAAGCAAGACGTATCGGCGGCGCGACTTATCAGGTACCGATCGAGGTAAGACCGGAAAGACGTCAGGCTTTGGCACTGCGTTGGCTGACCATGTTTTCACGCAAGAGAGGCGAGAAGACCATGGAGGAGAGACTGGCAAACGAGATTCTTGACGCTGCAAACAATACGGGAGCAGCCGTAAAGAGAAAAGAAGACATGCACAAGATGGCGGAGGCAAACAAGGCTTTTGCCCACTATCGATTCTAGGAGGAAAAACCTGTGGCTGGAAGAGAATATCCACTTGAGAGGACCAGAAATATCGGTATTATGGCGCACATTGATGCAGGTAAGACGACGCTGACAGAGCGTATCTTATACTACACGGGCGTCAACTATAAGATTGGTGATACTCACGAAGGCACTGCGACAATGGACTGGATGGAGCAGGAGCAGGAGAGAGGTATTACCATTACATCAGCCGCGACGACATGCCATTGGACACTGGAGGAGAACTGCAAGCCGAAGGAGGGCGCGCTGGAGCATCGTATCAATATCATTGATACGCCGGGACACGTTGACTTCACGGTTGAGGTTGAGCGTTCGCTCCGCGTGTTGGACGGCGCTGTCGGTGTCTTCTGCGCAAAGGGAGGCGTTGAGCCTCAGTCAGAGAATGTATGGCGTCAGGCCGATACCTACAATGTACCGAGAATGGCGTTCATCAATAAGATGGACATTTTAGGCGCGAATTTCTATGGCGCTGTGGAGCAGATCAAGACAAGACTTGGCAAAAACCCGGTCATCTTGCAGCTCCCGATCGGAAAAGAAGATGAATTCAAGGGAATCATCGACTTATTCGAGATGAAGGCATATATCTACAATGACGAGAAGGGTGACAACATTTCCATCGTTGATATTCCCGACGACATGAAGGATGATGCTGAATTATATCACACAGAGCTCGTTGAGAAGATCTGTGAATTAGATGACGATTTAATGATGGAGTATTTAGAGGGCAATGAGCCGGATGTCGCTGCATTAAAGGCTGCTTTGAGAAAAGGAACCTGTGAGTGTACGGCGATCCCGGTGTGCTGCGGTTCTGCATACCGCAACAAGGGCGTTCAGAAGCTTTTGGATGCGATTTTGGAGTTCATGCCTGCGCCTACGGATATTCCGGATATTAAGGGAGTCGATCTGGAGGGCAACGAGGTTGAGAGACACTCATCCGATGAGGAGCCGTTCTCCGCACTCGCATTTAAGATCATGGCGGATCCGTTCGTCGGAAAGTTGGCGTTCTTCCGTGTTTATTCCGGTACGCTGAACGCGGGCTCTTATGTCTTGAATGCAACGAAAGATAAAAAAGAGCGTGTCGGACGTATTTTGCAGATGCACGCAAACAAGAGACAGGAATTGGATAAGGTTTATTCCGGTGATATTGCCGCTGCAGTAGGCTTTAAGTTTACGACGACCGGCGATACGATCTGCGATGAGCAGCATCCGGTTATCCTTGAGTCCATGGAATTCCCTGAGCCGGTTATCGAGCTCGCGATCGAGCCGAAGACCAAGGATGCACAGGGTAAGATGGGCGAGGCGCTTGCAAAGCTTGCCGAAGAAGACCCGACATTCCGTGCACATACGGATTCCGAGACCGGACAGACGATCATCGCAGGTATGGGTGAGCTTCACCTTGAGATCATCGTAGACCGTCTGCTTCGCGAGTTCAAGGTAGAAGCAAATGTCGGCGCTCCGCAGGTTGCTTACAAGGAGACGTTCACAAAGCCTGTCGATCAGGAATACAAGTATGCAAAGCAGTCCGGTGGACGTGGTCAGTACGGACATTGTAAGGTTAAATTCGAGCCGATGGATCCGAACGGCGAGGAGACATACAAGTTTGTGTCTACCGTAGTCGGAGGCGCGATTCCGAAGGAATACATTCCCGCGATCGGAGAAGGTATTGAGGAAGCAGCGCAGGCAGGTGTGCTCGGAGGATTCCCGGTACTGGGTGTTTCCGCGAATGTGTATGACGGTACCTACCATGAGGTCGATTCGTCCGAAATGGCGTTCCACATCGCAGGTTCCATGGCGTTCAAGGAAGCAATGAAAAAAGCAAATCCTGTACTGCTTGAGCCGATCATGAAGGTCGAGGTTACGATGCCGGAGGAGTATATGGGCGATGTCATCGGCGATATTAACTCACGGCGCGGACGTATCGAGGGAATGGACGACCTCGGCGGCGGCAAGATCGTTAGAGCCTATGTGCCGCTTGCGGAAATGTTCGGATATTCCACGGATCTTCGCTCCAAGACACAGGGACGCGGTAACTACTCCATGTTCTTTGAGAAATATGAGCAGGTACCGAAGAATGTGCAGGAGAAGGTCTTAGCAGATAAGGCAAAATAATGCTTGAAAATCTAAAGGTTATTTAATATAATCATAGATAGTGAGTAAAACAACCAAGAAACGTGAACAACCAATTTTTTAAGGAGGACTTTAGAAATGGCTAAAGCTAAATTTGAAAGAACGAAACCCCATTGTAATATTGGTACCATCGGTCACGTAGACCATGGTAAAACCACTCTTACAGCGGCAATTACCAAAGTACTCTCTGAGAGAGTAGCTGGTAACGTGGCAACGGATTTCGAGAATATCGATAAGGCTCCCGAAGAGAGAGAGCGTGGTATCACGATTTCCACCGCACACGTTGAGTATGAGACAGAGAAGAGACATTACGCACACGTTGACTGCCCGGGACATGCTGACTACGTTAAGAACATGATCACCGGAGCAGCTCAGATGGACGGCGCAATCCTTGTTGTTGCTGCGACCGACGGTGTTATGGCACAGACCAAGGAGCACATCCTTCTTTCCCGTCAGGTAGGTGTACCTTATATCGTTGTTTTCTTAAACAAGTGCGATATGGTAGACGACGAGGAGCTGATCGAGCTCGTAGAGATGGAAGTAACCGAGCAGCTTGAGGAGTATGGCTTCACAGATTGCCCGATCATCAAGGGTTCTGCATTAAAGGCTCTTGAGGATCCTAAGGGTGAGTGGGGCGACAAGGTTATGGAGCTCATGGGCACGATCGACGAGTATATTCCGGATCCGAAGCGTGACAATGACAAGCCGTTCTTGATGCCTGTCGAGGACGTATTCACGATCACTGGTCGTGGTACCGTTGCAACCGGTAGAGTAGAGCGTGGTACGCTGAAGCTGAACGAGGAAGTTGAGATCATCGGTATCAAGGAAGACACCAAGAAGACCGTTGTAACCGGTATCGAGATGTTCCGTAAGATGCTTGATCTTGCTGAGGCTGGTGATAACATCGGTGCTCTGCTTCGTGGTATCAACAGAACTGATATTGAAAGAGGACAGGTACTTGCTCATCCGGGTACCGTAACCTGCCATCACAAATTTACCGCTCAGGTATACGTTCTGACAAAGGACGAGGGTGGCCGTCATACACCGTTCTTCAATAACTATCGTCCGCAGTTCTATTTCAGAACAACTGACGTTACCGGTGTCTGCGAGCTTCCTGCAGGTACAGAGATGTGCATGCCTGGCGATAACATCGAGATGACGATCGATCTGATCCATCCGGTAGCTATGGAGCAGGGTCTTACGTTCGCGATCCGTGAGGGCGGTAGAACGGTAGGTTCAGGAAGGGTTGCTACGATTATTGAGTAACCTACGCGAAAGCTTTGAGCTAAGCGCATAAAAGACGTAATAAAGAGTCACTTCATGCTTGCATGAAAGTGACTCTTTTTGCGTCTTCGCGGGCATTTGGCGAATGCCCGCGACCGAGGAAATGCGAAGCATTTGCGAGGTGCGCTTAGCGAGGGGGTTCGGGAGTTTCTCTGAAAGCTTTTTTACGTGAAGAGCTACATTATTATATTTTTCTATTATATATCTTTTAAATCGGCAACTCTTTCAAGAAAAGTATGAATCTTCTTTAACATATTTGTATATTCAAAAGGGGCTCGTCTCGTAGTGTCATCTAGCAGTTATATCATTGTAGCGTATATAGACTAGAATCATTGTCATAATCATATCATTTTCTACTTCGGGGCAGAATCGTTTTATCCGTGTTCGTGTAAAGAATTTTGGAGAGGGATATACAAAGGAGTCAATCAAGGAAAGGATTGAAAAACGTGTATAAGCACAAGATTATTTCACTGTAAGAAAGAGAGCTGCTTTTCCAAAACGACTGGATGTAAAGCGACCTTTGATTGATAAGAATAAAGAGAAGTTTAAAGAGATTGGTGCACTAAAGCATTGGGCGGATATACAGAATTGAAAAATTGCAGTAGCCAGTTATGCAGAAGGTGGTTCCATAGAAGAACTGAAGTAAAAAATAGCAGAGAAAAATGCTGTGGCAAAAGGATCACTAAGAGCCATTGTAGATTTGGAACATGAGATGAAAGCCAAAGCTGAAATCCTTAAATGTGCAAAGCAGTGTGGGTGAATAGGAAATATCATAGGAGATACGAGAAAGAGAAAGATTAAGACGCTTATTTGCGAAATCATGTGACTCAGATAATTCTGTTTGGAGGTATTGAAAATGTGCTGAAGCGGTAGGGGATAATGACAACTTTTTTTATATCTGGAAAAAATATAGGCAGAATATGATGCGCTAGCAACACGAAAAGCACAATCAAATAAGACATATCAGGAGGCAGAAAAAGAAGTATCCGAAGCGGGGTAAGCAGTTGAAGAACATAAGGCAGTATTTAGGGATTGAAAAAGATAAGTAGGAGAAAACAAGACCTGCGCAGAAACATGAAATGAGTTTGTAAGAAAGAGAGGAAAGCTACAATGAACAAAACATATGAAAAGTGTGGAGATTATCTAATACCAAGCTTAATTCCTGATTCGGAATCGGAGAGAGAGTTAAGTTTGGTTTGATGAGAAAATCTTATTTTGAAAATCAAAGGAGAGGTATTTATTCAGGATTACTGTTATCCGGTGAATTAAATAAGCATCTATTGATGATACAGGAACGGGCAAAGGGGAGATTTGATTTGCTTGTGAATCAGATTGCAAAGAGTGAGGGAGTGACAGAGCAGATAAAGGAACAGGATCAGATTCTTTGGGTAAAGAGAATGAACAATATAAGGGCGAGAGCGGAAGAGGTTGTGTTAAATGATATAGTTTATTGTTTATAATGTTATAGGTAAATGAGGCGTTTTTCCTGCCTAATTTGCTTTAACTCATTTTTTGTTTGATATATTTTTACTATATAAAATTGGTCTTTAACAATCTAAAGATTTTGATGACAGAGCAAACTATATATGTTATACTTTTTGCAAGTGTATAAACAATAGAATTTTAGCATGGTATATGGAAGGTAATGAATATGGCAGTTTCTTATAATGGTTTGTGGAAAATATTAATTGACAGAAATATGTATAAGAAAGATTTAGCAACAGAATTAAATATAAGTTCGGCAACAATGGCAAAAATGGGAAAAGGTGAAAGTGTATCTATGGATGTATTAGAGCGAATATGTAGCTATATGAATTGTGATATTGGCGATATTATGAGCTTTGAAAAGATTGATGGAGAGGAAGTACTAAGTAATGGTAGTAAATAAGCACGGAAGTTTTTATATGAGAAGCGGTTGGGGAACTAAAATCATCCAGGCAGTGAAAGAAGATGATATGATTTTTTCACCGAGTAATGAGCAGGCGGCAATTGATTCTATTGGATTAGGTCGCATAATGATAAAAGCGTTACGATATTGGTCAGATGCAATGGGATTGACGTGTGAGGTTAAAGCACAAAATGGAATAAAAAAAGAACCAACTAAATTGTTTGAATATATAGATAGATATGACAGATATTTTCAACGTATGGGAACAATGAGTTTACTTCATAGAAACCTTGCTCTAAATGTTGATGAAGCAACAGCATGGTATTGGTTATTTAATGAATGGAATAGTGCTGTTATTGCAAAGGATGAATTTTCAGATGGTTTTCATACATATCTTGTTGTTAATGGTATGAAAATCAAGAAAGATGCCGTAGACAAGGAATATAATTGTGTTAAAAACACTTATATAGGAGAAAAAGCATTTGATATAAAAACAATTATGGATGAGGATACTTATCCTTTTTTGGCACCATTAAAAGTTTTAAAAATTGGAGAGAAGAAAACTTTGTTAAAAACCCACTTAAATAGTCGTGAGGTTCCAGTAGAACTTTTAATTTATTGTATAGCTATGGATAATGGAAAACAAAATTTGGGAGGAAATCAGATAAGTATTGAGGCATTGATGGAAGAAAAATGTCAAGTGGGTAGATATTTTAATATTAGATATTCTGAATTGATAGATTTGCTTCTTGAAGCGGAGAATAAAGGATATATTAGCCTTAATAACAATTTTGGAAACAGATATATTGAGTTTATAGGCTATGATTATGAGAGCCTGCTAGATAAGTATTTTATGGGATAGGAAGGTAGTTATGAAATATACGCAGCTTATAGAAAAAAGAAAACAATATAAATATTCGGCAAATATTTGTTTTGACTTGGAGAATGAAGATCGTTTATCAGGTTTTATTCCTAATGTAACAACAACTGAGATATTGCGTGAATATTTATATGGAATTATTCAAAAGGGAGATATACATTCCAGAATTTTATATGGTTCATACGGAACGGGAAAGTCTCACTTACTCACTGTATTAAGCGCATTATTGGGTCATATAAATACAGATGGAAAAGCATTTGATGTTTTCATAAATTCAATCGAGCATTATGATAAAGAATTTGCAAAGGATATAAAAGTGTATGTCAGTGAAGATAAACCATACATGGTAGTGCCGATTTATTCTGATTTTTCAGATTTTGATAGATGCATATCATTTTCATTGAAAAAGGAAATGGAAAAATTAGGATATGAAATATGTTTTAGAAATTACTTTCACGAGGCATTAGAACTTCTTGAAAATTGGGAAACTGGTCAAGATTCTTCTACTCGTTTAAATCAGATTTTGGATGAGTTGAAGATAGATATAAATAAATTAAAAAATAGTCTTGCTAATTTTGAGGCATTAAGCGAAAAGATGTTTGGCGAAGTTTTTAAGATGATGACTTACGGTGCTTCATTTGTGAGCGGCGCAGGAAACCTTATAGACAATTTAAATCAAGCCAACCAGATTATTACAGGTGATTATAAAGGAATCGTATTTGTATTTGACGAATTTGGAAGATATATTGAGGATAATAGTGAAAGTATAAAAGTTAAGATTATTCAAGACTTTGCAGAGTATTGTGATCATACGGATTATGATAATCACTTGATTTTGGTTTCGCACAAGCAATTGTCTCTTTATACGGATAAAATGAAAAAAAGTCTTAGCGATGAATGGAAAAAAATTGAGGGGAGATTTAAGTCTACATCTATCAATATTAAGTATGACCAATGTCTCTCTTTGATTCCGCATATTATTCCTAAAACTGATAAATGGGATGGTTTTAGAGTTAAATATTCCGAAGAATTAAATTGTCTTTATGAACAGGCTTGGGATTTTAAAGGTTTTTTATTACCGCCTGAAGGAGGTAATCCGTTTGAGGGGGGATACCCTCTTCATCCAATTACACTTTATGCGTTAGACAGATTATCAAAAAAGGTGGCACAAAATGAAAGAACATTCTTTACATATCTCGCAAGTGATGAAAAAAATTCTCTTTTTTCCCAGTTGACGAATTTGAAGGATGACAGATTTCATTTTATTGGTTTAGATTATATCTATGACTATTTTGAAGAAAATATTATGTCATTCAGGGCGAATGATATTTATTTGGTGTATAAAAAATTGCAATATGCTATTAACAAATTAGGGGATGCGCAGAATTTAACTGAGATAAGAATTTTAAAGGCAATGGCTGTTATAAATATTATTTCTGACACAGCTATTTTGTCATCCAACAGAAACACTTTGTGCCATGTTATAGATGAGGATGACGCTGGAATAATTAGAGCTATTGAAAAATTAGAACTGAAAAAAATCATCAAGTATATGCGTCAATATGGGTTTTATGATTTTCTCGACAGTAGCATTTATGATTTAGACTCGCTGATTGAAGAAAGGATACCTGCGATTAGCGATGATATGGTGACGACTATATTAAATGATGAGTTTGCTAGTTTTGCGATTTATCCGAATGATTATAACTTTAGATATCATATGAATAGGATTCTTGTGCCAGTATTTGCATATCGGACAGATTTGAGCAAAAAATCTTTTTTAAAATCTTTGCCGACATATTACGATGGTATAATTGCATTCATATTGGACAGAAATTATGAAATAAAGGAATACACCATAGACGCTGGAATACCTGAGCGTGCAATTTGTCTTATAAATACTTTGCCAGAAGCAATGGAGAATGAGGTTAAACGCTATATCTCTGTTAAGTATTATTATGCAAAAAGGGAAGAATTAAAGAAGGATGATCCAACAGTTGAGAAAGAACTTCTTTTGTATTTGGAAGAGGAAAGGGCAATATTGAATGATTTGATTGATAACTGGAAAAATATGATGGATAAGAATATAGTTTCAATTGTATGTGGAGAACAAAGAAACATATCGTCAGCATTGGAATTGACTATAGTTGCATCAGAGGTGGTAGAAAAGGCTTTTCCTAAAACAATAATTGTTAATAATGACCTGATAAATAAAAATATAATTTCTGGGGCTATTAAATTAGCGAGAGCCAAAGCTCTTGAATATATTATGGGAGATGAGGATGATATTCTTAAAGATTGTACACCATTGTCACCGGAACATACAATTATTCGTTCGGTGCTTGTGAAAAATGGCCTGTATGATGATGAAACAAATGCTGTTCTTAATATTTTGCCAGATGGTGAGCATTCTGGAGCGGCTGTGCGAAAAGAAATAAGTGATTACCTTAAAAGGGCAAAAAAAACACCTACATCTTTGATGGAGATATATAAAAAATTAAAACAACCACCATATGGGTTGAGAGATGGGTATCTTCCGATTTTGCTTGCATTTGAAATGAAGAAGCATGAAAATGTATCGATTTCGTTTCATGGTGCAGACAGAGATTATTGTATTGATGAGTTTATTAAAGCGTTTGAAAATCCGGAAGATTATTCAATTTATATATGCAATTGGAATAAGAAGCAGAGAGAATATATTGAGGGAGTTGAAGCGTTATTTGGTGGATATAGAAACAGTAAGTCTAAGAGTAGGCTTAAAGATTTATTAAATGCTATGAACACTCATTTTGCAGGTGTAAGCAAAAGTGCGAGAACAACAGAAAAATTTGTTAGTAAAAAGACAAAGCTTTACAGAGATATTATGAGTGTATCATACAAAGACTATAATGCGTTTTTCTTTGAAGTATTACCACAAATTAATGGAGATTTATCTGAACTTTCTTATGAACTTGGAGTGATTAAGAATGAGTTGGAAAATGTATCGAAACTTCAACTTGCAGAGGTTGATAGAATTATTAGAAAAGTTTTTGATATAACAGATGAAAGCCTTATAGTTGATTATTTTGCGAGAAAATATGAAGATGATTGGTCTCAAAAAGAACATAAGGTGTTTGATTATCAGACAAATGCAATGATTGAATACTTAAAAACATTCAATCAAGCAAATGAGGATAACAAATTTATAGATGAGTTAGCGCAGGTAATTACAGGATTTGAAATAGCGTATTGGAATGACTCTAAAATGGATGACTTATATGATACATTGGCACGCATTAGGACCCAATTAGAGAATTTTGAAGTCAAAGAAAGCTTGGAAGATAATGAAGTGAAAATTATTATTCAGGCTGGGAATGAGAATTTACGAAGCACACAGTTTGATAAACAAGAGTTGAGTAGAAATGGACAGGTAATGTTAAATAAAATGAAATCAACGCTTGAAAACTTTGGTCAATCGTTGTCACAGGAGGAAAAAATGCAGATAATTACAAGGCTGCTAGAAGAAATAATGTAGATGAATGGAGAATTTACATGATTTTTTGGTGCGATAAATGCCAAGAACCGATTTTTGATAAAGAACTTCATCAATGCTCATGTCAGGGTAGTATAAAAAAAATATCTGATGGCACTATTTGCAGTCCGGTATTTTTACAAGAACGAAAATTACTCAGTTGCATTTGTGGAGAAGATTTAAGTAACAAGAAAATCTGGTATTTTGGAGCAAGTAAGTATTATTATGATGGGCAATTAAAGAAAGTGCCGTATAGGGATTGGTATAAGGGCAAGAAACATCTGTTGTTTTCTGAGAAGCTTCGAGAAGATATAGTTGTGGAAAGAGACTATTCTGAGTATATGGGAGTAGTAGAAGCCAACTTATCATATATTAAAAACTTAGTGTATGAAGCCGAAAAATACATTACTGATACTATGGAAAAATATAGGACAGCAAATTATATTCCAACGGTATCATTTTCTGGAGGAAAAGATTCAACGGTAGTGAGTCGTCTAGTGCGAGATGCACTTCAAGATAATTCAGTTTTGCATTTTTTTGGAGATACCACATTGGAATTTAAGGAAACTTACGATTATGTGATGAATAAATTTCGTAAGGAGAATACCTTGGTTCCTATGTTGCCAACTGAAACGGAAAACGATTTTTTTAAGCTTTGTAAGGTTTTCGGACCGCCAAGCCAACACGAAAGATGGTGTTGTACTATCTTCAAGACAAGCAATTTGAATAAAGAACTTGATAATTTGCCCGGTAGTAGTTTGTCATTCTTAGGAATACGACATAGTGAGTCGCTTGCAAGAAAGTCATATGAACGGACACAGGAACATTCAAAAATATCTACACAGATAAATGCGATGCCAATTATAGAATGGACAGACTATGACGTTTGGCTGTACATTTTATACAAGAATATATTGGTAAATGATTGTTATCAGTACGGGTATAAAAGAGTCGGGTGTTGGTGTTGTCCAAACAATTCTGATTGGTCAATGATGTTGACCGAAATCTATCATCCAGAAGATATGCAGCGTTGGAAAGATATGGTATATGATTTTGCTAGAAAAACCGGAAAAACTGATATGGATGATTACTATGAAGAAGGGAGATGGAGAACACGACGAGGAGCGAGCGGACTTCAGGTGAAAAATGTGTCCATTGTAGACACTGCTTGTAATCTATCAGATAGAGCTAGAAATATTATTATAGAGAAAAAATTGAATAAAGATGTTATTGAACTTTTTAAGCCATTGGGCGATTTAAAAATAGTTGAAAAAGCTGATGCAACATACATCTCAGTATTTGATGTGGATAAATCGGATGTATATAGGAAATGTTTTGAGCTTATTGTTTCATTTGGAACGAATGTGGTAAAAGTATTGCCGGAGGAACGAATAGATATTACGAATTTGGTAAATAGAATAAAATGTCAACTTCGTAAGTATCAATTTTGCATTAGATGTTCTGCGTGCGATTCGGTTTGCCCACATGGTGCGATTGATACAATTCATGGAGTTTATCATATTGATGAAGATAAATGTATACATTGCAAGAGATGCGTTGCTAAGTTTTATAATGGTTGCATTATATGCGATAAAGTAGCGGGAAAGAAGGAGGCCAAAGATGATTAAAGAGGAACGAAGAAAAGATTTACCGATAATAAGAGTTATGACGGGAATAAGAAACATGGGATATACCCTGGAAAGTGCTATCCTTGATATTGTAGATAATTCGATAGTTGCAGGTGCTAAGAAGGTTAATATTATTATTCAAGCCGAGGATAAAACACTAAAACAATCTATAAGGAAAATCATTATTGATGATGATGGAAAAGGAATGAATGCAGACCAAATTTACAATGCACTAGAATTGGGGTCATCGGAAAGTTTGTATGAAAACAATTCTTTGTCAAAATATGGATTTGGTTTGAAGAGCGCTGGATTTTCTCAAGCGAACACAATTATAGTAATTTCTAAAACTGAATCGTGTGAAAATTGGCATAAGTCAATGGTTAAGTGGGATTTGATAAAAACACATAATAGATATGTCGTGGATGAGGAATTAGAACTTGACTCTTACGATACAGCTCTTTTGGGAGACAAAAAATCAGGAACAATAGTAATATTGGATGAATTAACAAAAATCAGTAAAGTTAAGAAGGATGTAGCCATAAAGAAAATCAGTGAAAAATGTGCCATAACATTTCATAGATTTATGGAAGATGATGGATTGGAGATAATAGTTAATGAAAAGAATATTGAGTCTTACGACCCATTGTTTTGTAATGAAATAACGGATAATATGATTGATTACGATGGTAGAAAAGTTTGTAAATATTTTGATAATGATTATAGTTTGGTTCTTAATTCTAAAAATAAGAGTAAAGCAATTATTCGGGCAGTGCTACTGCCGAATCCACCATTGTTTGAAAAGGAAGGAATGCAAAAGAAAATAAATTCTAAATATCAAATTAAACAAAAAAATATTGGGTTTTATATATATAGAAATAAGAGATTAATTGTAGAGGCGACGACATTATCGCTTTTTTCTAGAAGTGAACCAAGACTTCTGGCTTCAAGAATTAGAATTGATTTAGATTCATTGTGTGATGATGAAATAAATCTTGATGTTAAGAAAACATCACTTGTTTTTCCAGAACGGTTTATGGAACAATTAAGAGATTTATTGAATCCATATTTAAAACGCTCTAAAGACTTGTGGGATGAGATGAAGGTCAGAAAAGTCAAAAATGACCAGGAAATTGCAACAGATTCAGATTCGTTACATAAAAGAAGCAACGAGATGTTAAAGAGCATATCGCCAATTGTTGTTGATCCTCAAACTG
This sequence comes from Lachnospiraceae bacterium, assembly GCA_014804425.1. Taxonomy (GTDB): domain Bacteria; phylum Bacillota; class Clostridia; order Lachnospirales; family Lachnospiraceae; genus DLAJ01. The sequence continues at coordinate 175,368 of JAAUZV010000012.1, forward strand.
GGGATATTGAACCAATGCAGGATTATATGGAGGAACATATAGATAATTTAAAAGAAAAGTATAACATTGATGATAGCATAATTGATGAAATACGTAAAAAGAATAGTCAACGAGTCATCACTGTTAGTGAGTTGCCAAAGGGAATGCTGTGGGCTCCAAATATCGGAGGAGAAAATAGTAGCCAAGTAGTAGTTCACTTGTCTAGACAGCATCCGTTTTACGAGAAGGTGTATAAAAAATTAGAAGATGGCTGTGATGCAGTTGTAATATTGGATGCACTATTTTTAAATATGGCAATGGCTGAAATGGGTATAAACTGTGGCGATAGTAAATATGAAAAGATATTTGCTAAACTTAGACAGTCAGTTTCTCATCAGCTAGAAAATTTTATAGATTTAGAGATGGATGATGAGGATTACGATGATGAAAGCCTATAGTATTGTAGTGTCTCAACCTGGGGTGTCTGAATGCTATCCATATGTTTACATTTTATATACAGTTTATCCAGAGGCTTTTGTATATGTTGGTGAAACAGAAGCTTTAAATGGTGCAATAGGAAGATTAGCAGGGCATATAAAACTGAATAATCCCGGAACGTTTATCAGGAAGTTTACAGAAAACTCCAATTATGACTTGTCTTGTTTAAAAGATATTTATATGATAGCATTTGATGTTTCCGAATATGAAATATTTACAGGAGCAATAAATAAAACGAAGAGAAGAGCACTCGAATATTTACTTCATTTTAAAATCTTAGGTTTTTCATGTGATAATAGTGTAAAGATACCTTATACTGTTGTTTCACATGTACAGACACAAGAACGGTTTATTTCAGATAAAAAAATTAATGCCGTTTGTAATGAGATTTTTAAAGAGGCAATGCAACTTTTACCATATATTGAGGAGCCCTAATGATATATTTTGATAATGCAGCTACAACAAAATATAAGCCGGAAACAGTGATTAAGGCGTTTGTTGATTATACAAGAAATGTGGGAGTAAGTCCAGGGCGGGGGAGTTATTCTCTGGGAATAGATGCTTCGAGAAAGCTGTATCAAGTGAGAAAAGCCATTGGCAAGTATTTTGGGCTGGGTGATCTGACGAACGTGGTGTTCACTAAAAATTCTACAGAGGCAATTAATTTGTTCTTTTGCGGATACTTGAGTAAAGATGATCATGTGTTAATAACTTGTTATGAACATAATGCTGTATTGAGACCATTGCAATTAATGAAAGATAGGGGAATGATTGACTATTCAATTATATCTAGAGAAGATTTGTTGCTTCCGGCGAAACAAATTTTGGACAAGTATTGCAAAACGAATACAAAGGTGTTAGCAGTGACACTAGCTAGTAATTTAACGGGAAGAATTGTCTTTAGTAGAGATTTATTTGCTGAGGCCCAAAAACGTGGTATCACAACATTTTTGGATTCATCACAAGGCGCTGGGAAAGTACCGATTTCGATGACATCTGATAAAATAGATTATCTGGCGTTTACTGGACATAAGGATTTGATGGGTTTGCCTGGAACAGGTGGGTTGTGTTGCAAAGAAAAGGATATGCTTAACCCATTGATACAAGGTGGTACTGGCATATTTGGAAATGAATATATAAATCCTAAAGTTTTTCCGGAGGGATTGGAGGCAGGAACCTTAAACATGCCTGCAATTTGGGCACTATGCAGCGCAATACATTATGTTCAGGATAATTTTAAGGAACATCAACTTAAAGAAAAATATCTTATGGATATGCTCATTCAAAGACTGAACGAAAATAATAATATAGTTATTTACGATGAAGAATTTGAAAGAGTGTCAACTATAGGAATTAATATTGTGGGGCATACATCTGATGAGGTAGTAAAGTATTTAGATGACAACGGTGTATGTGTGAGAGGAGGAATTCATTGTGCGATATTAGCACATGAGGCATTGAATACTGTTTCGACAGGAGTTGTGAGGATTAGTTTTTGTCCATCAAATACAGAAGAAGAAATTGAAAAGTTTATAGAATTGATTAAGAAAATGTAGGTGAGTGATGATGAATATAGCTTTTTTCAGTACAAATGATGTGTTTGTTGGGGAGGACAAGCTCAAAGATAGACAAATTGACTGCAGAATTGTTCCGACACCGGTAACGGATAAAGCATATTGTGGCGTTTGCATAGAAACTGATAATGAAGATGCGATAGAAGCATTGGAGGGCATGGAATTTAATGTGATCCGGAAGGGAGCATAAAATGTCATTTAAAGATTTAAAACTGCTGAAACACTACAAAACATATAAGAACAATATTGTAAAGGAATTCTACAATCCTGTTTTAAAGAATGCTGTTTTGTATCAGCGGGCAGTAGGATTTTTCTCATCTACTGCATTGATAGAACTGACAAAAGGTATCTCAGGACTTGTAAAAAACAAGGGGAAGATACAATTTATTGTATCTCCATATCTTTCATTGGAGGATGTTGAAGCAATTGAAAAAGGCTATGAGAAACGAAAAATAATTGAGGGAGCATTATTAAGAGAATTTAAGGAACCGGAGAATTATTTTCAAGAAGAGAGATTAAATTTACTTGCTCATTTAATAGAAGAAGGTACATTAGAATTAAAAGTGGCATTTACACCGCCAAACAAAAATACCGGTATGTACCATGAAAAGGTTGGAATTGTTGAGGATGAAAATGGTAATAAAATAGTTTTTACTGGTTCTCTGAATGAAACGATTAATGCTTTTTACAACAATTATGAGTCGATAGTTGTTTTTACTTCATGGGAAGAGTCGAAAGAATATGCTGATGAAATGCAAAGAGATTTTGATTTGTTATGGAGCGGACGAGACAATGACTTAGAGGTTATTGATTTTCCGGAAGTTATAAAAGATAAGATTAAAATCAGGAAGAAGCCAGAGGTTCATTACGACATAGATGAAGAAGAGAAACTTGAAGAAATTGAGGGGGACGAGAGAGGAAATCCACGAATGCCACAGGGTTTGGTGTTAAGGGATTACCAAATAGAGGCGATAGATAATTGGAAAAATAATGATTATCACGGAATCTTTGATATGGCAACTGGAACAGGAAAGACTTATACAGGTTTAGGTGCAGTCACTAAGCTGTTTAATGATAAAGAAAAATTAGCAATTATAATTGTGTGTCCATATCAACATTTGGTTGAGCAATGGGTTGAAGATATTGAGCTATTCAATATGGAGCCTATTATAGGATATTCAGATTCCGGGCAAAAAAATTGGAAAAAAAGGCTTGAAGATGATGTGTTTGACTTCAATCTTGGAATAATAAAGTCATTTTGTTTTGTGACGACTAATGCGACATATTCTTCTAAATTCGTGACAGAAACAATGAAAAGCCTAGGGAAGGACACATTGCTTCTTGTAGATGAAGCACATAATTTTGGGTCAAGCAATTTACGGAAACGATTATATTCGCAGATAGAGTATAGACTCGCATTATCTGCTACATTGGAGCGTCATGGAGATGTAGAAGGAACAGAAGCATTAAATAAATATTTTGGTAAGAAGTGTATTGAATATGATTTAAAAAAAGCCATTGACGAAGGAAAATTAACACCGTACTACTATTATCCCGTGCTTACTTATTTAGATGAAGAAGAACTGGAAGAATATAAAGATTTATCTTATAGAGTGTCAAAAGAGTGTCACAAGGATAAGTATGGAAAACTACAGGTTACGGAAAAAGGGAAAATGTTATTAATGCAACGAGCCAAAATAGTTGCAGGGGCAAAAAGTAAGCTTGATGTGTTAAGAGAAAAAATGAAAGACTACAAAGACAATTCACATATATTAATATACTGCGGAGCAACTAGCATTCAAACTTTCAAATATGATGAATCTGAGCATGATGAAGACGGAGAAAGACAGATAGTAGCTGTATCCAAAATTTTAGGCAATGAGCTAGGAATGAAAGTGACACATTTTACATCAAATGAGTCAGCACAGGAAAGAGAGATTATTAAAAGGCGTTTTGCAACAACCGAACCATATCAAGCAATAGTTGCAATTAAATGTTTGGATGAGGGTGTCAATATACCAAGTATCAGAATAGCATTTATTTTGGCAAGTACTACGAATCCTAAAGAATATATACAAAGAAGAGGCAGGGTTTTGCGACTTTCAAAAGACAAACCATATGCAGTGATATATGATTTCGTAACTCTTGCTACAACGTTAGATGAAGTGAATGTATATGGAGTGGACTTTAATTGTGAGCGTACATTAGCCAAGAGAGAATTGACTAGAATAAAAGAATTTGGAGAAATCGCTATGAACTCAAGGGATACGGATGAGTTAATTAACGAAATTGCTAGTGCTTATCAAATTTCAGATGAAGAAATGGGGGATGTAGAAGATGGATCAGAATTTAGATGAAAAGAAATTGGACAATATCAAATACCAGATACTTGATATGGAAACTGAAAACATTGTCAAGAAAGAATCGAATCTTGCTATGGTTGATAAGATTAAAAAGATGATAATTCGGGAGGTAGAGAAGAGATGATTATCAATAAGCTTGAGATGTTTAATTTCAGACAGTACATAGGGCTGCAATCAGTTGATTTTTCTACTGATAAAGATAAAAATGTTACGGTGCTTATCGGAGTAAATACGTCTGGAAAAACTACTATCGTTAGAGCGTTTGAATGGTGTCTTTATGGAAAAAATGGTTTTGAAGATACAGTTCTTTTAAATAGCGAAGTACGTGCAAATATGAAAGAATCTGATGTTCAGGAAACTTGGGTATCTGTAACATTTAGTCATGATGACATTGTGTATACGATTAAGCGTTCTCATAAATATGTATGCGTTGAAAGATATACAGAGAATAATAGGCATATAGTAAATTTGGGAAAAAAACCAGACGAAGATGTTACGCTCGAGTATTTGATGAAGGATGGACAGACAAAGACGCCTATAGACAAATCAAATATTGATGAGTCAATGAATAGAATTTTACCAAAGGATTTATCGGATTACTTCTTTTTCGGTGGTGAGCGAATATTTGGAATTGCTAATAGAACGGACTTATCAAAAGCTGTTAGAGGATTAATGAGATTAGATGTGTTGGAAAACGCATATACACATTTAAAATCTGTTGTAAAGGGATTTGAAGATGAAATAGATACTTCTGGTGATGATAATGCTCAAAGAGCGAAGGATAGTCTTGCTACATATACCAACAGAAAGGAAGCCTTGAAGGAAGAATTACAGAATTATGAGCAGCAGGTATCTTATTGGCTTAATAAGGAAAAGGAATATGATGTAAAGTTGGCCAAAAGTAATATTGATCAGGTTAAGAAATTGTCAGAAAAAAGAAGAAATGCTCAAAGTGCTCTTGAGGGAGAAATACAGAAATTAGATAGAGTTAAGGGCGAATTGGTTCGGTCATTTAATAATCGTACTTTTGCATATTTTGGACTGCCATCTATTAAGGAAACACTTGAATTTTTGGATAAACAAAATCAGAAAACTGGTGGAGTTAGAGAAAGTATTCCAGCGATGGAGCAGGATGCGGTAGACTTCCTCGTGAAGAGGAGAATTTGTATATGTGGGACTCGATTAGACCCTGGAACAATACCATATGCGAAAGTGATGGAAGAAAGACGTGTACTACCACCAGAACATGTAGGGGATGCTGTAAGACAATACAAGGATAAGTCGGAGGGATATTTAGCGGGGACGGAGGATTTTAAGGATAATATTGAAAGAAAATTTATAGAGTATCGTGAAACCAAAAGACAAATAGCTAAATTGCAAAATGAATTAGAGTCATTGGCGGGAGAAGTAATTGACGATATAGAGGCGAGAAAAATTGAGAATAGTCGTAAGGAAGCACATACAAAGTATTCGGAGGCAAAAAGCGATTACGATTCTTGTAATAGGAAATTGGGAGAATGCAATTCAAACATTGATAATTGCGAGAAGGCTATTGATAAGTTTGCAAAAAGCAGTACTAAAAATCAAAGGACTGCAAGACTCATTGCATATGCCCAGCATGTTTACGGATGGCTTCTTGAGACTTATAAGGGAAAAGAAGATGTTGTGCGCGATGAGCTACAAAAGCGTGTAAATGACAATTTTTCTAAGATGTATCACGGTGAAAGAGCCATTGAGATAGATGAGAAATATCGTGTGAAGTATTCTGATATAACAACCGAAGAGTCAGATGGTCTGAAAGCGGTTAAAAGCTTTGCTTTTATAGCAAGCTTAGTGTCAATGGCTAAGGATAAAATCTTGGATGATGAAGATATGAAATTGGGACAGGTGTACCCACTTGTTATGGACGCACCATTTTCGAATGTCGATGAAATTCATATTGATAATATATGTAAAATCCTTCCGAATACTGCTAATCAAGTAATAATGGCAGTAATGCAGAAAGATTGGGAGTATGCGTCTGGAAATCTTGAAAGTTATGTAGGTAAAAGCTATAAAATTGAAAAGGACAAAGATGAATTTGGCAAAGAAATTGATACAGCTACACATATCATCTAGATGGAGGTAATGCTATGTTTGATAAAGATTATAGAATAACTGGTAAACATGCGAACTATTGGAAAGATTTATGTGAATTAGCAGGAAATGTTCCAGACAGAGAGCAACATAATAATTTCAAGATTTTTAGTGCCTATATTGATGCATATGTGGTGTGCCCTTTGATTGGATTTCAATACAATAGAAAAGGTGTGATCGATAATTCGGAAGAGGGCAGTGCGGGTATGCTGGCAGAGGTATTTGGGAAAAGACGGCAGGAGCTAAAGTATGTTTATCAGATAATTATGATGTTAGATACAGACTCTGAACCAGATGAGGATAAACGCTTATACAGAGCTTTCAAATTTGCAGCTGAAACACCAGAGGATAAATCTTTAATTGAAGAAAATATAAAAATATATAATGCTTATTTTCTTGGTGGATTGGAAATTCTACATGAGGAATTTGTAGAGCAATGCCATGATGATGATGACTATCTGAAACAGATGTATGATTATGTAAAACGATTCTATGATGAGCAAGATGGGGATGCCATTAGGGATAGAATAAACAAATACTTAGGCTAATTAAAGGAGATGAAAAGATTGTTAGGGCAGTCAGCCAGTGAAGTGATAGATGAATTAAATAATGACTTTTGTGCCCTTCAAGTGTCGGAGTTTCTTAAAGAAGCTGGTTTTTTGCAAGATAAACAATCCTGTACAACAGAGGAATTGCAAAGATTTATATTTTTGCACGGTAATCAAGAAGAAGTATATACGGCAAGGGAACGTAAATTTATAGAACGAGTTGGAGATATTTATACTTTTCCAGAATTTTATAAAAAAACAAACCGTGGGAATATGCCTTGCAGATTTGTTGCCGTAGATTTATCTAAAAGTCAGGATGATATATATACTGCAGTTTTTTTTATGAAGATTATCATAAAAGCGTTTTCGGGATTTAGTTTATTTATAATTAAATGCAATGATGGCATTCATTTGGGTGCGAGATTATTTGATAAGACTGAGTGGAAAAATTGTACTTTATCTAAGCCAAACGATTTGCCTGATATTTTAGACGAAGTGGCGTGGGAACATGATACAGATAATTTTCTCGATTTTTATTATTCTGTAATTGAAGCAATTGCGCCTGTGTCGGACTGTTATATTGGATATGAGGAGAAAATTCTAAGAAAAAGAGGAGTACAATCTAGCTATATTGATATGCTCTATGAGATGGAACGCATCTATGGGGAAAGTGTGCTGGGTGAATTAGAACGATACAGAGATACTTTTGAGGAAGTTGAAGCACCGGAATTTACAGATATATTAGAAGAGTATGTGGAGGATTTAAAAAATGTTCAGTCAACGAAGGTAAATACAATAGAAATGCTGTTTGAAGCTGAAGAACTTGAAAAAATAGCGGAAAAAACGGAGGAACAAAGAAATAGAGATTTTGAAAATTCTATTGACAGTAATAGTGAAAGCGATTACACAGCGTTTGCGGAATTGAAAGGCGATCCTGAAGCGATAATAAAGAAGCTGAAAAGCCTAAAAGGTTTAAGGTAGATGAGCATATGAAATACTATAATCTGACAGAAGGAAACTTCAGAACTGGAAAACTAACTGAAGATGAGATGTGGGAAGCATTTCATTGGCTCTTTTCGGATAAGTCAATGAATGATTCTAGCTATAAATTCGTTTTTTTAAAGTCAATAATTGACTGTATGGATAAAAAAGATGCGTTTGGAAAAATTGGATTTGATATTTTATTTGAACGGTTTACATCAATTTCGTGGAATCTTGTATTGAAGTATGGGATTTCACAAAAAGTTAAATCTACAGGGAAAAAAGCAACGGTATTAGAACAGGAATTGCAAGATTTCCTTGTTTTAAATGGATATGAAAAATATGTTCCAATGGAGGAAATTGAGTACAAAAAACGAAGAAAATTGGTATCTAAGATAAAGCAAAGTTGTAAAAGGTATGTTATAGGTGCTCTGTTTGGGGATATGAAAGAATTGCTATATTCATTTTCTAAGAAAGAGCAATGGGTAAAGCTAAATCCGCAAATGGAAACATTTGTACTAATTCATAAAGATGTTATTGAGAGCTTGAATTATTACAAGTGGGCTTCTTTTTACGAAAAGGTAAATTTGGAAGAAACTAAAAAACGTATTAGTTCTTTGTTGGAAAAAGACTTTCAAAAGAGAAAGAATGAGTCAATATATAGAGCACTTCTTGCGTATGAATTTGAAAGAGAAATGTCCATATCGAAGGTAAATACAATAGAACTTTTATTTATGGCTGATGATATTGTAGAAAATGAGGAAATAATTAAGAGAAATAATATAGAGGGAGAGCTTTTTCAAGATTATAGTAATATGAGAAAATATTTAGCAGATCCCATAGCTTTGATTAGTAAACTAAAAAGAGACAAAGGTTTTGAAGTGTAATGCGAGAAGGAAGAAATGGCAAGATATGAGTTACCGATTATTAGAATCCAAGGAGGGGAATTTAACGCTTACGATAGGAGTGCTTTTTAATCACAGAATTTGAAAAAGTAGGGTTAGAGATTTGTAAGTTTATGCGTGGTAAGTATAAACTTGATGAGATCGCAGGAATGTAATATGACATTCCCTGTTTAAAATTTCGTCTGGGAAAGAAAACGATTGTATCGATTAATCTGCAAGAGAATCATCATGACTTTTAAATAGTTTTGGGTAAAGCGGAGTGAGAAAAATTTGAAGTTATAAAGCATGAATTTCCAATAGAAATACAGGAACTTTATGACATGGAACGCACTCTACATGACGGCAAATGACTCTTGATTCGTGTTGATAATATGTGCGCTTTTGAGGCTGTTAAAAAGGTGATACTTATTAGAAAAAGCCAAACCGCGAGCCGTTTTAAAGGAAAATGCTATGCATGGTAACTCAGATTGGAGTATGCGCTGCACAGGTTATGATACATCGGGTTGTCATTGTCGTAGTAATGGCAATGAGTTGTATAATCCGCTAAAATGTTTACACCAAAACCAGTTGAGCATTTGTTTTGATTGTGAAAGCTATCCTTGCGAGCAGACAATTGTGGGATATAGACAATTAGAGCATAAAAACCTATCCTCTGATAATGTTACATGGGCAATTTTGCCGTATGTCCCACATCAATATAAATAACAAGCAAAAATGGCCCACAGTGCGTAGCTCCCGGCTTGCAAAGGAAAATACTTATTGTGGTGCATGACTGAAGACAATATTAATCAATTTAGTGAGATAGAAATATCTATGAAATCGTTGAACATGTATGTAACTGATGCTACAATCATTATGATATTTTGAGTTCATTTAGTTACATGGGGTGAAAAGATGGAAATTTCGCAGCCGATCATTAGAAAAATAGAAGATAATTGGAAGGCGTTGGATTATTTTGAATCGGTATCTCTTCCGGCGGAAACCGATAAAGCACAGGAGGTTATCGCTTCTTTTCCAACAGTGTATATTCACAATTGGAAAGATACCGGTGACTACGAGGTATATATTGGAGAGTCAAACAATATTTTTGCGCGTACGCGTCAACATTATGATGAAGGGATTAGGGATAATACATCATGGCAGAGAGAAATGCTTGATAAGCCTGCAAGCCTGTATATTATCGGGCATGAACATTTTAATAAGTCGATGACGCTTGATATTGAGAATAGATTGATGCACTATCTGCTTAGTGTTCCAATTGTGCGAAGGGTGCACAATTTACGTAGGAATCCGCAAAATAAATATTATCCCATAGAGGAATCGGATATTATATTTTCAAAAATATGGAGAGAACTTAGAAGAGATAATAATGAACTTTTTCCTAAGGAAAGTGCCATAAGAGATTCGGCTGTTTTTAAAGCATCGCCATTACATAAGCTTACAAATGATCAAATTGAAGCCAGAGATATGATCATTGATAGAGTAAAAAATGCATTGAAGAATGATCAGACTGGTCAAATTATTTTTATAGAAGGCGAGGCAGGAACAGGAAAGACGGTTTTAAACAGCAGTACATTTTATGAGATTTTTTGTCTTGCAGAGGAACAAGATAAGCATGATATAAGATGTAATCTGATTGTAAATCATGAAGAACAGATAACAGTATATGAACAGATTGCTTCAAAACTGGGACTGACAGATAAATATGGTGAAGTAGTTTACAGACCAACTAGATTTATTAATAAGCATTCAAAAGAGAATCCAATAGATGTTGCTTTTATAGATGAAGCGCATCTCTTGTGGACGCAGGGGAGACAATCATATAGAGGGGATAATCAGCTTCAGGATATTTTGGATCGAGCCAAGGTGACGGTTGTAATGTTTGATGAAAACCAGATATTGACAACGGAGCAGTTTTGGGAGGCAGAGCTGCTTGAAAAATACAGAAAACGAGCCAAGGAAGCAAATAATTATGTAACACTAAAGAACCAGATGAGAATGCATGCGGATCAAAAGACATTAGAGTGGATAGATTCCTTCACAAAAGAGGGGAAGATTCAAAAAATACCAAAATCTTCTTTAGATTATGAAATCAGAGTTTTTGATTCACCTGAGAAAATGGATCAGGAGATTCAAAGAAAAGCGGGTTCTGCTCAGACAGCTCTGTCAAGAATGATTGCAACTTATGATTGGGATTATAATTCAAGTTCAAGGCAGACAGATAGGGTGATGAACTATTGGGAGGTTATCATCGATCGATGGCATAAGCCGTGGAACAGGGAATTAGAACAAAATCTTAGCAATAAAGAAAAGAGAGCCATTCGAAATTTGTCGTGGGCGGAGCAGCCGCAGACAATAAATGAGGTAGGGTCAACATTTACGATACAGGGATTTGATTTAAATTATGCCGGTGTAATACTTGGCCCATCTGTAAAATATCGAAATGGTCATATTGTTTTTGATCCGAAGGCGAGCTTCAATGCAAAAGCGGTCAGGAACAGAACTTTATCCGATGGAACAAAAAGAAAATTTGGAGAAATACTGTTGCAGCATGAGGTAAGAGTTCTTATGACACGAGGCGTAAATGGATTATATATTTATGCGTGTGACGAAGAGCTTAGAAATGCATTGTATCAGGCAGCCAGATAAGGAGCAGAAATGGATCAAAAGACAATTGATAGAATTAGGAAATTTACGGAAGACAGGGATTGGGATCAGTTCCATTCTCCGGCTAATCTGGCAAAATCCATTATGATAGAGGCCGGTGAACTGCTGGAGTGTTTTCAGTGGAGTGATGATGCTTTTGATATAGAGCATGTAAAAGAGGAGCTTGCAGACGTTCTGGTGTATTGTCAAAATATGTTGGATAAATTGGAATTGGATGCGGATGAAATAGTGAATAATAAAATGGATAAGAATGAGATGAAATATCCAATTGAGAAAGCAAAGGGAAACGCAACCAAGTATAATGAGCTGTGACAATATTAAGAAGTGGGCAGTAATTCTTTTGGAAGACGGAATCCGATTATTGCCGATATATTTAATCGATTGAAATATATGGATTGCCGGGGAAACGACTTTGAGGAAATATCGACAATTAATTGTCGGAAAATACAGATAATAAAATGCCGATAGAATAACAATTTGAGGAGATGTCATTAATATGGCTATGAGAAAAGTATTCTATGGTCCGGAAGGCATCATGCTTAAGCATATTATGAGGCTGTATGATAAAGAGAGTCTTTTGAATTATGCAAGAGATTTGGATATAAGAAGAACATCGGGGTTGAAAAAGGATGAACTTGCAGAGAAAATAGCAAATGAGTTGTTAGCGCCATCGGTAATGAGAAGACGTATTGCCGTTCTTTCACCAGAGTGCAGAATATTGCTGGAACGTGCGATGGAGAAACCGTTTGTTCCGGCATCTGATGAAATGGAGGACGCCCGATCACTTCACGAAAGTGATTATGCGTTTTTGAATAAGCGTGACCAGCTTGATGTCCCGGTAGACGTGAAGAGAGCATACGAAAAGCTGAATACGCCGGAATTTAGGAAATACGCCCGTAAAATGTCATGGTTATCTCAGTGCCTTGGCTTTGGGGAAGCGTTTTATGGTGTTTTTGATAAAGACATACTCCGGGAAATGTTTAATGTAAGAAAAGGATTTCATATTTCGGAGGAAGAACTGGAAAGATTATGTAATGAATTTCCGGCAGATATGACGGAATGCCATTTGGAAGAAGGGCAAAGATTCATTGTCGCGGAGTATTTGGCATATGATGACCGTTATAAAGATTTATTGGACAGACAAGCGGGCAAGGAGTTTTATATTCCTAATGAACAGGAAATATTGGATTATGCCAAGAACCTTTATTTATCCCGGGAATCTGCATATCAAAAGTTCAGAGAGTTTTTACGGCATGAGATTGGGATAACATACGAAGAAGTGGATGGTGTGGCATTAGACATATGGGATAAAGTACAATATGATATAGATTTCTCTGATATTGTTCAATATTTCATAGATATTTACGAAGATTTGTTAGACGATACTAAGATTGAACAATTTGTTCAACTTCTCCAAGAGTTAAATAATAACACCAGAATGCAGATACATAGAGGACATACGCCGAATGAAATGATGAGAAGAGGGATAGAGCAAGGTTGCTTTTCCCAAAGACCGATAGTTGTGCCCGGAAGTACGGAGGCAGCTAATCTTTTGAAAAGCGCATCAGAGGAATTGAAAGAGATGGGGATATGTGTTGATTTTGACAGTAACGCAGCAATTATTTCAAACAATTCTTCTCAAAACAATGTGTCCGAACAGGCAGATAATTCTTTTAAGAAGATTTATCCCAATGATCCATGCCCATGCGGTTCAGGCAAAAAGTTTAAGAAGTGCTGTGGAAGACGCGACAAATTATAAGTCAATTTGAATTGGGCAAATGCTGTTTCCCCAATTTAATTGCATACGTACCAGTTATGGAGATGATTGTATGATCCCGATAAAAATAGAAACCCGGCTGGAAGGGCGCAAAGTAGAGCAAAAAGAATAGAGTACAAGTTTCGCCCAATGAGAGCATGATCCTTGTGGCAACAGGTAAACTGATAGGAGAAGGATTTGATTATCCGAGGCTGGATACTCTTATCATGGCAACCCCTGTGGCATGGAAGAGCGTTGTGGAGCAGTATGCCGGACGTTTAAACAGGGATTATGATGGAAAGAAAAGCGTGATTATATATGATTACGTGGGTAGCCATATATCCATGTTTGACAGGATGTACCATAAGAGGCTTAAGGCATACAACAGATCGGGTATGATATCTTTTCCGGAACCGGAGAACATAAACAATCGGCCAATGCAATTTTTGGCATAGATAATTATGCAGACATTTATCAGAATGATTTGCTTACGGCAGAGAAAGAAATTATCATTTCAAGTCCGGCTATCAGCAGTAAAAAAGTATATGACATGATTCATTTACTCAAGGAAAAACAGGAGGCGGGAGTTCATATAGTCATTGTCACATGGAAACCGGACAGTTATGGATATGGGGACAGTGCATACTGGCAGGAACTGCAGGAACAGATGCGAAGGGCAGGATTTGAAATGAATCTTGTGGAGGATTATTGCGAACATTATTGCATGATAGACCGCCAGGTGGTCTGGTACGGAAGCATGAATTTCTTGGGAAAAGAAGATGCAGAAGATAATTTGATGCGTATTGCAGATAAGAAGATAGCAAACGAACTGCTTGAAATGACATTTGGAAATGAAAAGTATCAGGGTGAGACGATGTAAAACAGAAAGAACGAGAGAGTACAATAGTTGACTGGTTCCAAAACTACTAAACTGCCGATTGCTTATATGAGACAATAAAGACTCATGAGGAATTTGCATTTGAAAATGAAAACTTCGCTCAAAAATGTGAGCGAAGTTTTGAGCGGAGTTTTAACGTAAAAGATTGTAATAAAGCAAATGCAATTTATATCTTTATGGGGAAACATGAAAAATGGTTTTTAAAGAAGTTAACTTAAATGGAGTTATAAAGCTCGGATTACCTCAATAATGATTGGAGAATAATATGGATGAAAGTTATAACCCCCCTTTTACAATGAATGAGGAGATAACAAACTTAATAGTAGAGATTGGAGAATATGTTGGTACAATTACAACTTACGACGCTATGCGTCCGAATCCAATTCTCCGCAGGGAAAATCGAATCAAGACGATACATTCATCTCTGGCGATAGAGCAGAATACGCTTACTCTGGAACAGGTTACGGATGTGATAAATGGGAAGCGGATATTAGGACCGCCACAGGATATTCGAGAAGTAAAGAATGCATATGAGGTTTATGAAAGAGTATCCGTGCTTGATCCATACAGTGTAAAAAACCTTTTGCTGGCCCACAAGATTATGATGGAAGGGCTTGTGAAAGAAGCGGGAAGTTTTCGAAGCGGGAATGTTGGAGTTTATGCAGGGACAGAATTGATTCATGCAGGAACACCGGCAAAATATGTGCCGGATTTAATGAAGCAGTTGTTCGCATGGCTGAAACAATCGAAATATCATCCGCTTGTGAAGTCCTGCGTCTTTCATTATGAGTTTGAGTTTATTCATCCTTTTGCTGATGGCAATGGTCGGACCGGGAGGTTGTGGCAGTCGTTGATTTTGCAGAAATGGAAAGAAGTTTTTGCATGGATTCCGGTAGAAACGCTTGTGTATGAAAATCAGGAGGAATATTATAAGGTACTGCAGCGGTCTGATAATGTCGGGGATTCTACGGAATTTGTAGAGTTTATGCTTGGGATGATTCGCAATGCCTTAAAGGAGATCAGTGAAACACATAACAAAACAAATGTCGCAATAAATGTCGGTGTAAATGTCGTAACAAATGAGGAAAAAATAATAGCCCTTCTAAGGCAGGATGGTAATATGTCAGCTAATATGTTGTCTGTATCTGTGGGAGTTACCGGAAGGCAGGCGCAGCGTATTTTGGCTAAACTAAAGGCGGAGGGGAAAATAATACGACATGGGGCGAATAAAAACGGATACTGGGAAGTTATAGAGTAAAAATCCGAAACGGTGTTTCGGAAATTAAAAAGTGAAACAGTGTTTAGCTTTTTAGTGGGGAGATGGCTAATATGTTTGTGGGATATTCAATTCGCTCCGTGATAACACCATGATAACAAAAATTTGAAAAACGTCAGATACAAGGCGAATATCAAAGAAATAACCGCAGGAATTGCCCTAAAAATCACTTAAAAACACAGTGATTTCCCCCACATAAATCCGTGAGGGTGGTAGAACGTTTAGTTTAGGTCGTGCGGCTACTGTCATTGAGAAATATTCTATTGGGCGCTTCGCAAAGAAGGGGAAAGCCAGAATGATGCTACAATGGAATTAGAAGGGAAGAGTGTGGCGTATAAGAATGAACTGCTGTTTCAGAAAGGCATCAATTATAATGAGCTTCCCTCATGGCAGAAGCGAGGGATTGGTGTTTATTTTACGGATGTGCAAAAAGACGGGTACAATCCGGTGAAAAAAGAAAAGGTCATAACTCAGAGAAGAGAGCTTTTCGTGGATTATGAGATTCCCATCGGTGATGATTACAGGGAATTTGTATTGCAGTTTCTTGATGCGGATTGACAGCGCAGGCAGTATAATGCCAATGCAGATTTGTGTGCATCCCCCGGAGATGCTAAGAAAAACACGGATTGAATCCGTGTTTTTCTTAAAAATAGTAGAATCGGACTACCAAAGAAACCGCTCCGACAAAAGAGAGCAAACAATGTCGGGACGTGAGAAAATCTTAATGGTATATTGTAATTACAGCGAAGGAGACGGATAGCCGTGGAATGGACAGAAGCGGTAAGGGAAGCGATCGGTTATATGGAAAAGCATATAACCGACGATATTACAATGCATGATGTGGCCGATCATGTTCATGTTTCTCCGTTTTATTTTCACAAGGGGTTTCAGATCTTATGTGGATATTCTGTAACGGAATATATCAGAAACCGCAGACTGTCACTTGCCGGACAGGAATTGCTGACGAATGATCTCACAGTTATAGAGCTTGCAATGAAATATGGATATGACTCGCCTGACAGTTTTACGAAGGCGTTTACCCGATTTCATGGACATTCCCCCTCAGATGTGCGCAGGAATAAGACGATGATCAAGGATTTCGCACCACTGGAATTAACAATATCATTAAAAGGTGGCTATACCATGGATTACCGAATTGCCAAGAAAGAAGCGTTTACGGTTTTGGCAGTATCCAAAGAGTTTCGTTATAAAAATGCGAAACAGGAGATTCCCTTGTTTTGGCAGGAGCATATTGCGTCAGAAAACGGGAAATACGTCTGCGGAATGTTTGGCATCAATATTGATACGCAGATGAGTGATGAGCGTTTTGAGTATTTGATCGCGGACATTTATAGTCCAACAGCAGATGTTCCGGAGGGATTGGTGGTAAAAACAATTCCGGCATTTACATGGGCAGTTTTTCCGTGTAAAGGTGCACTGTCGCAGTCCTTGCAAACGGTAAATACGCGGATATTTTCGGAATGGCTTCCGGCGCAGCCGGATTATGAGTTCGCGGCGGGATATTGTGTTGAGATGTATGACGCAGCGGATAAATACCCTGACGGAACCGGTGACGAGAATTATTATGCGGAGATTTGGATTCCGATCAAGAAGAAAAATTAAGATTCATTTTGTCATAGCAGAATCTTGCTCAAATTGGGCAGGAATAGCGAATGCTGACGTTGATGACATTGACAGAACTTTGTATGGATAGCGAAAGCTTGAAATATCATAAGCAAGAATGGAGGCACGATCATGGAAATCAATAAGTGCATGAAAGAATCTTTTGTAGTAATCGGTAAGGAAGGATCTACATTAGATGGCGAGGGTTTTATTCAAAAGTTATGGGATGATGCAAATTCTCATTTTGAAGAAGTCAGCCATTTGGCAAAAAAAGATGAAAACGGAAATATCGGCGGAATCTGGGGCGCAATGTCAGATTTTTCCCATTCCTTTCAGCCGTGGGAGGATTTTAGCAAGGGCCTTTATCTTGCAGGAGTGGAATGTAATGATGATGCAGAAGCCCCCGTTGGTTGGACAAAGTGGATCATTCCCGGACAGGAATATCTTTATGTGGAATGTGAAAATGATGATACGTTTTCGAAGACAATAGCGTATATGAAAGAGAATGACATTCCATTGGTTGGCGCAGTACACGATTTTACTTGCCCACAGACAGGGAAAAATTATATGTTTTTTCCAATCAGAAAGCTATAAATTGGAATCAAAAAATGATAGAGATTGAATAAGAAAGAGTATGGATAATGAACAGGGGTTAGGGAAATATAGATGCGATCAGGAGGTTGTAAGGATTTTTATGGATAAGAATTATGAAGATATGGACCCCGCCAATCAGCTGGATGACCTGTGCGAATTATTGACGGGAATAGAATATGAGATCCATCGGCATGATGAAGGTGAATATCGCTATCTGAAAGAGGATGCTATCTGTATTACGGCCATTAATCCATATACCGGGCAGAAAATGTACATAGATCTGGAAGAAGAATTTACAGTCACTTTTGATGCCTATCATGCACATTACGATCCTGACTCCTATGAGTATGGACTGCTCGTTCAATTCATAAAACAGCTTTTAAATAATGAGCTCTGTGTGGTGACGCTTTATTGCCAAAAAGACCGAGAATGGCTTGGCAGCACGACATGCAGCAGAGAACAAATGCAAAGAATGCCAATCAAACAGCTTTTTTCGCATGTTTATAAGACTCGTGAATTTAAAAACAAACTGACTGCCAACGGAGGAACAGTAGAGTTTGTTTTTTGGAATCCGCAGGATAATGTGGTAAAAGTAATAGAAGCAAGACAAGAAAAAGAAGATATATTCTGATCGGAAGTATCAGATATAGAGCCGGATTGACGGAAGGGCGTGGCGGTTGCCATGCCCTATCTTTTCAAGTGGTAAACGTGGATAGGAAGTGGTATAATCACAAAAGGAAATTGGAATTTATAATTGAAAATATTTATTTAAGAGGTTTGTGATATGCAAGAATTAGTAATAAAAAATGTAAAGACAACAGAATACGAGAGTTTTAATTTAAATCAACTCTATGCCCCAAATGATGAGCATGGACTATCTTTTGAATTTCAAAGAGGTAATGTTGTTTCTCCATACGAAAGTGGGGAAGGAAAACTTACTATTAATTTTTATACATTACAACCAGGGAAAAGTAATTATCCATATCATCAGCATTTCGGAAGAGAAGAGGTTTTTTTCATAATCTCTGGAGCTGCTACATTAAAAACGCCAAAAGGCGATATAGAAGTCTCCGAGGGCGATGTGATTGTAATGCCACCAAATGAAAATGGAGCACATATGTTGAGCAATACCTCAAATGAACCGCTTTGTTATCTTGATATAGATACAATAACCTCGCCAGATGTGATTGTATACCCAAACTCAGGCAATGTACGCATTATGGCAGGGGACATGCAAAAATCATTCAAAATGGAATCGGAAGTAAACTACTTGGATGGCGAATCATGAATATGGACAACCTACATATCGCTAAACTGAAATTTGCAGAGGTGAATCGTCATGAATAAACAAGAGAGTATATTTTTATTAGACAGTATGTATCCGAATTTCTTTGAAAGAAAGAATGTTCGTAGTATTCCGGACGAATGGATTTGTGATGAGATGATTCTATCACTGGATCAATTTGAACCACATAAATATGATAAAAAGTTAGAGGATAATATTTCATTTGGATATTACGAGGGAGATATTGATGAACTAAAGAAAGCGGTAGAAAGAGTTGTTCCATATTGGGCACAATTGTACAATGAAAAGCAGAGAATATATTGTGGCTATATCAATGCAAATAAACGCACAGGTTAAGAGAATGGAGCATTCCTATGAAATTTTCAAAGTGGGAGTATGTAAGACCTGATTTTTCAGAAGTAAAGAAAAGGATCAACGACTGTAAAAGCAGGATGCAGCGCGCTGCGTCCTATCAGGCGTTCCGCGATGCATGGCTGGATGTAAAAAAAGAAATGGAATATATGGTGTATCAGGAAGAGATCATCTACATACGCCATCTGTGCGGAATCGATTATCAATACAGTCTGCAAGAGGTCGAAATACAAAACAGGGAGGAGCCTTCGGTGTATGCGCTGCGCGATGAATGCGACGGGATAGCAGCGGCTTCTCCATACCACTGTGAATTGGAGCGGGAATTTGGAAAACAGATTTTTGCACAGATCGATCAGCACAGGGCTTCGGAAAGCTCAGACAGTTTAAGATTGCAGTCGGAAGAATCCGCATTCAAAATGCAGTACAGGAAGCTGATGGCAAAGAGGACCCGTGATGAGGAAGCGTTGTATCAAGTGTTCCGAAAGCTGATAGAGATCCGCTTAGAGCTTGCAGACAGCCTTGGCTATAACAGCTACATCGATCTTGGATACTTCCTTGAGGGACGGCACGATTACGGAACAAGAGAGATCGCAGAGTTCCGCAGCAATATCCAAAAACAGGTTACGCCCGCAGTGGCAGAGATCAAAGCAAAGGGAATGGATTTTTGTTATCCTCCTGCAGTCGCTGCAAATTCGGGGGAGCTGATTTCCTCTATTGCCGCGATGTTTAAGGATCTGTCTTATGAAACGGGATGTTATTTCGAGGAGATGACACAGAAGGAACTGTACGATCTGGAAACAAGGGAGAATAAGCGGGGGAACCTGTTTACATGCTGTATGCTGCCGTACGAGAAGCTCCCTTTTATCATTGGAAATTATACGGGCAATGGAATGGAAACCGGATATGCTGTCCATGAATTCGGTCATGGGTTTGCTTTTTATACTGCGGCGAGAAAGCAGCCATTATATGAGTTCCATCGTTCTTCCCCTGCGGTGAACGAAATCCATTCCAAAACGATGGAGCACTTCATGTTTCCTTACTTGGATATGTTTGTAGGAGAACATAAAAAAGAGTATCTGCGAAACCATTTCATGCAGCAGCTTGAAAATCTGGCATATCGATGTGCCATCGATGAATTTGAACATCTGATGTATGACAGGAAGCTGTCGCGGGTACAGCTTTGTGAATTGTGGGCGGATATTTCAAACAAATATATTCCTTGGAACAGGATATCTCCGGAAGATATCCATCAGGGAAAATGCTGGCCGCGCCAAACGCATATCGTGGAAAGACCGTTTTATTATATCCAATATGATATTGCGCAGATCAGTACATATGAGTTTTATCTGAAGATGAAAAACAACCATGAGCAGGCATGGTCAGACTATATGAGGCTGTGTCGTGCAGGTGGAAGTAAATCCTATTTGGAATTATTGGAAACCGCTCATTTATCCAACCCATTTGCTGATAGCACATTAGAGGATATCTGCCGTCCGATCGTTGATGAGTTGTATTGTCTTTTATAATAGGCGACGATAGATGTTAAGCATAATTTTTCGTTTGAACAAGAATGTATTTGTTTGTCGGTAAAAAGTAAAGTCGTGCACCCGTCGGGTGCACGCTTCTATTTCTTGGCAAGAATCTGCTCAATATTATAAACCAGATCGATGTTATAATTATTATACATCCGGGAATAATTGGCGATGATCCGCTCTGCGATCATATGTCCGTTTTCCTGATTGCTGTCGATCATGATGACTACCTGCTGGGAACTGCTGTAGCGGGAGGTGACATCCCCTTTTCGCAGGGAGCCTACGATACAGCGCTCAAGAACATTCATCGCTTCGTTCAGGTCGCTGATATCCATCGTTCCGTGGATGTTTTCGGTGATGGAAAAAAGTATGATCTGGGCGTCCTTCTTTTCCCGGCTCAGGCTTCGTGCAATCAGACGGTAGATCTTTTCGAAGTTTCCGTAATCCACGGAATAGGCGCCTAACGCCGGAGCATCTTCGGTCAGGCGGCTCTTTAACTGCGCCATATCAATCTGAAAGCCTTTATTCTGGCTTTCATTGAAGTCATTGGAACTGCGCTGCAGGATCTGATAAGAATTTTTACCGTTGTTCTTTACATAGTAAAGCGCTTTGTCACATTGCTGCAGTAGATCTTTGCATCGCTCCAACGGATTTTTGGAGCAGGAGATTCCGATGGAAATCGAAAGCATATGATCCGTATCAATATCGATAATTGCCTTCTGAAAATCTGCAAGCATTGATTCCGCCACATCCCGAATCCATTCCTCCGAACGTCCTTCCGGATAAAATATGGCGAATTCATCTCCGCTGATACGGCACGTGTAGGAATTCGCGTCTATGTAAGTGCGAACAATGTCTGCCAGCCTGCAGATAATATGATCGCCTGCAATATGTCCATAGTTCTTATTGACATATAAAAAATTATCGACATCCATTAAAAACATGGTTCCGCGATTCGAGGGATTATCCAGATAGGTATTCACACTGTTCTCAAAAGATTTACGGATCGGAAAGCCGGTCAGGGAATCCACGTCTTCCGCCTTATGGACATCCTTTTCTGTCTTCTGGCAAACCTGTACGATGAAGGAATCCGTCTCGTTCTCGTCCTCCCTTTCTGTTTCAAATTCAAACTGAGGAGTCTCTGTAAATTCAAAGCCGGATTCAATGATTTCCAGCATAACATCCGTAAGATACGGATCAAACTGCGTACCGCGGCCCTTTTTCAATTCATTTATGGCATAATCCGTAACCCGGGCTTTTTCGTATATACGGTTAGAGGTAATCGCATCGTAAGCATCGGCAATTCCGATAATGCGGGCAGCATAAGGAATTTCGTCGCCCTTCAATCCGAAAGGATATCCCTTGCCGTCATAGCGCTCATGATGATATTTTGCGCCGTCGCATATCTGTGGAACCATCGTGATCGGCTGCAAAATGTTGGCGCCCATAATGGTATGATTGCGTATCAAACGGTATTCCTCATCCGTTAATTTGACCGGCTTGTTCAGAATGCTGTCCGGAATGCCGATTTTGCCGATATCATGCAGCAGCGCTGTATAATACAGATTCAGACAGTCCTGTTTGGACCAGGAAAGCTTTTTTGCAATGGCGAGACAGTACTGAGCGACCCGGACCGAATGTCCTTTGGTGTAGCGGTCCTTTGCATCCACCGCATAGGTGATCGTAGTAATGGACTGGATAAAAATTTTCTGGATCTCATCCGCTTTTGCATCGACAAGCTGCTCTAAGTGTTTGCG
Source organism: Lachnospiraceae bacterium (assembly GCA_014804425.1). Lineage (GTDB taxonomy): Bacteria > Bacillota > Clostridia > Lachnospirales > Lachnospiraceae > DLAJ01. Next base: position 198,112 of record JAAUZV010000012.1, read on the forward strand.
CAAATCATCCAGCTCCAGAATGCGGGAAATGCGGCTTTGCATAACCATGGGAGCAAACGGCTTTGTAATATAATCCATGGCGCCCATTTCAAGTCCCATAATTTCACTTTCCTGCTTTGTGTCCGCAGTAAGGAATATAACGGGAACCTTCTTTAATTCGGCGCTGTCCTTCATACGCTGGAAAACGGTATAGCCATCCATCTCCGGCATATTGATATCCAAAAGCACAAGATCGGGAAGTGTCGCGCGCATCTGAACGAGTGCTTCCTGACCCGATTGAAACAGGGCGACCCTGTAGGAGCCGATCAAGACACCCTCGGCATATTTTAATATGGTTTTGGAATCGTCTACAATATAGATAAGCTTTTTATCCATAAAGCCCCCAATCCGTCTATGCAAAGACGCAATAAAATACAAACTGCTGTGTAGATTCTATTCTATTATATTAGAAAGCGGGATTTTTTTCAATCCTAACTGCGGTATTAGAAGAAAATAAAAAAGCTGAGGAATCTGCCCCGCCTTTCCGGTGGTAACGGAAGAGGGAGAGTGGTATAATCAATTTGATAATTTGCATGATCGTTGAAACGAGGAAAGCGATGATGTGTTCGGAGGATAGAAAAAATGAAGGATCATCTAGTAGAATGGCTGCTTGAGGAAAAGAAACCGGAGGTAAGACTGAGAACGCAGGTTGAATTATTAAAAGCCGATAGAGAAGAGACAGAAAAGGCTATAAACCTTGTAAAAAATACAAAAGCATTTGATAAGAATATGGCACTGCTCAATGAGAAAAAGCCGTGGTCTGTCTGTTATGGACTCACCGCATTTGCCGAATGGGGGCTTACTCGAAATGAGGTAGATATTGATGAATATGTGGATTGGATTATTGAGAATACGGGTTTTGCCATTCATTGTGGAGAGGGAATGCTCTTACGTTCATTAGTTAAATTAGGTTACGGTGATGATAAAAGAGTAGAAAACGAAATGAAAACAATCTTTACCGGGTTAAACACGGACGGCGGTTTTCAATGTATTAGTGATAACAAGAAGATAAATGATCCGAAACGTCCACATAAAAGCTGCTATCGTTTGACAGCGACATATCTGTTACTTTTAGCAGAATTAAAATTACATGGTATTTCACTTCCTTGTGAACAACGATTTGCAGAGTATTTTCTAAAAAGAGATGTACTTTTCAGAACAGACAATATGAATGAGGTCGTTGTATCAGGATGCCATAATACATACTTTCCAACGGACTGTATTTCTCATGGCATTCAGGAAATCGTGTATGCAATGTCAGTGCTGGGATACGGAAATCGCCCGGAGTGTAAGCGTGCATGGGATTTTGCGCAACAGCATATGCTGGAAAACGGAAAATATATTTTGACAGCACGGTCCTCAAAACCATATTTTAGTATTGGGATGAAGGGGAAGGAGAATAAATGGATAACATTATATATGCTGCTTGCTGAAAAGTATAAAGATGGAAGGTATCAGTGACATTATTGAAGATAAAAACCATATCCGTGCACTTAGAAAAGACTTTCCGAGGTTTCTCGGAAAGTCTTTTCTTGTGTAACAGTCTTATGATCGCTCCCCTGCTATGCAGGGAGGCGGGCGCTTGGAAGCTTACGCTCAGTTGCCGGGAATTCTCAGCACCTGACCGATATTCAGAATGTCGCTGGTCAGCCCGTTCAGGCTTTTGATCGCGCTGACTGTCGTGCCAAATCTTTGTGCTAACACCCAAAGCGTATCTCCGGAGCGGACGGTATACTCAAAATACGGAGCAGGCGCCGCGCCGGCAGAAGGAATTTTGAGGATCTGACCAATATTCAGATTGCTGCCGGACAGCCCATTCAGATTTTGGATCGCGTCAACCGTTGTATTGTATCTCTGTGCCAGCTGCCAAAGGGTATCCCCCGAACGGACAGTGTATTCAAAATACGATCCGCCTGTGGACCCGGTTGTCGGAATCCGCAGTACCTGACCGATACTCAGATTATCGCTGGTCAGTCCGTTCAGACTCTTGATCGCGTCAACGGTCGTATTATATCTGCGCGCGATCAGCCAGAGCGTATCTCCCGAACGGACAACATATTCCGTGACGCCGGCGTCAGCGCCGGGCGGAATGACATTGTCTGCTCCCAGATACGTATTATATAGCGCCCGCCATGTGAGCGGTCCCACCATGCCGTCTTGCTCAAGCCCTGCCGCACGCTGGAAAGCAATAACCGACTGCTGCGTTTCTCTCCCGAAATTTCCGTCCTGTGCCGGAGCCGGAATGGTAGAATTAAATTCGGATGCCACATTCAGAAGATACTGCAGAGTAATGACATCCTGCCCTGACGAACCAAGGCGCAGAACGGTACTCGGCGGGACGGTTCCGATCCCGAGGGAGGTTCCTTCACTGTCCAGTTCTGCAAGTCTGGTCACAGAGGTATACAGATAGGAAAGTTTATTCCATGTGGCTTTTCCGACCATGCCATCGGATACCAGATTGAAAATACTCTGGAACTTGGCAACCGCCGCTCTTGTGCTCTCTCCGAATACGCCCGCCTCATCCGTGATCGCGGGAATTGCGGGGTAATTGCGTCGAATCCTTTGCAGATAAGTCTGAATCGTCTGTACGTCAAGCCCTGTGCTCCCTACCTTAAGTGCAGTACCGGGATAGGAGGACAGAATGCCGGTAATAATGTTCGTCTCGGCAATTTCCACATCATTCGGGTAATAGGAACGCAGTATCTGCAGAGGATTCAGTCCCTGATTTGCCAGCGTAACCGTCCCCCACTGGGACAGACCCGCGCAGGTCGCGGTGGTTCCGTTGCAGAACGATGTAAAATAAGGCGCAGTCTGACCCTGCCTGCGGACATATTCATTAAAGATATCGTCTACGATCCGGCCGATGGATTCATAAATATTCCGCCCATATACAAAATATTGGTCATAGGCAGTACTGTTTGTTATGTCGAAATTGTAGCCGCGGCTCCTGTACCATTCGGTATAAATCCTGTTCAGCGCAAACGTGATGATCGCATAAATATTTGCCCTCAGGGACGCATCCGGCCATGTAGGATAAACTTCGCTGCTGGCAACATTTTTTACATAATCAGGAAAAGACACCTGAACATCGGACGCGGACGTGTTAGGGCCGCCTAAGTGTACCGTAATCGGGTTCGGAATGACCACTTGGCGGAGTACCCGCGGCTCCGTATCGGGTCCCTCCTGATCACGATCCCCCGTCATGGAAACGGCGGGTGCGCCGATCTGAATCTCCGTCACGGTCGGAGTCCGCTGTGTGCTCTGCATCGGAACAAATTCAATCGGCTGAATGGCAGTCTCCCCGTCCAAAATCGGAATGCCGACAATATGAACCGTATTAAAGCCGTCCGCAAGCGCAAGCACGTCATAACTGATAAAAGGTGTCCCGGTAAAATTCGGGTTCAGGGACAGGGATCTGTCCAAAGTTTCTAAAGCAATCTTCGCCGTTTCCCCGCTTTCGTCTGTTATTACATGATAAACACGCCTCTCCTGATCATCCATGATCCAGATCTGTACTCCTTTGAGCGGAAGTGCGTTATGCGCCGCTCGTGCCTGTATGATTAAATAACCGGTAGCCATAAATGATAGATTCCTCCTTCTGATCATTGCGGGAAACTGTTTTTGAGACGGGCAGGGCATACTGCCATTTCATTGCCGCAGGATTTACGGTATCATTTCCCATACAGTATAAATATGAAGAAAAGGCGGTGACGGTTACTTCATTTTGGGAAGTTGCCGTAACAGTTCAGATATCCTGTCCGATTTTTTATGGTAGTAAGTGGAAAATGGAAGTGGTATAATCAAATCGGAATACCATTATGGCGATTGAATCAAAAAGGAGACAGCCTTATCATTCTGGTGGAGGCAGCTATGGAAAACGCAACAAGGCAAAGGTTGGCAGCGGTCGCGAGGGAAAAAGCACAAAAGCCTTTTCATGGATATATTGAGGGCAAGGAATCAAACCTTGCCCCGATCATCAAATATTTTCCGAAATGGAACCTCAGAGACGCGGATAGATTATGGTGCGCGGCATTTGTTTATTATTGCTGTGTTGAGGCAGGGTTTGTAATTCCATATAGGCCAAATGAATGTGTAACATGTAATTTAGCAGGCTGTGTTGCATGGGAAGAATACGCGATTGGGGATCGTCGAATAGAGTACCATAAGCGTGATGAGAAGTTCTTTCCGGAAGCAGGGGACATTGTTCTTTTTGATCGGGTATTTAACGGTCAGGAGCATGATCATATCGGTATTATTTTAGAGGTTAAAGATGGCGAGATTATCACCGCGGAGGGAAATACCCTCAGCGATAATATCTCAAGGGTTCTCCATCGGCCGATCGACGATCATATACGGGCATATATTAGAATTCCTGATGGTTATAGATATGAAAGAACCTTATAGCGGTCGTTTTATTTATTAGTGATAATATTAATTTGAAGCTTATTGAGGAGGGAATTGTTATGAAGAAATGGTATGATGAAGAATATGAATGGGAAATAGAAGTGATAGGATTTAATAAAGATAATGAGGAAACAGAAAGATTTTGCCGAAATGGCGAGGAGATCGGAGATAAATATACCTGCACTTATGGCTGTCCGGTCAATTCACAGGGACAGGGCATTTGCTCTAAAGTAATGATGATGATGTACCCTATCATGGAAGCGGTCAGAAGCGGTGGCAATTTAGAAAATATAGGCGGGGACAGTAAATACAGTAAGGTTATTATGTGCCCGGATGGGTGCGTCTTGTTTCGGCTTACAGCAAAACCATTGGGTAACAAGAATTTTTTTGAGGGAAAGTTTTTTGATTAAACCGATATTTGCAATGGGAGGTTTCTGGCATGGCATTATTTTATCTTGTCAGGCATGGGGAAGCAATTTATGATCATATGCTTGAAAACGGATTCTGGGGATTTGGCAGGGATTTTGCACCTTTATCGGAAAAAGGAAGGGAGCAGGTCGAAATAACGGCAAAAGATATTCGGCTCAAAGGCGCGGAAATCATTGTATCGTCTCCGTATACAAGAGCCATGCAGACGGCCCAGATTATTTCAAGAGAAACAGGAATCCGCGTGGAAGTGGATATTGATTTACATGAATGGATACCGGATCAGGATAATCAATATGAAACATCGGAGGAGAGCTTTGCGCTTGCGAGAGAATTTACGAAATTTAAGGGTGAATATCCTCCGGGGGAGAAAATGAAATGGGAATCCCTGACGTCCATGAGACAACGAATGAGACGTGTGGCAGACAGATATGCAGATTATGGCAAGGTTATTTTGGTTGGTCATGGGATGGTCTTTCGGTGTCTGACCTATATTGAAACAATGCGCCCGGCCGAAATCATTGAATGTACCTATCAGAAGGGACAGGCAGAGTGTGAGTATTCATTTACATAGGGTGAAATCCATTTTGGGGAGGACAAACAATCATGAACATCGAGGTAAAAAAGCTTGACAGCAATATGGCAGACGAGTATCTTGATTTTTTGATAAGAAAGAAGGAAGGTTAAAAAATGATCATTTTAATTACCGGTGCATCCCATACGGGCAAGACGGCGCTTGCGCAAAAGCTTCTTGAGAAATATCAATATCCCTATCTCTCCATCGATCACTTGAAAATGGGGCTGATCCGCAGCGGCAATACGAATTTGACGCCGGTGAGTGATGATGAGGCATTGACAGCGTATTTATGGCCGATCGTACGCGAAATGATCAAGACGGCCATTGAGAACGAACAAAATCTGATTGTGGAAGGGTGCTATATCCCGTTTGAATGGGCGAAAGATTTTGAAAAGGAATATTCGGACAACATCCGATTTTATTGTCTGGTCATGAGCCGCAACTATATTGAGAATCATTTTGATGATATCCGGAAGTTTGCGAGTGTGATTGAAGACCGCGGGGATGATGAAGACTGTACATTGGAGATGGTGCACAGAGAAAATGCCGCGATGCTGGAGAAGTGCATCAGATATGGAGTGGAATATATCAGCATTGATGAAGATTATCAGGTTGATATTGAGCTGTAGGGGGCAATATAGTTATACTTATTTTTTCCACTGGCGTATCAGCGGATTCTCGTGTAAATTAGTGTCAGATACCTATGAGCAAAACGTGAAAAAGAGGTGATGGATATGATGATGAACGGATATGGATTTAGCCATAAACTAGGAGCTGCAGCCCATGCAGAATAGCAGTTATATAGGGAAACGCGGGTGAACGCGTTTCCTGAGCAGAATCTGCCGAAGGCGCTAAGGAATCGGCGATTGTATCAACGATTCCTTGGAAATCTGTGTGGGCTACGAAAACTATATAAGCTGCTGTTTCTGCACTTGTTTATTTTTGAATAGATAAGGAGCGGGAAAGATGAGATACAAGAATGCAGCAGAAGTGTTACCTTCCGTATTATTGCGGGAAATTCAATATTATATCGAAGGAGAGCTTTTATATATTCCTAAGTCTGAAACAAAAAAGGAATGGGGCGCGGTCAGCGGATCAAAAAAGTTCTATTCGGAAAGAAACAGCCGGATCAGAGAATTATTTCATGACGGGATGCCGATTCAGGACCTGGCGAAACAATTCGGATTATCCGGCAGTACGATCAAAAAAATCATATATCAGAAAAAATAGAAATCAAAAATCTCCCGAAACATTGCAAAGTGCAGTTTTGGGAGGTTTTTGATTCCTATAGGAAATTACGCAAAACCGGAAAAATCGCAGAGCGGTTCTAAAAGAAATGTGATTGTCCAAAATGACTATAGTTATTTTGACGACTCGATATCATCCTTTATGTGTTATATAGTTTACTTGGCGGCGGGGGTATGTTACACGATCATAAATCATATTAAGATCGCAGATGTGGAGAAAGCCAATGACAGTAAACGAGATAAAAAAGTACAGAAAAAAGGATGCCTTTTCCTATAGCTTTGGGGCCTTTCCGACATTTGAACTGTTGCAAAATAAGCCGGAAATGGCAGAAATGATTTTGGTGCATGAGGATGCGAGCGCGGAGCTTCTTGAGAAATTAAAGAGAGAATGCGAAAAGGCGGATGTGAAAATCATATATAGTGGCAGACGTGTGGAAAAAGTGCGCGATAAAGAGAACTGCATTGTGATCGGCGTTTTTCGAAAATATCAATGCAAGCTGGAGCATCATAAGAACCACATGGTATTGGTGAACCCGAGTGATGCGGGCAATCTGGGGACGATCATCAGAAGCTGTGTGGGTTTTGGTATCACGAACCTAGCGATGATCGAACCGGCGGCTGATATTTTTCATCCTAAGGTAGTCAGAGCGTCAATGGGAGCTGTATTCCGTATGAAATTTGAATATTTTTCCTGTTTTGATCAGTACTTTCTTGAATATGGAGATGAGCGGGAAAATTATCCGTTTATGGTAAACGGAACGTATCGGCTTGGAACGTTGAGACATCCCGGGGATCAGGCGTTTTCCCTGATTTTCGGAAACGAGGCAAGCGGGCTGGATGAAAGTTATCTGCATATTGGCAAAAGCGTAGTGATCTCACATGCACATGCAATAGATTCACTGAATCTGTCATTGGCAGCCGGAATCGGTATGTACGAGTTTTTTCAGTCTGCCGATGGAATAAAAAGAGAATTCAAAGTAAAATAAGGGAAAATGAACAGAAAATCACGGAAAGAATAAGCAAGGAGGAGCTTTATGGACTTAAACAAGGTGATCGACCGAAATTTTAGAGGAAATATCTATATCGTGCAAGGTGAGAATGTAATATTTGAAAAAGAAAACGGATTTGCGGATCTGGCAAATGAAATTCCCAATACGCTTGACACCAGATTTGCAAGCGCATCTACAGGCAAAGTGTTTGTCGCAGTCGGAATTTTGCAGCTGATCGAGCGGGGAAGGATCAAATTCGATGATACGCTGGACATGCTGCTTTCGATGGAATTACAGGAGATGGATAAGGATGTTACAGTGAGACAGCTTTTAACGCATACATCGGGTGTTCCTGATTATTTTGACGAGAGCGTGATGGAGGAATATGAGGAGCTGTGGACAGATTATCCGAATTATAAGATCCGGCATAACAGCGATCTGCTCCCGCTGTTCATCAACAAGCCCATGATGTACCCGAAAGGTGAGAAATTTCAATATAATAATTCAGGCTATGTTTTGCTTGCGATGATCATTGAAAAAGTAACGGGAATGCATTTTGACGAATATCTGAAAGAGAATGTTTTTGATGTATGCGGGATGAAATCAACTGGTTATTATGCATTGGACAAGCTGCCGCCCCGATGCGCCAATCATTACATTTATTGCGCCGACACAGATGACTACCGCACCAATATCTATTCCGTTGACGCAAAAGGTACGGGGGCGGGCGGAGCGTTTGTCACGGTAAAGGATATGGTTCTTTTTTGGACAAATTTAATAAACGGGAAGCTCATTTCAAAGGAACTGGTATCGGAAATGCTGCGTAAGCAGAGCGGGGACGGCATTGACCCGGAGGAGGGGTATTACGGATATGGTGTGTGGATCATAGAGAATCCGGATGGCAGGGATTTCGCCTATGTGCAGGGCTGCGATCCGGGTGTGAGCCTGATCTCGGAATATAACCCGAATAACGGAATCATATCTGTTTTGGTAAGTAATTACGGGGATAATGTGTGGGAAGAGATGAGAAAGATAAGAAAAGAATTGTATTAATGCACTTGTAACAAGTATTTAAGGGGCTTTCCGGGAAAAGGGGAGCTTCTTTTAGGTTTTGGGGAACACGGGTGGGCGGTTGGGTTTGCTTCTGTCACTTTAAAAGCAAGTATTTGGGTTGCATATGTCTGACGCTGGAAATAGCTTATAATAATGCAGACTAATTGCGAAGCCGGAGAGCAATTGGCTGCAAGCATGATAAAAAAGAGTTGACTTTATATAGTGTAAACGATATTATCATAATAACAGTTGAGTATGACCCCTTCTGTTATTTGTCGAACCATGTACTATATCGGCATGGATTATACTTTTTATTTATTATGTTTTGAAATGGGAGTTTGGCATTAAGCCGAATTCCCATTTTTTGTAGTGCCTGCTCAAAACAATAAATAATATACGATGAAGATTGTCTGATAAATTTGTGGCGGTCAGATTGCTTTTGAGGTATAATGAGCAGGAGTTAATTCAAGATACAGGAGAATGATTGTGGGACTTTGGGAAATTTTGAAAGGTGAACAGCCAGGAATAATTAAGACGCTTTTGAACTATGAAAATGCAGGTCAATTTGGAGAGTTTTCCACTGAGTTTGCGCTTACTAACCACAACTTGGACGGAAATTTTATAGTGCTCAAAAATATATACGTACCGATAAAGGGAAAAACAACAGAAATCGATCTTTTGATGATTCACGAAAAAGGAATATTTGTTTTTGAAAGTAAAAACTATAGTGGCTGGATATTCGGGGATGTTGAGCAATTTAATTGGACACAATCCCTAAGGAACGGTCAAAAAAACAGGTTCTATAATCCTATTCGTCAAAACCAAACCCATATCAAGGCTCTTGCAATATATTTAGGATTACCTATGTCTGCCTTTATATCATATATCGTTTTCTCTGAACGATGTGTATTAAAAAAGTCCCTGATAATACTTCGAATATTGTAATTGTCAGACGGCCAGATATGTTGAATCATTTGCGCTTCACGCTAAAAACTGCTCCTATGATATATTCAATTGTGGCAATTCAAGAAATGGGAGATAAGTTAGCATCTTTGTGCAATAAATCAGAAGAAGAAAGGCAACAGCATATTGATAATATTCGGAACAAATGCCCATTCTGTGGTAGCGAACTGGTATTACGCAAAGGAAAGTATGGGCCATTTTACGGATGTTCTTCATATCCAAAATGTAAATTCACGCGACCTATAAACACTCTATAAAACTGCAGGAGCGGTAGTACTTGAGCGGATCTGCTTGGATGCTCAATAGCAGAACGGGAACTGACAATGGTTGTCAAGACCGGGCAAAGTACGTTCACTTTAGCCTTTATAATTGTTGTCTACTTCTGCTATCTCCTGTCGGCATTGTCTCTTTTTCGGCTATGTTCCATTCTGCCACCAAATGAGCCGCCAGTGACTCACACCGCAATCGCAAATGAATTTATCAAGAAAATCAGAGTCTATGTGCCGGAAAAGGTGGACGGGAAACGGGTACAGAAAGTAGATATTATTTTAAATTATGTCGGGGAAATTAATTTCCTTTCTGCTACGTAACCGAAACGGCAAGGTGCATGAGAACAGGAAAAGGCGGTATAGCTCTTTATACCGCCTAATCTGAAATTGCTTCCCCTCCCGCTCCCGATATGCTACAATAAATCACAAATCTGACCACACCACACGCAGCATGGAAAGGAGCACTCCATGAAAATCACACTAAGAAAAATTGATGAACACAATCGGGCGGAATGCGAGTCCTTACGGGTTTCAGGGGATCAAAGCCAGTACATTGCAAGTAACGCGGATTCGCTGAAAGAAGCTGCGGAAAATGCAGAGGTTGCAAGACCGTTTGCGATTGCGTGCGATGATAGGATGGTCGGCTTTACAATGTTTGCGTTTGATGAGAACAATGAAGATCCGGCAGACCGATACTGGTTGTGGAGATTCATGATCGACGAGCCTCTGCAGGGAAAAGGATACGGGAGTGCGGCATTGAAGGAGATCATCCGGTATTTTAAGGAACATGGCGCTGATCAGATCACCCTGTCAACCAAAGAAAGCAATACGACGGCGCTTAGCCTGTATCATAGATACGGCTTCAAAGAGAACGGCGACAGGAACGATGAAGAGATCGTCTTGAAATTACAATTAAATGATTTATGAGAAGGCGTCTGACATGGTATGATGATGAACGAAATTTTATTCCAGTATTTACGAAGAAAACGATCATTTTTACAACAAGGAGAACGCGGATGAACAAACCAAAGATGATCCTGTTTGATTACGGACACACCCTGCTCTATGAAAACAACCATGATGTAGAACGGGGAAATCGAGCGATTTATCAATGTATTACGAAAAATCCGAAGAATATTTCTTTTGAGGAATTTAACAAGGTCATTATTGACACCTTTGCCAAGATCAGCGAGTGCCGTAACGGAATTGATATTAACGAGGATGATTTTTTAAGACTTTGTTTTGACTATATGGGCGTGGAGCTGTCGGTTTCGCTTAAGGAGGCGGAGCGCCTCACTTGGAATGGAATCTCCGAGGGGGCCATCATGCCAAAGGCGGATAAGATGATCGACTATCTGAATGAAAACAACATTCGGATGGGTGTGATCAGCAATCTTTGCTGGTCCGGCAGGGCGCTTAGGGAGCGGCTTGACAGACTGCTTCCGCGCAATCGGTTTGAGTTTGTGATTGCTTCTTGCGAATACATAGTAAAAAAGCCGGACAGGATGTTGTTTGAGATTGCGCTGAATAAAGCGGGCCTTTCCGCCGATGAGGTCTGGTACTGCGGGGATCTGATCGAGGCAGATGTCTACGGGGCGCACGGCGCGGGTATTTTTCCGGTGCTTTATGAGGGCGTGACCGATGAGGCAAATCCTTTTGCAGGGCAGAATGACGGCTATGAGATTCCTTTTGCACATTTACACATAACGGATTGGGATGAGATGATAGACGCACTGGAAAAGATACGGGATTGTTAGAGGGCTCTGGCAAATTTTTTAATTCATACAAAAAGGAGATATCCTGATGGTTGAGTTAAGGGAAATTACAAAAGAAAACTATGAAGAATGTCTTAATTTGAATGTTGCTGAAAGTCAGGAAGACTTTGTTTCATCAACCGTTCATTCGTTGGCACAGGCATGGGTATATTATGATACGGCTTTTCCGTTTGCTATTTATGCAGACGGCGTAATGGTTGGATTTATTATGCTGGGATATTATGAGGTCGGGGAATATTATACGTTATGGAAATTTATGATTGATGAAAAATATCAGAATAAAGGATATGGTAAAAAGGCTTTAAGACTTGGCATTGATTTTTTAATTGATCGTTTTAAGGTAAAAGAGGTTTATACAGCGTATTACGCAACAAATCGTATTGCACGAAATCTTTATGCATCAATAGGATTCCGTGAAACCGGTGAAATAGTGGATAATCAAATCGGTATGAAGTTCATTGTAAGCAATGAGGGAGGGATGCAATAAAATGATGGATGAAACACAGGCGCTTGCCATCTTAAATGAGAATTATGCGTTTGACTTTGAAAAACTGGAATTTTTACGGGACAGCGGATGCTTGGCCTATGCTGCTTATTCGGAGGGCGTAAAATATTTTCTGCGCATCACCAAACCGTTATTTTTTGAGACGTCTGCCAAGTCGCTGGATATTCATATGTTCCTGCAGGAGCATGATTTTCCGGTTCCGAAGATCATGCGGACGAAGGACGGCTTACCCTATGTGCAGGTAGAGGAAACCGAAGGAAATTGTTTTTTAGTCGTGTATGAGTTCGTGGAAGGGGAGGAAGTCGATCCGGTATTGGATGCGGAACGGATTGGCGCTTTTGTGGGAAAGCTGCATCATGTCATGCAGGAGTATCCCGGCGAATTAGTCAGGCGGGATAGGCATTATTATATTGACCGTTATATGGAACAGATGCGCGCCAAGCAATACGGCAAAGTGGAGGAATTTGTTTCTTACGGGGAAGCGCTGTGGGAAAGGGTGAAGGATCTGCCGTACGGATATTGTCACGGAGATCTATATCGGGGGAATATTCTGAGAACGTCGGACGGGCGCTTCTATTTACTGGATTTTGATACCTCGTGTGAAGGAATCTCGTTATATGATCCGGCATTGATCTGTAATATGACGGATTTTTTTGAACTGGAGGAAGACGGTTATAAAAAAACAAAAGAGGTGTATGAACGTTTTCTGCCGGAATATTTGAAATATCATAGCATGAGTGAAGCGGAGATCGCAGCTTTTTATGATGTGATCGCCCTGTACCATTTTGCGTTGCAGGCCACGATTATTGAGATATTCGGGCTTGATTGTGTGGATCACGCATTTCTTGACAGACAGCTGGACTGGCTGTATAAATGGCAGGAGCAGTGCGTGCAAAACGGGAGCCTGACCGCGCCGTAACAGGCACCGGCCGCCATCTCAAACCGCCGAAGTCCGAACAACAAAAAACAGCAGGCGCAGCCATCTCCGGCCTGCCGCCCGCTGTTTTTCTACGTATGTGAGACTTCTCACAACCCCAGAAGAATTCCCGAAGGGAATTCTTCGAAAGATTTTCGCGTTAGCGAAATTCTTTTTTAGTCCAAAAACTCCACGCGTCCGGTGTCGATATGATAAATCGCACCGCATACCTTTAAGCTGCTTTCGTCGGTTAAGTTTAACTGCTCTTTGATAACGGAAACGCTTCTCTCCACATTTAAGCGGCATGCCGTTAACTCGTCTTTCTCATCGCCGATCGCCTTGCGGATCTCATCGGTTATGTATTTTACAAATCCGGAAGGATTGCTCGTGATGGTTGCGCCCACGGCGCCGCAGTGCGTATGTCCCAGTACGACCACCAGATTAGTGCCGAGATGATCGGCTGCATATTCCACGCTTCCCAACTGGTGATGATCCATGACATTGCCCGCTACGCGGATGACGAACAGCTCACCGATGCCCGCCGAAAAGATACTTTCCGGTATGACTCTGGAATCCGAACAGGTAATGACGATCGCGTAGGGAGTCTGTCCCTCGTCGCATGTCTTTTTCCGAAGCTGCACCGAAACATCGCCCGGATTGCTTGTCGCATCCAGATAACGCGCATTTCCTTCTTTTAACTTTGTCATTGCCTCTGCGGCAGATAAGTTTTCATGTGCCATAGTTTCATGTCCCCCATTCTTATTTTACTGTTTTTGTGATAGAAAGTGTTACAGCTAAAAAAAGTATACCATAACTTGTTTGGAAAATCATCTGTTTTATGGGGGATCTTCCTGAATTCCTAATGCGCCATCTGCGTCATGCGATGCTCAAATATATAATGCGTAATCATCACCCTTATGTTTGCGATAGGCAGCATCCGCATAAAGATAACCTGCGGATCCATCTGAGAGCTTCCGCAGAGCGGTCTTTGTCATTTCCGTGCAGTCTTCACGGGCAAGCGCGTCCGAAATGTCACAGAATAAGGCTTCATCGTTTTCCTGCATATCGCTTGTGGGGGTGCCGCTCACATAGTCCATATCAAATAGAAGATACCAGGTTTTCCGGTGACAGCGGATGCCCAGCATACGCCTTACCTTTGCCGTGACGCTTGTTTCTTCCAAAACCTCCCGTACGGCGGCCTCCTCCGGTAATTCGTTTTCCATGCAGAATCCGCCGGGGATCAAAAGCTTTCCCTTTGCTCCGCCGTAGGTATGCTGGACAAGCAGAATCTGATGTTCTTTTCTGACGACACAGCCCACCGAAAAATGATAATTATCGCTCATTTCAATCCTCCTTCTTGTTTCACCTGCCACTTTGGGCATCAGCACAACTCATTCATGAGAAGTATGCCACTGAAATTCTTTCAAATAAAGATCTAATTCTTCAAAATTGTTTACCGTGTCCCCCGTGTATGCCTCATGATCCCGGTTAAACAGCACGGTGTTTATGCCGGCGGTCTGCGCAGCCTCCAAATTAGTGACACTGTTGTCAATAAAGAGACATTCCCGCGGACGGCATTGTAACCGGGAAAGCGTATAGGTAAAAATCCGGCGCTCCGGCTTGCGCATATGAAGCTCCCCGCTTACAAAGCGGTCCCGAAAGTACTTGTGAAGCCCGTATCGGTCAAACAGATAATGATTCCACTCCTTCACATCATTGGAAAGCAGGACAAAGTCGTATTGTTCATAATAACGTTCGGCAAACCATACAAAGTCCGGGTCAAGAGTTAAAAAATGATCCAAATAGTCCCGCATCGTTTCCGGCGGATCGGGGTATCCGAGCAGCGTGAGAAATTCATCGGAACCAAGATCCCCGTTTCCTGCTTTTGTAAACAACTGATCTTCCCGAAATGCTTTTGTAAGCCGGTCGTGTTCTTTTGGCTCAAAATGCGCATAGGTGTACGGAATAAAGAAGCCCTTGCTTTCCTTTATGATGACACCGTACAAATCAATCAGAAGGATATGCTTTTTTTCCATAAGAAATCATCTGTCCTCTCACAAAGGTGTATCCGGCCATCGGATTGGCGGCAAAATATTCCGTGATTTTTTCGTTTCGGTTACAGTAATCCTCGGCTTCTTTATGGGAGAGGCCGCGGGAAAGCAGATGCCGGACGAATTGCTCCTTTTCCTCCTGATCCATGCCGGAATGCCAATCATTGTATGTGATAAAATCATGCTTGACCGTCTCATAATCCGCACGCCGGGGCGTGACAAATTCCACCTTATCATTTACCCGCACATCGACCTGGGTAAGTCCCAGCTTTTGCATCATATGAGCGGCTCTGATCGCAATCGCGTAATCCCGCCCCTGCATGACAAGCTCGGTCTGCCAGTTTTTGGAAAGACCCTCATGACGACACAAATCCTGATAGTCCATACCGTCAATATAAAGCCCGCAGCATTCAAACTCCCTGTTGACATCCATGCAGACGACGTATCCGCCCGGCTTCGCAAAGGAGATCATTTTCTGTATAAAGGCGCCCGGATTGTCCAAATGCCGCAATACCGCCTGACAGACCACAAAATCGTATCGGTTTTCAGCGGAATAGGTAAATACATCCTGGCAAAGAAACGTGGCTTCCGTTCCCTGCTCTGCAAAAAGACATTTTCCCTTTTGAATGAGATCTTCCGCAAAATCAATGCCCGTATACGTGCTTCCATCGGGAAGATGAGGAAGCAGAAGCAGTCCCAGAAACCCGTAGCCGCATCCGCAGTCCAAAATGGAGACCGGATGATCCACCTTCCAGACCTGTGAGACTAAAAAATGAACATAGTCGTCATTCCAATAGGTCTTTCGCGTCCGTAAAAGAAAGTCGAGCTTCTGATTCCAAAAATCCTTTGTCGCCGTTTTCTCCGGCACATACACTTCCCCGTCAAGCGGCTGTAACCCTAACAACTGATCTGTCGATACCTGAAAATATTCCGACAGCAGCGGAAGTATTGTGATATCGGGCATGCTGCTCCCCGTTTCCCATTTGCTGATAGTCTGGAATGATACGCCGATGGTGTCCGCTAATTCCTGCTGTGTCACTTGTTTTTTTCTTCGCAGATCCGCGATGCGCAGCGTCAGATTTTTCATAATATATCCTCCATTCCCGCTCCGTCCGTGATTCGGACTTGAGCGTACTCTTATTATAGCAGAAGGGGCGTATCTTGTATTCCGGCAAAAAAGAGAATCCGTTCGCCTGTCGGGAGAAAAAGCATACCGTTGGGATACTTATTTGTGGTATAATTTGCGCATAGGAAAAAAAGAAAACGGAGGCGCACCCTATGCAGAATCATGTCGAAACAGCCATGAAGCGGAAAAATGCAAAGGCAGAGGCGGAGCAGTCCTGCAGGAACATAAAAATTGACGGAAATACGATCAACATGGATGAAGGCACGGTTTACAGAGGGCTTGGCGTTGTGACGGGCAACAACTCCTCCCGCCTGTTGATGGACTACAAAACCGAGCATCCCGATGCGTATTGGGAGATCATGAGGCTGCTTTTTTTGCCCGATTACGGCGCGGGACTGACGCACATCAAGATCGAATTCGGCACGGATGTCAATTCCTCATCGGGGACGGAGCCGTGCATCATGCGTTTTGCCGATGAAAAGGCGGACGTGACCAGAGGCGCGGGATTTATGTTTGCGGCTGATGCGCTCACCGTCAATCCGGACATTACGGTTGATCTGCTCAGGTGGGGCGAGCCGAAGTGGGTGACGGATGCGTTTTTACAGTCGAGGGAGCTGGGATTTGAGGCGCGGTATCGGTGGTATAAGGCGGCGCTTGACGGCGCGTACGATCAATACGGCATGAAGTTTACCTATGTCAGCGCGGATGGAAATGAAACGGATCAGGTCGATACCGAATGGATCATTTATTTTGCGGACAGGCTGAAAAAGGAAACCGACGGGCGCTATGATTACGGAACGATCAAGATCATTGCGTCGGACGAAGTCGGTTCTTGGAGCATTGCCGATGAAATGATGTCGAACGAAAAGCTGCGGGATTCCGTTGACATTCTGGGCGGGCATTATCAAACGGAGGCAAGCGCAAACGCGAAAATACTCAATAAAGCTTATGGCAAGGAAATCTGGTATACCGAGGGGGTCGCGCCCACCAATATTGCGAGGCTTGCCGTTACAAGTAACGGCAGCGGACTAAATGGGATCAATGGTGCGCTGGGCGTTTGCAACTGCGTGATCAACAGCTATTACAACGGAAACATGACGATGTACGAATATCAGCCCGCCGTGGCGGCGTATTATTCGGGTGTGAAATATTTTCCGAAAGCGCTATTGAACGCCCAGACCCCTTGGAGCGGCTATTATGAAGCGGACTGCGGAATATGGACGTCCGCGCATTTTACTCATTTTATCAAAAAGGGATGGAGATACGTGGACAGCGCCTGCTACGGGGACGGCAGGGAAGATCATTTTATTACAGATACGACCGACAACTATATGACCGTTACGGATACCGAAACGGGGGACTACTCCGTTGTGATCTGCAACGACAGCGGGGAGGCGCGCCGGTATACATTGACCTTGGAACACATGAAGCGCGCGGATAAGCCCGTTACGATATGGGAGACACGCGGACCGGATGCGGGACAGGCTTACAATGAAAATTATTTCAGAAGGCTTGGGACACATTGCCCTGTGGAGGAGGTCGGAACTTATACCTATTCCGTTGCGGTGAAGCCCTATTCCCTTGTCACCGTCACGACGCTCGATCAGACGGCGGATACGTCCGTCTGTGCCTGCGGTTATGAGGACGTTCCGCTTGACCTTCCCTACAACGATGATTTTGCGTACGCCGGAGAATTTCTTGCAAAAAGAGGAAACGCACCCCGTTATACAACGGATTACGGCGGCGCATTCGAGGTGGCGGAGGTGAACGGAAGCAAGGTGCTCATGCAGATGATCGGCGCGGAAAACAAGCCGACCGACTGGAGATTCAGGAGTACGCCGAATCCGATCACGTTTCTTGGGGATGACCGCTGGAGTGATTATTCCGTGCAAATAGAGTTTCATTTTGAGGACGCTGCCGCCGACAATTACATTTTATTGGGAAGCCGCCATCTGACAGCGGAGCTTCATGAGGAAACCGCGCAAAACGGATACGCGCTGCGCATTGCGCCTGACGGGAAGTGGGAGTTAAAAAAGAACGCTGGCGCGGTTGGCGGCGGCTATATGGAGAAGTTTGACCATGCCATATGGCACAGTGCGACGATTACTGTCGAAAAAAATATAGTAACTGCCGCGATCGACGGAGCGGTTGTGACGGAATATGAAGATGCCGCCCCTTATAATCATTCGGGGCGGGCCGCGATCGGCAGCGGACTGTACCATAATCTTTTTTGTCATCTGAAAATATCCCCTGTCGGCAGCAGGCCCGTGGTGAGAAGGATGGACGATCATGATCCCCGCATCACCTATGCGGGCAGCTGGGAACGAACGGTTCCTGACGGGTACCTTCATTTTAACCGTACCCGGTCGAAGGCGGTGGTAAATCGGGAAACGCCCGAAGAAAAGAGCTTTGCGTTCTCTTTTCGGGGCAGCCGTTTTGCGCTGATCGGTCAGACGGAGGCGGCGCAGCTTACCGTTTTTGTGGACGGGGAACTGCGGGAGGCGGCAGTCAGTATTCCGTGCGCGGAGGCAAGACAGTGTCACTACACGGCGGATATTGCGGATGGGGAACACAGTATTACCGTGAAAGTGACGGGCGGTTCCTATGCGCTTGACGCGATAGAGTATAAATGATCATTTGCTATATCCTTAGGCCCCTCAATGGTATTCGTGTTGCAAATAGCATTTGCTTAATGTATTATAAAAATATAAGAGTAAATTTTCTAATGAGGGGAATGCTGATCAGAAACGGAAAGGATTGATTTTATGGCTGTGGCATTAAAAGAAGATTATCAGAGGGCTCTGAACGAACAGAAAAAAGAAGTCCGAGAGCTTGTAATAGCAGGATTGGAACAGATAAAAGAGGGGAAGACAAAAGACTTTAATACTGTATGTGACAGATTGGAGAAGAAATACAGGGATGAGGCAATATCAAATTAGGATTACGGAGCTGGCAGAGGCGGATTTAGAAAATGCTGGCGATTATATTGCCTATGAATTGAAAAATCCGTCTGCCGCTGAAAATACAGTAAGTGGGATTCGTGTAAAGATAAATTCTCTGATAAATTTTCCAGAGAGAAATGAATTGGACGAAGATGAGATACTTGCCGGATTGGGTGTCCGAAAAGATTATTATCGCAATTATAAGATTTATTATGTAATTGAGGGTGACACTATTTACATAGTCAGAGTTTTGCATATGCTGGTCGATAGTAAAGCATGGCTGTATCGTACATTTGGATTGAAAAGTTGAATGATACCATGTGATACCCGTTTACTCTGAAACTTAAAATAATATGGAAAAGATCTATCTTAGAATGAGGAGAGACGAGCATGGAATATCGGTATAGCCCGAGAGCGAATTATGAAGATCTTGCGAGCGGCCGTGTGCTGTATCACGCTAAGAATATTGCCAATTTTCCGGTGCGCCTGCAGGCGGAGATCTATTGCAGGGCAAAACAATACCTGCCTCAGAAAACAGGATTGACGATCTATGACCCTTGCTGCGGCGGGGGCGGATCGCTTGCGACGCTCGGATTTCTTTTTAATGAGGAGATCGACAGGCTGATTGGAAGCGACATCGATCCGGAAATGGTTTCCTGCGCGGAGAAAAATCTTTCCCTGCTGTCGAAAGAAGGACTTGCCGGGAGAAAAAAAGAACTGGAGCAGTTTTACCGTGATTATCAGAAGGAATCCCACCTCGGTGCGATCGACAGCGCGGCGCGGCTTGAAAAGCTGCTGGTGCATGCGATAGAGACAGAGGTGTTGACCGCAGACTGCACAAAACCGCTGCCGGACAGAAAACCGGATCTTGTGATCACGGACGTTCCGTATGGNAATCTTGCGGANTGGAACGACACGGANGCGTCCTCTTTGGAGGAGATGCTTGCNNGGATTTATGAAATCGCNCAGGCGCATACGGTCCTTGCGGTCTGTATGGACAAAAAGCAGAAGATCCGCAGTGAAAAATGGCAGCGNCTTGAGCGGGANAANNTCGGNAAACGAAGATTTGAAATCCTAAAGAAGCGCTGACNAAAGCNTTTCCGAAAAAAGCATTGACGCATCCGGNCNGNCGTGCTACAATCACGGAAAAGCGAAGAGGGTTGCTATGAGATCTTGGACGTATTCATTTTTGAANTTGAATAGGGACGACGATCGNTAGCGCTTGTATCATGAGATCACTCATAGGTACAAGCGCTTATCGTGTTGTACCTATGTGGAACNGAATGGAAAGACCACATTGGGTAAAAAGAACTTGAAAAAGTACATTTCCCGATGTGGTCTTTTTTTNTTNCTGTGAAAAAATAATAGCAGAGGAGGAAAAAAGATGCAGGGAAGAACACATCATTGCGGGCAGCTTCGGCTGGAGCACGCGGGNNAGGAGGTAAAACTCGTCGGATGGTATGAAAATTTAAGAAGGGTCNGCAAAANTTTAGGCTTTTTAGTCCTGCGGGATTTTTACGGTACAACGCAGATTGTTGTGGANACCGAGGAGATGATGNANCAGGTAAGCGGCATNCANTATGAATCNACGATAGAGGTGATCGGCGTTGTGCGCGAGAGAAGCGCGAAAAATGCAGAGNCNGCGACAGGGGAGATCGAGGTGGTCCCGNGTAAGATCACNNTGCTNGGGAANTGTCGTTTTCAGGAATTGCCGTTTGCGATCAGGCGCTCCAAGGAGGCCGACGAAAATGTGCGGCTGAAATACCGTTATTTGGATTTAAGAAATCCTGAGGTAAAGGAAANAATGATTTTACGGAGCAAGATCATAGCAAAGCTNCGGGAAGAAATGATCGCGCATGAGTTCATGGAGATCACAACGCCGATACTGACCTGNTCCTCCCCCGAGGGAGCGCGGGACTATCTGGTTCCGGCGAGAAATCATCCGGGGAAATTTTATGCGCTGCCACAGGCGCCGCAGCAGTTCAAACAGCTTTTGATGGCGTCGGGCTTTGACCGCTATTTTCAGATCGCNCCCTGTTTTCGGGATGAGGATGCAAGGGCGGACCGCTCTCCGGGAGAATTTTATCAATTGGATATGGAGATGGCGTTCGCTTCGCAGGAGGATGTCTTTGCGGTCATAGAGGAGATATTGCCGCCGGTNTTTNCGGAATACGGTATTTATTCCGAGGTATCNA
Source organism: Lachnospiraceae bacterium (assembly GCA_014804425.1). Lineage (GTDB taxonomy): Bacteria > Bacillota > Clostridia > Lachnospirales > Lachnospiraceae > DLAJ01. Next base: position 219,589 of record JAAUZV010000012.1, read on the forward strand.
AGCCGCCCTTTGTGCGGATACCCTATGCGGAAGCGATGGAGCGTTACGGCTCGGACAAACCGGATCTGCGGATTCAGNCTCNTCGTGCAGGATGTCACGGAGGCGCTTGCGGACTGCGGCTTTGCGCCGTTTGCGGGAACATGCATCAAGGCGGTTGTGGCGGNNGNCTTCNCCGGAACAAGAAAGCAGATTGACGANATCTGTGCGGAAGTAGAGATGATAAGCGGNCAGAAAGCNTATTGGTTCCGGCTGGANGAGAACGGTGAGCCGGTCGGCGGNATCGCGAAATTCGTAAAGGAAANGAAAGAAGCGGTAATCCGTCAGCTTTCNTTAAAAAACGGCGATCTGGTAATGCTNTGCGNCGGNGCGCGAAANACCGCCCAAAAAACAGCGGGCGTNATCCGCAGAGCGGTCGGANACCGCTTTGATGAGTACAAAAAGAAGGATTGCTATGAATTTTGCTGGATCGTGGATTTNCCGATGTATGAGATCGGGGAGGAATCGGGTGTGCTGGAATTNTGTCATAATCCNTTTTCCATGCCACAGAATGNGGCNNGCCGCATGAATGCAGCATACCACAAGAATGCGGCAGACCGCATNNNTGCGGAGGAGATNGACACGCNGGANCCNCTTNNGATTCTNGCCTATCANTATGATCTTGTATGTAACGGTGTGGANNTGTCGTCCGGTGCGGTTCGCAATCACGACCCTGAGCTGATGATCAAAATGTTTGAAANGGTCGGGCTGAAGGAGGAAGATGTGAAAGCNAAGTTTCCGGCCATGTATCATGCNTTTTGCTACGGCGCGCCGCCGCACGCGGGCATTGCGCCCGGAATNGAGCGCATGATCATGCTGATCTCCGGCGAAGAAAGTATTCGTGAAGTGATCCCGTTTCCGATGAATAAGCATGCGCAGGATGTGATGATGGGCGCGCCCGCCGCTGTGGACGAAAAGCAGCTTAGGGAGGTTCATATCAAATGTGTTGAAAAGGCATAGCTTACGAAAATGTAAGACAATTCTATTGCATGTTCCGCTCCGGTCTTATATGATAGGCACAGAAGCAGATGGCGCAAAAACGGAGGATTAAAAAGAAGCTAATAAAAAATTAATCATTCTTTCATGTTTCTTTGCGAAATATTAAAAAATTCGGTATATAATAACCATGTCAGCACGGGGGTAATCTTAACGCTTTCTTTACATTTTTCTTTACTGCTTTCTTAACCTGCGGCGGGTAGGATATTCCTATCCGATCGCAAGGAGGCACAATTGCGTTTCAATCGCCGGGNTGAATGACAGGGAATGAACAAAGGAGACGGACATGCAAAAAAAGAATCATATCGTGCCGCCGGTCATGTGGATCGCAGTCATTCTCACNCTTGNCGTAAACGGGATTGTCTATTACGGCGCAAGAGTGCTGACAGCGGAGTGGTTTCATTATGACCTGACGAATAGNGTGGAAGAGAAGATTCCGTTTCTTCCGTGGACCATTCTCATTTATTGGGGCTGCTATTTGTTTTGGATCGTCAACTATGCGATCGGCTGCAGGCGGGAGCGGGAAGAAGCGTTTCGCTTTATGGGCGCGGACATTTTGGCAAAGCTCGTGTGCCTGATCTGTTTTCTGACGTTTCCGACAACGAATGTCAGACCGGTCATAGAGGGGCATTCTCTATGGGAGGAAATGATGCGCCTGTTGTATGAGGTGGATGCGGCGGATAATCTCTTTCCCTCGATTCATTGNCTGACGAGCTGGCTCTGCGTGATCGCGGTGCGCGGAAATGAAAAGATACCGAAATGGTATCGGGCAGCGTCCGTGTTGATCGCGCTCAGTATCTGTGTATCCACCCTGACGACGAAGCAGCATGTGATCGTAGACGGGATAGCGGGTGTGCTTCTGGCGGAGGGAAGTTATTTTTTGGCGAAAAAGAGTGGGTTTTCGAAGTGGTACGGCGACAGCGTTACGGCCCTGTATGAGAGGATTGCGGCAAGAGGAGCGCGGCGTGGAGAAGAAAATGGAACTGCAGAATGAAAGAAGCAGCGTGGAGAAGAGAATGAAACTGCAGAATGAAGGAAATGGCGTAGAAAAGAAAACGGCGTTTCAGGTAGAAGAAAGCGTCGCGGAGAAGAGAATGAAACCNCAGAATGAGGAAAGCGCCGCAGAGGAGAAGGCAGAAGCGCATGACGCGAAAAACGGCTGGGTGAAGAAAGTAAAGATTTTGGTGATCATCGGATTTGTGCTCGTTTTTTTACTCTTGTTAAAACTGTTCTTTAACCGGCGGATCGATTCTGTGGAGTCTCTGCAGCTTTATATGAAGCGGTTCGGGATTGCCGCGCCGCTCATGNTGACGTTATTTCAGGCGTTACAGGTGGTGGTTCCGGTACTTCCGGGCTATTTAGGGTGCGCTGCGGGTGCGGTCGCATTTGGGACGCTGACAGGATTTTGGTGCAATTATATCGGGATCAGCCTCGGCTCGATCATTGCGTATTTTCTCGCAAAAAAATACGGGAAAAGCATTGTACTTTCGTTGTTTCCGCAAAAACAATACGAGAAGTGGAGCGGCGTCGTGAAAAAAAGCAGATCCTATGGATGGTTTTTATTTGTCGCGACATTACTTCCGCTGTTTCCCGACGACTTTTTGTGCTACTTTTCGGGTCTAATGAAAATGAACAGTAAAAAATTCATATGGATCATTGTATTAGGAAAACCATGGTGTATTTTGGCATATAGCATCGGCTTCGGATTGATACGATAAGTTGAGGGATTGACATGAAGAAAAGATTACTTGGATATTATAACTATACCGTCATACTTACATACAGCGGCATGCTGTCAGCGTTTCTTGGTATCCTGAAGGTGATGTGCGGAAATTATGATGGCGCGGTGCTCTGTCTGATGATCGCCGCCGTCTGCGACATGTTTGACGGAATGGTGGCGGCAACGAAAGCCCGCGACGACAGGGAAAAACGGTTCGGGATTCAGATTGATTCCCTGAGCGACCTGATCAGCTTTGGCGTGCTGCCGGGGGTGTTTGTTTATCGGATTGCAGAGGAACGGGCGTGGATCGGAGTTATCGCCGCCGCGTTTGTTTTATGCGCATTGATCAGACTGGCATATTTTAATGTACTTGAGGAGGAGCGGCAGAAGCAGACGCCGGAGAAAAGAAAAAGCTATCTGGGCGTTCCGGTAACGGTCATCGCCGTGATGCTGCCGTTGGTCTTTTTACTATATAAAGAGCATATATGCAGAAACAGNATNTGCTTTCCGATTCTCCTGATCGTGATGGGATTCGCTTATCTCATNCCGATNGAGATCAAAAAGCCGGGGATCATTGGNAAAATAGGGCTGNTCCTTCTTGGNATNCTNGAGGGAATCGGGCTGTTATTNTTTATGGGTGGTGATATTGTATGAGAAAGAAATTTTTACATCATGGATTGGGGGAGCAGNAGGCAACCGGGAACAATGCGGCGGCGGGCGATTCNCTCACGCTGCGTTTTTTGTATCGNACCGCGCCCGGAAGAGTGCTGCTGAAGCTGCTGNTACAGCCGAAGGTGTCCGAAGCGGCGGGACGTTATCTNTCGTCNCGNGCCTCAAAATGGCTGGTGCCGTATTATATCCGAAAGCATGATATTGACATGAAGGGAGTGGAGATTCCGNNGGGAGGCTTCGCTTCCTTTAATGATTTTTTTACNAGAAAAAGANCNANGGNTGNTGCCANAGNNNNCGGANNANNANTTACNCAGCCCNTGNGANGGCTGGCTGAGCCNNGTAAAGATAANNNATACCNCCGTATTNATGATCAAGGCGACAAGATTCTCATTNCNGGATTTNTTGGNCGATGCAAAGCTTGCGGAACANTTNCGGGACGGGGAGGCGCTGATCTTNCGCCTGACGCCTGCGGATTATCATCGTTATTGTTATGCGGCTGACGGACAGATTCTTTTGGAAAAAAAGATAGTCGGGAAGCTGCACTGCGTCAGACCGATCGCATTGCGGGGAATTCCGGTTTTTGCGCAGAACAGCAGGGAGTATCAGGTGATACGGACAGAACGATTCGGAACAATGGTGCAGATGGAGATCGGCGCGCTGTTAGTAGGAAAAATAAAGAATCACGACCGGACGGATGCAAACTTGAACAACGTTCAAAATGTTCAAAGGGGAGCGGAGAAGGGATATTTTGAGTTTGGCGGCTCGACCATTGTTCTTTTGTTTCAAAAGGACGCCATCCGGCTTTGCGAGAGCCGGGAGAACAGAAAAAACTTGTACGGAGAACGCAAGGTGCGCAGCGGAGAGTGCATAGCGAAAGCGAAGCAAATCGGGTTCGAAGCGGGGGACAGTAAAGAATCGGGTAGAAGCAAAAAGTGATTTATGATATAATAGCCGCAAAGGAAAAGCAAGCGAAAGATAAAACGGGACCCGAGGGGTGAGGATATATGCAGAGGATACTGGTTGCGGACGACGTGGAGGTCAACCGCGAGCTGCTGTATCACATGCTGGAAGATGAGTATGCGGTTGAGATGGCGGCGGACGGAGAACAGGCGATACAAAAGTTAAAGACATTCGAGGATACGGCTGCGCTGCTTTTAGATCTGCAGATGCCGAAAATGGACGGCTTCGCCGTCATTGAACAGATGAGGCAGAACGGATGGATGGGGCAGATCCCGGTGCTTGTCATCACGAGCGAGATGGCGCCCGAAATTGAAGAACGCTGTCTGGAATTGGGTGTTTCGGATTTTGTTCATAAGCCATTTGACGACACGGTTGTCCGAAGACGGGTAAAAAATACGGTGGAGCTGTTCCGGTGCAAAAAGGAACTGGAGCAGAAGGTGGAAAGCCAGACCGAGACGTTAAAGAAGCAAAATGAGATCATTGAGTATCAGGCGGAAAAACTGAAAGAGGCGGAGCCGTTCAACCACCTGATGATGCAGTACCGATGCGCCATCATGGAGGTGGAGACAAAGCTGAAGGTGCTGAATGAGGAATTTTCGCAGGAATACAACCGAAATCCGTTTGAGGCGATCAAGAGCAGGCTGAAGAGTCCGGAGAGCATCTACGAAAAACTGAGAAAGAAAGGATATGCGCTTTCGCTGGAAAATATTACCGAACATTTGGCGGATGTGGCGGGTATCCGGGTCATCTGCTCGTTTCCCGACGATATTTACCGGCTGGCGGAGATGATTGCCAAGCAGGATGATATCACGCTCGTGAAAGCGAAGGACTATATCAAACATCCGAAACCGAACGGGTATCGCAGTCTGCATTTGATCTTGAGCGTGCCCATTTTTTTATCACAAGAAAAAAAGTATATGAAGGTGGAATTGCAGTTCCGCACGATTGCCATGGATTTTTGGGCAAGCTTAGAGCATAAGCTGAAATACAAAAAAGATGTGGAGAATGCGGATGAGATCATGAAGCAGCTCAAGCGCTGCGCCGATTCCATCGGCACGCTTGACTATGAGATGCAGGACATCCGTGATAAGATCGATCGGCATGACGGCGGTGAACGCCCGGAATCGCAGGCGGATTACGACCGATGAGGAAAACAGCGGGAGCATGCGCAGTCCCGAACACATTCGTTTGCGGAAAGCAGACGATTTTGAAATGCAGAAAAGAAAATTCAGGAGAGATGTAGGAGGTTATCAAAATGAATCAGGCAAAAGTGTATATGACAAAAAATATGGATCCGCAGAGCGTGATCGCGCTGTATCGGGCGCTCGGCGTTACGCTTTCGGGTAAGGTGGCAGTCAAAGTTCATTCCGGTGAGGTCGGGAATCAGAATTTTATCCGTCCCGAATTCTGGAAGCCGATGGTGGATGAGGTAAACGGCACGATCGTGGAATGCAACACCGCCTATGAAGGCGAGCGCAACACGACTGCGGCGCATCGAAAAACAATGGAGCTGCACGGCTGGACGAAGATCGCGCCCGTGGACATTATGGATGCAGACGGCGAGATGGCGCTTCCGGTATTGAACGGTGTTCAACTTAAAGAAAATTATGTCGGCGCAAGTCTGGCAAACTATGACTCCCTGCTGGTGCTCTCCCATTTTAAGGGACATCCGATGGGCGGCTTCGGCGGCGCACTCAAGAATATTTCCATCGGAATCGCGTCGTCCCACGGCAAAGCGCATATCCACGGCGCGGGAAATGCGGCGAAGCTGTGGTCCTCCGATCATGATTCTTTTTTAGAGTCGATGGCGGATGCGGCGCAGACGATCGTCACGCGCTTTAAGGGGAAGATCGCTTACATTAACGTGATGAAAAATCTGTCCGTGGACTGTGACTGCTGTGCGGTCGCGGAGGACCCCAAAATGGCGGATATCGGTATGCTCGCTTCCTTAGATCCGGTCGCGTTAGATCAGGCGTGCGTCGATCTGGTCTATGCGTCCGACGACGAGGGAAAGAAGCATTTGATCAAGCGGATGGAGTCACGAAACGGCATCCATACGGTGGAGACAGCGGCAAAGCTTGGCGTGGGAACAAGAGAATATGAACTCGTAGAGCTTGGCTAAAGGAAGCAATCATGAAAAAACTATTCAAAGCCATCAGAAATGAAGATTTGGAAGCGGTAAAAGCAATCATAAAAAAGGAGCCGTCCGCGATACAGTCGATCGCGGTACCGTCCCCGAAAAAGGATATCGGACAGTCCCCATTACAAGTTGCGGTCAAGATCGGCGCTTTTGAGATTGCATATTATCTCATGGAGCAGGGAGCAGACGTAAACTTTATGGAAGAAGAAGCGGAGGGAACACAATTGCGGTGTCCGCTGTTGCAGGACGCAATCAGGACGGCATTGATCAGCTTGTGTTATCAACAGTTTGAGTCGTCCGAAAAAGGCGTGGAGCTGGTTCAGGCACTATGCGAACGCGGCGCGGATCCGAATCTATGCGCTTCCAATGGTTTTGATGCGATCAATCTCTGCGTCTCGGATGCAGAAGGTATTTTGGAGCGGCAGGAGGCATATCCCAATATACAGGATGTGGCGGAACAACAGTTGATACGGATTCTTGACATTTTAATTGCGCATGGCGCTGACTTTCAAGGATGGGCATCGCGGGGACATTTTCCGCCGCCTGATGTGGGAGAAACGAATAGGGTGCGTTATTTGGATGATTTCATTCCGGCTGAGGACCGGGTACAGGAAATGACAATACGGGGAAAGAAATATACGACCGTCATCAAAGGTGATGTTGACCGGACTGCACATACAAGGGCGGTTATGCAGAGGTATTGCAGGGATAGAAATTTGTAAGAGGAGAACGGATAAATCCGGGTAATCATCGATAGGCAATGTCGCATAGCGAATTGCGGAGGGACAAATGAAAAAGACTGCGGTATCCAAGGAATTGCAAAGAGAAATGAATGCCGCCTATGGCCGATTGGAGAAAAAGCAGGATGCGCTTGCGCATGCTTTTTCCCAATGCGAATTTGAATTGGAGTCGGGATGGTTTAACGGGCATTATCAGAAAAACGAAGTCGGCAGCTTCAGCAGAGATTCTTATCCGATCCCTGTCACCAGTGTGAAAGGGGTTTGCGATATGGAAATCCAGTTTGATAGAATAGACGTATCCACGAAGCTGAAACGGGAAAAAGCGCTCACATATTCTTTTGATAAAATAGCGGACTATTCGTTCGAGGCATATGGTGTTGAGGATTATCTGGGCGACTATTATCATGAGGGACAGACGATACAGGAGCTGCAGGACAATATCCTTGGCAGCGAAGAAAAAGAGATTGGATTTTCATTCACCTTTTCTTTCGACACGGAGGGAGAAAAGATATTGGAGTTCGTAAAGCTTCTGCGGCGGGAAGGGTTCTATTATTGATAAGGAAAACATCAGGAAAAGCAGGATGGAACTGGCGTTTCATAAACGTCGGAAAATAGGATGTAGGAAAGAAGGGGCGCATTATGAGTGATATCATGGAATTTGCCAACAGAGAAGAATTTCGGAAATGGCTTAATGATCATTGTCTGTCTAATGACGGTATTTGGCTTTTGTTTGGCAAAGCCGGCGGACCGAAAACAATAAAAGCAGGAGAGGCACTTGAAGAAGCGCTCTGTTTTGGTTGGATTGACGGACAGATGCAGAGCATTGACGATCATACTTATAAAAAATATTTTTCGTTGCGCAGGGAGAACAGCAAGTGGTCAGAGAAAAATAAGGCATTGGTTCAAAGCCTTGAAGAACGGGGGCTAATGACCGATTATGGCAGAAAGAAAATAGAGGAAGCCCAAAAAAACGGTCAGTGGTACGCGCCAAAACCCACGGCTGTTACAGAAGAACAAATTGCGCAGCTTTCCGCGCTGCTGGAAGGATATGAGCCTGCCTTCACAAATTTTGGAGCCATGCCTTTATCGGTAAAGAAAACATACACGCGGGCGTATTTTGACGCAAAGACAGATGCCGGAAGGGAAAAGCGAATTGCCTGGATGGTAGATAGACTCAATAAAAATCTGAAACCGATGTAAATAGAAGATACAATTCTAAATCAGGTTACTTTGATTTTGAAAATGAAACAGAAAAAGGTGGCGAAAAAAGTGACGAAATAAAAGTGACGAAAAAAACCTTGAATATCAAGAATCAATATTAAGTTTTAAGCGTTCGGGGGTATGGTACAAAGCATCCGATTTGGAGGGAGCTGTTTCGGTTAAAGAATCACGCATGAAAGAATTGCTGAAAGATTTGACACGGCAGGGCAAGATAGAAACTACCGGTAATACGAAAGGCAGGGTATATAAAAAACGTTAAGAAAAAGCGAATAGGATCCTGCTCGATTTTAAGAAAGCGACAAGTTGCGTTATATGCTGTTTTCCGATATAATGTGTTTAGCGAAAGAAGAAAGAAGCCGGATGCGCAGTCAATAAAAACGGCGGATAAAGGGGCGGAAGCAGACGATGGAACAGCAAATGGGGAAGAAGATCGCATTTATCGACACGGAGATTAGTCCAAAGACAGGAAAAGTCATGGATATTGGGGCGGTCGTCTCTGAAATGCCGGTTAATTCTGTCAACGGAGCGGAGTTTCATGAGTCATCAGAGGGGGAACTGCTTAGGTTCATCAAGGGCTGTTCGTATGCGTGCGGACATAACATAGTGGAATTTGACTGTAAATATATTGGCGATACAGTTAGGGCGGCAGGCATTAGCAATGTGATTGATACCCTGTACTGGTCGCCCCTTTTGTTTCCACAAAAACCATATCACAGGTTATTGAAGAATGATAAAATTCAAGCGGAGGAGCTGAATAATCCGCTGAATGACGCAAAAAAGTCGATGGAGTTGTTTTTGGATGAGGTTTCCGCATTCGAGAAGCTGAGTGATATTAGGAAACGGATCTGTTTTATGTTGCTCAAATCAGATGAACATTTTAACGGGTTGTTTCCTTACTTAAAATATTATAATCCGACAAACAAGTTGTCTAATTTTATTTTTGCGGAGCTGAAGGGGAAAATCTGTGAGAATGTGGATTTAGAAAGACTTGCAGATGAGACACCGGTGGAGCTTGCCTACTGCATCGCAGCGATTGCAGTGGATGATAGGGAATCCTTGCTTCCCTATTGGGTGTTAAAGCGGTACCCTAAAGTGCAGGAAGTGTACCGGAGCCTGCGGAACAGACCTTGTGCAGAAGGATGTCCGTACTGCAGGGTGGTTTTTAGCGCCCGCGCACAGCTAAAAAAGAAATTTGGGTTTGACGGTTTTCGGAGCTATGGCGGGGAACCATTGCAGGAGCGTGCGGTTGAGGCTGCGCTGCAGGGAAAGTCCCTATTGGCGGTATTCCCGACCGGCGGCGGAAAATCTTTAACGTTTCAGCTTCCGGCACTCATTGCGGCAGAAACCGTAAAAGGACTCACGGTTGTGATTTCTCCGCTTCTGTCCTTGATGAAAGATCAGGTGGATCATCTCAGTGAACGCGGTATTGCGGACGCAGTTACCATTAACGGGCTTCTCAATCCCGTAGAACGGGCGGAAGCAGTGGAACGGGTGGAAAAAGGAATTGCCTCATTATTATATATTGCACCGGAGTCATTGCGTTCTAAGACCGTGGAACGCATGCTGATGGGAAGGAATGTGGTGCGCTTCGTCATTGATGAGGCACATTGTTTTTCTGCGTGGGGACAGGATTTCAGAGTGGATTATCTCTATATCGGAAAATTTATTGCCATGTTGCAAAAGAAAAAGCAGACGATGATTTCGGTGTCCTGTTTTACCGCGACCGCAAAGCAGAAGGTTATCAGCGACATCCGGGAATATTTTAAAAAGCAGCTCGGGGTGGAACTTTTGCTGTTTACGACTGATGCGGCGCGTTCAAACCTGCGTTATGAGGTGCTGTATCGCAATGATGAAGAAAAATATACAACGTTGCGCAGCCTGATCGAACAGAAAGACTGTCCGACTATCTGTTATGCATCGCGGACGAAGCGGGTGGAGGACATTGCAAAACGGCTATGCGGAGATGGTTTTTGCGCGCGGGCATTTTACGGGAAAATGCCGACGGAGGAAAAGATTGCCAATCAAGATGCGTTCCTAAAAGGGGAAGTGAAGATCATGGTGGCGACATCCGCGTTTGGTATGGGAGTTGATAAGAAAGATGTCGGTCTTGTCATTCACTATGATATTTCGGATTCTCTTGAAAATTATGTGCAGGAAGCGGGGCGTGCGGGCAGAGATGAACACATTCAGGCGGACTGCTATGTGTTGTTCAACGAACACGATCTGGATAAACATTTTATGCTGCTGAATCAGACAAAATTATCTTTTCATGAGATTCAGCAGATGTGGAAGGGAGTAAAGGAGCTGACGGCAAGGCGGGAGCGTGTGTACTGTACGGCTTTGGAGCTTGCGAGGAAGGCGGGATGGGAGGAATCCGGCAGGAATATTGAGACAAAAGTGACGACGGCGATCGCGGCGTTGGAGACGGCGGGTTACATTGAACGGGAACAGAACTGTCCAAGAGTATACGCGGACAGCATTCGGGTAAAGACCGCAAAGGACGCGGAGGGAATGATCAGGAATTCTGGGAGGTTTGATGAGAAGCAGAAACAGGACGCGTTGCGGATTATCAAAAAACTAATCTCTTGTAGGAGCCGTGCATCAGCGGACGCGGGCGAAGCGGAGAGTCGGGTTGATTATATTGCGGACAATCTCGGCATTGGGACACGGGAAGTCATTGAAGCTGTTAATCTGATGAAGGAGGAAGGCATTCTCGGAAACGAGATGGAAATGTCTGTCTTTGTTGAGGCGGAAAACCAGCGCGGGAGCGCAAGAGAGAAAGAACTGAATCGGTATATTCAAGTGGAAGAGTTTCTCTTAAAAAAACTAAATCAAGACGGTCTGTGCATGGACTATAAGGAACTGAATCAAGAAGCGCTTGACAGTGGTGTAGATGCGTCTACGATCAGTCGTCTCAAGCTGATTAAGTATTTTTGGCTTAGCAGACAGTACATGGACAGACCCAAAGAAGAAATAAGCGGGCAAGCACTGTTTCTGCCGCATCAGGATGTGGGGGAGCTGTCAGAACGGTTTGAAAAGAGGAAACGGATCTGCGACTTTACGCTCCGTTACTTTTTGAGACGGGCAGGTGAAGTGGCGGGCACACAGAGAAACCGAACGAACGCGGAAGCGGAGCAGCATGGTCGGTCAAAAGAGGAAGATAGGAAGACCAAACGGGAGTATTTGGAAATTCCTTTTTCCATGCTGGAGCTCGGACGTGCTTATGATGAGGAACCAAAATGGACAGAGGAGCCGCCTGTTAGGCAGGAAGAAGTCGCGGAGGCCTTGTTTTATCTATCCAAGACGAATGTACTTCGGATAGAAGGTGGCTTCCTTGTACTGTATAATACGATGCACATTAAGCGTTTGGAAAAAGACAATAAGATCCAGTACAAAAAAGCAGATTATTTACAGTTACAAGAGTTTTATGTTGGCAGGACGAAGCAGATTCATATTGTTGGTGAATACGCAAATATGATGGTGCATGATTATAAGGCGGCACTCACTTATGTGAGTGATTATTTCAGCATGGACTACCAGCAATTTTTAAATAAATATTTTCGGGGGATTAGGCAGGATGAAATTGAACGCAGTATGACGCCGATGCTATATCAGAAGCTGTTTGAGGGATTGTCGGAAAAGCAGAAGACAATTCTTAAAGATGATCAATCAAGAGTTATTGTGGTTGCGGCGGGACCGGGCAGCGGAAAGACAAAATTACTAGTGCACAAGCTGGCATCAATTGTGAATCTTGAGGATACGAAACAGGAGCAGCTTTTGATGCTGACCTTCTCGCGGGCGGCGGCAGCGGAATTTCGCACGCGGCTTAGGAATCTACTTGAAAATAATGCCGTATATATCGAGATGAAGACGTTTCACTCTTATTGTTTTGACTTGCTCGGAAGGGTGGGCAGTCTGGAAAAGTCGGAGAATGTGGTGTGCGATGCGGTGAAAATGTTACAGGACGGCGAGGTGGAGACAGATCGTGTAACGAAGACAGTACTTGTACTGGATGAAGCGCAGGACATGAATGCCGATGAATATAACCTTGTGCAGGTGCTGATGCAGCGGAACGAGGGAATGAGAGTAATCGCTGTGGGAGATGACGATCAGAGTATTTATGGCTTTCGTGAGGCGGATGCCAAATATCTTGCAGCGCTTTCCCAACTTCCGGAGGCGCATTTTTATGAATTGACAGAAAATTACCGAAGCTGCGAAAAAATTGTCGGGATGGCGAATCTTTTTGCACGCTCGTTGCAGAGAAGGCTCAAAAGCGAGGATATTTTTGCGGCATCGCGGGACAAGGGGGAGGTCATGGTGACGAAAACGCTATCCAATTCTGCGTGGACAGCGTTTCGATATATCAAGGGGACATGGTGTGCAGATGGGAAGGAGACGGCGGCAGTACTCACGATAACAAATGAGCAGGCATATTTAATGGAGACGCTTTTGCGTCAGCAGGGCTATCATGCGAAGCTGATCCAGTCGGAGGAAAAGGTCGGACTGCAGAACCTTGCGGAAGTGCGTTACTTTGTCGAACAGCTTGGTCAGAGCGGTGTGCCTGTCATTGACGAAGCGCGTTGGGAAGAGGCGCTAAAGCAGCTTGAGAAAACCTATGCAGAGAGCGCATTGCTTACGAATTGTTTGGAACTGCTGAAACAATTTGCAGAGGAAAGACAGGATCGTGTAAAATATTTTTTTGATTTACAGGAATATTTGAAGGAAGTGCATTTAGGTGATTTCTACTCGGTAAAACAGCATGAAATCTGTATTTCTACCGTTCACAAGGCGAAAGGAAGGGAATTTGACCGGGTGTATCTGATCTTGGATAAAATTTCGGGGAAGCCTGAGGAACGGGATCAGGAAATGCGGAAAATTTATGTTGGCATGACGCGTGCGAAAAAAGGACTGTATGTATTTCACCGTGGTGACTGTCCCTATTTTACAAATCTAATGAGTGGTATGAAAGCACTGAACATCCCATATTATTTGGATAATAAATCCAATTCTGAGTTGGAGGAAATCAATCTGTCGCTTACATGGAAGGATATTTGGCTTGATTTTTCACTGGATAAGAAATGTGCACAGCAGATCGAATATCTTCGAAGCGGAGAAACGCTTCATTGGCGGGAGGCGGGAGACGTTGAGAGGCCCCGGCTGTATTTTGATCGTATATATAATGGAAAAGCATATCCCGTTGCTGCCTCATCAAATGGATTTTACACCAATAAATATGAGGTACAGCGCAGAAAAGGGTATGAGATTGTACAGGTGAGGGTTCTTTATGTCGTTTGGCGGCATAGCAATAATGATGAAAAAGAGGGGTATGTCGTTTTGCCACTGATCAGAATGCGAAAAAAGAAGTAGGCAGGAGGGAAAGAAATGCTGCGCATCATCAGTTTAGTCGCAATGGCGCTGCCGCTGCAAATCATTGTTTATGCCGCAATGGCGCTGCTCTTTGTCGGAGCATTTGTCTATCAGCTGATCAGACCCGCATATGCAGCGAAAAAGGGCAGACAGGTGGATGTAAGGGTGCTCTCCTGCCAAAAAAGGATGGATGAGGACGAAGAAGAGGAAGAGGAAGCGCCGGAGAGCTATGAAGTAACGGTTGATTTTTATGACATAAACGGCGGAGTCCTTGTCAAAACCCTGCAAAGTGGAAAACCGTATACGGAGGGTGATGTCATTCGCTGCTGCTATCTGGACAAGTCAGACAGGCTCTATCCGGGGACGGCGCAAGAACTGACGGCAGAGCTGAAACATCGTGCTGTGGTGTTTTTCATCTTTTTTGTTGTCTTTATGGGGATTGCGGCGGTAATATCATGGGGCATACCGCATGTGAATGACAAGCCGGAATTAGCGTTGCTGGCATTCGGTTATGTGATCAGTATCTTATTTATGGCAGTCGGCATGCTGGGAATCTATAAGAAGGTCAAAATGTTGCGCAATATCCGCAGCATGTATTCTGTGACTGGTGAAGCAATCTGCCGGGAGGAGGAAAAGGCGGGCGAAAGAGTGGCGCTTGTATTCGGGGGCATAGGCGTTGCCGTTTTTGTCTTGATGCTGGTATTCAGCTTAGGGGTGCCCGCAAATGAAAGAGACAGGCAGGAAAACAGCGCTTCTTCGACTTATGCGGACAAGGAGAAAGCGTTCGTGTTGGAACTGTTCTGCTATCATGAGGATGAGGAACTGGAAATCTGTGACTACTGCGTTACGATCTATGAAGATGGGAGCGGGTGTCTTTTACTCTTCCCTGTGAAAACCGTAAGCGGAAAGACCATTGATCAGGAAATCGGATTTACTGTTTCGCAGGAAGATAGGAAAAAGATCATGCAGTGGATATAGGAAACAGATGGAAACAGTCTGACGCAGGGAGCCCATCGGATCAATGAAACCACGGCTTATGTATCCCTGACGATCTATGACAGCGGGGAGCGGCATAGCGGAGGCGGCTATTGTGACGAAGGCATTTATGCAGATATTTGCAGAATGCTTCAGCAAGTCGTGCCTGCAGAAGCTTGGGAGGAGATGGAGAAGCGGGAATCCGCATATTATCAAAGATAAATAAGGGGTGCTCACATCCCCACACCAAAAGAGGGAAAGTATCATACTTTCCCTCTCAAAAATACAATGTTATATGGATGCATGAGACAGGGTCAACAATTCCTCTGCAATGCGTTTTACCCTTGCAAAGGACTTCTCGGTCAGACCCGTGATTTCTCCCTCGTTGTTGGCGTCGTCTACGATCACATCAGCTCTGCTCTTAAAGTTTGAAACAAGTTCGTCCAGAGAAAGAGCCATGTCGCGCACCTGTTCACTATACGATCTTGTTTTGTTGCTGCGCTCTACGATCTGCTCGGTCATGGTGATGGAATTCTTCTGCATATCCCCCAAAGATTCGGCTTTGATCTTGGCATCTAAGATCTTGTCAATTCCGGCCTCAACAGATAAGCAATTCTGCTCATTGATAGATTTTACCCCTTCCAGCTTGGCAAGGATCTTGGGTACCAGCTCCTGAATGGAACTGCTTGCTGCTTTGGACTGTTCAGCCAGCAGCTGCACATTACCTGCCACAACTGCAAAGCCTTTGCCCTGTTCTCCGGCTCGTGCCGCTTCAATGCTCGCATTTAAAGCCAAAAGATTGGTTTGTGCAGAAATCCCGGAAATCTGTCCTACAAAATTGGTGATCTCATCGATTCCGCTCTCCAGTTGGCTGATAGAAGACCCGGTCTGATTTGCTGTTTCTTTGATCTGATGCATGGAGTCCACTGCTACATCCATCGTCTTGACAAACCCTAAAGTATGGTTGGTAACATCTTCGGATATCTTGAACATCTCCTTGGTATTTTGATAAATACCATCGATAGCCTCTGACATCTCCGAGACACTTTCCTGAATACGCACTACCTGATTGCGGCTTTCATCACAATCTGCTGACGTATCACGGGCAGAAGAAACAATCTGTTCATTGGCACGCCGGGAGTTCTCCAGATTTTCTTCCACATTTCCCACCATAGTGACCAATTCCTCGGAGGCAGATTCACACTTTTTGAGAAGCTCAGCCATCTGCATACCTTCCTGCTCTTTCTGGGTCTTTTCCAAAAGGGTGTTTTTGATGTAATTTAAGACGGCATTAAATGCCACCAGTGCCATGATTCTCGGAAATACATAGAACAAAATAAGATTTATGATATTGGTATTAATGGTAAAAGTGCCGGTCAAAAGGGTTTCTGCTTCCTTGGCTGAGGTTGTAGTGGTCAAAAGTAATGTGTTGGCATCGCACAGTCCCCAATAATATCCGCCAACAACAGAGAGGAAGAAACCTCCGATGGTCAATACAAAAGTAAAGCTCTTATACTTTTTATCAGTATAGACAATGGAAGTTATCATAGGAAAGATCATAAAGAGGGTTGCATGATAAGCAAGTTCCAGATTAGCAAAGGAAATCATGGTCACCAGCAAAAAAATCATGAGATAGTTAGATGCCGTCTTTTCAAAACCGATCACATATTTAACGGCATGTCCCAGTGCCACAAATATGGTCACACCAATAAGAGCGGTGTTCATAATGGTCTGATCCACTATAAAAATGTGCAGCACGTTCAAAATCCATGCGATAACCAATACAATAAAGGTGACGCGCATACATTTCAATGAATAGTTGTTTGCTTTTTTAAATTCCACTTCGTTTACCATGCTTTTAAACCTCCACATTCTTCATCCGTATAGCATCTATTTTACTATAAAATTAATATTTACAATAAGCAAAAAATTTCTCCGCGAGGAGAAATTTCTTGCTTCGCTTTACTTTATACGGTAACTCGGTAGAATGACCTGAAATAGCCGTCTGCCGCCAGCAGTTCTTCGAAGCTTCCCTGTTCGATCACAGTTCCGTTCTTCATGACAATGACCTGATCGTACTTTCGTAATAAAGCCTCGTCCAGATTATGCGTAACGATAATTCTGGTAGTTTTATCGTCCTCATTCAGCAGAGTAGATAAAATAGACCAGGTATTCTCAGCATCTAATGCGGCTGTTGCCTCGTCCATTAAGAGGACGGAGGATTTATGTAATAAGCTCCGGGCAATGGAAATCCGCTGTTTTTCCCCTCCGGAAAGATTCGAACCGTATTCACCGCAATCATAGTCAAGTCCTTTTTCTTCGATCAGCGCCTTTAGTCCGGATAATGCTATCGCCCGGTTGATCTCGGCGTCGGGGAAGTCACGAAACAGCGTGATGTTGTCCTTCATGCCGGCATCAAAAATAAATACATTTTGCTGGACAACGGCAATATTATCATAAAGACTTTCCAAAGAAATATCTCTTAATTCGTTCTCCCCGATAAAAATGTTTCCCTGATACCCATCATAGCTGTGCAATAGTAAATTCAGCAGCGTAGATTTACCGGAACCGGACGGACCCACGATGGCATAGCGTTTTCCGGCTTCAAAGACAAGATTCACATCTTCTAATACGTTCTTGTCCTCTTCATAGCCAAAAGATACATTCGTCAGCCGAATATTATGACCGGACACCGGAAGCGCGTATACGCCCTGCTCTGATGCGGAACCGGACAATAAGTTTTCTAATTTATAAATCAACTGCTTTGCCGCTTTCCATGCGCTGAGCAGCTCCGGAAGAGACTGAATCGGACCCAGCACAAAGTTCATGAGCTGCACAAAAGCTACGGCAACACCGATCGTAATATAGCCGCAATGTACAAAATAAATACCAAGAAAAAAGATTCCTACATGTACCAAAGCCCCCGTATACTGAGAAACGATATTCACCAGCGTCAATATCATTCGTCTGCTGTATTTTGCGTTTTCCAGATCCTGATTGGATTTATCATACAATTTTGTGATCGGCTTTTCCGTCTTAAACGCCTTGATGACCGGAAATCCTTCTATGATCTCTTTGATCGTGCTGAGGCTGATATCATTCTTTTCACTCACCAGTTTTTCTGCTGTGGAAGCCCTGTTTCCGAACAGCATGGAAATCGCAAAAGCAAGCGCGCTTGCCGCAATTGAGATCAGTGTTAACGGCCAGTGATACCAAAGCATCATTCCAAAGGCCAATACAAGCTGGATCATCCGGATCGTGATCGTAAATATTCCGAGCAGATAGCTATTTTCGATTGTGGCAAGGTCATTGCTCATTGCCGATAAAAACGTGCTGTTGTCTGCAACCTTGTAATCATTTAACGTATGTCCGAGCAGCGTTTCCATCGCGGTTTTCTTGTACTGCAGCATCGCTTTGCGCACAAACCGGCTGTGTGTCACCCGGAAAATAAGCTGTGCAATGACGACTGCAAGAAACAGGACAATAAAAATGACTGCTAATTCTGACAGCGTAAAATGTCCCTGATTTCCGGCAGAATCAAACAATTCCTGCATGAGCCAAGCAAAACCGACATCGAAGGCATTGGCAAATGATAAGAAGAGGATACTGATAGCGAAGATCAAGCGATTGTTTTGAAAAAAGGACTTCTTTAGAAAATGGTTTTTGTTCGTGGCGCAGCTCCTTTTGGTTTTCTGTTTCGTATTTGAAATTGATTATAAACCAAATAACAGTAATTGACAATTTACTTCAATAAAATGCCTTTTTACAACAAGCGTTTTTCACAGGATACGCGGACATGCTATAATGAAAGGGCGGGTTTGCTGGGAGAAAAAAGAAGAAAAGCAAGAGGAGTTATACCATGAGAATCGCGGTCTGTGATGACGAGCGGGAGATCAGAGAGGACGTCAGTCAAAAAATCAGGCATTATCTGCCGGAGGCGGAGGTATGCCTCTATGAGAGAGCAGAGCAGCTTCTGACGGAGCAGGGAATGCCGGAAATTCTTTTTTTAGACATTAAAATGAATGGCATGAGCGGGATGGAGCTGGCGGGAAAGCTGCGTGCCCGTGGAGAGAATGTCACGATCGTATTTTTGACGGCGTTAGAGGAGTATGTGTACCGGGCGTTTGACGTGGGGGCGTTCCACTATCTGTTAAAGCCGATTGACACGGTAAAATTTTACGAGGTGTTGGAGAAAGCGGTTTGTGAGCGGCAGCGGATCCTGGAAGCGGCGCATCTGCGCAGGGAGTGTGAAGAGGAGAGTCTGACGATCAAAAATAAAGCGCGCACGGAGAAAGTATATCTTTCCGAAATCGTGTATTTGGAAGTGTTTAACCGCAAGGTGACGCTTCACAAAATGCAGGAAAAGCTTGAATTTTACGGACGCCTGACGGATTTAGAGCATCGTTTGGGAGACGATTTTGTGCGCTGTCACAGGGCATACATCGTGAATCTTCATTATGTCCGACGCTATGATGGTACAGAGATTACGTTGGAGAATGGAGACAGCGTGCTGGTGGCGAAAACCAAATATGCCGAGTTCGTCCGACGATATATGGACTATATCCGAAAGCGGGAGGAGGAATGGCGTGGAACCGGAAATTTATGAGCTGTATTATCAGATTGCGTTTGATGTAAGCCGCGGTGTGAAACAACTCATTGCCGGAATCATGCTTGCCTTGCTGTGCAGGCATTTTATGGTGAGCGCAAAGGCAAAGCGGCGCGTGTGGACGGTTGGCGCGGCATATTTTGTCGTAGTGGCGGTGTTTTCATATATAGAGGTTGAGGTTTATTCGTTTACCGCATATTTATCGGCGTTTTCAGCGGCCTTTCTTATACTGTACTGTTTAGAAAGAGAGAACCGGCAAGTGAAGTTTTTGCTCTGCTATATCTTTTTTTCGGTGCGCGCGCTTGCGGCTTATGTTGCCAGAGACCTGAGATATTTTGTGGAAGAGCCCGTCGAGAGATGGATCATATTGAGGTCGGGAATGTCTCAGGAAAACATATGGCGCTGGTGCTTTTTGAGTTTCTGTCTGTTTTGTGTGATCGAATGCGTATTGGTTGCACTGATCTTATGGCTGATCTGCAAAGGAATCAAAAGGATTTTCTTTTTTAACAGGAACGAGATGGAAAAAAAGGAAATGCTGTTACTCATGCTGCCGTCAATCTTAGGGATTGTCTATTATATCGGGAGCGAACGAAATATCAATTTGGTATGGGAAAAGACGGGCATGTATATGAATGATATGGTTCCGGAGTATGACATTGTGGAGATTGTCATACAGATCATCCTGATTGCGGCGATCATGTCCATGCTCTGGCTCTATCAAAAGCTGAAACAGGAGCAGGCCAAAAAGCAGAGCGACAGGCTGCTTTTACAGGAAGTAAAAAGCATGCGTGTGCATATTGAGGAGGTAGAGCGGCTGCATGACGATCTGCGGGGGCTGCGTCATGATATGAGAAATCACATCAGTGTTCTTAGGGGGCTTATGAGGCGGGGCGCGTTTGGACAGGCGCAGGAGTATTTGGATTCGCTGGGACGCTCGTATACCGGCGAGGCAGGCAAAGCCGGAGCGGTGTATGCCGGACAGCAGCCGGAGGAAAAAGGGGCGGATAAAGAAGAGCGGGAGCCGGAGATCATGACGGGAAATCCTGTGACGGACGTTATACTTTCAGAGCACCGCCGTCGGATCATGGAAGCGGAAATGATGTTTGAGGCGGATTTTCATTATCCTGACAGTGCGGTGGTGGATGTGTTTGATCTCAGCGTGATCTTGGACAATGCACTGACGAATGCGCTGGAAGCGGCACCGCAGGGAAGTTTCATACGGATTCGCAGCTTTCGGGAAGGGCAGGCCTATCTGATCGTGATTGAGAATACGTTTGAGGGAGAACTTGCAGGGCGCGGTACGGACGGGCTTTTGATGACGACGAAGCAGCCGGCGGAGGAGCACGGATTCGGACTGCGCCACATAAAAACGGTCGTGGAGCGTTATCACGGCGCCATGACGATCGAACAAAAAGGGGATTTGGTTCAGCTTAACGTGATGCTGTGTATTTGATTTTCAGGAAGACCGCTTTCCAAATGTGAAATTTATTTACAAAACGTTAATCTGGAATGCAATCGACCTTGGAAAATGATAGTGAATTTTGGTGGAGTATGGTATCATTGTAGGAAATAATTGTTTGGGAGATTTTGGATCGTGATAGAAGAAGGTTTGATGAACTTTCTCTGCCAGAAAACCGAGTTGGAAGAACTGGGCAATGAAGAGTTGCTGCAGGTTTGTCCGGAATTTGGAGAATCCATCGGAAAGGCGTTCAACAGCAATAACGTCATTTCATTCACGACCGAACTGGGTGAGCATTTGCAGGAAATGGATTTGTACAAGGCAAGCCTTTTGACGAAAATCTGGAGCAGAGCGAAAATCAGGACGAAGATGGTGAATACGACGAGGAAAAAGAACTGGAGATTTCCCAAATTTATCAGAAAAATTCGGATCAGGCGAGAGCCTACTGCGGATTTCATATATTGTGCGTTTCCGCAATGGCTTTTCTGACAAGGGACGCCGGACTGAGAAAGATGCTTGCTGATCTGGAACTGGGAGAAAAAATCCGCTATCTGACTGAGGAGACGCCGCAGAGACCGTATCTCAAATCCATTACCTATGTGAACAGTATGCTTAAAACCTGCTCCAACAAGAAACTGTTGGTTTTACAGCCGTCAAGGCAACAGGGATTTTATGCGACAGTAAATGATTTAAACAACTGCTTTCATCTGCTTTTTCTGCTGGAAGAACAGGTTGTGGAGAAATTCGGTGCGAAATACGGCGCGGAGAAGTTTTTTGCCGATGAGTCGCTGGTGCGGTTAGCGCATGGAGAGTATCCGCAGGAAGCGTGGGGAAAAAGCTATTCCACCCGTTTTATGGAATGTAATTATACCACGGCGGATCACGCGGCGTTTAAAAATGATGATTCCATGAGAATGATTTGGGGTGAAATGCCGCCGGATTATATTCCGGCCATTGACAGATATGGGGTGATTGTGCTGCTAGAAACTACGGTGCGCCGCAGCTTCGACGCCCCATTTTTGTTCGTTCCGCACATTGCCTTAAAACCGTATGTTCGTATTGAGAGGGAACTTACGGCAAAGGAATACGCGGCGCGGATGGGGAAGATAGCGAAGCAAGATGGGATTTGTTAAGATACCAAACACAGAGAGAATCCTTCCAGTGTTTGCTGAAACTAAGGTTCGGCTAATCCCTGATGCAGTTACCGGAAAGATTGATGTCCGTGGTATTGAAATCCCCGAATACGAATTTGCGGAGGGCGACATTGATAAAGGAAGCAATGAGAATATTGAAACAGCGGAAGGTAAAGCATATGAAGAATAGATTATCAAAATGGTGGTTTCTGATTGTAATTGTAATCCCGTTCCTTCTCATGTTCTGTCTGCATATTGGAATTGCGCTTGGCAGCTACTTTGGCATCAACATCAATGTGCCAAATGTCGATGCATCCATGTGGTTTATCTTTTGCGGCAGTTACTTGGGCGGGACGATGACACTTGCCGGTGTGATGATTACATTGAGGCATGAGCGCAGTATTCATCAATATGAAAAAGCATTGGAGAGCATCGAAAAAGAAAGGGACGGGCTGGGAAAAACAGGATACGATCCGGTTGAAATAGCCGCTATTCGGCAGCAGTTGGCAGAGGAAATGCAAAAGATCAATGCTGTAAAACTGAAAGCAATGTTTTTCACAGATATTTATGTAGTACCGCCCGGATGTTCCGCTTGTAAAAATCTATGTAGGATACCGACAATTTTGCCGGAATTTCAAAAGACATACGAAAAGATTAGCAATCGGATTTTCACTTTGTTGGAGTTAATTGACTCTTATATAGCTATTTGTAACAGAAATGCGATAAAGCGAGCTTTAATCATGAATTGCCAGCAAATAAATCAACAACTACAATCTCAGGGACAGCTACCGAAATATGGCGAAGCTGAACTAAAGGGATATGAAAGCGAGATTATCAATGTAGAGTCTCAGCAAAATGATATTATCGCTGCATTAACTGAAGTCGGCAAGTATAATCAGGCCGAAATTCCCCAACTTAATGCATTGGCAAGAGAATATATTGCTATAAAGCAAAAAAACGCCTACAAGGATTGTTTCCCAACCAAGGAGGGATGATAAAATGGATGACCTCAATTTAACTCCATATGAGGATATTTACTCAGAAATAAAGGAAACTCTTTTGCTGTCACGCAATCAGGCATATAACGCGGTCAATTTTGCAATGGTGCAGGCTTATTGGCAGATTGGACGCATTATTGTGGAACATGAGCAGGACGGAAATATGCGGGCTGGTTACGGGAAAGCCGTGCTGCAGGAGTTATCCAGCCGTTTGACTAGGGACTTTGGCAAAGGCTTTTCAGTGCGGACATTGCAGCAGATGAAGAAGTTTTATGTGATGTTTCCAAATACGAACGCACTGCGTTCGCAATTGACATGGACGCACTATCGCCTCCTGTTGTCGGTGGAAAACGAACAGGCAAGGCGGTGGTATATGGATGAGGCAATCGCTTCCGCATGGTCGAGCCGCCAATTGGAACGGCAGATTTCCACACTGTATTATGAACGCCTTCTTGCAAGCCAGGTTCAGGCGCCCGTGAGAGATGAAGCTATGGAACTCACAGCTCCCTTGGCCGCGGGGAACTTTATTAAAGACCCCTATGTGCTGGAATTTCTTGACCTGAAAAATTATCCGGCATTGCGGGAGTCGGATTTGGAACAGGCATTGATCGATAAATTGCAGGAATTCCTGTTGGAGTTGGGGCGCGGTTTCTGTTTTGTCGCCAGACAGAAACTGATGCGCTATGAAGACGAGGATTTTTATCTTGACCTCGTGTTTTATCACAGTATCTTGAAATGCCATGTGCTGATTGATCTGAAAATCGGCAAGCTGACCCACGGTGACATCGGACAGATGGATAGCTACATTCGGATGTTCGATGCGCTTTTCAAAAACGAGGATGACAATCCTACCATTGGCATCATCCTGTGTTCCCAGAAGAATGAGGCAATCGTCAAATACTCTGTTTTGAATGATGCCCAACAGGTCTTTGCTTCGCGCTATCGTTTCGCACTACCTACTGCTGAAGAATTACAGCATGAAATTGAAGCTGAGCGCAGACGGATTGAGGAACAGGAAGGATGATTATGCCAGGATTTACAAACACAAGAGAAAGTGCCCTAGAAGCCCTTAGTGTAAAATATCTGGTTGAGCAGAACGGCTATGAAGAGGAAAATAACGCCGATTATTTGGGCATGGGAAAATAATAAGTAGAGGGAAAGGGGTGTATCGGCTCTTTTCTGTGTCACAACAAGAAAATGTTCATTGACAACAATATCGTAACGTGTGTGCCGCGTTCGGTCGAAAAGAAAAGTGAAGGCAGGTAATAAATGACATGGATGTTCCCGCGGACATGGAACGGGTGAAAACATATATGTGGATTTCGGGAGTTTGTCGGGTGCCTGCCAATAGGAAACCAAGGAAGGGAGATTCATATGAGGGTAGAGAATGCAGGCAGCGCGGGAAATATCGCCGCGGCAGGTGCGGGGATGGCGTTAGGTCTTCTCGGGCAAAATGAGGATGCGCAGTCAAAGAGCATCAAAAAGCAGATAGAGGAAAAGCAGCAGGAGCTTTCCGAATTGTCCTCCAAGGAGGATATGAGTCCTGAGGAAAAAATGAAAAAGCGTCAGGAGCTGACAAAGGAAATCTCCGATCTGAATATGCAGCTCAGACAGCATCAGATGGAAAAGCGGATGCAGGAAAAAGCGGAGAAGCAGAAAAAGAGCCGCAACGCGCAGAGCACGGAAACACAGAGAGCACGAAGCGCATCCAAAGGAAAGAAAAAAACACGGGCGGCCGGTCTTTCCACAGAAGGAATGTCCGCGATGCTTTCTGCGGATACATCCATGAAGCAGGCGCAGGTGCAGGGCAGCGTCTCGAACAGCATGGAAAATCGCGCAGGCGTTATAGAGACGGAGATCAAGCTGGATTCCGCTCGTGGAGGTGCGACAGAGGGAAAAGAAGCCGCACTCGCGGATGTGAGGGCAAGGGCCGAAGACGCGGCTGTCGCACAGGCGGGTTCACTGCGTGAGGCGAATGAAAGCGCGCGCGAAGCGGCGGAAGCGGAGCGCAGCAATACCGCGGAGCGCACAGAGAAGACGGAGCGCGGGCAAACGGAACATAGCGGACAAACGAAAAATGCGGAAAAGACAAATACGGAAGACGCGGATTCTGCAAAGAAGAACCCTGCACAAAAAGCAGAAGCCGGTCAGGATGAGAATAAAAATGCACAGGGAATGGCAGCCGGCATGGATATCGGAAGGGAAAAATCTCAGTCGGAGCTGTACCATCCGGTAGATGTCAGGATCTGACAGACGGGAAATGATTTCTATAAAGCATGGGAGTGTCGGAAAAAGTGTACAAGTTAGCGATAACTTGTACACTTTTTGCGTATAAGTGCAAATGAAAATGTGCAGGGTAATTTGAAAAAAATTGATTGACATTCCATCGGGTGGAAGGTATATGGTTAATACAAATCTTGTAAGGAAGGGCGGTTTTCATACGCTATGAAAATCAACGAGGTCGAGCAATTAGTCGGCATCACGAAAAAGAACATTCGTTTTTATGAAGAGAAAGGGCTGTTAGAACCGAAGCGGCAGGTGCAGAACGGATATCGCGACTACTCGGAGGAGGACGTCGATATGTTAAAGAGGATTAAACTTCTGCGGAAGCTCTCGGTTCCGATCGAGGAGATCAAAAAGCTGCAGACGAAGCATATGACGCTGGAGGACTGTTTAAGAAGGCATGAGATCTCCCTTGCACGGGAGGAAAAGAATCTTGCGCAGATTCGCGAACTATGTGCGGAGCTTACGGAAACCGGTGCGGAGTTTGAAACACTTCCTACCGAGGAGCTGCTTGCCGGGATGGAAGACAGGGAGAAAGGAGGGACACGTCTGATGAATGTGACTGCAACGGACATGAGAAGAAAAAAGAAGATTGCGCCGCTTATTGTGGCGGCTGGGGTGACGCTGTATATGGCGGTGCTCTTGATACTGGTCATAGCAGGAATTTTTTATTCGGGAGAATCGATACCGGGCGCGGTGATTCCGTTTATCGCCATTGTCATCATAATGCCGCTGATTGTGATCGGCGGGATTTTGATCGCCGTGCGTGAGCGGTTAAAAGAGATCGGGAACGGGGAAGAGGACGACGCAGCAAAATATTAAGGAGGGAACAAAGATGCTGTTATTAAGTATTGAATATGTGCCGGGAAAAGAGATTGAGGCACTCGGAATGGTTAAGGGAACAACGGTAAGGGCGAAGAACATCGGACGTGATTTTTTATCGGGTATGAAAAATCTGGTAGGCGGAGAAATCACCGCGTATACGGAGATGCTCAATGAAGCGCGTTCTATTGCGATCAAGCGGATGGTGGATGAGGCGGAGGCAATCGGTGCGGATGCGGTCATCGGGATCATGTACGGATCTTCGCAGATCATGTCGGGTGCGGCGGAAATCATCGCTTACGGAACGGCGGTGAAATTTAAGGCATAAAGGGAATCAAGATATTCTAAGGCTGAAAAAATCGCAGTCTAAGAAAGTCTAGGTGATTCCGAGAAGAATCCGCAAGCGGATTTTTTACGGATAACAGAAGGGGGAGAGCGATCATACGATTGCGCTTCCCCTTGCGCTTATGCTATGATAAAAAACAGGGGGACAAACAAATCACAATTATCATTTGCCGATTTTAGACTGATTTTTAAGGAGGGGAATTGATGTATCTGACATTAAAATTAAATGCGCGTTTTCAGCCCAAGCACAGGTTTGAACTTGAGGATGCTCTGCAGGAAATTTTGGAGAAAAAAGGAATTGGAGAGATTACCGGAGGTGGAACAGCGCAGAATCCCGATGGAGAGATTGCGTACTGCGATATCGAGATTCATTTGACAGAGGATCGCCAGGAACTCATCCCATGGCTGGTGGATCTGCTGAATAGAATAGGAATCCCCAAGGGTTCTCGTTTGCAGGGTACGGAACCCGAAATAGAAGTGGGAACATTAGAGGGAATGGCCTACTATTCCAATGGCGTTGATCTGTCCGAGGAGGTATATAAGAGTTGTGATATCAATTATGTAATCGAGCAAATGGAGCAGGCGATGAAGGGAATCGGAAGCATGTACAGTTATTGGGAGGGAAAAACCTACACGGCTTTGTATTTTTATGGGAGTTCTTTTGCAGAGATGAAAAAGAGCGTTGAACCGTTTTTGGCAACATATCCGCTATGTCAGAAATGCCGGATTGAACAGATCGCTTGATTCTATTTCCTATATGTTTGTAAAGTGATCAGAGCGCACAGACAATATAATCTACGCGCTCTGATTTTGTGAGTACGGCAATGAACAAAAGAAGCCGTGTTAAGAGTATATCGTCATTCTGCAAGGGGTGCTCCGCTGACTGATGACAACGCAGCAGATGACGATAGAAACAGTGCAGTTTGCCTGATTATGAATGGGACACTACACTAGCTTCTTGCGATGTTCACCAACTCATATCCGGCATCCGCGATCGCCTGTTTCAGCGTGTCGTCAGAGAGGTCGTCTGTCGGGGTGATGCTTGCGCTTTTTCCTGCCAGATCGACGCTTACCGATGAGACGGACAGCTTAGAAAGCGCTTCCTCTACATGCTTTTTGCAGTGTTCGCACATCATTCCTTCAATGCTTAATGTGATTGTCATAGTTGTCTCCTCCTTATTTTGAGCCTCTTTAGAGGCTTTGGTTACGGTTGGTGTGGTGTCGTCAGGGGCGGTTTCATCCGTCGAAAGACCGCCCGCGCGCACCGTTGGCTTAAAGAGCCGCAGGCGCAGAGCGTTTGAGACGACGCAGACGCTGCTTAAACTCATGGCCGCCGCACCGAACATCGGCGTCAGCCTTAAATGAAGCGGCGCGTACAGCACGCCTGCCGCGAGCGGGATGCCGATGCAGTTATAAAAAAATGCCCAAAACAGATTTTGGCGGATATTGCGGATGACCGCTTTACTTAAACGGATCGCAGTGACCGCGTCGAGCAGATCGTTGCGGATCAAAACGGCATCCGCGCTTTCGATCGCAACCTCGGTTCCTGCGCCGATGGCAATGCCGACGTCCGCACTTGCAAGAGCCGGTGCGTCATTGATGCCGTCACCGATCATGGCGACGATGTGTCCCTGCTCTTTAAGCGAACGGATATGCTGCTCTTTATCCTGGGGGAGTACGCCGGCAATCACCGATGAGACACCTGTCTGTTTTTGGATGGCCCCCGCGACGCGCTCATTGTCGCCCGTCAGCATGACCGTGCGGATATGCATATCATGTAAAAGGCGGATTGCCTGTGCACTGGTCGGCTTTACGACATCAGCGACGGCAATGATACCAAGAAAACGGGTATCCGATGCAAACAGGAGCGGTGTTTTTCCTTCATCTGAGAGCGCCTCCACACGCGTTCGGATGTCCGGCGTGATGCAGGATACGGGCAGATTTAAGTTGCCCGAATAGTAGCGGACGCCATCGATCACGGCGCTGATGCCCTGACCGGGGAGCAGCGTAAAATCCGTCGTCTCTGCATAGGAAGAAGGTGCGTAAGACAGCACCGCATCGGCAAGCGGATGCTCGCTTTTATGCTCTAAGGAGGCCGCGATACAAAGCAGCTCTTCTTTTGTGCAGTCATAGGGAAGCACGTCGGTCACATGCGGTTTTCCCTCGGTGATGGTTCCTGTTTTATCCAATACGACAGTGTCGATATGGTGCGCCGTCTCCAGCGCTTCTCCCGATTTGATCAGGATGCCGTTTTCTGCACCCTTGCCCGTTCCGACCATGATCGCGACCGGCGTTGCCAAGCCGAGCGCGCACGGGCAGGAGATGACAAGGACACTGATGCCGAAGGAGAGTGCGGACTCAAAATCCGCTCCGACGAACATCCAGATGAGGGTCGTTGCAAGCGCGATGAGCATGACGACCGGAACAAAAATGCCGGACACCTGATCGGCAAGGCGTGCGATCGGCGCTTTGCTGGAGGACGCTTCCTCTACAAGGCGGATGATCTGTTGAATGGTTGTGTCCTCACCGACCCGCTGTGCCTTCATCTGAAAATATCCGTTTTGGTTCATGGAGGCGGAGATTACGGCGTCTCCTTCTTTTTTTTCTACGGGAAGACTCTCTCCGGTGATCGGCGATTCGTCCAGTGAGGTATGACCGCTTATGATCACACCGTCCACCGGAACGCGCGCGCCGGGTTTGACGATGACCGTGTTGCCGACCGCAACAAGCGAAACGGGGATTTCTTGCTCCGTTCCGTCACGAAGTACGAGCGCCGTGCGCGGAGAAAGATCCATCAGTTTTTCGATCGCGCTGCTTGTCTTGCCTTTTGAACGCGCCTCTAAAAATTTTCCGAGCGTGATCAGTGTGACGATCATGCCTGCCGATTCAAAATAAATATCGGACAGGTAGTGTGACACAAGTGCGATATCGCCGTGGCCGAGCCCGTAACCGATGCGGTAGAGCGCAAACAGACCGTAAACGGTCGATGCTGTGGAGCCGAGCGCGATCAGCGTATCCATGTTCGGTGCGCCGTGAAACAGGTTGCGGAAGCCGTTGATATAATAGCTGCGGTTCCAATATAAGATAGGAAGCAAAAGCAAAAATTGGGTCAGTACATTGACGATGGCATTTTGCTCCCCGTCGAATACGACTGAGACAAAGTGCGGGATTGGCAGACCAAACATATGCTGAAACATGCCGTGCATGGACACATACATCATCGGGATCAAAAAAACAAATGACCAGACGAGGCGCTTTTTCATGCTGCGGATATGTTTTTCATTCACATTCTCAGACGGCGTATTTTCCACATGCTGCATGGATGAGGGACTGTGATCCGTGTTTTTCGTATTCGCTGACGCAGAGGATAGTCCGGCGCCGTACCCTGCTTTCTCGATGGCGGAGATGATCTCGCCGGAGGAAAGCTGATCTGCGTCGTACTCAATGTTCATGCGGTTTGTAAGGAGATTCACGCTCACTTTTTGAACGCCGGGAAGCTTCGCCGCGGTCTTTTCCACGCGTGCGGAGCAGGCGGAGCATGTCATTCCCGTGATGTCATAGATTTCTTTGTTCATGGTAGGATTCACTTTCTTTAATTAATAGGAATTTACATAAACACGAGTTTGCGGAACGCAAATCTCGTAAAGAACGCGCAGCGTTCTTTTTTACTTCATTAATTTTTGCAGTGTGGCGCAGAGTTCATCAACGGCCGCGTCGTTTCCGTTCTTAATGTCCTCCGTCACACAGCTCTTGATATGGCGTGTGAGCAGCTCGCGGTTAAAGGCATTGAGCGCCGACTGCACAGCGCTGACCTGCGTGAGAATATCTACACAGTAGCGCTCGTCATCCACCATTTGGCGGATGCCGCGGACCTGTCCTTCGATGCGGTTTAACCGGTTTGTCAGAGAACGGTATTCTTCTTTGGAGCGGTGCTTGTGCCGCTCGCATTCTGCGCAGCCCTTGCTGCAGGCAGTACTTGTCGCTTCATTTTCCATAGTGAACCTCCGCAGGAAATTTTTTAACTTATAGGAAATTGCCCGACCCTGAAAGAATCCGCACAGCGTTCTTTTTTAGTATGGGTTCTTTTGCTGATAATCTATTATTAATAAGAAAGAAAAAATGGTATTTCATAAAAATCCCATGTTGCATATACCCTGGTGGGGTATATAAAATATAGCACAGTTTGTTAGCTTCGTCAATGCCTTTTTTGGGAGTATCTTTTCAAGCCGGGTGTGGATGAGAAAAACGCCGGCAGGTCCGCTAAGGCATATTGCGTCGGTCGGATAAATGTAAGAATGGGTATTTCTTTATAAATAGGCTTGTATTCCTCACTTTTGTGATTGAATAATATATTGTAAGACCGTCCGGTTTGCATTATCATTATATCAAAAAATAAAATCACATAAAAGGAACTTATTATGAAACATGTAAAATGCTATATTCCGGAATATCCCAGACCACAGTTTGTCAGAAACGATTGGCAGAATTTGAACGGCGAGTGGGCGTTTGCTTTTGGAGATGAAACCGACGCCGCGGATGCGCTTGCGGGCAGACTTGACCGAAAGATCAATGTTCCATTCACATACGAGACCGAGCTCAGCGGGATCCACGATACCGCACAGCACAACACGGTGTGGTATTCCCGTAAAATTTCGGGAAAAGAAGGTAAGCGCACGATCTTAAATTTTGACGGCGCAGATTATGTTACCGAGGTTTATATAAACGGCATACTTGCGGGAACGCATAAGGGCGCATACACACGTTTCTCTTTTGATGTGACCGATCTCCTTCTCAATCATACGGGCGTACTCACCGTAAAGTGCACCGATGACGACCTGCCTGTTCAGGTCAGAGGCAAGCAGCGTTGGGAGGCGCAGAGCTTCGGCTGTTGGTATGTGCAGACTACAGGGATATGGAAAACCGTATGGCTTGAATATGTAGATGATGTAAGACTTACAAAGCTTAAAATAACCCCCGATATAAGCGACAGCTCCGTTACGTTTGACATGGCTGTGAATAAGCCCGCAGATGATGTTGAGGTAAAAATAGCCGTAAGCTTTGACGGCAGACCCGTGCAGACGGTATCTGTGATTGCGGGAGATATTGACAACACCGTAAAGGTTCGTCTTGACAGCAGGAGCATTACTTATCAGGCAGAGCAGTGGTGTCTCTGGAATCCCGCACTGTATGACGTTGAGGTGACCGTAAACAAGAGCGGCAGAGAAGCCGATAGGGTAGGCAGCTATTTCGGACTGAGGGAATTTACCGTCAGGAACGGAAAAATACTGCTCAACGGCGGACCGTTCTATTCGAAGCTTGTACTCGATCAGGGGTACTGGAAAGAATCGGGAATGACGCCTCCAAGCGAGCAGGCGATCATTGACGATATCCGGCTTGCAAAGGAAATGGGCTTCAACGGTGCTCGCAAGCACCAGAAAAACGAGGATGAGCGTTTTTACTATTACGCCGATATTATGGGATTCGTGGTATGGTGCGAGCTCCCTTCAAATCATTGGTTCAGCGACGAGGCTGTAAAAAATATTTCCGTGGAGTGGCTTGACATCGTTACGCAGAATCACAATCACCCGTCGCTGGTAACATGGGTGCTCTTTAATGAAAGCTGGGGGGTTAGGGGCATTGCTTCAAATCCTAGGCAGCAGAATTTTGCCGAGGGGCTTTACCATATGACTAAAAGCATCGACCCTATGCGTCCCGTTATCTCAAACGACGGCTGGTATCATGCAAAGAGCGATATCCTCACGCTCCACCACTATGAGCAGGACAGCAATTGGCTTACGCACTTTTATGACACCAGGGAAAAGCTTACTGACGGCTATTGCGGAAACTCGCAGCTTCTGCCATTTGCCGCCGGATTTAAATATGAGGGTCAGCCCATCATTTTCACCGAGTTCGGCGGAACCCATTATGCACATGACGAGGGCTGGGGCTACGGAGCTTCGGTACACACGGACGAGGAATTTTTGGAACGCTTCGGATCACTGATAAAGGCTGTGAAGAATATGGATATAAGCGGCTACTGCTACACACAGCTGACAGATGTTGAGCAGGAGACCAACGGTCTGCTTACCGCTGGCAGAACGTCAAAGGTTCCCATAGAAAAAATAGCAGAGATCATGAAGTGAGGAATTCTTAAAACTTCTTTGGGCGCACGCCGGTCTTTTGCAGGAAAATATTAGAAAAATAGTGTTCGTCCGCAAAATTCAGGCGGCAGGCGATTTCCTTTATCGTCAGCGAGGAATTTTTTAAAAGCAGCTTTGCGGTTTCTATCTTGCGTGTGAGAATATAGTCGTAAGGCGTTATGCCATAGGCTTTTTTGAACACACGGTTGACCTGCGAGGATGAAATATTTACGTGCTTTGACAGCGACTCTATGTTCAGTCTTTCATAAATATTACGGTCTATATACGATTTGATTTCGGAAGCAGCGCCTTTTGCGCTGTGATCCGGATCGGGCATGATACTGTCGTGTATCTTTATGATCAGTTTGTGGAAAACAAGAGCGCACTGCGAATGGATTTCATTCAGAGCCAGCTCTTTATTTTCGCATAGGTCGAGAAATTCACGGAAAAAAGGAAACGCGTCGATCCCCTTGACGATAAGAGTGCCCGTAATGCCATAAACATGGATAAGCTCATCGCACAGCGTACCGCTGATGTTGAACCATATCTTTTCAAAAGGGTCTTCGGGCATCGAGCGATAATCGTGATCCGCGCCTTTGGGAAGAACGTACAGGTCGCCTTCGGACGGGTAATTTGTGACGCTGTCCACGGTAACGATACCGCCGCCCTTTATGACATACTCGAAGCAGTGGATGTACGAATTTTTTCGCGTGATATGATAATTCGGGTCGGGATAGGTGATACCTGCCATTTCGATATAGAACGGTCTGTCCTGATCGTCAAAGGTCTCGCCGAATGAGATGATATGCTCCATGAATGTATTCCTCACTTTTTTAACGGTTATCAGTAATTATACCATATATTGCACTGCTTTTCGGTAAGAATGGAGATTTTTATGAAAAACTTCCTTAAATATGTCAATATAAAGCAGGGAACGCTTTCCGAGCCGAGATTCTCCACGGGAAACACGTTGCCGCTGAGCTGCGCTCCCTTTGGTATGAACAGTTTTTCCGTTCAGACAAGAGCAGGCGGCGGGAGCTGGTTTTATTCACCGCTGCACAGACAGACGGAGGGCATACGGCTTACGCACCAGCCAAGCCCATGGGTCAGAGATTATGCGCATTTTGTGATTATGCCGCAAAGCGGAGAGCCGTATGTTACCGAGGACAGCCGCAGTTCCTCTTTTGACGAGAAAGAGATTTCGCCCGCCTGCACGGAGATCTATTTCAAACGGTATTTTGCGCAGATGGGTATTGTTCCCACAGAACGGGGCGCGATCATAAAGGTACGCTGGGATACCGCAAAGACGCCGAGGCTTGCCGTGCTGCCCTTTGATTTCCCGACAGAGCTTGTCCTCGACCCTGACAGCCGAATGCTTACGGGCTTTACCAACGCTTACGGCGACGGCACCCGAAAGGATTTTAAATTTTATTTTTGTATGAAATTTGATAAACCCGTAAATGCTTCCGAAACCGTTATTACAAAAAATGCGGGTGATACTAAGCAGGGACTTTCATGCAGCGGCACAGGCACCGGGATGAACATCGCCTTTGATATTCCGCAGGGCGGGGAGCTTATTGTCCGGCTTGGAACTTCGTATATTTCTCCCGAATATGCCGTGAGAAATCTCAGCGAGGTCAGCGGCAGGACATATGAGCAGGTCAAAGCCGGGATCGAAGAGCAATGGAATTCCCTGTTGTCTAAAATAGAGATAGAGGATTCCGAAGAGCGGATGCGTACCTTTTATTCCTGCCTGTACCGCTGCTTTATTTTCCCGCGAATTTTTTATGAGTATGACGAGCTTGGCAGGGCGGTGCACTATAATACAAAAAGCGGGGAGATATGCGGCGGCAAAATGTTCGTTGACAACGGTTTCTGGGATGTTTACCGAACCCTTTATCCCCTGCTGACGCTGATCGTTCCGGAGCATGTCAGTGAGATCATGGAGGGATATCTGAATTTCTATAAGGAGCAGGGGTGGCTGCCGAAATGGCTGTCTCCCGGTGAGCGGGGCATTATGCCCGGCACACTGATAGACGCCGCTCTTGCGGACTGCGCCGTAAAAGGCTTGCTCACGGAGGAGCAGATGAAGCTTGCCCTTGACGGGATGCTTCAAAATGCCAATACGGCAAGCGGTACCCATCTTTGCGGGCGTATTGGCGTGGAGGACTATGTAAGGCTCGGCTATGTGCCGAACGATAAATACGGCGAGAGCGTGAACAATTCCCTTGACGCTTATTACTGCGACTGGTGTATCGCTCAGCTTGCGGAAAAGCTGGACGTTACGGATATATGCGGCGAATATACGGCAAGGTCGCAGGGGTATCAAAAGCTGTTTGACAGCGAGACAGGCTTTCTCAGAGGTCTGAGTGCAAA
The DNA here is from genome assembly GCA_014804425.1 of Lachnospiraceae bacterium. Taxonomy (GTDB): domain Bacteria; phylum Bacillota; class Clostridia; order Lachnospirales; family Lachnospiraceae; genus DLAJ01. The sequence continues at coordinate 254,578 of JAAUZV010000012.1, forward strand.
AGGAGAGCGGAAGCCCGATTTTTCACCCTTTGAATGGGGCGGCGATTACTGCGAGGGCGGCGCATATCAGAACGGATTTGCCGTATATCATGACATAGGGGGCCTTGCGGAGCTTTACGGCGGAAGAGAAAAATTTGAAGAAAAGCTTGATGAGCTGTTTACCGCTCCCGCGTTTTTCGAGACGGGCACGTACCCGTGCGAGATACATGAAATGACGGAAATGGCGGCTGCCGATTTCGGGCAGTGCGCAATTTCAAATCAGCCGAGTATGCATCTGCCGTACCTGTATTCAGCGATCGGAAACATAGGAAAAACGGCAGACTATGTGCGCCAGATGCTGAGAGAGGGCTACAATGAAAATGTTTTCCCCGGTGACGAGGACAACGGCTCAATGAGCGCATGGTATATTTTGGGCGTACTTGGTTTTTATCCTGTCTGCCCGGGAAGCGGCGGGTATGTTTTGGGTGTGTGCAATGCACGGAAGATCACCGTTATGCTTGGCAGCGGGAAGCTTCTCCATATTATAGATGAAACCGACGGCAGCAGCGCTTTCAGAGTAAGCTTTAACGGCATGGAGATAACGGAAAATTTGATTGCCCACGATAAGCTTATGCAGGGCGGCACGCTTAGATTTTATACGGAGGTATGAATGATGAATCCAATCGTAAACGGCTGGTATGCCGATCCCGAAGCACGGTATTTTGCAGGAAGATATTATATTTACGTTACAAAATCCTTCTCCGCCTATGGCGACCAGATGAACATTGACTGTTTTTCATCGGCAGATCTGACACATTGGGAAAAGCACCCCGATATTATCGATATGAGCGGCTATCAGCACGTTTATAGAGCGGTATGGGCGCCAACTGCCATAGAGAAGAACGGAAAATATTACCTTATTTTCGCAAGCAATGATATTCAGAGTGACGACGAGGTTGGCGGGTTGGAGATCGCCGTTTCGGATTCACCGAGGGGACCATTCAGAAATCTGACCGGAACGCCTCTGATCGACCGTTTCATTAACTACGCGCAGCCGATAGACGCGCATCTTTTCAAAGACGACGACGGAAGAATCTATCTTTATTACGGCGGCTGGCAGCACTGCAATGCGGCGCTGATGAATGAGGAAATGAACGGCTTTGTACCGCTTGAAAAGGGCAGTCTTTTCAAGGCTGTCACTCCGAACGGCTATGTCGAAGCGCCCTGTATGCTTAAACGGGGCGGCGTGTATCATTTCATGTGGTCGGAGGGCGACTGGGTCAACGGAACCTACCGCGTTTGCGAAAGCTGCAGCAGCTCCCCGCTTGAAATCAATCCAAACGGAAAGAGGATACTCAGCAATTCGGAAATTGCCGAGGGTGCGGGACATAACAGCTATATCAATATTCAGGGTACGGATGACTGGCTGATCGTTTACCACAGGCGTATCATCGGCGACAACGAAGCGGGGCACAGAGTTCTGTGCATAGATAAATTGAATTTTGACGGCAATGAAATGCTGCCTGTTATAATGACCTGAGGGAAAACAGCAAAAAGCTGTATGTCAATGCCTTCAATCCGGGACTCACGATGTCCATCAAACAAACTGAGAATGATACAGTGTACTGTAAAATCCACCCTGCTTCAGCAATTCCTGATGGGTTCCCTGTTCGGTGATTTCCCCGCCCCGGACCACAAGTATGGTATCGGCATTTTGGATGGTGGACAGCCGGTGGGCGATTACAAAGCTCGTCCTGCCCTTCATCAACTCGTTCATGGCCTCCTGAATCTGAATTTCCGTCCGGGAATCCACATTGGAGGTGGCTTCGTCCAGAATCAGCATCGGAGCGTCGGACAGAAATGCTCTTGCAATGGTGATCAGCTGCCGTTGTCCCTTGGAGATGTTTACCCCGTCGCCTGAAAGCAAAGTATCATACCCGTCGGGGAGGCTTTCAATGTACCCATCGATTTTAGCGGACCTGGCTGCCGCCTTCACTTCCTCCAGAGTTGCATTTTCTCTGCCGTATACAATGTTTTCAAAGATGGTACCATGGAAAAGCCATGTGTCCTGAAGCACCATGGTAAAGCTGCACCGCAGATCTGCCCGCTTGATTTTCAGCGACGGTACGCCGTCTACACGGATCTCACCGGAGGCAGGGTCGTAAAACCGCATCAACAGATTGATGATCGTGGTTTTGCCTGCACCGGTGGGACCTACAATGGCGATCATCTGCCCCGGTTTTGCCGTTACGGAAACATTGTGCAAAATGGTAGTGTCTTTTTTATAACCGAAGGTAATATCATCCAACTCCACCTGTCCGTTTACCTGCTTCATATTCCGGGCATCGTGGGCATCTGCCGGTTCCGGCTCCTCGTCCAGCACCTTAAATACCCGCTCCGCGGCGGAGAAAGCGGACTGAAATTCATGAATAATATTGGAAAATTCGTTGATGGGACCTGCAAATTTTCTGGAATACTGGACAAACTGCGCCACTCCTCCCAGCGTGATGAACAAAACGGAGCCTGCCTGAACCAGACCGTTTTCGGAGTACATATATAAAATACCGCCGAAAATGGCCACCAGAGAAAGGGATGCATTATTGATCAGGTTGATGGTGGGGAACAGCAGGGACGCGCCGTATTCCGCATTGTAGAATGCTTCCATTGCACTGTCATTATGCTTGTTGAACCGGCCGGAGATCACATCCTGCCGTCCATAGGCCCGGATGCTGGCGGACCCGGAAAGCATTTCTTCCGCATACCCGTTCAGTTCGCCGTATTTTCGGGAACGTGCGCTGAACAGGGGACGCACCTTTTTAGAGCGGTATCTTGTAAACAGGATCGAAATCGGCACGGTGAGCACAAAGATTAATATCATCGGTCTGGAAATTTCCCACATGAATATCAGGGATCCTACGACAGTGTAAATACTTGTCATTACCTGCACCAGATCGTTGGACAGAGAGGTATTTACCGTGTCGATATCGTAGGAAATACGGCTGATGATGTCGCCGGTGGCATTTGTGTCAAAGTAGTTTATCGGCAGTGTATTCAGCTTTTCAAAGACCTGCCTGCGCATGATATATACGATGCGCTGGCTTAAGTTTACCATAATGATTGACAAAAAATAAGCAATCATGGCAGAACCTGCGTAGCAGAAGATCATTTTGATCACGTTGTCCCAAACTGTAGGAAAATCGACGCCGGAGGACCGGCTGATGGCATCGATGGCGGCACCGGAGTATCTGGGTCCCAAAAGGGACAGCTGATTAGAGGTCAGCGTCAATATGACTGCAAGTAAAAACAGGGGCCATTGCTTCAGAATATATCCGCCCAGCCGGATCATGATCTTTTTATTGTCGCGTTTGCGCGGCATTGTTTGATGATTAGTCAAGGAAAGCACCTCCCATCTGAGAATCACTGATCTGCCGGTATTCTGCGCAGTTTTCCAACAGATCTTCATGTTTGCCGCGGCCGATGACCCTGCCTTCATCCAGTACCAGGATCAGGTCGCAGCTTTTGACGGAGCTGACGCGCTGTGCCGCGGTAATAACGGTGGAATCGGACATGGATTCCTTCAGTGCATGGCGTAGGTTCGCATCGGTCTTATAATCCAGTGCTGAGGAGGAATCGTCCAAGATCAGTATGCCGGGATGGGCGGCAATGGCCCGGGCAATCAAAATGCGCTGCCGCTGGCCGCCGGAGAGATTCGTTCCTTTGGAGGAAATCATATGCTGAAACCCGTCAGGCATAGCGGAGATGAAGTCATAAGCCTGAGCAATCTTTGCGGCGCGGACGATATCCTCATGGCTGATCTCCCTGCCAAAACGGATGTTTTCCTCAATGGTATCCGCATAAAGAAAATCGTTTTGCAGCGCCACACCAAACATGGAGGCCAGTTCCTCTTTTGTATAGGAGGATATCTTTTTGCCATCGATGCGGATGGTGCCGGAATCTGCATCGTAAAAACGGAGCAGCAGCTTGACAACAGTGGACTTACCGCTGCCGGTGGCGCCGATGATGCCGAGCGTGCCTCCCTTGGGAACGCTGAGTGTGATATTCTCAAGATTCGGCTTTTTGCCAAGATAGGAGAAGGTCACGTTTTCAAAGGAAATTTTAGAGGAGGGGTCTCCCTTACCGTCATCCTCTGTCAGTGGGAAGGAATCCGGCATATCTAAAACCTCACTGATCCTGTTGGCGGAAGCGGCACATTTTGTGTACATGATGAACATACGGGAGAGGGACATCAGCGCCATGGAGATTAAAGTAAAATACTGGGTAAATGCGATCACCGTAGCCGCGGAAGAGGTACCGGCTGATACCCGGTAGGCCGCAACGGCGATTACACCCGCAATTCCCAGATTCATGAGCAGCGTCATAATGGGGTTTACTGCATTCATGACAATACTTGCATGACGCTCCTGTTTGGTGAGCGCATAGTTGTAACCGTCGTAGCGGCGGTTCTCATAGTCATTTTTGGAAAGAGCCTTAATGACCCGAACGCCCAGCACGTCCTCACGAACGACCCGGATCATATCGTCAGTGGATTTCTGTACTTTGGTGTACAGCGGAACGCCGCGGCGGGCCACACCGTAGACAGTAACAAAAATAAAGGGCATGGTAGCAATCATCACCAGAGCCAGTGCACTGTCCATGAACAGAGTGATCCCAACGCCCCCCAGCAGAAGAATCGGCGCGCGGATGCCCATGCGCTGCATCATCCCGATAAAATTCTGCACGTTATAGGTATCAGAGGTGGTACGGGATTCCAGAGAGGGAATCGTGAACTGATCCGTATCATGAGCGGAAAGATACAGGGTTTTTGAAAACAGATCCTTTCGCATTGCAATGGAAAAATCGGCGGTGACCTTTGCCGCCATCCGGTTTGCGGTCACATTGCCGACACAGGCGGCCACCGAGCAGAGGATCATGATGACTCCGTACAGTACGATCCGGGGAATTTCCATGGTAATAATGACATGTTCCAGTATATAAGTCAGGATAAACGGAATCAAAAGTTCTGCAAGGGTGCCCAGAATTTTAATGGTAATTCCCAGCGTCATTCTCCTTTTATAAGGCGTCAGATAGGAAAATATTCGTTTCAACTGAATGTACCTCCAACTCATCTGTAATCTTTTTGGCATTTTGCTCCATTCTGGACAGCACTCTGTGGAACACCTCCAGTTCCTCCGGAGAGACATTTTCCGTCAGGCGGGCATTCCATTCTTGGTTGGCAAGCTGTACCTTTGGATAGAGTTCCAGCATTTTTTCCGTTGGGTGCACCAGATACTGTCGTCTGTCTTTCTCATTGGGAAGGCGGGTGATGTAGCCGTGTTTTTCCAAATGAGCGAGAGCTCTTGCCACGGTACTTTTATCCAGACAGATCGCCCGGGCAAGTTCATCCTGTGATCGGCCGGGCTTATAACAGACAGCCAGCACAAAGGCATAGTGGTTGGGACAAAGGTTTTCTGCAGAGATGATGTTCTTTCTATACATTGCCTGACTGCGGCTGATGTTGTTTAATGTTTTCATTATTGCAGGCATAAAAATCTCCTTTTTTGTTGCTCGCACAATAGTTGATGTCGCAACTATTTTACGATATAATTGGTACAGCGTCAATGATCGGAGGAAAAAAGATCATCCATCCCAATGTTATGTTTCGGTTCCACCGATTTTACCGGATTGTATTGAATACGGCAAACGCCCGTGGTAAAATGCAAAGAAATAAATTGGAAGTTACGGAGTTGATATAATTGATAGAATTACGGACGATTAATGAAGAAAATTATGAGCAGTGTTTTCACTTAAAGGCGAGCGTTGAAAATGAAAGCTTTGTAGATTCCGTCACTTATTCTTTAGCAGAAGCATGGGTCTTCTATAAGGATACCAGGCCGTTTGCAATTTATGATGACGATAAAGTGATAGGATTTGTTTCCATGTATGTCGGAGAGGAAAACTACCAGATCATAAATTTTTTGATTGATGATGCATTTCAAAAAAAGGGATTGGGAACAAAAGCGGCAAAAACCTGCATTCAATTTTTGAAACATGAGTATGGAGCAAAAATAGTTTCCGTTCCGGTGGAACTGAAAAATATGGTCGCGCAAAGATTTTGGGGTAAATTAGGATTTGTTTTTTCCGATAATGTCGAAGACGGATACATTTTTATGAGACTAACATTATAATAAAAAAGGGATTTGTATCTGATGATATGCGGCTGTTGGAGAGAGCAAAAGTGGCTATGCGTTTCCGTATAGCCACTTTTTACTCGCTATCTGCATATTATTCCGCTCGGATCCGTATGATGCTTACCGAGTACGCCGGCGCGGCATAGGTAAATTCCGCGGCAATCTCCATCGTATATTCCCGCGGATAGAGTTTTTCCGGCTCCTCAAAGGAATTACTATCGGAAAGATGATCCCCGCTCATAACCGTAACCAGAGCTTCGCCGGAAACGTTTTCAATAGGTAATCCGTCCAAATCCACGGCGATCGGAATCTCTCCTTCCGTTATATTGACAAATTTTAATATGATATCTCCGTTTACATCAACACTTGCCGTTTCATAAATACACTCCGTTGTTTGCTGCGTATAATCCACATACAGGGTATCGTCAATGTAACATTTGATATTGTTTCCCTCCACGACTACCTTTAAACGGTAGACTTGATTTTTCTTCAGAACCAGATTCCTCACCGTTCCGGTAATCTGTCCGCTTTTGGAATTGCCGGTAACGATCTGCAGGCAGGAAACCGTATTCCCCCACCCGCCGACGTTCCAGAAAATATTGTTGCCGGAATCCTTAACGCAGACCGGAATCAAAAATCCCTCGTTCCCGCCCAGAATTTCCGCCTCCACGGTAAGCGTATAGTTGCTCCAGGAAGAATCCCCGACATAAACAACATCGCCTGTGTTTGTATCAAAGGGAGATCCCGTATGTTTCTGCACGAGTTTTCCGTCACGGATGCTCCATTCGCCCTCGTGATCCGTAAAACCGTCCTCGCGTAAGGTATCGTCGCTTTCAAAGCCCGTATGATATAGAACGGAGCCGTCCGCATTGGAGGTCACGGTCAGATTATCATAGGAAACAGAGGTCATCCACGAGCCAAGCCCGACGGCACCGGACAGCCCGCTTTCCTGTGCGCTTTCGGACATTTCAAGTTCTGTGGGCAGTACTCTGGTTCCGACATTTTGCGCGAACATTTTCTGAACATAGTAATTCGGCGTTCCGTACAGGGAATGATTGGAAAAGAAGATCATATCCGGCGTCCACTGATTACTTGTGCCATTTCCAAACAGGGGCGCGTAGCATGCCATTTCGACCACATCCCCGTTCCTCTCAAGTCCTGTCATATACGCTGCCTCCGCAAGCGCCGCATACAGGGTATTGGACTGCGCCGCATATTCTCCCAGAAATACCCTTGCCTGAGCGTCCCTGTCATACGAATCATAACGATGTACATTAGTTAAAAACCAATTCGGAGACTCATAATAATGCTCGTCTACGAGCGTTGTGAGAGAATCCGGATAGTCCTCGATATAGAACCATCCCTCCGTACTGCCGGAAGCAGTGCCGTTTGCCACGATCAATTCGATGTCTCCGTACAAATCCGGATTTTCCAAAGCGGCGGCTTCAAATGCTTCCACAAATTTTCTGTAGTGTGCATGATATTCACTCTGCCACTGTTCATTCCCGATCGCGATATATTTTAATCGGAAAGGTTCCTCATGCCCCATTCGGATGCGTACGCTGCCCCAGTAGGTATCGGCGCCGCCCCTGCAGAATTCTACAAGATCCAGAGCATCCTGCACATATTGCTGAAACTCGTCACTGCTTAGCGCATACACGATATATTTCGGACTTTGTACCTCGCAGGTCATCCCGGCATTCAAAACAGGGACCGGAAGACAATCCAGCGCCTCACAGAGCGCAAAATATTCATAAAAGCCGATGCCATAGGTGGTATAGTAAGGATTGGCAGCCGTTCCGGACCAAATATCCCTGCCCTGTGGGCGCACTGCCATGTCCCCCGTTGTTATTTCACCGTTTATCGTAAATTCCATTCCGTTTCCGATGGAATCCTTCCAGCGGTAAATGCTTTCCTCATCCTTTCCCTCGATCACACAGCCGCCGGGGAAACGTAAAAAGGAAGGATGTAAGGCTTCCAGATACTCTCCGATGTCCTTTCGGATGGGCAGATTTTGATAGGTATCTACGGGCATCATGGAGACCATGTCCACGCAGATCGAGCCCGTGCGAATCTCAACATAAAGGCGCAGATTTTGGTTTGCTGATGCGGAGGGCGTCAAAATGACTTCTTGTTTTGTCCACTGATCCGATATACCGTCAATATAAGTCTGTGCATAGACGGTTCCGTCCCCGTCCCGAAGCGAAATCCGTATATCTCCCTCATAACCCGGAGTGGAATCCGTCCCGGAGGCATTCGCTCCCACATATTCGAGATCGGATCGCGTCGCGCTCCTCACATAGAGGGAAACGCGGTAGCTTTCCCCGGATGTAACGGCAAGACCGTCCAGATATCCTACATTGCAGATACCATAATAGAGATCATTGGAGGAAAGCCCATTATAAGAAATAACGGCATAGTGTGGATTTGCTTCGTTCAGGCAGCTTTTCTGCTCACTCCCGTTTACTACCTCAAAATTGACATATTCGTCATTTTCATTCAGCCATCCATGTTTATTTCCGCTCGCGGCGGCCGGACCGTACTCAAAGGAACGGTTCTTGACCAGTTCCGCATACAGACCGCCGTCAACCGCATAATTGATATCTTCCAAAAACAAACCATATAGGGTATCTGAAATCCTGCCGGAATCATCCTCCTCGGAGGCATTCACATGCACCGTATAGGATGCGGACAGCGGGCCGTCCGAGTCCGGATTTTCCGCCGTATTTTCTTGTGTGCCATCAGAATTTCCCAATGCCGTATTGCCGGAGTCTCCGTTTCCCATATCCGCCTCATCGGCAGCAGTTTCTGCGGAACCGCACCCGTATAAGGAACAAGCCGCGGCCATGCCGAGACCGAGTACAGCCGCCTTGATCAATCGCGTTTTTAGTGTTCTTCGCATTTTTTCGCCCTCCTTGCTGAAGTTTCGAGTCTATTACCTAACCTCGCAAACCCGCGCATACGCGCTTTATATCCGGCTTCGCCGGACGTTTGCTCGTTAATGGCGCAGGAAAAACAAATGCCGCTGCGCGTCGCTTGTTTTTCCTTTGCGCCTATTATATCATGATTTGTAAAATAGTACTTGCAAAATCTCATAGCAGGTATTATAATTCATGACAGTACAGTAATCAAATAGTACGTTAAACCGATGAAGCGAAGATAAAAACAGAATCTGCACTCACAGAGAGACCGGGGAGCTGAGATCCGGTCAGACCGCAGCCTGTTAAATGGATCGCGGAGGGCATAGTCAACAGAGCCGCAGGCTCCCAGTATTCTATGACGTGAGGCTTACGTTAGCAGCCGGAGATATGATGGTATCTCTAATGAGAGTATGACGCAGAGCGGGCGCATGGCCGGATCAGGAAGGCAGTGCGGACGCAGAACGCATATAGCAGGGTGGCACCGCGGGTAAAATGATAAACTCGTCCTTGATGACAGGTAACTGTTGTTGAGGGCGTTTTTTTTGCGCGATAAGCAGAGAAGCAAAGGATTTTTTGAACGCCGACCGTGCTTGCACGGGGAGGCGGGGAAAAATCCTTTGCGGCGAGCAACGCGAGCGTGAAATGAAAAACGCGACGCGGTTTTTATTTCACGTCTGCTTATCGCGATAAGCGTAAGAAGCAAAAAAGGAGGAATGAAAAATGTATTATCCCACACTGGAGGAGGCGGAACGGATCGTTCAGAGCGAAGACTATCGGGCGATTCCGATCAGCATGGAGATCTATTCGGACAGCAGAACGCCGATCGAGGTGCTTCGGAGCTTAAAAAAGGTCAGCAGGCATTGTTATATTTTGGAAAGCGTGGAGCAGACAAGAAGGTGGGGACGCTATACCTTTCTTGGATATGAACCGCGGCTGGAAATTTCCTGCCTGAATCATCAGATGACGATCAAAAGCGGTATCACGCAGACCAAGGAGGTTTCGCATCCCGGCGCTTATATCAGGGAGATTTTAGCTCAGTACAAAAGCCCGCGGCTGAAGGGACTGCCGCCGTTTACCGGGGGATTGGTCGGATATTTTTCCTATGATTATATCAAGTACAGTGAGCCGACCCTAAAGCTTGGCGCAAAGGACTGCGAGGGATTCCGCGATGTGGATCTTATGCTGTTTGATAAGGTGATCGCGTTTGATAATCTCAGGCAGAAGATCATTTTGATCGTGAATGCAAAGACGGACGACTTAGAGACGGCGTATCCCCGCGCTATCCGTGAGCTGAAGGAGATGGCGGCGCTTGTGCGGGGCGGGGAGAAGGCGGCGGTCATACCGCTTAGGCTGACCTCGGAGTATCGTTATCTTTTTTCAAAAGAAGAATATTGTGAGATGGTGGATAAGGCAAAGAATCATATCCGCGAGGGCGATATTTTTCAGGTTGTGCTCTCGAACCGCGTGGAGGCGGACATGGAAGGGAGCCTGTTTGATGCCTACCGCGTGCTGAGGACGACGAACCCGTCGCCGTATATGTTTTATTTTTCCAGTGATGATATCGAGATCGCGGGTGCGTCGCCGGAGACGCTTGTGAAGCTGGAGGACGGGAAGCTTTATACCTACCCGCTTGCGGGAACAAGGCCGCGCGGGGCAACGCCGGAAGAAGATGAGGCGCTGGAGAAAGAGCTGCTTGCGGATGAAAAAGAACGATCCGAGCACAATATGCTCGTCGATCTGGGCAGGAATGATATCGGAAAGATCAGTAAGATCGGCAGCGTCAAGGTGGAGCAGTATATGAACATCGAGCGTTACTCCCATGTCATGCATATCGGGTCTACCGTATCCGGCATGGAGAGGGACGACAAGGATGCGCTTGACGCGGTGGACGCGATCCTGCCGGCGGGGACGCTTTCGGGAGCGCCGAAGCTGCGCGCCTGTGAGATCATCAACGAGCTGGAGGATAATAAGCGCGGCATTTACGGCGGAGCAATCGGCTATCTGGATTTTACGGGCAATATGGACACCTGTATCGGCATCCGACTGGCGTTTGCCAAAAACGGAAAGGTGTTTATCCGAAGCGGCGCGGGTATTGTAGCGGACAGTGTTCCCGAGAACGAATATCAGGAGTGTATCAACAAGGCGAAAGCGGTCATGCAGGCGATAGAGACGGCGAAAGGAGGAATCGATCATGATATTGCTGATTGATAATTACGACAGCTTTTCCTACAATCTGTATCAGCTGATCGGCGCGGTGTGCGAAAATATCCGCGTGATCCGAAACGACGAGATGAGCGTATCGGAGATCGAGGCGCTTTCCCCGCAGCTCATCGTGCTCTCGCCGGGACCGGGAAAACCGGCGGATGCGGGCGTCTGTGTGGAGGTTGTGAAGCAGCTTGCGGGCAAAATCCCGATCTTTGGGGTCTGCCTCGGACATCAGGTCATCTGTGAGGCGTTCGGCGCGACCGTTACCTATGCAAAAGAACTGATGCACGGGAAGACGAGCGTGGTCACCGTGGACACGGACAGCGTTCTGTTTGCGGGATTTCCGAAGGAGTGTAAGGTGGCGCGCTATCATTCGCTTGCCGCGGATCGCGCAACCATCCCGCCGGAACTGAAAATAACGGCGCAGACGGACGATGCGCAGGTGATGGCGGTCGAGCATGTGCGTTATCCCGTTTACGGCGTGCAGTTTCATCCCGAGTCGGTCCTGACAGAATCAGGGCTTGAAATGATAAAGAATTTATATAAGAGCTTAGATTGAAAAATCATTTGTGCTGACGTCCAAATTCGCAAAGCGAACTTGTTCGCTTTGGTGTTGGCAGCATGGATGATTAATATAAAAAAATATGTACATTAAAAATAAGAAGGCGATCAGGCGAAAGGAGAACAACCATGATTAAAGAAGCAATCTTACAATTAGCAAAAAAAGAGGACATCGGTTATGATACGGCGAAGGCGGTCATGAACGAGATCATGAGCGGAGAGGCGAGCGAGGTGCAAAAGAGTGCGTATTTGACAGCGCTCAGCATGAAGGGCGAGACGATCGAGGAGATCACGGGATCGGCGGAGGAAATGAGAAACCACTGCACGAGACTGCTTCATGACATGGATGTGCTTGAGATCGTCGGAACGGGCGGCGATGGATCCAATTCCTTCAATATTTCTACGACCTCAGCGATCGTGATCGCCGCGGCGGGCGTTCCGGTGGCAAAGCACGGAAACAGGGCGGCGAGCAGTAAGTGCGGCGCTGCGGACGTGTTAGAGGCGCTCGGCGTGAATATCATGATCCCGCCGGCAAAGAGCGCGCAGCTCTTAAAGGAGATCGGAATCTGCTTCTTATTTGCACAGAATTATCATATTTCGATGAAGCATGTCGGACCCATCCGCAAGGAGCTGGGAATCCGCACGATCTTTAATATTTTGGGGCCGCTGGCGAATCCGGCGGGCGCGAATATGCAGGTGATGGGCGTGTATGAAGAAGCGCTTGTGGAGCCGCTTGCACATGTGCTCTGTAATCTCGGCGTGATAAACGCGCTTGTTGTTTACGGACAGGATAAGCTTGATGAGATTTCGATGGCGGCGCCGACGACGGTATGCGAGGTGCGCGGCAATTCCTACAAGACTTACACGATCACGCCCGAGCAGTTCGGCTTTACAACCTGTGACAAGGAGGCGCTTTTAGGCGGAACGCCTGCGGAAAACGCGGTGATCACGCGTGCGATCTTAGACGGTACGGAAACGGGCGCAAAGCGCGGCGCGGTACTGATGAACGCGGGCGCGGGATTGTTTGTTGCAGGGAAAGCGGCGGATATGGCCGGCGGCGTTGCGCTGGCAGCTGAGATGATCGACAGCGGGAAGGCGTACCGCAAGCTTGAGGAGTTTGCGGCGCGCTCAAATGAGTAACGCGTGTTTGTGACGGAACGGGAATGAGGAAGGGCTTTGCGGCAGCAGGGCATACGGGATATAAAGCGAGGGCAAAACGATGATTTTAGATGAAATAGCGGAACGGACGAGGGAGCGGATCGCACAGCGCAAAAAGGATAAGCCGCTTGAAAAGTTGAAAGAACAGGCAGAGCAGCTTCCGGCGGACACGGGCTTTCCGTTTACGAAGGCGCTGCGCGGGGAGGAGCTGCAATTTATCTGCGAAGTGAAAAAAGCATCCCCGTCGAAGGGCTTGATCGCGGAACAGTTTCCTTATATAGAGATCGCACGGGAATATGAGCAGGCGGGAGCCGCGGCAATTTCCGTACTGACGGAACCGTTCTATTTTCAGGGGAGCAACGAGTATTTAAGGGAAATCGCGCAGACGGTAAACATTCCGGTGCTGCGCAAAGACTTTACGGTGGATGAGTACATGATCTATGAGGCGAAGGTGCTCGGCGCAAGCGCAGTGCTGTTGATTTGCGCCATCCTAAATGACGATGAGCTGAACCGTTATCATGCGCTGGCGACATCGCTCGGGCTTTCGGCGCTCGTGGAAGTACATGACGAGGAGGAGGCGCGCCGCGCGCTTCGGACAGGCGCGAAGATCATCGGCGTCAACAACCGGAATCTCAAGGATTTTACGGTGGACATTTCCAATTCGTTACGGATTCGTCCGATGATACCGCAGGAGGTTGTTTTTGTTTCCGAGAGCGGCATGAAGACAGGAGCGGATATTCAGGCGCTCCGTGAAAACGGAACGGACGCGGTGCTGATCGGGGAAACGTTGATGAGAAGTCCGGATAAGAGAGAGGCGATCGCAAAGCTGCGCGCGGGCATGTGAGATGTGTACAGGCAGAAAGGAAACGGTGAAACATGAGTAAAGGAAGATACGGAATCTATGGCGGTCAGTATATCGGCGAGACGCTGATGAACGAGATCATTCATTTGGAAGAACAATATGAATTTTATAAAAACGATGCCGCATTTTTAAGCGAGCTAGATGAGCTGATGCGCAATTACGCGGGGCGGCCGTCATTGCTCTACTATGCGGAACGGATGACGGAGGACTTAGGCGGCGCAAAGATCTACTTGAAGCGCGAGGACTTAAACCATACCGGCTCCCACAAGATCAATAACGTTTTAGGGCAGGTGTTGATGGCAAAAAAAATGGGCAAGACGCGCGTGATCGCAGAGACGGGCGCGGGACAGCACGGCGTGGCGACGGCGACAGCGGCGGCATTGCTTGGCTTAGAATGCGAGGTGTTCATGGGAAAAGAGGACACGATCAGGCAGGCGCTCAATGTATACCGCATGGAGCTTTTAGGAGCAAAGGTTCATGCCGTGACGACCGGAACCATGACGTTAAAGGATGCCGTCAACGCGGCGATGATGGAGTGGAGCGCGCGCATGGAGGATACGCATTATGTACTCGGCTCCGTGATGGGTCCCCATCCGTTCCCGATGATGGTGCGGGATTTCCAAAGCGTGATCGGAAAGGAGACCAAAGAGCAGATGCTTGCGCGTGAGGGAAAGCTTCCGGCGGCGGTCGTCGCGTGTGTGGGCGGCGGAAGCAATTCAATGGGAATGTTTCATCCTTTTATTGAGGACAAAGAAGTGAAGCTGATTGGCTGTGAGGCAGCAGGCAAAGGCGTGGATACCGAGCTGCATGCCGCGACGATCGCAAAGGGTTCGCTCGGTGTCTTCCATGGAATGAAATCTCTTTTCTGCCAAAACGAGCAGGGGCAGATCGCGCCGGTTTATTCCATATCGGCGGGCTTAGACTATCCGGGCATCGGACCCGAGCACGCATATCTGCATGACAGCGGCAGAGCACAGTATGTACCGGTAACGGACGATGAGGCGGTGGATGCGTTTGAATATCTGGCGCGGACGGAGGGGATTATCTGCGCCATTGAGAGCGCGCATGCCGTTGCGCATGTGAGAAAGATCGCAAAGGATTATGATAAGGACGACTGCATCGTGATCTGTCTTTCGGGACGTGGGGACAAGGACGTTGCGGCGATCGCAAGATACAGGGGGGTGGATATTCATGAGTAAGATCGCACAGGCATTTGCAAACGGAAAAGCATTTATCCCGTTTCTGACGGCGGGAGATCCGACTGCGGATAAAACCGTGGAGTTCATTTTGGAGATGGTGCGGGCGGGTGCGGACTTGATCGAGATCGGCATTCCGTTTTCCGACCCGACCGCTGAGGGGGAGGTCATACAGAACGCGAATGTCCGCGCCTTAAAAGCGGGTATCACGACGGACGGCGTGTTTGAGATCGTGCGGCAGGTGCGCCAAAAGACGCAGATACCGATTGTTTTTTTGACGTATCTGAATCCCGTATTCCATTACGGCTACGACGCGTTCCTTGCGCGCTGCAGGGAGCTTGGCGTGGACGGGATCATCTGCCCGGACTTACCGTATGAGGAGAAAAAAGAATTATCCGACGTGGCGGCGGGCTATGATGTGGATATCATTTCGCTGATCGCGCCGACTTCCGAGGAGCGGATTCAGATGATCGCGCGCGAGGCGACGGGGTACATTTATCTCATTTCTTCGAAGGGCGTTACGGGCGTGCGAAGCGAGATTACGACCGACATTGGGAAAATGGCAGATAGCGTCCGTGAGGTGACGAAGGTGCCGTGCGCGGTCGGCTTCGGCATCAGTACGCCCGAGCAGGCGGCGGAAATGGCGGGGAAATCGGATGGCGCGATCGTGGGAAGCGCCATCGTAAAGATGATTGCGCAGTACAAAGAGGCAGCAGGCGAGCATGTCTATGAATATGTCAAAAAGATGAAGGATGCGCTGAGGGATATCTAACTTGATAGCGCTTCATGAAAAAACCCACTGGTATATCCGGTGGGTTTTTGTGATTGTGAAGTTCTTCGTTTGGAATTATGATAAAGGCATGGATGCAGACAAAGTTTTCAGAAGAAAAATAAAAAATTTGAATTTTTATTGTAACGAAAGTGCGCTTTGATTGTCTAACCCATGAGAGCGAGGTGATAAACGTGGATTTTGACGGACTGTATCAGACCTATTATATGAGCGTGTATTCCTATGTCATGACAATTGTAAAAAGCGCGCATTTGGCGGAGGAGATCACACAGCAGACTTTTTATCAGGCGCTGCGCGGTCTGTCTGAATTTAACGGAAAGTCCGGTCAGTTCACATGGCTCTGCGCGATCGCGAAGAACACGGCGTATAATGAGTTAAAAAGGCAGTCCCGCTTTCGGACGGAATTATCGGAAGAGGAGCTGCCTGCGGCGGAGGGCGTGGAACATAAAGCGGAGGAAGAGGTTCTGACGCTTCGCATTCATCAGGTTCTGCACGAGATGGAGGAGCCATACAAGGAAGTCTTCCAGCTTCGTGTATTTGGGGAATTGTCTTTTGCGAAGATCGGTATGATCTTCGGAAAAACGGAGAATTGGGCAAGAGTAACTTATCATCGTGCAAAATGTAAGCTACAGGAAAGGGTGAATGACAATGAATGATAAAAAATATCCATGCGGTCTGGTGCGGGATTTGCTGCCTCTTTATCGTGATCATGTGTGCGGCGAGGAAAGCCGCCGGATCGTGGAGGAGCATTTGCAGGAATGCGGCGAGTGTACGCGGCTGTCTAAACAGATGGAGGACGGCAGCGTAGAGCGCCTGCTGAAACAGGAGGCGGGTGACGTATTAGAGCATCACAGAAAAAAAGAAAAGCGTGCTGCCGTGACAGCGGGGATGATCACGTCGGGAATCCTGATGATCCCGGTGATCGTGTGCTTTATCTGCAATCTGGCGACGGGACATGCGCTTGACTGGTTTTTTATCGTGTTGACGGCGCTGCTCGTCGTCGCGAGCATTACGGTGGTGCCGATGCTTGCAAACGGCCGCCGTTTTTCCAAAACAATCCTCAGTTTTACGGGAGCGCTGTTGGTGCTGCTGCTCACCTGCTGTATTTATACGCGGGGGAGTTGGTTTCTTGTGGCGGCGGTACCCGTGGTTTTCGGGCTGTCCGTGATTTTTTTACCGTTTATCGTAAGGCAGATGCCGCTGCCGGAGCCGTTCTGTCATCAGAAAGGAATGATCGTGATGCTGTGGGATACTCTGTGGCTTTACGGTATCATCATCGTATGCGGATTTTACGGCGGCGGTGCGTATTACTGGCGTAATGCACTTCTGATCACGTCATGGTGCCTGCTGCTTCCGTGGGCAATCTTTGTGACGGCGCGGTTCATAAAATGCCATCCACTTACGAAAGCGGGGATGATCCTTGTGATCATCGGGTGTTTCAACGGAACCATAAATGATGTGATCACGCAGATCATATTGCCGAAAGGCACCATGTATGCCCCTTCTTTCGTGCGGGCTGTCACGCGGGGGAGTCTGATCGACTGGTCGAGCCCGCAGAGCCGCGACGATACGATCATTCTACTGACAATGATCGGATTCGTAACGGTCGGGGCAATCTGCATTGCGGCAGGTATTGCATGCCGCAGGGGAAAGAAGCATGGAGAAGCGGCAGGGGGAAACGCTGATTAAGCAGTGCTTCCTCAGGTTGTAAGTGCAGCAGGCGGATACGCTTGTCTGCACTTATTTTTTGGGGAGGGGCAATAGGAAATTTCGCAGTATGAGAAGAATCGCAAAGCAGATTCTAAAAGAGCATAGTATACTTCAATCATAGTGCTTGACAAATGTAGGAAAAGGGTGTTAATCTTAGAATGTAGTTTGAGCCACTTGTAAATGAATTTGTGAAAAGGAGGATGACTATGGGTAAAATCAAGAAAATGGTACTGGGAATTGCTTTGGCAATGTGCGTATTCGGAGGCAGCGTGGGCACGTGCTATGCGGCGTCAAGCAGCATCGAGGTGAACATCAGTGCGACGAGAGCGTATGGAAAATTTGTGTATGGGGAGGCGGGACATCGGATTAAAGTGACAGTATACTATTCGGAAGAAAATTCAGACGGAATTATGCGAAGCGGCGAGGTCAGCGATACCCAGTTTGGTAATGTTACAACCGCAGTTGTGTCTAAATCGAATGCGGATGGGTATCAATACTTAGGTGGTTATGCGGTAGGTTATGTAGATGGCATAGAGATGGCTGTATCGCCACCGGCATACGCACAATAATGAGGAAAGCAAGCATGAGAAAAGAAATCCATTTTACGAGCGGCATAAAACTTCTCTGTGTGCTGACAGCAGGAGCATTCCTGCTGTCGGCTTGCGGAAAAACAGAAGAGAAAGATACAGATGGCGCAGCCGCACCGATGGAATCCGATATGGTCGGAGCGGATTTTGAATATCAGTTTGTGGCGAAAGCGGAAAACGGATATTATTTTTGGGAGCGCATCAGTCCGGATAATCTGTATCCCCGGATGATGTTTATGGATAAAGAATCCGGGCGGGTGGTGCCTCTGTGTAATAGACCGGATTGTGTGCATGAAGGAGAAGGGTGCAATGCTTATTTTAGGGAGCAGCACGACGATGGAGGTGGAGTTGATAAGCAATATCTTCAATATTATGAGGGGAACCTTTATGCTGTCGGTCTCAGCGAGGATGCTTATGTCTCTCTTTTCCGCATTAAGGCGGACGGTTCCGCAGAATGGGAGATCAGCACAAAGCTTTACAGAACAGACTATTCTGTCACCGGTCATTGGAAGCCGCCGGAGATATTGATCGATGACGGGTATGTCTATTTTGTGGACTGGTACCAAAAAATCAAGAAGCTGGAGCGGATGCCGATTGGTGGAGGGACGTCGGAGATCTTGTTTGAAGGGGACAGTGATGCGTCGGCAGTTGATATATATCAAATCAAAAGCAATGACGGGGTCCTGTTCTTTCAAGTAATAAATTATCCGGATGACATGCCGGAGAATCTCACGGGCGCATTGTATTGTTATGATCCGGCAGCCGGACAGTGTAATTTGGTAAAGGTTTTTGCCGGTCCTTGTTCTGTACAAAACGGTTTTGTGTATCATAGCAGTCCGGAAGGTCTCTGTCGTTATTCCATACAGGATCAGACCACGGAAATTTTGGTGAATCGGCCGATGAATGTTCCGAATATCACTCTTACGAGGGAGTATATCATTCTTTGTGATCAGCGGAAGGACGGCGCAACACTGACTCTTTACGACTACGAAGGGGAGGAGATCAACACCGTTCCCAACACATTAGGTCTGGTATGGTATTTTGGCGGAGATTCGGATATGCTGTTTGGAGAATGCTGGAATGACTGCATCAGCTTGTGCTATTTAGATTTGAACCGCCCTGCCACGGAGCTGCAGTGGGAGGAATTAAAGGAGAATTAATTGTAAAAGGATAGATGGAGAATCAGATTGAGTAGAAAAATATAGTGAACTTCAAAAATAGTTATTGACAAGCGTAGGATTACTTGATATTTTAATGCTGTGGTGAGTCACTTGTAAATGAATTTGTGAAGTGAGGGTAACTATGAGTAAAATCAAGAAAATGGTACTGGGAATTGCATTGGCAATGTGCGTATTCGGGGGCAGCGTGGGCACGTGCTATGCGGCGTCAAGCAGCATCGAGGTGGATATTACTACGACGAGAGCGCATGGAAAATTTGTGTATGGGGAAGCGGGACATCAGATTAAGGTAGTTGTTTCTTACCAAGAAAGAAATAACTCGACCGGATATACGTCTAATGGTTCTATCAGCGATACCCAAAACGGCAATGTTACAACTGCAGTTGCATCAAGGTCTAACCCAACAGGTTACCGATATACGTGGGGGAAGGCCGCCGGTTATGTGGACGGTGTTGAGACAGCTAAATCGGCATCAGTTTCCGTGTAATAAGGGGAATATAAGTATGAGAAAAGAAATTCATTTTACAAGCGGCATAAAACTTTTCTGTGTGCTGGCAGCAGGATTATTCCTGCTGCCAGCTTGCGGAAAAACAGAACAGAAGAGTGTAGAGGAGAACGTTCTGGAGTCTGGATCCTGCGTCAGTGATTCTGATTTTGAATACTATGATGTAGCGGAATCAGATAAGGGATATTATTTTTGGGAACAAGTGAGCACAGTTGTGGACTATCCACTGCTGATGTTTAGGGATAAAGAATCCGGAAGAGTAGTGCCTCTGTGCAATAAACCGGACTGCATGCATGATGTGCATGAATGTAATGCCTATTTTCCAAGCATAGATTTTGTGGAGGATGGGATCGACAAATTCTATCTTCAGTATTATGGAGGAAGTCTCTATGCGGTCGGGCTCAGTTCGGATCGGTATGTCACCCTTTTCCGTATTATGGCGGACGGTTCTGAATGGGAAATTGATACAAAGCTATATAAGACGGACTATTCTACAGGTCAGTGGCGCACACCGGATATACTGATTATTGATGGGTATGTGTATTTTATTGATGGGAAACAAAAAATGATGAAGTTGGAGCGCATGCCGTTAGGGGGAGGGACTGCGGAGGTTGTCTTTGAAGGCGACAGCAATGCTGAGGAAGTTCAGGTTTATCGGATGAAAAGCCAAGATGGAGCCCTGTTTTTTCAAGCGCTTGAATTTGTGGACGGAAACTTCGATCACGCTACGGGTGGATTATACCGATACGATTTCGACGCTGGGCAGTGCAGTTTGGTAAAAAAGGGTCTTTCTTGTCCGTATTCTGTGCAAAATGGTTTGGTGTATTATGGGGGTGGGGAGGGACTTTGTTGCTATTCCATACAAGATGAGGCCATGGAAATTTTGACGGATCAGTCGATGGATGTTCCTAACATAACCCTCACAAATAAGTATATCATTCTCTTTGATCAGATGGGAGGCGGTACCCTATATATCTATGACCATGAGGGGGAGG
The DNA here is from genome assembly GCA_014804425.1 of Lachnospiraceae bacterium. Lineage (GTDB taxonomy): Bacteria > Bacillota > Clostridia > Lachnospirales > Lachnospiraceae > DLAJ01. The sequence continues at coordinate 275,413 of JAAUZV010000012.1, forward strand.
AGCTTGCCGAAGTTTCCGGCGATTTGAAACCAAGCTGGTATTTTGGGGGTAATTCGGATCTGCTGTTTGGAGAATGCAGGGGGGATGAAAGCTTTCGATTGTGTTTTTTGGATTTGAATCGTCCTTTTGAGGAGTTACAGTGGGAAGGACTGAAGTAGGATGAATTTATAAGTTTACTTAAAGCAATACTTGGATGTGTATATGGAATGGAAGAAAATTCTTGTAAATAGAAAACTTTTAGCGCTCATGATCGTACTGTTTTTGATGCAGATGATTGTCTTTTGGCAAGATTGTGAGAAAACCGACCGTAAGTGGATAGAACGAAACGGTCAGACTTATGATACTTACTTGAAAGAGCAGGAGCTGCAGCACATCGATACCTATCGGGAGAAAATTCAGGCGATCATGGAGCAGGCTGATGCCATGGACGGGATCAGTATTTTTGCACAGGAAAACAGCTTTTCAAAAAGAAATGTTGCATTGACGAAGGAAGCGTTTGAGCCGCTGCTGGATATGGAACTGACCTATGTAAAGGGACGGACGGTAACGGAGTTCTTTGCGTTTCATTTCGGCGGTCTGTGCGCATGCCTGTGCGGACTGGTGATCGCGTTGGAATTGAGCGAGATCAGAAAAAAGAGAGTCCGAAGCATTACGTTTCCGACGGAATACGGAAGACTGCGGCTGGCGTTTGAAAAGTTAGGGGCGCTTTTGGCTTGGGCGTTTGCTGTTACATTTTTGTTTCAGGCAGGCATTTTCGTGGAAGGGATGTTGTTGTTTCACGAAAATCCGCTTGAACTGTTATTCTGTCCGGCGCAGACCTTTGCCTGCTTTGCGGACTTTTCATTAAAAATTGCAATATGGCAGGTACTGGTCCTCTATCTTCTGTATCGGACGGTAATNCTGTATGNNATCATGGTACTGGNATGGTCTGTTGCGTTAATTTTTGATCATATGGTAATGGCAGTTGGGATTTTCGGCGGCTTTATCGCAGTCGAGTATTTTTTATATGCGAGGATAGACGGCAACAATGTCTGGAAGCTGCTAAAATATTGTAACATATGGTATCAGACTGCGGAGAACGATTATTTTACAAAGTATCAGAATCTGAGTGTTTTGGAGTATGCGGTCAACCGAAACACCGCGATCGTGGCAGCATTAGCGGCAGCATATCTGATTGGAGCCGGAGCCGGNATACTGATTTGCTGCCGGCGGTACCCGTGCAGCTCCAAAGTGAGCCGGCTTCACCGGGCGCTGGATGCGGTTAAGATCAAGCTGGAGAATTTCCGGGGACGGTTTTTGGAAAAGCGTTCTCTCACGGGAATGGAGTGCTATAAGGTTTTAATCAGTCAAAAAGGGTCGATCGCGATATTGCTGCTGGCGATGCTGATCTGTTATCGGGCGGATTTCACGCAGGTCAAACGTTCTACACAGCAGGAGCTTTACTATGCGTTCATCGAGCATTATCTTGGCGAACCGGGGGAAGATTCCGACAGGGAGATCGCGCAGCTGGCAGACAAACTGGAACAGGTAGACGTCACATTTGCGCAGCAGTATTCGGAAGCGGTCGATGGGGATACAAGGATCGTGTTATCTTTATGGTATGGCTCCTATGAGGAGGAGCGCAAGTTCTTAACACAGATTCAGGAGCAGACGGAAAGTTTGAAACACATCTCGCAGAAAACCGGCATTGCCGTTTGGTATGTGAATTTACATAGTTATGAACATTTATTGCATAGCGATGATGTGATGCTGAANNTNGGNCTGCTGCTTGTGATATTGTGGANCTGNNTCGGAATGTANNTCGGCGAAAACGGAAGCGGNATGGNATGTATGATCNATAGCAGTCATCGGGAAANATTTCTATATCGTACCAAGATCCGCGTTGCGATGATCATAACGTNTGNGGTCTATTTCGCGGTGCTNTTGTTTGANATCATNTCCGTTGNNGCTTTGTATGGGATCAAGGGNATCNGCGCGCCGGTACAAAGTATTCTGGCATTGTCCGATATACGTATCCATTGTACGATCTGGCAGTATTTCTTTGCAAGGTATCTGGTAAAGTGTCTGATATTTACAGCGGTATGTGTCGGCGCATGTATGGTGTTGGAAGCAGTCGTATGCAAAAAGGGATTGAGAAATGGAATTAAAAATAGAAAATCTGTCTAAAAGCTTTGGCGACGTAAAAGCNTTNAATCATATGAGTTTCACATTTACCCCCGGAGTCTATGGGATTCTCGGGCCGAACGGCGCAGGAAAGAGCACGCTCATCAATCTGATCACGAATAATATCGCAAGGCAGGAGGGTCAGATTTTTTGGAACGGGCGGGAGATTCTCAAAGGGAATAAGGATTATAGAAGAATCTTGGGATATATGCCGCAGCAGCAGGGGTATTATGAGGATTTTNCGGCGGGCGCTTTTTTGATGTATATGGCGCACCTNAAAGGGCTTGATAAAAAGACGGCAAAGAGCAGGNCNCANGAGCTTTTNNANATCTTTAATCTGGAATCNGCNCGGAATAAAAGGATNGGCGGATTTTCGGGCGGTATGAAGCAGCGCCTGNTGTTGGCGCAGGCNCTNTTAAACGATCCGGAGCTTTTGATATTGGACGAGCCGACGGCGGGAGTCGATCCGGAGGAAAGGATTCANATTCGGAATTATATCAGTCAGATCGCAACAAACCGNATTGTGCTGCTGGCGACGCATATCGTTTCCGATATTGAGGCGNTCGCAAAGGAGATTTTNCTCNTGAAATCCGGGACTGTGGTAGAGACCGATACGCCGGGCAGACTGATCGAAAAGGNGCGTAAATANGTATGGAGCGCAGAGANTGCGGAAGCGGAGCTNCCNCATATGCAGGCACAATATCTGATCAGCAATCTCAGAAAAAATGAGAAAGGCCTGTCAGTGAAGGTGATCAGCGAAGAACCACCCGCAAATGCGCAGCCGGAGAAGGCTGTCAATCTGGATGATGTATACTTATTTTATATAACATATAATGAGTAAGAGGTCGGAAGCTGATAAAATGATTTTGTCTAAGCAGTTGACACTAAGGGGGGAAGATGTTAAACTCATAGCAATATCGTGAGGGAGTAGTTTGCATGTGCTTTTAGGCGGGATGATCGATNACGACAGACGCTTGGAGCGCATGTGGTAAGTCAACATACTGACCGATGAGGTCTGGCTTATCTGAAATAACGAGACTCATGTGTAGCCGTGTCGGTTATACAGGGAGTCTCTTTGTTTTTTTATCCGGCGTGGCATGTGCTATGACCGGATTTTTTGCGTTTCACATCTGCTTATCGTATGTCTGCTTATTAAGCGCCGAATGTGCTAAAGGGCGGATTTAGAAAGGAGCGGGAGGATATCATGGGATTTTTAGAATTATTTGTCTTGGCGGTCGGNCTGTCGATGGACGCGTTCGCGGTATCTGTGTGCAAGGGNCTGGCGATGAAGAAGTGCAGTTTGAAAAACGCGATGCTGTGCGGCGTGTGGTTTGGCGGATTTCAGGCATTGATGCCGTTTATCGGCTATTTGCTCGGCTATCGTTTCCGCAGCTACATCACGGCAATCGACCACTGGATCGCNTTTGTGCTGCTTTTGGTGATCGGTGCGAATATGATCNNNGAAGCATTCGGAAANGANGAGGAGNCAAANGCCGATATGGATGTGAAGACTATGTTTCTGATGGCGGTCGCCACGAGCATTGACGCGCTCGCTGTCGGAATNACCTTTGCNNTTCTGCCGGATACGAATATCGCTGCCGCNGTGCTGTTTATCGGNTGNGTNACNTTTGNGCTNTCNACNGCGGGAGCAAANNTCGGTCATGCGNTNGGCGCAAAATACCGNTCNGGTGCGGAATGCGCNGGCGGNGTNATNNTNATNCTGCTCGGNNTNAANATCCTGTTAGAGCATCTNGGCGTGTTNGGNTGATANCGGATGNGAAATNTCNNNACCCAAAAGAATCGCGAAAGCGATTCNNCGANAGAGTTATGCGTCAGCAAAACTCTTTTTTGNNCCANCGNCCGCTTGCNCCGCAGGGAAGGATCAGTCCGCTTCCGGTTACGGGAAGNCCGATCTCGTCCGCTTNCACCNTNCCGCCGAAGCGCGGCGTGAGGACGGTCCGCATCATATAGGTAAGGACTGCGGGCTGTAAGCCGGTCGTATAAGAGTTGATCAGGAAGAACAACGGCTGCTCGGACANAAGTGAGCTTGTCAGTTCGATAAAAGAAAAGATGGAATCCTCCATTTTCCAGATCTCGCCCTTGGGACCTCTGCCGTAGGAGGGCGGGTCCATGATGATGGCATCGTAGTGATTGCCCCTGCGTATCTCGCGTTCCACGAATTTGACGCAGTCATCGACAAGCCAGCGGATGGGCGCATCGGAAAGCCCGGAAACCGCCGCGTTTTCTTTTGCCCATGTCACCATACCCTTTGAGGCGTCCACATGCGTGACCGAAGCGCCGGCACGGGCAGNTGCAAGCGTTGCGCCCCCGGTGTAGGCGAAGAGATTTAGCACCTTGACGGGGCGGCCTGCCGCCTTGATGAGCGCGGAGAACCAGTCCCAGTTTGCCGCCTGTTCGGGAAACAATCCGGTATGCTTAAAGCTGAACGGCTTTAAGCGGAAAGAAAGGGAAAGCGGCGCGTACGCAATCTGCCATTCCTCGGGAAGCGCATGAAATTCCCATTCTCCGCCGCCTTTACTGCTCCTGTGGTAATGGCCGTTTCTTTTTTTCCAGCCGACATGGGTCTTCGGTGTATTCCATAGAACCTGCGGGTCGGGACGCACAAGAAGATAATCCCCCCAGCGTTCCAGTTTTTCTCCCGACGAGGTATCCAGTACCTCATAATCTTTCCAATTTTCCGCGATCCACATGGCATCTGACTCCTTGGTTTTTGTATAGGTAACAGTTCAGCCCGCGCCATTCGCAAAGGCGTGACGAAACCGTTACACTAAATATACACAACCTATGGACATTTGGCAAATGATTGTTTATATTTGATGTAAAAAAGAATGCGCGGCATTTTTTTGTATGTGGAATGGTTTCATTCAATAAAAGAGCGATCACGGGAGAACGGCCATGTATCGGATTTTGATTGTAGAAGATGACGAGGGGATTGCGCAGGGCGTGGAAAAACAGATCAGCGGATGGGGCTTTGAGGTGCGCTGCGTGGTGAATTTCAGAAATGTGCTGGAGGAGTTTAGCGCGTTTGACCCGCAGATGGTACTGCTCGACATCGGTCTGCCGTTTTATAACGGGTATCACTGGTGCAGCGAGATCCGCAAGATTTCCAACGTGCCGATCATTTTTTTATCCTCGGCATCGGATAATATGAATATTGTCATGGCGATGAATATGGGCGGGGATGATTTTATCACCAAGCCCTATGACAGCAATGTGCTGATCGCCAAGATTCAGGCGCTTTTGCGCAGAACCTATGATTTTTCGGCGGCTCCCGCGGTCATGCGGCATCGGGGCGCTGCCTTAAATATGGATGATGCGACGCTCTCCTACGAGGGGGAGAAGATCGACTTGACAAAAAACGAGTACCGGATCTTACAGGCGCTTTTGGAGAAAAAAGGAAAGGTCGTCAGCAGGGATTCCCTCATGCAGAAGCTATGGGAATCAGATGAATTCGTGGATGAGAATACACTGACCGTCAATGTGACCAGACTGCGCAAGAAGCTCTCTGCCGCAGGACTTGAAGATTTTATCACGACGAAGGTGGGAATGGGGTATTTGATACAATGAAGCGTTTTTTTGCCTATTTGGGTGTGCGGAAAAAAGTGATCAGAAATACGCTTCTGATCGTGGCGGCAGCGGTAGTCACACTGATGCTGTATCAGGTGCCTTGGGAAGCGCTTGCTTATGTAATGGCGGAGTGCGCGGGAATTGGACTTGTCATCATGCTGACGGATTATGTTTCCTATCGCAGGCGCTGTCTGCATCTGGAAGGGATGCTTGCGGAAATTTCGTTAAGCATCGAACATCTTCCCGAGCCGCAGGACGGCATTTGTGAAGCGTATGACAGACTGATACGCAGAGTATTTGAGGAGAAGAACCGCATTGAGACACATTGGAAAATGAGTCACACGGATAGGATGGAGTATTATACCGCCTGGGTGCATCAGATCAAAACGCCGATCGCCGCCATGCGCTTAAAGCTGGGGGAGCAGGATGATAAAGCGACGCTGGCGTTATCCACGGATTTAAGCCGGATCGAGCAGTATGTGGAAATGGTGCTCTGTTACTTACGTCTGGATGCGGGAACGACGGATTATTGCTTTGCATACTGTGATCTGGACGATATTTTACGACAGGCGATCAGGCGGTTTGCAAACTTTTTTATCGGAAAGAAGTTACGGCTTGTCTACGAGCCGGTTCATTATCAAGTGCTGACGGATGAAAAGTGGCTGTTGTTTGTGATCGAGCAAGTGCTTTCCAATGCGCTCAAGTATACAAAGGAAGGGCAGATTTCCATTGAGTTAAAAGAGGAAGTGCTCATCATAAAGGATACAGGGATCGGGATTGCGGCGGAAGACCTGCCCCGTATTTTTGAGAAGGGTTATACCGGTTACAACGGCAGAAGAGATAAAAAAGCAAGCGGCATCGGACTCTATCTCTGTAAGCGTATCACGACGAATCTGGGCCATCGGATCTGGGCAAATTCGGTGCTCGGCGAGGGGACAGCCGTCTGCATCAACCTGCATAGGGACAATATCAAACATGAATAAAAGGGATTGTTACAGGGAAGACTGACGTTTTCGGCGCGGTCTTACAAAACTGTAAGCGTGCACGGGGGAAATGTAAGCCGATTCGATGGCGTGTCATTTCCCTTTTTTGTAAGATTGTCACAGAAAAAAGGATTGCGAAGCGCAATCGAAAGGAGAATGATCACAATGGCAATATTGGAAGTACAAAATGTCAGAAAGGTTTATACAACACGGTTCGGCGCGCATCAGGTCGAGGCGCTGAAAGACGTGTCCTTCAGTGTGGAAGCGGGAGAATATGTGGCAATCATGGGAGAGTCCGGCTCGGGCAAGACAACACTCTTAAATATTTTGGCGGCGCTTGACAGGCCGACCGGAGGCAGCGTGCTTTTGGACGGCAGGGATATCACGACCGTAAAGGAGTCTGAGATCGCATCGTTCAGACGCGACAGACTCGGCTTTGTGTTTCAGGATTTCAATCTTCTTGATACGTTTTCCGTGCGGGATAATATCTACCTGCCGCTTGTACTGGCTGGTACAAAAATGAAAGAAATGGAAGACAGAATCAAACCAATTGCGAAACGCCTCGGCATTGCGGAACTGCTTGACAAATATCCGTATGAGCTTTCGGGCGGACAGAAGCAGCGCACGGCGGTTGCCCGCGCGCTCATCACAAGGCCGCGTGTCGTTCTTGCCGATGAGCCTACGGGAGCGCTGGACTCGAAAGCAACCGACGAACTTCTAAAGTTGTTTTCCCAGATCAACGCGGACGGTCAGACCGTTCTGATGGTAACGCATTCCGTGAAAGCGGCAAGCCACGCGGGGCGCGTGCTGTTTATCAAGGACGGTGAGGTTTATCACCAGCTTTACCGCGGAAACCTCACGAACGAGGCGCTCTATCAGCGCATTTCCGATACGCTGACGACCATTGCGACAAGTGGAGAAGAAGGCTGAAAGGAAGGATCATACACGATGAAAGGAATTTATTACCCCAAACTGGCATGGTTGGGAATCAAAAGAAACAAACAGGTATACGTACCATTTATACTGACCGGAATCGGTATGGTGATGATGTATTACATTATCACGTATTTGGAAAGCAGCGACGCCTTATATCAGATGAGCGGAGGGCGGCAACTGCAGGCGACGCTTGGCTTCGGTGTCAACGTCATGGCATTTTTCTGCGTCATCTTTTTGTTCTACACGAACTCCTTTTTGATCCGCAGGAGGAAAAAAGAATTTGGCCTGTATAATATTCTCGGAATGGGGAAATGGAACATTGCGCGGATGCTCGTGTGGGAGAGCCTGATCATGTATGTGATGGCTGTTTTAGGAGGGCTGCTGTCCGGTGTGCTGTTTTCCAAGCTGGCGGAGCTTGCCGCTGCTTACATGATCGGAATGGCGCCGATCTATCGGTTTACGATGTCCATAAAAGCCGTCCGCAGGGTAGTGTTTTTGTTTGCGGTTGTGTTCGGTTTGATCCTGATCAATAACCTGCGATCCATCCATGTTTCCAAGCCGGTGGAGCTGCTGCGGAGTGAAAATGTCGGAGAAAAACCGCCCAAAGTCAACTGGGTCTTGGCATTGCTCGGCGTATTGGTACTCGGTGCAGCCTATTTTCTGGCAGTCAGCATCAAAGAACCGCTGCAGGCAATGATATGGTTTTTTGTGGCGGTCATGATGGTCATTGCGGCGACCTATGCACTTTTTATCAGCGGTTCGGTAGCGCTGTGTAAGCTGCTTCAGAAAAATAAGAAATTCTATTACCGGACGAACCATTTTGTATCGGTATCTTCCATGAGCTACCGCATGAAGCGGAACGGCGCGGGACTTGCGTCGATCTGCATCCTCTCTACGATGGTGCTTGTGACGATCTCTTCCACGGCATGCCTGTATTTCGGAAAAGAGGACGGCATGCGCATGCGCTATCCGGAGGACATTGTCTTAAAGGCGCTCACATCGGATGAGAGTGCCGCCCGCGCGGTGCAGGAGCTTACCGGGAAAGCGGTTTCGGATGCGGGGGAGCAGATGGAGGGCGAGGTGTTCTACCGGTATTTGGACGTGATCGCGGAGCGGAGAGACGATTTTATCGCGACGCATGACATTACACTTGGGTTTAGTATGGGGACGAGCAATGCACAGATTGATTTTTCTATCGTTCCGCTGGAGGATTATAACCGGCTGACGGGGGAGCAGGAGATGCTAGAACCGGGAGAAGTGCTGCTCGGCGTCTCGAAGGGAAGCAGTTATTCGTATGACACGATCACGCTTGAGGATTGGGAACCCCTGCGTGTGAAGCGGGTCGTAAGGACGCTGCCGCCGAACGGAGCGGATAACGCAGATATATTTGCCTCCTATTGGCTGTTTGTACCGGATTTTGAACAGTATGCCGCATTTTATCAGGGAGAATTGTATCAGGGAGAGCTCTCAGAGTCGGTGCGGGTGAGCGCGTATAGCTATTATGGTTTTGACCTTTCGGCGGACGACAAGGCACAGAGACAGATCGTGAGTGCCATCTGTGAGCGTATCGGTCAGGCTCAGATTGAAGATGAGGCGTTTCCGAGAATCTATGTGGAGAGCATTGCCGAGGAACGGGAGGGCTTTTACGGAATGTACGGAAGCCTGTTCTTTTTGGGAATCCTGCTCGGTATCGTGTTTGTGTTTGCGACCGTGCTCATCATTTACTATAAGCAGATTTCCGAAGGGTATGAGGATCGGGCGAAATTTGAGATCATGCAGAAGGTCGGCATGACGGAGCGGGAGATCAAAAAGAGCGTGAATTCGCAGGTGCTGACCGTGTTCTTTTTGCCGCTGATCACGGCGGGGGTCCACACGGCGTTTGCGTTCCCGTTGATCCGCAAGATCATGCTGTTGTTTAATGCCGTCAATATTTCCTTATTAATATGGACAACGATCGCCTGCTTTTTGATTTTCGGTTTCTTCTATATAATAGTGTATCGGATGACGTCACGCGCTTACCTGAAGCTGGTGAGCTAAAGTGCGAGAAGAACTTCTAAAGCTCATGCCAATGGGCATTTCGCTAAGAAGTTCTAAATCTCGCACTGCAATTTGCACAATTTTGCGGCTGCGCCCTTTCAAGACGGGAAAAAGTGTGCTATAATGATGACTAAAGTACTATTTTTCTGAAGGGGTTTACCGATGAAGAAAAAGAGAAAAATGATCGCTGTATTGGCGATTTATTTAGAGAATAGCTACCAGACAAGGGTCATGGAGGGCATTTTTGCACAGTGCCAGCGTTATGATTACGATGTGGTCGTGTTTGCGCCGCTTGTGCAGTCCATTCATTCGGATAAGGAATATTTGAGCGGAGAGTGGAACATTTACAGTCTGATCAATTTTGATAAGTTTGACGGCGTGATCGTGACGGCGCTTCCCATGCATGCCAACGGAAATGCGCCCATCTATCACAAGCTTGTCGAGATGGTAAAAAAGAAATGTCATAAAAAGGTGGTCTCCATTGATCTGCCCTTTGACGGCAGTGAGACGGCGTATACCAATGACAGAAAAGCGTTTTATGAGATCACGGAGCATGTATATCATGTGCACAACTGCAGGAACGTCTATTTCTTAAACGGGTTTCCCGATCAGGATGTGTGTAAGGAACGCCTGTCGGGGTATCGTGATTTTTTAACGGAGCATGATCTGCCGTTTGATGAGAATAAAGTGTTTGCCGGAGATTTTTGGTATGATTCGGGAGAACAGCTTGCGGAGCGCATCTGTGCGGGCGAGCTTGCCGTGCCGGATGCGGTCATCTGCGCGAGCGATCATATGGCGGTCGGTCTGATGAACCGTCTGATCCGGCATGGCATCAAAGTGCCGGAGCAGGTCGTTGTGACCGGCTACGACGCGACGAAGGAATCCGTCATTAACGACACGACACTGACAACCTACGAGCCCGCGAACGCGGTGACGGCGGAGGAGGCGGTGAACCTTCTGCATGCCGCGATCGATCAAGGGGAGCCTGAGATTGAACCGGTTCATACCGTGAACACGAATCTGCGACTGGGAGACAGCTGCGGCTGCCATTGTGATCCGGAATATCTTCAAAATAGAATTCGCCGTTCCTTATATAACGTTAATTCCTACATTAAGTCAATGCAGAAGGATGCGAGCGTGGATATCAGCGAGCTGCTCGACAGTTATTTGTTTGAGAACCTTGTGAGTGTGAGCGGTTCCAGACAGTGCATTTATGAGATTTATAAGAATGCTCATATCCTGCGGCCGTACAAGGATTTTTATATGTGTCTGCGAGAGGACTGGATGGATACGGACACCTCGATGATCGATGGCTATCCCGAGCGCATGCGGCTTGTTCTCCATTCTAAGTCGGCAACGGATTGGGAGGACACGCAGGGTATCAGCTTTACGCCGAACGACCCGGCGGGCGAGCGTTCGTTCTACACAGAGGAAATGCTGCCGGAGTTGTTTGAGGAGCGGGAAGAAGGGACGGTGTTTTATTTTTCACCGGTTCATTTTGCGGAGCAGACGCTCGGCTATGCGGTACTGACTGCCGAGCTGTCACAGGAACGCAAGTTAGATTATGTGTTTCATAACTGGGTGCGCAACGTAAATAACGCGCTTGAGATGATGCGTGTGCGCGGCAAGATCGAGACGAAATCCGAGATTGACGCGATGACGGGACTGTATAACCGCAGGGCGATGGAAAATAAATTAGAGGGAATCCGTCAGTTTGGTAAAGGAAAGATCCTGCTTACGCTTGTTGCGGATCTGGACGGGCTCAAATATATTAATGATACCTACGGGCATCATGAGGGCGATTACGCGATCAAAGCGCTTGCCGAGGCACTCGCGGAGTGTACGACGAGCAATGAGATCGGTATCCGGAGCGGCGGGGATGAGTTCATCCTGCTTGGTGTGGGCGAATACACGGAGGATGACGTGGACGAGAAAGTTGCACGGATCGAGTCGCTCTGCGCGAAAAAGGGCGGGGAGGCAAAGAAGTCTTATGAGGTTTCTGTCAGCATCGGTTACTGCCTTGCCAGACTTCGGGATGATACGAACGTGGATCTTTTGATCGAGGTTTCCGACCAGAGGATGTACGAGGTCAAGAGAGAGCATCATAAGACGAGAGCGTCATAAGTCTGTTACGGGTTCGCCGCTGCGAATGAAAATTTGAAAAAAGGGGTTGACAAACCTCTTTTTTTCATGTATAGTAACTAACGCTGTGGCATGATAGCGATGAAACGTGAGGTTGCTGTGGGTGGAAAACAGATAACTTCCCACAGGTTTTCCGTGGAGCGAATGTCAAGTTTATAAAACTGGCGACAAGTCACTGTACCAAACAACAGTCTACCAAGGGTAGAAACGACGTGTTGTAACTCTGCATCGACAAGGGCAGCAAGTGCAAGGGCAGCAAGTGCCTTGTAAAAATGTCGATTGCATGACACACACGGGAGAGTGTACAGTCACCGCTTGTCGTACTTCGATTGAAAAGTGCGAAAAGGAGGCGACTTTTTTTATGGCAAATCAGATTATGAGAATCACCCTGAAGGCATACGACCATCAGTTAGTGGATGCATCTGCCAAAAAAATCATCGAGACAGTAAAGAAGAACGGTTCCCAGGTGAGCGGACCGGTTCCCCTTCCTACAAAGAAGGAAGTTGTGACGATTCTGCGTGCGGTTCACAAGTATAAGGATTCCCGTGAACAGTTCGAACAGAGAACACACAAGAGACTGATCGATATTATTGCACCCACACCGAAGACGGTCGATGCATTGCAGAGACTCGAGATGCCTGCCGGTGTCTATATCGACATCAAAATGAAAAACAAATAAACCTTCTACTAGTATGTGAACCGTTTGGTTCCGCCATGTAGAGCAAACAGGAGGTAAATGATGAAAAAAGCAATTTTGGCAACGAAGATCGGAATGACACAGATTTTCGCGGAAGACGGGACGCTGATCCCGGTTACGGTCCTTGAGGCAGGGCCTTGCGTGGTAACGCAGGTGAAGACACAGGAGAATGACGGCTACAGCGCCGTTCAGGTCGGCTTCGTGGACAAGAAAGACAGGATCATCAACAAGGATAAGGGCGGTAACAGAGAGATCATCCATGCGCACGGCGTAAATAAGCCGTTAAAGGGACATTTCGAGAAGGCGGGCGTATCTTCCAAGAGATATGTGAGAGAGTTCCGTTTTGAGAATGCCGAGGAATATGCATTAGCGCAGGAGATCAAGGCTGATATTTTTGCGGTCGGCGATAAGGTTGACGCATCGGCGATCAGCAAGGGCAAGGGCTTTCAGGGCGCCATTAAGAGATTAGGACAGTCGAGAGGACCGATGGCACACGGCTCCAAGTTCCATCGCCATCAGGGTTCCAACGGTGCGTGCTCCTCACCGAGCCGCGTGTTCAAGGGCAAGGGAATGCCGGGACACATGGGAAACAAGAAAGTCACGATCAAAAATCTTGAGGTCGTAAGAGTGGATGCGGATAAGAATCTGCTTTTGGTCAAGGGTTCCGTACCCGGACCGAAGAAGTCTTTGATCACCATTAAAGAGACCACTAAGGTTGAGGCATAAAGCAAGGACGAAAGGAGGAGCACTCAGATGGCAAACGTATCTGTTTACAATATGGAAGGAAAAGAAGTCGGCAAGATGGACTTGAGCGATGCGGTATTCGGTGTTGAGATCAATGAGCATCTGGTACACATGGCAGTCGTTCAGCAACTTGCAAACAATCGTCAGGGCACGCAGAAAGCAAAAACGCGCGCCGAGGTTTCCGGCGGCGGAAGAAAGCCCTGGAGACAGAAGGGAACCGGTCACGCAAGACAGGGATCCACAAGAGCACCTCAATGGAAGGGCGGCGGCGTCGTATTCGCTCCGACTCCGAGGGATTATTCTTTTAAGATGAACAAAAAAGAAAAACGCGCAGCATTAAAGTCCGCGCTGACAAGCAAGGTGCAGGACAGCAAGCTGATCGTACTTGATGAGCTTACGCTCGACGAGATCAAGTCCAAGAAGATCGTGGAGATCGTAAACAATCTGCACGCAGAGAAAGCGTTGATCGTACTGAAGGAAAAGGATGACAAGGTCATGCTCTCCGCAAGGAACATTCCGGATGTCGAGACGGCGCTGACGAACACCATCAACGTCTATGACGTGATGAAGGCGGGAACCGTTGTTCTGACAAAGGACGCGGTGAAGACGATCGAGGAGGTGTACGCATAATGGCAGACGTAAAGTATTATGATGTAATCCTCAAGCCGGTGATTACAGAGAAAAGTATGAATGAGATGGGCAGCAAGAAGTACACATTCCTTGTTCATGTCGATGCAAACAAGACAATGATCAAGGAGGCTGTCGAGAAAATGTTCGACGGTGTCAAGGTCGAGAAAGTAAACACGATGAACTTAGAGGGTAAGAAAAAGACCCGCGGACGTGTGACCGGAAAGACTGCGGCAACGAAGAAAGCAATTGTGAAGCTGACAGACGACAGCAAGGACATCGAGCTGTTCACAGGTCTGTAAAGAAAAGGGACGTCATTTCACGATCCTGCAAATTATAGAAAAGGAGATACAATCATGGGAATCAAGGTTTATAATCCCTATACACCTTCCAGACGTAATATGACCGGATCTGATTTCGCTGAGATCACGAAGGACACGCCGGAGAAGTCTTTGTGCACTTCCTTAAAGAAGCATTCCGGCCGCAATAATCAGGGAAAGATCACGGTAAGACACCGCGGCGGCGGCAATAAGAGAAAGTATAGGATCATTGATTTTAAGAGAAATAAAGACGGAATCCCTGCAAAGGTTATCGGAATCGAGTACGATCCGAACAGAACGGCGAATATCGCGCTGATCTGCTACGCTGACGGTGAGAAGGCATATATCCTTGCACCGGCAGGCTTAACAGACGGCATGCAGGTAATGAACGGTCCGACAGCGGAGATCAAGGTTGGCAACTGCCTTCCGTTATCCGAGATTCCTGTCGGTACACAGATCTACAGCATTGAGCTTCACCCGGGCAAGGGCGGACAGATGGTTCGCTCCGCAGGCAACAGCGCACAGCTGATGGCGAAGGAAGGCAAGTATGCGACCCTTCGTTTGCCGTCCGGTGAAATGAGAATGGTACCGATCGTATGCAGAGCATGTATCGGCACGGTCGGCAACGGTGATCACAACCTGATCAACCTCGGCAAAGCAGGACGCAAGCGCCATATGGGTATCAGACCTACCGTCCGCGGTTCCGTTATGAACCCGAATGACCATCCGCACGGCGGTGGTGAGGGCAGAGCGCCCATCGGACGTCCGGGTCCCTGCACACCTTGGGGCAAGCCCGCACTCGGCTTAAAGACGCGTAAGAAGAAGAACAAGTCCAACAAGATGATTGTGAGAAGACGAGACGGCAGAGCTATCAAATAATTGAGGAGGAAAGACAATGGCTAGATCACTGAAAAAAGGACCGTTTGCAGATGCAAGCTTACTGAAAAAAGTAGATGCAATGAATGCAGCAGGACAGAAGCAGGTTATTAAGACCTGGTCCCGTCGTTCCACAATCTTCCCGTCCTTCGTCGGACACACGATTGCGGTGCATGACGGCAGAAAGCACGTTCCTGTATATGTAACAGAGGATATGGTCGGACACAAGCTCGGCGAGTTTGTTGCCACCAGAACCTTCAGAGGACACAAAAAAGACGACAAGAAGTCCGGCGTCAGATAATTTTGAGAGGAGGTTTTAAGTCATGGCAAAAGGACATCGTTCCCAAATTAAAAGAGAAAGAAATGCAAACAAAGATACCAGACCCTCCGCGAAGTTATCCTACGCGCGGGTTTCTGTTCAGAAAGCATGCTTTGTTTTGGATGCCATCAGAGGTAAAGATGTAACGACTGCGTTAGCAATCTTAGAGTATAATCCGAGATACGCTTCCGCGGTAACGAAGAAGCTGTTAGAGTCCGCCATCGCGAACGCAGAGAACAACAATGGTATGAATCCTGAGAATTTATACATTGCGGAGTGCTATGCGAACAGCGGTCCCATCATGAAAAGAGTAAAACCGAGAGCACAGGGAAGGGCATACAGGATCGAGAAGAGAATGAGTCATATCACCATTGTGCTGGATGAAAGATAAGGAGGAAGAAAATGGGACAGAAAGTAAATCCTCATGGCTTGAGAGTCGGTATTATTAAAGATTGGGATTCCAGATGGTATGCTGACGGTGAGTTCGCAGATTATCTGGTAGAAGATTATGAGATCAGAAAATATCTGAAGAAAAAATTAATGGCTGCCGGAGTTGCAAAGATCGAGATCGAGAGAGCATCCGACAGAGTCAAGGTGATCGTTTTCACGGCAAAGCCCGGCGTTGTCATCGGTAAGGGTGGCGCAGAGATCGAGATCACCAAGAAAGAGCTTTGCAAGCTGACCGGAAAGAACGTCCTGATCGACATCAAGGAGATCAAGAGACCGGACAGAGACGCACAGCTGGTAGCGGAGAATATTGCGCAGCAGTTAGAGAACCGTATTTCTTTCAGACGTGCAATGAAGTCCTGCATGCAGAGAACGATGAAGAGCGGCGCGCTCGGTATCAAGGCAGCATGCGCAGGCCGTCTCGGCGGCGCGGATATGGCGCGTTCGGAGTTTTACAGCGAGGGCACGATTCCCCTTCAGACGCTGCGTGCGGATATTGACTATGGCTTCGCAGAGGCAGATACCACCTACGGCAAGATTGGCGTAAAGGTATGGATCTATAAAGGTGAGGTACTTCCTACTAAGGCAAATGCGGAAGGGAGCGATAAATAATGTTAATGCCGAAAAGAGTAAAACGTCGTAAGCAGTTCCGTGGCAGCATGGCAGGTAAGGCAAGCCGCGGCAACACGATCACATATGGAGAGTACGGTATCGTTGCAACAGAGCCGTGCTGGATCAAGTCCAATCAGATTGAGGCTGCCCGTATTGCGATGACGCGTTATACGAAGCGTGCCGGACAGGTATGGATCAAGATTTTTCCGGATAAGCCCGTAACGGCAAAGCCGGCAGAGACTCGTATGGGTTCCGGAAAAGGTTCCCTTGAGTATTGGGTAGCGGTTGTAAAGCCGGGACGCGTGATGTTTGAGATCGCCGGTATTCCTGAGGAGCAGGCAAAAGAGGCGCTTCGCCTTGCCGTTCACAAGCTTCCCTGCAAGTGTAAGATCGTGTCGAAAGCAGATTTGGAAGGTGGTGTATCATAATGAAAACGAATAAATATGTTGAAGATTTGAAGACCAAATCATCTGCTGAGTTAGCTGAGAGCTTAGTCGAGGCTAAGAAAGAGCTTTTCAATTTGAGATTCCAGAATGCGACAAACCAGCTGGATAACACCGCACGGATCAAGGAAGTCCGCAAGAACATTGCGAGAATCCAGACCGTGATCACACAGAAGGCAAACGCATAGAAAGGAGATCCACCGTGGAAAGAAATTTGAGAAAAACCCGTACGGGCAAGGTTGTCAGCAATAAGATGGAGAAGACCATTGTTGTAGCCGTAGAGGATCATGTAAAGCATCCTCTTTACAATAAAATCGTAAAGAACACGAAGAAGTTCAAGGCTCATGACGAGAACAACGAGTGCAATATCGGCGACACCGTAAGGATTGCCGAGACGAGACCGCTCTCTAAGGATAAGAGATGGAGACTCGTGGAAATTGTCGAGAAGGCGAAATAATGCCTGCATTAGAAAACTCACGGGAAGTCGTGATTTGGAAGGAGAATTAGCATGGTACAACAGGAAACCAGACTGAAGGTCGCTGACAATACCGGGGCAAAAGAACTGCTCTGCATCCGTGTGATGGGCGGCTCTACAAGAAGATATGCAGCTATCGGCGATGTGATCGTTGCTTCCGTCAAAGATGCAACACCCGGCGGTGTTGTTAAAAAGGGTGACGTTGTGAAAGCAGTCGTTGTCCGCACCGTAAAAGGCGCCCGTCGTAAGGACGGTTCTTATATCAGGTTTGACGAGAATGCTGCCGTTATCATCAAGGATGATAAGACCCCGAGAGGAACCCGTATTTTCGGGCCGGTAGCGAGAGAGCTTCGTGAGAAACAGTTTATGAAGATCGTTTCTCTGGCTCCCGAAGTATTATAAGGAGGTGCCGTATGTCAACATTTAAGATTAAAAAGGGCGATACCGTGAAGGTCATCGCAGGAAAAGATAAAGACAAAGAAGGCAAGGTTATTTCTGTAGACGCAAAAGCGAACAAGGTGCTTGTTGAGGGCGTCAACATGATAACAAAGCACACGAAACCTTCTGCTGCAAATGCAAACGGCGGCATTATCCAGAAAGAGGCGCCGATCGACGCTTCCAATGTGATGTATGTTCACAAGGGAAAGGTAACGAGGGTCGGCTTTAAGATGGATAAGGACAAGAAAGTCCGTTTTGCTAAGACAACCGGTGATGTCATCGATTAATTGTGAGGAAGGAGGTTATCAACTGTGAGTAGTAGACTGAAAGAAATGTATAATAAAGAGATCGTAGACGCCATGATGAAGAAGTTCGGCTACAAGAACGTGATGCAGGTTCCGAAGCTTAACAAGATCGTCGTAAACATGCGTGTCGGCGAGGCAAAGGACAACGCGAAGGTGTTGGAGGCTGCTGTCAGTGAGTTAGAGACGATTACAGGTCAGAAAGCGGTACTTACGAAGGCAAAGAAAGCCGTTGCAAACTTCAAGATCCGTGAGGGAATGGCGATCGGCTGCAAGGTAACGCTGCGAGGCGAAAAGATGTATGAGTTTCTTGACCGTCTGGTGAATCTTGCGTTGCCCCGCGTACGCGATTTCCGCGGCGTGAATCCGAATGCGTTCGATGGCAGAGGCTCCTATGCGCTCGGCATCAAAGAGCAGATCATCTTCCCGGAGATTGAGTATGACAAGATCGATAAGGTAAGAGGTATGGACGTTATTATCGTCACGACTGCAAAGACCGACGAAGAGGCACGCGAGCTGTTGACCTTATTCAACATGCCGTTTGCGAAATAGGAGGAGGTAAATTCATGGCTAAAACATCAATGAAAATCAAACAGCAGCGCAAGCAGAAGTTCTCCTCGAGAGAATACAATCGCTGCAAGATATGTGGTCGTCCACACGGATATTTAAGAAAATACGGAATCTGCAGAATTTGCTTCCGCGAGTTAGCGTATAAAGGTCAGATACCCGGAGTAAAGAAAGCAAGCTGGTAAAAAATTTGAAGGAGGCAAATAATCATGACTATGGATCCTATTGCAGATATGCTGACAAGAATACGAAACGCCAATACTGCAAAACATGATACGGTTGACATCCCTGCTTCTAAAATGAAATTGGCGATTGCCGGGATTCTTTTAGACGAGGGCTATATCAAGAAGTATGACATTGTAGAGGACGGCGGTTTCAAGACCATCCGCATCACCTTAAAGTACGGCGCGGATAAGAATGACAAGATCATTTCCGGAATCAAGAGAATCTCCAAGCCCGGACTTCGTGTTTATGCGGGCAAGGATGAGCTTCCCAAGGTTCTCGGTGGCTTAGGCATCGCGATCATTTCCACCAATCAGGGTGTCATTACCGACAAGAAAGCACGTGAGCTTAATGTCGGCGGTGAGGTTTTGGCGTTCGTTTGGTAAGCAGGCGAAAGCATATGCGTGGAAAACAGACAGCAACCAATAAACAGTGATACAATAAACAGGAGGTACGGGCATGTCACGGATAGGTAGAATGCCAATCGCAATTCCGGCAGGAGTGACTGTGGATATTGCAGAAAATAATAAAGTGACCGTAAAGGGTCCTAAGGGAACGCTGGAGAGAGTGTTACCCGCAGAAATGGAGATTAAGCTGGACGGAGCGCAGGTGCTTGTTTCCCGCCCGAACGACTTAAAGAAAATGAAATCGTTACATGGTTTGACCAGAACACTGATCCACAACATGGTGGTCGGCGTGACAGACGGCTTTGAGAAAAAGCTCGAAGTAAACGGCGTAGGTTACAGGGCAGCAAAGGCAGGAAAGGTATTGACCTTATCCCTTGGCTACTCACATCCGGTTGAGATGACGGATCCCGAAGGTATTGAGACGGTGCTTGAGGGACAGAACATCATTATCGTAAAGGGCATTGATAAAGAAAAGGTTGGCCAATTCGCAGCTGAGATCAGAGATAAGAGAAGACCTGAGCCTTATAAGGGCAAGGGTATCAAGTATGCTGATGAGACGATCAGACGTAAAGTTGGTAAGACCGGTAAGAAATAAATAAGGAGAGTAGAAAGATGGTTAAAAAAGAATCAAGACAGAATATTCGTGTTAAAAAGCACATGAAAATTCGGAACCGTTTCAGCGGAACGGCCGAAAGACCTCGTCTGGCAGTATTCAGAAGCAATAATCATATGTATGCTCAAATTATTGATGATACGGTCGGAAACACCCTTGTGGCAGCGTCCACACTGGAAAAGGGCGTAAAGAGTGAGCTTGAGAAAACCAACAACGTAGAGGCAGCAGCATATCTTGGCAAGGTGATCGCAGAGCGGGCTTTAGATAAAGGGATTAAGACTGTTGTATTTGACAGAGGTGGTTTCCTTTACACAGGCAAGATTGCAGCTTTGGCTGATGCAGCCAGAGAAGCCGGATTAGAATTCTAGGAGGAAGGAGAACATCATATGAAACGCACAATCATAGATCCCAGTCAGTTAGAATTAACTGAGAAAGTTGTTTCCATTAAGCGCGTTACCAAGGTTGTAAAAGGCGGACGCAACATGCGCTTTACGGCGCTGGTTGTTGTTGGCGACGGAAACGGACATGTCGGCGCAGGTCTTGGCAAGGCGACCGAAATTCCTGAGGCAATCCGCAAAGGAAAAGAGGATGCGATCAAGAATCTGATCACGGTTTCGCTTGATGCGAATAACTCGATCACGCATGACCAGACCGGAAAATTCGGTTCCGCATGTGTACTTTTAAAGAAGTCTCCCGATGGTACCGGTATCATCGCAGGCGGCCCGGCGCGTAACGTGTGCGAGCTTGCAGGCATCAAGAACATCCGTACCAAGTCGCTTGGCTCCAACAATAAGCAGAACGTTGTACTTGCAACCATTCAGGGATTAAGCACCCTGATGAGCCCGGAGGAAGTGGCAAGCAAGCGCGGCATTTCCGTCAGTGAGCTGATGTAAGGAGGGAAACCGATATGGCAGAGAAAATGTTAAAGATTACTTTGGTGAAATCTCCGATTGGCGCGGTTCCGAAGCATAGAAGAACGATCGAAGCATTAGGTCTTACCAAAATGCATAAGACGGTGACGATGCCGGATAACGCAGCGACAAAGGGCATGATTCAGCAGGTAGGATATATGTTAAAAGTAGAAGAAGCATAAAAAGGAGGTGTCAGTAGCATGGAATTATCAAATTTACATCCGGCAGAGGGCTCTAAGCATAATGATTTCAGAAAGGGCCGCGGACACGGATCCGGCAACGGCAAGACTGCGGGCAAGGGCCACAAGGGACAGAAAGCGCGTTCCGGCGCACCGAGACCGGGCTTTGAGGGTGGTCAGATGCCGTTATACAGACGCATTCCGAAGAGAGGCTTTCAGAATAGGAATACGCTTGAGATCATCGGCATTAACCTTGGTCGATTAGAGGTATTCGAGGATGGAGATCAGGTCACCATCGAGACTCTGATGGAGAAGGGGATCGTGAAGAATCCGAGGGACGGAGTGAAGATACTTGGAAATGGAAAATTAACCAAGAAGCTCACGGTTCAGGCAAATGCCTTCAGCGCATCTGCGAAAGAAAAAATTGAGGCACTTGGTGGAACTGCAGAGGTGATTTAATGCTGAAAACTCTTAAAAATGCATTTAAGATCAAAGAAATCAGGAGCAAGATCTTATTCACATTGGCAATGCTGGTTGTCATCCGGCTCGGTTCCCAACTTCCGACGCCGGGTATTGACAGCGCATATATCCAAAGCTGGTTTGCCAATGCGACAGGCGGGGGAGACACGTTCAACTTTTTGGAGGCATTTACCGGTGGTTCTTTTTCCAGAATGGCTATTTTTGCACTGAGCATTACGCCGTATATCACATCCTCCATTATCATCCAGCTTTTGACGATCGCGATTCCGAAGCTGGAAGAGATGCAGCGTGACGGCGAGGACGGACGTAAGAAGCTTGCGGCGATCACAAGATATGTGACGATTGCGCTTTCCGTGATCGAGTCGGGCGCGATGGCGATCGGCTTCGGAGGACAGGGACTGCTGAAACCGTTCAATGCACTTACGGTAATCGGAACGATCCTGATCCTGACGGCGGGCAGCGCAACCCTGATGTGGATCGGTGAACGCATCACGGATAAGGGAATCGGAAACGGTATCTCCATCGTCCTTGTGATCAACATCCTTTCCAGACTGCCGCAGGATATTTCGAGCCTGTATACGCAGTTTGTAAAATCGGCGGCCAATGCGGGAAATATCGCAGGCGCGGTCATTGCGGCGATTGTCATCATAGCGATCATCATAGCGATGGTTGCCATCGTCATTATTTTGAATGACGGCGTACGGAAGATTCCCGTACAGTATGCAAAAAAAGTACAGGGAAGAAAATTAGTCGGCGGACAGACTTCCAGCATTCCGCTGAAAGTAAATACCGCGGGCGTTATCCCGATCATTTTTGCATCATCCTTAATGCAGTTCCCGATCATTATCAGTTCTTTCTTTTATAAAGGGAACGGCGTATGGAGGAAAATCCTGAATGTGCTCGATTCGAGCAAATGGTGTAATCCGGAGCAGCCGGTTTACACGATCGGTCTTTTGGTTTATGTGATTTTAGTCATCTTCTTCGCATACTTCTACACCTCCATCACGTTTAATCCGTTGGAGGTTGCGGAAAACATGAAGAAGCAGGGCGGCTTTATTCCCGGTATTCGTCCGGGTAAGCCGACAGCGGAGTATCTCTCGAAGCTGCTCAATTACATCATCTTTATCGGTGTGATCGGGCTGATCATCATCGCAGTGCTGCCGTTCTTCTTTAACGGTGTGTTTAAGGCATCGGTATCTTTCGGAGGCACGAGCCTGATCATTATCGTCAGCGTAATCTTAGAGACGATCAAGCAGGTAGAGTCACAGATGCTGGTAAGAAATTATAAGGGATTTTTGAATGACTAAAGTGTGAAGAGAATTTCTAAGTCTGCGTATTTTGCAGACTTAGAAATTCTGAGTTTCACAAAAAAACAGGGGAGCCTGTTTCTATACGGCGGAGTGGGAGTCGGGAAAACAGTGAGGTCATAGGTTGAACCGTTACAGTATTCCGCCGCGCAGCAATGGGTTTCGTATAGGGAGGGATTTGAATATGAAGGTAATCATGCTTGGCGCCCCCGGGGCGGGGAAAGGTACACAGGCAAAAATGATCGCAGAACGGTACGGTGTGCCGCATGTCTCAACGGGTGACATGTTCAGAGCCAATATCAAAAACGGTACGGCGCTCGGAACAGAAGCGAAGAAATATATGGACGCGGGAGAACTCGTACCTGATGAGCTGACGGTTCGGATCCTGCTGGATCGTGTGGCAAAGGATGACTGCAAAAACGGATATGTCTTAGACGGATTTCCGCGTACCATTCCGCAGGCAAAAGTACTGGATGAGGCGCTTGACAAGATCGGGGAGCAGGTGGATTACGCGATCGACGTGGATGTGCCGGATGAAAATATCATAAAGAGGATGTCAGGAAGACGCGCCTGCTTAAGCTGCGGTGCGACCTATCATATTGAACATGTGCCGCCGAAAACGGCGGATGTGTGCGACCAGTGCGGATCGGCGCTTGTTCTTCGTGATGACGATAAGCCGGAGACAGTAAAGAACCGTTTGAACGTATATCATGAGCAGACACAGCCGCTCATTGCATATTATACGGAAAAAGGAATTTTGAGGACCGTTGACGGCACGCTTCCGATGGCGGAAGTGTTTGATGCGATCACGGCGATCCTTGGCTGATCAAGAGGCTGGAGGCAGATATGGCAGTAACGATCAAATCGCCAAGAGAAATTGAATTAATGAGAGAATCGTGCAGACTGCTCTCGGGAGTGTTCGACCATATGGCGGAGCATCTTCATGCGGGGATGTCCACCTATGAGATCGACCGGATCGGTGAGAAAATGATCCGCGAGGCAGGATGCGTTCCGAACTTCAAAAACTATAACGGGTTTCCCGCATCTATTTGCGTTTCGGTCAACGATGAAGTCGTGCATGGGATTCCCAATAAGCACAGGATCGTGCAGGAGGGTGACGTTGTCAGTCTTGACGCGGGATTGATCTACAAAGGATACCATTCCGACATGGCGCGTACCTTTGGCGTCGGAGAAGTCACACCGGAAGCCGAGAAGCTGATGACAGTGACGAAACAGGCGTTTTTTGAAGGGATAAAATACGCGAGAGCGGGCAATCATCTGCATGACATTTCCAATGCGATCGACGCTTATGTAACAAGCTTCGGATTCAGCGCCGTGCGTGATCTGGTCGGGCATGGTATCGGAACGAGGTTACATGAGGACCCGCAGATACCGAACTTTGCGCAGAAGCGCAGGGGAATCGTGCTAAAACCCGGTATGACGCTCGCTATTGAACCGATGATCAGCGCAGGCGGCTGGGAAGTAACATGGTTAGATGACGACTGGACGGTCGTCACGCTGGACGGCTCTCTTGCCGCGCATTATGAAAATACCATTTTGGTCACGGATGGAGAACCGGAAATACTCACACTCGGAAAATATTGATGACATATAGAAGTAAGAATGGAGGGTTATAATGTCGAAAAGCGACGTGATTGAAATCGAAGGAGTTGTGGTTGAGAAGCTGCCGAATACGATGTTTCAGGTAGAGCTGGAGAACGGACACAAGGTTCTCGCGCATATCAGCGGAAAGCTGCGTCAGAATTTTATCCGTATCCTGCCGGGAGATAAGGTAACTTTGGAGCTTTCTCCTTATGACCTTACCAAAGGAAGAATCATCTGGCGTGATAAATAAGCCACGGCTGAACTGTCAGCAAATGATGTAAATATTATAGTAAAATTTGCTTGCAATCCCATATGTCAGGTGTTATAATGTAAAACGGTCTTTTTTGAAAGGAGGGATTTCCCGTGAAAGTAAGATCATCAGTAAAACCTATTTGCGAGAAATGTAAGGTAATCAAGAGAAAAGGGAGAATCATGATTATTTGTGAGAATCCCAAGCACAAGCAGAGACAGGGTTAATATCCCTCAATCGGCACGGTACTTATCCAAAAGAATGCATGCGGGCTTTGCGCCGCAAAACCGCTTATCTTCGATTGGTTAAGGAACTGTGCTGTTATGATGTACGGCTGCGGCAGACGCGTTAAGCGCTGTCGGTTATATAATTGAACGTAGAGAGCCTACGGGAGATTACTTTTGATACCAAAAATGAGCTTACGGAAATAGGGTAAGCCTGCCAGCGGCTTTTGTGACCACGAGGCGGCGCGGCATTATGTGTGTTACGCTCACGCGTTTCATACATAAAGAGTATTGGAAAGACCGGATGATGTCCGGTTGGGTGTCTTATGATGCCCCAGTCAATTAGTAACTGAAGGATTGTGTTTCGCTCCGGGATCGTCTTGGCCTGACGGGACAGGACACGGAACACAAAAAGATGGAGGAATGAAAAATGGCTCGTATTGCAGGTATTGATTTACCGAGAGACAAACGTGTTGAGATCGGACTGACCTATATTTATGGGATCGGACGCACAAGCTCCAATAAGATCTTGGCACAGGCAAACGTGAATCCGGACACTCGTGTAAGAGACTTGACGGATGATGAAGTTAAGAGGATCAGCGAAGTGATCGCGAACACCATGACGGTGGAAGGCGATTTAAGAAGAGAGGTTGCTCTTAACATTAAGAGATTACAGGAAATCGGTTGTTACAGAGGAATCCGTCATAGAAAAGGACTTCCGGTTCGCGGTCAGAAGACAAAGACGAACGCGAGAACGCGGAAGGGACCTAAGAAGACGATCGCAAACAAGAAGAAATAATGACCAAGCAAACAATAGGGAAAGTAGGTTAGTTTAAGATGGCGAAACAGGTTGCAAAAAAAGTAACTAAAAAGCGTGTAAGAAGAAACGTTGAACATGGACAGGCACATATTCAGGCGTCTTTCAACAATACGATCGTTACCTTAACGGATAACGAAGGAAACGCGTTGAGCTGGGCAAGTGCCGGTGGTCTTGGATTTAGAGGTTCAAAGAAATCTACCCCGTATGCGGCACAGATGGCAGCAGAGACGGCTGCAAAGGCTGCGCTTCCGACAGGCTTGAAGTCTGTTGATGTTATGGTGAAAGGTCCCGGTTCAGGACGTGAGGCTGCAATCCGTGCACTTCAGGCATGCGGCATCGACGTTACCAGCATCAGAGATGTGACACCCGTACCTCATAACGGCTGTCGTCCGCCTAAGCGTCGCCGCGTATAGTGGGCGTTACCGTAGTCAGCGTTGGAAGAAAGCGGATGCATCTGTGCGTTCGCTGTAAACAATATTCAGGAGGAAAGAGAAATGGCAGTAAATAGAGTGCCCGTGTTAAAAAGATGCAGATCCCTTGATTTGGATCCTGTATTTTTGGGTTATGACAAGAAATCTAAGAGAAAGAGCCAGAGAGCAGGCAAAAAGATGAGTGAGTATGCGCTTCAGCTTAGAGAGAAGCAGAAGGCAAAATTCATCTACGGCATGCTGGAGAAGCCGTTCCATAACTACTATGAGAAGGCTGATCGTATGAAGGGCATGACCGGTGAGAACCTCATGATCATGTTAGAGTCCAGACTGGACAACGTCATTTTCAGAATGGGCTTTGCAAGAACAAGAAGAGAGGCAAGACAGGTCGTAGGACATAAGCATGTGCTTGTAAACGGTAAGAAGGTAAACGTACCTTCCTATTTGGTGAAGGCCGGCGATGTGATCGAGATCAGCGAGAAAGCAAGAGGCATGCAGAGATATAAGGATATTGCAGAGATCACGAGCGGAAGACTGGTTCCCGAGTGGCTTGATGCGGATATCGAGGCGTGGAAGGGAACAGTGAAGGAAATGCCGAGAAGAGAAGCGATCGATGTTCCCGTGAACGAGATGCTGATTGTCGAGTTGTATTCTAAATAATGGAATCGCTTATAGGAAAGTCCACCATGTAAGGAGGTATACGAGTGTTTGATTTTGATAGACCGAATATTGAGGTAACTGAAATCTCAGAAGATAAGAAGTATGGTAAGTTTGTCGTAGAGCCGCTTGAGCGTGGATATGGAATCACTTTGGGTAACTCCCTGAGAAGGATCATGCTCGCATCCCTTCCGGGTGCAGCAGTAAGTCAGGTTAAGATTGCGGGCGTGCTGCATGAGTTCAGCTCGATCGAAGGCGTAAAGGAAGATGTGACAGAGATCATCATGAATATCAAGAGCCTTGCGATCAAGAATAACAGCTCGACCAATGAACCGAAAACGGCATATATCGAGTTTGAAGGCGAGGGCGTTGTCAAAGCGTCCGATATTCAGGTAGATCAGGATATTGAGATCATGAATCCGGATCAGGTCATTGCAACATTGAGCGGCGGTAAGGACTGCCGACTGTTCATGGAGCTTACGATCACGAAGGGCAGAGGCTATATCAGTGCAGAAAAGAACAAGAACGACGATCTTCCGATCGGTGTGATCGCAGTGGATTCGATCTATACACCGGTGGAGAGAGTCAATGTCACGGTGGAGAATACCCGTGTCGGACAGGTGACAGATTATGATAAGCTGACACTGGACGTCCATACGAATGGAACCCTTGCACCCGACGAGGCTGTCAGCCTTGCAGCAAAGGTATTGAGCGAGCACTTAAAGCTGTTTATCGATCTTTCCGAGAATGCGAAGACGGCAGAGGTCATGATCGAGAAGGAAGATGACGAGAAAGAAAAGGTGCTTGAAATGAGCATTGATGAGTTAGAGCTTTCCGTCCGTTCCTTCAACTGCTTAAAGAGAGCAGGAATCAATACCGTGCAGGAATTAACGAACAAGACGTCGGATGATATGATGAAGGTTCGTAACCTTGGAAGAAAGTCCTTAGAGGAAGTTCTTGCAAAGTTAAAGGAATTGGGATTACAGCTTAATTCCAATGAAGAGTAGCTGCAATGGTAAGTCCAAAGGGCGCGGAGCAGCATCATGAAACTGTTCATTCCATTTGATTAGTAAGTCCAAGGCGCGTAATGAAATGGAGCGTGTATGGGAGGAATCCCATCATCATGAAAGGAGCCAAAATGGCAGGATACAGAAAGCTTGGAAAAACATCAAGCCAAAGAAAAGCATTACTTAGAAATCAGACCACAGCGTTGATCTTAAACGGAAAGATCATTACGACGCAGGCGAGAGCCAAGGAAGTCCAGAAGCAGGTAGAGCCGTTGATCGCGCTTGCTGTAAAGGAAAAGGATAACTTTGAGAACGTAAAGGTAACGGCGAAGGTTGCGCGTAAAGATAAGGACGGCAAGAGAGTAAAACAGATCGTCGATAAGGATACGGGAAAGGTTCTTTCCGAAACGCACCGCGATAAGGATGGCAAGATCTTGAGAATCGAGAACGGCGTGACTGTAACGGTTTACGACGAAGTAGAGAAGGAGATCAAGAAGGATCTTCCGTCGAGACTGCATGCAAGAAGAAAAATGTTAAAGGTATTATATCCGGTAACGGAAGTACCTCAGGCAGCAGCAGGCAGAAAACGCGGAACGAAGCAGGTTGATCTTGTGGCAAAGCTCTTTGATGAGATCGCACCGAAGTATACGGAGCGCAAGGGCGGTTACACGAGAATCGTCAAGATCGGACCGCGCAAGGGCGATGCGGCAATGATGGTTGTTCTTGAACTTGTATAAGCGGTAAAACGGGAGTGAGGGTGTGCGGATAGGAATGGTCTGCACGCCCTTTTTTATCTGATAGAAATTTGCGCCAAGAGTCGCAGTACTTTTTTAGAAATCATGGGAAAAAACAAGATGAGTATGATAAAAGCCGATCGGGTGGCATTTGAATATATCAGGCGTGATGAGGAAGGCAATGTAGAGGGCATTACGCGCGCCGTGGACGATGTAAATCTGGATATTGCCAAGGGGGAATTTATCGCGATCCTTGGGCATAACGGTTCCGGGAAGTCCACGCTTGCCAAGCATATGAACGCGATCCTGTATCCGACGGAGGGAACCGTCTGGGTGGATGGGAAGGATACGGCGGATGAGAAGGCGCTTTGGGACATACGCCAAAATGCGGGAATGGTATTCCAAAATCCGGATAACCAGATCATTGGCCAGATCGTGGAGGAGGACGTCGGATTCGGACCGGAGAATATGGGCGTTCCGACAAAAGAGATCTGGGAGCGGGTTGAGGAAAGCTTAAAAGCGGTCGGAATGTATGAATACCGGAAATCCTCGCCGAACAAGCTCTCCGGCGGTCAGAAGCAGCGCGTTTCGATCGCGGGCGTGATCGCAATGCATCCGCAATGTATCATTTTAGACGAGCCGACCGCGATGCTCGACCCGAGCGGAAGGAAAGAAGTCCTGCGGGCGATTCGTGCCTTAAACGATGTGGAAAAGATCACGGTCATTCTGATCACACATTATATGGAGGAGGTCATCCATGCGGACAGAGTGTTCGTGATGGATAAAGGGCGGATCGAAATGCAGGGGACGCCCAAGGAAATTTTTTCCGAGGTAGAGCGTTTGAAATCCCTTCGTCTGGATGTGCCGCAGGTAACGCTGCTTGCGCATGAGTTACAGAAGAAAGGCCTGCCGCTGCCGAAGGGAATCCTGACAAAAGAGGAATTGATACAGGAAATGACGCATTTATACGGATCAGGGAAATAGAAGTGTGAAGAGATAAGAAGCAGGAGAGAGCGATGGCAATCATACTGGATCATGTCAGCCATGCATATGAAAAAGGAACAGCTATGCAGGTGATGGCGCTTGACGATATTAGCTTTGTCATACCGGACGGACAGTTTATCGGGCTGATCGGGCATACGGGGAGCGGGAAGTCCACGCTCGTGCAGCACTTAAACGGGCTGCTTGCCCCGACCTCCGGCAATATTTACTGCGACGGCAGGGACATCCATGACGAGGATTATCCGAAAAAAGAACTGCGCAGCAGGGTAGGGCTTGTTTTTCAATACCCGGAGCACCAGCTTTTCGAAGTCGATGTGTTCAAGGACGTCTGCTTCGGACCCAAAAACTTAGGACTGCCGCCCAAGGAAGTCGAGCTGCGCGCGTATGAGGCATTAAAGCTGGTCGGGATCGAGGATGAATATTTTTACCAGTCCCCGTTTGATCTTTCGGGCGGACAAAAACGGCGCGTTGCGATCGCAGGCGTGCTTGCGATGAAACCGCAGGTGCTGATTTTGGACGAGCCGACCGCAGGGCTTGACCCGAAAGGGCGGGATGAGATTTTACAGCAGATCGCATCCTTGAAAAAGCAGACGGGAATGACCGTCATTCTTGTTTCCCATAGTATGGAGGACGTTGCGGAATATGTGGAGCGGCTGATCGTCATGAACCACGGCCGCGTTCTGTTTGACGATACGCCGGGCGCGGTATTTGCGCATTATGAGGAACTGGAAAAGATCGGGCTTGCCGCGCCGCAGGTAACCTATATCATGCATGAGCTTAATAAGGCGGGATTTGCGGTGAGAACGGATGTGACAACGATCGACGAGGCGCGGGATGAGATTTTGCGCCTTGTGCAGGCGTGATGGCAGATATCCGGTTGTTTGAGAGGTTTGCCATATTTATGGCATGGATTGGTTTGCAGCTTTGCATATCGTGATGCTGATAGTTTTTGCAGGGATGAAAACATGATAAGAGAGATTACACTGGGACAATATTATCAGGCGGACTCCGTCATTCACCGTATGGATCCGCGCACGAAGATCGTCGGTACGCTCGTGTTCATCGTCTCCCTTTTTTTGGTGAACAACATGGTCGGCTATGCCGTGGCGGCGGTTTTTTTGGCGTCGGTGATCCTGATTTCCAAGGTGCCGTTTAAGTATATGGTAAAGGGCATGAAAGCGATCGTGCTTCTGCTCCTCATTACGATCTTGTTTAATATGTTTCTGACGCCGGGAGAAACGCTGGTGTCGATTTGGAAATTGAGGATTACGAAAGAAGGATTGCGGCAGGCGGTATTTATGGCGCTCCGGCTCTCCTTTCTGATCATCGGATCTTCGCTAATGACGCTGACAACGACACCGAATAACCTGACGGACGGACTGGAAAAGCTCTTAAAGCCGCTCAGGATATTCCGTGTGCCGGTTCACGAGATCGCGATGATCATGTCGATCGCGCTTAGGTTTATTCCGATCCTGTTGGATGAGACGGATAAGATCATGAAGGCGCAGCTTGCGCGCGGCGCGGATTTTGAGAGCGGGAATCTGATCAAAAAAGCAAAGAGTATGGTGCCGATCCTTGTGCCGCTCTTTATTTCAGCGTTCCGCCGTGCCAACGATTTGGCGATGGCAATGGAAGCGCGCTGTTATCGGGGCGGGGAACACCGCACGAAGATGAAGCCGCTTTCCTATCGGAGGCATGATCTGGCGGCATATCTGACGCTGGCGGTATTTGTGACCGTGATCGTGTTTACAAGGAGAGTCGTGCTGCCGTTCACGTTTTGAGGAGTTGTATTTAAGAAGCCACCCTGAGAGAGGAGTGTCGGCATGGAGCAGGAAAAGGCGGGAAGCAGGCGTATTTTTTTAAGCGTTGCCTATGACGGCACAAATTATCATGGCTGGCAGCTTCAGCCCGGAGCCGTCACGATCGAGAGCGAGCTAAACCGCGCGTTGACGGAGCTGCTTGGGGAGGAGATCCGGGTCATCGGGGCAAGCCGTACCGATACCGGCGTACATGCGCTTTGCAATGCGGCGGTGTTTGATACTGTCTCACGAATACCGGCGGAGAAGTTTGTGTATGCGTTAAATCAAAGACTGCCGGAGGACATCCGCATTCAGGATTCTAAAGAGGTCGCGCTGGATTTTCATCCACGGCACACACCGAGCCGCAAGACGTATGAATATCGCATTTATAACGCGCGCTTTCCGATGCCGACAAAGCGGCTTTATTCTTTTTTTACCTATGCGAAGCTCGATGCGGAGGCGATGGCGCGCGCGGGAGCGCTGCTTGAGGGAGAGCATGATTTTAAGAGCTTTTGCAGTGTGAATACGCAGGCGGAGACGACCGTCCGCACGATTTACCGCGTGGAGGTCCGGCGCGAGAGTGATGACATTATCATCCGCATAACAGGGAGCGGGTTTCTCTACAATATGGTGCGGATCATCGCGGGGACATTGTTAGAGGTCGGGCAGGGAAAAAGAAGGCCGGAGGACATAACGTCAATTTTGGCGGCATGCGACCGCGGCGCGGCGGGGCCGACGGCTCCGGCATGCGGATTGACGCTGACGGCGTACGAATTTTTGTAAATGGAAGCAGAAAAAGAATGAAAAGGCTGATAAAATCGGACGGAACACAGAATCATAGCGGCAGGAATAGAAAAAACAGCGGAAAATCAACGATTTCTATGAAAAAATGTGTTGACACGCACGGAAGCGTATAATATAATATTTCAATGTGGTTATGTTTGAAAATGTCCGAGCCAAAGCCCCGGAGCGGATGTTTTGAATATATTCAGTAAGCATGATTTTTTACGGAGGGAAAACGATGAATACATTTATGGCTAGTCCGGCTACAATTGATAGAAAATGGTATGTAGTGGATGCGACGGACATGACGCTGGGACGTTTGGCGTCCGCAGTTGCGAACGTATTACGCGGCAAGAATAAGCCGATCTACACACCGCACATCGATACAGGCGATTATGTGATCGTCATCAATGCGGAGAAAGTAAAGGTTACGGGTAAGAAGCTGGATCAAAAGATTTATTATCATCATTCCGATTATGTGGGCGGTATGAAAGAGACCACATTGCGGGAAATGTTAGCTAAGAAACCTGAAAGAGTCATCGAGCTGGCAGTAAAGGGAATGCTCCCGAAAGGACCTCTCGGCAGGGAGATGTACACAAAGCTTCACGTGTACGCAGGACCGGAGCACAAGCACGCTGCACAGAAGCCCGAAGCATTAACGTTTTAATCAGGAAACTTAGAAGGAGGACATAGAAATGGCGAAAGCAACAGCAAGATACTACGGAACCGGTAGAAGAAAGAAATCCATTGCAAGAGTATATCTGATGCCGGGAACAGGTAAGATTACAATCAATAAGAGAGATATAGATAATTATTTCGGGTTAGATACGTTAAAGCTCATCGTTCGTCAGCCCCTTGCGGCAACTGATACGGTGGAAAAGTATGATGCGCTCATTACTGTCCGCGGCGGCGGTACGACAGGTCAGGCGGGTGCGATCAGACATGGTATCGCAAGAGCGCTGCTTCAGGTAGACGCAGATTTCAGACCGACCTTAAAGAAGGCCGGATTCCTGACGAGAGATCCTCGTATGAAGGAGAGAAAGAAATACGGTCTCAAGGCAGCACGCCGCGCACCGCAGTTCTCCAAGAGATAATGTCTGCAAAAGGTTTTACAAGTCAAAATATAGGCTCCGCAGGTTTTCCTGCGGAGCTTTTGCCTTATTATTTTAGATTGATTGAATATACCAAATACCAAGAGACAAAAGGGGTGAATGACACTTGAAGCTGCTATATGGAACGGGCAATCCGGCGAAGCTGTCTGCAATGAAACGTCGCCTTGAAACAATCGGAATAGAACTCATCGGATTACATGATCTGAAAGAAGAAGGAAAGACCATTCCGGCCGTGCCGGAGGACGGGAACACACCGCTTGAAAACGCAAGACAGAAGGCGACGGCATATTATACAGCATTTCACATCCCTGTATTTTCGTGCGATTCGGGATTGTATTTTGACAATGTTCCGGATGAGATTCAGCCGGGCGTACATGTTCGTACCGTGAATGGAAATTATTTATCCGATGAACAAATGATAGAATATTATACGGGATTAGCAAAACGGTATGGGGATCTTACCGCAAGATATAAGAATGCCATTTGCTTTGTTTTAGATGAAGAGCATATCTATGAAGCAATGGACGCCTCAATGGAAAGCGAAAAATTCATCATCACAGATACACCCCACAGCGCGGTAAAGAAGAAAGGGTTTCCGATAGACAGTCTGTCGATCGACTTAAAGTCGGGTCAATACTTCTATGATATGCCGGCATGTAAACTGGATCAGATCGCCGTGGAAGACGGATTCCTTACGTTTTTTCAAAATATATTAGGGGATTAGAAAAACACGCTTATTTAAGCAGCGTGATCTTCAGCTCAAACTCCGTATCGCCGCAGCTTACCGTGCAGCTTCCGTGATATTTTTGTGCAATCTGCTTCATGATCTCAATGCCGCAGCCGTGCGCTTTTTTATCCGCTTTGGTCGTTGCGATCCGATTGCTGCGGATAGGAACCCTCTGCTCCACGGAATTGATGATCTGAATTACGGTGTAATTGCGGGTTGTACTTACTTTCGTGCGGATATAGGCATGCTTTTTCGCAAGACAGGCTTCTATGGCATTGTCGTAAGCGTTGGACAGCAGTCCGCATATATCCGGCGCAGTCATATTTGACAGATTTTCCAAAGAACCTTCAAACGTGAATTCAATGCCGTGTTCTTTCGCGGTTTTCATTTTGGCGCCGACCACAAGATCGGCAATCTGATTGCCGGTCAGGATCTTACTGCCGGTAAATGTGGCATCGTGGCTTAACTGCTTCGCATATTTCCGAATCTCATCATAGTTTCCATCCTCGCACAGCGAGTTCATAACAGCCAGATGACTGGCAAGATCATGACGCATCTTTTTGATTTGTTCCTCGTTTTCCCTCACGTCCTGCAGGGAATCCAATTGCAGCCGCAGATATTCCATTTCACTTTCCACCATTGTCTGACGGGAAATCCGGATGCGGGATTCAAAGAGACTATATAGAAAATATCCCGTACTTACCAAAAAGGCGCCGATAAAAATCGATAAATAAAGGCAGTACTCAGCCGGACTGAAATGAGAACGGCTCACCCACATCACCAAAACCACATCAATGAAAGCAAAAAAGAACAGTGCAATACTCCCCAGAATTTCCTTTACACGGAAATGAAGCGTGATCTGATACTTGTGAAGCAGATAGCGGAGCAAGAGCAATAAGACAAGAAGAATGACGTCCGTTGCAAGACTGACCACGGTAGAATCATATTTGTGAATCACAACCTCGATATGGCTTGCGGGAATTATTTCGTCCAACAGAGCCTCCGGTACGATCGTCAGTGTAAAATAGACCGCAACGGCAGGAAAGAAACGCAGCAGATCGGACAACCTTTTTTTACTGAATAGCAGTACCGTCACCGCGATCGATGTGGGCATGCTGAATAAAAAAGAGGTATCCGTCTCAAACAGGGCGGCCGGAGTGGTCACAAATAGAGAAATCAGGGAAAAAACAATCACATTCCTGCGGCTGATACGAATATGAGCGGCGCAGATGTCCTGCATGAGTAACAGCAGGATCCAATATTCCATTAAATTCACGGCAAGCTGAATCGGCAGCGCGTTCATGAACGCAGACCTCCTTCAATGTAATTGACGACTGCGCGGCGGAAGTCTTTTCCGCGCCTGCGGCTGACGGGAAAGGTTGCCCCGCAGGCAAGCGTTAAGTGTGACTCGTCAAATTCTCTGACATATTCCAGATTCACAATGTATTTCCGGTGAATGCGGAAAAATGTGGATGGGGGAAGCATCGCTTCCAGTTCATTCAAACCTTTATGCAGCGTAATGACATCGTCTTTGTGATAAACGAGCGTGTTTTTATTGTCCGCCTTCAGATATTGCAGCTCCTGCGGATGCAGCAATAGTTCGCATTCGGGTGTTTTGATCAGAAGCGTATGGGAATCTGTAAGCTTTGTATGGATATCCCTCATGACACGAAAGACAGCCTCTTTTGTCACAGGCTTTAAGAGATAGCGGAACGCGCCCACTTCATAGCCGGCAGGGGCATAATCCAGACAAACGGTAAAGAATACTAAAATGACAGAGGTGTCGATTTTTCTGATCTTTTTTGCAAGCTCCATGCCGTTTAAGGGTGACATCAAAATGTCCAAAAAAAGTACGTCATAGCGTTCTCCCGACGCATACTGATCCCAAAGCGCGAGCGGAGAAGAAAAGCAATCCACGGAGCAGTCCGGCTGCTGCCACAGGTAATCGTATATTCTTTTCAAAAACACCGGTTCATCATCACAAATTGCTATTTTCATACGCATTACTCTACCATATCCCATCTGCTCCGTCAAGAAAGCGGAAGCGCCGCAAAACCGCTCGCGCCGCAAAGGCGACCGCTCGCGCTGCAAATATAAAATATTGCTGTTTTTATGGTAAGATATGCGATGGATAATACTACATTATGGATGAGGATGGAGAGATAAGAATCATGAGAAAAAGAACATTGGCTGTTATGATGGGAACGCTTCTTTTGGCATTGTCCGTCTGCGGCTGCGGGGGAAGCGAAAGCGGTTCCGCATCAAACGGAGCGGGCGATTCCGGGCAGACGTGGGGAAGCGGAGATACACAGAGCGGCTCAAACAGCAGTGCACAGAACGGAGGGACAGACGCTTCGATTCCGGTCACATCGGAAGCCTTGTTTGATGTGACGGATACGGAAGGCGGTGTGAGCGTTGTTTTTAATGACATTGAGGGCGGAGATGTCCATATTCCTGCCGAGATCGGGGGAAAAACGGTAACAGAGATCGGCGAGCGCGCCTTTTGGTGCATCGGAGTGACGAGCGTGATCATTCCGGATAGCGTGACGAAGATCGGCGAAGCCGCGTTTAACTTAACTTATCTGGAACAGATTGTCATTCCGGAAAGTGTGACGGAAATCGGCAGTATGGCGTTCCTGAATTGTAAGCGATTAACAAGTGTGACGATTTTAGGCAGCATAACGCAGGTGAACGAGATGGCGTTTTCCGGCTGCTCGGTTTTGACGGATGTAACGCTTCCTGCCACTGTGACGGAGATCGGCGCCTCTGCGTTTGCCGACTGCAAAGCGCTGACGAATCTGGCTCTTCCTGACAGCGTGCGCTCGGTTGATCACAGCGCGTTTTCCGGCTGTACGGACATCACGGTCACCTATCAGGGAACAGACTATTCCTATGAGGAGCTGGACACTCTCTATACGATGTTAGATGATGCGGCAAGCTTGGAATCGCCATATCCGGCGGAAGAGTTTTTCAGAATTGAGGACGTTCCGGGCGGCGTGTCGATCTATTATGCGGAGACCTCAGTCGGTCTTTACTATTATAACGGTGGGGAGGGGATTGTTCGTATTCCCGAACAGCTCGGGGGAAAGACGGTTGTGGAAATTGGTTCAAGCGTATTTGTGGGTTCCCGGTATATTGTCGATCTGACGATTCCAGATACGGTCGTACGAATCGGCGGTTCTGCCATTAAGGGNTGTTATGAGTTAGTCCATGTGACACTTCCGAGCGGACTCACGGAATTGGAGGATTATCTGTTGGCGTGGAATGAAAAGCTGGAGGATGTTTCCATTCCATCGGGTGTAACCAGGCTCGGGGACGGTGTGTTTACGGGATGCAAGAGCATCAAAACGATTCTTGTTCCGGAGGGTGTGACAGAACTCGGTTATTTTGTGTTCTCGGATTGTCCGAATCTGGAGCTGGTGATCTTACCGGACAGTCTCACGACGATCAAGGAGGAAGTGTTTGAAGGAAGCGAAAATGTGACCGTGACCTACAAGGGCNTTTCCTATACCTATGAGGAGATTGACGCGTTGTACAGCGCGATCAGGGGGGAGAATTAAAAAAGTATCGCTTATGAGGGGGCGCTCTCAGGCCGTTTTGCGGCTTGGGGGCGTTCTTTTTGAGCTTGTGCGGTGGGGGCAAAAGGGTTACAATAAGGGGCATAGGAGGAATACCCATGATNGTAAGCGCAAGCCGCAGAACCGATATTCCGAATTACTATTCGGACTGGTTTTACCGGCGTATCAAAGAAGGATTTGTCTGCGTGAGAAATCCGATGAATCCCAAGCAGGTCAGCAGAATCGCGCTGACTCCCGATGTGGTGGACTGCATTGTCTTTTGGACGAAAAATCCGGAACCGATGATGGGCAGACTGGACTGTCTTGCGGCGTATCCGTATTATTTTCAGTTTACCCTGACCGGATATGGAAGCGATATAGAACCCGGCGTGCCGCATAAAAAAGAAAANATNATACCGGTATTTCAGGCGTTGTCAGACAGGATCGGAAAGGATAGAGTCATTTGGCGTTATGACCCTATCCTTTTTACAAGTGCCTATACGCCGGAATACCACCTGAAAGCGTTCGGGCAGATCGCAGCGGCGCTTGCAGGTTATACGCAGAAATGCGTCGTCAGCTTTGTGGATGAATATGNAAAAAATAAAAAGGAGCTGGCGTCTCTCGGTGCATACGAATTAGGCGGAAAGGAATGTCTGGAGTTTGCAGAAAATCTCAGTAAAACGGCGGGACAAAACGGCATGGAGATCGCAAGCTGNGCCGAACGNATNGANCTNTCNGCATGCGGGATCAAGCATAACTGCTGNATTGACAGGGAGCTGATCGAGCGTATCATCGGCTGCCCGATCAAAGCNGGGAAGGNNAAAAATCAAAGANGCGAGTGCGGNTGTATCGNGAGCNTNGACATTGGNACCTATCATACCTGCCGCAACGGCTGCCGATACTGTTANGCGAACGACAGCGAGATACGTGTCCGAAACAATTGCAGCAAATATGATCCGGCGTCCCCGATCTTATGCGGGGTGATCTCGGATCAGGANTGTGTGAGTGAGCGGAAGGTGAAGCCGCTGAAGTTAAAAAAATAAAAAGTCAATATTTCTGTCACATTTTCCCGTTGTCAATTGTTCATAAAGTGAAAGGCCTTTCAGCAGAAAACAAACAAGATCGCAGGGACAGGAGGAGACACCGGTGGACGGCAGGGCATACATGGATGCAGTCAAGGCTTATGCGGATATTGTGTATCGTACGGCGTTAAGCGCTGCGAAGACGCCGCAGGATGCGGAGGACGTGACGCAGACTGTATTTATGAAGCTGCTTGAAGCAAAAGACAGCTTTGCGGATGAGGAACACCTGAGGAGATGGCTCATCCGCGTGACCGTCAACGAGTGCAAAAACCTGTGGAAATCCTTTTGGCGGCGGAGCGTCGGGCTGTTTGGTTTTGCGGACGAAGACGTGCAGGAGCCATACGATTTTAAGGGACATACGGAAAGAGGAAGGCGGAGAGGAATGCCGCCCAAGGTCCCGGAGTTTGAGGAGCTTTCGCAGAGCGCATTGTATGAAGCGGTCATGGCGCTTCCCAAAGATTACCGGATCGTCNTACATCTTTTTTACTATGAGGACTACCGGACAGGGGAGATCGCAGAGCTTCTGCATATCCGTGAACAGACCGTCCGAACAAGGCTTGTCCGTGCGAGAAACAAATTGAAACAGCGGCTTGAGGAGGCGTGGCAGGATGAAGAATGAGAAATGGTATAAAGAAACGTTTGATAAGGTTCATGTTCCCGAGGAGCTGTTGGGAAAGGTGATGGATATGGAGAATCAGACGGAGAAAAAAGCAAAAAGAGGATGGCGTTACGCAATGGGCGCTNTGGCAGCAGCGTTTGGATTATTTGTGGCTTCCAACGGGATCTGTTATGCGGCGACGGGCGAGACATGGGTTTCGAGAGTAACGATATACTTAAACGGTGAGAAGGTGGAGAAAGAGGTTACATGGCAGGAAAACGAAGACGGAACATTTTTCGCGGAGCTCGAGCTGGAGAATGATATGGAGTGCGAATTGTTTGCCATTACAGACGATATTGAGCTGGCAACAGGAGAACTCTCGTATTCCTTTGACGGGGAGGAGCTGACGGGCGAAGACGGCGAGTACGCGTTCGTAAACTGCGAAGTAGAGACGGATGAGGACGGCAGGGTATGGCTTCGCGTCAGTGAGAATGGCATCTGTGTAGCAGCGGAGGATCTGACTGCCGACTTAGCCGACGGTATGGCGGAGGGAGACATTGCATACGATGGTTTCACCTATCATTATCAGGTAGCGCAGGGGGCAGACGGCGAGTATGAGCTTATGCTTTCCGCAGAGATTGCCGAGGAGTAAAGCAGTAACCGAAACATCAATGTATGACGCGAACAATAAAAAAGAATCCGTTTTTGACGGATTCTTTTTTTTACTGAAAATATCAAGAACCNACATCGNAAATCTGCTACAATNAATNTANCAGAACAAGTCGTATCGGTACCGAAACGGATATGCGTAATGGTAAAAGAAGAGGTGGATGCATGAACAAAGCGGAACTNCTTGCGGATGCACTGGAGTATATGGAGCAGCATCTGAAAGACAACATCACAACCGAGGATGTAGCNGNAGCATGCTATTGTTCCAGATCGACGCTGGAAAAGCTGTTCCGNTATGTCAATCATATGTCGATCAGAGAATACCTGATGCGGAGAAGGCTNACNAGGGCGGCGCGCGATATTATGCGCGAGCCGGATACNGGAATTTTGGAGATCGCGCTCCGCTACGGATATGGNACCAACGAATCTTTTACGCGCGCATTTCGCGGGTTCTGGAACTGTAAACCATCCGAGTTNCGCGGNAAAACGCGGTTCTCGGAGCTGTTCCCAAGGCTGACAGGGCCGTTGGGGGAAGGAGATGCGACGATGGCAGAAAGAAAACATGTGGATATTAGTGAGTTATATGATCTTTTTCAGGAGCGGAGAGCCTGCTGTTTTGTGATCTGNGATATNAAACANATGATGGCGGTCAATGAGATCTCCCGGAAAGCGGGGGATTTGGCGATCGCAGAGGCGCTGCAGCGTATACAGGATGCGGCAGGAGAAAACGATGTGGCATTCCGCATCGGCGGGGATGAATTCGCCCTGCTGACGGACAGTGAGGATGAAAGCTACGCGGAGTCGCTTGCGGAAAAAATCAAAAGCAGCAACGATAAGCCCATTCTATGGGAGGGGAGGGANATTCCGCTCACCCTGCATGTGGGCGTGACACGCTTTGAGGGAAAGCGGATCGGTTATGACGAGCTGTTTCACCAGTTGGACAGCGCGATCACGGTTGCGGCAAAGAGAGACTACGGTATGGAAGTCTGACACNTTTTAAAATAGGAAACCGGGCAGTTACCCATGACGGATAACTGCCCNNTTTGCGTTGAGGATATTTCTCAATGCCGGAAGAATTCCTTTTAAGAATTTTGCAAAGAACGCTATGCGTTCTTTTTTTATCTNACGGGGATATANAAGTCTTCAATATAAATGCCGAGAACCCTGTCGATATTGATCGCATTGGTGAATTCCAAGGTATCCTGCTGACAAGATTTACCGTCAATTTCTGTGAAATAAAAGCTGCCGCTCCGGGTTAATACCGCCTCGTCCGGATCATGGCTGACCAGAACCGGTTCACTGCCGTCGATCATTCGTAAGCGCATGGAAATGGTCGTATCCGAAACGCCAAGCATGTCTGAAGGATACTGAGAGATGTCTGAGACGACGACCATTNCAAGCGGTGTCAACTCGATGCTCTTTACTTCAGCCGTTGTATTAATATAAGAAAACGTCATGGACGGATCGCCCTCAATCGTGATATTGTCCGTAACGGTACGATAGATCGGAAACGTCATGCTCCATACCCCGGCAACAAGCAGGGCGGGATGATCCGAATTGGGATCTGCGGTCAGATCCTGAAAGCATACCGTGATGTCTTTTTCCTCTTCGAGTTCTTCGTCGGTTACCAGACTGACGACAAAGGTTGCCCTGTTCGGCATGTCCTCGCTGACCTCTAACAGCTCGCAGGAGGTAGCACCGCTGATCAGTTGATCCACGTTATAATTCGTTCCCCAGCAGAAACAAAAATAATCAAATGAAANNT
>JAAUZV010000012.1:317090-366776 GCA_014804425.1 Lachnospiraceae bacterium
GGNGCNGTTATTTNNACCAGCANATAGATGCTGTGGCTGTCAATGACCTTCTCCGTTAACGCCATGATCAGATCCGGCTTGCTTTCCGCATAGTTTTGGTCGCTTTCGATTCCCATATTCGCAGGATCATCATCGGAACCGCCTGTCAGAAAGTCTATGATTGTTTCTTTGAAAGAAGAAAAAAAGTTCGCCTGAGTACCGATCGTATAAAAAGACAGGATCAGAAAAACGCAAACCAGACAGAACGCGAGCTGAAGAACTCTTTTCCTGCCGTCGGATTTTGGGNGAGGGAGTTCTTCCTGTTCTGTCAGTGATTGCAGCAGTCCGTCCACTTTTTTGTCATAGGATGCGGGAGTCTCTATTTCTTTTGCCATTTCTTTTACTTTTTTATCAAACTTATTCATGATATTCCACCTGTTTTTTCCAATGCTTCTCTCAGAAGGTTTCTTCCGCGGTTCAGGCGGGACTTTACGGTACCCATCGAGATATTCAGTACTCTGGCAATATCCCGTATGGGGAGACCGTCATAATAAAACAGCACAACAACCATGCGGTAGGGCTCGTTTAAGGTCTGTACAATGTCCCACAATTCATGAGGGGTGTCGCATGTTGGCTGCAGGAGCTGCTCAACCTGTTCGTTCCCCGGGAGATCAAGGCGCTTTTGCCGGATCTTTAATGCCTCGTTTCTGGTAATGCTGATCATCCATGATTTGAATTTATGAGGATTTTTTAACTGTAACAGATGTTCATATCCGTTCAGGATCGCGCTGCACACAGCATCCTCCGCATCCGCCTGATTTTCTAAAATGGCATAAGCGGTTATATATAATTGATTTCGATATTGACTGATACGTTCACAAAATTCAGACTGCTTCATCGTCCGTAACCTCTTTTTAGATTTTTTTGCGGGTCTACTCAAAAGGCAAAAAGCTTCTAATAAGTAGATAATGAAAATTGCAAAAAGGTTCCCGGATTTTGGGTTTGTGTATAAATATTGTCAAAATTCGTTTTTTTATACGGAAACATATTCATATTATAATCGTGGATTTTGTGACAGTCAATGAAAAAGCGGTTTATGGTTGGGATTTCCGGCGATATGCTATCGATATTTTTATGATTTTTTCATTTCCCCAAAATCATCTTGACGCACAGGATAAATCCACGTATAATCAGCACAAAGCATATATTCTTTGATGGATTGATTTCGGATCAGCAGCCATTCTTGAAAAGCAATCCACGTCAGACGGCATTCTGCCGCTTCTTCAATCTCTGAAGTGACACGCAGTGTTCTAAAAGAACGCACGGCGTTCTTTTGTAATCTATGCTTTACCCACAACAAAATTGAAAAAGCATAGTGCACGAAAGATGATAAGAGGCGGACAGACTCCTGTTTTTCGTGTACTATGGGAACAGGAGGAAACGAGTGAGACAAGTAAGGAAATTGGAAGATCTAAATCTGGTGGATAACTTTCTGGTAAACAGCCTGACAAGCCATCAGGTGTACGGGGAACCTGCGGCGCGCTGTATCTTGGAGTGCATTCTGGGCAGAAAGCTCGGAAAGATCAAGGTAGTCCCGCAGAGAATTGTGCCGGGAGAAGACACGGATAAACACGGTATCCGCATGGACATTTATCTGGATGAGGAGGATGGGGAAATCTTCGATTTGGAGCCGGACAACAACAGCGGAAAAGGGGAGGTTGCCGCCCTGCCGAGAAGAGCGCGGTTTTATCATGCGAAGCTGGACTCCGGAAGCCTGCAGGCAGGAGAGAAATATAATGTCCTTAGGAATGTCATTGTGATCTTTGTCACAACGTATGATCCGTTCTCACTTGACCGGATGGTCTATACCGTGAAGAACGGCTGTATCGAGGTTTCGGAGCTGCCGTATGAGGACGGGGCGAGAACGATATTTCTCTACACGAAGGGAACGAAGGGGAATCCGCCTAAGGACTTGCAGGAGCTTCTGCATTACATGGAGTATTCGTCAAAGGAGAATGCAAGAACAGAGAACTTACAAAGACTGCATGAGATGGTAACGGCAGTCAAGCGTGATGGAAAGGTGGGGCTTGCCTATATGAAAAGCTTTGAGATTGAGGAACGGATACGGGAGCAAGGGATTGCGGAAGGAAAAGCCGTCGGGCATGCGGAGGGCCTTACAGCAGGTCGTAAGGAGGGCATCATTCAAGGGCAGATCAATGCAATTTTGGATCTGCTCAGAGAATTGGGCGAGATACCGCCTTCTCTAGAAGAACAGATCACCGCGCAAAAGGATGAAGAAATCCTTCGTAA
The DNA here is from genome assembly GCA_014804425.1 of Lachnospiraceae bacterium. GTDB lineage: Bacteria > Bacillota > Clostridia > Lachnospirales > Lachnospiraceae > DLAJ01. The sequence continues at coordinate 319,380 of JAAUZV010000012.1, forward strand.
ATGGCTGAGACTGGCTGCGAAAGCGGAAGGTGTTACGGAATTTGCAAACCAAATTTAAGAAAACACGAGATGTCTTTTAAGCGAAAATCCTCAAGGAGTGCGTCATGGAACAGAATAAAAATACATTTGAATTGATCTATGATGTGGTGCGGCAGATTCCGCGCGGTAAAGTGGCGACATACGGGCAGGTGGCGGCGCTCGCAGGGAATAAACGGTGGGCACGTGTCGTCGGCTATGCCCTGCATGGCAATCCGGACCCCGATGGCATTCCGTGTTATCGTGTTGTGACGAAGGACGGCAGAGTGTCAAGTGCGTTTGCGTTTGGCGGAGAAAACCGTCAGATTGCCTTACTGGAAGCGGACGGTGTTGCATTTCGGGACGGTCATGTCATCATGGAGGAGTATCAGTGGGATACGCCTTGGATTTACGACGGGATATAAGGGCGGAGAGGGGTGTCATGTTCGATTGAAAAAAACAGATTTATCCGGCGGCAGTGTGACAAGCACGCTGCTCCTCTTTGCCCTGCCGATGATTGCGGGAAATTTTTTACAACAACTCTATAATATCGCCGATACGCTGATCGTCGGGCGTGTGCTCGGGCCGGATGCGCTGGCTGCGGTCGGTTCGGCGTACACACTCATGACATTCTTAAATTCCATTCTCATCGGGATGTGCATGGGAGGCGGCGCACTGTTTTCTTATTATTATGGAAAGAATGATATTGCCGGCATGAAACAGCGCATGCGGACCGCGTTTTTGTTCGCCGGCTTTTTTGCGCTCCTGATCTCGGCGCTTGCGCTGTTATTCTGTGATGAGCTGCTGATCCTGCTTGCCGTGCCGGGTGAGGTCCGGGCAATGATGCGGGAATATGTCATGATCATTTTTGTGGGGATTTTCTTTGTGTTCCTGTATCACTATTATGCATTTGTGCTGCGTGCGCTTGGAAATTCGGTGGTTCCCCTCGTGTTTCTCGGTGCGGCGTCGGTCTTAAACATCGGCTTGGACTGCCTGTTTGTGATGACGTTTCAAAGGGGCATCAGGGGCGCGGCGGAGGCGACGCTGATCGCGCAGGTGCTTTCGGGTATCGGGATTGCGTTTTATACATGGAAAAAAGAAAAACGACTGCGGTTTATGCGGGCGGGCATGCGGACGGACTTAAAGCTCTTAAAGGAGGTTGTGGGCTTCCTTGCGGCGGCGTCCGTTCAACAGTCCGTCATGAATTTCGGCATATTGATGATACAGGGACTGGTCAACAGCTTCGGCAAAGCCGTCATGGCGGCATTTGCGGCGGCGGTGAAGATCGACACGCTCGCATATATGCCGGCGCAGGAATTCGGCAATGCGTTTTCTCTGTTTGTGTCACAAAATTACGGGGCGGACAGGAAAGACAGGATACGCGAGGGATTTTCCCGAGCGGTGCGGGTGTGCATGGCATTCTGCCTGATCGTATCCGTGTTTGTATGTGCGGCGGCGCATCCGCTCATGCGCGTGTTCGTGAAAGCGGAGGAGACGAAAATCATTGCCATCGGGGTAGATTATCTGCGTATAGAAGGCGCATGCTATTGTGGGATCGGTCTGCTCTTTTTACTCTACGGATATTTCCGCGGTGTGAACAGGCCAAAGATGTCGCTCTGGCTGACGGTCGTGTCACTTGGGACGCGTGTTGCGCTGGCCTATCTGCTTGCGCCGATCGAAGCGGTCGGCGTGTACGGGATCTGGGCGGCTATCCCGATCGGATGGGTGTTAGCGGATGGCATCGGTCTTTTTACTATGAAAAAACACGAGCGCAGATGGAAAGAAATCGGCGCGGACGGGGAAAGATAGATAGAAAAATCAAAGATTTTTCTATCGGCAAATTTGTGCCTGCGGCCCAAAGTTTGCGGGTTATGGAAAGGCATGGTTATTAGAATGAGAAGTACTTCTAAAGCTCATGCAATGGAGGCGGATATGGAACAAGTTGTATTTGCGGTGGACAGAAAGCGGGCGATTGCGGCGTTTGATGCGTATACTGCCGATTATGACAGAACGGATGAAAAGATCAATCTGAAGGTCGATCATACTTATCGTGTGGCAGCGCTCAGTGAGCGGATCGGCAGGTCGATCGGCTTAGAGGGGCAGGCGCTTGATCTGGCATGGACGATCGGGCTGTTGCATGACGTCGGAAGATTTGAACAGCTTCGGCGCTATGGAACGTTTGTGGATGCGGATTCCATCGACCATGCGCAGTTTGGGGCGGATATTTTATTTCGGGACGGCGAGATCGCGAATTACCTTGCGGATGATACACCAAAGGAGATATTGCAGCTCATCGAGACGGCGGTTCGCAGCCACAGTCTTTACCGCATTGCGGAGGACATGGACGAGCGGACGCGGACGTATTGTCATATTTTAAGGGATGCCGATAAGATTGACATTATGCGCGTCAACGTGGACGTGCCGCTTGAGGCGATCTATAATACGACGACGCAGGCGTTAAAAAACAGTGAGGTCAGCGAGGAGGTGCTTGCAAGCTTTTCCGAGGAGCATGCAACGCTGCGCAGCTTAAAAAAGACGCCGGTCGATTATGTTGCGGGTCATATTTCGCTTGTGTTCGAGCTTGTGTATCCGATCAGCGTCCGCATTGTGAGCGAGCAGGGGTATCTGGACAAGCTTCTGCACTTTGAGAGCGACTGCGAAAAAACGAGAGAGCAGTTTGCGTGGATGCGCGCACGGGTTCAGGCATACATGGAGCGGCGGATGGCCAAATCATGTCCAGCCCCCGTCCACCGTAATGATCTGTCCGGTCAGATAATCGGGCGCATTGGCAAGCTGTAAGACGGTCTGCGCGATTTCCGCAGCCGTACCGAGACGGTCCGCCGGAATTTCTTCTTTTAAAGAAGAAAGCTCTTCAGCGGAAAGATGACGGTTCATGTCTGTGTCAATGATGCCGCAGGCAACGGCGTTGACGGGGATATGGCTCGGCGCAAGCTCCTTGGCAAGCGCTTTGGTAAAGCCGCCTACGCCCGCCTTGCTCGCGGAATAAGCGGTCTCCATGGAAGCGCCTACACAGCCCCACACCGACGAGATATTGATAATGTGCCCGCTGTGCTCTTTTAACATGAGAGGAACGGCGTGGCGGGCAGTATAAAAACAAGAATTGAGATTGACGTTCATGACGTGAAGCCATTCTTCCACCGTCATGGTATGCAAAAGGCCGACGTACGAAATGCCGGCATTATTGACGAGCACGTCCAGACAGTCAATCTGCGCAAACATGTCATCAACAAAACGGGAATCGCCGACATCACCGAAAAACAGGCGGCAGTGGATGCCGTATTGTGCGGTAAGCTCAGTGGCAAAAGCTGTCAGCTCCTCTTTGGAGCGGAGACAGTTTAAGATCAGGTCGAAGCCCTCTTTGGCAAACAGTTCGGCACAGGCCCTGCCGATGCCGCGGGATGCGCCGGTGATCAGTACGGTTTGGTTCATGGGGAAATCCTTTCTGTCCGGGTTCTGCGGACGTCTGCGTGTGCGAACGCGCATATTAAGAATTTGCTGATGGTCTTATGCTAAGAAATGTTATCCTGTTTGTCAATTATTTTTTCATAAAATCCGGTCACGATAATCCGAACAAAAAATAGCTGGAAATTTCTTCCAAGGGTTGACAAGAAAATCATCGCGTGTTATATTTAGCAACAAGATGTAATAATTTTGTAACAAATTTAACACAATACGATAGAAATGACCTTTGTTGATCTTTTGGAGGAAGGGAATGAAACGGAAAGAGTTGATAGCCGCAGCAATTCTATTTGCAGGGGTACTTGTTACTTCTAATGCGGATGTTTCGGCGAATGCGACACAGGTTGAGACGTTGCTTCCGGCAGAGGGAGTGGCGTTAACGCTTGAGGAAGGCACTTCTGTTGAGGAACTGGAGCAGAGTGCGTTAGCGGACGCAGAGAATGATATAGAGGTTCTTGCCATGTCTCAGGAAGCGGGGCTGGCAGTGACAGCAGGATTAACCGAACAGGTAACGACAGACATTGTTCCGGAGGAGGGAATGGTACAGCCCGAGGACGGAGTGCAGGATACCGGGGCGGACGGCATCGGACGGAGTGTGGACGGTGACGAAGCACAGGAGCCTGACGAAGATGCCGATGCAGATATCGATGCGGATGGCGTCGGTGAAGAGGGCGATACGGATGAAGAGGATGCCGAAGCGGACGGAGAAGATACCGGCGCGGAGGAGGACGAGGACGAGGAGGCACCGGAGGATTACGGCAGCCTTGTGATCGCTAGAGTACGTGATTGGGTGAATGTCAGAAGCGGTCCTTCGACCGACACGGAAATTGTCGGAAAGCTGTATAATAATTCCGTCGGCGAGCTGATCAGACGTGAGGGCGACTGGTATTACATCGCATCCGGTACGGTTACGGGCTATGTCAGCGCGGATTACTGTGTATCCGGTGAGGAAGCGGAGGCGCTCATTGATGAGGTCAGCATCCAGATCGCAACAGTGAATACGCAGACACTGAAGCTTCGCGCGGAAGGTTCCACAGAAGCAAGAGTATTACAGCTATTGCCTTATGGTGATAAGCTTGATGTGTTAGAGTCCGATCATGGAGACGGATGGATCAAGGTAAATGTGAACGGTACGCAGGGGTATGTATCCGCTGATTACGTTACGGTTGCAATTTCCTTCGTCTCGGCAGAGTCGAAAGAGGAAGAAGAGGCAAGACTTGCTGAGGAGCGTGCAGCGCGTGCAGAAGCGGAGCGCAGGGCGGCAGAGCTTGCGGCACAGGAGGCCGCGCAGGCACAGGCGCAGCAGCCGTCAGTGTCAAGTGAGGTTGTTGAGACTGAACAGGCATCCGCACCGGTATCCACCGGAAGCGGACTCGGAGCAGAGATTGCCAATTACGCATTACAGTTCGTCGGTAATCCGTATGTATACGGAGGAACGAGTTTGACGAACGGAGCAGACTGCTCGGGCTTTGTCCTTGCGGTATATGCACAGTACGGCGTCAGCCTGCCGCATTCAGCGACGGCGGACCGCAGTATGGGAACCGCAGTGGGAAGCCTTGCGGAGGCACAGCCGGGCGATCTGGTATGCTACTCCGGTCATGTCGGCATTTATATCGGAAACGGGCAGATCGTTCATGCGAGCACACCGAGAACCGGTATTAAGATTTCAAGCGCGACCTATAAGCCGATCGCATGCATTCGAAGAATTTTTAACTAAATAGAAACGAAGCGGGGGACAGTCTTAGGGCTGTCCTCTTTTTATACATTCCGCTTTCGATATGGAAGCGCATGAACGACACTTATGTCACAAACACGTTTTGGGAATAATGTACAAAAAGAAAAAAAGCAAGAGCTTTTTTGGAAAAAAATTACTTTTTTTAGGGATCATTTATCCACATGCAGAATGGCGGTTTTATGCGGAATCAGCATTTATACACGGAGTTATCCACATTATCCACAGGAAAAACAGGGAAACAGAGAACGGTTTTTATGGAAACCATAAGGAACGGATGTTTTGTGTAGAAATCATAAAAATGCCAAAACGACAAAAAATACGTGAAAACAGCTTGACTTTCTAAATGTCAAAAAGTTTCAGACAATTGTATAAAATGTTGCAAAAAATGAGGGCTCTGTGGTATAATCATTATACAATATAACAACGAAAGGGATGATGCTATGAAGTTTATTATTTTAGGCAAGAATATCGAAGTGACAGAAGGGCTCAGGTCTGCGGTAGAGGACAAGATCGGCAAGCTCGAGAAATACTTTACGACAGAGACTGAGGTGCATGTAACCCTGAGTGTGGAGAAGGAGAGACAGAAGATCGAGGTTACGATTCCCGTAAAGGGAAATATCATCCGTTCCGAGCAGGTCAGCAATGATATGTATGTTTCCATTGACTTAGTTGAGGAAATTATTGAGAGACAGTTAAAGAAATATAAGACAAAGCTGGTAGAACAGCAGCAGTCGGCGAATTATTTTAAGAAAGATTATATTGACAGGGAATTTCCGGAGGAAGAGGAGATCAAGATCATCCGTACGAAGAAGTTCGACATTAAGCCGATGTATCCCGAGGATGCCTGCATCCAGATGGAGCTTTTGGGACACAGCTTCTTTGTATTCTGTAATGCGGAAACCGATCAGGTAAACGTTGTGTATAAGAGAAAGGGCAACACCTACGGTCTGATCGAGCCGGAGCTTTAAGCGGTTACCAAAGATGATTTTTACATAGATCACATGCAGAACGCGGACAAGCGAGGATACCAATAAGACGACAGGCGCATGAGCGTGTAAGGTAAAAGAAGAACGTGAGCTGCGCCGAAAGCGGCAGGGTACGAAAGAATGTATTAGGCACAAAGGAATCATTGAGAAACAGAAGAAACGCGAAGGACAAAAGAAAGCTATCATACAAAAGGGAATTGATACACAAAAGAGAAAGAACAGATGGAAACGGAGCGCGTCCGATTGGACGGGCTCCGTTTTGGCGTATAGGAAATTTCTTACAAAATCATTAGGGTTTCATATCATGCAGATCCAGTGCAAATTGCAAAATTCGTCCTTTATCATATTCATTGAAATCTTTATATAGCGCGATCAATTCAAGCAGGTCAGGTGAGAGGGGATACATGCCATCGGCCAAATCCGTTTCCTGAACAGGGGGCATGTCCAGCAAATAATCAACGGATACATGAAAGTACTGCGCAATCCGTATCAATGTCATGGCATCGTTCGGAAAGCGCTCATTCTGCTCATAATAGCTGATTACGCGTTCGGAAATGAAAAGAGCCTTACTGAGCTCCTTTTGTGTCATGTGCCTTTTTTGTCTAAGAGCCTTTAGTCGTTCACCGAACGTCATAAGCATCTCCTTTCTGTGTCTAATTAGATTATACAAATAACTGAAAAAGATAAAATCAAATAGAACATAATGTTCTGAATAATGTTGACAAAGAACAAAACGTTCTGTAAAATGAATTGGTACCGATTTGAGCAATATAGGGGCTGCTTGGTTCTTTATGAGGGAGGAGCATGCGTAAAGTCCGAAGCTGTTGTGGCGGAGATTCGGTGTAGAAATTGAAAATACATAAGGAGGAACGAATATGGGTGTCGCATCATTGGTGTTAGGTATCATTGCAATTTTGATCGGTGCATTTTCGGCCGGTCTGCTCGGATGGCTCGGAGCAATCATCGGCGTCATCGGAATTATTTTAGGAGCACTTGCGAAAAAGGCGCAGCAGACAAATGGCCTGGCGACGGCAGGGCTGGTATGTTCCATCATCGGAACGGTTTTGAGTCTGCTGTTTTACATTGCATGCTCAGCTTGTGTCGGCGGAGTTACGTCTCTGTTTTAAGAGCTAGTATATGAAAATGCTTCTTTCGCAATCCCTCGGAAGAAGCATTTTCTTTTTCAAAAAGGAGCGCTTATGTATCCCTATTTTAAGGTTTTTGATTGGAGAATTCCGGCATATGGCATGATGCTTGTCTTTGGTGTTATTTTGGCAAATTTATGCGCATATCGGACATGTCGTAAAAAGCGGATTGCATTCTGGCAGATCTGGGTGTTGGAGGGGTATGCGTTTTTAGGAGCAATGCTCGGCGCAAAGGTATTGTATCTTCTTGTTTCCTTTGAACAAATTGACTGGTCGGCATGGCGTGATTTGCGCTATGTGAATTCCATTATGTCCGGTGGCTTTGTGTTCTATGGGGGACTGGCGGCAGGGATCGCAGCATGTATGTGCGCGGGGCGGGTCCATCATATTCCTGTGCTGTCTCTTTTATCCGAGGTCATTTATACGGTGCCGCTTGCGCATGGATTTGGGAGAATCGGCTGCCTGTTGGCAGGCTGTTGTTATGGGATTCCCTATAACGGCATTTTTGCGGTATCGTATCCGTCAGCGCAATATGGGCAGGCGGCAGGCGTTACCTATCTGCCGGTTCAATGTATAGAAACTGTTTGTTTGTGGCTGCTGTCACTTTTGTTGTTGTGGTGTTCTGAAAAGCGGCAGAAATCAGAGAAACAACCGGCATATGTAATGGCGGTCAATGGTCAGGAAAGGAACGGGGCTGCATGCGAGCCGGTAGTTTTTTACTTTCTGGGATATGGGGTTCTACGCTTTTTTCTGGAATTTTTCCGTGGGGATGCGGATCGTGGTTACGTTGGAGCTTTGTCGGTTTCACAGGGAATCAGCTTGGTTATTATCATTGCGTCGGTCTCTTATGTTATACGAAAGAAAAACAATATTTGATGGATACATATGAATCCCGGTTCCGCAATAAAATAGTGTGAAGGATAAGCGCGAATAGAGCGTTCTTTCAAGAACGGAATCTATGGGGAGTTGGCTGCTATGAAAGAAAAACGTGGGAAAGCGAAACGGCGCGGTATGCTGATTCGGATCGGAATTGCGGTGGAAGCGGCAGGCATTTGTGCTTCGATTCTTTTTTTAACCCATACACAGGACGGGGCGGCAAGCGAGACGCTTTCGACGGATACCCGTTTGTACGACGAGTCGGGAGGAACAGGCAGGGATTATATCACATGGGTGGATTTTAATGTCACGTCGGACGCCATGCGCTGCGCCCTGCAATATGATCTGGATACCTATGGGAGCGATATCCATATTGACTGGATCGTGCTGCTTGCGTATGCGGGCTGCCGGGGCGGCGGAGAGTTCTCATCAAAGTCGCTGGGTTATATACGCGACCTTGCAGAGCGGATGAAGAACAGTGAGACGACAGTGGAGAAGCTCTCGAATGAGCTTTCTTATTTTGATTACTACTATGAAGCCTATTCCGCGGTGCTGGGCGGCTATGTCGGAGAATATGAGATTGAGCGGCAGGCGGAGGACGGCAGCACGACCATGGAGCGTGTTTACGGCGTCAAGGTTTTTTCGCCGATCGCGCAAGGCTTTGGCTACAATGACTATGATGATTTCGGCGCGTCGAGGAGCTATGGCTATAGCCGCCCGCATTTGGGACACGATATGATGGGCGTGATCGGCACGCCGATCGTTGCGATCGAGTCCGGCTATGTGGAGGCGCTCGGCTGGAACCGTTACGGAGGCTGGCGCATCGGTATCCGGAGCTTTGACGGCAGGCGCTATTATTATTACGCGCATTTGAGACAGAATTATCCCTACGCGGAGGGACTCGCGGAGGGAAGTGTCGTGACGGCGGGCGACGTCATCGGCTATATGGGTCACACGGGCTACAGTACGACGGAGAATACGAACAATATCGAGGTCGTGCATCTGCACTGGGGCCTGCAGCTTATTTTTGATGAGTCCCAAAAGGACGGAAACAATGAAATATGGGTGGACTGCTATGACCTGACAAACTTTTTGAGCCGCTACCGAAGTGCGGTGGAGAAAGTCGGCGACACAAGAGAGTGGATCCGCAGTGTTCCCATGACCGATCCGGCGGTGGCGGATTATCTTGCGCAGTGAGCCGCATGGTATTTCATTCATACCTGCTTGGAAACAGTAACAATATTGGGAGGACTGCCCGATAAACGGGCGGTCTTTTTTATTTATTTTTCGGGGTTTTCGATAGGGCTTGACGATGAAACATTTGCTTTGCTATAATCACTCTAAAGCATATATTCTTTAATGAATCTGTTTTGGCATGCATATTCCTGCAAAGCCAATCCATCAGACGGCATCATGCCGTTTCTAAGGGAGTTCTCCCTGTGATTCCAAGAGAATTTCTAAAAGAAATTCTCTGAAAGAACGCGCAGCGTTCTTTTGTGATCTATGCTTTATTCCAAATCAAACAAACGAAGTATAGCGCATCGGATGACAGGGGAAAAGAGTCTCGTTTTTTATCTTGTTTTCGCGCGCTGTGGGAACAGGAGGAAACATGAGGCAATTAGAAGAACTGAATTTGGTGGACAACTTTCTGGTAAACAGTCTTACCAGCCATAAGCTCTATGGGGAATCCGCCGCCCGCTGTATTTTGGAGTGTATTTTGGGCAGAAAGATCGGTAAGCTTAGAGTGACACCGCAACATTTTATCCAAGGCGAGAACACGGACCTGCATGGCGTCCGTCTGGATGTGTATCTTGATGAGGATGACGGAGCGGGGGAGCTGTTTGACTTAGAGCCGGATAACAACGACGGAAAAGGGGATATCGCCTCCTTACCGAAGCGGGCGCGTTTCTATCATTCGAAGCTGGATGCGGAAAGTTTTAAAATCGGTGAGAAGTACGAAAGGCTGCGAAATGTGTTTGTGATCTTTATCATGACGTATGACCCGTTCAAATTAGACCGGATGGTCTATACGATCAGGAACGGCTGCATAGAAGTTCCTGATTTACCGTATGAAGATGGCGCGAGGACGATCTTTCTTTTTACAAGAGGGAGGAACGGGAATCCGCCGGAAAGCTTGCGGCAGTTGTTGCAGTACATGGAGCATACCACGAAGGAAAACGCCGGAACAGAGGACTTACGGAAGCTGCACGAAATGGTTACGGCTGTGAAAACAGATGGAGAGGTAGGGCTTGCGTATATGAAATTTTTTGAACTGGAGGAGCGGACGCTGCAGAAGGGTATCAGGCAGGGAAGAGCGGAAGGAAAGGCAGAGGCTATTCTTGACTTTCTCTGTGAGTTGGATGAGGTCCCCCCGGCAGTGCGGGAGAAAATCTATTCGCAAAAGGATGATGCGGTTCTGCGCGCATGGCTGAAACTGGCTGCACGGGCAGAAAGCGTACAGGATTTTGAACAAAAAGCATTTTCAAATTAGCAGCATGATCGCATTTCTGAAGGAAACACTGATTTAATCAGTGTTTCCTTTTGTTCCTTAGAAAATGTTCAGAGGAACTCTTTTATTTGGATTGCTTATGAGGTTTGGCGCGGTAGGAAAAGCGATAAAAAATAACACCGGCAATCCCGCACTTTTCGTTGCAAAACTCACGTCTCTATGGTAGAATAGCAACAGAGCACAATGATAAAAAAATAACAATCATTGGCATGCCCGAAACGGGATTAAAATCAGATCAGGAGGGATTATCAATGGCAAAGAAAATTGTTTTGGCAGGTGCTTGTCGTACGGCGATCGGCACGATGGGCGGCGCACTCAGCACAACGCCGGCACCGGTTCTCGGCTCTATCGTGATCAAGGAAGCCTTGAACAGAGCGGGAGTTCCCGCAGATGCTGTCGATCATGTATATATGGGCTGCGTTATTCAGGCAGGACTCGGACAGAACGTAGCGCGTCAGGCATCCATCAAGGCAGGGCTGCCGGTCACGACGCCCGCCGTTACCGTGAACGTAGTGTGCGGTTCCGGTTTGAACTGTGTGAACATGGCTGCGCAGATGATCGCAGCGGGTGATGCCGATATTGTTGTTGCGGGCGGTATGGAGAATATGTCCATGGCTCCCTATGCAGTGATGCAGGGACGCTACGGCTACAGAATGAACAACGGCAAATTAGTGGATACCATGGTAAACGATGCGTTGTGGGATGCATTCAACGATTACCACATGGGTATCACGGCAGAGAACGTAGCGGAGCAGTACGGACTGACCCGCGAGCAGCTTGACGAGTTTGCCGCATGGTCTCAGCAGAAATGCGAGAAGGCAATGGCGGAAGGCAAATTCAAGGATGAGATCGTTCCTGTTGAAGTAAAGAAGAAAAAAGAAACCGTGATCGTGGACACCGACGAGGGACCGCGCGCGGGCGTTACAAAGGACAGCATTGCGAAGCTTCGCGGTGCGTTTAAGCCGGACGGTATCGTAACGGCGGCAAACGCATCCGGCATTAACGACGGTGCGGCTGCAATCGTTGTGATGAGCGAGGAGAAGGCAAAAGAGCTTGGTGTGAAGCCGATGGCAACCTTTGTTGCGGGCGCACTCGGCGGCGTAGATCCGTCCATCATGGGCGTAGGTCCCGTACCTGCCACCAAAAAGGCAATGGAGAAAGCCGGCATGAAGATCGATGACTTTGATCTGATCGAGGCAAACGAGGCGTTTGCGGCACAGTCCCTTGCAGTACAGAAGGACTTGGGCTTCAGCAACGACGTATTGAATGTGAACGGCGGCGCGATCGCACTCGGACATCCTGTTGGAGCGTCCGGCTGCCGTATCCTTGTGACACTGTTACACGAGATGGTAAAGAGAGATGCAAAGAAGGGTCTTGCGACACTCTGCATCGGCGGCGGTATGGGCTGCGCGACCATCGTAGAGCGCGACTAAGCGTTTGTATGTCATAGGATATTTCGTGACCCGGAATGATCGCGTCAGCGGTGAATCAGGTAACGATTAGGAGAATACCCGTCAGGGTGTTCTCCTAACTGTGCATATACAACGATTTGTTCCTATAGAACGATTATCCGGCACATGGCAGTTTATGACGCCGGAAACCAATATTCAAAGAAAGGAAACATAGTATCATGGCATTTGTGTTATATGAACAAAAAGAAGCAGTCGGCATCATTACCATCAACCGTCCCGAGGCGCTCAATGCCTTAAATTCCGCAGTACTTGACGAATTAAATGCAGTCATTGACGGCGTGGATCTTGCCACAGTCAGATGTCTCGTGCTGACCGGCGCGGGAGAGAAGTCCTTTGTTGCGGGCGCGGACATCGGCGAGATGAGTTCCCTCACCAAAGCAGAGGGAGAGGCGTTTGGCAAGAAAGGAAACGATGTATTCCGCAAGTTAGAGACGTTGCCGGTTCCGGTCATCGCGGCGGTAAACGGTTTTGCACTCGGCGGCGGATGCGAGCTTTCCATGAGCTGTGACATCCGGATCTGCTCCGATAACGCGGTGTTCGGACAGCCCGAGGTGGGCCTTGGCATTACACCGGGCTTCGGCGGAACGCAGAGACTGGCAAGACTGGTCGGCGCGGGTATGGCAAAACAGCTCATTTACACCGCAAGAAACATCAAAGCGGACGAGGCATTCAGAATCGGACTTGTCAATGCCGTATATCCGCAGGAGGAGCTGATGGCGCAGGCGGAGAAGATGGCGGCAGGCATTGCGAAAAATGCACCGATCGCTGTCCGCAACTGCAAGAAAGCGATCAATGACGGCTTAGACGCATCCATGGACGAGGCGATCGTGATCGAGGAGAAGCTGTTCGGCGACTGCTTTGAGACGCATGATCAGGTAGAAGGCATGACGGCGTTCCTTGAAAAGAGAAAAGAGAAAAACTTCACGAACAACTAATCCCAAAGGACATGGGGACATGTCCGGCCGGCACGCGGCGCGCGGGAGCAAAAAGCAAGTAAAAGCGGTCTATGAGCCGCAGGAAAATATAAAAGGAGGAAGAAACATGAAGGTAGGTATTATCGGCGCGGGAACCATGGGTTCCGGTATCGCACAGGCATTTGCCATGACGGACGGTTACGAGGTATGCCTCTGCGACATTAAGGAGGAGTATGCTGAGGGCGGCAAAGCCAAGATCTTGAAGAACTTGAATTTCCTTGTGGGCAAGGAGAAGATCACACAGGAAAAAGCGGACGAGATCATGGGCAAGATCACAACCGGTCTTAACAATATCTGTGGAGAGTGCGATCTGATCGTAGAGGTTGCGCTTGAGAAGCTTGAGATCAAGCAGAACATTTTCAAGGAGTTAATGGGAATCGTAAAGAAGGATTGCATGTTCGCAAGCAACACCTCCTCCCTTTCCATCACGAAGATCGGCGAGGGCTTAGACAGACCGATGATCGGTATGCATTTCTTTAACCCGGCTGACAGAATGAAGCTCGTGGAAGTCATCAAGGGCGAGAATACGCCGCAGGAAATGGTGGACAAGATCAAAGCGATCGCAACGGAGATCGGCAAGACACCGGTTGAGGTGAAAGAGGCTCCGGGCTTTGTTGTCAACAGAATCCTGATCCCGATGATCAACGAGGCGATCGGCGTGCTCGACGCGGGAACCGCTTCCGCAGAGGACATCGACGTTGCGATGCAGCTTGGCGCATCCCATCCGATGGGACCTTTACATCTGGGCGATCTGATCGGCTTAGACATCTGCCTTGCGATCATGGAAGTGCTTTACAACGAGACGAAGGATGAGAAGTATGCGCCGCAGCCGCTCTTAAAGAAGATGGTTGCAGACGGTAAGCTTGGCAAGAAGACCGGCGAAGGCTTCTTTGATTACAGCAAAAAGTAAGATAGCCGCACAACGATTAGAAAGGCATGTCATTTAATTTTATATGGAGGAATAAAATCATGGATTTCACGTTAAGCAAAGAACATGAAATGGCGAGACAGTTATTCAAGGATTTCGCTGAAAAAGAAGTAAAGCCTCTCGCACAGGAGGTCGATGAGACCGAACAGTTCCCGAGAGTCACCGTGGACAAGATGGCAAAATACGGATTTTTGGGCATCCCCGTTCCGAAGGAGTTCGGCGGACAGGGCTGTGATCCGTTGACCTATGCGATGTGCGTAGAGGAGCTTTCCAAGGTTTGCGGAACAACAGGTGTTATTGTTTCCGCACATACCTCCCTTTGCTGCGACCCGATTCAGACCTACGGTACACCGGAGCAGAAGGAGAAGTACCTGATCCCGCTTGCAAAGGGCGAGAAGTTAGGTGCGTTTGGTTTAACGGAGCCGGGTGCAGGAACGGATGCGCAGGGACAGCAGACAAAGGCGGTTCTTGACGGCGACGAGTGGATCTTAAACGGTTCGAAGTGCTTCATCACGAACGGTAAAGAGGCGGATGTTTATGTGATTTTTGCGGTAACCGGAAAGATCGAGAAGCGCGGCAAGATGCTCAAGGAGATTTCCGCGTTCATCGTAGAAAAAGGAACACCGGGCTTCACGTTCGGCACGAAAGAGAACAAGATGGGTATCCGCGGTTCATCCACCTATGAGCTGATCTTCACGGACTGCCGTATCCCGAAGGCAAATCTGCTGGGACAGCAGGGCAAGGGCTTCAATATCGCGATGCATACGCTCGACGGCGGACGTATCGGTATTGCGGCACAGGCACTCGGTATTGCTGAGGGTGCGCTCGAGACGACGATCAACTATGTAAAAGAGAGAAAGCAGTTCGGCAGAAGCATCGGTGCGTTCCAGAATACGCAGTTCCAGCTTGCGGATATGGCGACAAAGGTGCAGGCAGCGCAGCTTTTGGTATATAAGGCAGCAATGAAGAAGGCAGAGTATGCGAAGAACCCGAAGATTTCTTACTCCGTAGAAGCGGCAATGGCGAAGCTCTATGCGGCAGAGGTTGCGATGGAAGTGACAACGAAGTGCGTACAGCTCCACGGCGGCTACGGCTACATCAGAGAGTACGATGTAGAGAGAATGATGCGTGATGCGAAGATTACGGAAATCTACGAGGGAACCTCTGAGGTTCAGCGTATGGTTATTTCTTCTGACTTATTAAAATAGGAGGTAAATTATCGTGAAAATCATCGTTTGTATTAAACAGGTTCCGGATACCAAGGGCGGCGTAAAGTTCAATCCGGACGGAACACTTGACAGAGGTGCAATGCTTGCCATTATGAATCCGGATGACAAGGCAGGTTTAGAGGCAGCGCTTCGTTTGAAAGATCAGTATGGCGCAGAAGTTACGGTTTTGACGATGGGACTTCCCAAGGCAGCGGACGTGCTTCGCGAGGCGATCGCAATGGGCGCGGACAAGGGAATCCTTGTAACGGACAGAGTATTGGGCGGCGCCGATACATGGGCTACCTCCACAACGATCGCAGGCGCGATCAGAAATTTAGAGTATGACCTGATCATTACGGGACGTCAGGCGATCGACGGCGATACCGCACAGGTAGGACCGCAGATTGCGGAGCATCTCGGTATTCCTGTTATTTCCTATGCACAGGCGATCACGGTTGATGGCAATAAGGTGACGGTTCAGCGTCAGTATGATGACAGATACCACATTTTAGAGGCACAGATGCCGTGCCTGATCACCGCATTATCTGAGTTAAACGAGCCGCGTTACATGACTCCGGGCGGAATCTTTGATGCATGCGCAGCAGAGATCACGACATGGGGCAGAGCAGACTTAAAGGATGTCGATGACTCCAATCTCGGTCTTGCAGGTTCCCCGACCAAGATCGCGAAAGCATCCGATAAGGTACGCAAGGGTGCGGGCGAGAAGGTTGTTCCCGATTCACCGGAAGATGCAGTCAGCTACATTGTCGGCAAGCTGCAGGAGAAGCATGTAATTTAAGATTGTTTAACAGCGAGAAAGGAGCAGGGTAATAACCATGAATTTAGAAGAATATAAGGGAGTATATGTGTTCGCACAGCAGGTTGACAATGAGATCAGCAGCATCGCATTTGAGCTGCTCGGAAAAGCGAAACAGCTTGCAGGCGATTTGAAAGAAGAAGTAACGGCGGTTCTGCTTGGTTCCGGTATTAAGGATCTGGCAGATCAGCTTGCGGAGTACGGCGCAGACAAGGTGATTGTTGTGGATGATCCTGAGTTAAAGGATTACAGAACAGAGCCTTATGCACATGCGCTTGCCGAAGTTATCAACAAATATAAGCCGGAGATCATGCTTGTCGGCGCTACGGCGATCGGTCGTGACTTGGGACCGACCGTATCCGCAAGAGTGGCAACCGGATTAACGGCAGACTGTACACAGCTTGATATCGGTGATTTCCCGCTTGTTGCCGTTCCGGGCAAGGAGGCGGAGCAGAAACATAATCAGCTTCTCATGACACGTCCGGCATTCGGCGGCAATACGATCGCAACAATCGCATGCCCGGATAACCGTCCGCAGATGGCAACGGTTCGTCCCGGCGTTATGCAGAAGATCGAGCCGATCAAGGGTGCGAAAGCAGTCGTTGAGGAGTTCAATCCGGGCTTCACACCGAACAATCGGTATGTGACGATCAAGGACGTTGTAAAGGCAGTGACTGACACGGTTGACATCATGGATGCAAAGATCCTGGTATCCGGCGGACGTGGAGTAGGAACACCGGAGAACTTCAAGATCCTGGAGGATCTTGCAGCGGTTCTCGGCGGTACGGTATCCTGTTCCCGTGCGGTTGTGGATGCAGGCTGGAAGCCGAAGGATCTTCAGGTCGGACAGACCGGTAAGACCGTTCGCCCGCATGTATATTTTGCGATCGGCATTTCGGGCGCGATCCAGCATGTAGCGGGCATGGAGGAGTCCGATATTATCGTGGCGATCAATAAGGATGAGGATGCGCCGATCTTTGATGTGGCTGACTATGGTATTGTCGGCGACTTAAACAAGATTGTTCCGCAGCTTACCGAGAGCTTAAAGGCAGCGATCGCAGCGAAGTAAAGAACGAAGCGATAGGGAATCAAACAAAGGGTGGGAAATGCCGAATATTCAGCAGGTCCCGCCCTTTTGTGCACTTGTATGAATGCCCGTATGGGATGATTTGACGGAAAGGAAGTGTTAACGATGCCGAAATGGTTGGAAGACGCTGTATTTTATGAGATTTACCCCCAGTCCTTTAAGGATTCGAATGCCGATGGGATTGGCGACTTCAAGGGAATTTTGGAAAAATTGGACTATATTAAGGAGCTTGGCTGCAATGCGATCTGGATGAACCCCTGCTTTGCGTCGCCTTTTTTGGACGCCGGATATGATGTTTCGGATTATTATACGGCTGCCCCGCGTTACGGAACAAATGAGGAGCTCAAGCAGATTTTTGAGAAGGCGCATGCGCTTAACATGCATGTGATTCTTGATCTGGTTCCGGGACATACCTCCGTGGAGCATGTCTGGTTTCGGGAATCGATGAAAGCCGGAAAAAATGAATTTACCGATCGTTACATTTGGACGAACGATATTTGGGAGGCGCCGGAGGGAATGGCCAGTCTTCGCGGAATATCGGAAAGGGAAGGCGCCTGCGCAGTCAATTTCTTCTCCCATCAGCCTGCATTGAATTACGGCTTTTATAAACCGGACAAGCCGTGGCAGCAGCCGATGGATGCGCCCGGACCGCAGGCAACCATTGCGGAAATGAAAAATATCATGCGCTTTTGGCTGCAGATGGGTTGTGACGGCTTTCGGGTCGATATGGCAGGCTCTCTCGTCAAGGGGGATGAGGACGGCAGGGGAACGATAAAGCTTTGGCAGGATGTACGTGCGTTCCTTGATCGGGAATTTCCGGAGGCGGCGATCGTTTCGGAATGGGGTGAGCCGGATAAGTCGCTGCTCGGCGGCTTTCATATGGATTTCCTTCTTCATTTCGGACCGTCCCATTATAATGATCTGTTCCGATGTGAGGAACCTTATTTTTCATCAAGGGGAAAGGGCGATGCGTCCGCTTTTGTCAAAAAATATCAAGAGAACTATGAGAAATCGGAGAAGAAGGGCCTGATCTGCATTCCGTCCGGAAATCATGACATGGACCGCCTTGCGCGCAGCTTAACGCCTGATGAGCAGAAGGTTGCGTTTGCGTTCCTGCTTTCCATGCCGGGCGCACCGTTTATCTATTACGGGGATGAGATCGGTATGCGGTATGTGGAGGGACTTGATTCCGTTGAGGGCGGATATAACAGAACGGGTGCGCGTTCGCCGATGCAATGGGATAATACCGTCAATGCAGGCTTCAGCGCGGCGCCGAAGAACAAACTGTATATTCCGCTGGATGAAAGTGCAGACCGCCCGACTGTCAAGGCGCAGATCGCAGACGATGATTCGATGTATCATGAGGTCAGACGGCTGATCACATTGCGCCGCGCGCATCCGGCGCTTCTGGCAAGCGGAGAGATCGAGTTTGTGGATGCCGGTCAGGCGTATCCGCTCGTATATGTGCGGAGCAGTCGTGAGGAAAAAATCCTCGTGATCATCAATCCGTCAGGAAAAGAGCAGCGTTTTTCCTGTGCGTATTTACCGGAAAAGACGATCTATGCGATCGGCAAAGAGGCATGTTTTGCGGACGGCATCGTGACCGTGCCGTCGAAGCATGCGGGATATTATAAGTTATAGGGAGGAACGGACGATGCGGCGGCTGTTTAACGATGGGTGGAGCTTTCAGAAAACAAAGACGGAGTGCATGTTTGAGGAAGCGGTAAATGACGAGAGATGGGAGCGAGTTGACATTCCCCATGACTGGCTGATTTATCAGACGAAGGATTTGTATGAGACGAGTACGGGCTGGTATCGGAAGTCTTTTTTTGCGGAGGATCTGGATAAGACGCGCATTCTGCGCTTTGAAGGCGTGTATATGGATACGACGGTCTATATTAACGGAACAGCCGCCGGTGAATGGAAGTATGGCTATTCGACATTCGAAGTGGACATCACGCGGCTGCTTCGGGAGGGCGAAAACGAGATTGTCGTGCGTGTTGACCACCGAGCTCCCAATTCGCGTTGGTATTCGGGAGCGGGAATCTATCGGAATTGTTATCTTTTAGAGCATGCGGGCGCATACTTAAAATCCGATGGTGTGTATTTCCATGCCGAACAGAGCGGGGAAAAATGGAATGTCCGACTTATATGCGAAGCGGCAGCAGGCGGACGGTGTGCGGAAAGTTCGGAAGCCGAACCGGATGCATGCGGGGGTGTGCAGAAGCCGGAAACTGCGAAAAGCGCATGCAAATGGATGCAGGAAACGGAATCCGGGCAGCAGGAGTGCGGCACGCTTACCGTGCGCTACACCGCAAGCGACAGCGCGGGGAATATTCTTTTTTCGGCAGAGGGAAGACCGGGTACCGAAGTGCGGACAGTCGTGGAAAACCCGGTGCTGTGGGACATAGAGGATCCGCAGCTCTATACGCTTGAGACGGTTCTCTACTGTGGTGGCAGCAAGGCGGATGAGCAGCGCTGCCGCATCGGTTTTCGGACGATTGCTTTTTTACCTGACAGTGGATTTTGGCTGAACGGAAAAAATGTCAAGATACACGGGGTATGCCTGCACCATGATTTAGGCGCGCTGGGAGCGGCGGTGAACCGGACGGCATTAAGACGGCAGCTTTTGTCCATGAAGGAAATGGGCGCGAATGCGGTCAGGACGTCGCACAATATGCCTGCGGTCGAGCTGATGGAGCTTTGTGATGAGCTGGGGATTCTGGTAGACAGCGAAGCGTTCGATATGTGGGAGCTCTCCAAGACCGAATATGATTACGCGCGCTTTTTTAAGGCGTGGTATCAAAAGGACGTGGCGAGCTGGGTTCGGCGTGACAGGAATCATCCTTCGGTCATTATGTGGAGCGTCGGAAATGAGATTTATGATACGCATGCATCTGCGCGCGGGGAGGAAGTGACGAAAGCGCTCTGTGCCGAGGTAAAAAAGCATGACCCGTGGCAAAACGCGTACACGACCATCGGTTCTAACTATATCGAGTGGGAGGGCGCACAGCGCTGTGCGCGCCACATTGAACTTGTGGGATATAATTACGGGGAGGCGCTCTATCAGGGACATCACGAGCGGTTTCCTGAGTGGTGCATCTATGGCAGTGAGACGGCGGCGCGCGTGCAGAGCAGGGGAATTTATCATTTTCCGAAGGCGGCGGCGTACATCACGCATGACGATCTGCAGTGTTCCTCGTTGGAAAACTGCCGCGCAGGAATTTCGGAACGCACGGCGCAGACGTCCATCATTGCTGATCGGGATACGCCGTTCTGCGCGGGACAGTTTATTTGGACGGGCAGCGATTATATCGGAGAGCCGAGTCCCTACGAAACGAAAAACGCTTATTTTGGTCAGATTGACACGGCGGGATTCCGCAAGGACAGTTATTATCTGTATCAGGCGGCATGGACGGATCAGCCGGTGCTGCACCTTCTCCCTTATTGGGATTTTAACGACGGGCAGCTCATCGATGTGATGGCTTACACAAACCAGCCCTGCGTCGAGTTGTTTTTGAATGGGGAATCTCTGGGAAAAAAGGAAATCGGAGCGGGCTACAGCGCTGACTGGCAGGTTCCGTATCAAAAAGGGACGCTACGCGTGGCGGCATATGACAGGAACGGCGTGATGACAGGCGAGGACGAGACGGCTTCCTTCGGGGAGACGGCTTCACTTGTTCTTTCGCCCGATAAGGAGCGCCTAAAGGCGGACGGCGAGGATCTGATCTTTTTGACGATTTCAGCGCATTCGGCGGAAGGTGTGTTTGTGGCGAATGCGAAAAATCGTGTGAACGTCACTGTGAGCGGAGCGGGGCGGCTTGTCGGATTAGACAGCGGGGACAGCACGGATTACGACGAGTATAAGGGCACTTCAAAGCGGCTGTTTGGCGGGAAGCTGCTCGCTATGATCGCGGGAAAGCAGGACGCGGGGGAGATTTTGGTGCGCGTGGCTTCACCGGGGCTTCCCGATGCGGAGCTGACCCTGTTTGCGGAGCGGGCGGCGTTGCCGGAGGGTGCGAGCGACGCGTTTACGGAGAATGTAGCGGCGGGCAATCCGGCCAGCGGTTTGGAGCCGTCAGAGGATATTCCGATTCGTAAGATTGAACTGAAGGCGTGCAGACAGATATTTGATGCGGCGCATGTCGAGACGGAGGTGGAGGCAGTCGTATTTCCGCCTGATGCCGGCTATGAGATTGAATGGGCAGCGGTCACACAGACCGGTGTGGAGACGAATATCGCGAAAGTGGTGTCGGGCAGCAGGCGGGCGCTTGTGCGCGTTTGCGGTGATGGCGCGTTTCGGCTTCGCTGCTACAGCCGGAACGGAAAACCAGATCCTGATGTCATTTCCGAATTAGAGATGGAGGTGACGGGGCTTGGCAGTGCGGTCATCGACCCGTACGGGGCGCTTGTGAAAGCCAGCCTTTATAATCTGAGCCGCGAGACACTTGATGAGGTGTCTGAGGGCGGCGTCAAGGCCGGAGAGAACCGGCAGCGTATTGTCGGCTTTCGCAATGTTTCCTTCGGCAGGGCAGGCTCCGACCGCTTCCGCATCAACGTCATTCACTGGCATTGCAACGATCCGTTTTCCTTTTCCTTATGGAGCGGTATGCCGGATGAGGAGGGTTCGGAAAAACTCGGCGACTTTACCTATCAAGCGGATTTTGTGTGGCAGACTTATATTTCGAACAGCTACCGGTTGGAGAAGAAGCTGAAAGGCATGAAGGATCTTTGTTTTGTGTTCGAGGCGACGCCGCAGAGGGTGTATTTCGGCGGCTTTGCGTTTGAGGGAGAGGAAGAGGCGTATGCGGAAATCAGCGCATGTGAGTACGCCGGTATTCATGGAGATCATTTTGTCGTGGAGGAGAGCGCTGTCCGTCATATCGGAAATAACGTGTTTATGGAGTTTGACGGGCTTGATTTTACAAGAGGGATCACGAGCGTTACCATAAAAGGAAAGACGCATCATGCGCACGATTCCGTACATATGCGCGTTGTCGGTGAGTGGGGAGAGAAAAAAGAAATACTGGAATTTTCCTACACGGAAGAAGAGACAGAAATCACATTCCCTGTTCAGATACCGGCGGGCAGGGCGGACGTCAAATTTGATTTTTTACCGGGCTGTGACTTTGATCTTGTGAGCTTTCAGTTTGAGGCGTAAGGAAAAGATGACACCGGAAGATAATAAACCAATTGAATGCCATGATAGGGGAACAAGATGAATATTCGATTTGTAAAACTGACACCGCATATGGCGGATGAATTTCTGCATTACTTTGAAAAAGACGCGTTTCCTGAAAATGATCCGCGTATAGGCTGCTATTGTCTGGAAAGCCATTTGACAAATGAAGGCGAATACACTGGTGTAGAGGAACGGCGTGGGAAAGCAAAAGAACTGATTTTAAATGGAACCATGACAGGGTATTTGATCTATGATGATAAGAACATAATCGGCTGGTGCAATACAGGGGATAAAACGGATTATCTGCCCATATGCGAAAACAAGGAATTTCAAACCGAAGATTCTGAAAAGGGCAGGATCAAAGTGTTATATTGTATTGACATCGCGCCCGATTATCAGGGAAAAGGGATTGCCAGTCTGACAATGGAGCAAGTGTTATCTGACGCTACAAAAGAAGGTTATGCATATATGGAAGGATATCCGTTTGTGGACAGAGATTTTATTTGGCAGTATCGTGGTCCTGTCAGGTTGTATGAAAAATTCGGGTTTGAGATGTACGCGAAAAAATCATGGTTTTATATCATGAGGAAAGCGCTGTGAATGCGCGTTGTACCGGGCTTCTTAGATCCGGAAGCGAAAAATGAGGCGCAGCTTGTGTGGTATTTGGATATGCAAAAGCAGCCGCCCGCCAAAGCAGATTGGCGGGCGGCACGTTTCCGCGGCTTTTGTCAGGTTTAGTTCCTGATCGTTATTTTTTCGGCGCCGGTGCAGGCCGCGATGTCTTTCTGCGATTTCCGATAAAAATCCCGAAACTTTTTAGGGCATGTTATGATGAGTTCCGGAATTTGATCCTTCATTGACATCTGGTTTTCCGTTTTTTGCTTGCGGACATCAAAGATGACTTTTTTCAGATGCTCCCCAAATTCAATATAGATACGATTTTCTTTTTTCGTCTCCCATATTGTCTGATGCAGGGATATTTTCTGCTCCCGCTTTCTGAAATAAGATTGATAAATATATTCTGTTATATAAGGGGTATAGACAGCATACAGTTTTAATATCCCAAGAAGACTATGATATATTGCGATCTGCCCTGAATATCGCTGCGCGGCACCATGTTTTTCAGGCTGATAGAGTCGTTCTTTTGCAAGCTCGATATAATAATCACAAAAATCCCTCCAAAACAAATGGTCAATTTCGTGCCGGGCCTGTCCGATTTCATAGTCATTTAAAAGCTTTGTCGCCTTTATGGTTGTTTCATTTACTCTTTGCAAGATCCATTGATCGATCGGCAGCAGTTCGGATTCCTCATATGTCGGGGGCTTTTCAAAATGCTCCAGCTGCATGACGGCAAACTTTGCCGCATTGTATAATTTGTTTATGAAGCGCTTGGAGATAGTTAATTCCTCTTCACTGAAAAAGGTATCTGTTCCGAGCTTGCTGTTCGCGGACCAATAACGTATGGCATCCGCAGAATGCGTTTCAATCAAAGCCATAGGAGAATCGGAAGCATGTTTGGATTTGCTTATTTTTTCACCCGGCTTCGCGAGAACAAATCCACTGATCATGATGTCTTTCCAAGGAATCTGTCCCGTATAGTACAGGCTCTTTACAATGGAGTAAAATGCCCATGTGCGAATGATCTCATGTGCCTGGCATCTCATTCCCATCGGTAAAAGCTGATCGGAAATATCGTTTTCCTCGCCGTACCGTGCATTGATGAGCGTTGTCACGGAAGACGTTGCCCATGTGTCAAATACGGCCTGCTCCGCTATAAACTCATCGCATCCGCAATCACAGGCATGTAACGGGCGGCTTTCCAGCGGATTGACGGGCAATTGCGAATCTTCTGCAAAGATCGGCGTTTTGCAGTTTTTACAGTACCATACAGGGAACGGAACGCCAAAGTATCGTTGCCTTGAAATACACCAGTCCCATTTGAGGTTTTCCACCCATATTTGATAGCGGTTTTTCATATGGGCAGGATGCCAGATGATCTCATCCGCTGCCTTTAAGAACCGTTCCTTCTGCGTTAACACATCAATGTACCACTGCTTGGATGGGATAAACTCGACGTCATTTCCGCATCGTTCATGCACGGCAACCATGTGGGTGATCTCCTCCTGTTTTACCAAAAGCCCCCGCTCCTGTAAAAGAGCAATGATATGAGCCCTTGCCTGAGAGATTCGCATCCCTCCGATAAAGGCGACGTTTTCAGAGATTGTTCCGTCAGGCGTGATGATTTTTTTGTATGCCAGATTGTGCTTCTGGTACCATTCGATATCGGTGGAATCACCAAAGGTAGCGCACATAACGGCGCCTGTTCCTTTATCCGCCTGGACGGCTTCGTCTGTCAGGATCGGAATTTCAAGGTCATATAAAGGAACGGTTGCGGTTTTTCCGACATAATCTTTGTATCTGCTGTCATCAGGATGAACAAAAATACAGACGCATCCCGCAAGCAGCTCCGGTCTGGTAGTTGCGATCAGCAAATCCCCGAGGGGTGTGCCGAAATGTAAATAGTTAAAGGTTGTTTTACATTCTTTTGTTTCCAATTCGGCCTGCGCAATGGAAGTCTGACATTCTGTACACCAGAGAACGGGAGACTCCTTCATATATGCTTTTTTGCTCTTTGCCAGTTCAATAAAGGATTTCTGTGATATTTTCTGCGATAAGTCGGAGATGGTCTGATATTGCAGAGTCCAATCGACACTAAAGCCCAGCCGCTTCCACAGGTTTTTGTATTCGTTCTCATATTTTTCAATGGTACGCATACACTTTGACCGAAATTCGCTTCGCGGCAGTGTGCTCGCACGAAGCTGTTCCTCCCGTTCCACTAAGCGCTCTGTGGGCAGCCCGTTGTCGTCAAAGCCAAACGGATAAAATACGTCATAACCCTGCATGCGTTTGAATCTCGCAATGATCTCTGCCTGCGTATAAGAATATACATGTCCGATATGCAGTTTCCCGCTCACGGTTGGCGGCGGTGTGTCAATGGAAAATATTTTTTTCCACGATCCGTTCTGATACTTGTAAATTTCTTCCTGCTCCCAAAATTGTTCCAGCTCCTCCTCGATCTTTCGAAAATCGTACTTCTTGTCCATATGGATACCTCCTGAAATAATTTTCAATACAGACAAAAAAATCCGCCCTCGACAAATACATTGCCTAGGGCGGATTAACATATCCGTGGTACCACCTATTTTCAGAAATACTTCTGCACTCATTACAATACGGGAAAGGTCCAAGCGATTCCGATATTGC
Source organism: Lachnospiraceae bacterium (assembly GCA_014804425.1). Classification (GTDB taxonomy): domain Bacteria; phylum Bacillota; class Clostridia; order Lachnospirales; family Lachnospiraceae; genus DLAJ01. The sequence goes on from JAAUZV010000012.1 coordinate 345,058, forward strand.
TTCCCCTGATAACGGTGGGAATCTCCGTTGAAGTCTACTTAGAATCATCTGTTCGGTTCAAAGCTCAAAGGCTACTTCCATACGCCCATCACGAAAGTTTTCACCAACCACTTTCTCTCTGTTCATCCGGAATCGTATGTACTCCTCCTCGTCAATGCCTTTTGTCTGTCATTGTTAGTGATAATATAATCACAGATACGTTTCCATGTCAATACTTATTTTGCAAAATGGATGAAATTCTGCGGGATCAATTCGTAATCAACGGCGGACTGCCATTCTCCAAGCTGATCCTGCCATGAATTTTCCCGAACCCGGAGCTTTTGGAATCCCAACTGCTCGTAAACATGCTGCGCTCTTTTGTTATTGAGATTCGTGTCGAGAATGATCTTCTCATATCCCAGATCGTGAAATAACGATGAGATCAGCATACTGAGCAGTTTTTTGCCAAGGCCTTTATCATGCAGAGAAAAATCGCAGATCTTGATGCCGATCTCAGCAGTATGGCTGCCAATATTACGGTAATTCATTTCACCGATCGGAACCTTGGCAAGCTCGATGATCAAGCGCCTGCCGGAATCGTCGCTGTCGTTTTCCAGATTCTCGGCGATGTCTGCCGCGGTCTGTCCAAGCCCGTTCGGAAAACCCGCATGAGCCATCACGGTTCCGTCATTCCACCATGCCGCTAATTGTCCGGCATCCTCCGTTGTTGCATTTCTGATCGTCAGATTTTCAAATTGCAGTAACATACTGAGCCTCCTTGATTTGAGGGCTACGCGATCGTTACCCTCCTGATTTGTCTGTGGGTTTCGAATACGGTATGTCTCATGTAAATTCCTCCTTTCCATCGGTGCCATGCTGTTTCGCAAACGTCTGATCCAGACGTATCAATCATTATAAAGGATACAGATTGAAAAATCAAAGATTTTTCAAAAGCGAACAAGTTTCGGTCATTTTTTACGAAAAGAAAAAGATTTAGATGCTTGCTTTTTGTAAATGAATATGATATGCTGATAGTAACATATTTAAGAATGTTAAAAAAGTAGCACATAATGGAGGGTAGCGTATGAAGCTTGTGATCATCGGCGGGGGAAGCAGTTACACGCCGGAATTGGTAGAAGGAGTGATATTACACAGGGAATCTCTGCCTGTGAAGGAGATCGTGCTGATCGATGTGCCGGAGGGAGAGCAGAAGGTGCGGATCAATACCGCATTCGCAAAGCGCATGCTGAAAAAAGCAGGGCATGAGGCGGATGTCCGCTATACGTTTGATCGTCTGGAGGGGCTTTCGGGTGCGGCGTTTGTCATTACGCAGCTTCGTGTCGGCGGTCTTGATGCACGGGAAAAGGATGAGCGGATTCCGTTAAAATATGATATGATAGGGCAGGAGACAACGGGAGCGGGCGGCTTTTTTAAGGCGCTGCGCACAATTCCCGTGATACTGGATATTTGTCGGGATATGGAGAAGGTCTGCCCGGATGCATGGCTCATTAATTTTACCAATCCGGCGGGCATCGTGACGGAGGCAGTCTTAAAGCATACGAAGGTGCGTTGTATCGGTCTTTGCAATGTTCCGATCAATATGCGCCATGACGCGGCGGAGCGGCTGCAGGTGTCCGCGGAGGATTTGGACTGCCGGTTTATCGGACTCAATCATTTGAGTGTGATGACGCACGCGTTTTATCAGGGAGAAAACAGAATACACGAAGCGCTTCAGGCCGGAAACGAAGAAAGTATTGTAAAGAATATCGAAAAAAATGACGGCATGGACGATATGGCAAGAGAGCTTGGCTGTATGCTTTCCCCCTATCTGCAATATTTTTATTTTGAGAGGGCGTCTCTGCGGCACGAAAAGCAGGAAGCGCTCGGGCTGGAGGGTACGCGTGCTGTTCAGGTGAAAAAAGTAGAACAGAATTTGTTTACCTCTTATCAGGACGAGCAGCTGGATGAAAAGCCGGAGGCGCTTGCAAAGCGGGGCGGCGCAAGGTATTCGGAGGCGGCGATCAATCTGATCGACAGTATTTATCACGACAGGAGGGACGTACAGGTCGTTGACACCTTAAACAGAGGAACGATCGGGCAGCTTGCGGACGACGCCGTGATCGAGACGAACTGCGTGATCGGAAAAGACGGGGCGACGCCGCTTGCGGCTGAGGAGTTTCCGCCGATCTTTTTAGGGTTGATGGAGCAGGTCAAGGCGTATGAGAGCCTGACGGTTGAGGCGGCAGTGGAAGGCGATAGAAACAAGGCGCTGCTTGCGCTCATGCATCATCCGCTTGTGCACGAAATGCCGGATGCGCGTGCCATGATGGAAGAGATGATGGAAGCGCATAAGCCGTATCTGCCTGCTTTTTTCAGGGCGGAGTAGGAAAGAGGATCAGGGAGGATGGCAATGTATGTGATGGGAGTCGATGCGGGCGGCACAAAGACGCGCTGCATGATTTGTGATGAAAAGGAGCATATCGTCGGCAGGGGAGAGGCGGGAGCCTCCCAGCACCAGATGTACGGAATCGCACAGACAAAAGAGAATCTTACGCTTGCCGTGGAGCGGGCGCTTACACAGGCGGAACTTTGTCTTTCGGACATTTCCTACGCGGTTCTCGGTATGTCGGGTGCGGACGGTGAGGATGATTTTGCATTGCTTATTCCGACGGTGGGCGAGGTGCTGTCCGGCGTGCCGTATGAAGTTTTGCACGATTCGTGGATTGGACTGCGCGCAGCGCTGGGCGGAGCAGCAGAGGGCGGAGCGGCGGACGGCTGCACAGCAGGAAACGGCGATGCGAACGGCTTGATAGAGGGCGTGGTGTCCATCTGCGGCACAGGCGCGGCGCATGCGGGCATGAATGGACGGGGCGAGCGGTTGACGCTTAGAAATCTCGATTATATAACAGGGAATTGCGGCGGCGGCGGGGAGCTGTGCGAGAAGGCGCTTCACTATGCGTTCCGCTCCGAGGAAGGCACGTATGACAAATCGCTGTTGGAAGAACTCATTCCGCCCGTTTTTGGGGTAAAGACCATGGAGGAGGTCTGCGGTCTGATCAAAAACGACGGACCGAATGAGAAACAGCGCTACAGCATTCCGATCGTTGCTTTTGAAGCGGCGAAGCGTGGAGACGCGGTTGCGGCAAAGCTATTGTCCGACATGGGCAGGGAGGAAGGGCGTTATGCCGCCGCTGTCATAAAGAGACTCGGAATGGCGGAGAAAAAGGTTCCCGTCGTACTGATAGGAAGTCTGTTTCAGACAGGGGAACGCCTATTGATTGACGCGTACATGGAACAGGTACATATGGCAGCGCCGCAGGCATACCCTGTCATTCTAAAAGAAGAGCCGGTTTTGGGCGCGGTCCGTTTTGCNCTTGACAAAATGAGTCGGTAAAAAGGAGTGCACATATGGCACAGAATAAGGAGCGGACGGGGAAACCTGCCNTGATGAAGGAATTGAATATCGGTNTGATCATGGATGCGCTGCAGCAAAAAGGGCGGGCGACGCGCGTGGAGCTTGCCGCGCTCACGAACTTAAGCCAGCCGACCGTGAACATGCTGATCGGGGAGNTGGTGAAAGAGCAGGCGGTCATCAGCCTCGGCATTGCCGAGTCAACGGGGGGCAGACGGGCGGAGCTGTTCGCGCTAAACAGCAAACGTGCCGCACTTGCCGCCGTTTTGATCAAAAAAGATGTGATAGAGGCGGTAGTGACGGACCTTGAGTTGCATGTGGAATTGCGTGAGAAGCGATTGCTGGACAAGAAAGCATCCTGTACNGANGAACTGATGTCGCTGCTTCATATGCTTTTTGAAAAGAGAACCGANATACGTGCGCTCTGCATCGGCGTGCCGGGGTCAGTGTCGGCGGACGGCGAGGTGTTCTCTATTCCGACNATTCCCGAGTGGGAGCATTTCGGCTTAAAAGAATATCTGGAGAGCAGATTTTCTGCGTCGGTCTGCGTTATGAATGATATGAATGCGATTGCGGCCGGCTATCTGCTGGGCGGTGAGGAGCATGCGCAGAGCTTTGTCTACCTGCATGCGGAGGGGGCCGAGGTGGGCGCCGGTATTGTGATNGACGGCAGATTGTATTCGGGATTTCGCAGTTTCGCGGGCGAGGTCGGAAGCATGCTGCTCGGAAAGGCGGAGCGGGATGCGGGCAAAGAAGCACCGGAGCCGGATACNGGAACGGTAACNTCGGGTACAGGTGAAGAACCACATACAGGTGNAGAACNNCNTACAGGTGNANAACNNCATACNGGTGAAGAACTGCATACAGGGTTTGTGGGAATCAGCGTAGAGGGGCGTATGCTNTCTGATGCAGNTAAAAGTAATCGCGCAGCGATTCTGACTTCGACNGTCATCAATCTGATCTGCGTGCTCAACCCGGAAGAAATATTGTTCGGCGGCGACATAACGGAAGNATTGATGCGGGATATTTTCGGGGGATGCCGTGCTTATTTACCTGAATCGGTATTGCCGCGCTGTCAGATGGTTTCCAACTATATAGAGGATTATTTCAATGGATTGTGCAGACAGGGACGCGAAATATTGAGCAGACACATACGGATTGTGTGAGCNGACAGGAAGAAATNCGAAAGTTGAACAGTGTTCAAATGTTTGCGGAAAGGCTTTTGGAAGCTTTGCGCGGGCTGAATGAACATCGGTATACTTGGAGAGCGAATGATTCTGAGAGGAGCGAGGGTATTATATGAAAATCATCAGAGCGAAGGATTATAAGGACATGAGCCGCAAGGCGGCAAATATCATTTCAGCGCAGATCATCATGAAGCCGAACTGCGTTCTGGGACTGGCGACGGGGTCTACGCCGATCGGCGCATACGAGCAGCTTGTCGAGTGGTATCNGAAGGGAGACCTTGATTTTTCTGCGGTCACAACGGTCAACCTGGATGAGTATAAGGGTATTTCGAAGGATAACGAGCAGAGCTATTATTATTTTATGTGGGAAAAGCTTTTTTCCAAGGTGAATATCNATCCGAACCGGACGTTTCTGCCTGACGGTATGGAGCCGGACAGCGAAAAGGCATGCAGTGATTACAACCGCATCATTTCCGAAGTCGGNGGAATCGATTTACAGCTTCTTGGTCTGGGGCATAACGGGCATATCGGCTTTAATGAGCCGGGCATGGCGTTTGAGGCGCAGACGCATTGCGTGANGCTGACCGAATCGACCATGAANGCAAATCAGCGGTTTTTTGCGTCGATGGAGGATGTGCCGCGGCAGGCGTACACGATGGGAATCAAGACGATCATGCAGGCAAAAAAGATTGTGGTCGTGGTGAGCGGTGAGGACAAGGCGGACATCTTGAAAACGGCATTTTTCGGCGCGATCACGCCGGGTGTGCAGGCATCCGTGTTACAGCTTCACAATGATGTTACGATCGTGGCGGACGAAGCAGCGCTCTCCAAAGTGGAGTGAGGCAGGCGGGCATATTGTATTAGGGAAAGGAGTAATCNGCTCTATACAATATAGCCCGTNTNTTTTTTTGATGCTTTGCAAAATTAGATCTAAAATTAATTATTTTGTGTGTTTATACAAAAAATCTTGACGTATGAAACAAGTATTTGTATAATCAGCACAAAGCATATATTCTTTGAGATGGTAACGGCAGTCAAAAAGGAACAAAAAACGTTCCTAGGACGGAAAGGTAGGGCTTGCCTATATGAAAAGCTTTGAGATTGAAGAACGGATACGGGAAGAAGGTGTTGCCGAGGGCATAACCCAAGGGAAAATAAATGCTATTTTAGACCTGCTTAACGATTTAGGCGAGATACCGCCTGCATTGAAGGAGCAGATCACATCTCAGCGGGATACAGAAACGCTCCGTGCATGGTTGAAGCTGGCGGCGAAAGCGGAAAGCGTTGCGGAGTTTACAAAACAAATTGGAATGATCTCAAGATGATGCAGGTTCAAATTTGAGGGATGATTTTAATAAAAGAAGCGGCGTGCATTTTTAGTACACCGCTTCTTTATATTAAAATACTAGGAAATTCCTTAGTCCCAGAAGAATCGCAAAAGCGATTCTTTGAAAGAACGCAAAAGAATGCCCTGCATTCTTTTGCGTTCTTTTTTTAGTACTCCAGTGCCTTTTCCTCTCCTGTCATCACGCGGAGCCCGCCCTGCGCGAGCGCTAAAAGCTCATCCTCGCCGGGATAAACCGTGATAGGGGCAATGAAGCCTGTGTGTGCCTTCAGGCTGTCCACGACATAGCTGTCATAAGCGATGCCGCCCGTCATGATGATCTGATCTACCTTGCCCTCAAGCGCGGCAGCCATCGCGCCAATGTTTTTGGAAATCTGTAAGCAGAACGCGCTGCGGAGCAAAATAGCGTTCTCGTCGCCGTTATCGCAGAGCTTTTCCACATCACGCATATCATTGGTGCCGAGATACGCGTTAAAGCCGCCGTTTCCGACCAGCTTTTTGTAAACTTCTTTTTCAGACAGACCGCTGAAGCAAAGCTTTACCAGAGCGCCGACAGGAACCGCGCCGGAACGCTCGGGAGAAAACGCGCCATCTCCGTCAAGCGCGTTAAATACGTCGATGACCTTACCGTTTCGATGTGCGCCGACAGAAACGCCGCCGCCCATGTGAACGACAATGAGATTTAAGGAATCATAAGCTTTTCCGGTTTCCTTTGCGTAACGCTTGGCAACCGCTTTCTGGTTCAGCGCGTGGAAAATGCTCGTTCTGGGAAGCTCGGGACAGCCTGAAATTCTGGCTTCCGGCATCAGTTCGTCTACGACGATGGGGTCAACGATATAGGCGGGAATACCGAGCGAATCGCCGATTTCACGTGCCAAAATACCGCCGAGGTTGCCCGCGTGCTGTCCCTGCACGCCTATTTTCAAATCTTCCAAAAGCTTATCAGTAACGGTATAGGTACCGCTCGGAATCGGATTTAACAGACCGCCGCGTCCGACAACGACTTGAAGGGATTTCATATCAAAGCCCTTATCCGCAAGGAATTTCGTGATAATGTTCTTACGAAAATCCTTCTGATCGATGATGGAGGCATACTGTGCGATCTCCTCCGTGGGGTGGCGCAGCGTCTCGTCAAAAAGAAGCGTCTCGTCCTCAAATACGCCGATCTTGGTTGACGTAGAGCCGGGATTGATGATCAAACTTTTCACTGCCATAGGAATACCTTTCCTTTCTTTATTTTTGCATCTGCTCTGCCATGACCGCCGCAAGCGCGATGGAATTGACCTTCGTCTCGCAGGTGTCGGAGCGGGAGGTTAAGATGACCGGAGCCTTTGTGCCGGTCAAAATGTTACCGTTCTTAATGCCGGGAACAAGATGCACCAGTGATTTATAAACCAGATTGCCCGCATGGATGTCAGGGAAAAGAAGAATATCCGCGTCGCCCGCGACCTTGCGGTTCTGCGCGTTCTTTTCGATGGCGGCGTTTATGTCGATGGCAATGTCAAAGGAAAGCGGACCGTCAACGATGCAGCCGGTGATCTCGCCCTCGTCGTTTAAACGGGTAAGCTCCGCAGCTTCCACCGTCGTCGGCATTTTCGGATTGACAAGCTCTACGGCGGCAAGCGGCGCAACCTTCGGACAGTCGATACCGCAGGCATTTGCGACTTCCACCGCGTACTTGATGATAACCTTTTTATCCTCCAGCGTCGGATACGGGATAAACGCTACATCGGTTAAAAAGAGAAGCCGGGGAATGCCGGGGATCTCGAACACGCATACATGGGAAAGCGCTGCTCCCGTACGGAGTCCGACCTCTTTGTCAAGGACGCTCTTTAAGAAAGTCTTTGTATCGAGCAGACCCTTCATGTACATATCAGCCCGTCCCTCATGAACCTGCTTTACCGCAGTTAAAGAAGCGGTCACCGTATCCGGTTCATTGATGATCTCATAGTCGTCCATATTCATGTTAAGGGAAGCGCCGATCTCGCGGATTTTTGCCTCGTCGCCGACAAGGATCGCATCTGCAATGCCCCGCTCCTTTGCCGCCTTAACGGCTTCCAAAACCGCCAGATCCTGTGCTACGGCAACGGACAGACGTTTTTTACTGCAAGTGGATACTTTGGATAATAAATCGTCAAAACTTTTACTCATTTGTTCCATACCTCACTCTTTGTCTTTTTTTACCTCAAATATAGCACCACGACGGACAAAGGTCAAGGTGAGGGTGAGCCAAAAAATAACGATTTGACCGCGTTTTTACAAAAAAATCAGTACGCCGGAGTGTGTCATTTCGTTCATAGAATGTTCATATGCCTTGGGTTGAATAAAAATAAGGAATCTGTTACAATAGGCATTAGGTTTGTCAGAAAGGACAGGTTAACCGATATGGGTTTGATACAGAAAGTGTTTGGTACGCATAGTGAGCGGGAATTAAAGCGCATTATGCCGCTGGTAGATCGGATTGAGGAGCTTCGGCCGTCCATGATGGAGCTTTCGGATGACGAGCTGCGCGAGAAAACAAACGAATATAAGAAACGGGTACAGCAGGATGGGGAGTCGTTGGATTCCGTGCTGCCCGAGGCGTTCGCCACGGTCCGCGAGGCGGCGCGGCGCGTCTTAAATATGGAGCATTACAGGGTGCAGCTGATCGGCGGGATCGTCATGCATCAGGGACGTATCGCCGAGATGCGTACCGGTGAAGGAAAGACGCTGGTCGCAACGCTTCCTTCCTATCTGAATGCGTTGGAGGGAAAAGGCGTTCACGTCGTTACGGTCAATGATTATCTGGCAAAACGTGACGCTGAGTGGATGGGACAGGTGCATGAGTTCCTTGGGTTAAAAGTGGGTGTTGTCCTAAACTCCATGAAACCCGATGAGCGCAGGGAGGCATACGCCTGCGACATTACCTATGTGACAAATAATGAGCTTGGCTTTGATTATCTTCGTGATAACATGGTCATTTATAAAGAACAGCTCGTGCTCCGCGATCTGCACTATGCGATCGTCGATGAGGTTGACTCCGTGCTCGTGGATGAGGCGCGGACGCCGCTCATCATTTCCGGGCAGAGCGGAAAGTCCACTTCACTCTATGATGCCTGTGATATTCTTGCACGCCAGCTCGAGCGCGGCGAGGATATGGAGGAGCTTTCCAAGATGGACGCCATCATGGGCGTGGAGAGAGAGGAAACGGGCGACTTTATTGTCAACGAAAAAGATAAGGTCGTGAATCTGACCGAGCGCGGCGTCAGCAGGGTGGAGCAGTTCTTCCATATAGAGAACCTTGCGGACCCCGAAAATCTGGAAATCCAGCATAATATTATTCTTGCGCTGCGTGCGCATAACCTCATGCACCGCGATCAGGATTATGTTGTGAAGGACGATCAGGTGCTCATTGTCGATGAATTTACGGGACGTATCATGCCGGGGCGCCGTTATTCCGACGGTCTGCATCAGGCGATCGAGGCAAAAGAGCATGTGAAAGTAAAGCGGGAGAGCAAGACGCTTGCCACGATCACATTCCAGAATTTCTTTAATAAATTTGATAAAAAAGCAGGCATGACGGGTACGGCGCTCACTGAGGAGAAGGAGTTCCGTGATATTTATGGGATGGACGTCATTGAGATCCCGACGAACCGCCCGGTCATCCGTGAGGATTTACAGGACGCCGTTTATAAGACAAAACGTGAGAAGCTGAACGCGATCTGCGATGCGGTCGCGGAGGCGCATGAAAAAGGACAGCCGGTGCTGGTCGGTACGATCAACATTGATTCGTCCGAGGTCATCAGCATGATGCTGACGAAGCGCGGCATCCCGCATAAGGTTCTGAATGCAAAATTCCATGAGATGGAGGCGGAGATCGTCGCAGATGCGGGTCTGCACGGAGCCGTCACGATCGCAACGAACATGGCGGGCCGTGGTACGGATATTAAGCTGGATGACGAGGCAAAGGCAGCAGGCGGATTAAAGATCATCGGTACGGAGCGGCATGAGTCGAGACGAATTGATAACCAGCTCCGCGGACGAAGCGGCCGTCAGGGCGATCCGGGTGAATCGAAATTCTACATCTCTCTTGAGGACGATGTTATGCGGCTGTTCGGTTCCGAGCGTCTGATCAGCATGTTTAACGCATTAGGCATCCCGGAAGGGCAGGAGATCGAGCATAAGATGCTCTCGAAGGCAATCGAAAACGCACAGAAAAAGATTGAGAGCAACAACTTTGGAATTCGTAAGAATCTGTTGGAATACGATCAGGTCAACAACGAGCAGCGTGAGATCATATATGCCGAGAGGCGGCGCGTGCTTGACGGCGAGAGCATGCGGGACGTTATTTACAAAATGATCACCGACCTTGTAGAAAATGCCGTCGATATGGTGATCGGCGACGATGCGGAGCCGGAGGAGTGGAATCTGACGGAATTAAATTCTGTGCTGCTCGGCAATGTGCCGATCGAGCCGGTGATCTTAGGCCGTGTGGAGAACCGCACGAAAAACGGCTTAAAGCAGCAGCTCAAGGAAGAGGCGGTGAGACTCTATGAGAGCAAGGAGGCGGAGTTCCCCGAGCCTGAGGCAATCCGCGAGATCGAGCGCGTCGTTTTGCTGAAAGCGATCGACCGCAAATGGATGGATCATATCGACGATATGGACCAGCTTCGTCAGGGAGCGGGGCTTGCGGCTTACGGACAGCGCGATCCGCTTGTAGAATATAAGATGAACGCCTATGAGATGTTCGACGCGATGACGGAGAACATCAAGGAGGAGACCATACGCATGCTGTTCCATGTCCGCATCGAACAGAAGGTGGAGCGTGAGCAGGTTGCGAAGGTAACAGGCACGAACAAAGATGATTCCCTGCAAAAAGGACCGGTCAGACGCGCGAACGCCAAGATTTATCCGAACGATCCGTGTCCGTGCGGAAGCGGCAAGAAATATAAGAACTGCTGCGGAAGGAAATAGTGTGAAGCGATTTTCTAAGGCGTCTTAAAAACGCCGCCTAAGAAAATCTAAAACTTAACACGGCAAATTTGTGCTGACGCCCAAATTCGCAAAGCGAACTTGTTCGCTTTGGTGTTGGCAGCATGGAGCATTAGCATGGAAAGAAAAAAGAAAGAGGGTGACGTTAAGTGGTAGAATTAGACAACCTGCGCTTAGAGCTGCAGGCATATGAAACACCTTTAGCGGAAGTGAGGGATTCACTTTGACTTAGCAAATAAGGCAAAGCGGATCGAAGAATTAGAGCGCGAGATGGAGGAGCCGTCCTTCTGGGATAATCCCGAGCGCTCGAACCAAAAGATGAAAGAATTAAAAAACATGAAGGATACCGTCTCGCAGTTCCATGAGCTGGAGACGCAAAAAGATGATATTCTGACGCTCATTGAGATGGCGAACGAGGAGAACGACGAAAGCCTGGTGCCGGAAGTGATGGAGGAATATGCTTCTTTTCAGGAAGTGTTCGAGAAGCTCCGCATCAGCACGCTCTTGTCGGAGGAGTATGATAAGTACAACGCGATCCTAAAACTCAATGCGGGCGCGGGCGGTACGGAGAGCTGCGACTGGTGCAGCATGCTTTACCGCATGTATACGCGCTGGGCAGAAAAACGAGGGTTTGCGGTCGAGGTACTCGACTATTTAGACGGCGATGAGGCGGGAATCAAGTCCGTGACGTTTCAGGTAAACGGAGAGAACGCCTACGGTTACTTAAAGTCGGAGAAGGGCGTACACAGGCTTGTGCGTATCAGCCCGTTTAATGCGCAGGGCAAGCGGCAGACTTCCTTTGTATCCTTGGATGTCATGCCCGATATTGAGGAAGATCTCGACGTGGAGATCCGGGACGAGGATATTCGGATCGATACCTACCGAAGCAGCGGCGCGGGCGGACAGCATATCAATAAGACGTCCTCTGCGATCCGGATCACGCATTTCCCGACCGGTATCGTGGTGACATGCCAGAATGAGCGCTCGCAGTTTCAGAATAAAGACAAGGCGATGCAGATGCTCAAGGCAAAGCTGTACATGCTCAAGAAAGAGGAGAATGCGGATAAGCTCTCCGATATTCGCGGCAATGTGACGGAGATCGGCTGGGGTAATCAGATCCGTTCCTATGTCATGCAGCCGTATAAGATGGTGAAGGATCTGCGCACGGGCGAGGAGTCCGGCAATGTGGACGCCGTGATGGACGGTGCGCTTGACCCGTTTATCAATGCGTATCTGAAATGGAAGAGCGTCGGCGGTAGTGTTGCCGTGACGGAGGATCTGCCGGACTAAAAAAGGAACGTTAGTTCCTATCAGAACTAACCGTTCCTTTCAAAGAATCCGCGAGGCGAATTCTTTTGGTGATAAGTATGCATTGTGCCCGTGTTTGTCATCTTGCAAGCTCGAGCGTGCGTCCTTCCTGATATAAGCGCAGGAGTTGTGCGCCGTCACGCTCTAATATGTATTGCCTGCCGTCGCAGACAATTTCCTGACCGCAGAGAATTTTGGGATTGCGGCGGGACAGCTCCTGCATGATCTCATTGGCAAGCGTTACTTTTCTGCTGGTTTCCGTGACGAGATTTACCGCCAGCGCTTCCTTGTCCTGTACAGTTAAAAACGCCATGCACCAGATATCCGTGCTGTCGGAGAACGCGACCGCGATAATGTCCTCCAGACGCCGTACATAGGGCGAGACCCCGTTTATGACCACATAATGATCTGTGAAAAAGCCGGCAACGTAGGTGTCCTTTGTGGTGTTTGGAAATCTGCAGGTCACAATGGTAGTGGACGGAGAAGCCAGCTCGCGGTCGGCCTGCTGCAGTTCTCCTTCCGAGAAACCGGTCTGTTCCTGATAATACGAGATCCACGAGGCTGTTCGCTTATTCTTTAGAACGATTCCCAGTACAAGGAGTAAAAGACCGGGTGCTGATATGACAGCCGCCATGACGAAATCAGGATCTGACACCAAGCAGAGAATGGAAATGGGGACTGTAAAGATCAAAAGAACGATTGCCCCGGCGATCAGACCTTTTCCGCCGCCCTTGTCAATGCGAATGCATTTTAAGATGCTTCCGTTTCCCTTTTTCAGCGTTTTCTGATAGAGCTTGTGTTCTGTGGATGCGATCATAGGTTGTTCCGCCTTTCTTTATAAGATGAATGTTTTCTCAGTTTTCTTTACGGGAGCGGTTTTTGATTAATAAAAACCCGCCCATTATGACGCTGACCAGCCCGGTTACAAGGCTGCCGAATGGAATGCCGGGTTGCAGAAGCAGCTTCAGCGTATAGTTGTCGCGTCTGTCACACAGGTATTCCGCATTCACGCTTAGCATATTGGAACCATCGGCATTCGCGTATGAAGCGCCGTACACGGTAAAGAAAGAGTCCGCTTGGGAAGGGAACTCCTCCAAAGGTTTCAGGTGAAAGTATCCGCTCACCGTCAAATTGAGCTCCCTGTCGAATCGATCTGCTAGTCTAATGTCTTGCACCAGCCGCTCATTCTTGCCGGGAGTAAACGAGATAATCCATTCGTTTTGGTCACAATCGAGAAATTTTGCAATGCAATATAGTTGGTCATCGTCGGCATCTGTTTTGGCACGCAAAATCTGCAGATTCTCTATGTAATAAACCTTTAGGGGATAAAAAATTTTTCCGGCTTTTACCTCGTCTCCGCGCAGATCCCGCACATTGTCCGCGTGGAACGGAAGGATAAACAGCGTATATATTAAAAAAGCCAAACCAAGCAAAAGCTGCCATTTCCCACTGTGCAGATCATCGCGCTTCTTTTGGTCACGAGAAAAATTCTTTTTGTATTCTTCATAATTTTCATTCATAAAATGCAGTGCTCCCCATGAATTTACTTGTAACGGTTCAGAGTCGGGTGCATTTCCATGCAAGTCGATTCCAAAACCCCGTCGATGCAGCTTTTATGCGTACTGCTTCGTGTGGTAATCCATCAGATCAAAATAAAAATTCGTCAGCGTGCACTGCATATACGGATACAACCACAGAAGACCGAGTCCGAAACTGAGGACCGACAACAGTCCGAGCGGAACGAAGCTGACATAGAGATAGAAAAGCCGCGCTTTTTGCCCTTTCATGACACGTCGGCTCATTGCGCATACCTGTCCAAAACGATAATCGGGAAAATCAAGCGCAATGTAATAACACTGGGAAAGCGGCAAAATCAGAATACACGCGACGATTATGCCGCCAACCAAAAGAGCGGATATCAGCGGGAACAGATGGATGGAGCCGACGGATACATAGACCGAAAGCGCGATAATATATGGAATCATGCATAGAAAGACAATGCCGATATAAAAAAGCATGATCTTGATGCCAAGCTCGGAGCGGGAGCGAAAACCATAGAGAAGATCGTTTAGGGAAAACGGGCGTCCGGTCACAAAATTCATATACAGTTTTGCCTGTCCCAGCATGAACACACCAAGCAGCAGATAGACCAATATTTCAATGACATAGTAAAGAATTTGATTGGAAATCGTGAGCACGGATAATAAATCGCCCGCTAAATAAAGAATAAACCCACAGCTGCATTCCATCAAAAGAAAGGCGCTGATCATTTTTCCGTAATTGCCGAGCAGCTGCGCCTTGGCGGATGCCTTCAGCTCGGCGGAGGTCTTAGTCATATTCATTAAATTTAGGTTCCTCAAATGTTATAAATAGAAAATACTACAGTTCGGAAGAATTTGCATGTATGCGAGTTTTGCGCAAGCAAAATCTCGCAAAGAACGCATAGCGTTCTTTTTTAGCAAGCAAGATCCACATTCATGCCGGTATAGAGAAGACTGTCCGTTGCTTTTTTATCCTGCTGATAGGGATTTTCCTCGTTGTAATATTTGATCTGTGTGGTCGTCTCGCCGCCGGCAACATAGCTGCGTCCGCACTCGGGACAGATGGCGGTCTTGAGAGAGACGCTTGCCTGCAATACCTCGCCGTTTTTCTGTGCAGCTTCCTTATAAGCGTTAGAGACATGCTCCTGCTCATGCGCCCGTACACGGGAAGCGGAGGCTTCGGGAGAAATGTGCGAAGCGGACTTAAAAGAAACCATTTCATCCGAGCCGTCCTGATATTTCCGCTCCTTACAGGTCTCGCATTCAGCGGGAGAGGACTTGCGTCCGGGCTGCTTAACGGTAGATTCTCCGGGATTCTTAAGATAACTGCTGACGTTTGATACGCCGCCAATGCCACCGATACTCATAATGATGCGCCTGCCTTTCTTTCCGTTCTATAAATACGTTTCATTTTCAGTCGTAGGACCTTCCCAAAACCATTCCTCGATCGTTATGCCGTAGCGCTGCTCAAACAGTTTGTCAGCCTGTTCCTTGATCGTGGGATTTGTAAAATAAAGCACGATCGCGGTAATGATAAGTATGACATTCATGATCAGTCCGACAACGGCGGATGTAACGCCGGTCGTTGCGCTGGGATTCATCCGATCGCTGTTTCCCTTGGAAAGGAGAGCAAACAGGATTGCCAAAGATCCGGTAATAAAGGGAATATACACCGTACACAGGATCGTTGTCACAATGGTCGCAAGACCTAAAACAGAGGCGGCTGTCACCATACCGTTGCGCGGCGGTGTGGATTGTTCAAACTGATAATGCATGGGTGCATCGCCCTGATTCTGATTGCCGTAATCCATAGTTTCGCTCCATTTTGGTAAGTTTTGCTAACGTGATCGTTTTTATTCTATTTTAGCACGCCTGCATGACAAAGACAAATCATTTTTTCTTGTGAGCAAAAGATTCCGGTCGGATACTTTCGCTGAAACCGAGCGGCGGGGACTGGCATTTTTGGGAAGGACATGCTATCATAAAAAGAGTTTCGCAGAGCGAAAATCTTTTCGAAGNATTGCAAAAGAATGCTGCACATTCAAAAGAAAGTTTTACATTCTTTGCAATTCTTCCGGATGTGCTGAAAACGATGTATGATGAAAAAAAGGTTCCGCAAAGCGGAACGTNTCAGAATTTGCGGAAAGGAGTATGGCAGGACAATGGACATCATAGCAAAACTGAGGGAAGAACTGGGTGTGGAAAAATGGCAGGTGGAGGCGGCGGTCAAGCTGATCGACGAGGGCAACACCATACCGTTCATTTCGCGTTACCGCAAGGAGGCGACCGGCTCGCTGAACGATGAAATGCTGCGCAATTTGGATGAGCGTCTCTCCTATCTGCGGAATCTGGAGGAAAAAAAGACACAGGTCATCGGCAGTATCGAGGAGCAGGGGAAGCTGACCGACGANCTGAAAAATAAAATNCTTGAGGCGCAGACACTTGTNGCGATCGAGGATCTNTACCGCCCGTANCGNCCCAAACGTAAGACAAGNGCNAGCGTGGCAAAGGAAAAGGGGTTAGAGCCGCTNGCGTCNCTNTTGATGGNGCAGGACTATNCCGGAAGCTTAGAGGAAGCNGCAGCNAGNTATATCAGTGAGGAAAAGGGNGTNGCGGACGCGGCGGAGGCNNTGCAGGGCGCAAAAGACATTATNGCGGAGCAGATTTCCGACGAAGCGGATTATCGCACCTATATCAGAGAGGCGACNGTAGACGAGGGCGTGCTGGTATCGACGGCGAAGGANGANAAGCAGCANAGCGTCTATGAGATGTACTATCAGTATGAGGAGGCGGTNAAAAAAGCAGCCGGACACAGAATCCTTGCCTTAAACCGCGGCGAGAATGAAAAAGTTCTGACCGTCAGTGTCCGCGCGCCGAGAGAACGGATNNTGCGCTATCTGGAAAAGCAGGTCATTGAGAANGANAATCCNGTGACGACGCCTGTTTTGCAGGAAGTCATAGAAGACAGCTATGACAGATTAATAGCACCTGCTATCGAAAGAGAGATAAGGAATGAACTGACGGAAAAAGCGGAGGATGGCGCGATCGGTGTGTTCGGTAANAANTTAGAGCAGCTNCTGATGCAGCCNCCGATNACCGGAAAGGTCGTGCTNGGNTGGGATCCGGCNTTTCGGACNGGCTGTAAGCTGGCGGTCGTCGATGCGACGGGAAAGGTTTTGGATACGAAGGTCATTTATCCGACNGCNCCNCAAAANAANGTGGCNGAGGCAAANGNGGANTTAAAGAAATTAATNCAAAAATATAANATNGATTTAATATCNGTNGGAAATGGTACGGCATCACGCGAATCCGAGCAGGTGATCGTGGAGCTGATCAAGGAAATNAANCGGCCGNTGAAATATGTGATCGTGAATGAGGCGGGNGCGTCNGTCTATTCNGCGAGCAAGCTGGCAACGGAAGAATTTCCGCAGTTTGATGTCGGACAAAGAAGCGCNGCNTCGATCGCAAGGCGNTTACAGGANCCGCTTGCGGAGCTGGTGAANATCGAGCCGAAAGCGATCGGCGTCGGGCAGTACCAGCATGACATGAATCAAAAGAAGCTGGGAGATGCGCTTCATGCCGTCGTGGAGGACTGTGTGAACAAGGTCGGTGTGGACTTAAACACGGCATCCGCGGCGCTGTTGGAGTATATTTCGGGCATCAGCAAGGCGATCGCGAAGAATATCGTGGATTATCGAGAAAAAAACGGGCGTTTTGTAAACAGAAAACAGCTTCTTGATGTGGCAAAGTTAGGACCGAAGGCGTATGAGCAGTGCGCGGGATTTTTGCGGATTCATGACGGTGAAAATGCTTTGGATGCGACGAGCGTGCATCCCGAATCTTATGAGGCGGCAGGAAAACTCATGAAGCAGCTTGGTCTGACGATGGAGGATGTGCGTACCGCATGGAAGCAGGCGGGAAAGAAGCAGGGCACCGGAGGCGCACAGAATGGGCAGGATCAGCAGGGCGCGCAGGCAGGCGCACAAAACGCGGCAAAGGGCGGAGACAAAAAAGAACAGACGTTACGGAATGGACGCGGAAGAGGCGGACAGATTGTGATTCGTAATACGAACACGGCGATGGGGAAGGCGCTTGCCGCCGCGATGGGCGGAATGACGTTGACAGCGGAGCGCTCAGATAACGGCACAGGAAAACGTTCGGACAAGAGTCGTGGCACAGATCAGGCGAAAGGACAGAGAAGCGGAAGTGTCCTTGCGGCGAAAATATCCGATCCGGCCGCACTTGCCGCAGAGCTGGGAATCGGCGAGATTACTTTAAAAGATATTGTAGCGGAATTGGAGAAGCCCTCCCGCGATCCGCGCGAGAGCATGCCGGCGCCGATTTTGCGGAGCGACGTATTAGATATGAAGGACTTAAAGCCGGGCATGGTCCTGAAAGGAACCGTGCGCAATATTGTTGATTTTGGCGCGTTTGTGGACATCGGCGTGCATCAGGACGGACTGGTGCATATCTCACGCATCACGCAGCGCTTTATCAAACATCCGCTGGAGGCGGTCAGTGTCGGGGACATTGTGGATGTGAAGGTGTTGGAGGTAGATACGGTGAAAAAGCGGATTGCTCTGACGATGAAGCTTGATGAGAAAGAATAAGACTGCGGGGTGAGCGGAAGGCTTCGGCCTGTAGTATAGATCAGGAAAGGATAAAAAGGAATCGTCCGATGGCACGAACGGAAGAAGTGGAATTAACAGTGTTATGTTTGATACATAGGGAAGATGCATACCTTTTGCAGGATCGGATCAAAAAGGACTGGAAAGGTTACACCCTGCCGGGCGGGCATGTGGAACCCGAAGAGTCCATTGTGGACGCGGTTGTCCGTGAGATGCAGGAGGAAACGGGCTTGACCGTTATCCATCCGAAGCTTTGCGGAATGAAACAATTCCCGATAGATCATGGGAGGTATCTTGTTTTTCTTTTTTTGGCGGATACATTTGAGGGAGAACTCCGATCTTCGGAAGAGGGAGAAATGCATTGGGTCAAAAAAGATGAATTATTAAATGTGAATTTAGTAAATGACTTTCACGAGCTGCTTCAAGTAATGACGGACGACCAATTGTCAGAATTTCAGTATGTGCTCGAAGACGGTGAGTGGAAGGTACTGATAAAATAACGGTCGATATACTATAATAATGAAGATTACTTCTATATATTTAGGAAGTTGTTCTTATTGAAGCAGATTTTTTTCGCTTGTTACGGGAGGATCATCATGACGGTAGACGAGCTCAAAATACGTCAACTGACCAACCAATATCTGATCGTTCCGTCAGATAAGCTGACAGTGGTTCGCGACTTATGCGGCATTCAGTCACAGTTTATGGTAAATGCGATGCATTCGCTAAAGATCCGCTGTAATGATTACGTGGAATCCAACGTGAAAACCGGTCTTGTTAAAAACTGGACGATAAGGGGAACGGTCCATGTTTTTGCCGAAGACGATTTAGGGCTGTTTCTTCATTGTGATAACGGAAAAAACTACAGGCGGAATGAATGGAGCGGAAAATCCTTTTGGAATCAAAGAGAGGTGTGGGCATTGACGCCCGAGCGGCAGAAATACTTATCGGAAGTGATTCTGGAAGCGCTCAAAGAAGAAGCGCATACAAGGGACGAGTTGAAGGTCATTTGCCGGGAAAACGGCATGACGGAAGCAGAAGATGGCAGCATGTTCGACCAATGGGGCGGCGGCATTCGCGAGCTTTGTGAGCGGGGCTTTATGAACTATGTGGTTCAGGAGAAAAAAGCATACTGTTTATCGCCTGCGTTTACGCCCATCCCGCAGGAGGAAGCGGAGCTTGAGATGGCGAGAAGATATTTTACGAATATCGCTCCGGCGACAATCCATGACGCCATGTACTTTTTTCATGTATCCGCCGCACAGGTAAAAAAGTGGCTTTCCGCACTTCCGGTAACAACCGTTGAATGCGGCGGCGGAACCTATTATTATATCGAAAACGGGAAATCCTACACGGACGATATGCCCCAATGCTTATTTCTTGCGGGATTTGACCAGCTCATGCTCGGGTATGAAAAAAAGGAAAGCCTGTATTTGGAGCCAGAACATATGCGGTCCATTTTTAATCTCGCCGGAATCGTGATGCCTGCGGTGATGCTGAATGGGAAGGTGGTCGGGAAATGGAAAAAGAAAAACCGAAAGCTGCAGGTGATGTTGTTTGCCTGCGTTGGAGAGGACGGAGAGTCTGCGATCAGGAAAAAAGCGGAGTTTCTTTGGGACGACATGGTTTCCATTGAATTTGTATGAGGAACCTCCGCTTCCCGGCTTAAGTATCGAGTTCCGCATAATATAAGGTATTAGTGTCCGTGTCGTATATGACGATCGTGAAATTGAATGAATACCGGTCCAAGATACCGGTGTCATCATGCCTGCCTGTACTGCCTGTGGGCTGCTCCGACTGTCTGTCTATGAAATAATAGTATCCATGCTGAATCTCAGGAAATAGAGCGGCGCCGGTTGCGTCTTTCAGATAGGGGCCGTTCTGGCTGTCTGCGGTTTGCGTTCCATAGACGAGTGTTGTGAGCGTTTTAGATAATGGCAGGGGATGCCATGCGGCATCTTCTGATAACTCCTCTGCGATGCGGTTGTCAGTAAATTTTACGGATGCGAAAAGCTGTCCATCACCGTGAAATCCGCCATGGGAATTGCTATTTGTAACAATGGTTCCGCTGCTGATATCGACGCCGCACGCATCGGATATTTTTTCCTGAAGTGAGCGGCCGCCATGACAGGCTGTAAGCAGGCAAAGAATCAAGATTCCTATCACTGACGGCAGAATTCTTTTCCTCATTTGCATAAACCTCCCAATCCAAGTGTACTGACACGTTCACATATCGCCAAATGATTTGCCTGAATTTCCATCTGCTGCGTTGTCGGCGAGAGGCGATGTCACCGCATCGCCTCCCTTCTCCGCCTTGCAGACCGAAAATTCATTCGGCGTCATTTGACTGAAAATGAACGTGTCACCGGTGATCGATTCGATTTATCCATGAAAGGATATCATCGATACATAAAATGCGAATGTCCTCACTTTTGTTCCCTTCTTAAATCCGACTTGTCATTCTGATTATATCATCTTCACGGAACCGATTCAATCCGTTTTCGTGAAGAGTCAGTTGGCAGAATTTCTTGTTTGGATATATAGTTCCATTACATTACATTCCTCTCATTCATGATTCTGATCAGTTGTGTGACAGAAAAATGTTTGGGATTCAGATAATGCACACCCTCATCAATCAAAGAAAAACTGTCATAGTCAAAGGGAATATGTTCATCAAACATAAAATCATCATTGAGCCAAAGAATATTGGAAAATTCACATGGCAATAAATCGGTATGAGAGCATTGCAACCGTTCGCATTCAAAATCCGGTACAGGAATGCAGGCTATTCCGTAATTCGCTGTATCTTTACGAAACTTTTGGATATGGCTGCTCAATACAAAGCCCCATCTATAATCGGATGAAACGTATGCCACTATATTGGAGGGCACCGTTTCAACTGCCTCATAATGGGAATCTATATCAGGATCATAGTAGATGATGAGCCAATGAAAATCCTTGTACCATGCGCCTTCGCCGGAGACAAAGTAATTCCCGATAAAGGCTTCTAACAATCCGCTCAGTGAGATATTTGCCCTGCGCGCTTCTTGTTTTTCACATATCGGGATAACGGTTACCGTTGGCGAGACCTTGTTATTTGCCATGCATGTTTCTTGTTTCTCTTGTGCGTGGATATATTCAGTCAGTTCAAGCATCATAAGTACCCCTCTGTTTAGTTTACTGCACGACGCTGTCTGAATGCAATATTCTTTCGTAAAACACAACGTCGGTGATAATTTCAAAAGCTAATTCCACCGCCCACTTATGCGGTGGAATTAACTTTTGCACAAGTAGAGTTTAATCTTTCATACATTTGTGGTATGCTCATAGCTGCCTTCTGACAGCAGT
>JAAUZV010000013.1 GCA_014804425.1 Lachnospiraceae bacterium
CCACGCGAGGGCGTGAATTGAAACTTTCATATGGGACTGCTTCGTATAGCGCTCGGTCGCCCTCCACGCGAGGGCGTGAATTGAAACAGTTTTTCCTCCACCCCGCACCCCAAGATACAATTGTGTCGCCCTCCACGCGAGGGCGTGAATTGAAACACAAGAATAGACATACTCATTACGTCCGATCACTGTCGCCCTCCACGCGAGGGCGTGAATTGAAACAAACGTGAAAGGTATTTGATGACCGCGGAAAGGGTCGCCCTCCACGCGAGGGCGTGAATTGAAACAGATACAGGAAGTGGAGAACCTGCCGAACAATCAGGGTCGCCCTCCACGCGAGGGCGTGAATTGAAACTATATTTTTCAAGCTCGGCTTTTGCCAACGCTTCATGTCGCCCTCCACGCGAGGGCGTGAATTGAAACGTCTATATTCTCGTTTGTAACTCTTATCGTATCTGTCGCCCTCCACGCGAGGGCGTGAATTGAAACTAACCGTTCAAGCGCATCCACTGATCCGGCAAGAGTCGCCCTCCACGCGATGCTAGGCTTGAAAGAGTAAAAGGTTTATGCTAATATGTGAATATGAGAACGAAAGGAATAATTGATGCGTAATTTGAAAGTAGCAGAACATCAGAAAGATTTACAGCGTTTACGGGGCTTACGACCAATCGATGATGATTTTATGCGTTGTCTTTTCAAGGATAATATACCACTGGTTGAGCTTGTATTACGTATTATCATGAATAAGCAAGATTTGATCATTACTGACTGTGAAACACAGAAAGATATAAAAAGGCTGGCAGGAGCCAGATCTGTTTGTTTAGACGCTTATGGAACAGATTCTATTGGGAAAAGATATAATATAGAGGTTCAACGACGTGATAAAGGAGCAGACCCGCATAGGGCGAGATACTATTCTAGCGTGATGGATATTGAGAACCTTCATTCAGGGCAGGAATTTAAGAAATTACCGGATACGTATACAATTTTTATTCTTGAAAGGGATTTTTATGGCAGAGGCGAACCAGTTTATCCGATTGAGAGAATTAATCTTGTGACGGGGAATTCCTTTGAGGACGGAGAGCATATCCTTTATGTGAATGGTGAATATCGGGGAGAATCAGAAATAGGGAAGCTTATGTATGATTTCAACTGTACACAAGCGGATGCTATGAACTTTGAACTGATGGCGGAGCGAACAAGATATTTGAAGGAAGATCCGAAAGGAGTGCAGGAAATGTGTAAGGTAATGGAGGATATGAGAGATGAATCCTTGAAAGAGGTTGCAAAAAGAATGTTATCAGATGAAATGTTGACACTTGAAAAAATTGCTGAATATGTGGGATTGTCTCTTGAAGAAGTGAAAAAATTGAAAGAAGAACGAACAGCATGAGTAAGGTCGCAGACCGGGAATCTGAAACGGATTTCCGGTCTTAAATTCAGGAAAAAATCTTGATTAATGATACAATTAAAGAATTGTTTGCCCAATTGTTACCGAGGGTGTTTTCCTTAAGATGATTATGGTATAAAGCTAGGGAGCATATTATGAGCGATAATCTAATTCCGTTGTCATACATATCTCAGTATAATTATTGCAAACGGAGGGCAGGTCTGCTTTTGTTGGAACAGCAATGGAATGAAAGTGTTGATACTGCAAAAGGGAGGAACGAACACGAAAACGTTCATAAGCAATCAAATGTGAAGAGAGGGGATATTGTAGTTATTACTGATATGACGTTGACCTCGGACAAACTGTGTTTGTCGGGAAAAAGTGATGCGATTGAAGGAATATGGTCTGAGAATGGTTACGAATTCCCTTTTTTGCCTAATGGAAAGTGGCAACTCTATCCTATTGAATATAAGCATGGAACTCTGAGAAGCGAAGAAGAATATGAACTGCAATTGTGTGCTCAGGCTATGTGTCTAGAGGAAAAATATAATTGTAATATTCGAAAAGGTGCGATATTTTTTATTAGTTCCCACAGACGTTGTGAAGTCGATTTCGATAATAATAAGCGGGAAAAAGTAAAAAGGACAGCTGAAGCCTTACAAGAAATGCTTATATCTGGCATGATTCCACATGAGGAGTATGCTCCTAAGTGTAAGAAATGCTCTTTGAAAGGTATCTGTATGCCGGATATCAATTATTCAGTATCTCAATATATGAATCGCGTCTATCATTGCTTTTTGGAGGAGACATGAGAAAATTAAATAATGTATTGTATATCATGACAGAAGGAAGTTATTTGCATTGCGAAAATGATACAATTTCCGTAAAAATAGAAGGAAAAAATGCCGCAAGAATCCCTGCGCATACAATAGAATCAATTGTATGTCTGTGTAATACGACGATTTCAACACCGCTGATTGGCTACTGTGGAGAACGTGGAATTGGAATGTCTTTTCATTCAAGTAATGGGAAATTTTACGGAAGAGTTCAAGGTCCTGTTAATGGTAATGTGTTACTTAGAAAGAAACAAATTGAGCTAATTGGTAGTGATCAATCAATAGAGATTGTCAGGAATATTTTAAGCGGTAAGTTGGCAAACAGTCGAAATTTCCTACTGAAGAACTCGAGAGATAACGATGTTCGGTCTGCGCAGAGAATTCAAGCAGCAGCACAATTAATTTCACAAGAACATGGTTCATTAATGGATACAAAATCTATTGACAGCATGAGAGGAATTGAAGGCTCTGCGGCAAGTATCTATTTTAGTGTGTTTGATGAAATGTTAAAAACAGATGATGAAGATATGGCCTTTTCAAAAAGAAGTAGAAGACCGCCTGAAAACCGTGTTAATGCGGTATTATCGTTTATTTATATGTTACTTAAAAATGATGTCCAATCCGCACTGGAATCTGTTGGATTTGATCCGGCAGTAGGATACTTGCATACACTTCGCCCGGGACGTCCGTCACTTGCTTTGGATTTGATGGAAGAACTCAGAGTTCCATTATGCGATAGAATGGTGATTTCGTTAATTAACTTAAGGCAAATAAAGTCCGAGGATATTGTATATTGTAACGGTGAATATAGGATATCAGACGCTACAAAAAGAATTATCATCGATAAATGGCAGAAACGTAAAAAAGAAGAAATAAAACATTACTACTTGAATGAAAAAATACCAATAGGACTTATTCCGTATTGCCAGGCAATGCTCTTGTCCAAACATTTGAGAGGAGATATTGACGCTTACCCGGCCTTCTTATGGAGATAAATTTATGATGATGTTAATAACATACGACGTGGATTTTTCAAATGAGAACGGAGAAAAACGACTTAGAAAAGTTGCAAGGTTATGTGAAAAATATGGCGTTCGCGTTCAGAACTCTGTTTTTGAAATGTTGATTGATCCAGCTCAATTGATTGAAATTAAAAAATCGCTTGAAAGAGTCATTGATAAAAGCAAAGATTCTGTAAGATTTTATAATCTTGGTAAAAAGTGGGAAGGCAGGGTTGAGATTTTAGGTCAACAAAAGGGGTTTAACCAAACTGATACCTTAATATTATAGCTGGTCTGTTTGATGAGTGTTATGCTATATGGGAATTTCTTGCAATTGTGGTGCATTTGTTTATGACAAAATATCAAGAGGATTTACTGATGGGTATGTTGGTTTGGAATGATGTTTCGAAATTTTGATTCGATTTGCTAAATTTTATGATATAGACTCTATTATTTTTCATCCAAATACTGTAAAATAAAGAAAATTACCATGATTAGGAATTAATCATGCAGCAGGAGGATGCAGCGATGAGCGATATGAGAACCATTCCTTATGAGTACCGGAATCTTCCCATTCCCGGCGGCGGTTATGTGACGGGCTTTGTGTTTCATAAGAAAAAGCCGGATATTTTATATTGCCGTACGGATATTGGGGGAACCTATCGCTATGATTATAAGATAAAAACATGGAAAAGCCTGATCGATCATGTGAGCATGCATGCGCTTGACGAGACATTTCCGGCGGCGCTTGCCTTAGATCCGAACAGACCGGAGCGGCTGCTGATCGCGAGCGGGATAAACGAGGAGTGGACCACGAGCGGCGTGCTTTCCATATCTTCCGATTATGGGGAACATTTTGAGAAAAAGAGCATTCCGACAAGGGTGCACGGCAACTTAAACGGACGCGGGACCGGACTGCGCATGGTGATTTCCGAGCAGGACAGCAATACGATTTATTTTGCAAGCCAGCAGGGCGGGCTGCTCATCAGCCACGATCTTGGCACGAGCTGGAAACAGACGGACATCTGCGGCGAGCTGTATCTGACTTTTGTGTGGGTAAATCCTGCGGACACCTGTATCGTTGTCGGAACGGCAGGCGTGACGACACGCAGGGAGAATGGGATGAGGGGGCATTCCCTGTACGTTTCTTATGACGGGGGAGAACATTTTGAACCGCTCCCTGAGCCGGAAGAATATTTGCTGCCGCAGTCAAGATTTCCGGGACTTGTGGCGCAGCGTTACGATTATGACGGAAAATATCTGTATGTGACATTTGCGAATACGGGCGAATATTCCTATGTGGTGGAAAACGGCTATAGCTGTGATTCGGGCGATACGATCGGCGGAAGAGTGGTGCGCTATGATTTTTTACAGGACGGGCGCATTTCGACTTTTGAGGAGATCACGCCGAGCGCTGCCAATACGGTTTTGCTCTCCAAAAACAATCCGGGACTGGACGATGAGCGGATCTATCCGGAGACGGACGGGAAAACAGATCGCAGACATCCGCAGTACCGCTTTGGCTTTTCCGGCATTTCAAGCTGTGCGGCAAAGCCGGGGCTGCTGGTGCTTAGTACGATCTGCCGAGGGAACGGCGATAAACTGTATCTCTCAAACGATTACGGTGAGAACTGGCAGGTTGTACTGTACGATTTAGACGTCGGCAATCTGCATTTCCACACGCCTTATATGAAAAAAGAATATAACGGGGGGCATTCCCTGATACACTGGATGAGCGATGTGAAAATCAACCCGTTTCGGCCGGATGAATTGTGGTTTAACTCCGGTACGGGCGTTTTCAAAACGGAGAATCTGCAAAGCACGAACCGCAGTTTTTGTGACTGCTGCGAGGGAATTGAGGAGACAGTGCACTTAAATGTCTACAGTCCGACGGGCGGAGACGTACAGTGTATTGATATTGTCGGCGATCTGGGCGGTTTTGCGTTTACGGACATGAATAAACCGTGTGAAAATTCGTTTGCGGACGAAGACGGAAACCGCTATATCACCTGTATTAACGCAGATTTTTCGGATGAGCATCCCGAGTGCGTCATTGTCACGCCGCGCGGAAACTGGAAAGGAAAAACAAAGGGTGGTCTGATCTTTTCGGAAGATCAGTGCAAGAGTTTTACGAGGCTTGAAATGCCGTACGGTATTTCGGAATATCTGGACGGACAGCTTACACAGATTGAGAAGCCGAATGTGAATTCGGGCTGGGTTGCCATGAGTCCCGACTGCAAGAACATTGTCTGGTCGGTTGCCGAATGGATTGACCTCCCGATCAGAGGCGTGATTGCCAGCAATGACGGAGGGAAAAGCTTTTTCAAGGTGCAGGTGTATGATCTGTCGGGAAATGAGGTGACGGACGGGAAGCTGAAAGTGTTCTCTGACCGTGTGGACAGTACGCTGTTTTATGGATTCGGGGAGGCATCACAGCTCTATGTGAGCCGTGACAGCGGTGCAAGCTTCCTACAGTGCGAGACTCCCGCGGAATTCCCGGTAGTGGATTTCGGCATCATTGATACGGCGAATAAGACCGAGGTGCGGGGAGACACAGGAAAGGTCGGGATATTCTACCTCGCATTAGGAGAATATGGACTTTGGAAATACTGCTATGAGGCGGAAAACGATCGGATCTGTCTGCATAAGCTGTCGAAGGAAAAAGACGCTGTCTATCGTATGGGACTCGGACTGCATCATGAGGGAAGTCATTATCTGACCGATGAGAAAGCGATCTATTTCTGTGGAGAGATCGACGGAGAATATGGATTTTACCGTTCCTTTGACGAGATGGGGAGCGTGGAACGCATCAATACACCGGAGCAGATGTACGGAGAGATCAATAGCATAGACGGGGACTGCCGGACGTTCGGACGGTTTTTCATTGCGACAGGCAGCCGCGGTCTGCTCTACGGGGAACCAATGTGAGAAGAACTTCTAAAGCTCACGCCAATGGGCGTTTTGCTAAGAAGTTCTAAATCTCACATAAAAGAATCGCTAAAGCGATTCTCTCGTGTAAGCCATGGGCAGTTTAGCAGCACGCAAACAGGTATAACCAACAAACCTTCTGCATATACATGAACCAGTATTTGCAGGAGGTTTTTGTATGGAGAATCGAACGGGTGCTTCCGGCACGAATACCTATGATATTTATGATGATATGAACCGCAGGACAAACGGGGAGCTTTATATCGGCGTTGTCGGCCCCGTGAGAACAGGAAAGTCCACGTTCATCAAGCATTTTATGGATGAACTGGTACTGCCGATGATCACAGATGAAAACGAGCGTGTCCGCACGATGGATGAGCTTCCGCAGAGCTCGGGAGGAAAAACGATCACGACAACAGAGCCGAAATTCATCCCCAAGCAGGCGGTCTCGGTCAACATGGGCGGCAGCATGGAAATGAAGGTGCGCCTGATCGACTGTGTCGGCTACATGGTGGAGGGCGCTGTCGGACATATGGAGGAGGATGCGGAGCGGATGGTACATACCCCGTGGTTTGACTACGAGATTCCGTTTACGCAGGCGGCGGAGATCGGAACCGAAAAAGTCATTCGCGACCACTCTAATATCGGAATCGTGATCACAACGGACGGCAGTTTCGGAGAAATCCCGCGCGAGAGCTATCGGGAAGCGGAAGAACGCACGATACGCGAATTGAAGCAGATCGGAAAGCCGTTCATCGTGATCGTCAATACGACGAAGCCCTACGGCGAGGAGGCAAAACAGACCGCAGCTTCCTTAAGTGAAAGCTATGGGGTGCGCGCGCTTCCGATGAATGTGGAGCAGATGAAGAAGAGCGATATTCATTCCCTGATGGAACAGATTCTCTTGGAGTTCCCGATCAAGGTGCTTCGCTTCTATATGCCGAAGTGGGTGGAGATGCTTTCCGATGATCATGAGATGAAAGCGGGTATTATNGANTATATCCGNAAGCTTGCGATGCCGATCGGCAATATGCGNCAGCTTCGCGAGNNTATGGACGGGGAGAGAGAGNNCTGNGNNTACATAAAGAAGCTNAANAATGANGGNGTGGANCTNTCNANNGGNTCGGCNTCNTATGAGATCGGCGTGGATGACGCNTACTANTATAAAATGCTCAGCGAGATCATGCAGGAATCCGTTTCGGGCGAATACGAGCTGCTTTCNAAGCTNAAAGAAATGGCGGCGCGCAAAAGAGAATANGATAANTATGCCGAGGCGGTGCGCGCNGTGAAGCAGTGCGGATANGGTGTCGTGCTGCCGGAGAAAGAGGAGATCAGCTTAGATGCNCCNGAGGTCATAAGGCACGGAAATAANTTCGGNGTCAAGATGAAAGCGATGAGNCCGTCCGTACATTTGATCCGNGCCAATATCGAAACGGAGATCGCGCCGATCGTNGGGACGGAGGAGCAGGCGAAGGATTTGATGCAGTTTATGAAAACAGAGGCGGATAANGANGGCGGCATCTGGGATACNAACATTTTCGGCAAGACGGTGGANCAGCTTGTGGAGGATGGGATTCAATCCAAAATNTCCATGCTNGGAGAGGAAAGTCAGGTAAAGCTTCAGGATACGATGCAGCAGATCGTCAATGACAGCAANGGGAAAATGGTNTGNATCATCATCTGATNTGGGNTTGTGGTATGCAGTATCATTTCNATTTATAAAATTTTAAGAAAAAGTTCATTATTTTTTGAAAAGTGATTGCACAAGTAAAATGAATGTGNTAGGGTAGGAGAGTAGGATGACTGCCACATATTGTGGTATGTCATATCANATTCCACCATACATAGGAAAGGGAGAGAACAAATGGAAAAATTTTTCAAAGTGAAAGAGAACGGTTCCACGGTTCGGACCGAAGTGCTCGCGGGTTTGACGACCTTNATGGCAATGGCGTATATCCTGCTTGTCAATCCCGGCATGTTCGCNGATCTCGGNACGGTGTCCTTTGACGCAATCTATATTGCGACNGCNATNTCCGCTGTCATCGGCACGGTTNTGATCGGCCTTTTGGCGAATCTGCCTCTTGCACAGGCATCCGGCATGGGATTAAATGCGTTTTTCGTGTATACGGTATGCTTNNNCTTTGGCNTAACGTACGCAAATGCATTGCTGCTCGTTCTTCTTGATGGTATCGTATTCATNGTGTTNACGATNACCGGTCTTAGAAAGAANATNTTTGAGGCGATTCCGAAATGCGTGCGCGTCGCNATTCCGGCAGGTATCGGTCTGTTTATCGCATTTATCGGACTGCAGAATGCGGGACTGGTTGTGAATGATGCAGCTACCTGTGTGAACCTTGTCAGCTTCAATGTATTTAACGGTACNGCNACATGGGCNACGGTTATGCCGCTNTTGNTCACGATCTTTACGTTGATCGCGATCGCAGTCATGTCCATTAAAAAGATCAGAGGTTCCGTGCTTTGGGGNATNCTNGGCGGTTCGGTTGTNTATTATGTACTNGGTTTNACGATTTCCGGTTTTTATGANGGATTCGGCGCNAATTTCAGNATGAATCCGATCGGTGCNTTNGGCGATTTCTTTTCACAGGCGTTCTNNAAGNTTTTCACGGAGGGATTTGATTTNTCCGGTTATCTTGCGGATCACAGCTCGTTAGAACTGATCGTGCTGATCGCGACGACNGCGCTTGCNTTCTGCATGGTCGATATGTTTGATACGCTCGGNACGCTCTACGGCGCATGNGCAAGAGGCGGACTTCTTACCAAAGAGGGCGAGGTTCCGAACATGGATAANGCAATGCTNGCGGATGCGGTTGCAACGACCTGCGGCGCTGTNTGNGGTACNTCGACGGTAACCACGTTTGTGGAGTCCTCCGCAGGTGTGGCAGAGGGNGGCAGAACCGGTCTTGCGGCGATNTCAACNGGNGCGCTNTTCTTTATCGCNATGTTNTTAAGCCCGATCGCGAAGCTGATTCCGGGTTCTGCAACGGCAGCGGCACTCATCTATGTCGGCATTCTGATGATAAANTGTGTCAGAGAGATNGACTGGACGGATATTGAGTCTGCGGTTCCGGCGTTTATGGCNGTTGCCATGATGCCGATGACCTACAATATCAGCTANGGTATCGCATTCGGNCTGATCTCTTATGTCCTNATTAAACTGTTTACCGGNAAGGTAAAGGATATNAAGGTGGGAACATGGGTGATCGCNATCCTGTTTACGGTGATGTTCTTTGTAACGCACTAAAAAAGATTGGCGCAAATGCGCCAATCTTTCAAAGAATTTGNATACGCAAATTCTTTCGGATATTGATCTGACGTATCATGGGCGCTTCCGGTTTCGGGAGCGCCCTTTTCATACGCAAAGAAAAAATAAAAAAAGGTATTGACCCTCCTCTTAGGTCAGAAGGTAAACTGATTAAAGATTCGAATCGATCATCACGAAAGGGGTAAGAGAACATGTTGCAGATCGGAGAGTTTTCCAGAATATGCTGTGTCAGCGTCAAGACGCTTCACCATTATGATAAGATCGGTCTGCTCGCGCCGGCAGAGGTAGACCGCGTTACGGGCTACCGCTATTACAGGACAGAGCAGATTGACACGATGAACTATATCGGTCGCCTGAAGCGTTATGGATTTTCTTTAGAAGAAATTCAACATTTACTTACCATTTCGGAACGGAAAGAGCTCTCAGATGCGCTGCGGCAGCAAAAGGAAAAACTGAAGCGTGAACAGCAGGAAATGGCCATTATCCTGAACGAGCTTCAGACACACATTTCTGTATTCGAAAGGACAGGTGATATTATGACTTATCAGAAGGGCTATACCATTGGGATCAAGCAGTCGCCGGTAATGAATGTACTGGCAAAACGCGCCATGATGGGGGTAGATGAATTCGGCAAGTATTACGGTACACTTTTTGAGCGTGTACCGAAGGAGCACGTCACGCCGACCGGATTAAACGGCGCAAGGTATCATGATGAGGAATTCAACCATGAATCCTCGGATGTTGAGGTCTTTATTGAGATTAAGGAAGAGGAAAAGGCAGACGCAGTGCTTCCGTCCTGCGAATGCGCGACGACCGTTCATCATGGGGGATATTCCACACTCTCGGAGGCGTATGGCGCAATTGTGACATGGATCATAGAGAACGGTTACGAAATCGCGGGCGCGCCGTTTGAGCTCTATATCAAAACACAGTTTGACTCACCTTCGCCGGAAGATTGGGAGACGGAGGTATATTTTCCGATTCGAAAGAAAAGATAATCTGTTGCAAATCTCTTGATTCTGAAAGGATTCTCCTTGACATTGTCCTTGGGACAAGGGTTAGGCTTTCTTTATAAGCCTAACCCGATAGGAGGAGAATCATTTTGAGAATCATAAGAAAACTCATTCGGTCACACAAAATCCTTTTCTTAACAGCATCTATATTCACTATTTTATCGGTGTTATTAAATCTATATTGGAATCGCTTTTTGGCGGATGTGATAGACCGCCTTGGAAGTGTGCTGCCAGCCGGCTTTCAAGATGCGGAGACGGTCATAATGCAACTTCTCATGACGGCCGCTTTTATCATTCTTTTTCACACGGTCATTGAATTTTCAGCCTCATATATGGCTTCTTATACCTGTGAAGTTTTTGCGCATGAAATGCGCATGGGATATAGCAGGTTTTATTTACAAAGTGATATTCTGACTCTCTCAAAATGTAATGTCGGAGAGGAGCAGTCAGCCATGCAAAATGAGTTAAGAGAAATTTCCGCGTACTTAAACGAAAATCTTTTTTCTTTTATGAAGCAATTTGCTGCATTTGCTGTTACCGGTATCTTTTTGTTCTGTCAGAGCGGGAAGCTGACGCTGTTTACCCTGTTCCCGGTGATTCCATTGCTGCTTTACTGTTACTTTTCCGGTAAGATCATTAAAAACTTAACGGAACAGTGTCAGAAAAACAAAGCGAAAATGAATGGACTTACGGGTATCCTCTTAGAGCTGTTTCCGGTTATTCAGGTCTATCATGCGCATGAGTTGATTCAAGGTTCGATGAATGAAAAAATTTCAGAATGGCAGAATCGAAATATCAGAAAAGAGCGGATTACAGCAAGATTGATGTCCTTTTCGGGTCTGCTTTCCTTTGTGCCGCTTCTGCTGCTGTTGGGATTTGGCGGACGCATGGTGATAAGCGGTGAGATCAGCATGGGTATTTTTTATATCTTTATCAATCTTTCGGGGGATGTTTCGGGATTCTTACAGAATATGCCGGGGATTTATGCCGGTTTCAGACGATTTTGCGCATCGGTCAGCAGATTGGAGGGGAGATTATGAATCCATACGCAGTTTATTTAGACCAAATATCATTTTCCTATGAGAATACGATGATACTGAAGGAACTATCTTTAAAAGTGAAATTCGGGGAACACATCGGGATCGTAGGAGACAGCGGATGCGGCAAAAGCACGATATTGAAAATCGTCTCGGGTCTTTATGAAGCGGATGAGGGAAAAGTTGCCATAGCGGGGGAGAGCCTGCCTGAGAAAATCCGAGAGCAGGTTGCAATGGTGATGCAGCATCATAGCCTTTTCCCGCTGTCTATCAGAGAGAATATTACCTGCGGGCATGATATGCCGGAAAACAGGATATGGGATGCCTGTCAGAATGCGGGCCTGACTGATTGGATCAAGAGCCTTCCGCATGGTCTTGACACAAACGTCGGGGAGCGGGGAGGGCAGGTGTCAGGCGGGCAGGCACAGCGGATTCAGATAGCCAGAGCCCTTTGTAAAAATGCGCCGATCATTTTGCTGGATGAACCGGCATCAGCGCTCGATCAGGATACGGGAGAGCTTGTCTTAAAGGCACTGAGTCGGCTGATGGATGGCAGGACGGTACTTCATGTCACACACCACCCGGAAACCTTAGACAGCAGTTATCGGATTTATCGTTTGGAGGGAGGGAAGCTTGTTCATGAGTGATTTATTCGGTTTG
Source organism: Lachnospiraceae bacterium (assembly GCA_014804425.1). Classification (GTDB taxonomy): domain Bacteria; phylum Bacillota; class Clostridia; order Lachnospirales; family Lachnospiraceae; genus DLAJ01. The sequence continues at coordinate 12,149 of JAAUZV010000013.1, forward strand.
ATAAAGAGAATGGGCAGTTTGCGTAAGTATGTATTTCTTTTGCTGTTAAGGTCTCCGTTTGATGCACTCAGAACATGGATGCTGGCAAATTTGATGAAGACGACGTTTCATTGTCTGGAAACCAATGACGCCGACAGGCTGTTTGCAGAATGTATGACCTATGGCTTGATCTGTGCCCTGATGTTTTTTTATAATGGAACGATATGGAGTATCTATGCGGCTTTTTCTGTCAAATTAGAAGCCGGACTTCAAAAAGCAATGATTCAAAAAATCATGAGCATGCCATATCAGCAGGTAGAAAGTCATTTCAGCGGTGAATGGATCACAAAGCTAAACAGTGATATTCAGGAAGCATGTATGATGATGAATGGGCCTCTGAACATCCCTCATGCGGTGGTAGCCGTGATCAACACGATTCTGTCCTCTTTTTTGATATGCAGAAGCAGCTTCCTTTTATTTTGTATCACATGGCTGCTTATGATACCGTATTTGTTCCTGAATGATCAGATCGTGCTGAAAGAGATGCCGAACTTAAAGGAGGAGTCTCAAAGGGTTATGGCTGAGAGCACCTCCGCCATCAAGCCGCTCATTACAGAGGCGGAGTCCATTCTGATTTATGATGCAGGCGGTCTGATGATGCAAAAATGTGAGAAAAGCAGTCTGAAGCTGATGAAAGTCAATCAAAATATGCATAGGAGGAATGCCTTGAGCGGTGCCGTTATACGCCTGTTTGGATGCGGCGGGTACTTTGTGATATTGATGATCGGGTATGATTCTATTTTAGCCGGGAGAATGTCCTTTGCGGATGTGGTGTATTGCATACAGGCAAGGAGCGCTATTTTGGCGGGAATGTTTATGCTGATCACTTCTATCAACAATATCAAGACAAGGTCGGTCTGTGTAAGAAGAATCAAAAGTGTATTATAAAAGGCGGGAATGAAACGATGAGGTCGTAAAATGATGAAACGATTTGGAAAGGGGAGGCATTGATGAAAAATGATCTGATGTTGATCGGGGAAATAGCGGAGTTTTTCAGGGTATCAAGAAAGGCAATCCGATTATATGAAAAGAAAGGGATCATCAAACCGGTGAAAGTAGATGCGGAGACCGGCTATCGCTATTATTCCACGGAACAGGTGCAGCAGTTGAACGCATTACTGGAGTTGAAGGCAATGGGGTTTTCTCTTGATGAGATTAAAACGATCATGGATGGAGGGACGACGAAAGAGCAGTTGATCGCCGCGCTTGAAAAAAAGCATCAGGCATGGCAGGAGGCCGTGGATGCGGCGAAATATAAGATGGAATGCATAGAACAGGTGATCGGCAATGTGCGAAGTTCCCAAACTGCGGAAAAGATTTCTGAGATGGCAGAGGAGGAACGGGCATGGTTACTGGTAAAGATGGTCTGCATTGAGGATGTCAGAGCGCAGAAAGCATTGAGTGAAGCGTTATGGCTGTGATGCGGAATGCCGGCTGTATCATAAATGATGAATTGGAGGATTGAAACAAACAGACAGATTGTTTATAATGAAAGAAAAACGAATAAAGAGGCGTGTGCTGTTGAAAGAATAAAGCATCATGGAATAAAGAGTGCACGGACAGGAGCGGATGATGGAAAAATTGACAAGCTATCGGATTTCAGAGATCGGGGAGGCAAACTGCAGGATATGGGGGCGTTACAGCGGCAAGCTTGACCCGCTTGCTCTTTTTTGGACAGGGTCGGGCATTGAATTAAACGTGCAGGCATCCGAGCTTTGGGTGGATTTGGAGACCGATTATGACTGCCATGAGCAATGGATGAGCGTGCTTGTGAATGGTGCGCATGTCAGCCGTCAGATGCTTCCGAAAGGGCGGAGTGAGATCTGTCTGTTCCGCAATATGAATCCGCAGGAGACAAAAACGGTCCGGCTGATGAAAGATGTGCAGGCGATGTCGGATGATGAAAGGGCATGTTTTTTGATTCACGGTGTCCGTACGGACGGTACTTTTCATCCGGTGCAGCCGCGCGCTTATAAGTTTGAGTTTATCGGCGACAGCATTACCTCCGGAGAAGGGACGATCGGGGCAAAAAAAGAATGGGATTGGATTTCCATGTTCTTTTCGAGCGTACATGATTATGCGACGCTCGTCAGCGAGGCATGCGGCGCGGAGTGTCATATCATTTCACAGAGCGGGTGGGGGACGCTGACCGGTTGGGACAATGACCCGAGACATGCATTGCCGCTCTATTATGAGAAAGTGTGCGGTTTGTTAAAGGGAGAGCGCAATCTCGCTTACGGCACGGGAGAGGATTATGATTTTTCGAAATGGCAGCCGGATGCGGTCATCGTCAATCTCGGAACCAATGATATGTCGGCGTTTGAACAGCCGGAGTGGCGGGATGAAAAGACGGGGCAGACGTTTAAACAGCACAGGGATGGGGACGGCTCGCTAAGGAAAGAGGATGCGGAACGGTTTGAGCAGGCGGTCATCGGTTTTTTGGGAAAGCTTCGGACATACAATCCGAAAGCACATCTCGTTTGGACATACGGAATGCTCGGTTCGCCCCTGCTTAAACTGATCGAACATGCCGTGTTGACCTATTGCGCGCAGACGGGGGATGAGAATGTGGCGTTTGTGCTTTTGCCGGATACGGTGCCGGAGTCGGTCGGTTCCCGCGAGCATCCCGGAAAAAAGAGTCATGAGGCAGCTGCGCAGGTATTGACGAATTATCTGAAAGCGTACCTCGCGGCAAAGTAGACTGGACGACTAAAAAACAGAGAGGAGAACAATCATGGCGGAAAATAAAACCTATGAGAAACTGATGAATTGTTTGGCGTGCATCCGGAAGAAAACGGATTTCGTTCCGAAGGTCGCGCTGGTGCTCGGCTCGGGGCTCGGCAATTACGGGGAAAAGATTAAATTGGAGACGGCGGTTTCCTATCATGATATTGAGGGATTTCCCGTATCCACCGTTGCGGGGCATAAGGGACAGTTTTTATTTGGTTATGTCGGTGCGGTGCCGGTTGTCTGCATGCAGGGGCGGGTGCATTATTATGAGGGGTATGACATTTCTGATGTCGTGCTGCCGATCCGGCTGATGAAATTGATGGGCGCGGAGATTCTTTTTTTGACAAATGCGGCGGGAGGGCTTCAGGACGGCATGACCGCGGGAGATTTTATGTTGATCCGCGATCATATTTCCTGTTTTGCGCCGAATCCGCTGATCGGAAGCAATATTGACGAGCTGGGAGAGCGCTTCCCGGATATGACGGAGATTTATGATCACGAGCTGGCGCGTCTGATCCGCAAAAACGCATCATCCCGCGGCATTTTGATCAAGGAGGGCGTTTACGCGCAGTTGACCGGACCGTCATTTGAGTCGCCTGCGGAGATCACGATGCTAAAGCGGCTCGGCGTGGATGCGGTCGGCATGAGCACGGTCGTGGAAGCGATCGCGGCAAAGCATATGGGAATGCGGATCTGCGGCATTTCCTGCATCTGTAATCTGGCGGCGGGTATCAGCAAGCATTCGTTGTCACACGAGGAGGTACAGGCAGCAGGCAAGGCAGCAGCGCCGTTGTTTGAGGCTCTGGTGAGCGCCTGCGTGGAGGATTTTGCGTCATGCTGACAGAGGAACAAAAAAGACAACTGATCAGGGAAGCTTTGGCGGCGCGTGAGCACTCCTACAGCCCATATTCTAAGTATCGCGTAGGTGCGGCGCTGCTTGCCGGGGACGGCAGGATCTTTCAGGGCTGTAATATTGAGAACGCCGCGTATTCGCCGACAAACTGTGCGGAGCGGACCGCTGTGTTTAAAGCGGTTTCGGAGGGCTGCCGTGTATTTTCAGCGATTGCGGTCGTCGGCGGAAAAGAAGAAAAACCGACGGGCGAGTTTGCGTATCCGTGCGGCGTGTGCAGACAAGTATTGCGCGAGTTTGCGGAGCCGTCAGCGTTCGTTGTGATCTGTGCGCGTTCGGAGGAGGATTACAGGGAGTTTACGCTTGACGAAATGCTGCCGGAGAGCTTTGGTCCCGCACAGCTTGAGAGAGGCTAAAAAAGGAGGCTGCCGATGAATCTGCGTTTTTATCATGCTTATATTCTGACGATGGAGGAGAATGAGGCGGCAAGCGGTGAACGGGAACTATGGGTTCGTGATGACCGCATTGCCTATATCGGACGGCCTGCGGATGAGAGTGAACGGGAACGCAATATGCGGCGGTGCGGAATTCTGCTGCATGGCTTTGACCGGGAGATCGACTGTGAGGGCGATGTCCTGATGCCGGGGTTTAAGAACGCGCATGCGCATTCGGGCATGACGCTGTTTCGTTCCGTTGCGGATGACCTTCCGCTTGCGGAGTGGCTGCATCAGCAGATTTTTCCGAGGGAGGCGCTTCTTACACCGCAGGATATCAAGACGCTGACGAAGCTTGCCATCATGGAATATGTTTCAGGCGGTGTGACGGCGGTGTTTGATATGTATCTGGCGCCGGATGAGATCGCGGAGGCGTTCATTGAGACGGGGATGCGCTGCGTGCAGTGCGGAACGGTCAATAATTTCACGCATTCCGCCGCGCAGCTGGAAGATTTCTATCTGCGCCTGAATGAAAAGCATCCGCTGATGGGGTACCGCCTCGGTTTTCATGCGGAATATACGACGGACTTAAAGCTGCTGGAACAGATTGCGGCATTGGCGGAAAAATACCGGCAGCCCGTGTATATGCATTTATCGGAGACCGAAAAAGAAGTTGCGGAATGCCAAACGCGTTACGGCATGTCGCCGGTGGCGTTTCTTGATTCCCTCGGCATGTTTTCGTATGGCGGCGCGGGCTATCACTGTGTGCATGTTTCTGACGAAGACATGGAAATTCTGGCAAAAAAGAGTGTCGGTGTGGTGACAAATCCGGCGTCCAATATGAAACTAATGAGCGGGATCGCACCCATCAGAAAAATGCTGCAAAAAGGAGTCTGTATTGCGCTCGGCACGGACGGACCAGCAAGCAATAACGGGCTTGATCTGTTTCGGGAGATGTATCTCCTTTCCGTGCTTGCCAAATATCGGGAACAGGACCCCGCGGCGGTTTCACCGATGCAGATTTTGACGATGGCGGCGGGAAACGGTGCGCGTATCATGGGACTGACCAACTGTGTTTCGTTAAGTGAGGGAGCAAAAGCGGATATGATCCGTATTGATATGAGACAGCCGGAAATGCGTCCGCTGCACAGCATAACAAACGGGAAAATGGAACCGTCCGGGTTTGCGGCGAATCTGGTATACAGCGGCAGTAAACGCGATGTGCGCATGACGATGGTGGACGGCAGGATTTTATATGAGGATGGCCGGTATTATCTGAACGTTGACAGGAATACCCTGTATGCGGAGGTGGAACGGATCGCGGACAGGATTGGAGAGAGTTGATGGAAGTTGTGGTTTTTTTATGCGTACTGGTCGTATTTGTGATCGGTTTTTATATTAAGGGAATGGTGGATTTCAGGCAGCGCCTGAAGCAGTTTGAGCAGCGGCTGAGAACGGAATACGGGCGGCCGCGTACCAATGCAGAAGTACCGGACCGCTATGTTCATATCGGAAGATATTGTGAGAAGCACGTAAAGCCGTATGCCGTGGATGATATTACATGGAACGACCTGAATATGGACAAGCTTTACCAGCGGATCAATTACGCGCATTCTTCCTGCGGGGAAGAATATTTGTACTACCGACTGCGCTGTCCGGATATGTCGGCGGGAGAGGAGTGTCTGCATGCGGATGAAGAAGCGATGATCGCGTATTTGCAGGAACATGAGGACGAACGTGTACGCCTGCAGATGATGTTTGCGCAGATCGGCTATACGGGAAAGTACTCGCTTTATCAATATCTGGACTTCCTTGATAATCTTGGGGAGCGGCGCAATGGAAAGCATTATCTGGGGCTTGCCCTGTATCCCGTTGCGGCGTTATTCGCGCTTTTTGTGGAACCGTCCGTCGGACTTGCCCTGTTTATCATGCTCATGATCTATCAGATCGCTGCGTATTTAAAAGAGCACAGTGAGGATGAGCCTTACCTTGTCAGCTTTGCGTTTATCCTGCGGTTTATTGCGGGCGTGGAGACGCTGACGGAGAAGCCCTCGGAAGGACTGAAGGCGTATGTGGGCGAGATGGCGGATAATGTGAAGAACTTACGCCCGATCACCCGGCATGCTTTTTTCCTGTCAAAAGCAAATACCATGCAGGGAGATCTGATGTCGTCTCTCATGGATTATTTGAAAATGATCACGCATATCAATCTGATCTCCTTTAATTCCATGCTGTCCGCGGTGCGCAAAAGCAAAAAAGAGATCGATCTGCTTTACACGCAGGCGGGATATCTGGAATATCTGCTCGTTGTGGGCGAATACAGAAAAAGTCTTCCCCATTACTGTATTCCGCAATTTCAGGAGGCGGGGGGCTTTTCCTGCACGAAGCTGTATCATCCGCTGATCGAACAGCCCGTGTCATGCAGTTTCTCGGCAAAGGGCGGCGTGCTGGTGACAGGCTCGAATGCGTCGGGGAAATCGACTTTCTTAAAGTCCGTCGCGCTCAATGCGATCCTAGCGCAGAGCATGCATACGGTGCTTGCGGAGTCCTGTGAGACTTCCTATTGCCGCGTCTATTCCTCGATGGCGCTCAGGGATGACTTAGACAGCGGTGAGAGCTATTATATGGTGGAGATACGGGCGCTCAAGCGGATATTGGATGCGGCGAAGGACAAAGAGGCGGGACCGGTATTCTGCTTTATCGACGAGGTGCTGCGCGGCACAAATACCGTGGAGCGGATCGCGGCTTCTACACAGATCATGAAATATTTTGCGGAGTCGGGCGTTCGCTGCTTTGCGGCGACGCATGATATTGAGCTCTCCCATCTGTTAGAGAATGAGTATGATAATTATCATTTTGAGGAAGATGTCTCGGACGGGGATATTCATTTCAATTATGAATTGCGGAGCGGGCGTGCAACGACGCGGAACGCGATCCGGCTCTTAGAGATCATGGGTTATCAGGAGCAGATCATTGAGCGGGCAGAGCAGCTTGCCGAACGGTTTGTGGCGACCGGAGTCTGGAATTAATGTAAGGAGACATAAAAATGAGAGTAACAATTTATACGGACGGTGCGGCGAGGGGCAATCCCGACGGACCGGGAGGTTACGGGACGCTGCTGCGCTTCGTGGACGCAAAAGGAACCGTCCATGAAAGGGAGTACAGTGCGGGCTATAAAAAAACAACGAACAATCGCATGGAACTGATGGCGGCGATCGTTGGTCTGGAAGCGCTGACAAAACCGTGCGAGGTGACGCTTTACTCGGATTCCAAGTATCTGACCGATGCCTTTAATCAAAATTGGATCGGGAGCTGGTTAAAAAACGGGTGGCGGAATAGCCAAAAACAGCCGGTGAAAAACGTAGAGCTGTGGAAACGGCTTTTGGAGGCGGCGAAGCCGCATCAGGTGACGTATGTGTGGGTGAAAGGGCATGCGGGGCATCCCGAAAACGAGCGCTGCGATCATCTTGCGACGGCGGCGGCAGACGGAGAGGATTTACTTGACGATTCGCCGATAGAATGATATGCTATGTAGAAAGCGGTCAACGCTTGGAACAGAGTGACAGGGGTCGTATTACACATGGAGAGGGGATGATGAAGCGTGAATAATCTGGTCGAGTTTTTGAGAATGTTCTTTAGCTATGTCCTTGTATTTATTGTATATGTTGCGGTTGCAGGAGTCGGAATTTTCTGCGGACTGACGTGGAATAAGAAAAAGGCGGTAAAAGCAGTCGCTACAACGCAGGAGAAGGAGAACGAATAAATAAAACGAAAGCACCCATAACGGGTGCTTTTTTTTCAAATACTTTTTAGGAGGACAGCAATGCCGAAGTCAGAGCAGCAAAAAGCGAAGATCTTATATTTGTTGAAATTGTTGAAGGAGCGCTCCGATGAAGCGCATCCGGTCACGACGCAGGAAATGATCGCCTATCTTGCCGCGCAGGATATTTGTGTGGAGCGTAAGACCATTTACGCCGATATAGAGGTTCTGCGGGATTTTGGATATGATATTATCTTGAACCGCGCCAAAAAAGGAGGCGGTTATTATCTTGCGGAACGGGAATTTGAACTTCCCGAATTAAAGCTTTTGGTCGATCTGGTGCAGTCGTCGAAGTTTATCACACTCAAAAAATCACGGGAGTTCATCAAAAAGCTGGAAGGCTTTGCGAGTGTGCATGAGGCAAGGCAGCTGCAAAGGCAGGTATTTGTTGCCAACCGCGTCAAGACCGAAAACGAGAGTATTTACTATCTGGTGGATGAGATTTACCGCGCGATCGACGCGGGCTGTATGATCGCGTTTCAGTATACGGAGATCACGGCGGATAAAAAAGAACGCTTTCGGCGCGGCGGGAAAACCTACGAAGTCAGTCCGTGGGCGCTGACGTGGAATGACGACTGTTATTATTTGATCGCCTATGACCATGAGGCGGACATCATCAAGCATTACCGGGTGGAACGGATGCACGGGATCACGCTGCTTCATGAGGAGCGCAGGGGGCAGGAAGCGTTTCGGGCGTTTGATCCGGCGGCATATTGCAAAAAGACGTTCCGCATGTTTGCGGGACCGGAGGAATTTGTGACGCTCTGCTTTGATGAGGCATTCAGCGGCGTTGTGTTCGACCGCTTCGGAAAAGATGTGCCGCTTCACAAAAAGGCGGACGGCCGTTTTACGATTCATGTGCCGATCATGGTGAGCAACCAGTTTTTCGGCTGGCTCGCGGGACTCGGTACGGGCGTGTGTGTGGAAGCGCCTGCGCATGTGACAAAAGAATATCAGGTGTATTTAAAACGGATCTTAGAGAAATATGAGGCATAGAAAATGCGTACGGAATCCTGAAAGAACCCGTTGACATGACGGAATAAGTTGTATATACTAATGAATACGGGCACTAGATATTGTGGTTTTATGTAAACAAACGGGAAGACATATGCCACAGGGTTTCTAATGTCGGGAGCAACAGGATGTGAACGGCGGCGGTATGCGGAAATACTGCGGGGATTGGGAGGAAAACGTACATGGGCAGTACCTATGATGCACAGGAGCAGGAAGAAGTAGATTATCGTTCTCTTTTTACGACCAAAAGAAAAGTGAAGGTCATTAAGAAGGACGGCAGCACGGAAGCGTTTAACGTGCAGAAGGTCATTGATGCGGTCGGCAAGTCGGCATACCGCGCGCTGACGAAATTTTCCGAGGAGGAGAATCGTCAGATCTGTCAATATGTGGTCGATAAGGTGAATGAGATCGACAAAGACTTAATCCCTATCCCGGTCATGCATAATATCGTGGAGAGCGCTTTAGAGCAGGTGAAGCCCATTGTTGCCAAAAGCTATCGCGATTACCGCAATTATAAACAGGATTTTGTGCGCATGATGGACGATGTGTATAAGAAAAGCCAGTCCATCATGTATGTCGGCGATAAGGAGAATGCCAATACGGACTCCGCGCTTGTATCGACAAAGCGCAGTCTGATCTTTAATCAGTTCAACAAAGAGCTGTATCAGAAGTTTTTTATGACGACGGAGGAGATTCAGGCATGCCGTGACGGCTATATCTATGTGCATGACATGAGCGCCAGACGGGATACGATGAACTGTTGTCTGTTTGATGTCGCGAATGTGTTAAAGGGCGGCTTTGAGATGGGTAATATCTGGTACAACGAGCCGAAGACGCTGGACGTGGCTTTTGATGTGATCGGTGATATTGTATTAAGCGCGGCAAGCCAGCAGTACGGCGGTTTTACCGTGCCGGAGGTTGATAAGATCTTAGAGCCTTACGCAGAGAAATCCTATGAAAAATATATTGATAAATACACGGCGCTCGGCATAGCAAGAGAGCGTGCGGAGGAAGAAGCGCTGAAGGACTTAAAGCGTGATTTTGAGCAGGGGTTTCAGGGCTGGGAGTATAAATTCAATACGGTTGCGAGCAGCCGGGGAGACTACCCGTTTATCACGGTGACGGCGGGACTCGGCGCCAAGCCGTTTGAGAAGCTTGCAACGATCACGCTGTTAGATGTCAGACGCGGCGGACAGGGCAAAAAGGAATGCAAAAAGCCGGTACTGTTTCCCAAGATCGTTTTCTTATATGATGAGAATCTTCACGGACGGGGAAAGGAGCTGGAGGATGTCTTTGAGGCGGGCGTGCGCTGCTCGTCAAAGACGATGTATCCCGACTGGCTGAGCCTGACGGGAAAAGGCTATGTGGCAAGCATGTATAAGCAGTACGGAAAGGTGATCTCACCGATGGGGTGCCGTGCCTTTTTATCACCGTGGTATGAGCGGGGCGGCATGTATCCGGCGGATGAGAAGGATGTGCCCGTATTTGTCGGCCGCTTTAATGTCGGCGCTGTATCGCTGCACTTGCCGATGATCCTTGCAAAAGCGAGACAGGAGAGCCGGGATTTTTATGAGGTGCTTGACTATTATCTGAATCTGATCCGTCAGCTCCATATCAGAACCTATGCATACTTGGGAGAGATGCGTGCGTCAACCAATCCGCTTGCGTACTGCGAGGGCGGATTTTTGGGCGGACACCTCGGACTGCGGGATAAGATCAAGCCGCTGCTCAAGGCGGCGACGGCAAGCTTCGGCATTACGGCGTTTAACGAGCTGCAGATGCTATATAACGGAAAGTCCCTTGTCGAGGACGGGCAGTTTGCGCTTGAGGTGTTAGAGCATATCAATCAAAAGATCAATGAATTCAAGGAGGAGGACGGCAACCTCTATGCCATTTACGGGACGCCGGCGGAGAATCTCTGCGGCCTTCAGGTGAAACAGTTCCGCGCAAAATACGGCATAATCGAGGGTGTTTCCGACAGGGAATATGTCAGCAACAGTTTTCATTGCCATGTTTCCGAGGAGATCACGCCCATTGAAAAACAGGATTTGGAATATCGTTTTTGGGAGCTTTCCAACGGCGGAAAAATCCAGTATGTCAAATATCCGATCGACTATAACGTGGAAGCGATCAAGACGCTCATCCGCCGTGCGATGGACATGGGGCTGTACGAGGGTGTAAATTTATCGCTTGCTTACTGCGATGACTGTGGGCATGAGGAGCTTGACATGGATGTCTGTCCGGTGTGCGGGAGCAGGAATCTGACGAAAATTGACCGCATGAACGGGTATCTTGCGTACTCCCGCGTGCATGGCGACAGCCGCTTAAACGATCCGAAAATGGCGGAGATCAAAGACAGAAAGAGCATGTAGCAGGAGAAACAGCAAAATGAGGTATCATAATATCACAAAGGATGATATGTTAAACGGTGACGGACTGCGCGTTGTTTTATGGGTTGCGGGCTGCGACCATTGTTGTAAAGAATGCCAGAATCCCATGACATGGGACGCAAACGGCGGCCTGCCCTTTGATGGCGCGGCGAAGCAGGAGTTGTTTGAGGCGCTTGACAAGCCGTACATCACGGGTGTTACGTTTTCGGGCGGGGATCCGCTCCATCCTGCGAACAAGGCGGATGTGCGGGAGCTGATCAAGGAGATCAAGAAGCGGTATCCGCAAAAAACAATCTGGCTTTACACGGGCGAGCTGTGGGAGAATTTATATCAGGATTCGATTGTCGCGCAGCTTGACGTGCTTGTGGACGGAGAGTTTGAAGTGGATAAAAAGGACAGCAAGCTTTTGTGGAAGGGAAGCAGCAATCAGCGCGTCATTAATGTGCAGGCGACATTGCGTTCGGGGAATGCCGAGCGTCCGGTTTTGTACTGTGGGAATTACAGATAAAGAATCCGTAAAGCGGATTCTTTCGGAATGATTGATAGAAAGAGGAAGTTTATGGAGACGATCAGGATCAAATATTTCACCGATGCGATCGAAAAGCTTGACTATATCGACGGGAAATCCGACTGGATCGACCTGCGCGCCGCAGCGGATGTGACGATGGCGGCGGGGGAGTTCAAGCTGATCCCGCTCGGCGTGGCAATGGAGCTGCCCGCGGGCTATGAAGCGCATATTGTACCGCGCAGCTCGACCTTTAAGAATTTTGGTATTATTCAGACGAATCATCAGGGGGTCGTGGACGGCAGCTACTGCGGCGATAATGACCAGTGGTTCATGCCGGCTTATGCGGTTCGCGATACCGAGATTCATGTCAACGACCGTATCTGTCAGTTTCGTATTATGGAGAATCAGCCGCGCATTCACTTTGATGTGGTAGAGCACCTGACCGGTGCGGATCGCGGAGGGTTCGGGACAACGGGAAAATCCTAAATAAGTTGGATCAGATAGTATAAAAGGCTTCTTTTTTGGCAATTCTTTCCTAGCAGAGAAAAAGAGTTTCCGGACGGAAACTCTTGGGAAGGAATGTCCGCGGTATTGACGCGGACGTGCGGGAAGGAGGCCTGTTTTTATGCCTGATAATCGTAAGATCAGTACGAATATCAATGATAATATTCTTTATTTCAAAAAAAAGCTGGGAGTCGGAGCAAGCTTTGATGTGCTCTACCGGACGATCAAGATCGGCGGCAGGGATGCGATCTTTTTCTTTATTGACGGATTCTGCAAGGATGACACAATGCAGAAGATGCTGCAATACTTTCTGAGTGTGAAAGAGGACGAGATGCCTGCTGATGCATGGGGGATGCTGAAAGAAAAAATGCCCTATGTCGAGGCGGATTTAGAGGACGACAAGCAAAAGATCGAAACCATGATCTTAAGCGGTGTGTTCGCGCTGTTTATTGACGGCTATGACAGAGCGATCCTGATCGATGCGCGTACCTATCCTGCGCGTGATGTCGGTGAGCCGGAGAAGGACAAGGCGCTGCGCGGTTCCAAGGACGGTTTTGTGGAGACCGTAGTTTTTAACACCGCATTGATCAGACGACGGATTCGCAGCACGGATCTCTGTATGGAAATGTGTACGGCGGGAAGCTCCTCCCATACGGATATCGTGCTCTGTTATATGAATTCACGCGTGGACAAAAAGCTGTTAAACAAGATCCGTACGCGCATTTCGGAGCTGGAAGTGGATGCGCTGACGATGAATCAGGAGAGCCTTGCAGAATGTCTCTATCACCACAGCTGGGTGAATCCCTTTCCGAAATTCCGATTTACGGAGCGTCCCGATACGGCGTCCGCACAGATTTTGGAGGGAAATATCGTCGTGCTCGTGGATAATTCCCCGTCGGCAATGATCTTTCCGGCAACGATCTTTGACCTCATGGAGGATGCGGACGATTATTATTTTCCGCCGATCACCGGAACGTATTTAAGGCTGACAAGATGGATCATTGCGATTTTTACGTTCTTGCTGACACCGACTTATATGCTCCTGATGGAGCACCCGGACTGGATACCGGAGACCTTTGCGTTTATTCAGATGAAAGAAACTGCCAACATCTCGATCTTTTGGCAGTTCTTGATCCTGGAGCTTGCCATAGACGGTCTTCGGCTGGCGGCGGTGCATACGCCGTCCATGCTGAGCACGCCGCTGAGCGTCATGGCAGGTCTTGTTTTGGGCGAGTTTTCCGTGCAATCGGGCTGGTTCAATGCGGAGGTCATTTTATATATGGCGTTTGTGGCTGTCGCTAATTATACGCAGTCCAATTATGAGTTGGATTACGCGATGAAATTCATGCGTATCCTGACATTGATCCTGACGGCGTTGTTTGATCTTCCGGGATATATCATCGGCGTGGCGATCACAATCCTTGCACTTGCGACGAATAAGACCTTTGCAGGGCGCCGCTATCTGTATCCGATCCTGCCTTTTAACCTTAAGGCGCTGAAAAAGCGGCTGACGAGGCGGCGGCTTTCGAGCAGTAAATAGATGAAACGTAAGTTGCTTTTTTCTGTTGTATTTGTTATGATAATAAGAACGCGTGGCGCAATATACGGAAAAATGGGGGAGCAACATGTCTGATTTTAAGATCATAACAAATACGACGGCGGATCTGCCGCAGAGCTTTATTGAGGATAACGGTTTAGGATTGTTCTTTTTTAACTATACGCTGAACGGACAGGTCTATTCGGCGAATAATGACTTGGATTACAAGATATTTTACAGTAAGGTAAGAGAGGGCAGCATGCCTTCCACCTCGCAGGTCAATCCGGAGACGTTCCGCGAGAAGTTCACGGAATATCTGAAGGAAAATAAAAAGCTGCTCTACCTTTCTTTTTCATCGGGCTTGAGCGGAAGCTGCGGCAATGCGCATATGGTCGCGCGCGAGATGATGGAGGAGAATCCCGACATTGAGATCAAAGTCATTGACACGCTTGCAGCGTCGATGGGCGAGGGCTTGGTCGTTTACCGCGCCGTACAGCTTCAAAAGGAGGGAAAGTCTTTTGAGGAGACCGCACGCTATATTGAGGAGCATGTGATGAATTTTACGCATGTTTTTACGGTGGACGACTTAAATCATCTTTACCGCGGCGGACGTGTGAGCAAGACGTCCGCGGTGATCGGTACCATGATCAACATCAAACCGATCTTAAACGTGGATGAGGAGGGCCATCTCATCCCGATCAATAAGGTGAGGGGCAGGAAAAAATCCCTGCACGCACTTGTCGATTATATGGAAAAAAGAATGGGCAGCTGGCGGGATAAAAATGACATTGTGCTGATCAGCCACGGGGACTGTCTCGAGGACGCACAGCTGGTCGCAGATGATATAAAGGAACGATTCGGTATTGACAATCTTATGATCAACCATATCGGACCGACGATCGGCGCGCACTCCGGTCCAGGCACGGTCGCATTGTTCTTTATGGGTGAGGGCAGATGATCGGACAACAGAGTGAATGTTAAACTGATATGATAATGAAAAACAGGACTTCCGTTTAGTGATGCGGGAGTTCTTTTTTTGCACTCCGGGCACGATGCCCGCATATAGTACAGTAACAACTATTATATGCAGGAATCTGACGTGAGAGAAGAACTTTTCATGAGAGAATGTCCTTTTGGTGAAAATCGGGACGGCGTGAACGAATTTCCGATTGGTATGGCATATGTACCGTGGCAGAAGAATGCTGTCACCTATGAGCATCTTGAGGATGGTTTTTGTAACGGAACCATCTTTCCTGAGTTGTATATGCCGTTTACCGGAAGGAGGTGCGTATGATGAACTGCGACTGCCAGAACATGATGACAAAAGAGCAGTGCGAAATGCTGCATGACATTGATATTTTAGGTTTTACGGTCATTGATATGACTTTATATACGGATACGCACCCGGATGACAAAAAGGCACAGGACTTTGTGCGGCACTATCAGAAGCTCTTAAACAGCTTAAAGAGAGAATATGCGATGAAATATGGCGCGTTATCCATGTCGGATGTCGATATGTACGGCACCTCGTGGGATTGGGCGGCAATGCCGCTGCCGTGGGAAGGAGGCTGTGCATAATGTGGAATTATGAGAGAAGACTGGAGTACCCGGTCAATATTAAAAAAGCAGATGCAAGGGCAGCGCAGGTCATCATCAGTCAGTACGGCGGACCTGACGGTGAGCTGGGCGCATCCATGCGGTATTTGTCCCAACGCTTTGCGATGCCTGACCGGCGTGTAGCGGGCGTGCTGACCGATATCGGTACGGAGGAGCTTGCGCATTTTGAGATGGTCGGCACGATCGTGCATCAGCTGACGCGTGATCTGTCGATGGATGAGATCGAGTCGTCGGGCTTTGCGCCCTATTATGTCGATCATACCGTCGGCATCTGGCCGCAGGCTGCGGGTGGCATTCCGTTTAACGCCTGTGAGTTCCAGTCGAAGGGCGACGCGATCGCCGATCTGGTGGAGGATATGGCGGCGGAGCAGAAGGCGCGCGTCACCTATGAGAACATTTTACGTCTGATTGACGACCCGGATATCATCGAGCCGATCCGCTTCTTACGTCAGCGTGAGATCAACCATTTCCAGCGTTTCGGTGAAGCAAATCGGGCGGGATGAAACAGGGCATCTTATGTCGCGAAAACGGCAGGATATGTTCCGAGCGCTTGATAAATAATGGATCGGGAGTACAATCAAATAAAAAGGCGGTGAGATTTTGAATATAGAGATTCATGTGGATGAAAAAGCGGCGGATATGAGTATTTCCGTTACCTGTAAGCAGTTAACGCCCGATGTGGAAAAGCTGATCGCAGCATTGCGGATGATGAATCATCAGCTGACGGCAAAAAAAGAAGATGAAATCTATTTGTTGGATATCGCAAAGATCATCTATATTGAGAACGTAGACAGGACATGCTTTATCTACACAGAGGATGACATATACGAGTCGGATTTTCGTCTGTACGAATTAGAGCGGCAGCTTGAAGAATTTGGTTTCTGCCGTGTGAGCAAATCCTGTCTGATCCGTCTTTCGGGCATTCAGACCTTGAAAGCGGAAGTGAACAGAAAAATCCGCGTCACGATGTCGAACGGGGAACAGATCATGGCGTCCAGACAATATGCTGAGGAATTGAAAAAAAGATTAGGGGTGATATAAATGGAGGAAAAGAAAACCGTTTTTGATTATTTGGGACAGATCCTGATCGTGTTTGGTTTTAGCATGCTGATCATGAATCTGTTATGTCTTGCGTTTGGAAATGAAGCGAGGGACATTTCTGCGATGTTCGTACTTGGAAACCGGGGCGTTCCGGTCGAGATCGCATTCCAATTTTTATGCGTATCCGCTTTGATCGTAGGACTCCGGTTTGTGTTCTTTACAGATGTTCTGATCAAGAATATGCCGCTCTGGATGAGAACCGTCTGCATGCTGATCGCGGTCATTCTGATCATTGCGGCATTTGTGGCTGTATTTCGATGGTTTCCCGTAATGATGTGGCAGCCGTGGGCGATGTTCTTTGCCTGTTTCGGGCTTTCCTTTCTCGGAAGCTATTTCGTGATGGTCATAAAGGAAAAGGCTGAAAACAAACGAATGGAAGAAGCGCTGCGGCGATTCAAGGAAAAGGAGGGGAAAGCAGAATGAATCATGCATTGACGGCAGAAAATCTTTCAATCGGATTTGCCGGGCGGCAGGTTTTGGAGCATGTGACGTTTGCGGTGCAGGAAGGGGAAATTTTTGGATTGTTAGGTCCGTCGGGAGCCGGAAAGACCACACTGATCAAGATCCTGACGGGACGGCTTTTGCAGGAGGACGGCTATGCGAAGCTGCTCGGGAAAGATACAAAGGAGTTGGGTGCTTCAGAGTATGGGCAGATTGGAATGATGATGGATGATTTCGGATTGTATGAACGAATGTCCGCATACGATAACCTTTCGTTTTATGCAGAGCTTTACCATGTCCCGAAAAGCCGGATCGACGATATTCTGGGTCGGATCGGTCTGTATGATGCGCGCCGCAGAGCCGTTTCAAAGCTCTCCAAGGGAATGAGAAACAGATTGTCCCTGGCCAGGGCGTTGATGAATCATGCAAAGCTTCTGTTTCTCGATGAGCCGACTTCGGGACTTGATCCGGTTACGACGAGGGACATGCATGCTGTTTTAACGGAACAGAAGAAAAAGGGGACGACCATTTTTCTGACGACGCACAATATGTATGAAGCGCAGAACCTTTGTGACCGCGTTGCGCTGTTAAGCGGGGGCAGGATCATAGAGTGCGGGAAACCTGCGGATATTTGCAAAAAATACAATTATCTGAACCGGTTTCAGATCACCTTGAAAAACGGAAACGTCGTTACGCTTGATAACAACAGCGGCTCTGCGCTCCCGATCAAAGAATATTTGGAGCACGATGCCATTGAGACGATCCATTCCACGGAACCGACGCTGGAGAGCGTTTTTATAGAATTGACGGGAAAGGGGCTTCACTCATATGAATAACGTAGCAGCAATTTTTAAAAAGCAATTGAAAGATACCTTAAAAAATAAAACGGTCCTGATCCAGTTTCTCATGTTTCCGGTTCTGACGCTCATTATGAACCGCTCGGTCAGAATTGACGGAATGCCGGAGCATTTTTTTGTCAAAATGTTTGCGACCATGTATGTCGGAATGGCGCCGCTCACAAGTATTGCCGCCATTATCGCGGAGGAAAAAGAAAAAAATACGCTTCGCGTTCTGATGATGTCGAATGTAAAGCCCTATGAATATCTGTTGGGCATCGGCAGTTATATCTGGGCGGCATGTATGCTCGGTGCATTGGTGATCTGTGCCTCCTCAGATTACAAAGCGCGGGAAGCGTTGATTTTTATGACGATCATGGCATTCGGAATTTTAGCTTCGCTGCTGATCGGGGCGGCGGTCGGCATCTTCAGCAAGACACAAATGATGGCGACCTCCATCACGGTGCCTGTCATGATGATCTTTTCCTTTCTGCCGATGCTGTCTATGTTTAATTCCACCATTGCCAAAATCGCGAAATTTGTCTGGTCAGAGCAGATCAGCAGGCTGCTGGAACAGATCAATACCCGTCAGTTTGGAATGACTTCGGTCGTGATCGTTATACTAAATATGCTTGTTTTTGCGGCGTTGTTTGCCGCTGCATATCAGAAACGCGGGTTGGAGTAGATGAAAAGCGGCCTTCTTTTTATAAAAGCATGGAGGAATGGTTGACAAAAGCATGGTGTGCGGAGTATACTGAAACAAGAGTTAGCGGTCGCTAACAAAGAGCGATCGCTTTCTTTTTGATCGCAGGTTAGTCATAACTAATAAATATTAGTCATAAAAGCGCCAGATATCAAAATCGAAAAAAGAGAAGACGGATGAAAACGTCTTTATGAGGAAGGAGGATCATGAAACATGTCAGAGGAAGAAAGAAAATTTTTGGAGATTGTTGATCTAAAGAAAGGATTCGGAAGCGGGGATACCCGCCAGGAGGTACTCAGAGGAATGAATTTTTCCGTGGCGAAAGGAGAGTTCTGTGTACTGTTAGGTCCCTCCGGTTCGGGCAAGTCCACGCTGCTCAATATCATCGGCGGGATTGATACTGCTGATTCGGGATACATATCCATAAACGGCGACAAGTTAAAAGATATGGGAGAGAAGAAGCTGACGCAGTACCGCAGAAAGCATCTCGGCTATGTCTTCCAGATGTATAATCTGATCGGAAATTTGAATGTAAAGGAGAATATCGAGGTCGGCGCATATTTATCGGATGATCCGCTGGATATTGACGAGCTCCTGCATACCCTTGGACTGTACGATCACAGATATAAGCTTCCCAACCAGCTTTCCGGCGGGCAGCAGCAGAGAACCTCCATCGGGCGTGCGATCGTCAAAAATCCCGATATTCTGTTGTGCGACGAGCCTACGGGCGCGTTGGACTATCAGACATCGAAAGAAATCCTAAAGCTGATCGAGGATGTGAATCAAAAATACGGAAACACCGTCATCATGGTCACGCATAACGAGTCCATCAGGCATATGGCGGATCATGTGATCAAGCTCCGCGACGGGGGTGTCCGTCACAATGATATCAACACGAATAAAATCTCAGCGGCAGATCTGGAATGGTAAGGGGCGTGGCGCATATGAAAAAGAAAAAAGTGAGAAATCCGCTTGTCAAACGGATTCCGAGAGAGCTGACCGGAGACTGGAAAAAGTATCTTGTCGTGAGTTTGTTTTTAATCCTCACGATCGGATTTGTATCAGGGATGTATGTCGCGAACGGCAGCATGATGAAAGCGGCAGATGAGAGCGTATCGAAATACAGTCTGGAGGACGGGCATTTTGAATTGAGCCGCGAAGCGGACGCGGAATTGTTATCCGCCATGCAGTCTGATGATCTGCAATCTGATGGAGAGGCGTTCCCGGTAACCCTATATGAGAATTTTTACAGAAACAGGGAGGAGGATCATAACTGCGATGGTATTACGGACGGGACAATCCGGGTCTATCGCAAAACAGAGGACATCAATCTGGCGTGTCTGATGGAAGGCAGATTTCCGGAAACCGGGGACGAAATTGCAATTGACCGTATGCATGCGGACAATGTCGGAATCGAAGTGGGGGATATGATCGAAATGGACGGGCTTTCCTACAAGGTTGTCGGGCTGATTGCCTATGTCAATTATTCCACGCTGCACGAAAAAAGCACGGACTTTATGTTTGACGCACTGAAATTTAATGTGGCGATGGTGACGGAGGAAGGGTTTGACCGTTTAAGCGGCGTGATTCATTATGCCTACGCATGGAAGTATGCAATAACGCCGGCGGATGAAAAAGAAGAAAAACAGTTTTCCGATGATTTTTTAGGGACGCTGTTTATGCTTTGTATGGCACACGGAAATGCACTGGAGGATTATATGCCGGCATACGCCAATCCCGCGATTCATTTTGCGACAGACGATATGGGAAGCGATGAGGCGATGGGAGGCGTTCTTCTGGATATCCTGATCGTGATCATTGCGTTCATTTTTGCAGTCACGATCAGTAACACGATCGCAAAAGAGTCGTCGGCGATCGGAACACTGCGTGCTTCCGGTTATAGCAGGGGCGAGCTTGTCAGGCATTATCTTTCCATGCCGGTGGTCGTAACGGTGCTCTCTGCGGTGGTCGGAAATCTATTGGGGTATACCGTGTTCAAACATGTCGTGGTATCCATGTACTATAACAGTTACAGTCTGCCGACCTATGAAACGATTTGGAATCCGGAAGCGTTTGTCAAAACAACACTGATTCCCATAGCTTTAATGTTTGTCGTGAATTTGTTTGTCATCATCAGAATGATGCATCATACGCCGCTGCAGTTTTTACGGCATGACTTAAAAAAATCAAAACGTAAAAAGGCGATCCGGCTTCCGAAATGGAGGTTTTTGCACAGGTTCCGCATGCGTATTATCCTTCAGAATATTCCGAATTACCTGATCCTGTTTTTGGGAATCTGCTTCATTTCGACCATGCTTTCCATGGCGGTCGGCATGCCGGATACGCTTCAATATTATCAGGATCATGCCGAAGAAATGATGTTTTCTAAATATCAGTATGTGCTGAGATCCTATGAAGATCCCGTGGGAGGCGTGATGGAAACCGGGAACGAGGACGCTGAGGAATTCGGTATGTATTCTTTGCAAAAAAAGACGGATGTGTTGGAGGAGGAAATTTCAATCTACGGGATTGTGGAGGACAGCCGCTATGTAGAGATCGATGATCTTGAGGAACTTCAGGAAAATGAAGTATATATTTCGGATTCGTTTGCGCAGAAATACAACCTTTCGGTCGGCAGCAGCGTGACGCTGGATGAAAAATATGAGGAACGTTCCCATGAATTTAAGGTGGTGGGAATCTATGAGGAATCCTTAAGTCTGGCAGTATTTATGCCAATTCGGAATTTCCGTGCCGCGTTCGGGTTAAAGGAGAATGAATTCAGCGGATATCTGTCCGATACGGAAATCACTGACATAGAAGAGGACAGGATTGCGACGGTCATCACAAAGAGCGATATCACGAAAATGTGCGATCAGCTCGATCATTCCATGGGAGCCTATATGCAGTATTTTCAGGTCTTGTGTATGCTTCTGTCTGCAGTGCTGATCTACCTGCTTACCAAGATCATTATTGAGAAAAATGAGACCGCGATCTCTATGACGAAAATTTTGGGCTATGAGAACAGGGAGATTGCAAGTCTGTATCTGCTTTCCACAACGATCATGTTGGTTCTGGCGGACGTGCTCAGTGTCTTTGTGGGCTCGTTTGTCATGAAGACAGCGTGGAAAGCGATCATGGCGGAGTATAACGGGTGGTTCGAGTTTGTAACGACGCCGCTCGGCTATGTTAAAATATTTGCTTTTGTCCTGATTGGTTATCTGATCGTCATGGTTTTGGATTTTAAGCGGATCAAGAAGATTCCGATGGATGAAGCGCTCAAGAATGTGGAGTGATACGAAGCGGCCGCTTCTCATAAAATGAAGGAAAACAGGTCATGGAGAACGTGGATGGGAAATATAAGCAGTGCATCCACACCCGACATCGGTATTCGGATAGACAATATGGAGATGACCGTGACGAACCGTTATCCGGTCCGGGGAGAACAGACAGAGAAAGAAGTCCGGCAGGAAATTTCCGCGCGCCTGTATCGAATCTTTCGCAATTATGACGAGTCCTATGTTTCGAGAGGCGGCGCTTAAATGTACGGCGCGTGTTATGACGCGTTATATGCGCGGCAGTCCATCGAAAAAAAAGACAGTATTTCCGTGGAAAGCCAGCTTGCCTATTGCAGATACGAAACCCGCGGAGCGGCATATATCGAATATACGGACAGAGGCTTTTCGGGAAAGGATACGAACAGACCGGGATTTGAAGCCATGATGAAGGATATTCGGGGAGGGAAGATCAAACGCGTGATCGTATACAAGCTTGACCGTATCAGCCGTTCGATTTTGGACTTTGCGAATATGATGGAGAGCTTCCAGCAATATCAGGTGGAATTTGTTTCTTCCACGGAAAAGTTTGATACGTCCACGCCAATCGGCAGGGCGATGTTACATATCTGTATTGTGTTTGCGCAGTTGGAGCGGGAGACGATACAGAAGCGTGTGACGGACGCCTATTACGCAAGGTGTAAGCGAGGATTTTTTATGGGCGGCCGGGTTCCCTACGGCTATCGGTTGATTCGAACGGTCATTCACGATGTCCATACTTCCATGTACGAGGAAGTACCGGAAGAAAGCGAGCAGTTAAAGCTGATTTATTCCCTATATGCGGACACGGACAATTCGCTCGGCGATATTGTGAGGTACTTAAACGACCATCAAATGAAGCAGCTTCGCGGTGCGGAGTGGAATACGGCGCGCCTTAGTGAAATGCTCCGTAATCCCGTATATGTGAAAGCAGATATTGATGTATATCGTTTTTTTCAGAATCAGGGAACCCAAATTGCAAATCCGGCAAGTGATTTTACGGGACAAAATGCCTGTTATCTCTATCAGGGCATCGGTTCCGGCGGCGGGAAAAGGAGCGATTTGTCCGGCAAAGAGCTTGTCCTTGCGCCGCATAGCGGCTTTATTCCTTCAAAGCTTTGGTTGGCCTGCCGTGAGCGGTGCTTAAATAACAGACAGTCCGCAAAGACATGTAAACCGAAAAATTCATGGCTTTCCGGTAAGCTTAAATGCGGAAACTGCGGTTACGCGCTGACCGTTCGCAGGGCAAAAACAAAGTGGGGACGCTATTTTGTGTGCAGCCGGTCGGGAGAGCATGGAAGCTGTAAAGGGGCAGGCTGTACGGTTTATGCGGATGCACTGGAGGATTATATGATGAAGGCGGTCGGAAAGCGGCTTTCAGAAATTACTGCGCTGGAGGAAGGGGATGCAGCAAAGAGTCGGACAAAGGAGGAACCGGCGCTTTACGGAACGGCGGGAAATATGAGCGATAGACTAATCCAAAAAAGAATCCGACTGACGCAGATCGAGGAAGAAATTCACGGGCTGCTCTCAAAAGTGCCCGAAGCCGACAGCATTTTGATGAAATATATCAATGAAAGGGTCTTAATACTGGATGCGGAGCGAAACGCCCTGCAGGAAGAAATCGTTATGACGGACAATGCGGATACGGGAGCAGCGGAGAAAAGGGAGCGGCTGAGCGGTCATATCAAAGCATGGGAGACGTTTTCTTTTTCGGACAGACAGAAAGTGGCTGACCTGCTCATCAAAGTCATTCGGATCGCGGACGGTAACATGGAGATCACATGGAAACTATAAGTTGATAAATCGGTGTTTCATTCTTGTGGAGTCGTACTTCCATCCGCCCGTTTCGGTGAAGCGCTGCGCATGACGCAGGATTCGCTCAACCCGAAGAACTTCTATCAGTATAATCCGGGATTTGACAGATGCAAATGATGGATAGGTTCTAAAATACCAAATAAAAGAAAAATAATAGATCATTTTCCAAATCTTTTCATAGCAGGCAGCCTCATCGTAAACGATGGGGCTGTTGACTTATTGTTAATTTTGTGTCAAAATAAATGCGTCGGTTTTAAGTGGAAGGAAAACGAGTACAACGAAGTCTGAACATGGATATTGCTGCGGAGAAAGCTCCGCGGCGCCCTAGGAAGAAAGGGATGGGACTTAACTGTATGAGAGGAATTGATACAGAAGTCAGAAAAGTAAGACGGCGCGTATTTAAGGAGATTGCCAATCTTGCATATAATTCGACGAATCTGCTGGATGATATGGAAGCGCTGCCGTATAAGCTTGTCAACAGCGATGAATCGCCCTACTGGGAGAGTGTGTATAGAGAACGCGCGGTCGTCAGGGAACGGATGCGTCTTGCGATGGGAATGTCCCTGCGGCCGGAAAACCAACCCGTGCATGTCAGTCAGGGAGTGGAGGACAGCGATATTGCCGAGAAATTTTACGAGCCGCCTCTTTTACAGGTCATTCCGTCGGCATGCAACGCCTGTCCGGAAAATCAATATTTTGTGACGGATCGATGCATGGGCTGTCTTGCGCATCCGTGCCGTGAGGTGTGCCCGCGCGGCGCCATTTCCATGGTAAACGGGAAATCCCATATCGATCAGGATAAATGTATCCATTGCGGTAAATGTAAAGCCATCTGCCCATATGACGCCATCACGCATCAGGTTCGCCCGTGTGCGGCGGCATGCGGCGTCGGCGCGATTGGGAGCGACGAGAAGAAGCGCGCGTGCATTGACAGTGAAAAATGTGTCTCCTGCGGACAGTGTATGGTAAGCTGCCCGTTCGGGGCGATCGCGGATAAATCGCAGATATTCCAGCTTATTCGTGCATTGCAGTCCGGCAGAAAGATCATTGCGCAGGTAGCGCCGTCTTTTGCGGGGCAGTTTGGCGCGAATGTATCGCCCGACCAATTCAAGACGGCATTAAAACAGCTTGGCTTTTATGATGTGTATGAGACAGCGATCGGCGCGGATATGGGCGCGATGGCGGAAGCACATCATTATGTGGAAAAAGTAGCGACGGGAGAGCTGCCGTTCCTTTTGACCTCCTGTTGTCCGTCTTGGTCAATGCTGGCAAAGAAATTTTTCCCGGAGACGATCGGGAGCATTTCGAATGAGCTGACGCCGATGGTGGCGACGGCGCGCAAGATCAAGGAAGACCATCCGGATGCGGGCGTTGTGTTTATCGGACCGTGCGCATCGAAAAAATTAGAGGCATCCCGCAGGACGATCCGCTCCGATGTGGATTTTGTCATTACGTTTGAAGAGCTTGCCGGTATGTTTGAGGCAAAAGGGCTGTTTTTGGAAGAAATAGAGGCGTTGGACCGCATGGAGGATGCAACAGGGGCAGGGCGCGGCTACGGTGTTGCCGGCGGTGTTGCGTCCGCGATCGAGAGTTGTATCAAGGAATATTATCCCGATACCGAGGTGCATATCGAACACGCGGAAAGTCTGACAGAATGTAAAAAAATGCTGATGCTTGCCAAGGCAGGTAAAAAGAACGGCTGTCTGATCGAGGGCATGGCATGTCCCGGCGGCTGTGTGGCAGGTGCGGGAACCAATATCGCGATTCCCGTTGCCGCAAAGGAGCTTGCGCGCTTTAAGAGCGAGGCGGCAAAGCAGATTCCGGACAAGGAATAGGAGGCGTTATATGCAGAAAATAAGAACAAGATATGCGCCGAGTCCGACAGGAAAAATGCATGTCGGTAATTTGAGGAGCGCACTTTATGAATTTTTGATCGCCAAGCATGAGGACGGGGTGTTCATGCTTCGGATCGAGGACACCGATCAGGAGCGTTATGTGGAAGGAGCGGTCGATATTATTTATCGCACGCTGGCGACGGCGGGACTGACACATGACGAGGGCCCCGATAAGGACGGCGGGTACGGTCCTTATGTGCAGAGCGAGCGGAACAAGAGCGGTATCTATCTGAAATATGCGAAAGAGCTGATCGACAAGGGGGAGGCATACTATTGCTTCTGCGATAAGGAGCGGTTAGAGTCGCTCCGTGAAACGATCATCGACCCTGAGACCGGAGAGAGCAAGGAAATCATGATCTATGACAAGCATTGTCTGCATCTTCCGAAAGAAGAAGTCGAGGCAAAGCTTGCGTCGGGGATGCCCTATGTCATCCGGCAGAACAATCCGAAGGAGGGCGTAACGACGTTCCATGACGAGCTGTACGGAGATATTTCTGTCAGCAACGCGGAGCTTGACGATATGGTGCTCATCAAATCCGACGGCTTCCCGACCTACAATTTTGCCAATGTGGTGGACGATCATACGATGGGAATCACCCATGTTGTGCGTGGCAATGAATATCTTTCCTCGTCACCGAAATATAACCGTCTTTATGAGGCGTTTGGCTGGGAAGTGCCTGTTTATATCCACCTGCCGCTGATCACGGACGAGAATCATAAAAAACTGGCAAAGCGCAGCGGACATGCTTCTTTTGAGGATTTGATCGAGCAGGGCTTTTTGCCGGAGGCGGTCGTCAATTATATTGCACTGCTTGGGTGGAGCCCGGAGGAGAACCGCGAGATTTTTTCTTTGGAAGAATTGATCCGTCAGTTCGACTATCGCCGTATCAGCAAGTCGCCTGCGGTATTTGATATTAACAAATTAAGATGGATGAACGGCGAGTACTTAAAAGCGATGGATGAGGAGCGTTTTTATGAGATGGCGCTGCCTTATCTTGAGAAAGCGCTCACGAGGAAGCTGGATCTGCACAAGATTGCCGCGATGGTAAAAACGAGGATTGAGGTATTACCCGACATCGCGGAGCTGGTCGATTTCTTTAACGAATTGCCGGAATATGACACGGAAATGTACACGCATAAAAAAATGAAGACAAGCAAGGAGTCGTCCCTGGCCGTTTTAACGGAGCTACTGCCGCTTTTGGAGAAGCAGGAGGATTACAGCAATGATGCGTTATATGCGCTGCTTACCGACTATGCGCAGAGCAGGGAATACAAGAACGGCTATGTGCTCTGGCCGATCCGTACTGCGGTTTCCGGAAAGCAGATGACGCCGGCAGGCGCCACGGAGATCATGGAGCTGCTCGGCAAAGAGGAGAGTCTTGCGCGCATCCGAAAGGGAATCGAGATGTTACGGTAGCGGAGAGAAACGAAGTCTGACCGAGGGGGAAATCGGCAGACAATTGGTACCCGGGAGAGCGAAAAACGGGTCATATATGAATCAAAACGAACAGTTGAACAGGGGGCAGTCGGATGCTGTGATGCATACGGATGGCCCCTGCGTTGTCATTGCGCCGCCGGGCTCCGGCAAGACCAAGGTACTGACGCTGCGTATCGGTGCGCTGGTCAAGAGGCATGGTGTTGCGCCAAAGCACATCCTTGTTGTGACGTTCACGCGCTCCGCAGCGGAGCAGATGCGGCATCGCTTTCTGCAAAATTGCGGAAAACAGGATACCGAGGTGACATTCGGTACCTTTCACGCCGTATTTTTGCGTATTTTGAAGGAATCCCTGCAAATGGGAGCGAAGCTTGACGGATATGGGATGGGACAACCGCTAAAGATTTTATCCGAAAAAGAGAAAAAACAAATACTGACCGCCATAGTCAATCAAACTGCCTGCAGACGCGCGCGGTTTCCGGACATGGAGCAGGTGAGCGCCTATATCAGCAGTCGAAAAAACCGTATGGAGGCAGGAACCGGCATGGATGGTGAACACGCAGCCGCTGGGACAGGAACCGATACGGATGCGGAAGCTGCGGCGGATGAGATATGGGAGGAATACTGCGAGGCATGCAGAGAACTCGGCGGTCTTGATTTTGAGGATATTACGGTGCTCTGCGGGCGTTTGCTGCGGGATGAGCGGAATGCGGGAATCCTTGCCTGCTGGAGGGACAGATACCGCTATCTGCTCGTGGATGAATTTCAGGACGTCAGTCCCATACAGTTTTCCATCCTGCGTTTGATCGCGGCGCCGCGGAATCATCTGTTCATGGTGGGAGATGAAGATCAGTCCATTTATGGTTTTCGAGGTTCAAATACGAAGCTGATGCTTGCGCTGCCTTCGTATTATCCGAAGATACGGACATGTTACCTGACGGTCAATTATCGCAGCGGACGAAAGATCGTGACTGCCGCAAAGCATTTGATCGCGTACAATAAACTGCGTTACGATAAGGAGATCACGGCTGGGAATGCGGCGGACGGGACTGTGCGGATCGCAGTCTGTCCGGAAAAAAGAACGCAGATGCATACGATCTGTGAGGCGCTTCGCCGTGTGCCGGAGAATGAGACGGCGGCGGTCATTGTGCGGACGAACGCGCAGGCTGCGGAGGCGGAGCGCTTCCTCGGACGGGCAGGCGTTCGTATTGCCGCCGCGCATAGCCGCCGCACGGAAAATGTGTATTCGCATCCCGTCGCAAAGGATGTGCTTGCGTATCTGACGCTTGCGATCGGGGTTTCGCATACACCAAGCGGAGCGGAAACTGCCGGAGCTGCGTCCGCGCCAACGTGCATGGAAATCGCACGGAGTACATCCGCGCAGGAGAACCTTGAGGCCATGCTCCGTGTGATCAATAAACCGTACCGCGCCGTGAGCAGGCATGCAGTTATGGAAAGCGGCGGAAGCGTGGAAGCGCTTGTCCGATTTTATGAGGGAAATGAGGAGATGAGAAAGACGCTGCTTCTCTTTTCGGCGCAGCTGCAATGCCTTGCATGCCTTCCGCCGTTTGCGGCGCTTGCCTATCTATTAAGGGGAATCGGATATGAACGTGCGCTGCCGGAGGAGACGCTCAGGGGCGGCGAGGCGCGGCAGGAGGCGTTCACTGTGCTTGCGGCGCTTCAGCGGGAAGCAAAAGAGATGCGGGATCACAAAGAATGGCTTCGCGCGGCCGCAGACGGTCGGACACTCCCCATGCGGGCGATCGAGGCGGCGGAGAGTCCGATCCGGGTGCTTACGATGCATGCCTGTAAGGGACTGGAATTTGATCATGTTGTGCTGCCCGGCTTAAATGAGGGTGTTATCCCGCATAAAAAAGCGTTTCTGCCCGAGGAGATCGAGGAGGAACGCCGGCTGCTTTATGTAGCGATGACAAGGGCAAGAAAAACCCTGCTCATGACATGTGTTCATAAGCAGGGCGATCAAAAATTTCAAATGTCCCGGTTTATACGCGATTTGTTAAAACATTAGGGAATCCCTCAAAACCGGAAGAGCGGCAAAAGAATGCGCATGTTTTTCAGCTGTCTTCTTCCTCGCTGAGCAGCTCGTCGAAAGCAATCTCATCCAAATATTCGTCGTAGCGGTCAATGACGGACTCCAATTCCTCGTCATCCGTGATGTTTTCAATATCCGGCTCGGCATCAGGATCCGCTTCATCCGTCACATAGCGGTAAAACCATGCGTTTTCCGGACTGTATTCGCCGTGTTCATCGACCGGAAGCAGTGCGACATACCGGCGATCGGATTCGGGGATCGTCAGGATCGCGGCAACAATGCAGGTCGTATAGCCGTCATCATGATAAACATCCAGCGTGACGAGTTCCTCATCGGCACGGATCTGCGCCAGTGCATCCTCTTTTTTTGTTTCAGACATAGCAAAGCCTCCTCTGCTCTGTGATTTTTTTGAAATACTTTTTTATTTTACAGAAAGGATAGGAAAAAAGCAAGGTTTGGATAGGAAAAGAAAAAGATTTGTGTTATACTACATATAATTCTATGAAAAACGGGAACGAAAGAAGCGGGACGATACGAATAGGAATCGGAAGGATACTCTATGAGACATGAGATTGAGGATAGAAATTTTTTGGATGTAAAAAAAGGCATCCCATATCCGCTTGGGGCGACGATCATTGAGGACAGGATCAATTTTGCCGCGGTTATGCATACACGGAATGAGTGCGGTGTGATTCTTTATGACAGCAAAAGCGGAAATAACTATAAGATTCCGTTCAGAAAAGAGGACCGGATCGGAAATATCTGCTGCCTGTCCGCCAAGCGGAATCGGAATCATTCCTATGAGTATAATTTTTATGATGGGGACGAGATCATCACGGATACTTATGCCAAACGCATTATCGGGAATGAGCGTTGGGGCGGAGCGGGCACTAAGCGTGAAGCGGGAAAGCATGAGGAGAAACCGCGGGAGGACGGAAGACCCGCAGAGAAACGAACGGTCTCAAAACCGCAGCTTCGTGCAGGAATCCCGGAGAATGAGTTTGACTGGCAGGGAGATGCGCCGCTTAGGATTCCCTACGAGGACAGTGTTTTTTATTGTACCCATGTGCGGGGCTTTACGAAATCACCGAATTCGGGAGTGAAGAAAAAAGGAACCTTTGCGGGTGTGATCGAAAAAATCCCGTATTTAAAGGAACTTGGCGTAAAAAACATCGAGTTCATGCCGCTTTACGAATTTCCCGAGACCGGCTGGCAGGAAAAAGATGTTACGATGCAGTATGCCGCCAAACATTATATGGATAAGCCGGATGAGGAAGGAACGCGGATCAATTACTGGGGCTACTGCGATGCGTACTATTTTTCCCCGAAAGCGTCCTACGCGGCATCCGACGACTGTGTGAATGAGTTAAAGCGGATGATCAGGGAGCTGCACAAGAACGGGATCGAAGTCATCTGTCAGTTTTATTTTCCCGATTCCTGCAAGCAGGGCTATATTTTAGAGGTCATCAAACATTGGGTGCTGGAATACCATATAGACGGGATTCATCTGATGGGGAACGGCATTCCCGTGACGCTCCTTGCGACGGAACCTCTTTTGAGCAACACAAAGCTGATCTATTACGGATTTCCGTATGAGCAGATTTATGAGAGAAACGAAATACCCGAATACCGCAATCTTGCGGCCGCAACAGATGCCTTTATGATGGATGCGCGCAGATTCTTAAAAAGCGACGGCAGTCTGCTGCAGGCAATGATGTGGCATTTTGTCACGAATCCTGCCAAAAACGGCGTGCTGCATTATGTTACGAATTATTATGGCTTTACGCTGCATGACCTTGTATCCTATGAATATAAGCATAATGAAGCAAACGGCGAGGATAACCGGGACGGCAGCAACGAGAACCATAGCTGGAACTGCGGTGTCGAGGGCGTAAGCCGGAAGTCTTCTATCATAAAGCTGCGTATGCGCCAGATGCGCAATGCAATGGCGATGGTCGTGCTCTCGCAGGGAACGCCGTTCTTTATGGCGGGAGATGAAGACTGCAACACGCAAAAAGGGAATAACAATCCGTACTGTCAGGATAACGCGGTCGGCTGGAAGGATTGGAACCATGGCGTGATGGCGGACAGACAGCGCGATTTTGTCCAAAAATTATTAGCGTTTCGGGCAAAGCACTCTGTATTCCGCAAAAAAGGGGAGTGCAGCTCTGTGGACAGGCTTTCCTGCGGTTATCCCGAAATCTCCTTTCATTCCGATGAGGCATACCGCATCCGGCCGGAGAACTACAGTCGGCACATGGGACTGATGTATGCGGGTACTTATGGAAATCAGAAAGACGAGAAGGATGAGGATATTTATGTTGCCTACAATATGCATTGGACGGAACACCGTTTTGCGCTGCCGAAGCTGAAAAACGGCTATACATGGCGGCTGGTCATGGATACGGCGGTTGATGAGAGCTTTACTGTGGACGAATGGAAAACGGACGGTTATACGACGGCGCAGGGCAGGAGCATTCAGGTGCTTGTCGGCATGAAGAACGAGCAGAATAAAGAAGAAGCGTCCGCAAAGACAGGACGCGGTCAGACGGGAAGAAAGAAGAAAGCGGAGAGTGAAACGGAAACATGAGCAAATTGTGGAAGCACCTGAAGACGATCACGATACACAAGCTTTTCGTCATGCGGCATTGCTTTCGGTTAGGACTGTATAAGCAGGGACTGACGCATGATCTGTCAAAATACATGCCGACGGAATTGATCGCGGGGGCAAAATATTATCAGGGTACAAGAAGTCCGAATGCCGGCGAGCGCGAGGCGAATGGGTATTCGCTTGCGTGGATGCATCATAAGGGCAGAAATCGTCATCATTATGAGTTTTGGACGGATTACAATATTGTGACAAAGCGTGATGAGCCGATGCCGATGCCGATCCGGTTTGTTTTAGAAATGCTTGCGGACCGCATGGCAGCATCCAAGGTATATTTAGGAGCTGCCTATACGGATGCTTCACCGCTTGCCTATTACATGCAGGGGAGAGATCACATGCAGATTCATCCCAAAACAAAGAAACAGCTGGAGTTCCTGTTGCGCATGCTTGCGCGGGACGGGGAGGAGAAGACGTTTTCCTACATCCGCACGCGGATCATGAAGAAACGCAGATAGGAAGGCGCGGATGCGGGCATGGGCCGGCGGCAGAATAAAAAGCTGACAAGGCAGGAACCTGCATGCTTTCGCTGCATATAGTAATAGCAAAATCATAATGGAGATCATAGAATGAATTCCATTTTTTTGCTCTTACTTCTATTAGGCTGCTGTAATCACAGCGACAGCGAATGCGGCTGTGGGGAAGATCGGTCGGGCGGCGGATCGAATCGCAGAGACCGCAGAACGTGCGATTCACAGGAACGTGAAGACCGCAGAACGTGCGGATCGCCGGAGCGCGAAGATCGCCGGACATGCGGTACTTCGGGACAAAACAGGGGACGGGAGGAAAATCCGTTCTCGCCGTTTAACAGAGAGCAGCGTGATGATCAGGATTATCCCCCTTTCCGGGGTAACAAGGGACCGTGCGGCTGCGAGGACACGCAGGACGCATAAGGGTATCAGCCCGTCGTAAACGACGGGAACAATCAATGGAGGAAGCGAAAATGAGCGCGGATAAGTATGTTGCGTATGTATCGACCTACACGATGGAGGGCAATCACGGTATCAAGGTTTATGATGTGGATGTGGAAAAAGGAAGAATGACAGAAAAAGACGAGGTGGAGATCACCAACTCCTCCTATGTGACGATTTCCCACAACCGCAAATTTTTCTATTCGATCACGGATTTTGGAGTGGAGTCTTTTTTGATCCGTGAGGACGGAACCCTGCAGCTCATTAACCATGCGTCCATCAACGGTATGCGCGGCTGTTATCTTTCCACGGATTTTGAAGACCGTTTTCTGTTTGTTGCGGGCTATCATGACGGTAAGATCACCATGCTTGCCTTGGAAGAGGACGGAAGTATCGGAAAGATCACGGACGAGATTTATCTGAAAGGCCTGGGCAGCATTGCGGAGCGCAATTTCCGGCCGCATGTCAATTGTGTAAAAATGACGCGTGACAACCATTACCTTCTTGCAGCAGATCCCGGAATGGATCATGTGAACGTGTATCGTGTTGATTTCCAAAAGGGAAAACTAAAACCTGTGGATGTCATCCGAAGCGAGCAGGAGTCTGCGCCGAGGCATCTGTGCTTTTCGAAAGATGGGCGCTTCCTCTACATTGTGCATGAATTGAAAAATTATATCGACGTATACCGTTA
Source organism: Lachnospiraceae bacterium (assembly GCA_014804425.1). Lineage (GTDB taxonomy): Bacteria > Bacillota > Clostridia > Lachnospirales > Lachnospiraceae > DLAJ01. Next base: position 45,452 of record JAAUZV010000013.1, read on the forward strand.
TGAGGAGATAAACGGAAATCCCGAATTTGAGAAAATACAAAATATCTCGACATTAAATGATTATCATGCAGGCAATTCCGCTGCCTGCACGATCAAATTTTCTATTGACTACCGGTATATGGTGAGCTCGAACGCAGGCGATAACAGTGTGATTGTTTACGGTGTGGACAAAGAGACGGGGATGCTCGATAAACGGCTCTGTCTGCCGATCAGCGGGGATTATCCGAAGGATGCCGCGCTGTTTCCGGACAGTAAGCATCTGGTATCCTTAAATCACGAATCCAACACGATGACGTTCTTCGGTGTGGATACGGCGAAAGGGCTTCTCGTCATGAACGGAAAGGAACTCAAGGTAGAGAAACCCAACTGCATCATATTCCACGATCTGAATTACCAGCCTGAAGGAAACACGGATTGAATTCGTGTTTCCCTAAATATCAGAGAGCGTCAGTTCCACAGGGCAGTGATCGGAGCCTAAGACTGATGTGTGGATGGCAGCGTCCGTAAGCTGCTCATCAAGCCGTTTGGAGCTTAAAAAATAATCAATACGCCACCCCACATTTTTTTCCCGCGCTGAGAACATATAAGACCACCACGAATAGACATCGGTCAGATCGGGATAAAAATAGCGGAAGGTGTCCGTAAAGCCGCTGTCAAGAAAAGCAGTCATCCTGCCGCGTTCCTCATCGGAAAATCCGGCGTTGTGGTGATTGCTTTTCGGGTTTTTTAAGTCGATCTCCTGATGCGCCACGTTGAGGTCGCCGCAGACAATGACGGGCTTGTCCGTATCCAGCGTGCGGATATAATTCTGAAACGCATCCTCCCATTCCATGCGGTAGGCAAGGCGCGCAAGTTCGCGCTGTGAATTCGGCGTATAGCATGTCACCATATAAAAGCCGGGAAATTTCAAGGTGATCACACGCCCTTCCCGGTCGTGTTCCGGAATGCCGATCCCGTAGGAGACGGAAAGCGGTTCCTGCTTTGAGAAGATCGCCGTGCCGGAATATCCTTTTTTCTCCGCGTAATTCCAATATTGATGATAGCCGGGCAGATCAAGCGTAAGCTGTCCCTCGGAGAGCTTGCTTTCCTGAATACAAAAAATATCCGCATCCGCTTCCCTGAAAAAATCAAGAAATCCTTTCTGCATGCAGGCGCGCAGCCCGTTTACATTCCATGAGATCAGTTTCATTTGGTACCTCCGTTGTTATTTTCTGTTTTTTTGGTATAATGAAGTTTGGTATCCGGTGTATCTTCCGGATTCAGTCAATGTGAGATGAATGTATATTCAGTATAAAAGGTTTCAGCGGGAAAGGCAAGGGGGAGGGGCTCGCAATGAAGGTCATACATGTTTACCACAGTGGATTTTATATGGAACTTGCGCATTGCGCGCTACTCTTTGACTATTATCAGGGGACGCTGCCGACGGTTCCGGCAGATAAGCCGCTGTATGTGTTTGCCAGTCATGTACATCAGGATCATTTCAGCTTTTCTGTTTTTACCAAAGAAGAATTACGCGCACATCCGCAGGTATTTTATCTCTTATCAAATGACATTAAAAGAAAGTATAATCGCAATTTCTTTTTGAAAAAAGGTGTGTCAGAGGAGCAGTATGAACAGATCACGTTTATAAAAGCAGATGAGATAGTCTGCTTTGGGAATGATGGCAGAAAAGTAGGGGATAACGGAATAGAAGAAAACAGTAAGAGAGAAGGTGAGACGCGGGAGGCCGGAATTTCATCCGGTATTTGCGTTCGGACGCTGCGTTCCACTGACGCGGGCGTGGGGTTTGTTGTGGATGCCGAAGGGCGTCGTATCTATCACGCCGGTGACCTGAACTGGTGGAGCTGGGAGGGCGAAACGAAAGAGGACGAGCGCAGAATGGAGCAGGACTATAAACAGGAGATCGCGAAGCTTTCAGGGCAGGTATTTGATATTGCCTGTCTGCCGCTTGACAGCCGTCAGGGAGCGCGTTTTGCATTGGGATTTGACTGGTTTTTGCGGCATGTGGAGACAAAGTATGCGTACCCGATGCACTATTGGGACGATGGGGCAGTTATTTCGAAGCTGCTTTCCTTACCATGCAGCGAGCCGTATCGGGACAAGGTTGTAACAGAACAGGAGCTGATGCTTTGAGGAGGGGGATCACACCATGAGACCGATTTTGATCATAGAGGATGATACGGATATTAATAATGTCATGTGCGAGGCGCTGACAAAAGCGGGATATTCCTGCGTGCAGGCATTTTCAGGGACGGAAGGAGTCCTGCGGGCGGAGCAGGGCAGCTTTTCCGTTATCATATTGGACTTAATGCTTCCGGGAATGCACGGAGAGGACGTGTTGAAAAAGCTGCACGGCGCTGAGGAGGGCGGCCGAGTTCCGATCATGGTCGTTTCCGCGAAGGACAGCTTAGAGAGCAAGGTAGACCTGCTGACGGCGGGGGCGGAGGATTATATGACAAAGCCCTTTGAGATCAAAGAGCTGGTCGCGCGCATCGGCGTGCTCATGCGGCGCGCGGGAGAAGACGGAAATCATGAAAAAAAGGAGCCTGATTGTTTATCATATGGAGAAATCACGCTGGACCGCACGGGATTTACGGCGCGCGTCGGAGAAAACGAGGTGGAACTGACAAAGCATGAATTCCGGATTTTGGAGCTTCTGATGATGCGTCCCGATAAGGTGTTTTCCAAGCAGGAGATTTATGACTATGCGTGGGAGGAGTATTATATCGGGGAAGACAAGACGGTCAATGTCCATATCAGCAATATCCGCAAAAAATTAAAGAAGGAAACAGAGAAAGAGTACATAGAGACCGTGTGGGGCATTGGGTTTAAGATGGCAAAATAGCAGAGAACAAATCTTTACCGTTTCTTTAACTTTGCTTGGCGTTTTATTGACGCTTGTGCCTTATGATAGGACTATCAACGGACGCAGGAAAGAAGGAGGAAAGCAATGGAAAAGGAATGGCTGTTAGAGACAAGTCAGATGACGAAGCAGTACGGCAAACATAAAGCGGTCGATCGAGTCAATCTGCATGTCGAACAGGGAGCGATTTATGGACTGATCGGTCGAAACGGCGCGGGAAAAACAACGATCCTGCGCATGATCGGTGGACTTGCGTCGCCGACACAGGGTGATTATACGATTTTCGGAAAGGCGTCGGGGGAGGCGGCAATGGAGCGCACCAGAGTGGGCGCGCTGGTCGAGGAGCCGGGAGTATATCCCGACATGACGGCAAGACAGAATCTCAAGGTCAAATGTCTGGCATTGGGTGTGCGCAGGGAAGGTTATATCGAGGAGCTGTTACAGACCGTCGGGCTTGCCGACACGGGAAAGAAAAAAGTGCGCAATTTTTCGCTCGGCATGAGACAACGGTTGGGGATTGCGTTAGCGCTGGTGGGCGATCCCGATCTGCTCATTTTGGATGAACCGATCAATGGCTTGGACCCGCAGGGATTCGTAGAGGTTCGGGAAACCCTGGTGAAATTGAATAAAGAAAAACATATCACGATTGTGATTTCCAGTCATATCTTAGAGGAGCTTTCCAAGTTTGCCACGCACTACGGCATCATTCACAATGGGACGCTGCTGGAGGAACTGACGCGGGAGGAGCTTCTTGAGAAGTGCTGTGAGCGCATCGAGCTGAAGACGAATGATACGGGACGTGCCTGCACAGTGATCGAGGCGATGGGGATTCGGAACTATCAGGTGAAGGACGAATATACCATTCACATTTTCGAGCGCTTAGAGGACAGCGGCGATATCACGATGGCGCTTGCCAAAGCGGATGTGAAGGTGCTCGGTATTGCGGTAAACAGTGAGTCGCTGGAGGAGTATTTCCTGAATTTGACGGGAGGTGGCAGATCATGATGAGACTGATAAAAATGGAGCTGTACCGCTTGGTTCATGCGGTTTCCACTCGTGTGATGATTGTCGTGGTTGCGGGGGTTGCCGTGCTGATGTCGTTTGTTTTGAGCGTGGACTTAGATACGATGGAAGAAGAGCTAAAGGCGTCAGGACAGGAAACAGGAATAGAGTCGCAAGTACCGGCCGAGGGTTTTGCGGATGGATGGGCGAGTGTAGGAGAGGAAAGCGCGGATGAAGGTTTTACATGGGGGATTACCGCATCGGTGGATGAAAGCCAGATTGGCGACGGTTTAGAGTTGGGCGATATCTTGATGTCGGAGCTGGGTGGCTGTCTGTTGGTCGTTTTTGTCGCAATCTTTGTGCCGCTGTTTGTGAACGCGGAGCAGAAGCGGGGCTATATTAAAAACATCGCGGGACAGATTCCGAGACGGGAGATGCTTGCGCTCTCCAAGCTTCCGGCAATTGCGGTTCAAGTATTTTTCCTTTTTGTCGTATACACGATCGCCGGTTTGGTGTCGGGTGCGATATTTTTTCGGGGACGTCTTGCATTGGAGTTTACCGGGGCGCTGTTTCGGGCGCTCTGCATGCAGTATGTGCTTCATATAGCATGGGGTTGTCTGATCGCGCTGCTTACGATAGTGACGAGGAGCACGGCATTTGCCATGACGACGGGAATCTTACTTGCAAGCGGTATCGTGGAAATGCTGATGATATATGTTAATCGTGTGATTCATGTGCTCCTTCCTTCCACAGAGCAGTTTAATCTGATGCACTATACATTGAATTATGCGGTGGAAGCGATGACGGCCCAGAGCACACTGCGGCAGATTGGAGGTTTTTTGACGCTTGCGCTTGTCTATATTGCGGCATCGGCAGTGATTGTGGGAATTGTTTACCGTAAGCGGGATGTACGGTAGAAATGTATGGAATGCATAAGGAAGCGCGTGGAAATAAGATAAGGAGTAAACGGCATGGAGTGGATATTGACAATCGCAGCCGTCTGCATGGCGGCAGCCATGGCAGCGGCATGGAGTATTGCGATCCGGTATCGGCGGCAGGTGAAAAGCATCTGCCGCCAGCTTCAGTTTATCAATGATCATCAGACAAACATGAAATTGTCTGCAGATGGGCCGTATTTCGGACTGGAAACGCTTGCGGATGAGATCAATGCGCTGCTGCTTGAGACGGAGGAAAAGCAGCGGACAGTGCAAACACAGGAAACGGTGATCAGGGAGACGATCACAAATCTGTCCCATGACATCCGAACGCCCTTAACCTCACTTGACGGGTATGTCCAGCTCCTTGAGGAGAGCGACTCGAAGGACGAGCAGGCGCGCTATATCGGGATCATCCGAAAAAGGATTGAGGCGCTGCGCGGGATTCTGGATGAGCTTTTTTTATATGCCAAGCTTCAGGACAACGCCTATCTTCCCGCTATGGAGCGTGTAGAACTAAACCGGATCGTATATGACACGGTGTTTTCTTTTTATGAGGATTGCAAGGCGCGCGGCTTAGAACCGCAGGTGTCCGTGTGTGAGGAGCGCGTTTATACCTGCGGCAATGAGACGATGATCGGACGGATGCTGCAAAATATCATAAAAAACAGCTTAGAGCATGGTAAAAAAGATGTGCGCATCCAATTGGCGGCGGAAGAAAAAAAGATTATTTTTTCCTGCGCAAATAAGGTGGAGCATGCGGAGCAGATTGATATTGACAGAGTGTTCGAGCGATTTTACAAGGCGGACAGCGCGAGGGCGAACAGCTCAACGGGGCTTGGGCTGTCCATTGCGCGCGGACTGGCGGAAAAAATGGGCGCGGAGACACGCGCATCGCTGGAAGAAGACCGATTTACGGTAACGGTGATGTTTGACAGGGCGGAAAGGGGCGGCAGAAAATATGAATGATGAAAGCAAGATTCTGTGTCAGGACGGAGAGGAAAACAGAATTCATTATCGGGAATTAGGGGCGGACGAAATTTGCAGGGAGTTGTTTGCGAATTTCACCCGTCGTCAGGTTGTCACAAAATGCCGCCGCAGGGAAAACGGGGAATGGACGGTGAAGGATGATCCGTTTATTGACGACTGGACGGAAGCTGATTATCATACATTGACCGCATGCCTGAAAAACACTGTTTTGACGGGCGGGTTTGTGTATGCCGCATTTTGTGATGATAAGCTGAAAGGATTTGTATCCGTAGAAAGCACGTTATTCGGAGGAGAACAGAACTATCTTGATCTGTCGAGCATTCATGTTTCGGAGGAAATGCGCGGGAGCGGAATCGGTTCGGTTCTGTTTCTTGCAGCAAAGCAGTGGGCGAAAAATCAGGGAGCCGGGAAATTATATATCTCGTCGCATTCAGCCGTGGAAAGTCAGAATTTTTATCATAAAATGGGATGTGTGGAGGCAGAAGTCTATGAGCAGAGGCATGTGGAGGCAGAGCCGTATGACTGCCAGTTGGAATGCCGCCTAAATTAGTGCGTGCTCTTTGTTTATCGTGGCGGTGGTGTTTGACAGAGCGGAAGAAGAACGGGTGACGGTGTGAAAAGGAAAATAGGGATAGGTATTGTGGCGATATTGTTGTTATCCGGTGCAGTGGCGTGCGGAGCGCAGAGCGGGCAGGGGGATGGTAAAGAAAATGTAGGGGAACACACGGATGGTGAGGCGGAAGGCGACTCTTCGTCAGGAAACAAAGATGAGACGGAAGCCCTGTCAGATTATGATGCATTACAGAAAGAGCAGGAGCAGACACCGCTTGAGACAGACGAACAGATAGAGGAAGCGATTCTGACCAATGGTCTTTGGGGACAGGTTTTGGGAGAGAGAATCTATGAGATAAGGAGAGCAGTTGAGGACGCGGCAGATTTTTGCGGCGAGTGGAAGCGAACACAGATCCATACGGGAACGGATGGCGATCTTGCGATAACGGATCAGACAAGCGAGCGGTTTTCTTTTGAAATGGAATGTTATTATTTTTATCATATGGGCGAGTTGAGCGGAGATGCATGGTTCGTCACATCACATCTTGCGATTGCGAAGTTTGAGGATTTTGGAGAGAAACCACAGTATGTCGCGTTTCTTTTGGATGAGGAATCGCAGGCGCTGACCGTGGAAGCGACAGGTGTGGGCTTTGACCTCCATTTAGGAAATCATGTGTGGGTGAGCGGTGAATACGGAAAGGGAGAGCCTGTTTATACGAATGAGGGACAGTTTGAGGCGTATTTTAGTGATGAATTGGATACATTTATGAGGGAGAATCTGTCCGAAGCGGAGTATGAGCATGATTTTCGCTTAACGGCTGAAATAGGTGTTGTTGTTGAGCATCCCGCTGTCCTTGCAGACGGAACCAAAGCAAGGTGGCTGGGAGGGTATATGCCGACGGACGGAATGTATTCTTTTGAGATGCTTGTTACAGAGGATGGCAGGATTTATGCGGATATGCATTTTTCGTCGTTTTTTGTGACGAATGACGATCGAGCGGAGTCCATGCCGGAGTGGGAGAGCGTGGAGTAGGTAATAACAATGCCGCCTAAACTCGTTATAAAATCTTCATAGAAAGATAAGTTTTACCGGACTTATTTTGTGCTATAATGGACGCAAAGGAAAAACAAGCGTTTTATGGAGGTTCGGAAAAGCATGATCATAAAATCGGAAGAAACAGGAACGGAATTGATAGAACTCTCAAAGTTAGAGCAGGTGGGAAAGCAATTTTCTTTTTTGATGGCATGTTACCGCTGTGCGATCATGGAGGTCGAAACAAAGATCCGCGTCCTGAATGAAACACTGTCCCAGCAGTATGACCGCAACCCGATCGAGACTATCAAGACCAGATTAAAGAATCCGCGTAGCATTTCGGATAAATTAAGACGCAAGGGGCTTCCGCAGACGGTAACGAGTATTGAAGAAAATCTGAACGATGTTGCAGGGATCCGGGTGATCTGTTCCTTTCCGGAGGATGTCTATCTGATCGCGCGTTATCTGCTGCAGCAGGATGACGTGGAACTGGTCTCATCCAAGGATTATATCCGCCACCCGAAAGCGAACGGCTATCGCAGCCTGCATCTGATCATTGAAACGCCGATCTTTCTCGCGGACGAAAAACGACTGATGCGCGTGGAGGTCCAGCTTCGTACGATCGCAATGGATTTCTGGGCGTCATTAGAGCACAAGATGCGTTATAAAAAAGATCTGAATTGTGCGGAGGAGATTGCGGCGGAATTAAAAGAGTGCGCGGAGGAAAGCGCAAGATTAGATGCGCGCATGCAGAGGATACGCGCAAGAATCGAATATAATGAGTAAGTACGCGAAATGGACACAGTGAACAAAATTTTTTTTTTCAAATAAGGAGGATGTAACATGAATACATTAGACGCAATCAAATCTAGAAGAAGTATCCGCAAATATGATCCGGAGACGGGCGTGCCGCGGGAGCATATCACTCAGATGCTGGAGGCAGCTATGATGGCACCCAGTGCCTGCAATACAAGACCTTGGGAGTTTGTAGTTGTGGAAAGCCGTGAAGTGAAAGAAAAAATCATGCAGGTGATGCCGTATACCCAGATGCTTGCCACCGCTCCGACAGCGATCGTGATCTGCGGCAGACCGGATCTTCAGGAAAACATCTGTGAGGGCTTCTGGCCTCAGGACTGTGGCGCTGCAGCCCAGAATATCCTGCTCGCGGCGAAGGATTTAGGGTATGGAACCTGTTGGTGCGGCTGTTATCCGCTTGCACAGCGGGTGGAGGATATGCAGAAGGTTTTGGCTGTCAGCAGTATCCCTCTTGCGGTCATCGCTGTCGGCAAAGCGGATGAAACACCCGACGCAAGAGGTTTTCTCGATGAGACAAGGGTAACGTATCTTTGACAAGGTCGGATAACTTAAAAGACTATAACAAGTAAGGTTATAGTCTTTTTTCAATCCTTTTTATCACAAAATTTTCACAAAACCTTCACCGGATATTCATGTTCCGAGTATAAACTGAACAAGAATCAGATCTGCGGGCGAATGGAAATACGGAGGATTTGTATGGAATATCGACATGAGTGGAAGCACGAGATCAATCAAGCCGATCTGTTTACTCTGCGGCAGCGGCTGCATGCGATTACAAGCCCAGATCCCCATGCGGTTGACGGTAAATATCAGATACGGAGTCTGTACTTTGACAATAGGACCGATCAGGCGCTTAGGGAAAAATTGGACGGTGTCAGCCGCAGGGAAAAATTCCGCATCCGCTATTATAACGGCGATACCTCCAAAATCTATTTGGAGAAAAAGAGCAAGATAGGCGGGCTTGGGAAAAAGCAAAGAGCCGCGCTCACCGAAAGTCAGGCGCAGGCCATTGCGGAGGGAAGTCTTGATTGGATGCCGCACAGCTCGGAGGAATTAGTTCGCGAGTTATATGCCAAAATGCGAATGCAGGGGCTGCGGCCCAAGATCATTGTGGATTATACGCGGGAACCGTTTTTCTTTGGTCCAGGCAATGTCCGTGTCACGCTCGATTATCACATACGGGCAGGCTTTTGCTGTTCGGATTTCTTAAATCCGGACTGTATTACGGTTCCGGCCGGGGACGCTCCGATCATTCTGGAGGTGAAATGGGATCATTTTCTGCCGGACATCATCCGTGATGCGGTCAGACTTCCCGGACGTCGGGCAACCGCTTTTTCAAAATATGCACAATGCCGTATTTACGGTTAAACGAAGGAGGTTTCATAATGACGTTTCAAGATATTTTTAAGTCGGGTTTTCTGGAGAATGTATCCGCGGTCAGTCTTTTCGATATGGCGCTTGCGCTTGTTCTGTCCATAGGATTGGGAATGTTTATTTTTTTGGTCTATAAAAAGACCTATCAGGGAGTGATGTATTCCTCCAGCTTCGGCGTGACACTGATCGCGTTGACCATGATCACGACTTTGGTGATCCTTGCCGTGACAAGCAACGTCGTGCTGTCGCTCGGAATGGTGGGTGCATTGTCCATTGTCCGTTTCCGCACAGCTATTAAAGAACCGCTTGACATTGCGTTTTTGTTTTGGGCGATTGCAGGAGGGATTGTGCTGGCAGCCGGAATGATTCCGCTTGCTGTGATTGGCAGCGTTATCATCGGAGTGATGCTTCTTCTTTTTGTGAATCAGAAACCGCATTGCATCCCTTATATTGTGATCATCCAATGTGACGGACACGACAGTGAGACTGCGGCAAAGGCATACCTTGAGGAAATGACGCAGAGGTGTACGGTCAAAAGTAAGAGCGCACAAAAGGGCAGTCTGGAACTGACGGTGGAAATTCAGTTAAAAGATGACAATACAGACTTTATCAATGCCCTGTCGGAAATGCAGGGAGTAAGCAGCGCGGTTTTAGTCAGCTATAACGGAGATTACATAGGGTGAGGAGGGTGATCCGTGTCAACGCATAAAAAGATTGACATTATTTGTGTTTCTGCCGCCATTCTTATGATTGTGCTGACAATTCTGTTTATGAACGGCAGGAATTTTGGTGTTACGCCCATTGTAAGCGCAGAAGCAGATGGCAGTCTGTTTAGCGCGGATGATCTGAACGAGGATTGGAATACGTCCTACGCCACTAAGATCATATTGTCTGATAAGGGCAGCACGATCACGGGAAGCGGAGCCTATAGTCATAATGGAGATGTTTACATCGTCAGCGCGGGTTATTACGCACTTACCGGTGAGCTTATAAACGGAAGCGTGATCATTGATGCGGATAAAAATGATAAAATATGGCTATTGCTGAATGGGGTGACAATCCATTGTGACGATGACGCGGCGATCCGGATTGAACAGGCGGATAAAGTGTTTCTGACACTTGCGGACGGTACGGAAAACACAATCTCTGCCGGTGCGCAGTACAATGCGGACATGATTGCTTCGGGAGTGGATGGAGCGATCTACTCCCGTGATGATCTGACGATCAACGGTACCGGTGCGCTTTTGGTGAATGCTGAATATCAGCATGGAATCGTATGCAATGATGATCTGGTGATTGCCGGCGGCAATATTACGATCAACGCGGTGCAGGATGGCATCCATGCGAATGACAGTGTGCGTATTCGGGAGACTGCGATTTTAATCGCTGCCGGTGATGACGGAATCACAGTATCGAATGATGACGAGACGGCATTTCTATATGTGGAATCGGGAAGCATTACGATTCCTTACTGTTATGAAGGACTGGAAGCCATAAGCATCACGATCGCCGGCGGAACGATTGAGATTATGCCGACGGATGATGGGATCAACGCGAGTGGAAGCGGTGAAAACGCCGTCATCCGTATCACCGGCGGAGAGATTGCGATCATAAATGATCGGGGCAGGGACGCAGACGGACTGGATTCCAACGGCGACATTTATATTGAGGGCGGCAGAGTATTGATCAGCGTTTCGGACAGTGGTGGGAATTGTGCGCTCGACTGCGGGAGCGAAAACGGCGGCGAGTGTGTCGTAAACGGCGGTACCGTGATCGCCTGCGGCGGCAGTATGATGTCGGAGGGATTTGATGCTTCTTCCACGCAAGGCTTTCTGGTATATAGCAAAAGCGCGGATGCAGGTACGGTTATAAGCTTGGAGGATGCTGACGGCAGAGCACTTCTATCCGAAGAAATTCCATGCAGCTTTTCCCATGTTGTACTCAGTACGCCTGACCTGAAAGTGGGAGACATCTGTACCATTGTGATTGATGGTGTAAGAGAGCAGATAACGGTGGATAATACTTCGGTCTCCGTGTTTCAGCAGCATGGAATGTTTGGCGGCGGCAGGCGGCAGGGGGATTTTTCGCAGGGGAACAGACCGGAATTCCCGGACGGACAGAACATGGAACCTCCGGGTGGGCAGGACATGGAATTCCCGGACAGGCAGGACATGGAATTCCCGGACGGACAGAATATGGAACCTTTCGGAAGGCAGGATATGGAACCGCCTGACAGGAGTGAGATACCGGGTAGTGAGAGTTGGGCGGATAACCGGGAAATGACGGAGACTGGAGGAAAAACGCTTGTGCCGGATGCATCCGGTATTACGGCAGAAACATTCGTTCTGCTCGGTATTTCTGTGCTGGTACTGTCAGGCGGTCTGGTGATCGCAATCAAAGTCAAGCATTAGGCAACTGAAAAGAGAAACCCCGTTACAGAATAGAATCTCTCTGTGACGGGGATTTTTTTGCGCCGTGGTTTCGGTGTCGACCGTTTATCTTTGCAAAACGACCGGTTATCGTTACAATGGATACAGCACGGAAATTTTGTGATAGGTTAAGAAGGTGCAGGATCGCAAGCGGAACTTGTGATATGCGGAGGGATCAAAATGAAAATTTCTTTTTGGATTCACGGGAAATACGAAGAACCGGAGATTGTCATTTGCGGAGCGAAAAAAACAAGAGAGCTTGCGGAGCTAAAAGAAGTCATCGCCGAGGCGGTGAATGAAAAAATCACGGTTTATGACGACGGGGACGCTGTACAGATCATGCGAAATGAGGTGATTCGCTTTTATGCGAGCAGACAGCGCGTGTATGCACAGACAGCGGATGAGACCTATCTGGTGCGGGCAAGGCTGTATGAACTGGAGGAGACGTTAAAAAAGCAGTTTGTCCGAATTTCCAACTCGGAAATCGTCAACGCAAAAAAGATACGGCGAATGGATACGAGTATTTCCGGAACAATTCATATGTATCTGCAGGGTGATATAGAGACGTATGTGTCCAGACGTTATGTGAGCCGGATCAGGGACAGTCTGATGCGGAAATGATAAAGCGGAAATAAAAAATGAGGAAATGCAGCGAACGGATAAGGAATCATAAAAAGGAGATGGCAGTCTGATGTGGAAAAAATGTTTATGGCGCGGGGCGATCAGTTTTACGACTTGTGTGACGGTCAATGTGCTTATTTTAATGGCGAAAACAATGAGTACCGTGAGGATGACGGGGGATAAGCAGACGCTTCCGGATCTTGTTCCGGAATATGCAGCACATTTTGAAAATCCGTTTATGGCGCTCATGGTGCAGACGCTGCTCTGCGGTCTGATCGGATTTGCGTTCGGAGCCTGCTCCGTTATCATGGAAATTGCAAAATGGAGCATGGTTCGGCAGGCGGTCGTGCATTTTGTACTGACGGCGTGCGTATGGGTGCCGGTCAGTATCTTCTGTTGGGGGCTTGGCAGATATAGGATCTCATTTATCTGCGTGTTTTTAGGGATGCTTTTTACCTATGCGGTGACATGGACCTGTCAGATCATTGTCTGCAGAAAAGAAGTCGCGCGCATCAATGAGCAGCTTTTGGCGCGGGAGGCTGCGGAAGGAGGAAATTAAGCTATGGAATATGCAGTGGAGATCAAAGATCTGGTAAAAGATTTCGGCGCCAAGCGGGCAGTCGATCATATTTCTTTCACCATCGAGAAGGGAGAGCTGTTTGCGCTGCTCGGTGTAAACGGCGCGGGCAAAACGACGACGATCCGCATGCTGACGGGCCTTAGCAGACCGACGGGAGGGGACGCTTATGTGATGGGGAGCAGCATTACAGGGGCGCTTTCAGAGGTCAAGAAAAACAGCAATCTATCCCCGCAGGAAACGGCGGTTGCCCACAATCTGACGGTACGGGAAAATCTGCAGTTTACAGCGCGCATCTACGGAGCGTCCAAGGCGGATGCCTCGACCCGGTCAGACGCATTGATCAATCAGTGCGGCATGACGGAGATTGCGGAAAAAAAAGCAAAGCTCTTGTCCGGTGGCTGGCAGCGGCGTTTGAGTATTGCGATGGCGTTGATCACAGAACCCCAGATTCTTTATCTGGACGAACCGACGCTTGGCTTGGATGTGCTTGCAAGGCGGGAGCTTTGGAAAGTGATCGAAAGCTTAAAAGGCAGTGTGACGATCGTACTTACCACACATTATATGGAGGAAGTCGAGGCGCTTTCCGATCATGTGGCGGTCATGATGACCGGTGCGGTCAAGGCTTATGGTACCGTGGAGGAATTGAAGGCGGGGACGGGAAAGGACACATTGGAAGAAGCGTTTATTGCGATCGCAGATCAGGAAAAGATGTAATGAAAAGACAGGATATGAGGAGGACAGGGAATGAGGGCTGTTGTTTTTGCGGGAAGAAATGCGAAAGAATTATTGCGGGATCCGATCAGTTATATTTTTTGTCTGGGATTTCCGCTGGTAATGCTTGCCATCATGACGGTTTTGAATGAAAATATTCCGGCTGAGGCAAATATGGTGATCTTTCGGATCGACTATTTATCAAGCGGGATTGCCGTGTTCGGACTGACCTTTGTGATGCTCTTTACCTGCCTGCAGATTGCGAAGGACAGGAGCAGTGCGTTTTTGCTGCGCCTGTATGTGTCGCCGATGACGGCGGCAGAGTTTATCATCGGTTATATCTTACCGATTCTGGTGATCGCTGTTTTGCAAAGCGCGATCACTTATGTGGTCTCGGTGATNATCGGTGCGGCGACGGGGTATTCGTTTGTGATCGGCAGAATGNTNTTGGCNNTGNTGGTGCTGCTTCCGGCGGATTTTCTTTTTATCGGATTCGGTCTGCTGTTCGGAACGGTTTTCAGCGAAAAGGCGGCGCCGGGGTTATGCTCTGTNATCATATCCGNATCGGCGATACTGGGCGGTATCTGGATGGACGTAGGGAGCTTGAGCGGCGGTTTTAAGCACATCTGTGAAGCGCTTCCGTTTTATCATATAGTGGAAGCGGCAAGGGGCGCNGTGCGCGGCGAGATGAGCGGGCTTGCTTCTCATATGCTGATCGTTATGGCGTATACGGCCGTTGTGTTTATCGTGTCCGTGTTTTTGTTNGCGAAAAAAAGACAGCAGGATCTCAGGTAAGCGAATGGATTTTGTGCAAAGAAAATGAATCGTAAGAGAACTGTANGATGCCGGCGTCTTATTAAAACAGCCCCAGCACCTTCAGCAGATACAGCCATCCCGTGAGCGTGAAAGCCGAGAGCAGCGTGGTCATCATGACGACCCCTGAGGAGAGTGTTCCGTCGTGTCCCATGTTTTTTGCCATGATAAAGCAGCTCACCGTTGTCGGCGATCCGAGCATGATGAGGATGGAAATGAGGCTGTCATCGCGGTAGCCCAGATGGACGGCAACAGGCAGAAAGAGTGCACAAAACAATACGAGCTTAAAAAACGAAGCGGCGATCGTCGGCTTTAACATGGAGACCGCCTGTTTGAGATGAAAGCTTGCGCCCATTGCCATCAGACCGAGCGGCGTGGCAAGATTTGCGACATANCGGACGGTCTTTGAGAGAATNACGGGCTGCGGGATGCGGCATGCCGACCAGATGAGTCCGACAAGAATGCCGAGAATGATCGGATTTGTCACAATGCCGCGGCAGGTCTGTTTCATGAGTTCTGCGCGTCCGTTATGGTCGGAACGGTCGCTGCGTGTACATTCCAAAAGAAGGACTGCCATCATATTATAGAGCGGCACGGAGCCGATGATCATCATGGGCGCCATACCGGCGCTGCCGTAAATATTCTGAATAAAGCTGATGCCGAGAAGTGCGGCACTGGAACGAAACGAAGCCTGCGTAAATTCACCGCGGGCTTCTTTGTTTTTTAATAAAAGAGAGCAGGCGGCGCTGAACAGAACGCAGATGACCGTCACGATAAAGCAGAACAGGACAAAACGGCCGTTCCACACCTCACCGAAATTCTGTGTGGAAAGCTCCTGAAACAGAAGCACGGGCAGGGCNNCCTTAAAAACAAAGGTGTTCATGACNCCGACGAAATTTTCCTTGAACATGCCGATGGNNCGGAAAAAAAGACCGAGCAGCATCAGCAGAAAAACNGGTATGGTTGCATTCAGGCAAAAAATAAGATTTTCCATTGTATGTCGTCTCCTTTGTTCCATAGCGAGTGTAGCACGTTAANCGGGAATGTCAAGGGGCGGAAAAAAATATCTGCCNGACAAGTTNTTTTTATGCTATGATAGCTAGGNTAGNTTTTTAAGGAGCAGTTATGGAAAAAAATCTGACATCGGGCAGCATACTTAAAAATATTGCATATTTNTCNCTGCCGTATCTGTTATCNTATTTTTTGCANACNCTNTACGGATTGGCGGATNTATTCATTGTCGGNCAGTTTAACGGGGTTGACAGNATCACTGCGGTATCCGTCGGCAGTCAGGCAATGCATATGNTGACGGTTATGATCGTAGGACTTGCCATGGGTTCGACCGTAACGATCGGAAAGGCGGTCGGGGCAAAGGACGCCCGGCAGGCGTCATACGCAATCGGGAATACGGTTACCTTGTTTTTGGGATTGTCTGCGGTGATCACGGTGCTGCTGTTAGTCCTTGTGAAGCCGATCGTGGCGGTGCTGTCCACGCCTGCGGAGGCAGTGGCAGATACGACTTCCTACCTGATGATCTGTTTTGTCGGAATTCCGTTTATAACGGCGTATAATATCATCAGTTCTATTTTTCGGGGACTGGGCGACTCCAAAAGTCCCATGTATTTTATCGCGGTTGCCTGTGCGGTGAATATCGGGCTGGATTACCTGTTTATCGGTATTTTCGGGCTTGGTGCGGCGGGGGCTGCGCTTGGAACGACGCTTGCCCAGACGATCAGTGTAGCGACGGCGCTTGTGATGATCCGAAGACGGAAGACGGGACTCACGATCCGAAAAGAGCATCTGAAGACGCGGAAAGATATGATGAATCAGATATTGAAGATCGGGATTCCGGTCGCGCTGCAGGACGGATTTATCCAGATCGCATTTATGGTGATCACGGTCATCGCGAACCGCAGAGGGTTAAATGACGCGGCGGCAGTGGGAATCGTGGAAAAAATCATCGGGATCGTATTCTTAGTTCCGTCCACCATGCTTTCGACGGTATCGGCGCTTTCCGCGCAGAATATAGGGGCAGGGAAGCATGACAGAGCGACGCAGACACTGAAAGCTGCGACCGGTATCGTGGTCATTTACGGAGTGGTGGTGTCGGCGGTGATGCAATGGATATGCGAACCGGCAGTCGGTCTGTTTGCAGAGGATGAGGCGGTTATTTTATTGGGCGGACAGTATCTTCGCGGTTATATTTGGGACTGTATCTTTGCGGGGGTGCATTTTAGCTTCAGCGGGTATTTCTGCGCATACGGATGGTCGGCGATTTCTTTTTTGCATAATGCTTTGTCCATTGTCTGCGTGCGCATTCCGGGGGCGTATTTCGCATCCAAATATTTTACGGATACCTTATTTCCGATGGGGCTTGCGGCTCCGGCAGGGTCGCTTTTATCTGTGCTCATCTGTGTGGCTGCGTTTGCGGTCATGATAAGACACCGACAAAATAGCGGGTAATTTAACCGGACAATGAAACGATCGGTGAAATTTTATTAGATAAATAATTACTGCACGCTGTCAAATGATATGTTATAATAAACACAATTGAGAAGAATGAGGTCATTCATTTGGCGGACAGCGTCAGATAGGCAGGAGGGGATGGAATGTATTATTTTACGGATGACTGTTTAATCGGGGTGGAGATGATAGATGATGAGCATAGGGAACTTTTCCGAATGCTCCGGGAGATCAGGGAGTTACTTGAGAATGATATGCTGGCGGATAAGTATGAGCGCATCCGGGAAATGCTGGAGATGCTGAAGCGGTATGCGGAGGTACATTTTCAGCATGAAGAGGAATATATGGAAAAGATCCGCCATCCGGAGCTGGAATTGCAAAGAAAACAGCATGCAGCGTTTCGTGAGAGGATATACGCGGCGGATGCTGCAATGCCGTCCGAGAGCAGTGCGCAGCAGGTATTTTTAGACGATTTACTAAAATATCTCGTAACCTGGCTTTACCGGCATATCATCGGCTCAGACCTGATGATCGGCAAGATGAAGCCGGCGGATGAGGCGGAGGGAATCACGACATTTTCGGATAAATATCTGACCGGTATTGCGCTGATCGACAATGAGCACAGGGAGCTCTTCAGGATTATCGGAGAAGTGCATCGTGTGGTCACGGATGAATTTATCCCTGATAAATATGATGAGATTGTTTTTCTGCTGGGAGAAATGAAGCGATATACCATATTCCATTTTTCAGATGAGGAAAAATATATGGAAAGCATTCAATATGAGGGGCTGGCAGCGCAGAAAAGAGCGCATGACGCGTTTATCGCGAGACTGGAAGGTATGGATTTGGAGCATGTGGATGAACACCAGCAGGAAACACTCGAAGAACTGATGGATTTTCTGACAGAGTGGCTGATAAATCATATTCTTAACAGTGATAAAAAGATAGGGAAGGGATGAGGGGAGGTAAATGTAAAATGAATGAAAAAAGCAGGGTAAAGAGCTCTAGGAGTATTGCAACAGTTCTGGTATTGATCATAATGGGCATGATTGTTGCAACCGTGATAATTCTCGGAGCGCTGGGGATTTCATTTTTAAAAAAGTCCATGGATCAGGAGCTGGCAACGTATGAGGAAACAATGTATCAGGGATACGAGCTTGAGATCAAATCGGAAATTCAGGCGGCGGTTACGATCGTTCAGAAATTTTATGATCGCAGCCAGTCAGGAGAATTGACCGAGGAAGAAGCGAAAGAAATGGCAAAAGAAGTGATCCGCGGTATGCGTTATCGGGATGACGGTTCGGGCTACATGTGGATTGATGATACGGACTATATTCTGGTCATGCATCCGATCCTGCCGGAGCAGGAGGGAAACAATCGCTATGATCTGACAGATCAAAACGGTGTGAAGATCATTCAGAATATTATGAAAACCGCGGAAGCAGGCGGGGGATATAATGAGTTTTATTTTACGAAAGCGGACGGTGTGACGGTTGCACCGAAACTGGCTTATTCCGAGAAGTTTTCGCCTTGGAACTGGGTGATCACGACAGGAAACTATATCGACGATATGACGGTAGAGATCGATGCAAAAAAGTTGGAGATCAAGACGCAGTTTTTCCATATGCTTCTGACATATGCGGCAAGCATTGCCGGAATCCTGATCGTTGTGATTGTGATTGCAATTGTCTGTGGCAGGCGTCTGGCGGGCGGGATTAAGAGAGTGGAGTCCAACCTTCGGAAAATTGAAGAAGGGGACCTTTCCTTTGAGATTGATGCCAGATTAATGAGCCGTTCCGATGAAATCGGAAAGATTGCACAATCATTGAATCAGGTAAAACTTTCTCTTGCGGGCATGATCGGTGATGTAGGAAATGTCAGCGTACAGCTGAAAAAGAGCAGTGAAGATTTCAGCAATAAGTTTGGAGATATTACGGACAGCATACATAATACCAATCGGGCAGTTGAGGAGATGGCGAAAGGCACGGCAAGTCTGGCACAAGAGACAGAAGTGGTAAATGAGAAGGTTCAGAGACTTGGCGGCGTTATCGACGTAGAAAAGGATGAAATGGATAAGCTGGGTACATCGGTAGGGACAATGATGAAGTTCTCCAACGGTGCTTCCGAAAGTATCAAAAAGTTATATGAGATAACGGAGAATACCACTCATGTGATCCAGGAAGTAGCAGAACAGACGAAGCAGACAAGCGAATCAGCCATTCACATTAACCAGATGGTAGAAATCATTAAGAGCATGACGGCCCAGACAAATCTGCTTTCTTTGAACGCCAGCATCGAGTCGGCACGCGCGGGAGAAGCAGGAAGAGGGTTTGCGGTTGTTGCAGAGGAAATTCGAAATCTGGCAGAGAAATCCGCTGAAAGCGCTGCCGGGATAGAGGCGATCGTAAAAGAACTGACCACGAATGTTGCAATTTCTACGGATAGAATGCAGGAGGTTGTGACAAGCGTGTCAGAACAGCAAAGCCAGCTTCAGGAGACACAGGAGACATTTGATCATTTATACAAAGAGATCAATACTGTGGAGGACGTTGCAAAGACGATCGGTAAGCAGACGGATATCCTGAATGAGTTAAAAACCGTTGTGGCGGATTCCGTATATAATCTCGGAAGCGTAGTGGAAGAAAGCTCCGCCTCCGCAGAAGAAACGAGCGCAGGCATGCAGCTGGTAGCGGCTTCGATCAGGGAGTGCTATGAAGATACGCAGGCGTTAGTGAAGCTCAGCGATCAGCAGAATGAAAAGACGCAGAGATTTACGATATAGGAATGTTCCTGAACCGGAATTCGGAACCGAAAAACTGCTTTTAGAGCAGTTGACAAATCGCGCGGTAATGATAAAATGTTGACAGATATCCGTGCGGGGATAAGTGGAACAGGGCGCTTTCCGGGCGCAGCGGTATCTGATGAATGAATACTTGAATATTCCGCGGAAACTTATGCGGAATCGGAGGCAGAAATGGCAGAATTATATAATCACAAAGTAGTAGAAAAGAAATGGCAGAAGATCTGGGATGAGGAGCAGGCGTTTGCGGCAGCGGAGGATTATTCCAAGCCGAAGTACTATGCGCTTGTCGAATTCCCGTATCCGTCGGGACAGGGGCTGCACGTCGGACATCCGCGCCCGTATACGGCGATGGATATTGTTGCCCGCAAAAGAAGGATGCAGGGCTATAACGTACTGTTTCCGATGGGCTGGGATGCGTTTGGACTGCCGACGGAGAATTATGCGATCAAAAACCGGATTCATCCGAAGATCGTGACAAAGAATAACGTAGAGCGGTTTAAGAGCCAGCTTCATGCGATCGGCTATTCCTTTGACTGGAATCGCGAGATCAACACGACCGACCCCGAATATTATCACTGGACACAGTGGATCTTTTTACAGTTTTTTAAGAGGGGGCTTGCCTATAAGACGGAGATGCCGATCAACTGGTGTACCTCGTGCAAGGTTGGTCTTGCCAATGAAGAGGTTGTAAACGGCGTCTGTGAACGCTGCGGCGCACCGGTCATCCGCAAGGCGCAGAGCCAGTGGATGCTGAGGATCACTGATTATGCGCAGAAGCTCTTAGACGGACTGGATGGTGTGGACTATATCGAACGCGTAAAGGTCTCCCAAAAGAATTGGATCGGCAAGTCCACGGGAGCGGAAGTTGATTTTTCTATTAAGGGAAAAGAGGATAAGCTGCGCATTTATACGACGCGCTGCGACACGCTGTTCGGCGCGACCTATATGGTTCTTTCGCCGGAGCATCCGCTCATTGATAAATATAAGGACGAATTTTCCAATTGGGATGAGATTGCCGCGTATCGTGAAGCGGCTGCAAGAAAATCTGATTTTGAGCGCGCGGAGCTTGTAAAGGAAAAGACGGGTGTGGAGATACAGGGATTAAGAGCGGTCAATCCCGTAAACGGTGTGGAGATTCCAATCTGGATTTCCGACTATGTCCTGATGAGCTACGGAACGGGTGCAATCATGGCGGTACCTGCGCATGACGAGCGTGACTGGGAGTTCGCAAAGAAATTCGGACTTCCGATCATTGAGGTTGTTGCGGGCGGAAAGAATGTGCAGGAGGAGGTATTCACCGACGTTGCGAAAGGCAGGCTTGTCAACTCTGGCTTCCTTGACGGATTAGAGGTTGCAGAGGCAAAAGAAAAAATGATCGCCTTTTTAGAGGAAAAGGGTATCGGAAGCGCAAAGGTGCACTTTAAGCTGCGCGACTGGGTATTCTCCAGACAGCGCTACTGGGGAGAGCCGATTCCGATCGTAAAATGTGAGAAATGCGGATATGTACCGCTTGATGAGAGTGAACTGCCCCTGCTTTTGCCGGAGGTGGACAGCTATATGCCGACTGACAACGGCGAATCACCGCTTGCGGCAATGACTGATTGGGTCAATACAACCTGTCCGTGCTGCGGGGGACCTGCAAAACGAGAGACAGATACAATGCCGCAGTGGGCGGGGTCTTCCTGGTACTTTATCCGCTATACCGATCCGAAGAACGATAAGGCGCCTGCAAGCAAAGAGGCGATGGAATACTGGCTTCCGGTTGATTGGTATAACGGCGGTATGGAGCATACGACGCTGCATCTGCTGTATTCCCGGTTCTGGCATCGGTTTTTATATGATGAGAAGTTCATTCCCTGCAAGGAGCCATATCAGAAGAGAACCTCGCATGGCATGATCCTCGGCGAGAACGGGGAAAAGATGAGCAAGTCCCGCGGCAATGTCGTTAATCCCGATGACATTGTGCGCGATTACGGGGCAGATACGCTGAGAACCTATGAAATGTTCATCGGCGCATTTGAATTGAGCGCCTGCTGGTCGGAGGACGGTGTGAAGGGCTGCCGCCGCTTCCTTGAGAGAGTTTGGAAGCTTCAGGACATTGTGAATGAGGAAGAAGGTTATTCCGATGATCTTGAGACAAAGCTGCACCAGACGATCAAAAAGGTCAGCACGGATTTTGAGAGCTTAAAATACAATACGGCGATCGCTGCAATGATGTCGCTCATCAATGAATTTTATAAAAAGGGTTCTGTGACCAAGGGAGAATTTAAGACGCTCTTAACGCTCTTAAATCCGGTGGCGCCGCATATCACGGAAGAGCTTTGGGAAATGAAAGGATACGGCGGAAAGCTGTATCAGGCGTCATGGCCGGAATACGACGAGAAAAAGACGGAGGAATCCACGGTCGAGATCGCGCTTCAGATCAACGGAAAGACAAAGGCGACGCTTGCGATCGTTAAGGATGAGCCCAAGGAGAATGTCCTTGCAAAAGCGCGCGAGGCGCTTGCGGATAAGCTGACAGGCACGGTGGTAAAAGAAATTTATGTACCGGGCAGGATCGTTAATATCGTGATGAAATAACATCCTAACAAATCAACAGTCCAGCCGCCAGATTCACTGTAACTTACAAAAGCCTCTTATGGCGGACGTTTCTGTCCGGCTTAAGGGGCTTTTCGGTCAGAACGGCAGCATGGAAGGGGCATGGTCATCAATATGGAGAAAAAAAAGCAGAAAACCGCGATTGCCTTAGAGTATAATCCCGAGGAAGAAGCGCCTAAGATCATAGCGACGGGTAAGGGCAGAGTCGCGGAAAAAATCATAGAGACGGCGAAAGAGGCGGATGTGCCGATCCATGAGGATTCCAAGCTCGCGGATACGCTGTCCAAACTGGAGATCGGTGAAATGATCCCCCCTGAGCTTTATGAAGTCGTAGCGGAGATTCTTGTGTTTGTCGATGCCATGGATAAGATCAAGGAAAAAATGGAAAAAAGGGGAATACTTTGAACAAAAGACAAACAGGGGCAAAGCAGGAGCATATCGCCTGCCGCTATTTGGAGCAGCGGGGCGTTGCGATCGTGGAACGCAATTACCGGACGCGGCGCGGCGAGATCGATCTGATCGGACTGCATGAAGGGTATTTACTTTTTGCAGAAGTCAAATACCGTGCGGGCGCGGGCTGCGGTTTTCCGGAGGAGGCAGTGACGAACGCAAAGCAGCGGACGATCTGTAAGGTGGCGGAGTGGTATCTGTTCACGCATGAGCAGATATTGGAGCAGGCGCCGCGCGGAATCCGTTATGATGTGGTCGCGATACTCGGCGAGCAGATACGATGGATTCAGAATGCCTTTGATCATCAGGGGTACTAGATTGAAAATCAGAGATTTTTATTTGGCAGACAGCAACACGTAGGATAAATACAACATGAGTCAGACAGCGGAGGAAAAAGAAATGGAGTTGATCAGAAAAAAGAGCAGTACGGGAGTGCATGTCAATCAAGCGAAGCTGCAGGGAGAGGAGTTCCCGTATTTCACCTTTCCGAATTTAGAAAAACTGGATTTTTTAACGCACCTATTTACGACAAGACTGGGAGGGGTCAGCAGCGGCGCGCTGCAGAGCCTGAATTTATCTTATGCAAGAGGGGATGAACCGTCCAATGTGGACGAAAATTTTGCGCGCGTTGCCAAGGTATTAGGCGTATCCGTGCAGGATATGGTATTTACGGACCAGACGCATACTGCGAATGTCCGTGTGGTAACGGAGAAAGATCGGGGAAAGGGAATTGTCAAAAAAAGAGACTTTCGCGATATCGACGGACTGGTCACGAACACACCGGGGATCGTGCTCTGTGCATTTTTTGCCGATTGTGTTCCGGTTTTGTTAGCGGACCCGGTTCACCGTGCCATTGGGCTGGTGCATTCAGGATGGCGAGGAACTGCTTCGTCTATTTCACAGATGGCGCTCGGTAAAATGCGGGACGTCTACGGGACAAGACCGGAGGATTGCTTTGCTGCGGTCGGACCGTCCATCTGCGGGGACTGCTATGAGGTGAGCGGGGATGTCGCGGAAGTGTTTCTGGAGGCATTTGGTCTTGCGGCAGCCGGATCCAAGGAGGAAGCGGAAGAAAAGGAACTGCCGCTTTATCGAAAGCCGGGCGGAAAATATCAGTTAAATCTATGGCGGGCAAACGAGCTGGTGCTTTTGGATGCCGGCGTGCCCAGAGAGCATATCTTTATCACGGACGTCTGTACCTGCTGTAATCCGCAGATTCTTTTTTCTCACCGTGCAAGCGGCGGACAGCGGGGGAACCTTGGTGCGTTCATGATGCTAAAATAGTTTGCGGAGCGCAAACTATTTTTTTTCTTCATAATTTCTTTCGTTTTTTCGAACTTGTTTCTTAAAAATCATTTGTTTTAATAGGGAAAAGGGGAGGACAGGATGAGCCGTGTATTGATCTGTGACGATGACAAAGCAATTGTAGACGCGATTGAGATTTATCTGACGCAGGAGGGGTATGAGACGCTGCGCGCGGAAAATGGAATGGAAGCGGTAAAACTCGTACAGCAGAACGAGGATATTCAGCTTGTGATCTTAGATGTCATGATGCCGAAGATGGACGGCATTGCGGCGCTGAAACGGATCCGAGAGTTTTCTGCGGTTCCGGTGCTGATGCTTTCCGCGAAATCGGAGGATGTGGATAAGATCGCGGGATTAACGCACGGTGCGGACGACTATGTGACGAAACCGTTTAGCCCGATGGAGCTTTTGGCGAGGGTGCGTTCCCAGATCAGGCGCTATACGCTTTTGGGCGGGGAGCAGGGCATGCAGAATGCGGATAAGAGGCTCAAAAACGGCGGACTGGAGCTTGATGATGAGAAAAAGCAGGTGTTTGTGGATGGGGAAGAGATCCGTTTAACGCCAATGGAATTTCTGATTCTGAAGCTGCTCATGGAAAATCCGGGCGTGGTATTTTCCGCGTCCAGAATTTATGAAACGGTCTGGAAGGAGGATGCATTTTCCTCCGACAATACGGTCGCGGTACATATTCGTCATTTGCGCGAAAAAATTGAGATCAACCCAAAGGAGCCGCGCTATATCAAGGTGGTCTGGGGCGTCGGTTATAAGCTGGAAAAACAATAAATGCACAGGTCGTTGTGCAGAGATCTCATGAGGAACCTTATGGGTTAAGAAAAGGGAGGAAGGGACATGCAAGAGCATGAAGACAAAAACGCGGGCATGGAACAGCGGACAGAACAGGAAACCGCGGAAGCAGTATCGAATGAAATAGAGACAGCGCAGAAGATAGATAGAAAAGAGCGAAAAATGGCAAAGAGGAAAGAGAAGACTAACAGAAAAAGCAGACAGGAACAGGCAATGAACGGCAATGATTCCAAAATCGGATTTTGGAACAGCAGAAAATTTCAAAATGTGGTATTTATGACCGGGCTTTTGATCATGACAGTCAGTATCGTCGGGGCGCTGCTTTTTTTGTTTACGATGGACATAGATGACGAGCTGTCCTACTACGGTTTGGAAAGTGTCTTAGAGGAAACCATGATGACGTCCGATTATACCGATTCGTGGCTCTTTGAGGATGCCTATATAAACGAAGCGGTAACGCAGGCAGAGGCGGCGCATGCGAGGGCGCTGTTTGAGACGGACGGTAAATTTGATGAGAATAAGACGATCGATCTTGCATATGTTTCCATGCTGAGAGGGGAGACGGCGACGGGCATTACCTACCGGCTCGGCGATCTGCTCCGCGTGAGAAATACGAACATCGAGACACGCTGGCTCATCAAGCCGCAGTTTGATGCTGTTCTTGACAGAAAGAAGGAGGATCAGGCGGCACTTTCTTCCTGGGAGGAGCTCAATGAGATTTTGATGTCATCCATGACTACGGGGTACGGAGCAAACTATCCGCAGAAAAGATGCGTGTATTTTGAAGAGGTATTTCCGACGGATGGAGAAAGCCTTTATGTTCACGTGGACGATCTAGATACGCTGGCAGCTTATACAGAATATTTGGAAGAACTGATTCCGTTTGTGCGCGGCATGTACGATAAGTATGCAAGGGCGGCAGAGGAGCCGGGTAATATCGGCATTGCGCTTGCTTGCCCATCTATCGGACTGACCTATTGTAGCTTCGCGGATTATGAGGGGGTGCGAGAGGGCAGCTATGCAGAGATCAGTGAGGCGCTTTATGATTATGTGGCGCAGAAGGAACATGGCGTGGTATATCATTGCGGTGCCGGTACGATCCTTGGAGGAAATGTGGATATTTCCCTTTTTGAGGAGTTAGGCAGGGTGATCGGGCTGCATGAGGGAGACCGGCTTTATCTGGTGCTGGATGCGGAGTTTTCGCAGAATGATTCCTTGAGGCGCATGAAAGATTGGTATGAGACAATCAAAATCACGGCGGAAAGATTGATCGCTGTGTTTATCATCGGAATGATTCTGTTTTTGATCGGGTTTGTGCGCAGGACGATGCTGGAGGGAAGATCACAAACGCAGAAGCCACGTCTGATCGACGGCTGGTTTACGAGTATTCTTCTTGCCGTGATCGGGCTGATGCTCGTTAGCGCGATCATTCCCCTGGAGCTTCTTAAAGTGCTTGGAGAGTGGTATTGGGACTATTATGACAGCGGGAATACGGTCGGCATTTATATGAACGGAGGCGGCATACTTCTGGTAAGCGTGCTTTCCGTGTTTGTGATTGCGTCAGTGGTATCCTATTGCTTTTTTGAACTCGTCAATCGCTTGAAAAAGCGCACGATCTACAAAAAGAGCCTGCTCCGCTTTGTGCTCTGTAAATGCAGGAAGGCCGTGCTTTGGATTTTCAGGTGCATGCAGAAGCTGCTGATGCTTGTGGACGGCAAGATCAAATGGGCGGCCGGCTATGTGCTGTTTTTGATCGTCAATCTGATCGCAGTGCTGTTTGCAGCAAATGAACAGTGGGCAGCACCGATTGTACTGTTGGCGATCGCCGATCTTTTTATCGGCGCTCTGGTCATCGCATATTTCCGCGAGCAGGATAAGTTGAGAGAACACATGGAGGCAACCGTACAGGGCAGCCGGGGAGAGCCGCTTGCAGCCGACCGGTTCCACGGAAAAAATAAGAAGACGGCGGAGCTGATCAACGATATGGATACGGGCATTTCCCGCGCGGTGGAAAAATCCATGAAGGATGAGCGGATGCGGACGGAGCTGATCGCCAATGTGTCCCATGACATCCGAACGCCGCTCACGTCCATCATCAATTATGTCGATCTTTTGAAAAAAGAACCGATCGAATCGGAGAACGCGCAAAAATATCTTGACGTGTTGGATGAAAAATCGGCACGCTTAAAACAACTGACGGAGGATTTAGTTGAGGCGAGCAGGATCACGAGCGGGAATGTTTCGGTCGAGAACGTGCGCCTGAGCGCGGAGGAGCTTGTGCAGCAGATCGCGGCGGAGTATGAGGAGAAATTCAAACAAAAAGAGCTGACACTCGTGCTTCATCTGCCGGAGGAACAGGCGGACGATTCGTTTATCGGAGACAGTCGTTACGTGTGGCGCGTGCTTTCGAATCTGTTCAGCAACCTTTATAAATATGCCATGCCGCACACGAGAGTGTATTTCAGCATGTACCGCACGCCGACGCCGACGTTCTGTATGGAATTAAAAAACATTTCCGAATATCCGCTCAATATCTCCCCGGAGGAGCTGACTGAGCGGTTTGTGCGAGGGGATGCCTCGCGCGGTACGGAGGGAAACGGATTAGGACTTTCCATTGCGCAGAGCCTGATGAACGTAATGCACGGGTCGCTGGAAATCCTGATTGACGGAGATTTATTTAAAGTGCTGCTGCACTTCCCGGTTCCGCCGCGGTGAAAAGTATGTGTAAACAAACGCTTCATGACGATGCGGGGGTGTAGGGATGCAGAAAAAATTGCTTATCATAACTGCATGTATGCTGGCAGTCCTTGTGGCTGCCGGAATCCTTGTAACGATCCGTCAGACAGATCAAAAAAGACAGATTGAACATATTTTACAGGGAGAGAGTGAGCAGGATACGGCGCTGGTATCTCTTGCGACGGTCAGAGAGGAGGCGGAAACCCTGATTCAGGAGGGCAGAAACGGGGCATACCGCAATCTGGAGTTCCGTGAAATTCGCCCGCTTATCACAGAGGAAGACCGGATATATCAGATCAGGGTATCCGGTTTGGAACCGGAATTCCCAATGACGGAAGAACAGGTACAGAAAGTATATGACACGATGCAGGCTTTCTTTGAAGAGCCGATCGATGAGAGGAAGATTAAGGCGATTCCGTCAGCCAGCGGCGTTGACAGCGTTTCCCTTCCGGAACTGCGTGTGAAGATTCGGGAGCAAAATGAGGAGTATACCGGAATTGATTATGTTTTTCTCTACCTGGAAGATGAGGAGCATGAGGAGCAAGGACAACGCTCACAGATCATCAGCGCAGGCATCCGTTCGATCATGATCGATTTGGGAGAACCATGGGCGGAGGAGATGCCGGACAGGGTTTACTATCCGGGAGCGGCGGACGGAAGCCTTCAGGATGTTTATGAAACAGCGGACGGAGAAATGTCTGTGGATGAGGCGATTGAGCAGACGGAAAATTATTTTAATCGTGAATTTCCGGTTCCCGGTTTAGGAGAGATGAAGTATCGGGTTTCCCGCGTATTTATTGTATCAATGCCGGACGGGACTTACGGCTTTGAACTGGAACTGAGAAGATCCTATGGAGGAGTTTACTTTCAGGGCGATATACGAAGGCAGAGTGGGACCGGTGATGAAGTGTTTGATCTGACAAGTGCGAGCCTGAACGGCGAGCATCATGTCACGGAGTTTTGGGCGATTTCCTGCAATGAGCAGGTTGAGAAAATGCAGGAAATAACAGAGATTGTATCGTTGAAGAAAGCAACGGAGTACATTTCACAAAAGATTGGTGACAATACGGTTTACACTGTGCTGGAAATCGAATTGTCATACGTCGGAAATGGAATCACAGAGGAAGACAGATGGTTTGAGGAGCTGTCTCCGGCATGGATGTTTATTACGGTCAATCAAACGAACGGGAAGGAAGTGCGTTTTTATGTTGATGCACTGACCGGAGAAGTCAGCGTCATAAGAATGGATTAATGAGGCAGGAACAGACAGAATATGAAAAAGATGTGGAATGTATTTTGGATGGAAACAAAAAGAACAATGAACCGCATTTCTTTTTTTATGCTGATACTGACAGCGACGGTCATGTGTCTACTGATCCCGATTTTACTAGATGACGGCAGGACGATGATGAATTGTCTGTCTGCTTTTTGGAGCATGTCTAAAGAGGAGTTCGGATTGCAGGAGTCCCTGAAGGTCAGATCGGTCTTGTGGCAGCTTACCAGCGGTTATTTTGTAATGTTTACACCGTTGCTCGTGAGTTTCAGTGTTTTGCCGATCCTGTGTGAGGAGAAGGAGGGCGGTGCGCTTCGGTACATGATGTTCAGGAGCGGAAAAAAGCAGGCTGTGATCGGAAGCTTTTTCGCGTGTATCCTTTGCGGAGGTGTTTTGATGGCGGCGGGCTATCTGCTGTTCGCGGGGATTTTAGGCGCGCATTCTTATGTGATGTTCGGCAGTGCCGGATTGCAAACAATCAAAGAAGTGAGCATATTCGTATTGAACAAGACAATCGGTGTTTTCGCATTTGGAATGACGTGTGCCGTGTGGACCTATCTGGTCTCTGCTTTTGTGCAGAACAGGTATCTGCTGGTCAGTATTCCCTATATAGCGCTTTGGTTTTTACAAAGACTGGCCGGTAATATCCAATATGAAGTCATAGAGCAGAATGCGGGGGTGCGCCTGTATGTGCAGACGTTTGGAGGTACCTATATATTTGGTGATCTGAAATATATCCTTCAGATTCTTGCAATCTATGGTGTTATCAGCGTTTTCATTATTCTGCTGCATATGGGCATGCTGAAAAGGAGGACGGATTGTGGAATGTAAAAAAGAAAAGATGGAGAAACGGCATGCCGTGATCCGGAATATTGCGCGAAATGAATATACCCGATGGATCTGTGATCCAAGGATGATCCTGTTCTTTGGAATGATGATCTTCATTGAAACCTATGTGGCGGAAGGAATGCTCGCGCACAGTGAAAAGCTGGGAAAACCGTTTGGCGTTTTTGAAATAGTTATTGCGGTAGCCAACAGTACGGAGCTGTGTATGGTAATTCCGGCAGTTTACTTATTGCTGATCGGGGATTTCCCGAGAAGGGATGGCAATACGCTGCTTTATGTGTACCGTGCGGGTAAATATCATTGGCTGCTAGGTCAGATTCTGACATCTGTTTTCAGTATTTTGACATATTTAGGCGCAATTTTGATCGGATGCATTCTCATGGGAGCGGGGCATTGCTTTATCGGGAATGGATGGAGCGATGTGGTGACAAAATATAGAACAATCTTTCCGAACGATATGGAATCAACCGTGTCCTTCATGATTACGGAGCGTCTGTATAATCAGTTCAGTCCGTATCAGGCGCTCGGGTATTCCGTCAGCCTGCTGTTTGGATTGTTATTTTTTTTGACGATGCTCAAGCTGTTGTTTTTCCTGCTTGGAAAGCCAACTGTGGGAGTGGCGGCAGGCGTCTGTCTGATCGGGTTCGGATGGCTGTTCAGCCTGCTGGAACTGAAATTAAAATGGATATTTCCGCTGTCCCATGCGATCGAATGGCAGCACTGCGACGAAATATTCCGTTTTATGACAGTTTCCATGGTGCAGTCCTATCTGTATTTTGCGATTTTGAGTGTCGCCTTGATCTTTGTCAGTATTATTTTAATGGAGCAATACAATTTCGGATATGTTGAGCAGAGATAGGGGATCATTTATGGATGAGAAAAAGGTGTCGGAGATCAGTATCCGAAATGTGGGGCTGGTTTTAGAAAAGACAACCATACTCGATGATGTGTGTATGGAGATGAAAAAGGGTAACATATACGGACTGATCGGAAGAAATGGTTCGGGAAAAACAATGTTGATGAAGTGTATCTGCGGTTTTGTAAAACCTACCAAAGGTAACATCATGGTAAGAAATCAGGTCGTAGGAAAGGATATTGATTTTCCGGAAAATATGGGAATCCTGATTGAAAATCCGGGCTTTATCTCGTATTATGACGGGATAAAAAATTTAATCATGCTTGCGGGGCTGAATCGAAAGATCGACAGGCGGCAGATAGAGGAAACTATGCGGTTTGTAGGGCTTGATCCGAAGATGAAGCGGCATGTGCAGAAATACTCTTTGGGGATGAAGCAGCGGCTTGGAATTGCACAGGCGATCATGGAAGACCCCGACATCCTGATCCTGGATGAACCGATGAATGGTTTGGATAAAGAGGGTGTGAAGGATATGAGAACCCTGCTTCTTGAATTGAAGAAGAAAGAAAAGACCATCCTTATTGCGAGTCATAATGCAGAGGATATTGATGAGCTGTGTGACCATGTATGGGAAATGGAACACGGAAGAAGCAATGTAGTCGTCTGACCGCGCAATATCTATGGAATGTCTTATTGAACTTCCCTGTCTGATTATGTTACAATAGGTCAGAAGAGGGGAATGCGTATGAAAAAACAGAATGAGCTGTCAAGCGTGGTTCTGTTGTTGTTTGCCAGCGTGCTGTTAATCGGTGCAGTCATGCTGACATCTTCACAACGGGGAATTGATCAATCTCATTATGAAAAGTTGGATGGGGGCTGGTCTGTCACGATCAACGGAACGCCATGTGAACAGACAGAGATGGGAGCCATTGTCTTTCCGCTGGTGAATCGGGATGACGAGGTTGTTCTGGAGACAATCCTTCCGGAAACGATCATTGATAATCCGATCCTTGTCTTTTACAGTGTTCACTCCACGATATGGGCAGGGCTGGACGGGGAAGAAATTTTCCGATACGGTCAGGAGCGATACGAGGAGGGAAAGCTGGTCGGATACGGATATCAGTGTATCAGCCTGCCGCAGGATTATGAGGGGAGAAGACTGTCCCTGAAGCTGACGGTTACCGAGGATGCGGCGTTTTCCTCTTTTGACACGCCGCAGCTGTATGATGCGAACTGGTATGTGAAAGACTATCTTAAGGAGAACCGGATTCCGCTCATCATCAATCTCTTTCTGATTGTGTTCGGCATTTGCGTGATCGGAGTTGCGGCTGTTTTTCTTGTTCGGCTGCGCAGTCTGCAATGGCTCAAGCTATTATGGGTGGCGCTGTTTTCGATCGGGATCGGAGGCTGGTCGCTATGCAGCTATAATCTGATGTTTCTGTTCTCGGACAGTCTGGTGTGGAAGGTGTACTTGGAGTTTTCTCTATTGTATTTTCTGCCAATTCCGGTTTTTGCTTATTTTTATGTAGAGGCAATGCGTACGAAGAGCAGGCTCAGAAAGAATGCTTATGCGGTGATTATGGCATTACAGCTTTTCTTTACGCTGACGGCATATGTACTGCAATGGACCGGTATCTGCCATTTTCCGAAAGTGCTCCGGTTTCAGCATATCCTGATAGCAATGATGGCGCTGTATCTGGTATGCATGTTTGCGTCCGATATCCGGCACAGGCGCTTGGAAAATGCGGTACTGTTTGTCGGAGCTGTCATCATGATATTTTTTGCCGCGTTTGATCTGCTGCGGTTTAACATTGAAAAGTATGTCAGCATGTCGGCCGGGAGGCGATATGTGGGTATGTTCAGTATCGGTGTCATGATCTTCATAACGGCGATGCTGCTTGATTTCAGCAGAAGCGTCGCACGTGCGCTGTACGATGCAGCAAAAGGGGAGGCGCTGGCAAAACTGGCGTATTCGGATGCACTCACAGGACTTGCAAACAGGCGGAGCTGTGAAGATCGGTTTGATGCACTGGACGCGGATGGGGAAGAAAAGCCGTACGCGATCGGGGTGTTTGATCTGAACAATTTAAAACAGGTAAATGACAAGCTCGGACATGAAGAGGGAGACGCATTTATCCGTACGTTCGGAGAGATTCTGCAGGAGGTCTTTGCATCCTGCGGACTGGTGGGAAGAACGGGCGGCGATGAATTCCTTGTCATACTGGATGATGTTTCCGCCGAAGAAATCGATGCGCTGATCGGACGGATGCAGGAGCTGATCGCGCAGAGGAACAAGGATCATCAAAATTGGAATCTGAGCACTGCCTACGGCATCAGCGAACATGCAAAAGAGCCAGGTAAAAACGCAAGGCAGCTTTATAAGCTGGCGGACGCGCGCATGTATGAGTGTAAAAAAGAGATGAAAAGGGAAGCTGCCCGTTGACATTCGAAATGAAATTGATTATAATGCAGAAAGAATAAAAACAAAAGGTGTTGAAGGGAATAAGTAGCCGTAAGGGGAACGCACAGAAAGCAGCCGGTTGATGAGAGGCGCGCGGAAAGCTTACCGTGAATACATCCCGGAGCTTTATGGCAGAATGAGCCGGAGAAGCGGGCTTTAGTAGGTCATAACGGATGCTGACCGTTATCGCAGGACGGTATCGCAGAAGGATACAAGCAGGAAATCGGCGTGAGCACTGGTTTTTCATGTATTGTATCGGAAGCCGTACCGCATAAGCCGCAGTTGTGTGAGCACTGCGGGAATGAAGGTGGTAACACGGGTCATAACCTCGTCCTTTACAAAGGACGGGGTTTTTTATATTCCGAAGCTGCTTATCGCAATGCGAACCAAGAGAGAAGAAAGGAGCATAAAACATGCAGGTTTATGAGGAATTGCAGGCAAGAGGCTTGCTTGCGCAGGTAACAAACGAGGAGGAGATCCGCAAGATGGTGAATGCCGGAAAGGCCACGTTCTATATTGGCTTTGACCCGACGGCAGACAGCCTTCATGTCGGACATTTTATGGCGCTGTGCCTGATGAAACGGATGCAGATGGCAGGAAATAAGCCGATCGTATTGATCGGCGGCGGTACGGCAATGGTCGGCGATCCGTCAGGACGTTCCGACATGAGACAGATGATGACGACGGAGACGATCGCGCATAACGTGGAATGTTTCAAAAAGCAGATGAGCCGTTTTATTGATTTTTCAGACGATAAAGCGATCCTTGTAAATAATGCGGACTGGCTGCTTGGACTAAACTATATTGAACTGCTTCGTGAGGTCGGTGCATGCTTTTCCGTGAACCGGATGCTGACGGCGGAATGCTACAAGCAGCGGATGGAGAAAGGACTTTCTTTCCTGGAGTTCAACTACATGATCATGCAGAGCTATGATTTTTTGGAACTCTACAAGCGTTATGACTGCAATATGCAGTTCGGCGGCGACGATCAGTGGAGCAATATGCTCGGAGGAACCGAGCTGATCAGAAGAAAGCTCGGTAAGGACGCGCATGCGATGACGATCACGCTGCTCTTGAATTCCGAGGGAAATAAAATGGGCAAAACCCAGTCCGGCGCGGTATGGCTTGATCCGAATAAGACCTCTCCGTTTGAGTTTTATCAATACTGGAGAAACGTTGCGGATGCGGACGTATTAAAGTGCATCCGTATGCTGACCTTCCTGCCGCTTGCGCAGATCGACGAGATGGACGCATGGGAGGGCGCGCAGTTAAACGAGGCAAAGGAGATTCTTGCTTACGAGCTGACGAAGCTCGTGCACGGCGAGGAGGAGGCCGAGAAGGCAAAGGGCGCGGCAAAAGCGTTGTTTGCCGGCGGCGGAGATATGGAGAACATTCCGACGACCGCTTTAACGGATGAGGATTTTACAGATGGGAGCATTGACATTCTGGCATTGCTCGTCAAAGGTGACATGACGAAGAACCGATCTGAGGCGAGACGCGCTGTGGAGCAGGGCGGCGTGACGGCAGGAGACGAGAAGATCTCGGATGTAAAAAGAGCATATACAAAGCAAGACCTTGCGGGAGACGGACTGCTTGTGAAAAAAGGCAAGAAGACATTCCATAAGTTTGTGGTCTAGTGTTCATGGTGTGGCATGATACAATTCTTTACAAAACAGGAATTGTGGTATAGAATAAAAAAGAACGCAGAGCGTTCTTTTGAATGATTTTATAAAAAATGGAACACTGAGCATTTGAACGTATGGGTAAAGGAGCTGCCAATGGAAGAGAGAAGACGTAATCAACGGATGGAACTGACGGCAAAACTGGTTGCCAAAAGACTGGATTCCGACGAGGCAAGAGAACTGGAAATTGATATTACGGACGTATCAAAGACGGGCGTGGGGTTTTTGTGTGGCGAAGCGTTGGAGATCGGCGCGGTATATGAAGCGCTTCTGACGATTTGGACAAAAGAGGTCATTCATGCGTTTATTGAGATCGTCAGAAGCGTAAAAAAAGAAGACGGCAGTTTCCAGTACGGCGGTATTTTCATAGGCATGCCGGACATTGATGCAAAGCGGATCGAGGTATATGAGACCGTAAATCGCTTTCAGGATTAGACGGATATAGGCAGGTGTCAGAAAAGAGTTTCCGCAGGAAACTCTTTTCGCTTGTCTTGTTGGAGGTATGGCATGGAGATTGGTTTTGTGGGGCTTGGATTGATCGGCGGCTCGGTTGCGAAGGCAATCCGGCTTGCGGAGCCGGAGACGAAGATCACGGCATATGACATTGACCGGAACGCACTTGCGCTTGCTGCGCAGGAAGGCTGTATTGACGAAGCGGCGGACGGTGTGACGAGGGAAGCGTTTGGTACGTGCGATATGATTTTTTTATGTGCGCCGGTATCGGAAAACGAAGGAATGTTAGAGCAGATTGCCGGTGTTATGAAGGAGGGAGCCGTGCTGACCGATGTCGGCAGTGTCAAGGGCGATATTCATGCACATATCAAAAGGCTGGGGCTGGAAGCATGCTTTATCGGCGGTCATCCGATGGCCGGCAGTGAAAAGACCGGGTATGAGAATGCGGATGCAAATCTGTTTGAAAACGTATACTATATCATGACTCCGACTGCGCAGACTGCGCAGGAGCAGATCCGGCAATATGAGAGCCTGATCAGGAGCATGCGCGCGATCCCGCTTGTGATGTCGCCTGATAAGCATGATCATGTGACGGGAGCGGTTTCGCATCTGCCCCATGTGATTGCAGCGGCGCTGGTCAATCTGGTGCGCGAAAAAGACAAAGAGGACGGTGTGATGAAGATGATCGCGGCAGGCGGTTTTCGGGACATTACGAGAATCGCATCCTCGTCCCCCGTCATGTGGGAAGCGATCTGCATGACGAACACAGAGCAGATTGTTGCGCTTTTGGACGCCTATATCGAATCGCTCGGCACGATCAGGGACACCATAAAGAAACGGGACGGCGAGCGGGTGTATGAATTTTTTGACGGTGCGCGCAACTACCGGGATTCCTTTCAGGTATCGGACAAGGGCGTGCTTAAGGCAGTCCATGCACTGCATGTGGATATTCCTGATGCGCCTGGAACGATTGCGGCGATCGCGACGCTCCTTGCAGAGCATGAGATCAGTATTAAAAATATTGGGATCATCCATAACCGGGAGTATGAGGAGGGCGTTCTCCGTGTAGAATTTTATGATAAGGAGGCGCTTATGAAGGCGGAGGCGCTTCTGGCTGCGCTTCATTATCCGGTTTATCATAAATAATCTGCGAAAGGATCTGAATCGAATAAAATGGGAAAAAAAGAACACAAAAGGATAACGAATAAAAAGCTGCTTGTGAAAATGATCATTGTGCTTGCGGTACTGATTATCGGCGCGGTTTACTATTATGTCAAACTGCCTGCACTCAATATTCACAGCGCGGGTTTTTGGAAATTTTTACTCTTCCTTATTTTTGTGGGAACGGTACTGCAGCTGATTAGCAAGCTGAAAAGAGAAAATATAACCGTCTCGCAGGCGGGAATTTCGTTCACGGGTGATAAAAAAGTATTTCGGAGTGTAAAATGGGGAGTCATTGCGTTTGGCGCGGTGCTGCTCGCTTATATCATCGGTTCGATCCTGTCTTCACCCATTGTCAACGCCGGGAAATACCAGCGTCTCATGCCCGTGGAAGAACGGGAATTTCAGACGGACATTGCGGAAGTAGACTATACGACGATCCCTCTTTTGGATAAGGATTCGGCGACGATTCTCGGCGAGCGGAAAATGGGTTCCATGATCGATATGGTATCGCAGTTTGAGGTGAGCAACGAATATACACAGATCAATTATAACGGCAGACCGGTGCGCGTGACACCGCTTCGCTATGCAAGCCTCATCAAATGGATCACGAATCAGAGTAACGGAATTCCGGCGTATCTGCTCATGGATATGACAACACAGGATACGCAGATCATCAAGCTGGAGCAGCCGATCCGTTATTCCAAAAGCGAGCATTTTAACCGGAATCTGTATCGGCATCTGCGGTTTCATTACCCAACCTATATTTTTGACGATCAGATCTTTTTTGAGATTGATGAGGAGGGAACGCCTTATTGGGTTTGTCCTGTCAAAAAATTCAATATCGGACTGTTTGGCGGACAGACGGTTGGCAAGGTTGTGCTCTGCAATGCGGTGACCGGCGAATGTACGGCGTATGACGTGGAGGATGTGCCGACCTGGGTGGATAAGGTGTATTCTGCGGAGCGGCTTGTGCAGCTTTACAATTATTATGGTACGCTCAAAAACGGGTACTTCAATTCTATTTTAAGTCAGAGGGGCTGTGTGCAGACGACGAACGGCTATAATTATCTTGCTCTTGACGATGATGTTTGGGTGTATACGGGTGTGACAAGCGTCAATGGCGACCAGTCCAATGTCGGTTTTGTACTGATGAATCAACGCACGATGGAGACGCGTTTTTATACCGTGGAGGGAGCGATCGAGGATTCGGCCATGTCGTCCGCAGAAGGACAGGTACAGCATTTGAATTATAACGCGACGTTTCCGCTGCTCGTCAATATCGCGTCCGAGCCGACGTATATCATGGCGCTCAAGGATGCGGCGGGGCTTGTCAAGATGTATGCGATGGCGAATGTCCAAAAATATCAGATCGTAGCGATCGGAGATACGGTCAGGGAGTGTGAACGCAATTACCGTGAGCTGCTGCGCACAAACGGGATCGAGGCTGAGTCCGGCGATGCGCAGAGCATGAGCGTGAGCGGGACGATCGAGTCGTACGCGTCGGTCGTCATTGACGGAAACACTCATTTTTACTTGTGTTTAAGCGGGATTGACGCGATCTTTGATTTCGATATGACCAACGAAGAACTGCTCGGTATTATCCGTTACAAAGAAGGCGATGAGGTCACGATCCGGTATGAGGATGAGGGCAGCATGAGAAAGACCGTGACGGGGTTTGAATAAAAAATAGTTTTGCTGACGCAAAACTATTTCGAAGAATTCCCTTTGGGAATTCTTCCGGGATTGTGAAATTTCCTGATTATAAAAGAGTTTCCTCCAGAAACGCTTTCGAAGGCGATTATTTTTGTGCAATATTGAGGATTTTGTCAATCTTTGCTTTATCTGCGTCGGAGCTGTTCTTTTTGATGACGTCCGAGATCAGACGGATCTCTTCTTTGGAAAATTGAATGTTTTCACTCTGTCCGCGTTTCGCGAGCGAGAGGAAAAACGGGAGAAGTTCTTTTTGTTTTAGGGAGGCGCTTT
This sequence comes from Lachnospiraceae bacterium, assembly GCA_014804425.1. Classification (GTDB taxonomy): domain Bacteria; phylum Bacillota; class Clostridia; order Lachnospirales; family Lachnospiraceae; genus DLAJ01. The sequence goes on from JAAUZV010000013.1 coordinate 84,048, forward strand.
CAATCACGAGCGTATGCAGAAAATCCAGTTTTCTGCGCTCGATGTGGGAAAGCGTCTCGTCGTTCATCCAGTCTTTATTCATAATTTTGTTCCTCCTGCCTTTCGGATGTGTCTTGTTCGGCATCCGTTGTACCGGACGGCGCCTGAAAGAGAGAGATCAAATCTAAAATGCGGCTCATATCCATGCCGGAACCGGTATTCTGGCTGCCGGAGGGGGCTGCATCTTCCGATGACGCATTGACGTCATCTGTCATAGAAGTATTTTTATCCTGATCCACGGAAGCGGCATTCATTTCAGCCGATGTATCGGCTGCAGAGCGGTATTCGCTGCCGTCCTGCATAGCGGAAAACAGATTCATCATGTCAGCGGCAGAACTGTTTTCGCCGTCGCCCTGCATGGCGGAAAATACATTCATCATGTCAGCGGCTGACAGATCACCGGACATGCCGTTTAGAGCGGACAGGTACGGCATGATCTGCTGAAAACGCTGATACATGGAAAACATGTTCTGCATGCGGGCAAGCTCCTGATATTCGGATTCGGATAAACAGGGTTTTAAGGCGGTCAGAAGACGCGTAAGCCTTTGTTCGTCCGATGCCGGGGATTTTGCCTTGCCCGTCATATTTGCCAAGCCTGTTCGGAAACGTCCGCCTTTCAGGAGCGAGAGTGCATATTGAAGCTGTGAAAAGCGTACCCATACGGCGAGAAGCGGCTGATAGGGGGCAGGAAAAAAAGGAATCAGTATCCGCATGATGCGAAGCGCTTTTGTATCAAAAAGCGTATCGAAGTCCATAGGGGCGTCATTTTCAGCCGCGTCATGTTCGGATAAAATCGATTCCATAGGAGTGTTCCTGCCTTTTTTCATATTGTATGCCATCCCGAATGGGAACATGCGAAGCCGGATCAGCCGTATTCATACAGGCGGGCAAAGGATAGGCCCGCCTGTTGAAACGCAGGTGCGGAGAATTAGCATCCGCAGCCGTTGTTGTTGCCGCCGCAGAAGCAGCTAAGGAGCAGCAGAAGGATGAGCCAGTCACAGCTGCTGTTGTCACCGTTGAACAAGCTGATGCCGTTACCACCGCATCCGCAGCCGCATCCGTTATTGCCGCCGAATAAGCTGGTGCCGTTTCCGCCGCACAGGGAAAGCAGGATGATGATCCAAATAATGTCACATCCGCATCCGTTATTGTTTCTTGCTGTGTTGCCGCATCCGCAAGAAGATGCTGTCAAGTCACTCATGAGGGTGCCTCCGAAATTGTTTTATGGTTTATCATATGATGAGAGGTCAGATGTGTTCCGATTTCATAAATTTATTTAAAAAAATTTATCAAGAGCCACTGCTTTAGAAAAAATTTTTCCATATGTGGTAAAAATGTGGGAAAACTCTTGAAATTCTTGCAAGATATAGTAAAATAGGATAGAATGAATCTAAGAATGGGGTAGGTATGACTGTGGAGAGGTCATATGGCAGGCACGAGATATCGCGTTGGAGATCATAATTTTTATAATGAGACGGATTACCTGAATGCCAAAAAGGATGAGGCGCTGATCGCGGAGCTTCGCAAGAAGACGGATTTTCGTAATCGCAAGCAGGTTCATGAGCTTTACAGTGCTATGCAGAGTGGAAAGATTTCCTTTGTCTCTGTACTGGGCAGGGAGTTTGATGACGAGGTTTATGAGACCTATCAGGCATTAAAGCAGCAGTCTGACGAGGAACCGCAGGGAAAGAAAAAGGGAAAACGCACAAAGAAATCGCAGGAGCGTGAACGGATTTCCCATGCATCCGAAGCGGACTTAGAGCGGGAAGCGCAGAAATTCTTAAAGCGCAGGGAACGTCAGCGCAGGCTGTTCATCGTTGCATGTGCGGTTGTGGCAGCCGTATGCATCGGCTACTTTGGATATTACCAATTTATGGCATCCCGGACGCAGAGCTCTTATGAAGCACTTGCAGAGCTTCGGGAGAAAGACCCGGCAACGCTGCCCGAAATACAGGTGACAGTGCGGGACGAGGCGGGAGAGGAAGAAATCATTCTCACCGTGCTTGATGAGTATAAAACTTTATATAATAAGAACAGAAGTCTAATCGGATGGCTCAAAATTGACGATACCAATATTGACTATCCGGTGATGCAGAGTCCCGATCCGAATTACTACCTGACACATAATTTTAATCAGGAACATGATAATAACGGCAGCATTTTTTTGGATCCGGACTGCGACATTGTACATAGGAATACTAACCTGATTTTGTACGGGCATCACATGCGTTCCGGTAAGATGTTCGGGAGTCTGGACAGCTACAGCTCTGAAGCATTTTATGAGGAGCACAAATATATTACCTTTGATACGATCTACGAGAAAGGGACCTATGAGGTCATGTATGTGTTCCGTTCACGTATTTATAATGAAGATGAGATCGTATTTAAGTATTATCAATTTATTGACGTAGATTCCGAACAGGAATTCTATTCCAATATGAATGAGATGGCAGAAATGTCGCTTTACGATACGGGAGTGACAGCGGTATATGGTGATAAACTTTTAACACTGTCCACCTGTGATTACAGAGAAGAAAACGGCAGATTTGTAGTCGTTGCCAAACGAATAGATTGATGACATGGTAAAGGAGAGACATCATGGGAAAGAAAGGATTGAAAAAAATAAATCGAAGGATTAAGAGATCGGCGCGTAAGACGGTCGGCGTTCTGACGCTCATTATGGCGATCATCGTAGCGGCGATCCCGACACCGAGCGCGAGAGCGGTCGGGGGAACGGAGGATGATAAGAAAGAGGAGAATCGGATTCCGGCACCGGCATATCCGACCTCCAATATTCCGGAAGAAGATATAGTAGATTTGTCTCCGAATGCGGCGGATAAAAAAACATATGAAGCTCAGTTGATCTATAAGTCCGGGGATTATTATTATCTGTATAATATTTTTGAATATTATTTGTACATAGAGCGGGGGAGTACCAATTCACACGGATGTATTTCTGCGTATGATAATTCCTATGTGCCTGAGGGCGGAAAATTGGAAATTCCCCAACAGGTTAAGTATGGGTATCCTTCATATAAAAAAGCGGATGTATTAGATTATTTCGAGCAAAACAAAGACACTGTGCTTTCAACTTCATCTCAAAACAATGAGATGGAGCTTTACTATCCGGATGAGTGGAAGGCATATGAGGAAAATCAGGCGGCATGGGCGAAATGGAACAGCATGACAACGGAACAGCAGGACAGAAACCCGAATGATAAGCCGACTGAAACAATTCCAATGCCGCAGCACACAATTGGAGAATTCCTGATTTCGAACGGGACGGACTGGAGTGATGGCGGTTCGCGTTACTTCTGTTCTCATCAGGCGGATCTGAATATTAGGGATAATCAGGGTTACATGCTGGTAGAAGTGATAGACGGAAACAAGAGCAGCGGTAATCATGCAGAGGTTGTGTATATGCCGTGTAATGTCGGCGGTGATATCGGCGATGGGATGGATAGCACAAAGAATTATTCGGGTAATTTCTATGTTCCGACCGAAAATACATGTGAGATCCGTTATATCGGCGATGATGCGTTTAAGGGCGCAACCTCTATCGAAGAGCTGGTAATTCCGGATTATATTACGATCATAGGAAACGATGCGTTTAGCGATTGCAGTAATATTAGGAAGATTACTGCTTGGTCCGGTACGATTGGAAACCGGGCGTTCAAAAATTGTGCGGCGCTTCAGGAGGTTACACTTGGACCGAGAGTAACACAGATAGGAACGGAGTGTTTCTATGGATGTAACAGTTTGAAAGAGATTGTTTTTCCGGACAGTGTGGGCAGGGTTGGTTTTGGTGCTTTTGCTGCCTGCTCCGATCTGGAAAGGGTCGATATGAGCGGGATCAATGTCAATACGGCGTTAGCAGATTATTGCTTTTTTGATTGTCCGTCAATTGACAGTGTCAGCTTCGGCAGAAATACGAAGTCTATTGGAGAAGCGGCGTTTGCGATTCCGGAGGAGACGACCTTGCGCGGTACGAACTGGACAGAGATAACACTTCCTGACAGTGCAGCGGAATTAGGAGATTATGTACTATATGGGCGGGGAAATATCAAATCTGTGGTGATGCCGTCGGCATACGGAAGCAATCGAACGCCTGCGACCAAGCTCGGATCAGGCTTTTTTGGAAACTGTTTTCAATTGGAATATGTGGAGTTTCCGGATAATAGCGCAGGTTCCTGTGGCTATGTGACTTTTGATACGAATGCGTTCCTTGATGTGGTTTCGGAAGATTTTTATATTCGAGGTCCGAAGTTGAATGGAAATCGGACGACAGCAAGCCCACGGGAATCTTCTTGGGCTGCAGGGATTACTTATGTATTTAAGGAAAACGGGGTAGACCAGTATGAGGTCAGCACGGGGACTTATCGGTTTGCCGTAGATGCCAATGGCGTGCTTACGGATTGCACCTTGTTAGATAAGACTAAATGGGAAGCGGATGGCAGTGAGATTGAGATTCCGCCAACGGTCGGTCCTAAAACGGTAACGGGAATCGGACCGGACTGCTTTAACGATGAGGATATTAAGGATAATCTTAAAGTGTTAAAGATTGCGGACGGCGGTGCGGTTGCGTCAATCGCAGACCGTGCGTTTGAAGGATATCCGAAGTTGGAGATCGTTTATATTGGTGATTCCATTAACGAGATCGGAACGAGTGCGTTTGAAAATTGTAATAAATTGCAGACGGTCGTATTCTCCACGCCCAGAGGTGGCTATCAGAATTTTAAGATTGGACCGAATGCATTCTCTACAGGCAGTGACAAACTGATCTTCTATGGGGATATTGTAGAGGGATATGCACCGTTTGACTGGGCGATGTCGGAAGATAACTGGATGGATGCGGGAAAGCTGTTGCGTGTCTGCTATTCTTCGGGTACGCCGGAGAATCCGAATCTGAAGGTGTTATTGGACAATAATACGAATTTAGTGACGTTGGTCGGCTATCCTCATTATGATGAACTGGATGAGGAAACCAGAACCAGATATGAGGCATATTTGACCGGAGCGTCAAATCCGGAGGATACCCAATTAACTGCGGAACAGCAGGAATGTTTGGATAATGTACTGTCCATCGTGATTCCTGCAGGCGTGGAATCCATTGATGTGAAAGGATTTTTAATGGATTCGAATGCGAATCGCAGTAATGCGAATGCCTATATGTCGAATGATAAGTATTTCGGCACTTACAGCAGCGATGGTCTGTTTAACGGATATTATGGCGATATCGGTTCCGGTACGAATCAGAGAGAGTATCCGGAGGGCAGCGAGTATGAGCAGGAGGCGAAAGGAAATGACCGTATTCAAACGGTGACGATGAGTACTGTCAAATATTTACCCGATCGCGCATTTGAAAGCTGCGAAAATTTACAGGTTGTTGTGTTGGGTGAGGCAATGGAGGACGTTGGCACGGCGCCGTTTACAGGATGTAGGAATTTGACGAGCGTTGGTGGTAACAGCAAGTATCCATGCGACAACGGAATTATTTATGAAAAGAATGATACGGGATTAACGATTGTTGAATGTCTTCCTGCACGTGGATCTGCAGTCGGTTCACCGAGCGTGAATGCAACGACCGATCCGAATCTTCCGAATGTCACGCAGATTAATGAGGGTGCGTTTGAGAACTGTGCTTATGTGATGAATGTAGATTTCACAACGGCAACGAAACTCACACAGATTCCGAGAAGCTGCTTTAAGGGTGCGGAACGTTTAATGACGGTACTGCTTCCGGAATCAGTGAATAAGATTTGGGAGGAAGCGTTTGCTGATACAAGATATTTATCCGTTACAATTCCTGCAGTGGAAGTGGATATTGCGGATGATGCGTTTGAGGATGCCGAAACTGTTGTTCTGCGTTCTTATAAGAACTCCACAGTTGAGCGTTATGCGAACCGCAAGAACCATACCTTTGAAGAGATTGGCAGAAAATACCGGGTACAGTTTTGGGATTATGACGGAACGGTGATTCCAATAAAGAATGAGGATGGTACAGAGACTGCCGTACAGTATGTGGAGCATGGACGTGCGGCACAGGAGCCGGAAGCACCGACAGGAAGAACGGACGGCTACATATTTGATAAATGGGATAAGTCGTTTACGAACGTGACATCGGACTTGGTTATTATTGCAACTTATAAGTGGGGTTACCCGAATACGTCTCCGGGCGTGCTTCCGAATACATCTCCGGGAGCGAGCGGAGGCAATAATAACGGCACGCCGACTCCCGGACCGGGAACACCGGGAGCTGGAACACCCGGCGCGGGCACACCGGGGGCAGGTACACCAGGAGCGGGAACACCCGGTGCAGGAACGCCCGGAGCAAGCAACAATAATCAGAATTCGAATCAGCGTTATAAATTGACGGTAGAGAACGGAACCGGAGATGGCACCTATTTAGCGGGCACGACGGTTGTCATTACGGCGGATGCACCGCCAAGCGGACAGCGGTTTGATCGTTGGACATCGATTGCGAATGATTTTAACATCACGAGCGCAACGTCCTCTATTACGACGATCACAATGCCGTCCCATGACATGACGATCGTTGCCAATTATACCTCAGGTTCGGGTTCGTCGAGCGGAAATAACGGCAACAGCACGAACGTATCGTCAAACACGAACGGAAACGGAAATTCGGGAGGTACGACGGTTGATATTACGAAACCGGGTATTTCTGATACGGATGTTGCTTCTGCGACAGTGGAGGGTTCGACGGATAATTATGTCGTAAAGATCACCGATACGGCAGAGGCCCGTGCGGCAGTAGAGGCGGCATTGATCAACGAGTATGGTACGCTTGATAACCTGCGCTATTTTGCGATGGATATTTCACTTTATGATTCGACGGGAACCGTGAAGATCACGGACACGTCCAATCTTGCGGTGAACATCACGATGCCGATTCCTGATGAGCTGCGGTTATATGCAGGTAACAATCAGGTGGCAGGTGTGGTAAACGGAAATGTGCTTGATAAGCTTTCACCAAGATTTACGACCATTAACGGCGTACCGTGCATTTCGTTTACGGCAACACATTTTTCACCTTATACGGTTTATGTAGACACCTCGAATCTTTCTGCCGGTGTATCGGATTCGACACCGAAGACCGGAGATATGATTCATCCAAAGTGGTTTTTGGCAGTTGCACTTGCCTGCATATCATTTATTCTTTTGCTAAAGAAGGATAAGAAACAGGCGAATGTGAAAGCAGCATAGGCGGTGATTACATATGGCGGGAAGATTTAGAAAAACAGTGGGGATTCTCTTACTGATCACTGCTGTCATTATCAGTCAGATTCCGACGACGGATGCTTCGGCATCCGTCGGTGATTATAAGCTGAACGGTGATACGCTGATCCAATATACGGGCAATGATGAGAATGTGACGATTCCGGCAGGCGTGAGGGTGATCGGCGAGGATGCGTTTTCAGGTAATTTAACAATGAAGACGCTGACGATCCCGAACGGTGTGGAAGAAATCCGTTATCATGCGTTCAGCGGCTGTGATATGCTGGAGAGCGTCAATATAGCGGATTCCGTGAGAATCATCGGGCAGGCGGTATTTTCGGACTGCGGTTCGCTGAAGGATGTCACGATCGGAGACGGACTTGTGAACATGGGCAGCGGTGTCTTTGCGGGATGTCCGAATTTATCGACAGTAAATATAAAAAGCAGCAAGTATCATTGCCGGGGCGGGGTGATCTACAATGAGGCGGAGACCACCTTGGTAGAGATGCTTGGAGGCTGTGAGACGACGGCATATGAGATGCCGTCCACAGTGACGCGCATTGATCCGTATGCGTTTTGGGATTGTGATAAGCTTGCTTATGTGCAGCTTTCCGCAGCACTTTCGGAGATTCCGGCGTATTCGTTTTCCGGCTGTACCGGACTCACGGCAGTCAGCGTTCCCTATTCCGTAAAACGGATTGAGGCGAAGGCTTTTTCGGATTGCCATAATTTGCAATATGCGGAGATTCCGGGAACGGTTTCGTGGATTCATCCGACGGCGTTTGACGGCTGTTACCAGATTAAGCCCGTGACAGAAAGCGGTTCGGCGGCGGAGTCCTATTTTCTGGGATTGGATTTATCACCGGTGGCGCGCGCCGAATATGAGGACGCTGTGGCGTCTATTCTAAGCGATGCCATCGTGCAGCCGGATTCCTATACCACTCCGACGAACAGCCCCACCACGACGGCGGGAGCGGAGATAACGGGGGGCGCGTCCGTGACAGCAGGAGCGGACGTAACGGGGAGCGCGCAGGAGTCAGACGCCGCGCAGGATCAGCCGCAGGTATCCACGCCGTCTTATTATAATCCCCTTGTGCCGGAGAACGGGATACTTGGAAAAACGATGATCGTATCGGGGGATGCGGTCGTGTTTATTGATAATACGAGACAATATGTTTATCAGACCGGTAATAGTTTTCAGTCCTATTATGCGGAGAATGGGAGCTTGGGAGAGTCTGCAACGATCACACAGGCGTCGTCTCCTGAGGCAGAAGCGGCAGCCCCCATGGTGGATTTTGAAGTGACAGATCCGGCGACTGCGCCGGTCACGACGGCGCCGACCGTGGAAGCACCGGACACGGCGGCAAATGCACCGATACTGGAAAGCCCGTATTCGGAGGAGGAAAAAGGAGTTTATTTTCCGAAATATGCGGTTGTAAACGGAAATAAGATTGTCGATCAGGCATTTTATAAGCAGACGGATATGACAGAATATGTCTTTGATCAGGGAATCACGGTAATCGGTGATTTTTCGTTTGCGCGTACGGGACTGACGAGCGTTACGCTTCCGGACGGCCTTGAGACGATCGGTTACGGTGCGTTTTATCACTGTGACGGCTTAAACGAGGTGGAGATACCGGCGTCGGTTCAGACGATTGAACCGTATGCGTTTGCCAATACGCCGTGGCTGACAAACTGGATGAACGGCAGCGGCGATGAGTTTTTGATCGTGGGAGATGGGATTTTACTTGCCTACCGCGGTTCTAACAGTAAAATTGAGATTCCGGACGGGGTGCGTTCGATCGCGCAGGGGTGTTTTTCGGGACATACGGGAATCGTGTCCGTATCTCTGCCGCCGAGTTTGGAAATCATTTGTGAGGAGGCGTTTGCGGATTGCCGTAATCTTTCTTCAATGACCGGAGGAGTCAATCTAAAAAGAATCGAAGACCGCGCGTTTGCGGGATGTCCTTTAACAACCGTGAAGATCGGTTCTAACGTAGAAGAAGTCGGGCTTCGCGCGTTTGACACGACAGGGACATTGCAGGAGGGAAAATCCGTCACATTGGATTTTCAGGACGGGGAGCTCCCGTCTGTCGGAGTAACGGAGACTTCACAGCGTCTTTATAATGAAGCGTACCGCGGGCTTGCTTTTTGCGGAGCGGATGTGGCAATGGTGCCGGATGAAAATGTAGTGCTGGACGGGACGGTATTAGATCCGGCTCAGAACGGGTTCCGCGGTGTGATCTGCTGCTTTAATGATGATGGTGTGACTATTCTGAAATATACGGGCGCTGGCGTGAATCCCCTGACGATCAGTCTGCCGACAACGGTCCGGTATTACGGCAAGGAATATCCTGTGACGCAGATCCGTGAGGATGTGTTTTCTTATTTGCTGCCTCAAACGGACAGTGGAGAGAATCCATCGGACAGCGGAGGGGACGCGTCAGAGAACGCAAATGTGACGCCTGCGATAACGAGCGCAGGACAGCATACAAACGGACACATTACGGTCAGTCTGCGTTCCAATGTGCTGACAAAGCCCGATTGTGTGCAGGTTGACACGAACGTGATCACGGGTAATTACAATCTCATCATTGCGGATGATGTGCTTGCAAAGCAGGAAATGCTGGATGTTTACTCTTCTTTATACGGTAACGCAGACAATCTGCTGTTGTACGGCTTTGATATTTCCATGCGGGATGAAAGCAGCATTCCCATCACGGGACTTGGCAAAAAAAATCTGCTTTTGACGGTGCCGGTTCCTGACGACATGATACCGGAGAACGCGCGAGTGCTCTGTATGGATGAAGACGGACAGTTAGAGAGCGTCGCCGCACAGCTGACGGAGATAAACGGACAGCCGTGTCTGCAATTTTATGCAAGACATTTTTCGCATTACGGAATTTATACATTTTTGAACGAGCAGGGCGTGCAGGTCAGTCACGGGAAGCTGGATGCCTCGCCCGATACGGGAGACGGGATTCATCCGAAGTGGTTCCTATGTGTGGGAATGACGGCGGCAGCGATGGTGCTGTTCCTGTGGAAAGGGAAAAAAAGCAAAATCTGATAAGGTTCATATGATAATAAAAACGGGTGCTGTCAAGATAGACAGCATCCTTTTTTATAGAGGAAATTCATGGACAGAGTAAAACGTCTTATCAGATATACATGTGCGGACAGGTTACAATTATATGGAAAGGGTGTGCGGATCGCCGTGCTGGATTCCGGCATTGCGCCGCACCCTGATCTGAAAGGAAGAAATATCCTGTTTCGGGATTTTACGAAAAAGGCGCGCGTTGGCGCGTATGACGATTGCGGACACGGAACGCATATTAACGGGATACTGGCCGGAAACGGCGTGATATCGGGCGGCAAATACAGCGGCATGGCGCCTGATTGCGAGCTGGTGAATGCGAAAATACTTCATGCGGACGGGGAAGGGGACAGCACCGCGCTTTTGTACGCCTTGGAATGGGTACTGCGAATTCATAAAGAACAGCGCATTCATGTACTGAACCTTTCCCTTGCCGTCTATGGCTTAGAGGATGAACGGATGCTTTTGGAAATGTCACAGATGTTGGAATATGTCAGTGAAAAAGGCATTCTTGTTGTGACCGCGGCAGGAAACGGGGGACCTGCGTATGGCACGATCTCTCAGATCGCCTTAAGTTCCCGCGTATTGACCGTCGGCTGCCATGATTTCGGGTATAAGGACAAACAAGGCCATTCGTGTGAAATGCATTCGGGCCGCGGCAGGCATGGATGGGAGATCAGAAAGCCGGATCTGGTCGCGCCCGGAACGGAGATTTATTCCTGCGCGCATCGTATGACGCGTGTGCGCGGCGGGGGATGGGGCTACACGGCAAAAACGGGAACCTCCATGTCCGTGCCGATCGTGGCGGGAGCAGCGGCGCTTCTGATGGAGCAGCAGCCGCATATGAGCGCTTATATGGTAAAAAGAAAATTGCAGCTTAGTGCAACGGATTTACATGAAAATTATGCGAAACAGGGCTATGGCATGCTGAATATTGAAAAATTATTGACAAGCAAAGTATAATTGTATACAATTATACCGTTGTCCGGCGTTGCGTCGGGAAGTCGTAAAGGATGAAGATCATTCTTTTTCAGTAACTACCGGAAGCAGAAAGGAAATGCAGATGAGCAAAGAGCAAATGTTTGAAAACAGACCGGTCAGCATGAACAGTCATAACAATCTGCTGCAGATCGAGGAGCATATTTATTATTTGGATGATGTGGAAAAGCCGAATGTGTTCCGAAACATGTTTCCGTACTCCGAAGTGCCGAAGATCCCGTTTAATGACAGAATCGTGCCGCACAATATGCCGAAGGATATTTGGATCACGGACACGACATTCCGCGACGGTCAGCAGTCAAGAGCGCCCTATACAACGGAGCAGATCGTGACGATTTATGATTATCTGCACAAGCTGGGCGGGGAAAACGGTATGATCCGTGCCAGCGAATTCTTTTTATATAGTAAGAAAGACCGCGATGCGGTATACAAATGTATGGAGCGGGGGTATCAGTTCCCGGAGGTGACGAGCTGGATTCGTGCGAGCAAGGAGGATTTTAAGCTTGTCAAGGAACTTGGTATGAAGGAGACGGGCATTTTGGTGAGCTGCTCGGATTATCATATTTTCTTAAAATTGAAGATGAACCGCAGACAGGCAATGGAGCATTATTTAAGTATCGTAAAAGCCTGTCTGGAGGAGGGAATCAGCCCCAGATGCCATTTGGAGGACATTACACGGGCGGATATTTACGGCTATGTCGTACCGTTCTGCTTAGAATTGATGAAGCTGATGGAGGAATATCACATTCCGATCAAGGTACGCGCCTGTGACACGATGGGCTATGGCGTGAATTATCCGGGTGCGGTCATCCCGCGCAGCGTGCAGGGAATCATCTATGCGCTTTATACGCATGCAGGCGTGCTGCATGAGCTGATTGAATGGCATGGGCATAACGATTTTTATAAGGCGGTTGTGAATTCGACGACGGCATGGCTCTATGGCTGTTCGGGAATCAATACTTCGCTGTTCGGTATCGGGGAGAGAACGGGAAATACGCCGCTTGAGGCAATGGTTTTTGAATATGCGCAGCTTCGGGGCGACTTAAACGGAATGGACACGACCGTGATCACGGAGCTGGCGGAATATTATGAAAAGGAGATCGGTTATCGTATTCCGCCGCGCACGCCCTTTGTCGGAAAGAATTTTAATGTGACGCGGGCGGGCATCCATGCGGACGGACTTTTGAAAAACGAGGAGATTTACAATATTTTTGATACGGAGAAGTTTTTGAACCGTCCGGTGCTCTGCGCGGTGTCCAATACATCGGGTCTGGCGGGGATCGCGCATTGGATCAATACGTTTTATAAGCTGAGTGCCGACGATGCGGTGGATAAGCATTCACCGCTCGTGCAGGCGGTAAAGCAGTGGGTAGATGAGGAATATGCGGCAGGGCGCGTGACGGTTTTGACAGATGAGGAGCTGACGAAGGTGATCGGTGAAATCTGTGAAGATAAAAAGATCACGCTGGGTTCCGGAAAGGAGTCTGACACGAATGCGGAAGCAGGATGTGAAAAATGAGGTGACGGATAAATATTCTTTGCGCGGAAGGGTATTTCAGCGGCTGCGCAATGATATATTAAGCGGCAGATATCAGGAGAATGAGGAGCTAAAAGAGGTAGCGATCGGGGAAGAACTCGGCGTTTCCCGTACGCCGGTCAGAGAAGCGTTCCGTCAGCTGGAGCTGGAGGGGCTGATCCAGATTATTCCGAATAAGGGCGCTTATGTGACGGGGATCACGTTAAAAGACGTGGAGGATATTTACCGGATGCGTTCTCTTTTAGAGGGATTGTGTGCAAGATGGGCGACTGCGCATATCACAAAGGAGCAGTTGGAGGAGATGGAGGAAAATGTCTATCTCTCGGAGTTTCATGCCGAAAAAGGTCATTTCGATCAAATGGCGGAGCTTGACAACCGTTTTCATGAGATCATGTACGAAGCGTCGGACTCCAAAATGCTGGAACATCAGTTGAAGGATTTTCATCAGTATGTTCTGCGTGTCAGACAAAAAACGCTGGCAAGCAATGTGCGGAGCGTTGCGTCCAATAAAGAGCACCGCATGATCATGGAAGCAATCAGGAGCGGGGACGCGGATAAGGCGGAGCAGCTTGCGAATCAGCATATTGTGAATGCGTATGATAATATGATCCAAAACGGCTTATATGAGATTTACGGGCAGGAGAAAAAGGATTCCTGATGGGAAAAGATTTTTAGAGAAAAGCAAAACGAAAGCAGGAGGGCAGACCATGGGAAAAATTCAGATGACAACGCCGATCGTGGAGATGGACGGGGATGAGATGACTCGAATTCTCTGGAAAATGATCAAGGATGAACTGTTAGAGCCGTATATTGATCTGAAAACAGAGTATTATGACTTAGGGTTAGAACACAGAAACGAGACGAACGATAAGGTAACAATGGATTCGGCGGAGGCGACAAAAAAATACGGCGTTGCGGTGAAATGTGCGACGATCACGCCGAATGCCGCGCGCATGGAAGAGTATCACTTAAAAGAGATGTGGAAAAGTCCGAACGGAACGATCCGCGCCGCACTGGACGGGACGGTATTCCGCACGCCCATCATTGTCAAAGGGATTGAGCCGGTCGTAAAAAACTGGAAAAAACCGATCACGCTGGCCAGACATGCCTATGGCGATGTATATAAGAATACGGAGATCCGCGTGTCGGGAGCGGGAAAGGCAGAGCTCGTCTTTACGTCGGAGGACGGAACGGAGACGAGAGAGCTGATCCATCAGTTTGACGGGGCGGGAATCCTGCAGGGGATGCACAATACGGATCGCTCCATTACCAGCTTTGCGCATGCATGCTTTCAGTATGCGCTTTCGACAAAGCAGGATCTTTGGTTTGCGACAAAGGACACGATTTCGAAAAAGTACGATCACCGTTTCAAGGATGTGTTTGCCGAACTGTATGAGAACGAGTACCGGGAGAAGTTTGAGGATGCCGGGATCACCTATTTTTATACGCTCATCGATGATGCGGTTGCGCGCGTCATGAAAGCGGAGGGCGGTTTTATCTGGGCATGCAAAAATTATGACGGAGATGTCATGAGCGATATGGTAAGCTCCGCATTCGGTTCGCTTGCCATGATGACCTCCGTGCTCGTATCGCCGGACGGCGTTTATGAGTATGAGGCGGCGCACGGAACGGTGCAGCGCCATTACTATAAGCATTTGAAGGGCGAGGAGACTTCGACGAATTCCGTTGCGACGATCTTTGCATGGACGGGGGCCTTAAGAAAGCGCGGTGAGCTCGATCAGCTTCCGGAGCTTGTAGAATTTGCGGACAGGCTGGAAAAAGCGACGCTTTCCACAATCGAATCCGGAAAGATGACGAAGGACTTGGCAATGATCACCAGCCTTTCCGATGTGGCAGTATTAAACAGCGGAGACTTTATCAAAGCGATCCGTGAAACCCTTGATTCAAACAGGTAACGCAAGAACCCTTTAGCGGTTTGTAGTACGCAGTCAATCATATTCGGATAGTAAAAAAATATACAGATCCATCAGCAGGCCTACCGCGCCAGCGTTGGATTGTATATTTTTTTGCCCTAAAATAGAATCGAAATGTTTCGCGATAACCTCTTTTCGGGGCGTTTACATTGACTTTATTTTAACGGGTTATTATAATAAAAGATAACGATTCGTTTGACTAGGGGTAAGCAGATGGAAGAAAAAGAAATATCACAGGCTGTCGTTGCAAGGCTTCCGAGGTATTTCCGCTACCTTGGGGAATTGAGAGATCAGGGCGTTGAACGCATTTCATCGGGAGATTTAAGCGTGCTCATGGGTGTGACTGCCTCACAGATACGGCAGGATTTTAATAATTTCGGCGGCTTCGGACAGCAGGGCTACGGCTATAATGTGGACTACCTGTATCATGAGATCGGACATATTTTGGGATTGGACGAGGAGCATCAGCTTGTCATCATCGGCGCGGGTAATCTGGGACAGGCATTGGCAAACTATGTCAACTTTGAAAAACGGGGATTTTTGGTCAAGGGTGTGTTCGATGTGAATGAGGAGCTTGTCGGCAGGCAGCTTCGCGGTTTGGAAATCATGCATATCGACAGGCTTGAAAGCTTCATGAAAGAGCATAAAATTGATATCGCGGTGCTGACTGTTCCGAAGGACGGTGCGATCGAGACTGCGAAGCGGCTTGCAGACTGCGGTGTAAAGGCAATCCTGAATTTTGCGCATGTCGATCTGAACGTACCGGAGGGCGTACAGGTGGAAAATGTGCATTTGTCGGACAGTCTGATGAAGCTGTCTTATAATATTCATCGATATGAGGATGCGCTTGGCGGCGAAAAAGCAGACTGACCGGTTGAGTCATATTTGTGCCTTTGGCATAGCGCATTTCATGCGCATTTAAGTTTGCAGGCTATGGAAAGGGCATGGTTCTTAATATGGGGAAAGATTTTAGTTCGGCATTGGAAGGGAAAAAAATAGCACCGCTCACATTGGACCAGAATTGGCATAAACTGTTTGCGGTCATTAAGCCTTCCAGACAGTTAAAGAGTCTGGAAAAACAACTGGATACGCTGATCAAGAAGCAGGGAAGGGCGACCACGCAGAGTAAGGAGATCCGTAAGCTGAAAAGTAAGCTGATGAAAGAAATCCTGCAGCTCCAGTCAACATTACAGGATGGAGAGCGTGACGCGAAGACGCAGAAAAAGCTGGATGAGCATTCGCGTCTGATCGGCGAATGTAACGACAAACTTACAGATTATGAGGATGATCTGTTAGAGCTTCCGGCGCAGATCGAGCGTGTCAATAAAGCGCTGTTGTTGGAGACGATGGAGCTTTGCTATTTTGAGTTAAATGAAAATGAACGCGTCATTGACAAGATCACGGATTGGATCACGAATGTGCGCGTAGAACTGAAAAAACAAATTCTCCGCAAACAGGATCGGGAGCTGCGTAATCAGGAGGTTTATCATTACCTGCATGGCATATTCGGTCCCGATGTGCTCGACCTGTTTGACGTTAAATATGACTGGGAGCAAAAAAGAACGGAACGGATCGAGATGAAGAGGGAGCAGAAGCAGCGCGGGGCAAAGAAGCAGGAAGCAGAGACGCAGGAACATAAAGCAAGAACGGGCGGGAACAAAGAGAAGTAAATGGAATATGTAGTGACTACGGAGCAGATGCGGTTTTGTGACCGTCAGACAAGTGCATATTATCAAATCCCGGAGGCGGTACTGATGGAGCGGGCAGCGCTTGCGATTGTGCAGGCGGCGATCCGGATGCTTTCCCGCACACAAAAGCAGCAGCCTGCATGCGCGCGTGTCCTCATTTTATGCGGCAGCGGCAATAACGGCGCGGACGGCTATGCGGCGGCGCGGCTTCTTTTTCAGGAGGGCGTGCAGGTGTGCGCGCTTTTTTGCGGGGAGGATGAAAAACGCTCGGACTTAAACCGGATGCAGGCGGACATCGCGCTGCGTTATGGTGTATCGTGCGATGATTTTGTGATACAGGATGGTCAAATGACAATCTCTGCGCGCAAAGAGACGCGGAGTGAATATGATAATAAGGAGGGGGCGGTACGCCCACTCGCCGCAGAATACGATCTGGTGATCGATGCGGTGTTTGGCATCGGGCTGTCACGACCGCCGGAAGGCAAAACAAAACTGCTGCTGACAGAGATTGGTACATGGAAGATTCCCGTATTGGCGGTCGATATGCCGAGCGGGATCGATTCCCAGCGCGGCGCNGTCATGGGATGCGCGCTTGCCGCGGACGAAACGGTNACNTTCGGATTTCGAAAGCTCGGGCTTATGACNTATGAGGGCGCGGAATATGCGGGNGCGGTATCGGTTGCNNNGATNGGCATTACGGCGGATTCTTTTAGGGGGAATGCACCGAAGCGGTTTCTTCTTTCNGNNCAGGATATTGCGGNAATGCTTCCGGAACGAAAAAAGAACGGCAATAAGGGAACNTTCGGGAAACTGCTGATCATGGCGGGATCTCCCGATATGAGCGGCGCGTGNACGCTTGCCGCCGCNGCGGCTTACCGCGCGGGNGCGGGGATGGTNCGCATTGTCACATGCAGCGAAAACGTGCCGGTCNTACANCAGATGCTTCCGGAGGCGCTGCTTACCGTGGTGGATGAAAANCTNCCTNTGGAAGAGAAAAAAAGCANACTGAGNGAGGCGGCGCNTTGGGCNGATGTGATCGCGGCAGGCTGCGGGATCGGGACGACGGANNGCNTGTGGGAAAACGTNCGGGTTCTTTATGATNTTTTNTGTANTGANATGNGTGAGAAACCGCTGATTCTGGATGCGGATGCNTTAAATCTGATCGCGGCGAAAGAGAAGCCGGNNGAATTTTTNCGAAAAAGANTGCCGTACCGNACTGTCTTAACGCCGCANATCGGTGAANTGGCAAGGCTCAGCGGATATAAGATCACAGAGATCAAGGCGGATTTTGTGCGGATCGCGGAGANATTTGCCGCAGATACCGGGTGNATTCTTGTNGCGAAGGATGCGCGGACGTATGTGTGCGCGGCGGATGAGGANGANGTNCTCCGCGGGTGNTTGAANCAGACAGGNAATGACGGNATGGCAACGGCGGGTTCNGGAGANGTNCTGACCGGAATGCTTTCNGCAGCGGCGGCGGTTGTGCCGGATCTGTTTCNCGCTGCNTGTGTGAGCGTTTATCTGCACGGATTGGCAGGNGANCTNTCATCCGGCNAACTCGGTAAGGACGCNGTTATGGCATCNGACATTGTGGCGCATATATCGGAGGCGTTTTTGAAAATACGCCGNGNANGCNTGNGTGATGAGTAAGAAATGTCAAGAAGGGATTGACAATGAAAGCAGAGGAACAAAAAACGGGCGGCNTGCATTTTGAGCGGGTGTGCGCCTATATTGATCTGGATGCGATAAANGNNAANCTGCGCGGGATTCATGCGCATATGCCGGACGGGGCAAAGCTTGCGGCNGTGCTCAANGCNGACGGTTATGGGCATGGGAGCGTCGCCATTGCGCGCGANCTGGAGCAGGAGGACGCGATATGGGGNTATGCNCTTGCCGTTGCGGAGGAGGCNTATCAGCTTCGGGCNGCCGGCATTCAAAAGCCGATNCTCATGCTTGGATANACTTTTCCGAGCTGNTANGAGGAATTGATCCGNCAGGANATCCGGCCGGCGGTATTCAGCATGGAAATGGCAAANGATTTATCTGAGGCNGCNTGTCGNATAGGAAAGACGGTCAGGGTACACATCAAGGTTGANACNGGNATGGGAAGNATCGGTATTTTTCCGGGGGAGGAAGGNNTCTCCTTTGTNGATGCCGTATCAAAGCTNGACGGACTGGAGATTGANGGNATNTTTACCCATTTTGCAAAGGCGGATGANGCGGATCAGACNGANACGCTTCGTCAGGCGGCGCGGTTTACGGANTTTATNTCGCGCATTGAGCAGCAGCTAAANCTTACGATNCCGATCAGGCATTGCGCAAACAGCGCGGCTGCTTTGGAGCTGCCGGAATNTTGTATGGATATGGCGCGCGTGGGTATCATCATGTACGGACTGCTTCCTTCCGATGAGGTGCGTGCGGATGTGGTGAAGCTGACGCCGGCGNTGNCATGGAAAAGCCACATCGCGTTTGTGAAGGAATTGGAAGCNGGNGCGAGCGTCAGCTACGGCGGGCTGTTCACNGCGCAGAGAAGGATGCCGGTNGCAACNATTCCCGTCGGCTACGCGGACGGTTATCCGAGAAGCTTAACGGGCAGAGGGAGCGTATTGATNCATGGAAAACGCTGTCCGATCCTCGGAAGGATCTGNATGGATCAGTTCATGGTCGATGTCAGTGANGTTCCTGATGCGAAGGTCGGTGANGAGGTGATTCTTTTAGGAGAAGACAGGGGCGAGCGGATCACNGCGGANGAGCTCGGGGCACTTTCGGGGCGGTTTAACTATGAGCTTGTCTGTGACATCAATAAGCGTATTCCGAGNGTTTATGTAAAGAANGGTAAGCCGGTCGCNTANAANGATGATCTGTGCGGCTGCGGAATCGTTGACATATANTAGATAAACTTTTTTGCGATTCCTTTAGTATACCGGAAGATATGTTTGTCCATAATGTACATATCAGGTAGAAATGAAAGGATCGTGAGTTATGAGACGTGGAGATGTATTTTATGCGGATTTGAGGCCGGTTGTGGGGTCGGAGCAGGGCGGAGTCAGACCTGTTTTGATCATTCAGAACGATATTGGAAACAGGCACAGTCCGACGGTGATCTGTGCGGCGATCACATCAAAAATGAATAAGGCGAAGCTGCCGACCCATATCGAATTGTCCGCGCTGCGGTACGATATGGATAAGGATTCGGTGATCTTGCTAGAACAGCTTCGGACGATTGATAAATCAAGATTAAAAGATAAGGTGTGCCACTTGGATGACGAAGTCATGCGCCGGGTGGACAGAGCACTCTGTATCAGTCTTGAAATACATACATGAGAGACTGACAGCACACGGAAAGGAAGGGAAATGGATACTGCCGATGCGGCGCTTAGCGTTCTGCTGTTTGTGGGACTGCTCGTGATGAATATGATTTTTTATGGGTTCGGTGTGGCAATACAGAACCTGAACATTTCGGAGGTGGAGGAGCTTTACGAACAAAAGCACGACAAAAAATCAAGACGAATCTTGAAGGTGTCAAGAGGCATTACCAAGTATGTGAATACGGTGCAGGTGGTCGTGACCTTGGCGCAGCTCATTATGGGTAGTTTTTTTCTGCGGATCTTTATCTCCGTGGCGCGCGGGATATTCAGGCAGCTGACGGACGCTCCGCACGGGGCGGCGGTAAAGCTTCTGCTGCAGATGATACCGGTGCTTTTGGCATTTGTGCTTTTAGGATATATTCTTCTTTTAGTCGGTGTGATGATCCCGAAAAAGATTGCGGCGATCTACCCGAAAAAATGGGCGTACGCCTGCGTATCCGTTACATATGCATTTTGCTTTGTTCTGACGCCGGTGACCTCGCTGATCGATGTATCGGCAAATGGGCTGCTCAGGCTTTTCGGAATCCGGCAGCCGCGCGATGCGGGGGAGGTCACGGAGGAAGAGATCATTTCCATGGTAAATGAGGGACATGAGCAGGGCGTTCTCGAGGAGAGCGAAGCGGAAATGATCACGAATATTTTTGAATATGGGGACAAGAATGCGCGGGATATTATGACGAACCGGCAGAATATCAAAATGCTCGATGCACAGATGCGGTTATCCGAGGCAGTCGCGTTCATGCTTGAGGAAAACAACAGCCGCTATCCCGTATTCAGCGAGACGTCCGACCAGATCATCGGTATTTTACATTTGAAGGATGCCTGCCGCTATCAGCACAAGCTTCATACGGAAGGGGAGCACCAGACCGATCCGCGATTAAAATCGTGCCGCGCTATTCTGCGCCGGCCGGAGTTTGTACCGGAGACGATGAATATCGACGATCTGTTTCATTCCATGCAGAGCAAGCATCTGCAGATGGTCATTGTTGCGGACGAATACGGTCAGACCGTCGGGTTAGTGACGATGGAGGATATTTTGGAGGAGATCGTCGGAAAGATTCAGGACGAGTATGACGAAGAAGACCGCTTTATCGTAAAGACAGGCAAAGACCGTTTCGTTGCGGACGGTATGACGCCGCTTGAGGAGCTGACGGAACTGTTGGGCATCCGCTTTGACGAAAATTTAGAGGTGGATACGTTAAACGGTTTTATGATCATGAAAATGGAACACATACCGGAGGAAAAAGAGCGATTTTCCATGGAGTACGGCGGTTATGAATTTCAGATACGTCAGGTGGAGAAGCGCGTGATCCGTTCCGTGCTGCTCACAAAGCTGGCTTTGCAGCCGGAGGAAAAGGAAGTTGAAGAGAAGGCCGATTAGTGGTATACTTGGCATAACCGAATGATAAAAAAGGGAGAGAAAACGATGTCAGGACATTCAAAATTTGCAAACATTAAGCATAAGAAGGAAAAAAATGATGCTGCAAAAGGAAAGATCTTTACGATCCTCGGACGCGAGATTGCCGTTGCGGTAAAAGAGGGAGGACCCGATCCGGCGAATAACTTTAGGCTTGCCGGCGTGATCGCGAAGGCGAAGGCAAACAATATGCCGAACGACACGATCGAGCGCGGTATCAAGAAAGCGGCGGGAGATATCGGAAATGTCAATTATGAATATGTCACCTATGAGGGCTACGGACCGGGCGGGATCGCCGTGATCGTCGAAGCGCTTACCGATAATAAGAACAGAACGGCGGCCAATGTGCGTTCCGCGTTTACGAAGGGAAGCGGCAGCATCGGGACACAGGGCTGCGTATCGTTTATGTTTGATCGGAAAGGGCAGATCATCATTGACAAAGAAGAATGTGATATGGATGCCGATGATCTGATGATGTGTGCATTGGATGCGGGAGCGGAGGATTTTTCCGAGGAAGAGGACAGCTTTGAGATCCTGACTGCGCCGGATGATTTTCCGGCTGTGACAAAGGCGCTTGAGGATGCGGGAGTTGTATCCGCATCGGCCGAGGTCACGATGATACCTCAGAATTATGTGAAGCTGAGCGATGAAAAAGATGTCGGGCAATTACAGAGAACGCTGGATCTGCTTGACGAGGATGATGATGTACAGGCAGTATACCATAATTGGGATGAAGACTGATCGGTTATAGAATCTATATAAGAGAAGATTTCATTTGAGAAGGCGCTTGTCGCTGTATAGGATACCATATGAATATAAAAAAAGCGAACATATCGTGGATCTTTTTTGCTATTTATGTAATTACATATTTGTATCTCGGGGTGTGTATCGGCAATACGATGAGTAAGATGCTGAATCTGGGCGGAGCTGCACTCTCCTGTATTGTTGTCGTCATGGTGATCCTGCTTGCATTTGTAGGCTGTGCCGCTGCGCTCATCGTACTCATAAAGGAAAATTCGAAGAATGAGAAGGCGGCAGCGCGCCGGAAGCGCAGAGCGGTAAGAAACAACAGCTTTTTTGCAAATGAATTGCTGCCGGCACTTGCAAGCTATTTGCTCGTGATCATCAGCCGCGGGATTTATATTGTGCAGTTTGCTGACGGAAAGCTCACGGGAAAACATATCATACTGTTGTATGACGAGATTACTTCGGGAGCAAGAGTGGAGTTCGATATTTTCAATGGCGTTGAGCGGCTTTATGCGTATTTGCTGAAAGGCTTCTGCATCCTTTTGGGTAATGTACCGGATGCCGTATATATGCTGAATCTGGTCTGCCAGGTGGTACTGGTATTTTGCTGTTATCTGTTTTTACGGGTGGCGGCAGGCAAAGCGGCGGCGCTTTCTTCTTCGGTACTTTTCCTGTGTATCCCGTATTTTTACCGTGCACTGACCGTTTGTGAACCGGCGCAGCTATTGATGGCATTGCTCATGGCGGGTATGTGTATTTCCGCATTTGTCTTAAAGAGAAGTGTGTTTGATCTTGGCGGAAAGGGCATGCTCCCCGCTTATCTTTTGTGCGGGCTGATTTCAGGAATGCTTATCACGCTGGACTTAACGGCGCTGCTCATTCCGCTTACCGTGATCGTGGTATTTTTAGTCAGCGTACAGGGACGGCGGGCAGAGCTGGCCTGCTTTGTACTCGGCATACTTGTCGGCATTCCGGCGGGAATGGTTTTGCTGAATGTAGATGTATCAGGTACGCTGTTTAGTGTAAAGACGTCCTCATTTACCCTGATGGAAAGGGCAAGGTTTGATTTCAGCAGATATATCGAGTCCTACGAACTGGCATTGTTTAAGCCGGCGCTGCTGTTAGCCTTACCGGAAGATCTGGTGCTGCTCTGCGTGATTGCGTTTGGCGGTATTGCGGCGGTGTTGTTCTTTTGGTGTGAGCATGATGTGCTGCGCATCATTACAGTACCGTATTTGGGCATGATCCCGTTTGCGTGTTTTGACATCGGATATGCAATGGGGTTTGATACCGGATTTCTGATCGCCTGCGTCGGTGTGCTGACGGCGGCGATAACGGTCGGTGTGATTTACCTGATGGGACAGCCCGTTGTGGAGGTGGAAGCGCGCAGGAAGAAAGCGGATGCGGACGATGAAGAAACAGACGGCGGACAGATCGAGACGCAGGAGAAAGAGACGGATGCACCCCTGAAGAAGGAAAAGAAAAAGAAAGAGAAGGCAGTTAAAGAAGAAAAGAAGGCGAAGAAAGAAAAGCCGGTCAAAGAAGAAAAGAAAGAGAAGATAGAAAAGCCGGTCAAAGAAGAAAAGAAAGTGAAAGAAAAAAAGGCTGACAAAGAAGAACAGGCTGCCACGAAAGAAGAGCCAATAAACAAAAAAGCAGCTCCTACGAAAGAAGTGCCGGTAAGGCAACAAGCAGCCGTCACGGAAGAAAAGCCGATAAAAGAACAAACAGCTGTCACGGAAGAAAAGCCGGTAAAAGAACAAACAGCCGCTGCGGAAGAGAAGCTGGTAAAAGTACAAACGGTTGTTGCGGAAAAAGTGACGGTAAACAAAGAGGCAGCTGCCACGAAAGAAGTGACAGCGAGCAAAGAAGCCGTTGCTGTGAAAGAAAAGGCGGTTATGCAGGAAAAAGCGCCGGCGGAAAAGCCTCGTTTGATCGAGAATCCGCTGCCGCTTCCGAAAAAGCATGAACATCGCGAAATGGATTATGCCTATCCTGTTTCGGCGGAACGCATGCACTATGATGTGGATGTTCGCGACGGAGATGATTTTGACCATTAAAGTCAATTTTGGAACAACGCATAATCGTTATAGAAGAATGACATACTAAAGGAGAATCCACATGGTTGGATTCTCTTTTTTTAACTCGGTGAAAAATGAGAAGGAGCAAGAGATTGGTATGTCAAAAAAGAAGCAGCATCAGCAGGTAAAAAACGATAACGGCAATAAAGAAAAAGAAGATCAGGAGAAGCAGAAGCTCGTAGATGAAAAAATAAAAGAGAACGGGCAGGTGATCTTAAAGCATGGAGAACAGGGACGCAATATCCACCTGATCTCCATTATCGGTGAGGTAGAGGGACATGAGTGTCTTGGAGGGAATACCAAAACGACAAAGTATGAGCATATTCTTCCACAGCTTGCGGCAATAGAAGACAGCGACGAGGTGGACGGTCTTCTCGTGCTCTTAAATACGGTTGGCGGCGATGTGGAGGCAGGGCTTGCGATCGCGGAAATGATCGCTTCTTTAAGCAAACCAACGGTATCGCTTGTACTTGGCGGCAGTCACAGCATCGGTGTGCCGATCGCGGTGAGTACGGATTATTCCTATATCGTGCCGTCTGCAACCATGGTCATTCATCCCGTGCGCTTAAGCGGCATGGTGATTGGCGTCCAGCAGACCTTTGATTATTTCAGGCAGATACAGGATCGGATACTGGATTTCATTGAATCGCACTGCGGAGCAAAAAAAGAACGTTTGGAGGAACTGATGATGGAGACGGAAATGCTGACGAAGGATGTCGGAACGATCCTTGTCGGGGAGGAGGCCGTCGGCGAAAAAATCATTGATGCGGTGGGCGGAATCCATGAAGCGTTTGAAAAACTAAGGGAGTTAATGGAAAAGCAATGACAAAAAGGCGCAAAAATGCTATAATAGTCGGGTGGATTTTGTAAGGAAGGACTTGGTAGCGATTATGGCGTCAGGAAATACGCGCTCAGGACAGGGAAACAGGCGGAGTTCGTCTGCTGGAGGAGGCAGTCGGACGAATACAAAAAATACAAACCGAAGAACACAGAGCGGGGGACGGCGCACGGCGTCTTCTGCGGGACGGAAGTCGAATAACAGGAAAAAAAGCGTGCAGGAGCCGGCACTTAGTAATGAGATCTTACTCATTGTCAGCTTTGCATTTTGTATTTTATTATTTTTATGTAATTTTTCTATCATGGGACCGTTCGGGAAGACGGTAAAGGGCGTGATGTTCGGGATGTTCGGCATCGTTGCCTATATACTGCCGGTCGTTCTTTTTATCGGTATCGCCCTGCATATTTCAAATGAAGGAAACCGTGCTGTCCGCAGAAAACTGATCGCGGGCGCGGTTCTTATTTGGTGTGTCGGCATTGCGGCCCAGATGATTTCCGTGCCGCTTGCGGACTTGAACGGAAACCTGATCGTTGATCTCTTTTTACAGAGCAGGGATGGGATGAAAGGCGGCGGTCTGATCGGCGGACTGCCCGCATATCCGATGATGAAGTACTTAAAAGGCATCGGTAGCGCGTTCGTGCTCGTTGTCGTAATCCTTATTGCGTTTGTGATCATTACGGAGCGGTCTTTTATCAATGGTGTGAAAAAAGGAAGCCGGCGCGTGTATGATTCGGCAAGAGAATCCGCAGAGCGCCACAGGGAAGAACGCGCGCTGCGCCGTGAGGAATATGAGGACGAAGACTACGGGTCCGAGGAAGAAGATGATGAGGACCGGGAATACGAAGAAGATGCAGCAAAGAGACAAAGACAAAGCCGGCGCATGCAGAGGGGCATCGGCGGCCGCGGTATGCGTGTGATGGAGCGGGAGGATGAAGATGAAGAAGCGTATCGCGCGCCGCGTATGGAAAAAAAGGTAAGCGGTGTCAGCGAAGATACCACGCTTGTGAAAAAGCGCCCGGAGACCTATCACAGCGAAAATATGCATGAGATCACACTGGACGATATTCCGGATGATGAGGAGATGACGCAGGATTCGTTTGAAGATGCGGCTCCCGAGGAGGCGTTTGCGTTCGATCTATACCGGAGCATGCCGGAGCCGCGGGGCATGGCGCAGACACCAAGCGGCGAAAACGCGCGTGCGAATGCAGCGGGTGAAAGCATGAATGCAGGCGAAGAAAACAGCTGGGACGGCGCGTCAGGTATCGCAGGGGAGTCCGCAAGTAGGGCGGCAGGGCTCGTGGGTGCTGTCGGCGCAGCAGGAGCGGCTGCGGGTGCGGGCGTATCGGGCGGTATGCGCGAGATCACGAATCTTGCCGCAGAAGCTGCAGAAGCAGTCACTACATCGAGCAATGCGTATAAGCCGCAGGGCGCAGATACGTTCGGCGCGGCATTAGAAAGCGGTTATCAGCCAAAGAAACCCGAACACAGCTTCGGCGTAAAGGAAGCATATCGGACGCCCGACCAGAAAAAGGCGGACGCAGCGGTCGTACCGAACGTAAAGCCGCCTGCAAAACCGAAGAAATACATATTCCCGTCGCTCAATCTGTTAAAGAAGAGCGAGGGAAAAGGAAACGGCGATTCCGCAAGACAATTAAAGGAGACGGCAGCACGTCTGCAGCAGACATTGAAAACTTTCGGCGTCAATGTGACGATCACGGACATCAGTCAGGGGCCGGCGGTGACGCGTTATGAAATGCAGCCGGAGCTTGGCGTGAAGGTGAGTAAGATTGTGTCGCTTGCCGATGACATCAAGCTGAATCTGGCGGCGACGGACATTCGGATCGAAGCGCCGATCCCGGGGAAAGCGGCAGTCGGTATCGAAGTGCCGAATAAGGAAAACAGCGCGGTCAACCTGCGGGAGCTTTTGGAGTCCGATGCATTCCGGAATTTCCCGTCATCCATCGCCTTTGCGGTCGGAAAAGATATTGGCGGGCAGACGGTGGTGTTTGATATCGGTAAAATGCCCCATGTGCTGATCGCCGGCTCTACGGGTTCGGGAAAATCCGTATGCATTAATACCCTGATCATGAGTATTCTGTATAAAGCGCATCCAGATGATGTGAAGCTGATCATGGTCGATCCGAAGGTCGTTGAATTAAGCGTATATAATGGAATTCCGCATCTGCTCATTCCGGTCGTGACAGATCCGAAGAAGGCTTCGGCGGCGCTGCAATGGGCAGTGGCGGAAATGACGGAGCGTTACAAGAAATTCGCTGACCACAATGTGCGCGACTTAAAGGGATATAATCAGCTTGCCGAAAGCGTGAAGGATTCAGGGGATGCTTCCGCGCCTGTCAAGATGCCGCAGATCGTCATTATCGTTGATGAGCTTGCGGATCTGATGATGGTGGCGTCTAACGACGTCGAGGAGGCGATCGTGCGCTTGGCGCAGCTTGCGCGTGCAGCGGGTATCCATCTTGTGATCGCGACACAGAGACCGAGCGTGGACGTCATTACGGGACTGATCAAGGCCAATATGCCGAGCCGGGTCGCATTTGCGGTTTCCAGCGGTGTGGATTCCCGGACGATCTTGGATATGAACGGTGCGGAAAAACTGCTCGGCAAGGGCGATATGCTTTTTTATCCACAGGGCTATACAAAGCCGGCGCGCGTGCAGGGCGCGTTTGTCTCCGACAAGGAAGTTTCCGACGTTGTAGACTTCTTAAAGCGTCAGGCAGTCGGAGATGATTCCGGCGCGCAGCTGGACGAAAAAATCTCAAGCATGACGTCTGCCGCCGGAGATGGCCCGGCAGGAGGCAGTGCATCGGATATGGACGAGCTGTTTGCGGAGGCGGGGCGCTTCATCATTGAAAAAGATAAAGCGTCGATCGGTATGGTACAGCGGGCGTTCCGTGTCGGCTTTAACCGCGCGGCGCGGATCATGGATCAGCTCGCCGACGCCGGCGTTGTCGGTGAGGAAGAAGGCACAAAGCCGAGAAAGGTGCTCATGAGCGCGGAGCAGTTTGAACAATACATAGCAGGCATGTAGATTGAAAAATTCACGGGCTGATAGCAGCATGGAGGATCAGAATGAAAAGCGATATTGAAATTGCACAGGAAGCGGAACTTTACCCGATCGTCAAGGTGGCGGAGCCGCTCGGAATCGGCGAGGACGATCTGGAGCTTTACGGAAAATATAAGGCGAAGATTTCCGAAGCATGTCTGGCGCGCTTAAAAGAGCGTCCGGACGGAAAGCTCGTGCTTGTCACGGCGATCAATCCGACGCCTGCGGGAGAGGGAAAGACGACGACAACGGTCGGGCTCGGACAGGCGTTTGCAAAACTTGGCAGACGCGCGGTGATCGCGCTCAGAGAGCCGTCGTTGGGACCTTGCTTTGGCATCAAAGGCGGCGCAGCGGGCGGAGGTTATGCGCAGGTCGTACCGATGGAAGACTTAAATCTGCATTTTACGGGAGATTTTCATGCTGTTACTGCCGCAAACAATCTGCTTGCCGCAATGATCGATAATCATATTATGCAGGGAAATGCGCTCCGCATTGATACGAGACAGATCGTATGGAAACGCTGTCTGGACATGAACGACCGCGCGCTCCGCAATACCGTGATCGGCATGGGAGGAAAAACGGACGGTTTTGTGCGCGAGGAGCATTTTGTCATTACGGTGGCGTCCGAGATCATGGCGATTCTCTGCCTTGCCGAGGATATGGCGGACTTAAAAAAGCGCCTTGCAAGAATTGTGGCAGCTTACAATTTAGACGGGGAGCCGGTCACGGCGGACGATCTATCCGCGGTCGGCGCAATGGCGGCGCTCTTAAAGGATGCGGTCAGCCCGAACCTCATACAGACCTTAGAGCATACGCCGGCGCTCGTACACGGCGGACCGTTTGCCAACATTGCGCACGGCTGTAACAGTGTGCGTGCGACAAAGGCGGCGTTAAAGCTGGCGGATTACTGCATCACGGAGGCGGGCTTCGGCGCGGATCTTGGCGCGGAGAAGTTTTTTGACATCAAGTGTGCGTCAGCGGGGTTAAAGCCGGATGCGGTCGTGCTTGTCGCGACAGTCCGCGCCTTAAAATATAACGGCGGCGTGGCAAAGGGTGATCTGAATACGGAAAATCTGGAGGCGCTCGAAAAAGGCATCGTCAATCTGGAAAAGCATATAGAGAATATCAAACGCTACGGCGTGCCCGTTGTGGTAACACTCAATTCATTTTTAACGGATACGGAAGCGGAGCTTGCATTTGTGAAACATTTTTGCGAGGAGCGCGGCTGTGAGTTTGCTCTTTCCAAAGTGTGGGAGAAGGGCGGCGCAGGCGGTATTGAATTGGCGGAGGCGGTATTAAAAACCTTGGAGACCAAGGAAAGTCATTTTGCGCCGCTCTATGATCCGGCGCTGCCGCTTCGGGAAAAGATCGAAAGGGTGGCAAGAGAAATTTACGGTGCGGACGGCGTTTCGTTTTCCGCTGCGAGCGAAAAGCAGCTCGCACGCTTAGAGGCACAGGGATCTGGCAAACTGCCCGTGTGTATGGCCAAAAATCAATATTCTCTTTCGGATGACGCGTCAAGGCTCGGGCGTCCGACGGGCTTTACGCTGAATGTGCGCGATGTGTATGTCTGTGCGGGAGCGGGCTTTGTCGTTGCGCTGACGGGAACGATCGTGACGATGCCGGGACTGCCGAAGCAGCCTGCGGCGCACCGCATTGATGTGAATGAAAACGGTGTCATTACCGGATTATTTTAGAATTGAGTTTGCATGAACAAAACGGAGGATTCCTATGCCACAGATCATTGACGGAAAAGCCATATCGGCACAGATTAAGGAAGAAGTAAAGGCGCAGGTCGCCGCTTACCGGGAACAGGGCGCGGAGATCACGCTTGCGGTCATTCAGGTCGGGAACGATCCCGCATCCGGTGTTTATGTAGGAAATAAGAAAAAAGCATGCGCTTATGTGGGAATCCGTTCGCTTGCCTATGAGCTTCCCGAGGAGACGACCGAGGAAGAGCTGCTTACGCTGATCTCGGATTTAAACAGGCGGGAAGATGTGCATGGCATTTTGGTACAGCTTCCCTTGCCGGCACAGATAGATGAGAATAAGGTCATAAATGCCATTGATCCCCGTAAGGATGTGGACGGCTTTCATCCTCAGAACGTCGGTGCGCTCTGCACGGGACAGGACGGATTTGTCTCCTGTACGCCGGCAGGGATCATACAGCTGCTGACACGATCGGGCATATCGGTCGCGGGAAAGGAATGTGTTGTCATCGGGCGCAGTAACATCGTCGGCAAACCGATGGCGCTTCT
Source organism: Lachnospiraceae bacterium (assembly GCA_014804425.1). Lineage (GTDB taxonomy): Bacteria > Bacillota > Clostridia > Lachnospirales > Lachnospiraceae > DLAJ01. Next base: position 114,351 of record JAAUZV010000013.1, read on the forward strand.
TCTGTTAAAAGAAAACGGAACGGTCACGGTCTGTCATTCCAAGACAAAGAATGTAAAAGAAGTGGCGAAGCGGGCGGATATTTTGGTTGCCGCTGTCGGAAGGCCGCGTATGATCACAGAGGAATATGTGAAAGAGGGTGCGGTCGTGATCGACGTCGGCATTCACAGAAATGCGGAGAACAAGCTGTGCGGCGATGTGGATTATGAATCCGTTGCACCGCATACGTCCGCCATTACTCCTGTGCCGGGCGGCGTCGGACCGATGACGATCGCGATGCTGATGTACAATTGCGTGGAAGCATACCGCTTCCGCGAACGGAATCAATGAGGATACCTGAATGAAATGTCCCGTATGTGGAAATGAGATCAAAGAAGAACAGCTTTATTGTGAGTCATGCGGCTATGAGATCCGAATCGTACCGGATTTTGAACCGGAGCTGGACACAAACATCCGTGAGACGATGACGGAGGTCGTAAACGAGTTTGCTTCAGAGGAGGAACAGCCGGCGGATGCAGATGGAAAGCAAAGCGTATCCGACGATGACGCCTCGGAGGAGGATGTTCCGTGGTACGCGGCAGACGAACGCCCAAGTCTTCTTCTCGGAATCTTTCATTTCTTGAAAAAAAGAAAAAAAATGTCGCTGATCCTCCTGTCCCTGCTTGTGGTTACGGTCGGGCTGACGGTCATGCTTGGGATGCAGCGCGCGGCCAAACAGACGTACAGCTATCAATATGAACAGGGCGTTTCGGCGGCGGGACGCGGCGATTATGAGCAGGCGATCGCCTGTATGAGGCAGGCGCTTCATTATGATAACCAGCAGGTGGAAGCACGTATGCTGATGGCAGGCTATTATGAAAAGCTGGGAGAGCTTCAGGACGCTTCGGAGATCTATCTTGATCTGATTTCTTATGAGGGATACCGGGTAGAGGCGTATGAGAGACTCGTTGCGATCTATGAATCAGAGGAGCGCTATTTAGAGATCTGCAATCTGATGGAGCGCTGTGAATATGAGGAGATCCGCACGGATTATAACCAATATCTGGCGGAGGAACCAATCTTCAGCATTGCGGACGGCGTGTATGAAGACGCACAGCTTTTGAAGATCAGCGCCAATACAAACGGTATTATTTATTACACGCTGGACGGCACGACACCGGATGAGGCGGATCTGGTTTATACAAGCCCGATCCTGTTGGAATCCGGCGAATACCGGATTCAGGCGGTATTCATTAACGAATTCGGTATGATGAGCAAGGTACACAACGGGGAGTTTGTAATCGAAGCGGAGCCTCCGAATGAACCGATCGTAACGCCTGACGGCGGAGATTATACGGTACCGGAATATATCAGCGTGGAGATTCCGCAGGGAGGTACGGTTTACTATACGTCGGACGGCACGATGCCGGACAGTAACAGCACGCCGTACACACGCGATATCTGTATGCCGCTGGGTGCTACGCTGTATCGTTTTATTTCCTATAATGAGGATCGTGTCGCAAGCAACATTACGCAGGTGGAGTATCACTTGAATTTGAACGATCCGCCTTACAGCCCGTATCAGGCAATTCTGATCACCACATCGGGATTGACGGATCGTGGAATCCTGCTCGCAATGACGGGCGAGGTTGCCGGAGCGAAGGGGACTTATTCGTATGAGGCGCAGGCGGCGTTCGTATATCAGGGAGAGATTTATTATTTAGTATCCGAATATTACACGGATGAATCGGGAAGCAGGTATCAAAGCCAGACAAAATATGCGGTGAGCGTAGTGTACGGCCGCTTATATCAGACTGCGCAGGATGCGGACGGACATTATACCGTCATTGATTTCTGATTTTAATTGTGCTATGATAGGCGGGGCATGAAGTAAAAAATGAAGGAGAGAACGGAAATGTACAAGATTTTAGAGGCAGAGGAACTGACGACCAATATTTACAAAATGGTAGTCGAAGCAAAAAGAACAGCCGAAGCGTGTATGCCGGGACAGTTCGTGATCGTCAGAACGGATGAAAACAGTGAGCGCATACCGCTTACCATTTGCGATTATGATAGAGAGAAGGGGACAGTCACCATCGTATTGCAGACGGTCGGCGCGTCCACCTATAAAATGGCAAAACTGAAGGCGGGCGACAGCTTCCACGATTTTGTCGGACCGCTTGGACGTCCGTCGGAGTTTACGGCCGAGTCCGATGAGGCGCTTCGCAGCAAAAACATCCTGTTTGTGGCTGGCGGTGTCGGTACGGCGCCCGTATATCCGCAGGTGAAGTGGTTAAAAGAGCACGGTGTCAACGCTGATGTCATTGTCGGTGCAAAGACAAAGGATCTACTGATCTTGGAAAAAGAGATGGAGGCAGTTGCGGGAAATCTCTATGTGACCACCGATGACGGCTCTTACGGAAGAAGCGGTATGGTGACGCAGACGATCAAGGATCTGGTAACGGAAGAAGGAAAGCATTATGACATCTGTGTCGCAATTGGACCGATGATCATGATGAAATTCGTATGTAAAATGACAGAGGAGTTGGAAATTCCTACCATCGTCAGCTTAAATCCGATCATGGTGGACGGAACGGGCATGTGCGGCGCCTGCCGTGTGACCGTCGGGGACGAGGTGAAATTCGCCTGCGTAGACGGACCGGAGTTTGACGGACATAAGGTTCATTTTGACGAGGCAATGAAGCGTCAGCAGATCTATAAGACAGAGGAAGGACGCGCATATCTTGCCGCAAAAGAGGGAGATACCCATCACGGCGGATGCGGTAACTGCAACTGAGAAAAAGACAGAAAGGTATGGTTTGAATTATGGACGTATTAAAGAAAGTTCCCGTTTCCGAGCAGGAAGCGGCTGTAAGAGCAACCAATTTTGAAGAAGTATGTCTTGGATATGGCAAAGATGAAGCAATGGAGGAGGCGTCCCGCTGTATCAACTGCAAGAATGCACAGTGTATCAAGGGCTGTCCCGTGTCGATCAATATTCCGGTGTTTGTGGAGCAGGTAAAGCTCGGAGATGTAGAAAAGGCATATGAGATCATATCGGAGTCCAGTGCGCTTCCCGCGGTTTGCGGTCGTGTGTGCCCGCAGGAGAGCCAGTGCGAGGGCAAATGTATCCGCGGTATCAAGGGCGAGCCGATCTCCATCGGTAAGCTGGAGCGCTTTGTTGCGGACTGGGCAAGAGAAAATGGGATCGTACCCAAGGTTTCTGCCGAGAAAAAAGGAAAAAAAGTCGCTGTGATCGGTTCCGGTCCGTCCGGTCTTACCTGTGCGGGAGATCTGGCAAAGATGGGCTATGACGTGACAATCTTTGAGGCGCTTCATGAGCCGGGAGGTGTGCTTGTATATGGCATTCCCGAGTTCCGTCTGCCCAAGGAGAGCGTTGTGCGTACAGAGATCGAGAATGTGAAGGCGCTTGGTGTAAAAATTGAAACAAACTGTGTAGTCGGCAAATCGGTTACGGTCGATGAACTTTTAAAGAACGAGGGCTTTGAGGCGGTATTTATCGGTTCCGGCGCGGGACTGCCGAAATTTATGAGCATTCCGGGCGAGCAGGCAAACGGTGTCTTTTCTGCAAATGAATATCTGACGAGAAGCAATCTCATGAAGGCGTTTGATGAAACGGCGGATACCCCGCTGATGCGCGGCAAAAAGGTCGCGGTCGTGGGCGGCGGCAACGTGGCGATGGATGCGGCGAGAACCGCGCTTCGACTCGGAGCAGAAGTACACATCGTGTATCGGCGCAGCGAGGAAGAGCTTCCTGCCAGAGTGGAAGAAGTGCATCATGCAAAAGAAGAAGGCATTGTTTTTGATTTGTTGACCAATCCGGTCGAAATCTTGGAAGACGAAAATAACTGGGTAAAAGGAATCCGCTGCATCAGAATGGAGCTCGGTGAGCCGGATGCATCCGGCAGGCGTCGTCCTGTTCCGGTCGAAGGAAGTGAGTTTGTCATTGAGGCGGATACGGTGATCATGGCGCTCGGCACATCACCCAATCCGTTGATCTCTGCGACAACGGAAGGTCTGACGGTGGATAAGCGCAAATGTATCATTGCGGACGATGAAAACGGAAAGACCGAGAAAGAGGGCGTATTTGCGGGCGGTGATGCCGTGACGGGCGCGGCGACGGTCATTTTGGCGATGGGCGCGGGCAAAGCTGCAGCAAAGGGAATCGACGAGTATTTGTCCGGAAAATAAAATCCCCCGCAGTAAGCTGCCGCGAGGGAATAAAGGAACATGATAGGAAAAGCGCAACAGCAGGGAGGGAATGGCGATGCCATGGTGTCCGGTTTGTAAAAATGAATATAAAGAGGGCGTTACGGTGTGCGCCGACTGTGGTGAAACGCTGGTGGCTTCCTTGGGAGAACGAAAGGAAGTCTTACTTTGCAGCGGGGAAGAAGCGCTGATCTTGCGCATGCAGAAGTTTATGGAATATAATGACATTCCTGTCATTTTCGAACATGAGGATGAGGAGGCGTGCCTTTATGTTCTTCCGAAACATGAACGGAAAGCAAAACAGGCAGTTCGTGTTTTTCTGGTAGAGTCGGCATTGAAGGAAGAAGCCCAAAATCAAGAGGACGATCTGATTTGTGCTGATGCTGCGGACGGAGAGGAATCTGAGGAGGAGGCGGAAGACAGGCCGGATGCGGAAGACGGAGAGAATGATCTGCGTGCGCCAAGCGGCGTATACCGCAAAAAGAGCGAGCGGGCGGACGACTTAAGAAGCTCGGGTGAGGTGCTGCTCGTATTCGGTATACTCGGTTGTATCGCGATGATTCTGATCGACTTTGGTATCCTTCCCATTCGATTCGGAAATCGGATCATGATGAATGTGATCATGTTTGCGCTCTTTCTCTTTTTTATCGGGTTTGGTGTTTATTCGTTAAAGGATGCGCGCAAATCCCGTGCGGAGGCGTCGGATGAGGACAAGCTGACGGAGCAGATCCATACTTGGGTAAAAGAACATCTGACAGCGGAGCTTGTAGATGAAGCGTCGGGACTTGAGGAAGAGGATGCCGATGAGATACGCTTTTTTAAGCGTACGGAAGTGATCAAGAAAAAGATTACCGCGGAGTTTCAGGAGGCGGAGGAAGCCTATCTCGACAACTTAGCGGAGACTGTATACCAGGAGTTGTTTGAATGAATCTGTCCGTTGTCTGTGTCGGCAAATGCAAGGAAGCTTTTTTTCGTGATGCGGTTGCAGAATATGCAAAGCGTCTGTCAAAATACTGTGACTTCCGCATCATAGAGGTTGCGGATGAAAAGACAAAAGAACATGCCTCTGAGCGAGAGGAGCAAATAGTCACGCAAAAAGAGGCGGAGCGGATTGAAAAGGCGCTTCGCCCGGACGATTATGTCGTTGCGCTTGCGATAGAGGGAAAAAAGTATGATTCTGTGAATTTTTCGCGCCACATCGAGACATGGATGGGCGCGGGAAAAAGCAGAATCGTTTTTGTTATCGGAGGATCGCTCGGCTTACATGAGCGGATTCTTTCGCGTGCGGATGAGAAGATCAGCTTTTCGGATATGACATTTCCGCACCAGTTGATGCGCGTGATCCTAGCAGAGCAGCTTTATCGTGCGTTTCGGATCATGAACGGGGAACCGTATCACAAGTAAATGGGTAAGATGATAAATTTACTTAGGTTTTGGCGGTTTGTCAGAAAAGACAGCAGAGTCCCAATTTGTTTGAAGTGTCTGGTTAAATTGCAGATTGGCCTGGATCAGGTTGCATTGCAGCAGGATTTTCAGAGTCTGGGAAAGGCATTCGGGCGTCTTGCAGTTTACTTCACATATGTCTTTGAGGGCGTGTGAGAGGTTCAAGATGTCTGATGATGTAATTGCCATGGCCGACGCCTTTTTTTCTATTATATTCCGCCGGGACGCAGCAGTTACTAAAAATCGCTGTAGAATGGCTGTTCCGCGTTAAAAAAGCATAAAGATTTCCGGTGCTTGTCGGAGTGATTGCCGATGAGGAAGCAAATCTGTACCGGCCTGCGGATATTATCAATCTGGACTTAGAAGACACAAAAGAGGATGCTCTTGTACTTTGGATTTTCCGTGGAGAGGACGCGGTTTCCTCTTTGCTTCCGGCAGTACAGTGACAGTGCAGTGATTCGAATGGGGGATAAAGGAGATATGGGAAAGGATACTCGTCTTGTTAATATCTATCTGAAAATTCATCACAAAAAAACACTGACGATGGACGATCTTGGCTATTTGGCGGAGTATGATCCGGAATGCTTTGCGAAAACATGTAAAAATGTAATATATAATATCCCTGAAACAAAACCGCTCATGGAGCCGTCGGTGTCAAAGCCTTCAGATGATCAAACGAAGCAAAAGCCGTCTGAGCGGCAGAATATAGAAAAAATCCTGGAGAATCTGAAACGTTTGGAAATGCGCGAGTTTCCCTATTCAAGTGCGAATGTAGACAGAGTAAAGAACCTGCTTGGAAATTTATATATGGAATTACTGTTTCCGCACAATGATGAAGAATCGTTCATCAATATGGCAGGTAGTGAGAATGGTTCTTTATTTGATAAAAAAGCATAATGACAACCTTTTAATACGGAGACGTGAAAATGAGGTACCCTACGATCAATATGAAAGCAACCGGTATTCGGTTGGGACAGATTATGAAGTGGAAAAAAATATCGCCAAAAGCCGTGCAGGACTATTTGGGCCTGTCCTGTGTGCAAAGTGTATATCGCTGGCTGAACGGATGCAGCATACCGTCAGTCGATCATCTCTATGCGTTATCGGAACTTTTTCAGATACCGATGGATCATCTGATCGTTGGAAATCGGACAGCGCAGATGCCGGTTGACCAAAAAGCATTTTACACAAGGATGTCAGTCTATTACAACGCCGTCAGGAAGCTGCATGCGGCGTAGCAGGTACGACACTCCATCCCCCGCATGATGTCATAGAACAGGAACCGAATCGGTTCCTGTTTTGAATTACAGGTTCAATGACAAATGGGAAAAGATACGGTAAAGTGTTTTTGAAGCGGGCAGTTCGGTGAATGACAGCAGAAGCTTATGAAAATGTCAATTAGCCGTTTTTTGGGGATGATGGAGGGAAGGGTATGGGTACATTTGCAAGATTACTGCAACAAGACGGTGTCAGGGTACCGGATGTGAAAAAGGAGGAATTTCAGAGGCGGATCGAGAAATTGTTTCAGGCAGGCGGAATGATGGAGCTGAAAATGGTGCAATTATGTGATAAGCAGACAAGGGTACTTAAGAAAGCCACCATGCAGAACACGAAGATGAATTTTTACTATAATTATTTTGAGGATGATTGTTGGGAAAATGCCGGTTTTAGTGCAGAGAGGGACGGAGTATGGAGCAATAAGATCGGTTGGAGTGATTTTCACCATGTCGTAGTAGCCGCATATGTATTGCAAAGTCTTTATTTGGATGGGACGGCAGTTCCACGGGTAAACGGTGAGTTTGTAACGTCGCGTGTGTATACGGGATGGATCAACTATTTGTTCCACGAAAACTATTCACAGAAAAAGAATGATCCATGGCCGTTATTTGAGGCATTGCATGATCAAAGGGTGACGGATTTAGGTGAATATGACTGGAAAGGGCTCGTACAGGATACGGATGGACTGATCGGGTATTATGAAGTCCGGGCTGTTTTGGAGGGAACCGCCGCCCTGGATAAAGAATTTGATCAGTTGGCAGGGCGTGTGCCAACGAAAGAAGATGAGAAGGATGATGGGAGCGGGCTGAACTTTTATGGGTATGCAAGACAGCTCAAAGAGGCAGTCAGATGCTATCATAAAAAGAGTGCGTTAAGCAGGGAGGAGCAGCTTTCGATGATCATGGAAATGCTCCGTTCTCATTATGCACAGGAAAGCATATCGTTTGATGCTGCTTGCCAACGTGACGGTGAGTGTGACAGCAAATACAATGACGAATGCGATAGTAAATATGACAACGGATATCTGGAAGCCGTGTTCTGTTTAGCTGTTTTGACGAATGCGCCTGTATATGTGATCAAAGTTTTGGCGGAGACCTATCGGGTTCGTTTTTGGGAGCTATGGAGACAGGTAAAGGATGTGGCAAAAAGGAAGCCTTATCAAGAGGCGCAGGAGGATTCCACTAAGGTACCGCCGGTTTCCACGGAGCAATTTTTTGACATAACGGCGGATGATCTGATTTTGTTTTGGGGGGATGACGAGAATATCCGTTTTTCAAAGGGGTTAGAAAAGTGGTTTGTCGATCTTAGAAAACAATATGAAAGGATCATGGAACAGGAATTTACAGTTGAGAACCCATTACACTGGATTTTGGATTTAATGGAGTATGCGGATAAAAATTATTATTGTGTGTATACATTTGCGGACTTTTTCGAGGAAACATTGAAGCACTTAAATGACAGGAGATTTTTGGCACTGTGGAAAATTTATGATGGAATGCTGCACGATCCGGAAATGGAGAAGGCGGGGAGCGTGATTTTTATGCCGGACGAACCGGAATATGAACAGGTTGGCCTGTATGATCCCGATGCACGATCGCGGCGGAGACTAAAAGGAGGTTGGAGTATTATGGATAGCAAAGATAAAAATAATGCGGCAAGAGCAACCTTTCGCCGCTATATGGCTTTGTTGGAGAATCGAAATCTGCGAAAAGAAGTATTCGGCTTTTGATCAGGATGGGATTTTGTTTGAAAGGATTCACATTTGAAATACCTGATTCGAACAAAACAGCATAGTATCCTTCTTTCTTCATATAATATATTTGAAAGAATTTGAATGATAATTCTTGCATTTTGCTTCAGCTTGAAGTATGCTGAGATGGAAGAAAGGACGTGATAATATGACTACTGTAAGCCTTCGATTTGACGATGAGATGAAAAAACAACTGGATGAAATGTGCGAAGAGATGGGAATGAATCTTACCACCTTTTTTATGATTTATGCTAAAAAAGCCTTACGGGATCGTCGGATTCCTTTTGAGGTAGCCGCTCCGTTGGAGCCTTTTTACTCAGACTCTAACATGGAGCAGTTGAAGAAAGCTGACCAACAGGTTAAAAACGGGCAGGTGATTGTAAAAACTATGGAAGAATTGGAGACAATGGAGCTTGAGTAGAATCATCTTTGCGGAGGATGCATGGGAGGAATATCTCTATTGGCAGGCACAGGATAAAAGAACTTTGAAAAAAATAAACAGTCTGTTAAAAGCCATCCGGCGCGAGCCTTTTATCGGAGAGGGTAAGCCGGAACCATTAAAAGACAGCACCAACGGAGAATGGAGCCGAAGGATTAACGAAAAAGACAGGCTTGTTTATATGGTCAGTCGTGAGAACATTATCGTAACCCAGTGTAAGGGACATTATGATGATAAATAAAATTCTATTAAGGAAATCCAGCAGTTTTTCCAGAAATCAGGTGAGCAAAGGAGAACGAGGAATTGCATGAAGCATAAAAGAACCACCATAGGCGCAGAGAGGATCGCATCGGCTAAGAAGCGCATCTTTCAGATCATACAGATCGGGAGCAGAACGGACATTCCCAGTCTGTGTTTTGATATTTTTATCGTTCTTGTAATCTTTGCCAATATTTCCGTCACGTTTCTTCAGACCTTTGAGAAGATGGCGGGATATGCCGGGATATTGAGAACCGTGGAGCTTATCACGATGGTGATCTTTCTCGCGGAGTATGCGCTTAGAATTTGGACGGCGGACTGTCTCTATCCTGAGAAATCGTATCCGGCAGCGGTATTTGCGTTTGTCTTATCTTTTTTCGGGATAGTAGATCTGCTGACAATTCTTCCCTATTTTTGTCCTATATTCATACCGAGCGGGGCTGTAGCGTTCCGTATGCTTCGGGTCGTGCGCATCCTGCACCTGTTTCGGATCAATTCCCGGTATGATGCCTTTAATGTGATCACCGCGGTATTGCGGGAAAAGAAAAATGCTTTGGTGTCTTCCATTTTTCTGGTGCTGGTATTAATGCTGGCATCTTCCCTTTGTATGTATGGCTTGGAACATGAGGCGCAGCCGGAGCATTTTTCCAATGCCTTTTCCGGTATCTGGTGGTCCGTGTCCACGCTTTTGACAGTGGGATACGGGGACATTTATCCGGTCACCATAGGAGGAAAGCTCATGGCGATTTTCATCGCCTTTTTGGGCGTGGGTATGGTCGCCATTCCGACGGGTATTATTTCCGCCGGTTTCGTGGAGTATTACACGAAGATCAAGGTGGGAAGTTATTCTGAGCATGATGCAGACTTTATCACTTTGAATATTACCGGGGGACACCCTTATGTGGGACTGCAGTTGAAGGGACTTCATCTTCCGCAGGGACTTTATACCGCGGTAGTGCTTCGCGGAGAGGACGTTTACACGCCCCATCAAAGTTTAGTGGTGGAAGAAGGGGACAGCCTTTTGCTTGGCACTGTCAGCACGGAACCGCTTGAATGCCGCATTGAGGAGGTGCTTTTGGAGAACGGTCACAGTTGGATTGGAAGAAGGATCAAAGATCTGGATATTTCGCGCAGACTCTTTGTGGTGATGGTAAAGCGAGGGAATAAAAATATTTGTCCGCAGGGTTCTACACTGCTAAAGGAGGGCGACGTAGTGCTGCTCCTGGAAAAAATGGGTAAGAGCCATTGAAATGGAGGAGGAACCAATGAAGAAAAAACGGCGCATTCCAACGATTTGTGTGATTGCATGCTGTCTGTTTGCAGTCAGCGCTTGTGGTGATTCGCGTAATCAAGAAGATAATCTGCAATCGGCTGCGATACAGGATACGGACGCTGAGGAGCGTGAAGAATCTGATGAAGATAATGAAGCTGTAAAAGATGAAAGTATGGAAGATGTACCGGCGGAAGAATCTGATGAAGCGGGCGGCATAAGGAACGAGCCTGAACCTGAGATCATGGAGGAAACACCGACAGAGGAAAACGGCATGCTGGAAGTATATGCCGGCAGGGATGTCATATCCATTCCGGGTGACATGATGATTGCGCAGATATCGCCGCAGGAGATTTTATCGGGTAATCCGATTCTTTATGATCGTTTTCGGATTGACGGATGGGTTTTTGAATGGCTGATCTCCGATGATTATGACGAGGAAAGCTGGGGATGGTTAGAAGACGGCGTATTAGTAATATCGCGTGAAGACGTTGCGGATGAAATGCAAGTTATCCATGTGACGGCTGAGGGAGGAAATGCAGACGGGTGGGTTTCGGTAGAAAATAAATTGGAATATGTGGATGTGAATTTTGATGATATTCCGGATCTTCTGATCTGTACGGGACATCATGGGGCGCAGGGATTATTAACATATTATTGTTTTTTACAGACGGAGGATGGCTTTGCAGAAGCCCCGACTTTTACGGATATTCCGAATCCCGCGGTTGATGCGGATAATCAGCTGATCCTTAGTCAATGGCGCAATTCCGCTGTCTCTCACAGTTGGGCGGAATATGAGTGTCAGGACGATACTTATGTGATGATCAGGGAATTGTGTGAGGATCTTGAGTGGGGGGAGTATGACAACGAAGATGTCTGGGTATGGACGGTAAACGGTGAAGTGATCGGCAGAAGCGATGAACTTTCGGAATCGGAAATCGATGATCTGATCTATAACGAAAACAGTGAATGGGGAATATCGGGAGATCGGTGGAGAACATTATATAATCATGGTCTGACGACGGATTTTAGCATCTATAGTGAGCCATAGAATGCCGAAAACAAGTCGGAAAAAATATGGATACAGAGAAAGCAACTGCCGAAAAGTACTTCTTTTGGGAGAGAGGGTAAGATATGCTTACAAAAAATGAGTTTCAGAAACATACGGCGGCGCTTCTTGATTTTTGCAAGTATCCTGCCGTTCAATACAAAGTGAAGTTTTCTCTTTTGGATACGCCCTATCAGGATGAAGGATTATCCGAATTGCGGAAGGAATTTTTACAAAGCGATATTGTGGAAGAAATGTACGAGACGCAGGATGAACACGGCGGTTGGGGGAAGCTTCGTTCCAAGGACTATTCAGTCAAAGCAAAGATTCCGACTTCCGGCGTTGGCATTGAGCGCTGTCTGTATATCGGACTCACGATCGACGACAGGGATATCCTGTTCATGGCGAGTGAGTATCTGCAAGACTTGCTTTGCGGCAGAAGCAGAGAAGGTGTGTTCGAAAAAAATGAGCGCGCCAATCCGTGGCAGAATGCGATCGTCTGTAATCTTTTGGAGGCGATCACGCCGAATCATCCGTTATGCGATGAAACCTATTACCGGTGGCTGTATATTGCAAACCGGGCATATGAGGAAGGCGAGTATTCGTATGAAAAGGACAGGGCGGCGCAGCATGAAGTATTTCTGACAAGGGAAGACCGGTTAGTACCGATGCAGAGTGAGCTGCTGTTGAAAAGGCGGCAGGAAATTTCCGCATCTTTAGAAGACGCTATGCTGCGGCATCTGGGACGGCTTGCCAGCGAAAACGGTCATTTTTGGGAGAAAACACCGGACAGGCTTCCGGAGGATTTTGTGTATCATAAGACGAGACGATGGTTTCACACGTTCAATTATATCAATCAATTTAAGGGCTCTAAGCTCTATTTGGAGAACGCCGTGGAATGGCTTTTGGAAAATGTCCGTGAGGACGGACTGTGGGACTGGGGACCGCAGGTAAAGGATCCGTGGGGCTATTTCGGATATTTTTCCTGCAACAGGAATTATAAACATAACCGTGTTGTTGACGCTACGATAGAGGTGTTAAGTTTTTTGAAGCAGTATATTGAAAACAATCAATAAATGAAGCTCATGGAGAGTTCAAATGAACAGCTTACTTGAAAATATTGATAAACTTCATACAACAGAAATGGGGATAGAACGTATAAAGAGGAACTTACAGATTGAAACAGATGATGTTGTACAATGGTGCAAAGTACAGATTATGGATAAAAATGCGGTGATCGAACGAATCGGAAAAAATTGGTATGCGACGATAAATCATTGTAAAATAACGGTAAATGCACACAGTTATACAATCATTACAGCTCATAAGATGTAGAAAAAAGAACGGCGGAAACGCCGTTACAGGACGGAGAGCATGAATGCATGTGATTATAATAATGGAGGAGAACGCCTATGAGAATGTATGATCTGATCAAAAAAAAGAGGGACGGCGGGACGTTGACTGATAAAGAGATTGCCTATATGATAAGCGATTATACAAACGGGCAGATTCCCGATTATCAGATGTCCGCAATGATGATGGCAATGTATTATCAGGGCTTGAGCGAGGCGGAAACGCTGTCGCTGACGATGGAGATGGCGCACAGCGGAGAATTGCTTGACTTAGGCGCCATTCAGGGAATCAAGGTTGACAAGCACAGTACGGGCGGTGTCGGAGATAAGACCTCGCTTGCCCTAACGCCCATGGTCGCGGCGTGCGGTGTCAAGGTCGCGAAAATGAGCGGCCGCGGCTTGGGTCATACGGGCGGGACTATTGATAAATTAGAGAGCTTTACGGGTTTCCACACGGATATTACAACGGAACAGTTTGTCAGTCAGGTCAACCGTATCGGCATCGCCATCATGGGACAGACCGCGGATCTTGCACCGGCGGATAAAAAGCTGTATGCACTGCGGGATGTGACGGCAACCGTCGATCAGATGTCGCTGATCGCAAGCTCCATCATGAGTAAGAAGCTTGCGGCAGGCGCGGACGCCATTGTGTTGGATGTCAAGACCGGAAGCGGCGCATTTATGAAAAGAGAAGCGGATGCCGAGGCGCTTGCATGCGAGATGGTGCGGATCGGAAACGGTGCGGGAAGGCGGACGACGGCAGTCATCACCGATATGGATCAACCGCTCGGGCTTGCGGTCGGCAATGCTTTAGAAGTACGGGAGGCGATTGAGACATTAAAGGGAAACGGTCCCGAAGATTTCTTGGAGCTGTGCCTGACGCTTGGAAGCCATATGCTGCTTGCAGCAGGAGAGGCGGATACAACAGAACAGGCAAGGGAGAGGCTCTTAGCAGTCATTGAAAATCAAGCGGCGCTTCAGAAGCTTGCGGAATTTGTAGCGGCGCAGGGAGGGGACGCCGATATGGTCTATCATCCCGAACGGCTGCCGAAAGCGTCGCTCACGGAATCTGTCTGCGCTGACAAAGACGGCTATATCGCGGGGATCGTCTGTGATGAAGTAGGCATTTGTTCCCTCATGCTCGGCGGGGGCAGGGAGACAAAGGAGGATGTGATCGATCTGTCGGTCGGTATCGTGTTCTGCAAAAAAAAGGGAGATGCCGTGCGGCAGGGTGAGCCGATCGCCACACTCCATGCCAATGACGCAGGAAAACTCGCTGCCGCAAAAGAACGACTGACTCGTGCGGTCAAAATTGAAGAAAAGCCCGTGGCAAAGACGGCGCTCATCAAACAGGTCATCACGAAGGCATAGCGCGCATAAACTGATAGAAAAAAGAAAGATGCGTGGAAACTGCGGTGAAGGATAAGGAGAATGAACGCCGTGACGAACGGCGTTTTGACCGGCTGACGGAACGGCTTTCCCTGCCCAAGGATTTTGTATATGGGGAATGCCTGATTTCCATGCTCGGAAACACAGAACTGACGATAGAGAACTATCGGAATATCTGTCTTTTCGAGGAAAACTGTATCGTGATCGCACTAAAACATGACCGGCTCTTAGTGCAGGGCAGCCGGCTTGAGATTCTCTATTACAGAGAGGATGAGATAAAGATCAGGGGCAGGATCAGCGGACTGCAGTTTCTCGGCGAACGTGGAAAGACATGAACTGGTTTGAGCGGATGAGAGCGACGGTGCGCATTGACGTAAAGGGGAATGCGAAGGAGCGCTATCTGAACATGTGCCGCGCGAGGCATTTCCCTGTCTGGGACGTGACATCGGATAAAGAGAACGACGTCATCACCATGTGCATGAATAGAGAGGACTTTTTGGAGAGTAAGAGCGCCATCCGAAAGACCGGAGTAAAGGTGTCCGTAAAAGAGAAAAGCGGACTGCCTTTTTTATTGAAAAAAATCAATAAGCGCAGGGTGTTCGTGGCCGGGGCGCTGCTCGGCGTGCTTTTTTTATTGATGATGATGCGCTCGATATGGGCGTTTCAGTTCGAGGGAACCAAGCGGATCACAGATGAACAGATTGTTGATTATTTAGAGAGCCGCGGCGTCACGATCGGCACACCAATCCGGGAGCTTGACTATGAGGAGTTAGAGCAGGGGCTTCGTGAACAGTTTCCGGAAATCACATGGGCGAGCGTCTCACAAAGAGGGACGACGTTACTCATACGGATACGGGAACGTGAATATACCGAGAGTCTGCAGCGCTATGACGACCGCACGGACATCGTAGCGGATGTAGACGGCGTGATCGTGTCCATGATCGTAAAAGAAGGCGTCCCCTATGTGCAAAAAGGGGACGTGATCAGTGAGGGTGATATTTTAGTCGGCGGCGCCGTACCGATCTACGACGAAAACAGCGAGATCAGCGGCTACCATTATTATCATGCGCAGGCGGACATTCTCGTGGAGACGTCGCAGCGCTACACGGATACGCTGTCTCTTTCTTATGAAAAAAAAGTATATACGGGAAAAGAAGCGCTCATCGTCAGCCTTGGCGCATTCGATGCGCGGGTCGTATTGGGAAACGGACTTTCCTCACCCAGCGTGGAGTCGCAGTCCAAAAGCTATCAGCTTCGTCTTTTCCGCTATCTGCAGCTTCCTTTTTTTGCCCAGATCACAAGACAAAATGCCTATGAATGGCAGCTTTCCTATTATACGAAGGAGGAGGCACAGGAGCTGCTTCTTTCCGGGCTGGAAAAATATTTAAGGGAATTATCGGAAAAAGGGGTACAAATAATTGCAAAAGATGTTAAAATAATAAAAAATGGGATGAGTATGGAGATCACGGCAGATATTACCATGAGGAAGCTTGTTGGTGTAAGCTGCCCGACAACAGTGGAGTTTGTACAGGATGGAGAAAACAACGATTGAGATCTGCGCGGATGCGCGCGACATGCAGAATGTGTTCGGAATGAACGATTCGTATTTAAGAAAGCTGGAACAGGAGTTTTCAGTTGATATTGTGTGCCGCGACGGCGTTTTAAGGATTACGGGAGAAGAAAAACAGGCGGCGAAAGCGGGCGGTATTTTGGAACGTCTGATGGAGCTTTCAAGAAGGGGAAATATGATCGAAGAACAAAACGTAAATTATGCACTTGACATGAGCAGGGACGGAGAGGACGACGGCATGCTGGAGATTGATTCCGACTGTATCTGCCATACGGTGAGCGGAAAGCCGGTCAAACCGAAAACGCTCGGGCAGAAACGCTATGTGGATGCCATCCGCGATCACATGATCGTGTTTGGCATGGGTCCTGCGGGAACGGGTAAGACGTATCTGGCCATGGCCATGGCGATCACGGCGTTTAAGAATGAGGAGGTCGGGCGCATCATCCTGACAAGACCGGCGATCGAGGCGGGAGAGAAGCTCGGTTTTCTTCCGGGCGACCTGCAGAGCAAGGTCGATCCGTACTTGCGGCCGCTCTACGACGCTCTGTATCAGATCATGGGAGCGGAGAGCTTTGTAAAAAACACGGAAAAAGGTTTGATCGAGGTCGCGCCGCTTGCCTATATGAGGGGCAGGACGCTTGATAACGCTTATATCATATTAGATGAGGCGCAGAATACAACGCCTGCGCAGATGAAGATGTTTTTGACGAGGATTGGCTTCGGCTCAAAGGTGGTCATCACGGGCGATCAGTCCCAGAAGGATTTAGCGCCCGGCACGGAGTCGGGCTTGGATGTGGCGGTAAGCGTACTGCGCGGTGTGGATGAGATCGCGTTTTGTAAGCTGACAAGCAAGGATGTGGTAAGGCATCCGCTTGTACAGAAAATTGTAAAGGCATATGAAACCTATGAAGAAAAACAACAACACAGAACAAAAGGAAAAGCATACGAAGAAAAAGGGCGCGGCTCTGCTGCGCGGCATCGTTGAGGTTGCCGTTCCGGGAGGAATGACAGCGGGAAGCGTGATTTTTTATGGCTTAGAGACGGCGGAGCAGATCAGAACGGGGATACTTGCCGGTCTGCTGCTGCTGCTTGTGCAGTTTGCAAAGGCAAGAAGCCTTATCGTCAAGGATTACCTTTACGATAACGACGAGCATCCCAACCGATTTACGTTCGTGTTTATCATCATGTTTGGCTTGTCGTGTCTGTTTCCGCTTTTTACGCAGATGGGATGGCCGTTTTTGAGCATTGCCGTCGCGCTCACGCTGTTTAGCAACGCCATCATCGGAATGGTGTCTTTTTCGACGCTGCTCACTGTATCTTGCGTGCTGGCGGGGGCTTCCTCGCATATTTTTGTAATGTACTTTTTATGCGGAATCTGTGCGGTGATTCTGTTTTCCGTATTGGATGAAAGCTTCCGCGTGGAGATTCCGATCATTCTTTCGTGCATGGTATATGTCACAAGCATGTGCGCGAACACGATCATCGTACAAAACCGCAATCTTTCGTTTGAGATGTTTGTTATTCCCGTCATCGGACTGTTTCTGAATGTCGTGCTGATGCTGATGCTGTTGTGGTATATCAATACGAGAGTCGTACGGCGTGAGATCAACCGCTACGTGGAGATCAATGATCCCGAATACGCCCTGATGACACGCATCAAGGAACATGGCATGATTTATTATTACCATGCGATTCATACCGCGTATCTGTGCAATAAGATCGCTTCGAGGGCGCAGATGGATACGGATATTGTGCGCGCCGCCGGATTTTATCATGAGGCGGGCGTTCTTCTCGGGGAGAACACCAAGGAGAATCTGATGGCCGTCGTGCGCGGCGAGTATCATTTTCCGCCGGAGGTCTGTGAGATCTTAGTCGAATACAAAAAGGGAGGCAAACTGAAGCATAAGGAGACGGCAGTATTGTTTATGTCCGCGCTGGTCGTGGATACGCTGATGGAGCTGTTTGCGGAGGATAAAGACGCAAAGGTTAATTATAAGGAGCTGATCGAGGGTCTGTTTCGCAAACAGACAGCGAAAGGGCGTTTTTCACAGTGTGATATTTCCATGGATGAAATGACACTGATGAAGAAAATACTGATGGAGGAAAATCTTTATTATGATTTTTTACGTTGATCGGAATGTTACCTGTGATTTTTCGTTTGCGCCGGAGGAAATCGGGGAGCAGGTCGCGGAATGCATATTAGAGCGTGAGGGGTGTCCTTATGAGACGGCAGTCAGTCTGCTCATTACGGATGATAAGGGGATTCGGGAGATGAACCGTCAGTTCCGCGGGATGGACAAGCCGACGGATGTATTGTCTTTTCCGAACATAAGCTATGATAAACCGGGTGATTTTTCAAAGTTGGAAGAGATGTTTGCCGACTGCTTTGAGCCGGATTCCGGCGTGTTAAATCTGGGCGATATTGTTATCTCCGGAGAGCGGGTTCTTGTACAGGCGGAGGAATACGGTCACAGCGTCAAACGGGAATTTGCTTTTCTGATAGCGCATTCCATGCTTCATTTGTGCGGCTATGATCATATGGAGTCCGGTGAGGCAGAAGTCATGGAGCAAAAACAGGAGAATGCGCTTGCGGCGCTTCACATCACAAGAGAAGAGGAAATGAACGCATGATGGATCTGAAGAAGCAAAAGAGAAGCGTGAATTTTATGCTGACGGCCACTTACGTCGTGGTATTATTCCGGTTTATACCGATTCATTTTGCGATCGGTGATGCGGGCGTAGGAATTTTTGCGGCGGCATATTTGTTGTTTTTCCTCTATGATTATTTTACAAGGGAGATTTTTTCAGGGAATCTTGCGAAGCTGATGAATGGGAGAGTTAAACGCGAGCAGTATCAGGATGCGGAGCAGGCGTTTGATTTTGCAATGTTTTTGTCGCTGGTGGTCGGTTTTATCGTTACGATCGTGGTGTTTTTAGCTGCCCCGGCGCTTGCCGGAAAACTGTTAGGCATTTCACAGGCGGAAAAAGTGCTGCGCTATATGGCGCCCGCTTTTTGTTTCGCAACGGTTTCCGCTTCGTTTTCCGCGTATTTGAAGGGTATGGGGGAGCATATCAACGATTCTATCGTCCGCCTTGGAACAGAGCTGCTTGTGACGTTGTTATGCATTGTGCTGTCGGGACTTCTGTACCGTAAGGGAGAGGCGGTCGGCGCGCTCTTAAAGCAGGATGCGTTTGCGGGGATATACGGCGCGCAGGGCTGTGCACTGGCGGTCAGTATCGCGACATTTCTATGCATGCTGATCTATTTTTTCCTGTATCTGCAAATGAAGGTGTCCATGAAGCGGAGACTGATCAAAGATACGCAGAGCAGATATGAGTCCGATGCGGTTTATGCGCAGTATCTTTATATTTCTTCCGCAGTCTACTATTTGAACAGCATGCTGTTGCCGCTCTGTCTGTTGCTGGAAGAACGCGTCTTAGTGAGCAAGCTGAAGAACGCTGCCGTGTCGGAGCATATCATTGCAGGGACATGGGGCGTCTATGCGGGAGCGGTGCTGCCGTTTCTGCTGCTGCCGGCTGCAGCGGCATGTATTCAGGGGCGTGGGACATGGAGCAGCTATAAGCGCGCGATCGCAAGGGATGAGCGGAAGTTTGTGCGCGACACGATACAGACAAAAATGCGGCGTTTTTGTTTGGTGTATTCGCCGATTGCCGTGTTTGTGCTGGTCTTTGCATCGCCGCTCATCGGTTTTTTTTATGGAGAGCAGGGGGAGCTTTGCGCCGGAGCACTTTCGGCGGGGGCGCTGTCCATTTTGCTTCTTGGCGTCAGCTTTGTGATGATGCAGGTGCTTCTCGGATTGGAAAAGCAGTTTTATATCCTTGCCATTCATGCGGCTGGCTTTGTTACGCATCTGATCGTTTTGGAGGTTTCCATCAAACCGGGTGAGGTCAATTATACAGGGCTTGGCGCCGCGTATCTGATCGCATCCGGCGTGATGGCGGCAGCATACGGATTTGTGGTTTCCATGCAGCTGAACTACCGTCATCATGTGCTGAACATAGCGAAACCGCTGGTCAGCGCGGCAGGAGGCGGATTAGTCGGTTTTATCGTTGTTAAGCTGGCGGGCGCGTCATTAGGAAATCTGCTCACGCTGATCATCGGAGGCGTGTTGTTCTTTGTCGTATATCTTGTGTTGATGATTTTTTTGCGCGGACTGACAAGAAAGGAAATCTCGCAGATTCCGGGCGGCGAATTTATCATGAGGATGTTGTATTAGGAGATTCCGAAATTTGAAAAAGGTAACAGTGTGTGGCAGAATCTGTGGAATGCAAATAGAACAAAGAGGGATGATAGAATCATGAGAAAAAGAAGGATATTATTACTGACGGCAGTCATCGGGCTGATGCTTACGGCCTGCGGAAATGCTAAAGAAACGGCGGGAAAGACAACACCCGGAAGCATTGAGGAAAACACAAGTACGGAAAGAGAGAATCTTCCGGCTTCTCAGGAATATGTTTCCGAAGACGGCGCTTATAAGGTAATTTTGCTTGAGGGACTGACACAGGAAGACGTGCAGATTCAGGCGGGAACTACTATGATGGAACTGGATGGAGGTCCTGAACGGACAGG
This sequence comes from Lachnospiraceae bacterium, assembly GCA_014804425.1. Taxonomy (GTDB): domain Bacteria; phylum Bacillota; class Clostridia; order Lachnospirales; family Lachnospiraceae; genus DLAJ01. The sequence goes on from JAAUZV010000013.1 coordinate 134,946, forward strand.
ATTTTCCAGTGTTTTTCTGGGAACCTCCAAATTAAATATTCCCGGAAATCCCCATGACATTGAGAGCTTGGAGGATTATGCGGATTATATAACAAATCTGTTCTTAGACGGTTCCGGTATGACGGTGAGCTGGGAAGATACGGATGCACCATCCGTTGAAGGTGCCGATCGATGTCTGGCAAGAGAAGGCGTGGCCCGGCTTGGTACAAGCAAAGGGCGGGCATATGCCTGCTATATAGAGACACCAAGCTGTTATTTGACAGTGATCATTCTTGGAAATAACGATGATGTGGAGGAGGCCAGGCAAGTCGTTTCTGTGGAGATTTTAGACGAGACGGCAGGACAGGGAGGAACCAGGGACTTTTTTAATAGTATGACAGCAGTGCTTGATTCTGTGAACGGGGCAAATCTTCGGGAGACCTATAAAATGCTGGTGGATATGGATGCAGAAAAGGATCAGCTTGAAGCTTTGGCATCCCAGGCAAGGCAGAGTCTGGCAAACAGTTGGGGAATAGAGGATACCGCCGGCCTGATGGAAATGGCGGATTGGCTGATGAATGCGGGGCATAATCAGGAGGCTTTGGAGCTCCTTCAGGTATATGGCGGAACCAATGAGACAGATCGCAGTGCTTTTGACGCCGGGCTTAGGGCACAGGGTCTGGACGAGGGAACCTGCATCTATCTTCTGGCAGCTTATGACGCTTGGTCCGCTTATGGAGACGGAGCTATCGCCGCATGGGATTTAAGCCGGGTAGGGACCATTATGGGTTTTGGCTATGCGGCCGGTTACTGTACCTATGAGGAGGCTATGGACAAAATACTGGAGGCGGCAGAGAAAGCGCAGCAGCTTTTTGATTCATGGAAAGACTTTAATACGAGCTATCTCTATGGCTATTCCTATTGGGCGGAGGAATCTTTGGATGATTTGGGGAGCAGCGCCGCAGAGCGTGCGGAACTGGTGAGCGGCATGGAATCCCAGACCAACGGTCCTTTTTCCATAGACTGGAATATGGAGCTTAAGAAAGAGTGGTAATGATGAGCCGGATTCCGGGCGGCGAATTTATCATGAGGATGTTGTATTAGAACCGGAATAAGAAAAAAAGAACTGCCGATACTATGCAAAAGGAGTTTATTATGAAGAATTTGTATAGGATCGGCATTTTTGTGGTCGTATGTGTCATCACGGGCGTGCTCATTATTTTTCTGCTTGATCGGTTTGTACTCGATGTGAAGGATATTGGCGGCAGACTGCCGCAGGTTTATGAAAATCAGGCGGAACTTGAAGCGAATCAAAACCGGCAGGCTTATGCGGGACAGACGGACACGCTTGATTTGGAAAACGGCCATAGCGCGGCACGGGAGAATGGCGCCCTTAATGAGGCGGCGCAGGATCGTATCGATCATGACGCGGAAAAACAGAATGATGTGACGGGATTTCTGGATTTTGGAGAGGATGGATCGGGAGAAGGGCAGGCGGTCCATACGGAGAGCATGGATGCGGTGGCCTCGAAAACAACCGTGTATGAAATTGAGGAGTATCACCGTCACACACATGAGACCAATGTGGTGATCGAGCGCATTCCCGCGCAGTATATCGGAATGAGCAGGCGGGAACTGGAAAGCGCGCTTGCGCTGTATATGGAGGCACCGTCGCTTAAGGATATGGAGCGTGGATTAAAGGAAATCCGGCTTGTGAGCTTTTCGCCTGAAAAAATCACGGTGCGCAAGAGCTATGAGCTGGAACCGGAATACGATTACTATTATCTGACGGAGGAACAGGGCTATGTTGTGGTGTATTACCGTAACATGGGAACGTTGTTTTGTGAGACGGGCATTGAGATGAACGAGCTGCCCACAAACTTACAGCGCGAGATCCGCCGCATAAAGACGATTGAAACGGAGGAGGAGCTGTATGGTTTTTTAGAGTCATACAGCAGTTAGGACGAATGAAAAAAAGAAGCATTGCAGTCATCGGTGCAGGTGCGGCAGGCATGATGGCGGCGGTCACGGCTGCACGCGCGGGCGCGGCGGTCACAATCTATGAACATCGCAGCGAGGCGGGACGAAAGCTGTTAATGACAGGAAACGGAAAGTGCAATCTGACAAATACACGCATGAGGACATCGTATTACTATTGCACCTCAGAGGACGGAAAACAGATCGTTCGAACGGTGCTGGCGGAATTTGATGAAACGCGCACACTTTCCTTTTTTCATGAGATCGGACTGTTGACCTATGACAGGGACGGTTATGTCTATCCGCAGTCGGAGCAGGCGGTGACGGTCCGGGATGTGCTTGTGCGGGAATGCCGATACTGTGGTGTGAAGTTCCGATATGATACGGATGTGTACCCGCTGCTGTGCCGCGAAGAAGCGACGGGGCAGTTTGTGATCGGAAAGGAGCGCTATGACCGGTTGATCCTTGCCTGCGGAGGAAAATCGGAGCGTCAGACCGGCTCGGACGGCAGCGGCTATGAGCTGGCGAAGCGATTCGGACATCGGATTTTAACGCCGCTTCCGGCGCTTGTTCCGCTTTATACGAATGAGCCGGATTGGCAGAGCATGGCGGGAGTGCGCGCAAAGGCGCGGATCTGTCTTTTGGTGGAAGGCAGGGCGGCAGGGGACGCCGCCGGAGAATTGCAGATGACCGCGCAGGGAATATCCGGGATTCCTGTGTTAGAATTAAGCAGGATTGCGGTACATGCCATTCATAAGGGAAAACGCGTCGAGGCGGAAATTTGTTTTCTGAACGGAAGGGAACCGGCAGAGATTGTGGCGCTGCTGCGGCATATGCTTGCGAGAGGGGACGCGGAGGATAGGGAATCCCTTGCAGACAGGCTGCAAGGGAGACTGACTGGGACAGTCAATGCAAGGATTCTTTCTTTTATTCTGCGCAGGGTCTGCAACGACAGGGAGCGATTACATAACGGGGGACCGGAAGATGACCGGTTGGCTGCGGCGGTGGCGCAGCAGTTGTTTTCCTGCCGGATTCCGATCAACGGGCACGGGAAATTAGAGCATGCGCAGGTGACAAGCGGCGGTGTTTCGTTTGACGGGGTGACGGGACAGTTGGGATCGCGCCTGTGTGAGGGATTGTTTTTTGCAGGGGAAATGCTGGATGTGGATGGGATCTGCGGCGGTTATAATCTGCAATGGGCATGGTCGAGCGGATATGTTGCGGGAACGGGCGCCGCAAAGGAATGCGTCAAAAAAGGGGAGAGACCAGCATGATACGGATCAATCAGATCAAATGTGAACCCGAGCGGGTGACGATGCCGGACGGCAGTATGGATGAAGCGCTGTTAATGAAAAAGGCAGCTGCTATCCTGCATGTTCCGCCGAAAGCGATTCAGGCGCTTTTTATCAGACGGCGCTCCATTGACGCAAGAAAAAAGCCGCAGATTTTTTACATATTCAGCGTGGATGTTGTGTTATCGGAATTTGCGGAGGAGCAGGTTCTGTCGAAAGGCCGCAATGCGGATTGCCAGAAAAGCCCGTGGGTCGCATATGAATTTCCGAAAGAAGGAAGGAAAGAGATGCAGGGACGTCCCGTGATCGTCGGGATGGGACCGGCAGGGCTGTTCTGCGCCTACGAGCTTGCGCTTCACGGATATCGTCCGATCTTGTTAGAGAGGGGAAAATGTGTGGAGGAGCGCACGGAGGACGTTGCGCGTTTTTGGAGAGAGGGCGTTTTATTGCCGGAATCCAATGTGCAGTTTGGCGAGGGCGGCGCAGGCGCGTTTTCTGACGGAAAGCTGAATACGCTCATCAAGGACAAGGACGGCAGATGCACGGAGGTACTGGGAATACTCTGTGCACATGGCGCAAAAAAAGAAATCTGTTATGACCACAAGCCGCACATCGGAACGGATGCACTCTGCGAGGTGGTTCGGAATATGAGAAAGACCATTGCCGCACACGGTGGAGAGATTCGGTTTGAGACAAGATTAAGCGGGCTGCGTATAGAAAACGGGAAAGTAACGGGCGTATCGGCGGTTTGCGACGGACAAGAATGTGATATTGCGTGCGGGTCGGTCGTGCTGGCGATCGGCCACAGCGCGCGGGATACGGTGCAGATGCTTTATGATTCCGGAATAGAGATGGAGGCAAAGCCCTTTGCGGTCGGACTGCGTGTAGAACATCCGCAGGCACTGATCGATCAAAGCCAATACGGAAAAACGGAGGCGGGCATACTCGGCGCGGCGGCGTATAAGCTGACGGCGCAGACCAAAAGCGGAAGGGGCGTGTATACGTTTTGCATGTGTCCGGGCGGCTATGTTGTCAATGCCTCGTCCGAACCGGACATACTTGCGGTCAACGGCATGAGTTATTCCGGAAGGGACGGCAGCAATGCCAACAGTGCGGTCATTGTCACGGTCACGCCGGAAGATTACGGGGATACGCATCCGCTTTCCGGCATTGCGTTTCAGCGTGATTTAGAGCGCAGGGCATACGAGATCGGCAAGGGAAGCATTCCGGTGCAGCGTTACGGAGATTTTAAGGCAGAGGTACTCGCGCAGGCGGTGCAGTCAGAAAAAGACACCGGGAATATTTCGGCGTTCGCTTCATTTGAGCCTTGTATTAAGGGACGATATACCTACGCAAACGTATCCGCTATTCTTCCGAGGGAGCTTTCGGAAGCATTTGTAGAGGGGATGGAGGCGTTCGGGCGAAAAATACCACATTATAATGATGCACGGACTTTGCTGGAAGGTGTGGAGAGCAGAACATCGTCTCCGGTCAGAATTTTGAGAAATGAGGAGCTTGTATGCCGGACGGCGGATAACCTGTACCCGTGCGGAGAGGGAGCGGGCTATGCGGGAGGGATCATGTCGGCGGCGATGGACGGCGTGCGCGTGGCGGAGGCAATCGCGGAAAAGTACCGGTGTGTGCCATAGACAATTTTTTCGGAATGTGATAAGGTGAGTAAGTGGCAGGAAAGCGGAAAGGCGAAACGAAAATGAATCAACAAATACGGGAAGCGATTCGGGATAAACAGCGGATCGTCATTAAAATAGGCTCCTCCTCGCTCCAGCATCAGGAAACGGGGGATCTGGATTATATCAAGATGGAGGTGCTTGTCCGTGAATTGTGCAATCTGCGCAATCAGGGGAAGGATGTCGTGCTGGTGACCTCGGGCGCGATCGCCTGTGGGAAAAAGGCGGTACAGATCAAGGACGGGGATAACCCGATCGCAGTCAAACAGGCATGTGCGGCAATCGGACAGGCGCGGCTGATGATGACTTATCAGAAGATTTTTGCGGAATATAATCAGGTGACGGCACAGATTCTGATGACAAGAAACACGATCGTCGATAACCTGAACCGGTTTAACGCCGCAAATACGTTTACGGAGCTGCTAAAGCTTGGCGTTATTCCGATTGTCAACGAAAATGATACGGTTGCGACTTATGAGATTGAGATCGGCGACAACGATACGCTTTCCGCGATCGTTGCGGCGCTTATTCATGCCGATCTGCTTATTCTTTTATCTGATATTGACGGGCTTTATACGGATAACCCCCGAACGAATCCGAATGCGCAGTTCATTCCGGTCGTGCGGGAGATTGATGAGAATATTCTGCGCATGGGGAAGCATGAAACGGGAAGCAGCGTCGGTACGGGAGGCATGGATACCAAGCTGACTGCCGCAAAGATCGCGACGGCGTCGGGTGCAGATATGATCATTGCCAATAGTGAGGATGTGCGTATCATCCACCGGATCATGGACGGCAGAGAATACGGGACATTGTTTACGGCACATAAGGATGATGATTTTTATTTGACGGATTTTGTGGAACAGATGCATAACGACTGAAAAGCCGGAAAGGAGTCGGTATGAAGGTTGAAGAACTGACAAGGCGCATTAATGAACTCTATCACAAATCCAAAGCAGAGGGATTGACGGAGGAAGAAAAAGAGGAACAGGCGCGGTTAAGGCAGGAATATATTGAAAATGTCCGATCCAACCTGCGCGGACAGTTGAGTTCCATCCGAATCCAAAATGAGGACGGCAGTATTACCGATCTGGGAAAAGAGCATGGGAACAGGACGAACTGATGAAAAGCGCGCATTGCGAAAAACGGCGCTTGTAAGGCGGGATCATCTGACAGAAGAACAGCGGCTCAAAAAGAGCGAACGGATCGCGGAATCATTATTTGTTCACCCGTGGTATCAGAATGCGGAGCTGCTGCTTGTTTATGCATCCTATCTGAGCGAGGTTTCTACGGAGGGGATCATCCGTCATGCCCTGCAGGCGGGAAAGCGGGTGTATTGTCCGGTCGTGACCGGAAAGCGGGAAATGGTGTTTTGCGAAGTATTATTATCCGGGCTTGCCGTGATGGAAAAAGACAGCCATGGAATCCCGCAGCCGGATGAAAAGACATGCGCGCATTATGTTTATGAGCCGGAAAAAAGTCTGATGCTGATGCCGGGGTGCGCGTTTAACGATCGGGGAGACCGTATCGGTTACGGGGGCGGATTTTATGACAGCTTTTTAGCAAAACAGCCGATGCGGACGATCGCATTATTTTTTGACTGTCAGCATATTGAGGCGCAGAGTGTCGGAGAAAGTCATGATGTGCGGCCGGATCTGATCCTGACGGAAAGCGGTTTTCGGAAAATAAAAACATAAGGGAAATAAGACGGAACGATCAGAGAAACAGAACGGGTCGGGATGGGAGAGTATGATGAGCGAGATCAGCAAAGAACAATCGGCAATGCTAGAGGAAATCGGTAAGCGTGCCGTACAGGTAAAATATGAGCTTCAGGGACTTCGGACGGAACAAAAGAATGAGGCATTAAAACGCGTGGCGGACGGTCTTTTGGCGGATGCCAAAAAGATTTTAGCAGCAAATGAACAGGATATGCAGAGGGGAAAAGCGCATGGCATGCATGAAGGCCTGCTTGACCGCTTAAAACTGACGGACGCGCGTATTGAGGCGATGGCGGAGGGCTTACGCCAGGTTGTGGCGCTAAATGATCCTATCGGTACAGTGATGGAGCGTTTTACGCATCCGAACGGGATGGAGATCACACAGGTGCGCGTGCCGCTCGGCGTGATCGGCATTATCTATGAATCCCGCCCGAACGTGACGGCAGATGCGTTCGGCTTGTGTTTTAAGACGGGGAATGCCGTCATCTTAAAGGGCGGTTCGGACGCGATCTGTTCCAACACGGCGATCACGGAGAGCATTCGGAGCAGTCTTGCGGCTCTTGGTATCTGCGCGGACGCCGTGCAGCTTATTACGGATACGGATCGGGCGGTGACGGCGCAGTTTATGAAAATGAACCGTTATGTGGATGTGCTGATCCCTCGCGGCGGAGCGGGCCTGATCCGTGCGGTAGTCGAGAGCGCAAGCATTCCCGTAATCGAGACGGGAACGGGGAACTGTCATATCTATGTAGATCAGGATGCCGACTTAAAAAAGGCAATCCCCATCATCATCAACGCAAAAACGCAGCGGATCGGTGTGTGCAACGCCTGTGAATCGTTAGTCATTCATGAAAAGATCAAGGATGCTTTTTTGCCGATGCTTGCGGAGGAACTCAAGAAAAATCATGTGGAAATGCGCGCGGATGAGCAGGCTGCTGAAGTGATCGGAGACTGTACCGCGGCGACGGAGGAAGATTTTGCAAGGGAATACCTTGATTATATTATCTCCATTAAAACGGTCGGCAGCGCGGAGGAAGCAATCGCGCATATCAACCGTTATCACACGGGGCATTCTGACTCCATTATCACGGAAAATAAGGAAACGGCACAGCGTTTCCTGGACGGTGTGGATTCGGCATGCGTCTATGTCAATGTCTCGACACGTTTCACAGACGGTTTTGAGTTCGGCTTCGGCGCTGAGATCGGAATTTCCACACAAAAACTGCATGCGCGCGGACCGATGGGGCTGCGGGAACTGACTTCCTATAAATATCAGATCGTTGGAGACGGACAGATCAGGGGATAAAAAAGAACGCGTAGCGTTCTTTCGAAGAATCCGCATAGCGGATTCTTCTGAGGCCGCAGCAACATTTCTATGCTAGAAAAGGAAAAAAGTCAAGAGAATGGATAATGAAATGGATTTAGATAAAAAAGATATTAATGCAGCACCGCCAACAGAAGAACCTGCAAGGCAGTACTACTATATGGCAAAGTGCCGCGAAAGTGTCCGTGCCGAGAGCGAGAGGCTGGGGCATCCGCTGACCTGTGCTGTTATTACCTTCGGTTGCCAAATGAATGCGCGCGATTCGGAAAAACTCCTCGGTATTTTGAAAACAGTCGGTTATGTCGTCACGGATTCGGAGACGGCGGATTTTGTCATTTATAATACATGTACCGTGCGGGATAACGCCAATCAGCGCGTGTACGGCAGACTCGGTCATCTCGGCTCCATGAAAAAAAGCAATCCGCATAAGCGGATCGCGCTCTGCGGCTGTATGATGCAGGAGCAGAGCGTCATTGAAAAGCTGCGGAAAAGTTATTCGTTTGTGGATCTGGTCTTTGGGACGCATAACCTTTATAAATTTGCGGAGCTGCTCTGCGCGATGTATCAATCGGACGGCATGCTGATCGACATTTGGAAGGATACGGACGCGATCGTCGAACAGCTTCCGGTCAGCCGCAAGTATCCTTACAAATCGGGCGTGAATATCATGTTCGGGTGCAATAACTTTTGTACATATTGCATCGTTCCCTATGTCAGAGGACGGGAACGCAGCCGGGATGCGCGGGAGATTCTGCGCGAGGTGGAGTCCCTTGCGGCGGACGGCGTAAAGGAGGTCATGCTGCTCGGTCAGAATGTCAATTCCTACGGCACCGGGCTTGCAGACGGTATTTCCTTTGCCGAACTTTTGCGCGAAGTGGAGAAAGTAGAGGGAATCGAACGCATTCGTTTTATGACGTCCCATCCGAAAGATTTATCCGACGAGCTGATCGGGGTGATGAAAGAATCCGATAAGATCTGCCGTCATCTGCATCTGCCGCTGCAGTCAGGGTCCAGTAAGATCCTAAAGGCAATGAACCGCTGTTATGACAAGGAACATTATCTGGAACTCGCCTTAAAAATACGGCACGAGATACCGGATATTGCCATTTCCACGGACATCATCGTCGGGTTTCCGGGAGAAACCGCCGAGGATGTGGACGATACCATCGACGTGATACGCAGGGTAGCGTTTGACAATGCATTCACATTCCAATACAGCAGACGCACCGGAACGCCTGCGGCGGCAATGGAGCAGGTTCCGGCAGCGGAGGTCACAAAGCAGTTTGACCGTGTTCTTTCGGCAGTACAGGAGACCGCAAGGGAGCGGGCGGCGCTTCTTAAGGGGCAGACGCTTCCGGCGCTGATCGAGGAAGTGAATGAAAAGGATGATGGCTATGTGGTCGGGAGGCTTTCGAACAATACGATCGTTCATCTGGAGGGTACGCCCGATATGATCGGCACGATCAGACGGGTAAAGCTAACGGAATGCCGCGGCTTTTATTATATGGGGGTTATCGAACATGGCTGAGATCACGCCAATGATGCAGCATTATTTAGATACAAAAGAGCAGAATAAGGATTGCATTTTATTTTACCGTCTCGGTGATTTTTACGAGATGTTTTTTGAGGACGCAAAAACAGTATCCAGAGAGTTGGAGCTGACGCTGACGGGAAAAGCATGCGGCTTAGAGGAACGCGCACCGATGTGCGGCGTTCCATTTCATGCGGCAGAGACCTATATCAATCGTCTGGTGACAAAGGGCTACAAGGTCGCGATCTGCGAACAGGTAGAAGATCCGAAGCTGGCAAAGGGAATGGTAAAGCGCGAGGTCGTGCGGATCGTCACACCCGGCACGAATGTGGATAATCAGTTCATTGATGAGGGAAAAAATAACTATCTGATGGCCGTTGTCTATCTGGAGAATCAGATCGGAATTTCCATTGTGGATGTCTCCACGGGGGATTATTTTTTGACCGAGGTGGAGGATACCAAACGTCTGCTTGACGAAATCTATAAGTATCTGCCGTCGGAAATTATCTGTAACGACGCATTCACGCTTTGCGGCGTGGATCTGAACGATCTGCGCGGCAGGCTACATATCTGCGTCAATCGCTTAGAACCGTGGTATTTTGACGAGGATGCCTGCAAAAAGGCGCTGATGAAACAGTTTAAGGTGCATGTCCTGACCGGACTTGGCATTGATGATTTCCCGAACGGACTGGTTGCGGCGGGCGCGATCATGTTGTACTTAAATGAGACACAGAAGATCTCACTGTCGCATATTACGCACCTCTATCCGTATCTGGCAAGCAAATATATGCTGCTTGACAGCGCGACAAGGCGCAATCTGGAGCTGACGGAAACATTGCGGGAAAAAGCAAAGCGCGGAAGTCTGTTATGGGTGCTCGATAAGACGAAAACAGCGATGGGCGCGCGGACGCTGAGGAGTTATTTAGAGCAGCCGCTCATTATCCGCAGCGCGATCGAGGAGCGCTTGGAAGCGGTTTCCGAGTTGTGTGCCGACCCGACTGCACGGGACGAGATACGGGAATATTTAAGTCCGATCTACGATCTGGAGCGTCTGCTCGGCAAAGTCAGCTATATGAGCGCGAATCCGCGCGATCTGATCGCATTCCGCAATTCGCTTGCGATGCTTCCGGCGATCAAGCTTGTCCTGCGCGGTTTTTCCTCCAAGCTGCTTTTAGGGATTGAACAGGACATAGATTCTTTGGAGGATGTCTGTGAACTGATCGGAGCGGCGATCGACGATGAGGAGCCTCCGGTCACGATCAGGGAGGGCGGCATCATCCGTGACGGCTACGATCCGGATATTGATATGCTTCGTAAGGCAAAGACCGAGGGGAAGGACTGGCTGGCCAAATTAGAGAGCGATGACAGAGAGCGCACGGGGATTAAGAACCTGCGCATTAAGTATAATAAGGTATTCGGCTATTATTTTGAGGTTACAAACTCGTTCAAGAAAATGGTACCTGAGGACTATATCCGTAAGCAGACCTTAACAAACGCTGAGCGATATACGACGCCGCGGTTAAAGGAACTGGAAGATACCATATTAAATGCAGAAGATAAGCTTACGACACTGGAATATGATGCGTTCTGCAAGGTGCGCGACAGCATAGCGGCGGAGCTTGACCGCATTCAGCGCACGGCAAAGGCAGTTGCGGCTCTGGATGTGTTTGCGTCGCTTTCCCTTGTGGCGGAGCGCAACCATTATGTGCGTCCACAGATCAACGAAAAGGGCGTGATCGATATTAAGGACGGCAGGCATCCGGTAGTCGAGCAGATGATCGAGCATGATATGTTTGTCTCAAATGATACGCATTTGGACAACGGAAAGCATTGCATTGCCGTGATCACAGGACCGAATATGGCAGGAAAATCCACCTATATGCGCCAGGCCGCCCTGATCGTACTCATGGCGCAGATCGGTTCGTTCGTCCCTGCAAAGAGTGCCGATATCGGATTAGTCGATCGCATTTTTACGCGCGTCGGCGCTTCGGACGACCTTGCTTCGGGGCAGAGTACCTTCATGGTGGAGATGAATGAGGTCGCAAATATTCTCCGCAATGCGACGTCCAAATCGCTGCTTGTTTTGGATGAGATCGGGCGCGGAACATCCACTTTTGACGGCCTCTCGATCGCGTGGGCGGTCATCGANCATATCAGNAANCGCAANATNCTCGGCGCNAAGACGCTGTTTGCNACNCATTANCATGANCTGACAGAGCTTGAGGGAAAAATGGATAATGTGAATAATTACTGCATTGCCGTGAAGGAAAAGGGCGACGATATCGTATTTTTGCGCAAGATNATGAAAGGCGGCGCTGACCGGAGCTACGGCATTCAGGTGGCNAAGNTGGCGGGAGTACCCGANATGGTGATNGGGCGNGCCAAAGAGATCGCNGANCAGCTTTCCGACAATGATATTACGGATAAGATACAGAGNATCTGTACGCCGANANGCTCCGCGGGAAAACATAAGCCGGTGNTGTGCGATGAGGTGGANCGNGGGCAGATGTCCTTGTTTGACGCGGTGAAGGATGAGGATGTCGTGAAAGAATTAAAAGAGATCGACATCAGCAATTTAACGCCGTTAGANGCNTTNAATACGCTGTATCGNTTGCAGAATAANCTGAATAACCGGTGGTGANCAGATTGTGTGAGTATTAAATATNCAGGTCACAATNGGATTGATAAATGAAGGNAAANGAAAGANTAAGAAGGAGGNGCGGTATGGCGCAGATTGCGGTACTGGATTCGGAGACGATTGATAAAATTGCGGCNGGCGAGGTGGTAGAGCGTCCGGTGAGCGTTGTCAAAGAGCTTGTTGAGAATGCGATGGACGCGGGTGCAAGCGCGATTACCGTAGAGATCACGGAGGGCGGCACCAGNTTTATCCGCGTGACGGATAACGGAGGCGGTATNCCGAANGATCAGATACGCACCGCTTTTTTGCGGCATGCGACGAGCAAGATCCATTCCGTGGAAGATCTGNTGTCCATCAGTTCTCTTGGTTTCCGCGGTGAAGCGCTCTCAAGCATTGCGGCAGTCTCGAGAGTGGAGATCATCAGCAAGACCGCGGACGATTATGCGGGCGTCCGTTATCTGATCTCNGGCGGCGCGGAGGAGGAGCTTTCCGAGNTNGGCGNGCCGGACGGCACGACGATCATGGTGCGNAATTTNTTTTATAACATTCCNGTCCGTAGAAAATTCTTAAAGTCNTTTGCAACGGAGGGAAGNTACATTGCCGATCTGATGGAGCATCTTGCGATGTCAAGACCGGAAATTTCTTTTAAGTTCGTTATGAATCGGGATACACGGTTTCANACAAGCGGAAACGGGGATCTTCGCGAAGTGATCTACCGTATCTACGGGCGGGATATATCGGAGCATTTACTNCCGGTNGCCTATGAGCGCGACGGCATCCGCATAGANGGCTATGTCGGNAAGCCTGAGATGAACCGNGCAAACCGCAGTCTGGAAAATTATTTNGTCAACCGGCGTTANATTAAAAGNGATGTGATCGCAAGGGCGGTTGAGGAGGCNTATCAGTCCTATCTCATGAAGCACAAATATCCTGTATGNATGCTNTCGATCACNATTCCGGCGGATGAGATCGATGTGAATGTNCATCCGTCNAAAATGGAGATNCGNTTTATCAGACAGCAGGAATTTTTNGATATTCTTTATCAGGCGGTGAGCGATGCCTTAAAGGACAAGGAATTCATCCCGCAGGTCATACTCGATGAGAAAGCGCATCTACAAGATGTTGTGGCGGAGCGGAAAGCCTTAAGCGCGAACGCTCCCGAGCCGTTTGAGGCAAGTCGGCTCCCNATNCCGGCGGTGCGCGAGGANACANTTTNTGNAGAAAAAGAGCAAAATTTGCAGGATTTCTTTCAAACGAACCGTCCGACGNGGGTCATNGGCGGAGCAAAATGAGCCAAATCATGCGAAAAACGACGATATTCATGCAAATATCATAAAGAAGGATGAACACATAATTGTCGAAAAACCGCAGCAAATGGAACTGTTTAGCGATAAAATGCTGAGCGAATCCGCCAGAGCGGGACACAAGATTTTGGGGCAGATATTTGATACCTACTGGCTGGTACAGTATGANGACAAACTCTTTATCATCGATCAGCACGCAGCGCATGAAAAGGTGAAGTTTGAGCGGCTGATGAAGCATCTGAAAGAAAAAAGTACGCCGAGACAGATGCTTGAGCCGCCGATCATCCTGCACTTAAACGCCAAAAGCTATCAGGTGTTGATGGAATACCGCGCCCGTTTCCTTGATCTCGGATTTGAAATCGAGGAGTTTGGAGGAAACGAGGCTGCCGTGCGCACGGTGCCGATGGATTTATACGGCTGTAACGAACGGGAGCTTCTGCTGAATATGCTGGACGAGCTTGCCGAAGGGCCGGTACGCGGGACACCCGATGTGATCTACGAGAAATTAGCGTCCATGGCATGTAAATCCGCAGTCAAGGGAAATACGGCGCTGACAAGCGCGGAGGCGGACGAACTGATCGGAGAGCTTCTGCATCTTGACAATCCCTACCATTGTCCGCACGGCAGGCCGACGATCATTTCCATGTCAAAATATGAGCTGGAGAAAAAATTCAAACGAATTGTATAAGGAGCAAGGATGATTCAAAATAAGCTTGTGATTCTCACAGGACCGACGGCAGTCGGGAAAACAAAGCTTTCCATTTCTTTGGCAAAAACGATCGGCGGGGAGATCATCTCCGCCGATTCCATGCAGGTATACCGTCATATGGATATCGGAACAGCGAAGATCACCGGGAAGGAAATGGACGGTGTGCCCCATCATTTGATCGATGTGCTTGAGCCGGAGGAGGAATTTGATATTGTCCGGTTCCAGACGATGGCAAAGCAGGCGATGGGGGAGATATACGAAAGAGGGCATATTCCGATCCTGGTGGGCGGAACGGGGTTTTACATTCAGTCCGTTCTCTATGACATTGATTTTTTAGCGCATGAGGAGGAGAGCGGGCTGCGGAAAGAGCTGGAGAAGCAGGCGAAGACGCCGGGGGGTGCGGCTGCGCTTTATGAGAGGCTTCTTGCGATCGATCCCGAATCGGCAAAGAAGATTCATGCCCACAATCTCAAACGTGTCATCCGCGCGATCGAGTTTTATGAAGAAAATCATGCGCCGATCTCTGCGCATAATGAAGATCAGCGAAAGAAACAGTCGCCCTATGCGTTTTGTTATTTTGTGCTGAATGATGACCGCGGAAAGCTGTATGCGCGCATTGACGGGCGGGTGGAGCAGATGATGGCGCAGGGACTGCTTTCGGAGGTGCGCAGCTTAAAGGAACGCGGCTGTACGCGGGACATGATTTCCATGCAGGGATTGGGATATAAGGAACTGCTCGATCATTTGGACGGAGCGTTCAGCTTAGACGAGGCCGTCTACCGCATCAAGCGGGATACCAGACATTTTGCAAAGCGTCAAGTTACATGGTTTAAGCGGGAGCGGGATGTTATTTGGCTGGAACGGGGAGCATTTGCGTCGGAGGATGCGATTCTGGCCGATATGTTGGAACATATGCGGGAAAAAGGGATTTTAGAAGAAACGAAGACAGAGGAGAGATCGTCATGAAGGACACCACATTAGAGGCAATGTATGAGAGCATGGGAATTTCCCGTGAGGTCTATGAAGCGGGCAGGCGCGTGCAGGAGCGCCTTCGTCAGCGCTTTTCAGATATTGATGAGACGGCACAGTATAATCAGCTGAAGGTGCTGCGCGCCATGCAGGATGCGCGCGTATCGGAGGCTTGTCTGCTCGGAACAACGGGCTATGGGTACGGGGATATCGGCAGGGATACCTTGGAGCAGGTCTATGCGAACCTGTTTCACGCGGAGGACGCGCTCGTCCGTCCGCAGATCACCTGCGGCACGCATGCGCTTGCGCTTGCGCTCATGAGCAATGTAAGACCGGGGGACGAGATCTTATCCCCTGTCGGCAAGCCGTATGATACGTTGGAGGAGGTCATCGGCATCCGGCCGTCCAAAGGCTCTCTCGCCGAGTATGGCGTGACGTATCGGCAGGTCGAGCTGAAAAAGGACGGCGGCTTTGATTACGAGGGAATCCGCGCGGCGATCCGAGAAAAGACAAAACTGGTCACCATCCAGCGTTCCAAGGGCTACTTAGAGCGCCCGACGCTGTCTGTTGCGCGGATCGGGGAGCTGATCTCTTTTATCAAGAGTATCAAGCCGGATGTGATCTGTATGGTGGACAACTGCTATGGAGAATTTGTGGAACGGACAGAGCCGACGGATGTCGGCGCAGATATGGCAGTCGGTTCGCTGATCAAGAATCCGGGGGGCGGTCTTGCACCGATCGGCGGTTATATCGTGGGAAAAAAAGAATGTGTGGAAAATGCGGCATATCGTCTGACCTCGCCCGGACTCGGCAAGGAAGTCGGCGCGTCGCTCGGCGTACTGACAAGCTTTTATCAGGGGCTTTTCATGGCGCCGACCGTGACGGCAAGCGCCTTAAAGGCGGCGGTCTTTGCCGCGAATCTCTATGAGCCCTGCGGCTATGTCTGTACGCCGGATGCTTCGCAGGAGCGCTATGACATCATTCAGGCGATACGGTTTGAAAAGCCGGAGGGCGTGCGGGCGTTCTGTCAGGCGGTGCAGGCGGCGGCTGGTGTGGACAGCCATGTTGTTCCGGAGCCGTGGGACATGCCGGGATATGACAGCAAGGTCATCATGGCGGCGGGCGCGTTTGTATCCGGTTCTTCGATCGAGCTTTCAGCGGACGGACCGATGAAACCGCCATACAATGTGTTTTTTCAGGGCGGTCTGACGTGGGAGCATGCGGGCTTTGGTATTCTGAAGACATTTCAGCGCTTTGTGGATGACGGACTCATCGACAGAGCGGTGCTTTCCAAACTGTGAGTACAGCCACAAGGCCGCGGGAAAAAAATGATAATAAGGTATACATGATTTTGGTTTTGTGTTACAATGAGCGTTAGCGAGAAGAATGAGTTAGGCACCCTTACAACGCGCGGATGTACCCGGAGAGTAAACTGAAGCGAACGAGGGTATACTTATGAAAAATCAGACAGATCTGCCGTATGAAAAGTTCCTTGCATACGGCGCGCAGAATTTGACGGACGCAGAGCTTCTTGCCATCATTATCCGCACGGGAACAAAGGGAGAGGACGCGCTTGCCTTAGCGAAGAGAGTCCTTGAAATGAACGCAAACCGGGACGGGCTTTTGCAGCTTCAGCATATTCATTTGGAGCAGCTCAAATCCATCAGGGGAATCGGCGAGGTCAAAGCGGTGCGGATCAAATGTATCGCCGAGCTGTCAAACAGGATTGCGGCGACACATATGCGGGAACGCGTGGATTTCAGCAGACCGGAGCTGGTCGCGGATTATTACATGGAACGGATGCGGCATCTCGAGAATGAGCAGGTGAGAATGCTTTTACTTGACAACAAAGGCAGACTCATCCATGATACGGTATTGTCAACAGGAACGGTAAATTTTTCCGTTCTTTCGCCGCGCGATATGTTTATCCGTGCGCTGGAATATCGTGCGGTGTATATCATGCTGCTGCACAATCATCCGAGCGGCGATCCGACGCCGAGTAAGGACGACCGTGCAATGACCGCAAAGATCAAGGCGGCAGGTTCGTTTCTGCATATTCCTCTGTTAGATCACATCATCATCGGCGATGGCCGTTATGTGAGTTTTCTTGAGGAAAAGATTCTGTGATAAGACAGATACCATTACGGTTAGAAAGGGGTACATGAAGTGGGAAATAATATATTCGGTATCGACCTTGGGACAAGCAATATTAAAATTTACAGCAGGAATGAAGACGCGATCCTTGTGGAAAAGAACATGATCGCCATTGAGAACAAAAATACGCTGTTTGCATACGGCGATTCGGCGTATGAGATGTTTGAAAAAGCGCCTGCGAACATTCACATATCTTATCCGCTCTGCAATGGCGTCATCGCGGATATTCAAAATATGCAGCTGCTTGTCAAATACTTTGTCGGTGACATCGGAAAGGGAAGTATCCGCCCGGCAGATTACTATATCGCCGTGCCGACGGACGTTACGGAGGTCGAGAAGAGGGCGTTTTACGATCTGATCAAAGATGCGGGCGTAAAAGCGCGCAAGATCATGGTCGTTGAGAAGGCAGTCGCGGACGGCCTCGGGCTGGAAATTGACGTCAAAAATTCACAGGGCGTTTTAGTGGTGAATGTGGGCTACGACACGACGGAGATTTCCATTTTGTCTCTCGGCGGGATCGTGCTCAGCAAAATGATCAAAGTAGGCGGACAGAAATTCGACGAAGCGATCCGCAATGCCATCCGAAGGGAGTATAGTCTGCTGATCGGCGGAAAGACAGCGGAAAAGGTCAAGATTTCGTTGAGTGATCTGGAAAAGGAGGGTGCAAACGCGGTTGTATACGGGCGTGATATCGTGACGGGACTTCCCGTGGAGCGTGAGATACCGACTGCACTTGTCGATGAGTGCCTGAAAGAACATTTTGCAACGATCATTGACAATATCAAAGTGATTCTGGAGCGGACGCCGCCTGAGCTGGCTGCTGATATTTACCGTCACGGCGTATACTTAACAGGCGGTGCGTCACAGGTCATCCATCTTGCGGAGCTGATCGCTAAGGGAACGGGCTTAAAGATCAATTCGATTGATAAGCCGATAGAAAGCGTGGCGCTCGGTTTGGCAAAGATCATCAAAGAAGATAACTATAAATCTGTTGCGTATGCGATTGAGGGAATGAGTAAGTAAGTATGAGTCCTGTCATTAAGAAAAAGGGAGAGCATTTTGAACTGCCAAGTAAATATATCCTCCTGATCCTGACAATCCTGTGTGTCGGCATGATGCTGATCACCCTGACGACGGATTTTACGAAAGGGCCGTTAAACGGTGTTGTGGGCACTATCATCACACCGTTTCAAGTCGGCATCAGCGAGGTGGGCGGTTATCTGTCGAAACGAGTCGATGAGCTTGTGGAAATCCGCGATCTGATGAGTGAGAACGAGGAGCTGAAACGGCAGATTGACGAGCTGACCTTACAGAACACGCTGTTACAGCAGGATCGCTTTGAATTGTATCAGCTTAGGGAGCTTTACGAATTAGATCAGTCCTATGAGGGATATACGAAGGTCGGTGCGCGCATCATCGCAAAAGATGTGGGCAATTGGTTTGCGTCGTTCATCATTGATAAAGGAGAGGAAGACGGGCTTGCCGTCGATATGAATGTCATTGCGGACGGCGGGCTGGTGGGACGCATCACCGCAGTCGGTCCGAGTTGGGCGCGCGTGGATTCTATCATTGCGGATAATGCCAATGTCGGCGGTATGGTATTATCAACGGCGGACCGCGTGATCGTTTCCGGCAGTCTGGAGCTGATGGCAGGCGGAAAGATTTCTTTTTCCCAGCTGATTGATGCGGATAACGAAGTCATGATCGGTGACAAGATCGTGACGTCCAATATCTCGGATAAATATCTTCCCGGTATCGTGATCGGCTACATAACGCAGATCAATACGGATGCAAATAACTTATCCAAATCCGGCTATTTAACGCCGGCAGTTGATTTTGAGCATTTAGAGGCCGTTTTGGTCATTCTTGATATGAAGCAGACCGTCGAGTGGTGAGAGGTGTTGGGAGGTCTATATGAGAAAAATAGTGATCGCGTTTCTGGTGCTGCTCAGTTTTGTGCTGCAGGGGACGCTCATGCAGTGGATCTCACTCGGTGGAATTGCGCCGAATCTGTTGATCATCATGACGTCTGCTTACGGCTTTATGAGAGGAAAAAAGAACGGTCTGTTGGTGGGCTTTTTCTGTGGTCTGTTGACAGATATCTTTTTTGGAGAAGTGATCGGCTTTTACGCGATCATTTATATGTACATCGGTTATGCGAACGGAATGTTTCACCGCGTGTTCTTTCCGGAGGATATTAAGCTGCCGCTGTTTTTGATCACAGTCAGCGATCTGGCGTACGGCTTTGCGGTTTATATCCTTCTCTATCTTTTGCGGGGGCGTTTCGGGCTTCCCTATTATTTTTTGCATGTGATCGTGCCGGAGATGGTATATACCATCATGCTGACCCTGCTGTGTTATCCGGTGCATTTGAAGATCAACCGCAAATTTGATGAGATTGAGAAAAGGAGCGAAAAAAAGTTTGTTTAGTAATATTAAGGACTGGCTGATCCGGTTTATCTTTTCCCGTTTTTTCATACTTTCGCTGCTTGTACTCGGTCTGTGCGCTACGCTTATTTATCGTCTGTTTGATCTGCAGATTGTCCGCGGAGAATCCTATATGGAAAACTTCAGGCTCCGCATCAGAAAAGAGCGCTCCATCGCGAGTACGCGCGGTCAGATTTTTGACCGGAACGGTAATGTGCTCGCCTATAATGAGCTTGCGTATTCTGTTATCATTGAGGATGTCTTTGAATCCGGTTCAACCAAAAATGAGGAGCTGAACGCCACCATTTCCCGTCTGATCCGCATGATAGAGGAAAACGGGGATTCCGTGATCAATGATTTTTCCATCGTGATCGATGAGGACGGCAAGTTTTCTTACACCGTGACGGGCAACATACTGCTTCGTTTTTTGGCGGACATTTACGGGCATAGCAGTATCAATGATCTGACCTATGCAGAGAAAACGGCAACGCCCGATGAAGTCATGGAGTATCTGGGCGGCAGGACGCGTTTCGGTGTCGGTAAGTACCTGCGTGATACGGAGGGAAACTATATTTATGATGAAAACGGAAACAGACAGTTTCTCGTTGGGGACGGATACACGAAGGAGGAACTGTTGAAGATCGTGACGATCCGCTATGCCATGAGCTTAAACAGTTATCAGAAATATATTCCGACGACGGTGGCAACGAATGTTTCGGAAGAGACGATCGTCGCCGTGATGGAGAACAGCGACGTGCTTGCCGGCGTATCGATTTTCGAGGGTACGGTGCGGAAATATGTGGATGCAGTCTATTTTAGCAATGTGATCGGCTATATTGGAAAGATTTCCTCGGAGGAGCTTGTGACCTACCAGGCCCAGAGCGATGATTACACAAGCAATGACATTGTTGGGAAAACCGGTATTGAGCAGAGCATGGAGCTGGAGCTGCAGGGCATAAAAGGTTCTGAGATCGTCTATGTGGATAATCTCGGCAGGGTCATTGAAACGGCGGAGCGCACGGAGCCGACTGCGGGGAATGATATTTATTTAACGATCGATATGGATTTACAGGAGACCGCTTATCACATATTGGAGCAGAAGATCGCGGGCATTCTGCTCCAAAAAATTCAAAACATCAAAGAGTATATTCCGGCGGAAAATGCGTCTGAGAGTCAGATTAAGATTCCAATCTATGACGTGTATTTTGCCTTGTTTGATAATAATGTCCTGAAAATGCGGGAATTTGACCATGAGGATGCCACGCAGACGGAGAGTATCGTCTATGCCAATTATCTGGATAACAAGGATATTGTGCTGGAGAAGCTTCGGACGGAGCTGATGGAAACAGGAACGGTGTATTGTGATCTGGAGACGGAGTATGCGATTTATGAGAGTTATATTGTGACAATGTTACAGTCGGATAATGTGGGAATCCTTCGGTCAGACCTGATCGACACATCGGACGCAACCTACAAGGCATGGAGAACCGACGAGACGATCAGTCTTCAGGAATTTCTGCGGCATGCCATATCCATGAACTGGATCGATACCGCAAGACTTCCGCTCGATGACCGGTATGCGGATTCGGAAGAAGTCTATACCGTGCTCGTCGATTATATCATCTCTTATCTGAATGAGAGTACGGATTTTGGCAAACGTATGATCAAATATATGATCCTGAATGACCGGATCACGGGAAAACAGGTGTGCCAGCTTTTGATCGACAGAGGGGTCGTGAACCTGACGGATGAGGAAATTGCCGCATTTGACAACAATGCGATCAGTCCGTATCAGTTTATGCGGAATCGTATCAGCAATCTTGACATCACACCCGCACAGCTTGCGCTGGATCCGTGTACGGGGGATATGGTGATCACGGACGTCAATACGGGGAATGTGCTTGCGATGGTATCCTATCCCGGATATGATACCAACCGTGTATCCGATGCGGATTATTGGAATAAGATCAACACGGATTTATCGTATCCGATGCTGAATTATACAACGCAGAGGCGGACGGCGCCGGGCTCCACTTTTAAGATGGTGACGGCATCCGCCGCACTTGAAGAAGGATATCTCACAACACAGGATAGGATCGTCTGCCACGGTATTTTTGACCGGCTGGACGCCGTGAACCGCTGTTGGATTTATCCGGGGGCGCACGGCTCCTTAAATGTGACGGGAGGAATCAGCAATTCCTGTAACTGCTTTTTTTACGAGACAGCCTATCGTATGAGCTTGCAGAATGATGTCTATGACTCAGAGGAGGGAATTGCCGTACTTACAAAATACGCACAGCTTTTCGGACTGGGTGATAAATCGGGTGTTGAGATTGAGGAGTCCGCACCGAGAATATCGGACGAGTACCCGGTCATCACCGCGATCGGACAGGGAAACGCAAACTATTCCACCGCACAGCTTGCGCGATACGTTACAACAGTCGCAAACAGCGGAACGTGTTATAATTTAACATTGATAGATCGTATTGAGGATGCAGAGGGCACCGTTGTGCTTCAAAATCACGCGCACGTCAGAAATACGCTGGACTTTGCAGATTCAACATGGGATTCCCTTCATACGGGGATGCGTCAGGTGATCGAAAACAAAAGGTATTATGCGGGAGTTGAGGTTTCGGTCGCAGGAAAGACGGGTACGGCGCAGGAGAGCAGAACACGTCCGAACCATGCGCTTTTTGTCTGCTATGCACCGTATGAGAGTCCGGAGATCGCGATCGCAACACGTATCGAGTACGGATACACATCCGATTATGCGGCGGAGACAACGCGGGATGTAATCAGATACTATTTCGGACTTGCCTCGAAGGAGGAGCTTGTCACGGGAACGGCAGATGCCATTCAGGCATCCGGAGTCAGAACCGACTAAAAAAGATTGGCGCAAATGCGCCAATCTTTCGAAGAATCCGCAGAGCGGATTCTTCTGGGACTGTGAAAGTCCTATAGAAAAAGAATTGCCTTCGGCATTTCTTTTGGAAAGGAGAGAGTGTATTGAATCCTTTAGTAATGATCAAAAGTTATCCGCATGGCATTGCGCTGCATTTGGATGCAGATGCGCCATTTTCCGATATTCTCGCGGAATTGGAGGATAAGATCAGGGATGCCGCCGGCTTTTTTCAGGGCGCCAGACTTGCACTGTCCATAGAGGACAGAAAGGTCAGCCCACAGGAGGAGCGTCAGCTGATACAGGTCCTGTCATCACATGGCGGGCTTACGATTTTCTGTGTTGCCGAAAAAAGCGGCAGCGCGGACGAGTTTTATGTGCGTGCCCTGCAAAAGGCGGAGCCGCGCGCGGCGGAGGAGCCGTATTTGTTACATAGGGGCAGCTTGACTGATGGAGAAGTACTGGAAAACAGCAAAAAATCCATTGTTGTGATCGGGGATGTCGGAGAGGACTGCCGCGTGATCTCCGCGCGCAACATCATTGTACTGGGTTCCCTCTACGGAGAGGCCTATGCAGGAACGGATACCAATGAAAACCACTATGTCGCAGCGCTTATCATGGAGACCGATCAGATCACGATCGCGGGCTGTAAGAGCGGCAGAGCGGACGTACCGGCAATGGGAAAATGGTTTTCCCGCGCGAAAAAGCTGCCGCAGATTGCGGTAGTAAGAAACCATGAGGTCGTAAAGGAGGCAATCACAAAAGAATTACTAAATGATTCCGGCTTAGAGCTTTTTTAACGCCTGACACATTTAGGGGACAACTATTTCAATCAAAACGGAGGCATAATATGAGTGAAGTAATTGTCATCACGTCAGGAAAAGGCGGTGTTGGAAAGACCACAACATCTGCAAATATCGGAACAGGTCTTGCGGCGCTCGGGAAAAAGGTTGTACTGATCGATACCGACATCGGACTGCGCAATCTGGACGTCGTGATGGGATTGGAAAACCGGATCGTGTACAATCTTGTGGATGTCATCGAGGGAACCTGCCGTATCAAGCAAGCGCTGATCAAGGATAAGCGTTATCCCGGATTGTTTTTGATGCCGTCCGCGCAGACAAGGGATAAGACGGCAGTAACGCCCGGACAGATGATAAAAATGATCTCTTTTTTGCGGGACCAGTTTGATTTTATTATATTGGACTGCCCAGCGGGAATCGAGCAGGGCTTCCAGAATGCGATTGCAGCGGCGGATCATGCCGTGATCGTAACGACACCGGAGGTATCGGCCATCCGGGACGCCGACAGAGTGATCGGCCTGTTAGAGGCAAATGAGATTGCCAAGATGGAGTGTATTGTCAATCGTGTGCGTCCGGAGATGGTACGCCGCGGAAATATGATGAGCGTGGATGACGTCATTGATATTTTGGCGCTGCCTCTGCTCGGCGCGGTGCCGGATGATGAGAATGTGGTGATCGCGACAAACCAGGGAGAGCCGCTTGTCGGAACGGCGACCATGGCAGGACGGGCATACCGCAATATCTGCGCAAGGCTTCTCGGAGAAGACGTGCCCCTCCTTAATTTTGACAACAGCCGCCATGTGTTGGCAAAGCTCGGCGGCGTATTTCGAAAAGGTCAGGGGGCGAAGCTATGAGAAGACTGTTCCGCCCGAAAAAAACGCGCAACATAGCAAAAGGACGTCTGAAGATCCTGTTGATTTCAGATCGCGTAAACTGCTCACCGCAAATGATGGAGCTGCTGAAAAACGATATTTCAAAAGTAATCTCTAAATATATGAAGATCGACGAACAGCAGATGGAGGTGCAGATCGGACAGACGGACGGAAACGGACGCCGCTCGGAACGAAAGCCCGTGTTATACATCAATATGCCGATTTTAGAGATCGGGAAAACGGGAATATCATGATCGCATGATGATCGGAGTGTTAACGGATGAAAAAAAAGTACAGAGTCAGAGATTACAATTTTTTACTTGTGATATTTGTGGTTGCGATTTCAGTCATCGGTGTGCTGGCGATCGGAAGTGCAAAGGAATCCCTGCAGAGCAGGCAGATGATGGGCGTGGTCTTGGGTTTTTTTCTCATGCTCGTAATCTCGTTGTTTGACTATGGCTTTTTTTTGAAGTTTTACTGGGTGATCTACGGCGCAAATCTTGCCTTGCTGCTGCTTGTGCGCCTGATCGGAGTGGACGCCGGAGGGGCTCAGAGATGGGTAAACATCTTTGGTATCCAATTTCAACCGTCTGAACTTGCGAAAATTTTATTGATTTTATTTTATGCACAGTATATCATGATACATAAGGAGAAGTTGAATAAGCTGAAAACGCTTGTCATGATGATCCTGTTGTTTATTCCGCCGCTTGCGCTTGTCTATCTTCAGCCGGACATGTCAACAAGCATCGTCATTGTCGTGGTTTTTGTCGTCCTGCTCTTTGTTGGGGGATTGAGCTGGAAGATCATCGCGGGAGTGGCGGCGGTCGTGATTCCGACCTTTGTGATCCTATTCATGTTGATCCTGCAGCCTGACCAAAAGATCATCCGCGATTTTCAGCAGACGCGGATCCTGGCATGGCTGTATCCTGATGAATATGAGAACGCGGAAGGGTATCAGCAGCAGAATTCCATCATGGCGATCGGTTCGGGACAGCTGATGGGCAAGGGGTTAAACAATAACTCCATCGCCTCGGTAAAGGGTGGAAATTTTATTTCAAAAACAGAAACCGATTTTATTTTTGCCGTTGTCGGAGAAGAACTCGGATTTGTCGGTAGTACATCGACGGTTCTTCTGTTGTTCGGGATTTCCATGATGTGTTTTAATACCGGAAGAAAGGCGAAAGATACGGCGGGGAGTCTGATCTGCGCAGGTGTCGGGATCATCATCGGTTTTCAAAGCTTTACGAACATTTCCGTTGCAACGGGCTTATTTCCGAATACGGGAATCCCGCTGCCGTTTGTCAGCTATGGCTTAACTTCACTTCTATGTCTGTATATGGGGATTGGCTTTGTATTAAACGTTCGACTGCAATGCATAAAAAAATACTAAGAGAAGGTGTATAACGGATGAATATTGGATTGATTGCGCATGATGCAAAAAAGAAACTGATGCAGAATTTCTGTATTGCATATCGGGGGATATTAAGTAAGCACGAGCTGTACGCGACCGGAACGACCGGGCGGCTCATCGCCGAGGTCACAAACTTAAATATTCATAAATATCTTGCGGGGCATCTTGGCGGGGAGCAGCAGATCGGAGCGCAGATCGAACACAATCAGATCGATCTGGTTGTGTTTTTGCGGGATCCGCTTTCGGCGAAACCGCATGAGCCGGATGTCAACAATGTCGTTAAGCTGTGCGATACTTATAACATACCGTTAGCGACGAATTTGGCAACAGCGGAGCTGTTGATCAAGTCCTTAGACAGAGGAGACCTTGAGTGGCGTGAAATGTACAAATAAAAAAGATTTGCACGGGACGCAAATCTTTCGAAGAATCGCTGTCGCGATTCTTCCGAGAAATGGAAAAATCCTACATGTAAAAAGAGGCATGCTTGCGGCGGTATTCAGCCTGCTTATCACGCTGACGGGATGTGGGGAATTAGCCTATGATATGGCGTATGACCCTGATTATCCGGTCAGCAGTTTTCGTGTGGTGACAAACGACCGATATGCTGTCGGCGAGTCCTTTGCTGCCGGATTGTGCGTGACTGCAAATAATGTGACGGAAAACACGGAATTCGTGTTTGGCGACCTTGGTGCGGCAGGACTGTTTGATCTGAGCAATTCCAAGATCATCTATGCGAATAATATACACGGAAAACTGTATCCGGCAAGTATGACAAAGGTCATGACCGCGCTCGTTGCGTTAAAATATGGCAATTTAGATGACATGCTTGTCGCGTCCGAGAATGCGGTGATCGATGAGTATGGGGTTCAGACCTTCGGACTCAGAGCAGGGGATCGCATGACCTTAGATCAGGCGCTGCATATCCTTTTGATCAAATCCGCAAACGATGTCGGAATCATGATCGCGGAGCATATCAGTGGCAGCGTGGAAGGGTTTGCGCAGTTGATGAACGACGAAGCTGCCCGGCTCGGTGCGACCAATTCTCATTTTGTCAACCCGCACGGATTGCATGACGAAGAACATTATACAACTGCCTATGATATGTATCTGATCTTTCAGGAAGCGATGCAGTATGATGAGTTTAAGCAGATCATCGCAATGGAATCGTATACGACCGTCTATACGAGTGCGGACGGGAATGCCTGCGAGGAGACGGTCAGATCGACGGTCCAGTATCTGACGAGAAATTATACCGCACCGGATAATATTACCGTGCTCGGTGGGAAAACAGGGACGACCAATGCGGCGGGCAACTGTCTGGTGCTCCTCGTGAAGGATACTTCCGGTAATCAGTATATTGCCGTGATCATGCGGGCGAGAGAACGCGGTACGCTCTATGAAAAAATGAACGCCCTGCTTTCAGAAATTTACAGACAGTAATCGCTCCTGCGGGTGAAAATGACGGATATGAATGGATAAGGAACTGGTTAGATATGGCGAATTCCGGAAAAATAGTCAAATACAGAAGACCGGTGAATCTGAATATCGGAATGATCATATTCGGATTTATTTTCATTTACATCATTTTGTGTGTCATTACATATTTTCGTTCTGAGCACATTGCGGGATATGAGGTGACGATCGGTTCTCTTTCGAAAAGCAATATTTATACAGGGATCGCGATCAGAGAGGAACGGGTCGTTTATTCTGCAGGGGACGGATATGTGAATTTTTTTGCGGGAGAGGGCGAAAAGATCGGCGCCAATCAGCTTGTTTATACGATTGACGGAAGCGGACGGCTTGCGGAGCTGATGGCTTCCGGAAAAGAAGAAAATACGTTGAGCGACGCAGAACTTTTGCAGCTTCGACAGGAATGTATTTCGTTCGCGGGCAGTTTTCGCGAACGCTCATTTTATTCGGTCTATGATTTTAAGCATACGATGAACGGTGCCGTATTGCGGCTTGCCACGGTGAACACGCTGGAAAATATCAGCAACATCAATGATGCCGGGATCGCGGGCTCCGTCCACCTCTTTTATGCGCCGGAACCGGGGGCAGTCATCTATTCCGTGGACGGCTATGAGGATTTAACACCGAACAATGTCACAAAAGAACTGTTTGACCAGACGCTGTATGAAAAGAACAGTCTGACAAACAATGAGCTGCTTGCGCAGGGAGATGTCGCATATAAGCTTTGTACGTCGGAAAACTGGTCGATCGTCATTCCGCTTGATGAGGAGCAGGAACGGACGCTTGCCGGTGAGAGCTATGTACAGGTAAAGTTCTTAAAAGATCAGACGCAGTCATGGGCGACTTTAGAAATCCTGCATCTGCCGGACGGCGTTTACGGTGTGCTGGGCTTTCACACATCGATGCTTACGTATTGCATGGAACGCTTTATTGAAGTGGAATTGATCGTGGAAGAGGAAAAAGGATTAAAAATCCCGGTATCATCCATTGTGGAAAAGGAATTTTTCCTCGTTCCGTCCGAATATGTCTATACGGCGGACAGCGGAAAAACACGTTATGTTTCAAGGCAGGTCTATAGTGAGAAGGGGTTGAGCTGGGAGAGCGTGAACGTCACGGTCTACAGCGAAAGTGACGGAGATCTGTATATTGGTGAGGATCTGCTTCAGGGCGGCGATGTGCTGCAAAAAGCGGATTCTGAGGAAACGTTCACGGTCGGTACGCGTGCAACGCTGATCGGTGTATACAATATCAACAAGGGCTATGCTGATTTCCGGCAGATTAGCATTCTTTACCAAAATGATGATTACGCCATTGTAAAATCGAATACCACGTACGGTTTATGCGTATATGACCATATCGTATTAGACGCATCCGCAGTTTTTGAGGACGACTTTACACATTAAATATTTACTTTTGTGTTGACATAGAAGCAAAAAACAATGATAATAAAGCTGTATGGTTAAGGTAGGAGAACCGATAGCTATTGGAAAGGCATAGGTATTGATATGGGTGTAATGGACAAGTTTATTAACGCGATGAAGCTGAATCCTGAGGATGAGGATGATTATTACGATGATTACGAAAGTGATGAGCCTCTGGATGAGAAGCCGCAAAGAAGCAGCTATCGGGAGCGGGAACGCGATTATGACGATAATGACTATGAAGAAAAAGCACCGAAGAAGCCTGTTTCAAAAGTAACGCCGATGAAGCAGACAAGGCGTTCTTCCGGAAACGGCATGGAGGTCTGCGTGATTAAGCCGACATCCGTGGAGGAGGCAAGGGAGATCACCGATACACTGTTATCAAACAGGACTGTTGTTTTGAATTTAGAGGGTCTGGACGTAGATATTGCGCAGCGCATTATTGATTTTACGTCAGGATCGACCTATGCGATCAAGGGTAATCTCCAAAAAATATCTCATTATATTTTTATCATCACGCCTGCGAGTGTGGATATATCCGGTGATTTCCAAGAGATATTGAGCGGCTCCTTTGACGTGCCGATCAGGAATAAATAACCAGCTTGGAAAGGCATAACGACGGCGGTAACTGAACATGAAAAAGAAAACTTCCCGCAGACGTTCATCGGAAGCGGGAAGTTTTTTGAATCATTTAAGTGTAAACAGATAATAAAAGTATATAGTAAGACGAAAACATATATAAATAATATCCAAAAGGCATTGATAGTGACGAATAAGAGGAAGGAACAGGATACGGTATGGAAGAACGGATAACGGTCATGATGAACAAGAAACCGAAGTATGACATCGTATATCACACGGATTTTGATGCGCTGCCAAAGGAGCTTGCGGGGATGGAGATTTCTTCACGCAGACTTTGCATCGTTACGGATTCTCATGTCAAAGAATTGTATGCGGATACGCTTGTTACGCTGCTTACCCCGCATGCAAAACAGGTGGATGTGTTTGCGTTTCCGGCGGGAGAAGCCTCTAAGACGCTGGATACGGTGCGTGAGATCTATGCTTATCTGATCGAACATCATTATGACAGAAAGGATATGCTTCTTGCGCTCGGAGGCGGGGTGGTCGGCGACATTACCGGTTATACGGCGGCGACCTATCTGCGCGGCATCGACTTTATCCAGATACCGACCACGCTGATCGCGCAGTCGGACAGCTCGATCGGCGGCAAAACGGGCGTTGATTTTGACGGCTACAAAAATATGGTCGGTGCATTTTATATGCCATGTTTAGTCTACATGAATATCGCGGCGTTAAAGACCCTGGATGACAGACAGTTTTATTCCGGTTTTGCCGAGGTGATGAAGCACGGGCTGATCAAAGACGCCATGTTTTATGAGTGGCTGTTGGAGAATATGTATGAAATTCATGACAGAGATACGGATGTGTTGAAAGAAATGGTCATGCGCAGCTGTATGGTAAAGAAGCTGGTCGTGGAAAAAGATCCGACCGAGAAGGGAGACCGCGCGCTTCTTAATTTCGGTCATACGGTCGGACATGCGATCGAAAAATATAAAAATTTTGAGCTGATGCACGGGGAATGTATCGCTTTAGGCTTTGTTGCGGCAGCTTTTATCTCGTGGAAGCGAGAGCTGTTATCCATGGAGGAATATTATGAGATACGGGATATGCTTGTCCCGTTCAACCTTCCGATCAGTATCGACCATATTGAGCCTGACAAGATCGTAGCACTCACAAAGTCGGATAAGAAGATGGAGCATGATAAGATCCGTTTTGTTCTTTTGAAAAAAATCGGAAAG
Source organism: Lachnospiraceae bacterium (assembly GCA_014804425.1). Lineage (GTDB taxonomy): Bacteria > Bacillota > Clostridia > Lachnospirales > Lachnospiraceae > DLAJ01. The sequence continues at coordinate 165,352 of JAAUZV010000013.1, forward strand.
GCTGTCATTGAAACGAGCGTTACGGAGCAGGAAATACTGGACGCAGTTCAGGAAATCTATTTTGATGAAGAGGATGAGCGTGCATGAGCAAAAAGAAAATAAAGCGGTTAGTATTGGATCTTCTGTTGTTTATCGTGCTGGTGGCGATCGATCAGGGGACCAAATATCTTGCGGTGCTGCAATTAAAGGATCGTGCGCCTGTGCCGATCATTGACGGCGTGTTTGAACTGCACTATCTGGAAAACCGGGGTGCGGCGTTTGGTATGCTGCAGAACCAAAAGGTATTTTTCATTTTTATTGCGGTGGTGATCCTTGCAGCAATCTGCTATGTGCTGTTCCGCATGCCTGACAAGAAACGGTACCGCAGCATGAATTTCTTCTGCGTTTTGATCGCATCGGGCGCGGTCGGCAATATGATAGACCGGTTCCGCTGCGATTATGTGGTTGATTTTCTGTACTTTGTGTTGATCCGGTTCCCGATCTTTAATGTGGCAGACATTTATGTGACCTGTGCGACGATATTGCTCGCGATTTTTCTGCTGTTCGTATATAAGGATGAGGAGCTTCGCTTTTTGAGTGTTCGTCCGAAGAAGTACCGTGAGGTAAAAAATGAACCTGTAAAAAAGGACAAGGAGCAGGGATAAGACGCTATGAAGGAATATCGGTTTCAGGTATCCGGCGAGCTATCGGGAGAACGGGTGGACAAGGCGTTGACTGTGCTGGTCGATTTTCTTTCGCGCTCTTATATTCAAAAGCAGATCAAAGCGGGCGGGGTGACGATCGAAGGGACACCGGTGAAAGCGGGCGCGCGAGTCGCGGAAGGAGACGAGCTTACCATATGTGTTCCTGATTCCGTGCAGCCGGATATAAAGCCTGAGCCAATCCCGCTTGCGATTTTATATGAGGATGAAGATGTACTTGTGGTCAATAAACCGAAGGGGATGGTCGTCCATCCCGCTGCGGGACATTATGACGGCACGCTTGTCAATGCCGTTATGTATCATTGCGGGGATAGTCTTTCGGGGATCAACGGTGTTCTGCGTCCCGGTATCGTACACCGCATTGATAAGGATACGACCGGTTCCGTCATCATCTGCAAGAATGATGCGGCGCATCTTTCTCTTGCGCAGCAGTTGAAAGAGCATCAGGTGACAAGGGCGTATCATGCGATCTGCCACGGTAGGATCAGGCAGGAGACCGGCGTGATCGATACCCTGATCGGAAGGGATGCAAAGGACCGTAAAAAAATGGCAGTTCAGGAGGTGAATGGGAAGCGCGCTGTTACGCATTATCGGGTTTTACAACGTTTTGACGATTATACTTATGTGGAATGCCGTTTGGAGACAGGAAGGACCCATCAGATCCGTGTCCATATGGCGAGTATCGGGCATCCTCTTTTAGGGGATGAGGTGTACGGGATGAGGAAATGCCCGTTTCATCTGCAAGGACAGACATTACATGCGAAGCTGCTCGGCTTTATTCATCCGAGGAGCGGGAAGTATATTGAAACGGACGCTCCACTGCCGGAATATTTTCAGCATTTACTGAACATTCTGTGATTTTTGTGACGGTGGCCTGCGTCAGGAGGATTTTGTCGAAGAATAGCGGTAATTTCTGTAAGATTGGTATTTCGGTTGAAAGAATGCAGAATATCACATATACTATTCTTACAGTTAAATAAGAAATGAGGTGTGAAAGATGGAAACGATTATTACGATTGGAAGACAGTTTGGCTCTAATGGTCATGAGATTGGCAGGGAGCTGGCGGAGCATTACGGGATTGCATATTATGATAAGGCACTGTTGACACGGGCTGCAAAGGAAAGCGGTTTTTGCGAGGAGATGATCAAGAGTAACGATGAGCGTCCGACCAATTCTTTTTTATATAATCTGGTGATGGATACCTACTCGTTCGGCTATAACGCATCTTCTTTTGTGGATATGCCGATCAGTCAGAAGGTATTCCTTGCGCAGTTTGATACGATCAAGAAGATCGCGAATGAGGGACCGTGTGTGATCGTCGGAAGATGTGCGGATTATGCGCTTGCCGATTATCCGAACTGTGTGCATGTCTTTATCAGTGCGGACGAGGATTTTAAGCTGAAAAATATCATGGAGAGTCATCAGCTTACGGCCGCGAAGGCGAAGGATATGATGATCAAAAAGGATAAACAGCGTCAAAGCTATTATAATTATTATTCTTCAAAAAAATGGGGCAGGGCGGACAGCTATGACTTAACGTTAAACAGCGCAAAGCTCGGGGTGAAAGGCTCCGTGGAACTGTTGATCCGCTATATTGAGGAGTTTGAGAAACTACGTAAACAATAGCTGAAAAATGGAATGGAGTACATAAGGAATGAGAATAACGAAAGAAAGGGAACGGAAAGCGGGCCGCCTCTTTACAAAAGGGATCCGTCGCATGCTTGCGCTGTTATGCTGTATCTGTATGCTTCCCGTGGGGGATCTGCAGGTTGAGGCGAAGAATGAGGGTACGGCGATCAGCATTGGCATTGACGTATCAAGGTATCAAGGAGATATTAACTGGGCAGCGGTAGCTGCCTGCGGTGTGCAGTATGCCTTTGTCAGGGTCGGTTCTGTCAGATACGGCATCGACACAAAATTTGACCAGAATATGAGACAGGCCGCAGCAAACGGCGTTAAGACCGGCGTTTATATTTATTCGTATGCGACAACACCGCAGGAGGCGGCTGAGGAAGCGTTATTTGTGATTCAGGCAATCTCGAACTATACGATCAGCATGCCTGTCGCCATTGACATTGAGGATTCCGTACAACGCACGCTTTCACCCGCACAGCTTGCGGAGATCGCAAATACATTTTGTGCGATCGTTGAGAGTGCGGGTTATTATCCGATTGTATATGGCAGTAAAAACTGGTATATGAATTATATCGGACCGATTGCGTATGACAAATGGGTTGCGCAGTACAATACGTCCTGTGACATTGAAGACGCGGCGTTCTGGCAGGCGTCCAGCAAGGGTGCTATTCCGGGGATCGCCGGAGCTGTCGATATTGACTATCAGTATAAGGATTTATCCGCAAGCATTGTTGCAAACGGCTTTGTGTTCCGCAAGGGATTTTACTATTTTTATGAGAACTATAAGATGAGGACCAATAGTCTGGTTCAGTTTAACGGCGGCATTTATTACGTCGATGCGTTTGGACGGCGTGTTTCCGGTCTTGCACAGCTTGCAGACAGCATTTACTATTTTGATGAGAACGGTCTGATGCAGTTCGGATGGCAGACGTTAGCGGGTAATATCTATTATTTCGGAACAGAAGGAAAAATGGCGATCGGCATGCAGCAGATCGGAGATTCGATCTATCTGTTTGACACGAACGGCTGTATGTATACAGGATGGCTTGCGGCAGACAATCTGTTCTATTTCTACGAGGATGGTCATATGGCGATCGGCTTATCGGCAATCGCTTCGGATTTGTATTACTTTAATGAGAACGGATACCTGCAGTTCGGATGGCAGAATATCGGCGGTCAGCTCTATTACTTCAATCCGGCGGATGCGAAGATGGCGTTCGGCTTTATCAACGATGGCACCGGTATCTACTATACAAATGAAAGCGGACAGATGCAGACAGGACTGATCGCTGTCGGCGGCGATGTGTATTACATGGGTACGGACGGCAGAATGCAGTTCGGAATGCAGAACATCGGCGGTGAGACGTATTTCTTTAATGCGGAAGGTAAGCGTCAGGTCGGCTTTGTAAGCGACGGCGTTTCCGTATACTATTTTGACCCGGCGACGGGAGCGATGGCAAAGGGATGGATAATCATCGGTGACTCAATGTATTGCTTTGACCCGGCAACAGGGCAAATGTATGTCGGATTGCACCAGATCGGAGAGTTCCTCTATCTGTTTGATGCAGAGGGACGTTTGATCATCAATCAACAGTTGGAGATCAGCGGCACACTCTACATCAGTGATGCGAACGGCTGCGTGACAGCAGTGATACCAATCGAATAACAATCCTAAATACCGTCTTGAAAAAGAAATGATTCTTTACGGAGTCATTTCTTTTTTTGCCACTCATGTTAGCAGGGAAAAGAGAATGAACAAAAAAGAGAAAATACTGGAAGCAAAGGAAGTGTACAAAATCTATCGGGGGCGTCCCGTTATCAGGAAGGCGGCGCTTACACTGCGTGCAGGAGAGTGTGTACTGATCACGGGAGATAACAGCAGCGGAAAGACAACACTGATCCGGCTGCTTTCCGGTATGGCACGGCCGACAATGGGAACTGTGTGGTTACATCCCGAGCTGTCGAAGCAGTTTAAACCGGCGGATGTTGAGAAAGACATCGGATTGTCTGCATTTGCATTTCTGTTCAGTTTGGCAAAAGTCGATGGCTATTCCAGTCAGGAGGCAAAAACGGTGTGCAGGGCAATGTTTGCACACTATCATCTGTCAGGGCTTGAGAATGTTGCTGTGAGTAAGCTTTCCGACAGTGTCTATCGGAAGCTCATGCTGGCACAGGCGATGCTGAAACCGTGCGATCTGCTGTTTATGGATGAACCGTTTATAGGACTTGATCATGATGCGCGTAAGCTGTTATTTGCGGACATGATGAAATTAAAGCAGCAGAATACGGCAATTCTGATGGCCTGCTCTCATCGCGACGAAATAGAGGGCTGGGAAGCACTGGTTGATAAAATCTGGCATATTGAACATGGCGAGATAAAGGAGAAACACAATGAAGGCACTACTGCGCTTTAATTATTTGATGTATATGTCGAAGTTTCATTTTTTACTTCCGTTTACGTTTATACTGGTCTACTCCGGATTGCTTTATGTATTATCGATATTCCTTTTTTCGCACTGCTTTGTGATTTCCACGGCGCTTCTTTTTGCAATCTCTTTATTGGATGGATTTTACGCTTATAAACTATGCCGGGATAACATGCAGGCGATTTTAATGATGAAAAGCGGAAGCGCAGTGAAATGTTATATTTCAAGAGAACTGCTGCTTGTACTGCTTGCAGTTCAGTATACGGTTTTGATCCTGCTGTATCCGAGTATTATATCGTTGCTTGGCAGCGGGAAACTTTCGAGGATTGTCACCGATCTGGCCGCAATTCTGTTCCTTCATCTGTTTGTGGCGCTTTGCGGCTACGAGATCGGCGGTCTGTTTCAGCCGAAGATAATAGGACGGCGCGTGCCCGCTGCGCTGTTGATGCTCGGCACAATTGCAGGCATATTTTTACGGCAGGAATTGTCTATGATCCCGATCATCAAATATCTGTTCTGGATATTTCCGCCGATCGCGAAGCTGCTGCGGCTGGTGTACGACAAAGAGATGTTTTTCACCGCCGAAATGGGATCTATGATCATACAGCTTTTTCTTTATACGTCGCTCGTGCTTGCCGCAAAAGCGTATTTGCAGAGCCGTAGGAAATGGGCAATCTATGAATAAGCGTAAGCGGGAAGCAGGATGAAGGGAAAGGGAATTGTAATCCTTATTGACAATGCGGAATGGGAAAGCAAGGACGTATCGGACGGGATACAATTGTAACCATATTTCATGTGTGGTATAATATCATGTCAGCAGAAAATCAAGCGCAAACATAGTGAGCATATCTCATTTTCCAAAACATGTTTCGTGGCGGCAGTCTGCCGCACGCATGAACTTTCGGCAAGGGGAGCATCAGGGAAAGTGACAGGCAATGAAAATGCCTTCGCAAATGCTGATTATCAGGTAAGAAAAGAACATCCGCCATTGTGATGGAAGGATGTTCTTTTCTTACAACAAAAAAATTTCAAAAAAATTGAAGTTACATCTTGTCAAAATGATAGAAAGCCGATATAATAGTATTCGTTGTGACAGGCTTCCGTGGCTCAGTTGGTAGAGCAACGCATTCGTAATGCGTAGGTCGCCGGTTCGAGTCCGGCCGGGAGCTTAAAAAAGTTCCGCTTTATGCGGAACTTTTTTTGCGGTTTATCAGTCTGTCAAATAGATCAATGATGACAAAAAGCAGAACCGCGATCAGGCAGAGAAGAACGAGCGAGGTAATGACCATGCTCATTTTGAAGGTCTGTGTGCCGTAAATGATCAGATAACCGAGTCCGCATCGTGCGGCGAGAAATTCTCCGATCACGACACCGACGAGCGAAAGCCCGATATTGACCTTCATCGTACTGATGATCAGCGGGATGCTGCCCGGTAAAATGACTTTCCTCAGCACATCACGTTTTGTTCCTCCGAGCGCATATATAAGACGGATTTTCCCCTCATCAGTCTGCTTAAAGCCGGTGTATAGGCTGATGATCGCACCGAAAACCGCAACGCTGATGCCGGCGACAATGATCGTCTTCATACCGGTACCGAGCCAAACGATAAAGAGCGGCGCAAGCGCAGATTTCGGCAGACTGTTTAATACGACGAGATAAGGTTCAAATATTGTGGATAATCTGTCAAAATACCAGAAAAGCACGGCAATGACGAGACTGATGAGTACCACAAGCGCAAAGCTTAAGAGAATTTCCAGCAATGTGACGCGGATGTGCATAAGGAGTCCGTTATTTTTGATTAAAGTCCGCAGACTTTTAACGATCAGGGACGGCGAACTGAAAAAAAACGAGTCCACCATGCCGAGCGCCGTTGTTACCTCCCACTGAATGAAAAAGAACAGAAACACGAGAATCTGTATGCTTCTGTTCAACATCCGGTTTCGTTTCCATTTTTTTTCATATAGGATCTGTTCGGGTGACTTTCTATTGTTCTTTTCCATGAAGTTCCTCCCACAATTCATTGAAATATGCAGAAAATTCAGGAGCCTTTCGCGCGGCGGCTGCCCCTGTTCCCTGTTTGGTAAGATGAATATCCATCACGCGCAGCACGGTCGCCGGGCGTGCGGAAAGCACTAAAATGCGATCCGAGAGCGCAACTGCCTCAGACAGATCATGCGTGACAAGAATCGCGGTCTTTTTTTCCTGTTTGATAATATCTACAATATCGGAAGAAACCGTCAGCCGTGTCTGATAGTCTAACGCCGAAAACGGTTCGTCCAGCAATAACAGCTCCGGATCACAGACGAGTGTCCGTATGAGTGCCGCGCGCTGGCGCATGCCGCCGGATAATTCGTCCGGATAGCTGTTTTGAAACGGTTCCAGTCCGTATTGGCGAAGCAGTTCTTTTGCCGCCTCGCGCCGCTCCTTTGTATTTTTATGGCGCAGCTCCAGTCCCAACAGAACATTTTTATAGATCGTGCGCCATTCAAACAACTGGTCGTGCTGTAACATATAGCCGATTCCGGAAGGATTGTTTTTTAAGCTGTCCGCGAAATGAAGCGCGCCGGACTGCGGTTTGATCAGCCCCGCGATCATGGACAACAACGTCGTCTTTCCACAGCCGGAGGGTCCGACGATTGAAAAAAATTCTCCCTCATGAACGGTAAAAGAAATATTTTTTAACGCCTGCGTCTCACCCGATATAGTGTGATAATGATATTGAACATCCTGAAATGAAAGAAGCGTATTCATAGCTGACCTCATAATGATTATAGTTTATAGTATGAGACCTCGTTAAAAAGTGCTAACTTGAAATTTTAAATTCCAGTGCAAGGGTAAATTCCACTGCCCTTTAAATTTTTCTGATTTTATTGATTTTTATAAGGCACATTTTGCTGAGAACTGCTATAATTAGACTAAC